>NZ_MPOI01000002.1:0-993275 GCF_001896145.1 Archangium sp. Cb G35
CGGTGGACTCCACCGTCCCATCCCCCACCTGGAAGAGGAAGAAGTCCGGGCCGTGGTAGCCCGCCGCGGGCGTGTACGTGAGGCTGGCGCCCGAGCCCGACAGCGTGCCTCGCGCCGGTCCCGACACCACCGTGTACGTGAGCGTGTCGCCGTCCACGTCCAGGGAACCCAGCGTCACGGCCACGGGGGTGTTCTCGGCCGTCGTCACCGAGCCCATCAGGGCCACGGGCGCGTCGTTCACCGGCGTGACGGTGAGCGTCACCGTGGTCTCGGTGGAGTCCTGCGTCCCATCGTTGGCCTTGAAGGTGAAGGAGTCCGGGCCATAGTGGTTCGCCGAGGGCACGTACGCGAGGATGGTGCCCGATCCCCTCAGCGAGCCATGCGACGGGCCCGACACCACCGTGTACGTGAGCTTGTCGCCTTCCACGTCCGTGGCCTTCAACGTCACGGACACCGCCGTCTCCTCGGCCGTCGTCACCGCGTCCGCCAGAGCCACCGGGGCATCATTCACGGAGTTCACGGTGAGGGAGAGGGTGGCCACGTTGGACTCCACCGTCCCGTCGTTCACCTTGAAGGTGATGGAGTCCGGACCGTGGTAGTTGGCCGCGGGCGTGTACGTGCGCGAGGCCCCCGTGCCCGACAGCGTGCCGTGCGCCGGCCCCGACACCACCGTGTACGTGAGCGTGTCGCCGTCCACCTCCGTGGCTGCCAACGTCACGGCCACCGGAGTGTCCTCGGCCGTCGTCACCGCGTCCGCCAAGGCCACCGGCGCATCGTTCACCGGGGTGATGGTGAGCGTGACGGTGGCCACAATGGAGTCCTCTGTCCCATCGTTCACCTTGAAGGTGATGGAGTCCGGACCGTGGTAGTTGGCCGCGGGCGTGTACGTGCGCGAGGCCCCCGTGCCCGACAGCGTACCGTGCGCCGGGCCCGACACCACCGTGTACGTCAGCGTGTCACCGTCCACCTCCATGGCCGCCAACGTCACGGCCACCGCCGTCTCCTCGGCCGTCGTCACCGAGCCCGCCAGGGCCACCGGGGCATCATTCACCGGGGTGACGGTGAGCGTGACGGTGGCCACATTGGAGTCCTCTGTCCCGTCATTCACCTTGAAGGTGATGGCATCCGGGCCGTGGTAGTTGGCCGCGGGCGAGTACGTGCGCGAGGCCCCCGTGCCCGACAGCGTACCGTGCGACGGGCCCGACACCACCGTGTACGTCAGCGTGCTGCCCTCCGCGTCCGTGGCTTCCAACACCACGGACACCGGCGTGTCCTCGTCGGTCATCGCCGAGCCCGCCAGGGCCACCGGGGCATCGCTCACCGCGGTGACGGTGATCGTGACGGTGGCCTCGTTGGAGTCCGCCGTCCCGTCGTTCACCTTGAAGGTGATGGAGTCCGGGCCGTGGTAGTTGGCCGCGGGCGTGTACGTGCGCGAGGCGCCCGTGCCCGACAGCGTGCCGTGCGCCGGGCCCGACACCACTGTGTACGTCAGCGTGTCACCGTCCACCTCCGTGGCCTCCAACGTCACGGCCACCGCCTCCTCCTCGGCCGTCGTCACCGAGCCCGCCAGGGCCACCGGGGCATCATCCACGGCGCTCACGGTGATCGTGACAGTGGCCTCGTTGGAGTCCTCCTTCCCATCGTTCACCTTGAAGGTGAAGGAGTCCGGGCCGTGGTAGTTGGCCGCGGGCGTGTACGTGCGCGAGGCGCCCGTGCCCGACAGCGTCCCGTGCGACGGGCCCGACACCACCGTGTACGTCAGCGTGCTGCCCTCCGCGTCCGACGCCAGCAGCGTCATGTCCACCGGAGTGTCCTCCCGGGCCGCCACCGAGCCCGGTTGCGCCACGGGCGCCGCGTGGTCGGAGACCCGGAGCAGCCCGCCCCCCGAGATGCCATTCACCGTGGCGAAGAGCTGGTAATGGCCAGGGAGGAGCCCGGGCAAGGTGGTGGTCAACGACGTGTCCGAGAAGCCGCTCAGGGGCAACCGCAGGAGCGTGTTTCCCTCCAGGGGCATGAGGCTCACCACGGGGAAGTTCGCGGGGGTGCTCCGGGTGCCGCCCCCGACACTGATGCCCTCCGAGATGCCGCGCAGCCTCGTCCCCGTCGCGGTCACGGCCGCCAGCGGGGTCACCGAGGTGGCCACGCGCAGGCTGGGGCGCCAGGCGTCGTTCGTTCCCGATTCGTCGAACAGGTTGCTGCCGCTGGGCGTGGCCCAGTTGCCACCCGCGAAGAGCACCTTGCCATTGGGCAGCAGCACCGCCGCGCCCCCCTGCCGGCTGAAGGGCATGGGGCCCGCGCTGCTCCACGTCCCCAGCGCCGGGTCATACAGCTCCGCGACGGTCAGCCCCCCCCCGCCTCCCGCGAACAACACCCGGCCCGAGGGCAGCAGCACCAACGAGCCCTGGTAGTGCGGGCTCGCCGTCGAGCCGGTGGCGCTCCACGTGCCCGTTACCGGGTCATACAACTCGGCGGTGACGACGCTCCCGGGGCCACCCGCCGTCAGCACCTTGCCATTGGGCAGCAGCGCCAGCCGGTGGGACGACCGGGCCGTCACCATCGAGCCGGTGGCGATCCACGTCTCCGTGGCCGGGTCGTACAGTTCCGCCGACGTCAGCGGGCCCAGGCCTCCCGCGACGAGCACCTTGCCCGTGGGCAGCAGGATGGCCGAGTGATCGCTCCGGCCCGCCCTCATGGACCCCGTCGTGTAACGCCAGGTGTCCGTGTCCGGGTCGTACAGCTCGGACCTGTTGCCCATGCCGCTGGTCACGCCGCCCGCGACGAGCACCTTGCCGTCGGGCAGCACCGTGGCCGTATGGGTCCCATGGGGCTGGAGTGTCGGCGCCACGGTCTTCCACGTCCCCGTGACGGGATCGAACACCTCCACCACCTTCGTCCCCGTGCCCGTGGTGGAGTCCCAGCCGCCCACCACCAGGACCTTTCCCGAGCGCAGCACCGTCACCGAGTTGTCGTAGCGGGACACCGACATGGGGCTGGCCGCGGACCAGGCGTTGGTGCCCGGATCATACAGTTCGGCCGAGACCAGGCTGCCGCCCGCGCTGTAACCGCCCGGCAGCAGCACCTTGCCATTGGGCAGCAGCACCCCCGTCGCGTCCAACCGCTTCGTCGCCGGAGAGGGCGAGGCGCCCCAGGTGGACTCGCCCGGGTCATACAGCAGGCTTTCCTTGGTCCCACCCGCGGTGAGCAGCACCTTGCCCGTGGGCAGCATCACCGCCACGTGGTTGGAGAAGACTGTCGGGAGCGTAGACGCCATGGTCCACACATGGGTGGCCGGGTCATACAGCTCCGAGGCCGTGCCGGTGGCACTGCCACCCGCGCCCCCCGCCACCAGCACCTTGCCCGAGGGCAACAGCGTCGCCGAGTGGAGGTAGCGCGCCATCCTCGGCAGGGTGCTCGACGACAGGCCCGTGGCCGGGTCGTACACCATCGAGTTCCGGTCGCCCACCAGCAGCACCTTGCCCGAGGGCAACAGCGTCGCCGTGTGAGACGGGAGGTAGGGCAGCCTGCCCGGCTGCCGCCAGGTCCCCGTGTCCGGGTTGTAGATCATCACCGGACCGGAGGGAGAGCTGTCATTCATGTAGCCGCCCACCACCAGCACCTCGCCCGAGGGCAGCAGCGTCGCCGTGTGGCCATACTGGTTCGAGGGCATGGAAGCAGTGGGCGTCCAGGTTCCCGTGGCCGGATCGTACAGCGACGCCTCGTTGTGCCCGGTGCTGGTGGTGCTGTTGTAACCACCGGTCATCAGCACCTTGCCGGTGCGCAGCAGCGTCAGCGAGTGCATGTGGCGGGGTCCGGGCAGGGCTCCCGTGGTGCTCCACGTCCCCGTCACGGGATCGTACAGCTCCGCGGTCGAGGCGCTGACGGCGCTGTCGCCACCCGTCACCAGCACCTTGCCGGTGGGCAGCAGGAGCGTGACGGGGCTGTTGCGGGCGGCGGCCATCGAGCCCGTCCCACTCCAGGTGCCGGACACCGGATCGTACAGCTCGCAGGAGACGTAGGGGGCCAGGCCACCACCTGCCGCCAGGACCTTGCCCGAGGGCAGCAGCGAGATGCCCGCGTTGTAACGAAAGGTCGACAGGCTACCCGTGGAGGAGAAGCCGGGGTCCACCACCACCGGACCCGCCAGTCCCTCCAGGTCCACCGTCATCTCCACGGACAGCGTCCCGCCCACCGCGTAGCGCACCGGAGCACCGGCAATGGGCGAGGCCTCGGCCACCGCGCCCCGCAGGCGCACCCGGCCTTGCCGGCTCAGGCCCGCCGCATCCCTCGCCACTGAGTAGTGCACGCGCAGCACTGACACCCCATGCGCATCCACCAGCTCCAGGTACTCGCCCACGTCGCGCGCGGCCGTCACCTCGGGCGGAAGCGTCAGCTCGTAGAGCGTGCGGTGCGCTCCCCCACCCTCGGGCAGGACGAGCAGCTCCTCCACGCGCGGCGTCTTCCACTCGCCGCTCTCCGCGGCCGAGCCGCCCGGAGCCATCCAGAAGTGTCCGTCTCCATAGAAGGCCGCGCCCCGCGAGGAGCGCAGCGCCGCGTCTCCACTCCCCGCCTGCCGCACCGTGAAGGTGAGGCCCCGGGTGGTGAGCACCATCTCCCCGCTCAGGGAGGACGGCATGCGCACGTGCAGCAGCGCTTCCGGAGGAACGTGTGACAGGTCCACCGGCGTGCCGTTGAGGATCTCCGGGAAGTACGCCTGGGCGAGGGCGAGCTGGCTCGCCTCCCCCGGAGCGGCACGCAGTTGCGCGATGGCGGCGGAGAGAGACGCGTCACCGGTGCGCGGCGCCAGGCGGAGCTCCTGGGCTCGGCCCGCCTCCACCCAGTGGGTGGCGGGCGATGGAGGCGCCTCATCGCAGGAGAGAAGGACGGCGAGGGATGAGACGAGGAGCCAGCAGTGTCGGGCCGAGAACATTCAGCCGGGAAGGTGTCACCAATGTCTGACGTAGCTCAAGCCCCCGGGAAGACAGGTGCGGACACGTACTGGCGGTAGGGTGCGGCCCACACTGCGCCTCACCGGCGAGCTGGAACTGGCCGGAGAGGAGGAACCGGACGCACCCGGCGAGTGGAAGTGGTTGCCATTGGCCGCGGAGGGCTGGAGGCGCGGATTCCAGAGGTGAAGAGCGGACCCGGCAAACGCCTCGCGAAGCGTGTCGTGACCGCGACCGGGGCCCCGCCACTGCTCGGCTAAGGTCGGCTCATCATGAAAAGGACCACCGCGAAAAAGGGGGTGACCCAATCCCCTTCGTCCCCCAAGAGGGCGAAGAATGCACCTCGACCCGCCGTCAAGCCGGCCGCGAACGCAGCGAAGCCGTCGATCGAAGATGAAGTCCAGCCGGTGCTCCAGTGGCTGAAGGACCACAGCACCCAGGCCACGCTGGACGGCATGGCCCGCTACGCCATCCCCTCGGACAAGGCGTTCGGCGTGGCGATGAGGGACATCAAGGCGCTCGGCAAGAAGCTCGGGCACAACCATGAACTCGCCTTGGCGCTCTGGGACACCGGCTGGTACGAGGCGCGCCTGCTGGCCTCGTTCGTCGATGACCCGGCGCTGGTCACAGCCGCGCAGATGGATCGCTGGTGCAAGGATTTCGACAACTGGGCGATCTGCGACACGATGTGCTTCAACCTGTTCGACCGTACGCCACATCGGTGGGCGAAGGTCACGCAGTGGAGCAGCAAGCGCAACGAGTTCGAGAAACGCACGGCCTTCGCGCTGCTCTGGAGCCTCACCGCGCATGACCGGCACGCCGACGACGCGGCATTCATCCGTGGCCTCGAGCTGATCGAACGCGAGGCCGGCGACGAACGGAACTTCGTCAAGAAGGCCGTGAACATGGCGCTGCGTGCGATCGGTAAACGCAATCGCGCGCTCAATGCCGCTGCCGTGGCAGTGGCCAGGCGCCTGGCGGACTCAGAGCAGGACGCGGCGCGGTGGGTGGGAAAGGATGCGCTCCGGGAGCTCACGAAACCGAACGCGGGACGGTTCTGATCAGGAAGCCCATGGCAGCGCGGCGCCAACCCGGGCCGGTGGAATGACCAGAATGACCAGATGGATGAGGCCTTCGGACTGAACCCCAGGCGTTGGGGGAGGCGGCAGGGGTACGCCCCTTTGTTAGCCGCTCGCCAGACGGCTGAATGTCCTGGTTCAACCTGCATTTCGGGGTGGTGGGAGGCCGTCTCCGTGGCTAAGTGGAGAACACATCTCTTGACCTGTGGAGAGCGTATCCCTTGACGTCGAAGGATCAGCGGCAGGAACCCTACGGCGACATCTTCGTCGGCGACGGCGAGATGGCAAGGCTGATGCGGGCTCATGACTGGGCCTCCACTTCCCTGGGCGCGCCGGAAAACTGGCCGAACGCGCTGAAGGTGGCCCTTCGGCTGCTGCTCACCTCGCGGTTCGAGATGTGGCTGGGCTGGGGCCCCGACATCCACTTCTTCTACAACGACGCCTACCGGCCGACGCTGGGAGTCAAACACCCGAAGTCGCTCGGGGTGCCGACCCGGATCCTGTGGGCTGAAATCTGGGACGACATCAAGGACCGCCTGCAGACCGTCTACGAGCGGGGAGAGGCGACCTGGGACCGGGCCCTGCTGCTGGTCCTGCACCGCCACGGCTATCCCGAGGAGACCTATCACACGTTCTCCTATAGTCCGCTGCTCGGCGACAGCGGCAAGGTGGAAGGGGTGTTCTGCGCCGTCTCGGAAGAGACGGACCGGGTGATCAGCGAGCGCCGCCTGGCGTCGCTCCGCGAACTGGCGTCCCGGCTCGCTCCGGCCTCGAGCCGGGCCGAGGTGATCGATGCCGTCCGGGAGGGGCTCGGCGGCAATCTGCATGATCTGCCCTTCAGCCTGACCTATCTGTTCGACGAGGAGGGCCAGGGGCATCTGGCCTGCGCGACCGGAATCGAGCCCGGCCACGGCTGTGCGCCCGCGACCCTGGCCCTGAGCGGCGGTACCTGGGACCTGAGCTCCATCTGGGCCGGCGAGGCCAACGTGACGGTGGACCTCTGCGGCCGCGAGGCCCTGCCGACGGGCGCCTGGGACAAGCCACCGGCCACCGCCGCGGTGGTTCCGCTGATCGGCCAGGGCGGGGAACGTCCGCGAGGAGCGATGATCGTCGGGCTGAACCCCTACCGCCCGGTGGACGAGAGCTATGTGCCGTTCCTGAAGCTCCTGGTGGGGCAGGTGGCGTCCAGCCTGGCCAGCGCCGAGGCGCACGAAGCCGCGCACCAGCGGGCCGCTGCGCTGGCGGAGGCCGTGGAGATGCGCCAGAAGGCGGCCGAGGTCTTGCGCCGGGCCAATGAGCAGCTGACCTCCGAGGTCGAGCTGCGCACCCAGGAGCGCGACCGCTTCCGCACGCTGTTCCAACAGGCTCCCAGCTTCATGTGCATCGTGTCCGGCCCGGACCATGTGTTCGAGCTGGTCAACGACGCCTACCGGCAGCTGGTCGGCCACCGGGACCTGCTCGGCCTTCCGGCGCGCGAGGCCCTGCCGGAGATCCAGGGCCAGGGATTCTTCGAGCTGCTGGACGGGGTCTATACCCAGGGCGAGGCCTTCGTGGGCCGCAACATGCCGGTGGTGCTCCAGCGCACGCTCGGTGGTGCGCTGGAGGAGCGGTTCGTCCACCTCGTCTATCAGCCGATCGTGGAGCCGGACGGCAAGGTGTCCGGCATCTTCGTCGACGGCCACGACGTCACGCACCAGAAGCGCGCCGAAGAGCAACTGCAGCACTTGAACGAGACGCTCGAGCAGCGGGTCGCGGCGCGCACGGACGAGCTGGCGGACGCGCTCGAGCGCCTGCGGCGGGAGACGGCCGAACGGCAGTCGATGGAGGCGGCGCTCCGCCAGGCCCAGAAGATCGAGGCCCTCGGCAAGCTCACGGGGGGCGTCGCCCACGACTTCAACAACCTCCTGCAGGTGATCAGCGGAAACCTGCAGCTGCTGTCGAGGGACATCGCCGGCAACGCCCGGGCCGAGACCCGCGTGCAGAATGCCCTGGCCGGGGTGGCGCGAGGCTCGAAGCTGGCCTCGCAGCTGCTGGCCTTCGGCCGCCGTCAGCCGCTGGAGCCCAAGGTGGTGAACCTGGGCCGCCTGCTGAAGAACATGGACGATCTGCTGCGGCGGGCGCTGGGCGAGGACATCGAGATCGAGACCGTGATCTCGGGCGGGCTGTGGAACACCCTGGTCGACCCGAACCAGATCGAGAACGCCATCCTCAACCTGGCGATCAACGCCCGGGACGCCATGCAGCACGGCGGCCGGCTGACGATCGAGGCGGGCAACGCCCAGCTGGACGACGAGTACGCACGCCAGCACGAGGAGGTGAAGCCCGGTCAATACGTGATGATCGCCGTCACCGACACCGGCGCAGGAATCCCGGCGGACATCCTGGAGCGCGTGTTCGAGCCCTTCTTCAGCACCAAGCCGGAAGGAAAGGGGACCGGGCTGGGGCTCTCGATGGTGCACGGACTGGTCAAGCAGTCCGGCGGCCATATCAAGCTCTACAGCGAGGTCGGCGAGGGCACGACCATCAAGCTGTACCTGCCGCGCGCCGCCCAGAGCGAGGACGTCATCACCGACATCAGCAAGGCGCCGGTGCGCGGCGGGACCGAGACCATCCTGGTGGTCGAAGACGACGACGACGTGCGGGAGACCGCGGTCGGCCTGCTCTCCGAACTCGGCTACCGGGTGCTCAAGGCCCGCGATGCGGCCAGCGCCCTGAACGTCATCGAGAGCGGAATCCCCATCGACCTGCTGTTCACGGACGTGGTGATGCCCGGCCCGCTGCGCAGCCCGGAACTCGCCCGCAAGGCCAAGGAGCGCCTCCCTCACGTCGGGGTGCTGTTCACCTCGGGCTACACGGAGAACGCCATCGTCCACCATGGGCGGCTGGACCCGGGCGTGGAACTGCTCTCCAAGCCCTACACACGCGAGGCCCTGGCCCGGAAGGTGCGGCACGTGCTGGGCAACGAGGCACAGCATCGGCTGGTCAAGCAGCAGCGGACCGAGGCGTCCGCCCCGCTCCCGGCCCCGCTCCTGGTGGCGGAGGACGTGCCACGCCGCCTCACGATCGTGCTGGTCGAGGACGACGAGCTCATCCGTGCGAACACGGCCGAGCACCTGGTGGAACAGGGTCACGCGGTGGTGGAGGCCCAGGACGCCGAGAGCGCACTCGCCGCGCTTTCCAAATGCCAGGCGGACGTGCTCCTGACCGACGTGGGGTTGCCGGGGCGCTCGGGCGCGGAGCTGGCGCGCGAGGCGGTCGCCCGCTGGCCACACCTGAAGGTGATCTTCGCCAGTGGCGACGACGCGGGATTGGTGGAATCGGGCCTGTCGGACTCCGTGCTCCTGCTGAAGCCCTACACGCCCAAGGACCTGGCGGCGGCCCTGGCCAAGAAGGTGGTCAAGCGGGCGATCGAGCGCAAGTCCTCCTGAATCGGGACTCGGAATCTCAACGCTCTCCGACAACAGCAAGCCCCGGAAGTTGTCGGTCCCATCGGGTATCCCCGGCGGATTGGCTACCCCTCAGGGGTGGCCATCACCACGGGGAGTTCCCATGAAACTGGCCGGAGCGGTGGTGTTGTTGGTGGTCCTCACCGGATGCGCGACAACTCAGGGTACAGGTGGGTCTGGACCTTCGTCACCTCCAGGAGTTCAACCCGCGAGGAAGAAGGAACTGCCCTGGTTGAACGTGTCGGGTGGGCGGATGAAGACAACCCTCTTCTACGGCCCCTGGCAGTGCCGCCGGGAGTTCATGACCGGGTGCCAGAGGGAGTGCGCCAGTGAGGGCCACATGCTCAAGGGATGCATGTGGCTGGCCGACTTCAAATTCGATTGGGAGGGAAGCCTCGTTCTTCTACCTGTTCCCATCAAGGCTGGAAGCCGCTACGGCATCCATCACTGCTGCTGCGACTACCCCACCCTGCCGAAGGCGGCGAAGGAGGTTGAGCGCAAGAGGTGGGAAAAGATCCGAGACTCATTCCGAGATGACTGGAGCAAGAAGTTCGGAGATTGGCCCGTTGATGGAGGTATCTCCTGGCCGGGCCATCACATCCGGGACCTCTGGCACGGCGGCAACCCGGTTGATCCCAACAACATCATTCCCGTGCAGCCGAGCGTTCATGACGAATTCAACAGGGCCTACCCTGCTTGCTACGCTGGGCAAGCGCCCTGGAACACCGTGGGACCTGACCTGCCCTATACGGACAACTGACGATGGCCACGCCCATGAGCGACCTGCTCGAAGAGGTATCCCACGAGCCCTTCCCACATCCCCCCGCGACGCCCGAGGAAATCGAGGAGTTCGAGCGGCGGATGGGCTGGAAGCTGGACCCCGACCTTCGCGCCTTCTACCTGCATTGCAATGGGGCCGCTCTGCTTCGATGGCCGGACTCGCCCTATGAAATCCTGCCCCTGTCGAAGATCGCCCGGGCACGAGTGGCCATCTACGGTGAGGATGACGACAAGTGGGGCCCGGCCTCGATGTACGCATTCTGTTACGTGCGCGATGGCAACTATGTCGTCTTGGATGTGAGCAGACAGGTGGACGGGCGGTATCCGCTCCTCGACGGGGACCGTGAGACATGGCCCAACCCGGAATACTGCACGCAGATCGCCAGCTCGTTCTCGGAGTTCTTGGAGCAGGTTCTGCGCACCCGACGTAGCCTCTACTGGCTCGGGGAGTGAGCCCAAGCCCCGCTGCGTCGACTGCCCGGCGCGGCAGCAAACAGCCACCCTGACCGCACACAAGGTCTTGCGCTGACACCGGGCGATATGTACGAACGTACACATGATATGTACGTCCGTACACATCGAGCCCTGCTTCACGGGCGCGCCCCTCTCCTGCCCGAGAAACAGGAGGCGCGAGTGGTGACCCGCCGGCACGACCCCGAGCGCCGGGATCGCATCATCGACGCGGCTCTCGCCGTCATCGCCGAGGGCGGTATCGCCGGCACCTCGCACCGCCGCGTCGCCGAGCGCGCCGGGGTTCCACTTGGCTCGATGACCTACCACTTCACGAGCATGGACGAGTTGCTGCGCGAGGCGTTCACCCGCTTCGCCACGCGCCTCAGCGAGCGCTTCACCGCACGCATCGAGGCGGCGGCCGGCCTCGACGCGCTGGTCGAAGCGGTCGTCCACCTCGTTCACGCAGACCTCTCGGCTGGCCCGGACGACCTCGTGATCACCCTCGAGCTCTACACGCTCGCCGCACGTCAGCCCGCCTTCCGGCAGATCACCCATGACTGGATGCGCAGGAGCCGCCAGGCGCTCGAGCGGCTCGTCGACGCCAGGACGGCGCACGAGCTCGACGCCCTGATCGAGGGGTTGTTCATCCACATCAGCCTCGACCCAACCCCTCGCAGCCGCGCCGTCACGCGTGACGCCGTGCGCCGCATCCTCTCGCTCTGAACCTGGACTCTCATGACCACCCCCCCTCCTCTCCAGGTGCCCTGCCAGCACCGGGCGGCCCGCCTCGCCGTCGCGGCGCTGTTCCTCACGAACGGGGCCATCTTCGCCAACCTGTTGCCCCGCTACCCGCAGATCAAGGCCGACCTCGGGCTCGGCAATGCCGAGTACGGACTCGCCGTCGCGGCGTTCCCCTGCGGGGCCCTGATGGCCGGGCTCGCCGCCGGAGCACTCATCCGCCGCTTCCGCTCGTCGCGGGTCGCCGTGGCTGGCACGTTGCTCACGAGCATGGGCGTGCTGCTCGCGGGGCTCGCTCCCTCCTGGGGAGTGCTCGCCGGGATGCTCTTCTTCGCGGGCTGCATGGACGCCATCACCGACGTGGCGCAGAACTCGCACGGCCTGCGCGTGCAGCGGCTCTACGGCCGGTCCATCCTCAACTCGTTCCACGCCATCTGGAGCGTCGGCGCGGTGAGCGGCGGCCTCATGGGCGGTCTCGCCGTGGCCCTCGGCGTGCCGCGTGGCGTGCATCTGGGCCTGTCGGCCCTGCTCTTCGCCGTCGTCGCGCTGACGGCGCTGCGGTACACGCTCCCCGGCCCGGAGCCCATCGAGGCCAACGAGCGCGCTGAAGGAGAGGCGCAGGCGGACGGCCTTCCCGCGCGGCGAGAGCCGGCGGACCGCGGCCGCATCTGGCTCATGATCGCGGCGCTCGTCCTGATCGCCATTGGCGGCACGCTCGTCGAGGACGCGGGCATGACCTGGGCGGCCGTCTACCTTTCCGGCACGCTCGGCGCAGACGTCGCCGTCGCCTCGTTCGGCTTCATCGCGCTGGTGGGCTCGCAGTTCGTCGGGCGGATGCTCGGCGATGGCCTCGTGGACAGGTTCGGCCAGCGCGCGGTCGCCCGGACAGGCGGCGCGACCACGGCGGCGGGGATGGGCGCGGCGCTGCTGCTCCCCTCGGTGCCGGGCACCATCGCGGGCTTCGCACTCGCCGGCTTCGGCGTCGCGACGCTGGTGCCCGCCGCGATGCACGGCGCCGACGAGCTGCCCGGCCTGAGAGCCGGTACCGGTCTCACCGTCGTCAGCTGGCTGATGCGCCTCGGGTTCCTCGTGTCGCCTCCGGCCGTCGGGCTCGTCGCCGACGCCGTGGGCTTGCGCGTGGGACTGCTCGTGGTGCCGCTCGCGGGCACGCTCGTGCTGGTGCTGGCGGGGGTGTTGTCAGCCGCCCGCGTCCCGGCTGGCGGCCACCAGGGCTGAGCCGCGGAATCAGTGCCCAGGAACTCGTCACGCATCAGGGCAATCCACTACGCAGGAAGCACCACCGAGAACTCAGTGCATCTCCCGATAGAGTGACACCGCGGCCACGAACCGGCCGTGAGTCACATCACCCAAGTCACATCATCATAGGGAGAGGGGTACATGAAGACGACCCGGTTGTCGTTGTTGCTGGCGGGCCTCGCATCCATGGCCGCTGGATGCCAACCCGAGACCGAGACACCCGCGCGGGCGCCCACCGCCGAGCTGGCGTCACGGAAGGCCGCGCTGACCGTTGGCACCTGGACGAGCAATTCGTCCTCACTGCTCACTCGTCCGGGAGGCCATACCGCCACCCTGCTCAACGGTCCGGGCGACGTGCTGGTGACGGATGGCAACGGCTCCGACGTGTACAACCCGTACACGAACGCGTGGCGGCGCACGGCGTCCATGACGACCGCCCGCTTCTACCACACCGCGACGGAGCTCCCCTCGGGCAAGGTGCTGGTCGCCGGTGGCCACGCCCGTAACGACTGGGCCTTGCTCTCGAGCGCGGAGTTGTATGACCCGGCCACCGGCACGTGGAGCTCCACCGGCTCCACGTTCGTGCCCCGTGCCCAACACACCTCCGTGCTGCTCGACTCGGGCAAGGTGCTGGTGGCGGGTGGCAAGCAGCCCTCGGACCGGTACGGGCCCATCGGTCCCCCCGGAGAGGTGTACGACCCGGAGACGGGCACGTGGACCGAGGTCCAGGGCATCTTCACCTCCCGCAGCCGCACCGCCGCGACGGTGCTCTACTCGGGCAAGGTGCTGGTGACCGGTGGCTACAGATACTGGCCCGAGCCAGATGGATTCGCCTCCGCCGAGGTGAGCATCTACGACCCCGCGACGAACTCGTGGTCCTATGCCCCCAATATGGCCAGGGCCCGCCACGGCCACTCCGCCATCCGGCTCTACTCGGGCAAGGTCCTCGTCGCCGGTGGCATCAGCGGGGGCAACACGGTGGAGCTGTACGACCCGTACACCAATCAGTGGTCCCTGGGGCCGCCCCTGCCCTTCACCGACACCCTCTTCTTCTCCGCGACGCTGCTCTACTCGGGAGAGGTCCTGGTGACGGGCGACGGCGGCCAGGCGGCGCTGTATGACCCCTCGACGAGCACGTGGAACACCACCCCGAACATGAGCGTGGGCCGCGCCGAGCCCGCGGCCACGCTGCTCCACACGGGAGAAGTGCTGCTCGTGGGCGGCAGCAGCAGCAGCCCCCGCGCGGTGGAGCGCTTCACGCGCTGAGTGGCCTCCTGGCGGAGCGGGCCGCGCGTCCGCTCCGCCACGTTACCCATCGCATCAGGCTCTGACGAACTCCTCCAGGCGCTTGCGGTTGAGCGTCTGGTTCAAGGACGAAGCTCCCATCCTCGCCCTTGGACAGACCCATGCCGCAGTAGTCGCGATGGCTGAAGCCGAGTGCTCTACCCATCCTCGACCTCCGCACCACGCTCCAGGCCAGCTCGGGGCCGAAGGGCTCGTCGCCCGGCGCCACGTCACGAGTCTTTCATCCAGCCCGTGGCGGTTCACCTGCCAGGCGGAGGCGCCGGGCGGGGGACTGTCTGGACGCTCTCCACCTCCGGGAGTTGCCGGAAGGCCGTGGCGATGCGCTCCGTGTCCAGCCCCGGTGGCAGCCGCAGCCGGAAGTACAGGTTCAGGTCCGGCAGGGGCTGGCCGGTGTTCTGCTGGCCCTCGGCCCGCATCGCGTCCAGCGTCTCCTCGGGCACTTCCTGCGAACGTGTCCACTGCCCTCCCGCCACCTGCCGCAGCAACTCCCGCGCTCGAGCGTGGGTGAGCAGCCCCTTGCCCTCGACGTCCGTGGGCACGCCGTTGCGCAGCCGGATGTGCTGGCCCTCGCGGAATTTGATCTCCAGTGTGTCCGGCTCGGCGCGCGGAGCCTCCACCACCGGTGCCGGACGTGGCTCGGCTCCCGCATCCATCGGCCCCCGGCCTGGCGCGGTGCACCCCACGGCCAACATCAGTCCCACCCACCATCCGCGCCACGGCCGGCTCGTTGCTTCGTTCATGCCTGTCTTCCCTCCTGGAGAAACACAAAGGGGGCCGCCCCACATGGGCAGCCCCCCAGGTCCGATGGCCCTGCTCCAGCCTACAGGCCGGTGAGCGCCTGCCGGAGGTTCGGCAGGGGGCCGATGTTCTTGGTGCCCGTCTGCGCGGTGCTGTAGGTGCGCAGGCGGGACTTGACCGAGGCCGGCGTCAGGTAGGTGCCGTACAGGGCCTTGTAGCGGCCCTGGAGGCTGGCCGCCGAGCCGGCGACGATGGGCGTGGCGCTCGAGGTGCCGTTGAACCCGCTGGCGAAGTAACGGTTGACGCCCTCGGCGCTGTAGAGGGTGCCGTAGCCGGTCGTCACCACGCCATCGCCCCAGCCCTGCAGGTCCACCGTCGAGCCGTAGGTGGAGAAGTCATGGGCGGAGCGGGCCCCGGTGCCGTAGGCGGGCGACTTGCCAGCCCCCACGATGATGGCGCCCGAGTCGTTCTGCGCCAGGAACGGGTAGTGCCCGTTGTTGCCCGTGCTGAACATGGGATCGTCCAGGTTCTGGCTGCCGTTGCCCGCGGCCTCGACGACGATCTTGTTGGCGGCCACCGCCGTGCGGATGGCGTCGTACCACGGCTTGTACCACTCCACCGGCACGTACTTGCCGCTGATGGGGCCGCTCATCTGCTGCTCGATGACGATGATGTCACCGGCGGAGATGTTGGCCGCGCAGGTGGTGACGGCCGCACCCACGTTGTAGCCGGACGCGGTGTTGGCCGCCGCGAACAGCTTCTGCGCGGAGTAGGCGATGCCCGTCACACCCTCGCTGTTGGCCGTCGCGCCGTAGACGCCGAGCACCGCGGTGCCGTGGTTGTTGTTGTTGAAGGGATCCACCGGGGCGCTGCCCACCAGCGTCACCACTCCCAGGTCCACGTGCGAGGAGTTGTAGCTGTACTCGACGTCGCAGATCTTCACCCCGGTGCCGCGAGCGCCCGCGAGGGAGTTGGCATAGCGCGAGTCCACGCCAATGGGCGCCGCGTCCTGGTACTTCTGGTAGGAGCCGGAGCTCACCGAGTAGTAGTCAGGCGCCACGGGGGACGGCGCCGGGCGGGGCACGCGGTAGACGGCCTCCACCTCCGGGAGCTTCCGGAAGGACTCGGCGATGCGGTCCACATCCATCCCCGGTGGCAGCCGCAGCTGGTAGTACAGGTTCAGGTCCGGCAGGGCCTCGCGGGTGCGCAGCTCGCCCTCGGAGCGCAGTTCATCCAGCACATCCTCGGCCGCCTCGTGCGAGCGCGACCACTTCCCACCCGCCACCTGCCGCAGCATCTCGTGCGCCTGTGCGTGGCGCAGCCCCCGGCCCCCGAGGTCCATCGGCAGGCCGTTGCGCAGGCGGATGTACTGGTTCTCGTGGAACTTGATCTCCAGCAGGTCCGGCTCCACCCACAGCTCGCCGCCCACCGCGCGGACCTGCTCCTCACCGGCCACTCGCGCGGCCTCCGGAGCCGCCGCCAGCGCCCCACCGCTCCCCGCCAGCCCGAGCGCGACCACCCATGAACTCAATGCCCGACTCGTCGTCTTCATGCGCAGGTTCCTTTCACCTGGGTCTCGACGAAAACAGGCTAAACGAGCTTTATTTGCTCAACAAGACAATTGGGTGAAAACGGATGTAGGCGCATGGAGAGAAACGCCTTCCGGTCCCTCGCCCGAGGATGCAGACTCGCGCCTGCCTACCCGGCTGATCCATTCAGGGCGCGACATGGCTCACCTGCATTGTCTGAGATTGATTCTGGTCATGGGGACCGTCGTGCTCCTGAGCGCATGCACACGCGCGCCGGAACCTCCGCAGACATTCGGCTCCGAATCGAATGCTTCGCTGCAGGAGCGGTTCGGCTGTATCGACGTGATGGAGCTTCAGGAGTCCTCCGGGACATACAAGGTGCTCGTCTTCAAGCTGCCCAAGGCATCCGAGAGTGATTCCGACTACCGGCTGGTCTTCTACCGGAAGGACGGCGCGACGTTCCGCCGGCACGGTGCGGAACAGAACCTCGTCAACTTCCAGCGGCCCGTTCTCGCCGGTGGGAGCCAGCCTCGGATCGAAACGGTCGAGAACCGCCTGGGCGTGAAGTTCCACTATCAGCTCACCCACGATGACGTTCAGTTCGTTCCCTCCGAGGGAACGAATGACAACGGCTCGCTGAAAGGCCATCCGGCAACACGCTGACGGATGGAGCCACCGGCGGCTCAGGCCGGCCGCCGCCGGAGGAGCACGACCAGCCAGCGTTCGTCCGGCATCTGGGGTTTGCGGCTGGGCTCCACACCCATCCAGACCACCTCCAGGCCACCGGCCTCGGCCACGAGCGTCTCCGCGGCCCGTTCATCGAGATCGGTGAATCGCCGCCCCTCCACCTCACGCTCGCCCGCGCCGTACTTGAAGGACAGGTGCCAGACACCACCCGGCACCAGCGCATCCCTCAGCCGCCGCATGACCGAGGGCAGCTCCGCCCGAGGCACATGAAGGAGGGTCGCCGAAGCCCAGATGCCATCGAACGCTTCGCACCAGGTCACCTCCTGGAAGGTCCTCACCTCCACGGGCAGCCCGGTGTACTCCCGCGCCAGCGCGGCCAGCCGTGGGGACGCGTCGAAGGCCGTCACCTGGAAGCCCAGCTCGTGGAAGGCGCGTGCATCGCGTCCGGAGCCGCAGCCCGCGTCGAGCACCCGCGCACCGGGGCTCAACAGCTTCGCGAAGCGCTCGCGCGGCTCGGACATGTCGATGCCGACCGTGGCTCGAAAGTAATCCTCCGCGTTGCGCTCATAGAACTCGCTCGTCATCGCGCCCAGCCTCCCGTGACTGGTGACAACAGTCATCAATGGTGACTGCGCTCTCCAGGGGGCCCCGGTGTCCGCAGTCATCACCGAGGCCTTCCCGCGAGGCCCCCTCCACGTAAACCCGCGGAATCCCGTTCGTCTCCGGGCCCAGAGGCCCTGGCACGGCCGCTGCAATAACCCCTTCTCGTCAAGGCGTAACCCACTCGCGGCAACAAGCCCCCTACCTTCCCGGAGACACCCCATGCGTATCGGCAAGAGCTTCCCGAAGATCTCGACCCCCGACTTCAAGGCCCCCAGCAGCAAGCCCACGTTCTCGCCCCGCCCGGACATCAACGGCAACCTCCCGGGCAAGAAGCCGGACCTCAAGCCCGATACCAAGCCCACGTTCTCGCCCCGCCCCGACATCAACGGCAACCTCCCGGGCAGCAAGATCGACAAGCCCACGTTCTCGCCCCGCCCGGACATCAACGGCAAGCTCCCGGACAGCAAGGTGCCGGACTTCAAGCTCGACGGGTTCAAGCCCTCGAATGCGCTGGACAAGCTCAAGCCCAACGGCTTCGGCGGCCTGGACAATGCCTTCGGCAGCCTCGGCAACAAGCTGGGCGGTGTCGGCAACGTGCTCGGCAATGGTCTGGGAGCCGTGGGTGACGTCGTCGGCGGCGTGGCGAACGGTGCGGCCGGACTCGCCGGCGCGGGCCTCCAGGCGGCCACCCTCCCGGCCAGCCTCATGAGCGTGCTGGGCGCCGGCCCGGTGATGGACCCGTCCGCGGCGTCCGCTGGCCAGGCGATGGACCCGTACGCGATGGGCGCCGGCCCGGTGATGGACCCGTCCTTGGCCTCCGCTGGCCCGGCGATGGACCCGTACGCGATGGGCGCCGGCCCGGTGATGGACCCGTACGCCGCCGGTGGCCTGCCCCAGCAGCTGGGCGCCCTGAGCCAGCCCGTTCCCCAGCAGCTGGGCACCCTGCCCCAGTCCGCTCCCCAGCAGTCGGACCTGGGGAACCTCCTCAACTCGGTGGCCAACGCGGTCAGCGTCGCGACCCAGGCCCTCGACACCGTGAAGGCGCTCGTGAACGAGGGCTCGGCGAGCGGGACCCTGAAGAAGATGGCCACCGAGGCCGCTCCCCAGCTGGCGCAGACCCTCGCGCCCCGCATCGGGCTCGCGGGCGCCGACTCCCAGCAGTAGGCCGCTTCCGCGTACCGCTGAGTGGCATGGGCGCTGCAATGCGCCCTCCTCGCCGACACGACTCCAAACCCTGGTGCTCCCATGACCATCCGCTTCCGGCCGCCCCGAGTGAACATCCCCCAGCCGTCGAGCCTCCGGCCTGGCTCCACTCCGGGCAATGCTCCGGTGAGCCCCAGCCCCATCAAGAGCCCGCCGGGCGGGCTCCAGAACCAGCGGGCCCCGCGGAGCACCGATGGCTTCGACGGCCAGGTCCGGAACCCGGCGCCCTCCCGCCGCCCGGAGCTGACGGGAACCCTGGCGGAGCAGCGGGTCCCCGTGGAGCAGGCCATGGGTCCGGCCCTCGCGTCGGGCAAGCACAGCACCACCGCCGCCCAGGTGCTCGACCTGAAGGCGCCCCTCTCGCACCCCGACGCGCCCCAGTTCCAGAAGGCCTTCACCGCGCTCGGCATGAGCGAGGCGAAGACCACCGAGGTCTGGAGCGACATCCTCCACGGCGTGAATCGCCAGGAGCAGATCCGCGCCGACGTGAAGGCGAGCCGGCTCACCCCCTCGAGCCTGGACAAGCCCCGGCCGGACACCTCCAACCCGTACTACGAGAAGGTCGCCCACGAGCTGGGACCCCACCTGCGCATCGAGGAGGGCCAGGGACCGCTGGCGCTCTGGTCGGGTGGCTACGACGTGAGCAAGCACGCCCAGCTCAAGGGCTACTCCACGCTGGAGAGCACCCCGGCCGGCCGGGCGCTCTCGGGGCTGGAGATCTACAAGGACCCCAAGGCCGTCACGCCGATGTGGAACCACCTCTCCGAGGAGTTCGTGAGGCAGAACCCGCAGGGCCCGGCACACGCCTTCATGCGGACGCATGACCCGAAGAGCGTGCTCTATCGCCAGGAGCTCCAGACCCTCGCGCCCGATCGCCCCGTGGTCTTCCATCCGCTCGCGGGGAACAAGCTGCAGGACCTCCAGGCCGTCCGGCCGGACAAGACGCTCGGCCCCGACTCGGCGTTCACGAGCGAGGCGGAGGCCCGCAAGGCGCTCAAGGACCATCTCTCCCAATCGGGGAGCGAGAGCTTCGCGGCCCAGTCCATGAAGCTCCTTTAATTGACATGTCCTCGCACGGCCTCCACACCTCTGTATTGACGGCTTCATGCACGGTCCAGTAGTCACCGCCGCCCACCACACGAAGGGGGCATTCATGAAGCGTACGATTCTGGTGTGCGTCACGGCCGTTGCGATCTCTGGCTCCGCTGCCTGGGCTCAGGACAAGGAGCAGAAGCCCGCGGCTCAGAAGCCCGCCGCCACGGCCGAGCAGGCGCCCGCGATGGACCTGAAGGCGATGGGCCCGGGGGCTCGCAAGCCCACCAACGAGAAGCAGACGAAGAAGGAGGTCCAGGAGTTCTTCAAGAAGCAGGAGGAGATCGAGAAGAAGGGCGACTTCGAGGCGTCGCTCGCGACGTACGACTTCCCCATCTACATGGTCACCGATGACCTGAAGGGCGTGCCCGAGAGCGGGGAGTACACCCGCGAGGCGTATGCCGCGATGATGAAGCCCATGTTCGAGAACATGCCGAAGGACCTGAAGGTGACCCACAAGCCCACCATCACCGTCCTCTCGGACTCGCTGGTGAGTGTCGTCGACGACTTCACGATGACCCAGGGCAAGCAGAAGGTCACCGGCCGCAACACCTCCCTGCTCGTGAAGCGGGACGGCCAGTGGAAGTGGAAGACGATGGTCGAGGCCGGCTGGGGCGGAATGCCTCCCGAGGGCGCCAGCGGCGGTGCGCAGACGCCTCCCGAGGGCAAGAAGTAGGAGTGCTCGGAGGGTGAGGGCCCGCTCGGCGGCATGGGGCCCTCGCCCTCGGATGGTTCAGCCCTGCTCGATGCGGCGTCCCGGGCCGGAGTAGGCTCGGGGCCGACCACATCCATCAGGGGGAAGTTGTTTGGACATCAGGACGAGGTGCACGCGCACCCTGCTCGCCGTGCTTGCCGTCATGCTCTCCTGCACTCCGACAGGAAAGCCCCCCGGTCCGCCGCCCATCGAGTTCGAGCACGAGCCGCTGGCGGCGCACTGCTTCAGCTCGGCGGCCACCACCGGGCTGTTCCCGCTCGGAGACGACCCCGGCACGTTCCTGATGCACTTCCGGCCGACCAACGGCCCGAGCTCCAGCAAGACCGCCGCGCTCATCACGCGCGATGGCGGGCGCACCTTCGACAAGCTCGTGGGCAAGCTCCGCAGCGCGGAGAGCTCGGGCGAGGGGCCGAGGCCCATGGGCGGAGTCAATGAGCCCGTCATCTCCCTCGGTGAGGACTTCTCCCTGGCGGGCTCCGGCTCGGGCATCACCTACGACTCCGACGGCAGCAGCACCATCATGCAGGACTGGTTGGTGATGGTGCTCGACGGCCATCCCCGCGAGGCGCTCGGCACCAAGAGCACCCTCACCCTGGCGGACGGCGCGAAGAGCGACATGGTCTGGAAGGGCGACACGCTGCGCTGGGTGGCCCGAGGCGGAGGCTTCCTCTATGCCACGCGCGACGCGGGCCGCACCTGGGAGCGCATCGGCCCCGCGCACTACATCCAACCGGAGCCGCGCAACCTCTACTTCCAGACGCTCGCCGCCTCGGCGGACCGCGCCGTCCACATCACTCCCACGGATGGCAACCGCGCCTACCTCTCCACCCCGGGCGGCACGCCCAAGCCCCTCCCGCTGCCGGGCACCCCAGGGAGCCGCAACCACATCAGCATCCTCCATGTGACCGGGGCCTTCTGGGGCAACAAGCTCGCCGTGGCGGTGACCTCGGGGGGCATCGAATCCGCCGAGGTGTTCGTCAGCGAGGACCTGGCGGACTGGACGAAGCTGGAGCTCGCCGGCAACGGACCCCTCCACCTCCAGCTCCACGTGGACCGGCAGAACCGGCTCTGGGCCTATCCCACGCATCTCAGCCCCGGGCAGAACTTCCTCATCTACCGCTGGGAGCCCGGTGAGACCCGGCCGAAGATCATCGACCTGGAGGCCGGCGTCGGGATGTCCGCCATGAGCTCCTTCTGGGCCCTGTCGGACGGCCGCTTCCGTTTCCTCGGCACCCCGGACGTGGGCCTGTCTCGCTACACGCAGCCCTGGGTCATCTGCGAGGCCGGCCCCGGAGTGAGCACGCGCTTCGAGCCCCTCGTGACCGAGGGCCTCGAGGCGCTCGACGCCGGCCGGGTCATCCTCGTGGAGCGGTTCCAGGTGGGCAGCGCGAGCACGGACCACATCGCCTTCTCGCCCGCGGGCAGGGTGTACGCGACGTACCTCCAGGCGGTGCTCGCGGGACCGCCCGACATGCCGGCCCTCTATGAGAGTGGCACCGCCCACGAGGATGGGCTTCCCTTCGGGATCTTCGACGCCTCGGAGACGGGCGTCTGGGTCACCCTCGGCAAGGCGCTCGCCCTCAACTCGCCGCCCTTCGATCATCTGGTGCGCTTCGACGCGAGGACCGGCGCGCGCACGGCCACCCAGCGCCTGCCCAAGGACATGGGCATGGACATCTTCAACGTGCGCGAGGCGAGGGGACGCAAGCTCTACCACACGCAGAAGGGCACGTTCTTCGCCGACCGGCTGCTGGCCGGAGAGAACGAGGAACCACCGCCGAAGTTCCCCACGCAGATGGTGGTGTCGGGCCGCCATGGCGCGGTGGTGGAAGGGTTGGACTACCACCGGCTGGGGAACAAGCCCACGCAGTGGGCCCTGCGCTTCGATCCATTGAAGGAAGGAGTGCCCTCGCTCGAGACCTGCGGCGAGACCCCGAGGCCAGCGGGCTGCATCGACATCTCGGACACCATGCCGGCGGACGCGGAGTGGGACCTGGACGGCACGCTCTACCTGCTGGACTACGGCCATGGCCGCGTCCTGGCGTTGCCTCCGGAGGCGAGCGCGTTCGTCGAGGTGGCCCGCGGCTTCGCCACCCCGAGCGACCTCGTGGTCCGGCAGGTGGGCGGCAAGACGGCGCTGTTCGTCTATGACGGTGACGTCTACGCCTTCCGGCCGGAGCCGGGCGTGGTCAAGGTCCGGGGCGCTGGAGAGCCGGCCTCGACGGAGAAGGTCGTCTACGGGCCGCGCGACATCCATGACTGTCATAGCGGGGGGCCCTGCCTGGACGAGCCCTCGGCGGGAGCCGTCGATGCATCACCCACGGCATGTGTGACGGGCCGGGAGCTGGGAGACGCGGCGGGGACCGTGCGGGTCGGAGCCGTGCCGGCGCAGGTGGACTCCTGGAGCGCGACGCGCGTGTGCTTCCGGCTCGGCGAGGGAAGCCGGGATGGGCTCTTGCGGCTGGTGACGCAGGACAGCCGCCGCGCGAATCGCGTCGCGGTGCGGACGCCGGTACGCATCGACCGCTGGGAGGTTCCCGCCCCGCTGCCCATCGACGGCACGTTCCGGGTGGTGGGACACAATCTCGCGAGCCTCTCCGTGAGCAATGCGGCGATCGTCGCGCGGGGCGAGGACTTCCTTGAGCTCGCGCCCACCGGAGGCGGAGAGCGCTACGTGTCGTTGCTCCGGGAGGCCACGACACTCGAAAGCCGCTCGGTGCACGTGAGGCCGCGGCTCGCCTACGGCTGCCGGGTGGGCGCGGGCGAGCTGTGCGAGTTGCTCGGCGCGGGCCTGGGAGATGGGGGAACGTTCGACCTGGCCGGGCGGGGATACACGGCCACGGTGGGCGGCCTGCCCGCGACCCTCACCCGGTGGAACGAGGAGCGCGTCTCGCTGTTCCTGCCGGCGGGAATCACTCCGGGTGTCCACCCCGTGGTGCTGCACTCCCCGCTGACGGGCGACGCCACCACCGAGCTGGAGGTGCTGGCCGTGGCGCCCGAGGTGCTCGTCACCGACGGACCCACGCCGGGGGCGCTGCGCTTCTTCCATTCCCGGCCGGTCCGCACCGGGGAGCACCTGCTCGTGCCCGTCGATCGCTGGAGCTACGGCACCATGTCGGGCGTCCGCACACCCCAGCAGCTCGACACGCTGTTCGCGCTCGTGAGGACGGGACGGCGCGATGGCTTCCCGCCCATCCATGATCAGCCGGTGTCGTCAGTGGGCGGCTATGGCGAGTCCGCCGCCGCGCTGCACGCGGTGGAGACGGAGGACGGAGTGGTGCAGGTGTCCTTGCGCAAGGGCTCACCCCACATCGCGGAGCTCGCCCGGCTCCGGCCCCCGGCGAGCGCGGGCGGCACCTGGAGCTACGCGCCGCTCGGAACACTGAGCCTCCCGTACGGAGCGCGGGTCCAGGTGGCCGCGGCGGGCCTGGTGTCCGGACGGCTCGTGGCGGCGCTGGCCAACACCCTGGAGCACAGCACCACCCTGTTCGACGTGGTGGCCGGGCCGGGCACGGCGACGGTGGCCTCGAGCACGAAGGTGGCCTGGTCGCCGTACCTCGGCCAGTCCGGCGGGGCGACGTTCAGCGGCGCCCACGTCACCCCCCAGGGCGTCTACCTGGGCTCCTGCCGCCGTCCGGGCGCGGGGGCCACGCTCCACTTCGTGCCGGTGACCGTTGGCACGGATGGAGCGCTGAGCTTCGGGGCCATGGAGCCGGTGCTGGCCAAACCGGCGGCGAGGCTCATCGCCTGCAACACCACCCCGGAGGGGTTGATCTGGGTCCTGCGCGACGGTGGCGGTGAGCACGTGGAGGAGCACCGGGCCGGCGTTGGAGTGACACGGCTGGGGACGTTGCCCACGTCACTGCCGGGCGTGGGCGACACGTGGACCTTCAGCGCGGCGCAGGAGGTGCCCGGCGTGGTGGACCTGCAACGGCTGCCGGACGGAGACATGCTGCTCGCCGTCAACGAGCAGAACGCCGAGCCGCGAGGCCTCCGGCTGGCGCGGCTGTCGAGCACGCTGGCGTTCACGCTCTCGCCGCTCGTGCCACCGGGGACGCTCGCCCAGCCCGGTGAGCGGTGCGTGGGCCCGGCGAGCAGTCAGTGCGCGCGGCCAGCCATGGACGGCTGTGCTCCCTTCGCCTGCTCCATGCGGCCCTGGCAGCGCGTGGAGCGCGGAACGGACCACATTGGAACCGCGTGGATTGCCCCTGTCCGGCCGGGAGACACGACGGCGACGCTGGTCTTCGAGGCCACCGCGACCCGGCGCACCCGGGCCTATACCTATGGAGGGACGGACGTGCAGGCCGTGACGCTGCCCATTCCCTGACGGCCCTATTCGGAATCCCCCACCGCCGCGGGAGTGGCCAGCAGCAGGGGCAGGGCCTTGCCCGCGGCGTCCGTACCCGAGAGCATCACCGTGCCATCCTCCGCGATGCCCAGGGGCGCGTAGCGGCGCGAGCAGTCGCCCTCGCAGCGCTCCGCGATGCGGTGCAGCCGCACGTCTCCCGTCCGCAGGCCCTGCCCATCATGCGGGCGGGACACGAGCCACACCCCATCCGTCTCCACCGCGATGCCCAGCAGGGCGAAGCGATCGGGCCCCGTGGGAACGATGCCCATGGGCGTCCAGGAGAGCGGAAGCCCCGCGTCCGACGGAAGCGGCCCGGTGAACTCGTCCGGGACGCTCGCGACGTCGTTGCGGCCTGGCCGCCAGCGCAGGTACTGCGTGTCCCAGGTCCAGATGGGATAGTCCGCGTCCTTCTGTTCGCGCAGGACGATGCGGCTCGAGCCCATGTGCAGCCCGCTGGACAGGTTCACCACCATGTCGGGCACATCGCGCTCCGCCAGACCGCCGAAATCCGTCGTGTCCCGCCACTGCTCTCCCGTCCAGACGAACAGCTGCGTCACATCACCGTGGGGCCGCTTGAAGAAGGTGTGCAGGGACGTGGGCCCGCCCACGGCCAGGAAGCGGACGAAGCGCGAACCATCGAGCGGCATCGTCAGCGGGACGAAGGACTCCCCTTTCAGCGCGTACACCCTGGGCGCGCCAGTCTGGTAGTGCGCCGCGGCGAACACGGCCCCCTTCCAGGCGACGAGCTCGATGCGCTCGAGGGCATCACCCTCCGTGCCCGCAAAGATGTCCGCGCTCCTGTCGACGCCGCTCCCGTCCAGCCCGAAGCGCATCAACACGGGACCGCCGTGCGTGCCGGAGCGGCCCGCCACCCAGACCTGCTCCTTGCCCGCGGCCGCCAGCGCGTACGCCTCCGCGCCGCCCTGGCTGATGGACTCGGGCAGGGGCAGCTTCTTCACCTTCGCGCCGTCGAAGTGCCACAGCTCGTAACGGGCCTCGCCCGGTGCTCCAGCCCGGGACTGATGCACGCCCCAGAGGTCCTCCTGGCTGGTGCCCGCCAGGTACTTGCCCGCGGCCGTCCACCGCGCCTCCAGCAGCTCCGCCTCCAGCGTGCGAACCCCTCCCCCACCGCAGCCCACCAGCAGCATCACGACCCACGGCAGGAAACCGGCTCGCATCGAAGACATGTCTGACATGGAGGGAAGCCTACTCCAGGGCCACCGGTGCGATTCCTGGGATGGCGGCCGGGCCGGACCCTCTTTCAAGGTAGAGCCCGAATTCCTCGGGTCCACAGCCTCGAAGGTCCCATGAACTCCAGAGTCGCGATGTCGATGATGGCCTCCCTCGCCCTGTTCGGATGTGGGAGCGGCGAAGTACGGGAAGCATCGGAGCCGGACGCACCGGGCACGCTCTCGCAGGAGGTGGCGGTGAACACCAATGCGGGCTTCCTGGTGGTCTACAACGTGAACTACGAGAACCTGCCGACCGCCAGCGACCAGTGCGCGGGGGACTGGCAGGACCTCATCTATTACATGAAGACCCAGGCGTACTCGCCGGATGCCTTCATCGTCCACCAGATGAGCGGCGCCGCGCAGGCCGCCGAGCTGGCGAAGTACATGCAGGACAACCTGCCCGGCCTGTATGACTACGTCATCGCCGAGGCGAACCCGGAGGCCATGAACAGCCCGTGCGGCCCGGCGAAGGACTACCAGACGAACGCGATCATCTATCGCACGGGCCGGCTGCAGCCCATCGCGGGGACCAAGGCGACGTGGCAGGTGTACAAGGGCGCGAACGGCTCATGCGTGCCCAACCACCAGGCGCGCACCATCAGCGTGCGGATGGCCTTCACGGACCTGATCACCAACAAGAAGGTCGTCCTCGGCTCGTCCCACTGGCCCACCGCGCAAGAGGGCCCGAGCTCGGACAGCGGGTGTGCCGAGAGGAACATCGAGCTCACGAACACGAAGATGCGGGAGATCAGCGGCGCCAACCTGCTCATCTGGGGCGTCGACTCCAACGAGGGCGACTACGCCAACGGTGGCTACAAGGACTGGTACAAGCAGGCGAACTCCCAGGTTCCCAGCACCACCGACTACAGCTGGAATGATCCGGTCTTCGAGGCCTGCGCGGGGGGCCGTGGCTGCCTCGAGGACAACTGGACGGGTGGAGCGGGCGGCCGCATCGACTACCTCTTCTTCAACGCGGCGGCGACCTCGTCGCACGGCAAGACGATCACCTACAACGAAGGGGACGCCGCCGACCTGCAGTTCACCGGCTCGGACCGGGAGGACCTGAACTACTCCGGCCACCGCGCCATCAGCGCGCGGATCCACTACTGACGGCCGTAGGATGGGCGCGTCTACTGGGCGCGCTCATCCAGCACGTCGGAGAGTGTGGTGGCGTTCAGGGCCCGGTCGAACCAGCGGTCCAGGGTGGCCATGTCCGTGCAGGTGAGGATGCGCTGGCGGGCCTCCTCATCAACGGGGACGCCGCGCGCGGTGAGGATTCGCAGGATGCCTACGCTCAACCCGTGCTGCAACCCCTCCTCCCGGCCCTCTTCCCGGCCCTCCTGCCGACCCCTGACCCGACCCTTTTCCAGCATTTCCTCGGCCCAGGTTCCCATCAGTTCCTCCGCCCGCTGCTCATCCAGCACCGAATGTAACACCTGCCTCGCCGCTGCGTAGACAGCAGCATCCTTCCCCACCCACAGCAGGTAACGGATGACCACCACCAGATGCTCGGCGCCCTCGGGAGCCGCCTGCACCTGCGCGAAGAGCGCCACCCAATCCGGCAGCATCCGGGCCAGTTCCCCGGCACGTCCGTAGCGCACGACATGCGCTGGCAGTACGGCGCGCAATTCAGCGGCGGCCCGCTCGGGATGGCCGAAGGTGTAGCGAGCGAAGAGATCATGCGGTCCAGACATGGCCAGCCGCGCTCAAGCATGCGGCGGGCCAGGGACGCACCACCTCCAGCGGGGTATCTTCCAGAGGCTTTACGAATCCTCTGACACCGTTTGCGGGACACCTTCTGCGGCCATGCGCCTTGCCTCCGTGCGGAATCGCGGTAGAGGCGAGTGCATGTCTACTCAGCCAACATTCCGTGTTGTGGGGCGGGTCTCCATCCAGCCCCCCGCGGAGATCAAGCAGAAGGGCGTCGTGATGGAGGGCGAGCTCACGCTTCCCTTCGCGCCCTTCCCGGGGCTCGTTCTTCAAGGAAGGGAGAGTGGCATCCACGGAGGCCTCTGGACGCTTCAGGTCGAGCGGGTCGTGTGGGAGGTGGAGCAGGGCCGGTTCACGGTCGACTGCCAGGAGCTCATCGCCCGGAACGGCACCTGGGGCTTCGACGTCGACGCCATGGACCTCGTCCGCTCCAACGGAGCGTTCCTGGGCTACGTCCTCGATGGCATGGTCAGACGGCTGGAGGGAGCAGGCTTGCGCAAGGTGCGATGAGGGCCAGGAGCCTCAGCTCGCGGCGGCGAAACCGCCGTGGAACGTGACGGGGATGGGATGGTCGAAGTGCACGGTCGCCACCGGACCGTCCTCCAGGTGCTGCCCGTCCAGGACGGCGACATAGGAGTGGTCGCCCTTCGTGTCGTAGATGAGATCGAGCACGAAGGCATCGTCCTCCGCCTCGCCGCGAGGCACGAGCACGGGCTCGCTCGGCACATGTCCGGCCGGCACGGCCCACTCCGCACCCTTCCCGCCGTCGAGCGCGATGCGCGTAATCCCCGGGTGCTTCAGGCCCCCGCTCCGGCGCTCGGTCTGCGCGAACAGCGTGCCATAACGCCCCCCGTGCACCCGCGGGTGCAGCTGCGGGAACTCGCAGGGGACATCGAAGAGCTTCGTCTCACGCGCCTTCCCCGTCTTCAGGTCCAGGTGCAGGCGCGTCAGCAGCGGGGGCGCTCCCGTCTCCTCGACCTCGCCGATGTCCTCGAGCGAGAACTCCGGGTAGCGGCACAGATCGACGCACGGACCGCCCTCGTCCTCGAAGGCATTCGCGAAGTGCCAGGTCCAGAAGGCATCGAGCTCGAAGGTCCGTGGCGCCTGGACGTCGTCCAGCGGGACGACGATGAGCCGTGCTCCGAGCTCGGGCTTCCACTGGAAGAGCTTCTTGAAGTCCGAGAGACCCAGCATCGCGCGCAGGAGGTTGAGCTTCACCGGGCCCAGGAAGAGGATGAGGTTCCGCTCGGTCGCCATGAAGTCGTGCACCATGCTGTGCCAGGGCGCTTCCACCGTACCGAGCTTCGAGGGCGCTCCCGCATCCGGCAACGCGTAGAGGTCGATGAGCATCTTCTGGCCGTACCGCACGCCGAAGTTGAAGGTCGTCCGCAGCGAGGCGACGCGGTGCGGGTGCGCGGAGAAGGCGCCCGACACCACGCCCAGGTCCGTGGCCTCGAGCGTGTCCAACGTGTCCGGGTTCATCTCCTGCAACAGTCCGCCCTCCATCAGCGCGAAGAGCCGGTCCTGCCACACGAAGGTCGAGGTGTTCCCCGTCGTCTTCGCCGTGCCGCTGCGCGCGGCGCGCATGCGATCCAGCCACGAGGCCGCCGAGTTGAAGAGGAACCGCCCCGCCGCCTCCTCCGCGCGATAGCCCGCGCTCTCGACGATGCGGCACGCCCCCTGCGCGCCACGGCCATCGAAGCGCACCGCGGTGACCGCTCCATCCGCCTCGAACGCGTGCGAGAGGCTCGCCCCAAAGCGCTCGAAGAGGCCCGGCCCGGCCCGGAAGAGCGTGCCCCGGAGCGGCTCCGGAAGCCGTCCCTCGACCCGCAGCGGCTCGAAGCCATGGGGCCGCACGAGGGACCGCAACAGGGGACTCACGGCGTTCTGGCTGCCCATCGACTGCTCCTCGGAAAGGTGGACCCGCGACTGGATTGAAAGTAAGTGAGTCTTACTTACTTTGCAACGACCATCGTTTCCAGTCCAATCCGGTGACCGAATGACCCGAAAGACGCCCACGCGCCCCTACCACCATGGGGACCTCAAGCGCGCCCTGCTGGAGGCGAGCATCGAGCTCATCCGCGAGGAAGGCGTGGACGCGCTCACCGTGGCCGAGGTGGGCCGCCGCGTCGGCGTGTCCTCCGCCGCTCCCTACAAGCACTTCGCGGACCGCCAGGCCCTGTTGCGCGCGCTCGCCGAGGAGGGCAACCGGCAGTTGAGCGAGGCGCTCGTCGCGGCGGCACAGGGGAGCACCGACCCGCTGGAGGCATTCCGGCTCTCGGGCGTGGCCTACATCCGCTGGGCGGCGGAGAACCCGGCCCTCTACCGCATCGCGTCGGATCCCACGTACATCGACTACACGTCGACGGAGCACGAGGTCGATGCCCCCGAGGCCCTCAAGGGCTCCATGGAGACGTTCTGGCCGGAGCTGGGGGCCCTGGTGCGCTCGGGCGCGGCCATCCCCGGCTCCCATCCGCTGGTGCAGCAACTGCGGGGCCGCGCCCTGGCGCAAGGCGTGGCCAGCCTCTTCGTCAGCGGCGTCTTCGCCTCGCTCGGCATCACCACCTCGGACGCGGAGCGGATTGCGCGGGCGGTGACGGGAGAGGACGTCCCGGCCACGGCGCGCCGGAGCCATCCCGCGCGTGCCCGCTGACACCTCGACGTGACGTCCGTGTTGTACAGGGTCCGGACACCTTCCGCGCGGGAGCACACGATGAAGAGCCGTACCAAGGTGGCACTGGAGCGACATGAGCTCGAGCCACTCGTCCGGGACGTCCTCGGAACGAAGCACTCCGTGCGCCGCGTCGAGGAGCTCACGGAGGGCATGTTCAACGCCGCGTACGCGCTGGAGCTCGAGGACGGCGCGTCCGTCGTGCTGAAGGTGGCCCCTCCCCCGGAGCTCCCGCTGCTCACGTACGAGCGGAATCTCATGCGCACGGAGGTCGAGTTCTACGAGCACGCCGCCCGGGAGAAGGTCTGTCCCGTGCCGCGCGTGCTGGCCCACGACTTCTCGCGCGAGCGCATCGGCCGGGACTTCTTCTTCATGGAGCGGCTGCGTGGCACCCCGCTGACCACGGCGAAGAAGCGGCTGTCCAAAGCGGACCAGGCGCGCATCCAGACCGAGCTCGGTGAGCTCGTTGGCCGGCTGCGGTCCCTCCGGGGACGTTTCTTCGGCTACCTCCAGCCGGACACCGGCCTCCAGGCGGGCACCTGGCGCGAGGCGTTCCTCGCCATGGCCGCCGCGCTCCTCCAGGACGCCGAGCGCTTCGCGGTGAAGCTGCCCCTGCCGGCCCGGGAGATCCTCGCGCTGTTCCAGGCCGGCGCGACAGTGCTCGAGCAAGTCACTGAGCCGGTGCTCACGCACTTCGACCTCTGGGAGGGCAACGTCTTCGTGCACACGGTGGACGGGTCCGCGCGCATCGAGGCCTTCATCGACGGGGAGCGCGCCTTCTGGGGAGACCCGCTGGCGGAGTTCGCGTCCACGGCCCTCTTCCGCGACCCGGAGCACGAGACGGACTTCCTGCGCGGCTATCAGTCGGCCACGGGCACGCCGCTCGTCTTCACGCGGGAGGTGCGCCACCGGCTCAACCTCTACCGCGCCTACCTGTATCTGATCATGGTGCTCGAAGGAGCACCCCGGGGGTACTCGGGCTTGAAGGCCCTGCTCATCCGTCTGTACTGCCGGATGAAGCTCCGCGAGGAGCTCGAGTTGCTGGCCTCACGCTGAGTCCGAATCACGAGCCCGGGGCACCTCGTGGTGCCGGACTCAAGTCGCCGCGGGGTGGCAGGAGACCGCCAGCGGCAACCCGAGCGCGGTGAGCTCCGCCAGCTCCTCGGGGGCGAGCACGAAGTCGCACTGCCGCTCGTAGGCGACGACCAGGTAGAGCGAGACCTCCGAGGCACCCAGGCTCCGCAGCTCCGGCAGCCGTGCCTTCAACGCGCGCAGGGGCTCCAGGGCGGAGGCGCCCGGCTCCAGGTCCTCGTCGAGCAGCACCAGCATGGCGCTCCCGTACGGCAGGGCCTTTCCCTCGTAGCGTCCCGAGGGAGCCACCTCACCGGGCTCGTTCGCGTCCACCAGCAACAACCCCGTGCGCTCCTGGGCGAGCGATGGAGAGAAGGCATCTCCCTGGAGGAGACAGTAGAGGAAACGCCGTGCCGGGAGCGGCTGGCTCATGCGGTCCATCTCACTCCACGTCCACCCGGAGCGCCAGACGCCGGGCCCGCCCCGTGCGCGAGTGGGAGCGCGAACGCCGGGACGCGGGCTGCCGGGAACGGCTCCCACCGGAGGACGGCTTCGCCACCGGTTGCCGCTCCTCCCCACACTCGGGGCCGAGCAGCTCATCCACCGAGCTCTCCAGCACACGGTACATGCGCCGCAGCGTCGAGGCGCTCGGCACGATGCTCGAGCTCTCGCGCTCGAAACGGCCGTAGGCGTGCTCGGGCATGCCGATGCGCTGGGCCATGTCCGCCTGCGAGAGCTCCACCAACTGCCTCACGGTGCGGAGGGTGTTCCGAAGGGGTTCGGCCAATCGTTTGCGGACCTCGGGAGGCACATGACCTGGCATGGTGGCCACAACCCTATCTACCAGCGACGTCAAGTCAACCCCATATCCTATTTTGGCGGTCACTTGTTTCATTCCCGCCGCCTCAAGTAGGGTCCCGCGCGTTGTCGGTTGCGAGACGAAGCCACGCCCCCTGGCGTCCGGAACCATGCGCCTGCCCCGGAGGGCTCCTGCGTGACGGTGGCGCGCGTGCTCCGCTCCGGGCGCGGCGGGTTCCTCGGGCCCGCCACTCACCGGGGGAAACGCACCATGCCCCATGCCCGACGTCCGCAGCCCGGGCCCGTCCGCCTCATGCACTGGGCCAACGTGCCGCTGCTCGCCATCCTGGCCATGAGCGGTCTGCAGATTCTCGCCGCCTACCCCATGATGGGCCCCCAGGGCGCGCCGTACAGCGTGTACCCCTTCCAGGGAACGCCTCCTCCCGGGTGGGCCCGGCTCGGCGAGTGGCTCGCGGGCGCGCGGCACTGGCACTTCGCCTTCGGCTGGTTCTTCGTCCTCAATGGCCTCGTCTACGTCGCCTGGCTGGTGGGCAGCGGCGAGTGGCGGCGGCGTCTCTTCCTCCCCCGCCGCGACGCGCGCGATGCGCTGCACACGGCCGCGTACTACCTCCGGCTGCGCAAGGAGGCCCCGCGGCAGGAGCCCTACAACGGCCTGCAGCGCTTCGCGTACACGGGCGTGCTGGTGCTGGCCCTCGTCGAGGTGCTCTCCGGGCTCGTCCTCTACAAGCCCGTGCAGCTGCACGCGCTCACCACCCTCTTCGGCGGCTATGATCCGGCGCGGCTGGTGCACCTCGGGGTGCTCGCGCTGCTGGCGCTCTTCACCGTGGGGCACGTGGTGATGGTGGCGCTCCACCCGCGCACGCTGGGCGAGATGGTGACGGGAGGCCGGCGCCATGAGTGACCCCCGCGGCGGACGGCTCCTCACCCGGCGCACGTGGCTGCTCGGCACGGCGGCGGTGGCCCTGGGCGCGTGCGACAGCAGCCGGCCCCGTCAGGGCTTCCTCGGAGCCATGGAACGCTTCAACCAACGCTTCCAGTCGGCGCTCTTCGACCCGGAGCGGCTCGCGCCCGAGGAGCCCGCGGAGGCCCTCACCCGGCCCAGCGCCTTCCCGCAGTACTTCATCTCGGACCGGGTGCCGCTGGCGCCGGCCGGCTGGGCGCTCCAGGTGGGCGGACTGGTGGCGCGGCCGGGCGTGCTCTCGCTGGATGACCTGCGGCTGATGCCGCGCACGGACTACCGCATCCGCCACCACTGCGTGGAGGGCTGGAGCGCGGTGGCCTCGTGGCACGGCGTGCGGGTGAGCGAGCTGGCGAAGCTGGTGGGCGCGGATCCTCGGGCCCGCTTCGTGGAGTTCCGCTCCTTCGACGCGGGCTATTACTCCTCCTGGGACGGGCCGAGCGCCTTCCACCCGCAGACGATCCTCGCCTACGGGATGAACGGAGTGCCGCTGCCTCCCGAGCACGGCGCGCCGCTGCGCCTCTATTCGGGGGTGAAGCTCGGATACAAGATGGTGAAGTACCTCACCGCGGTGAACTTCCTCCCAGAGCCCACGGGCGGGTACTGGGAGGATCGCGGCTACGAGTGGTTCGCCGGGGTGTGACGCACCGGCGAAAGACTCAAATCGCCTTCTTGCCGGACACCGGGGCGGGCCCACCCGAGGCCCGGTCCACCAGCAGCGCCCGCAGGGCCTCGTCACGCGAGCGGTAGACGTTCACCGCCGCGCCGTTGATGACGCCGCTGGTGCTGACGAACATCTTCGTCATCTCGTCGCCGCCGAAGCGGAAGGAGCGCAGGGTGTAGCGGGAGAGCACCTCGGAGCGCTCGCGCCCGAAGACGCGGCCCGCCGTGTACTTCACCACCAGCCCATCCAGGTTGATGAGCAGGTCCACCTTCGACGGGTACTTCGACAGGTGGCCCTCCACCTCGGTGCGCCAGCGCGCCACGTCCAGCGAGTTGTTGAGGATGCAGTCCTGGAACGTCGCCGTCACGACGTCATGCACCTCGTCGTAGTCGAAGGTCATCTTCCAGGCCATGGGAAGAGCCTCCTATGCGCGGCCCAGGCCGGCGAGGAAGGACGTGAGCAGCGCGGCCGTCTCGGCGGGCCGCTCCACCTGCGGGTAGTGCCCCGGCCCGGGCAGATACACCAGGCGCGCATTCTGGATGGGGCCCACCACCGCCTCGCGCAGGAAGGCCGGCGGAAGGAACGGATCATCCGTGGCCACCACCAGCGTGGGCGCGGTGATGGAGGCCAGCTTCGCCGCGAAGCCACCGCCCGTCCACGCATCGAAGCTGCCCTCGATGGAGCCCTTGGCGACCCCACCCGCGACATCCAGCAGCCGCTCCAGCGCCGCCGGCGACAGCTGCTTGCACGCCAGGCCGAGGATGATCTTCTGCTTCTCCCGGTCGTTGGCGGAGGTGCGGAACAGCCCGGCGGCGTCCGGCGGCAGCGGCAAGCCCGCGGCGGGCACCGTGTTGAGCAGCACCAAGCCGTCCACGCGCGAGGGCTCCTGCGCCGCCACCCACTGGGCCAGCTGGCCACCCATGCTGTGGCCCACCACCGTGAAACGCTTGAGCCCCGCGTGGTCCGCCACGGCCAGCACGTCGCGCGCGTGCTGCTCGAGCGTGTACCCGCCCGCGGGCGCCCCGGACTCACCCGAGCCCCTCAGGTCCGGAATCACCAGCCGCAGCCCCGTGGTGTCCATCATCTCCACGAGCTCGTTGAACACCGCACCCGACATCATCCACCCGTGGACGAGCAGCACGTTGCGCGGGCCGTCTCCGACGACGCGGTAGTGGATGGAGGTCTGATCGCTGGAAGCAACAGTGGGCATGGAAGGCTCTCCGTTCAAAGGGGGGTGTCCGCGGTGGGGGGCCCGCGGTGAAGGACAGCGAAAGGGCGCGGATGGTACGCCAACTCTCCGACGTGACTGTAGCCTGTCTACCCGGGTACGGGAAACCGCTGCGTCCCACGTCTCATGACACCGTGCGACATGCTGCGGTAGGCTGCACACCGGGGGAGAGGACGGATTCCGAGGGCTCCCGCCCCCGCCTGCACAGTCCGCGTCCGGGGCCGAGGCCCCGCCGGGAGCCCGGAGAATCCGAATGAGTCCACGACTGCTCGCCGCGGCGCTCGCGCTGCTGGCTCCCCTGGGGTGCGCCGAGATGTCGGCGATGACGATGGCCGCGAAGCCACTGTCCAAGCCCATCCCCTACCGCGTCGCCTATCAGCCCTACCCCAGCGGCATGCGGCTGGTGGTGCACGAGGACGCGCAGGCGCCCCGGGTGACGATGAACGTCTCCTACCGCGTGGGCGCCACGGACGAGCCCGCGGGCAAGGAGGGCCTGGCGCACCTGGTGGAGCACCTCACCTTCCTCGCCCGTCACGGCGGTGCACAGTCGCCCCGGGTGTGGAGCCGGCTGCTGGCCTCGGGAGCGCAGTTCAACGCCTTCACCACCCATGACTCGACGGACTACCAGTTCAGCGCCCCGCCGGAGCAGTTCGCGCGGCTGGTGACGCTGGAGGCGCAGCGGATGAGGGATCCACTGGCCGGGCTCACCGAGGAGGACTTCCGGGTGGAGCGCGACGTGGTGGTGGCGGAGCTGCGCGAGCGCCAGGAGACGAGCCCCCAGGGAGCCCAGTACGCGTGGGCCATCACGGAGCTGCTGCCCGGTCACCCCTACGGCCGCACCGTGGGAGGCACCCCGGAGTCCGTGCTGCGCCTCACGCTGGAGGACGCACGCGCCTTCGTGAAGCAGCACTACACGCCCGCGCACGCCGTGGTGGTGGTGTCCGGCCCGATGTCCTCGGCGGACGTGAAGTACGAGGTGGCGGACCGTTTCTCCGCCCTCACCGGCAACGGCACCACCACGCAGACGCCCTCCGTGCAGCGCACCCCGCCGTCCATGCCCGGGGAGCTGAAGCTGCCCGACAACCAGCGCATGCTCGTCAAGCGCGGCCCCGTGGAGCATCCCCGGCTGTGGATGATGTGGCCCATGCCCGGCCTCCACTCGGGCCAGATTCCCCAGCTGTACGCCACCGCGTCCTTGCTGCGCGCCTCCATGTCCTCGTACCTCTTCGAGGAGGAGCGCGTCGTGAGCTTCTCCGTCTTTCCCCAGGTGATGGACGGCATGGCGCTGCTGGTGGCCGTGGTGGACCTGAGGAAGCAGGAGGACGCCCAGGCGGTGGCGGAGCGGGTGCTGGATGGGCGCTCCGCGGGGCGCGGGCGCAACTGGAGCCTCCCCGGCGTACGCAACGCGCTGTTCACCGAGGCCTACCTGGAGCTGGAGCAGCTCCCCACCTCGGACATGGCCAGCTACCTGCGTGCCACCGGCAAGCCGGACTACATCGGCGGCTGGCAGCAGCAGCTGCGCGAGGGCCTCACCCAGCACAACTTCTCCAAGTACGACTGGGACTACTTCCAGCGCGAGCGCGTGCGGATGATGCTGGTGGTGCCGGAGGCGCCCGGTGCGGGACGCACCGTGGTGGGCCGGGGCTTCAGCGCCCTGGCGGGTGCCGAGGACTTCGGCCGGTGGGACGTGCCGCTGCCGGAGGGCACGCATGACGTGCGCCGGGTGGCGAGGCCTCCTGGCCTGGGCGCGGCGGGCGTCTTCCCGCTCTCCAATGGCATGGAAGTGGTGGCGCTGCGGCGTGGCAGCATGCCCGTGGTGGAGGCCCACCTGGTGCTGCACATCCCGGGCCTCCACCCCTCCTTGCTGCCCGACGTGGCCCTGCAGGCCTCGTGGGCTTCGATGGATGGCTCGCACCTCCACGCGGCCAACGTGGGGGCTCGCACCTCCCGCACCGTGCTCGACCATCAGGCGCGGGTGAGCGGCATCGCCGCCTCGGGCAACCTGGAGCACGTGCTGGATGACATGCGGCAATGGCTGCAAGACTCGGACGTGGACGCCCCCGTCTGGTGGCACTCCCAGGACGGCGTCATGCGCCAGATGGAGCGTGACCTGCAGCGGACGGACACGCGGGCGCGGCACGTGCTCGAAGCGAAGCTGTTCTCCGGCCATCCCTATGGGATCGCGCCCACGGTCGAGCAGGCCAAGGCCCTGACTCCGGCGCAGCTCTCCCAGTGGATCGACGCCGAGCTGCGCCCCGGCAACATGACGCTGTACCTCGTGGGAGACCTGCCCCCCGCCGAGGAGCTCCAGCGTCTGGCCGAGTCGATCCTCGGTGGCTGGCGCGGAGGCAAGGGCGTCTCGAAGGCGGAGCCCCGCCGGGAGCCGCCGCTGCCCGCGGCCCGGAGCGTGGTGCTGTTGGACCGGCCCGGTGCCACGCAGGCGGACATGCAGATTGGCCTGCGCTGGCCCCTGCTCGACGCCGGACAGGTGGCCACCGCGGACGTGCTCACCGAGCTCCTCGAGGAGCGCCTGTGGAACCAGCTGCGCGAGCGGTTGGGCCTCACCTACGGCGTCCAGGTGCAGCGCGACAGCCGCTCCCTGGCCACGGCCCTGCGCATCCACACCGCCGTGGACGCGAAGTCGGCGGCCGGCACGCTGGAGCAGCTGCTCGCCGAGCTGGGTTCCCTCGAGGACACCCCGCTCCCGCCGAAGCTGGTGGAGCGCGCCCGCTGGCAGGTGGCTCGCGGCTATGACCTGCGCTTCCGCACCAACGACTCCGTGGCCGCCCGCCTCATGGACCTCTCCCGCATGGGACGCTCGCTGGACTACTGGGAGAAGTACCCCGAGCACCTCGCCGCGGTGACGCCCGCCTCCATGCAGGCCCTGGTGCAGAAGCTCTCCCTGGGCCGCGAGGTGGTGGTCATCACCGGAGATGCCGCCTCGCTCAGGCCCCAGCTCGAGGCCGCCGGCTTCAAGGTGGAGGTGCACGCTCCAACCACCTCCGTGGCCCGCACACCTTGACGCGTCGCGGCAGGATTGCGGCTCCCGCGTCCCGCTCGTGCTCACCACCGGGCAGAACGCGGGGGCCGGGGTGAGTCGCTAACACCCCGGATTGACTCTCAGGAGCGGAAGGTGCTGGAAGGTAGGACAGACGGGTAGGCGCGGGCCCGCCTCCTCGGCATTCCCCCCATCGCCGCGCTGGGAGTCACTCCATGAAGTCTGTCATCGGAAGAAAGTTCCGTCCCTGGCGGGCGGCCCTGCTCACCGCGGGCCTCGCCACCACTCCCCTGCTGTCCTGCGGCCCGGCCACGGAGACCGACGTCCTCTCCGTCGAGGGGACCCCGGAGGCCGTGGGTGACACGCGGCAGGAGGCCATCTCCTGGACGCTCGGCGCCCAGTATGACGCGACGAAGAGCAACATCGCCTTCCGCGTCTACTCCTCGCGCGCTACCCGCATCGAGGTCTACATCTACAAGACGCCCAAGGGCGCCCAGGAAGTCGCCAAGTACGTCCTGACGAAGAACACGACCACCAACGTGTGGTCCACCACGGTCTCCGTGGCCACGCTGCAGAACACCTACGGCGTCACCGGCCCGGTGTACTACGGCTACCGCGCCTGGGGCCCCAACTGGACGTACAACTCCACGTGGACCAAGGGCTCCAGCGTGGGCTTCGTCTCCGACGTGGACGCGCAGGGCAACCGCTTCAACCCCAACAAGCTGCTGATGGACCCGTACGCGCTGGAGATCAGCCACGACCCCATCAACCCCAACAACACCGATGGCACCCTCTACGCCACGGGCGCCACGCACCGGCTCAAGGACAGCGGCGCCGCGGCGGCCAAGGGAGTCGTCCTGGCGCCGGACACCACCAGCTACGGCACCAAGCCCACGCGCGCCCTGAAGGATGACGTCATCTACGAGGTGCACGTGCGCGGCCTCACCCAGGGCGACTCGAGCATCACCTCGTGCCGCGGCACGTACGCAGGCGCGGCGCAGAAGGCCGCGTCGCTGGCGGCGCTCGGCGTCACCGCCGTCGAGTTCCTCCCATTGCAGGAGACGGACAACGACGCCAACGACGTCACCGCCAGCACCGCGGGCGACAACTACTGGGGGTACATGACCCTCAACTACTTCTCGCCGGACCGCCGCTACGCCTGCGACAAGTCCGCGGGCGGCCCCACGCGCGAGTTCAAGGCCATGGTGAAGGCCTTCCACGACCAGGGCATCAAGGTCTTCATCGACGTGGTCTACAACCACACCGGCGAGGGCGGCGCGTGGAGCTCCACGGACAAGACGACGTACAACGTCTTCACCTTCCGTGGCCTGGACAACCCCACGTACTACAGCCTCACCAGCGACTTCCAGAACAGCTGGGACAACACGGGCGTGGGTGGCAACTTCAACACCTTCAACCCGGTGGCGCAGGATCTCATCGTCCACTCGCTCAAGTACTGGAAGGACGAGCTGGGCGTGGACGGGTTCCGCTTCGACCTGGCGTCGGTGCTGGGCAACACGTGTCAGCATGGGTGTTTCAACTTCGACAAGACGAACAGCGGCACGGCGCTCAACCGCATCTGGCGTGACCTGGCGCCGCGAGCGGGCACGGGCGGCACGGGCGCGGACCTCATCGCCGAGCCGTGGGCCATTGGCGGCAACAGCTACCAGGTGGGCAACTTCCCCAGCGGCTGGTCCGAGTGGAACGGCATCTACCGCGACACCCTCCGCAAGGACCAGAACCAGATGGGCCTGGAGACGGTGACGCCGGGAGACCTGGCCACGCGCTTCGCGGGCTCCTCGAACCTGTACGGGGATGATGGCCGCAAGCCGTACAACTCCATCAACTTCATGGTCGCCCACGACGGCATGACGTTGAAGGACCTGTATGCCTGCAACAGCAAGAACAACAGCCAGCCGTGGCCCTACGGCCCGTCGGATGGTGGCGAGGACAACAACCACAGCTGGGACCAGGGTGGAGTGGCCGCCGACCAGCGCAAGGCGGCGCGCAACGGCTTCGCCTTCCTGATGCTGAGCGCCGGCACGCCCATGTTCAACGGCGGCGACGAGTTCCTGCGCACGCAGTACTGCAACAACAACGTGTACAACCTGGACTCGAGCGCCAACTGGCTCAACTACTCGCTGAGCACGGACCAGGCGAACTTCAAGACGTTCGCCCAGCGGCTGATCGCCTTCCGCAAGGCGCACCCGGCGCTGCGTCCGGCCAACTTCTTCAGCAGCGTGGACAACAACGGCAACGTGATGGAGCAGATGCGCTGGTTCCAGCCGAGCGGCGCCGTGGCGGACACGGCGTACATGGGCAACAGCGGCAACCACTCGCTGGCCTGGCGCATCGACGGCACCGAGCTGGGTGACTCGGCGAGCGCCATCTACGTGGCCTACAACGGCTGGAGCGGGGCGGTGAACTTCTCGCTGCCGTGGCCGGGCAATGGCAAGCAGTGGTACCGGGTGATGGACACCTGCCCCTGGGCCGAGGGCGCCAACCAGGTGAACAACCCCGGCTCCGAGGCGCTCATCGGTGGCGAGGGCTACAGCTACGGCGTGTGCGGCCGCGGCGTGCTGCTGCTGATCGCCAAGTAATCGTCCGCTGACGAAGTGGTTTCACGGGGCGCGGTGCCTTCCAGGGCCGCGCCCCGATGTATTTCCAGGCCTCAGGGCGCGTAGGTGTCGCGCAGGCGCTCGAGTAGCGTGCGCAGCTCGTCCACCCCCGGTTCATCACAGCCGGCGAGCTGCGCGCGGTAGCTCGCGCCTTCCAGTTCCAGAGTGAGCATGCTGCTCGAGTCGGTGACCCTGCCGCAGGGAGTCTTCCCGCGCCACAGCACCCCGAGCAGCTCGGCCCGGGTAGCGGCCTCGCGGACCTGCTGCAACTCCTCCGCGGGCAGGACGGTCTCGCGCACCACACCGCCCGGATCTCCGAACCGGTCCACGCGGAAGGTGCCGTCCGCCAGGACTTCATCCCACCCGTTGCAGTCCATCTCCTCCGTGCAGGGTCCGCCGCCGTACTCCCACTTCAGGTGCTCGAAGCTCTCGGGAGCGGCGGCACCACAGCTCACGAGGAGTCCCAGCACCGCACCACCGATGGAGAGACCGCACAGGCGACGAAGCAGCGAGCAGGAAGGGCGCATTCCGCGCCACCTTGCAGACTCCGAACCATGCGCAACTCCGCGAAACGGCATGGCGTCCGGCGGCGAATGCCCGGGTTTTCCGCGAACCCCACTCAGATTCCCGAGGGAAGCGCGGCGGACTCAGCCCCGTGCTACCGAGGCCACGAGGGCCTCCGGAGCAGCGGATGGGGACGCCTCGGCGCGGACCTCCGCCACGGGCAACGGGGCACTCGCGGAACGCAGGAGCGCGAGGGCGGGCTGCTCACGGCGCAACGCCACATACCCCTTCACCGCCACCTCCAGGCCCACGTCCCGCTTCGCCCGCTCGGACAGGAACCACTTGTGCTCCAGCACCTGGCAGTAGAGCTCGGCCTCGTCCGCCGCCGGCCCGAGCTCCCGCTCCAGCCTGATCAACGTTGGCCGGAAGCGCTCGTCGAGCCAACGGAACGCCGCCACGCTCAGGGGCACGCTCCGGTTCACCTCGCGGGTGAGTGTGGCCTTCAGCTCGCGGATTTCATTGAGCAGCAGCGCCGCCTGCCGCTCCTCGGCCACCAACCCCGTCAGGCCGTGGAGCTGGTGCCGGTGGTACTCGCGGTCCGTCACGATGGTCCGCATCCGCAGCTGGCTGCCGTCGCCGCTGGCCACCAGGTCCACCTCGCCCACCGAGAAGCCCAGCTCGTTGAGCGCGCGAATCCGCTCGTGGATGCGGTAGCTCTCCCCCGGGGTGATGGAGATCTCCTTGTTGATCTCCACCCACAGCCGCTCGTAGCGCTGGCGGATGCTCGGGGCCGTCTCGTAGACGTCGAGCGTCGTGGGCAGCTCCACCATGGCCGCCAGGTCCGCGAGCCCGCCGGTGACGTTCTCCTCCATGATGAGCAGATCCAACTCACGCTGGCCGCCGGAGAGCTTGGGGTGCAGCTCCGAGGTCTCCGCGTCCACGGCGTACGCCTGGAGCTCGCCCGCGTCGCGGCGGAAGAGGACGTTGGACAGGGAGCAGTCGCCCCAGAAGAAACCACCGAGGTGCAGCCGCACGAGCAGGCTGGCCATGGCGTCCAGCAGGCGCTCGCGGTAGCGCTCCAGGCCCTTGTTCATGAAGAGGACGCGGTAGGGCAGCGACGAGGGCAGGTATTGCGTGAGGAGGACGGCCATCTCGTCACCGGGCTCGCCGGGGACACGCACCCGGGCGAGTCCCACCACCGTCACCGCCGGCAGGTGGCGCTCCTCGAGCCCGCGCAGCACGTCGTATTCGCGCTGGCCCACGGACACGGGCATTTCCTTGAGCGCGTAGATGTGAGCGCCGTAGCTGACGAAGACGACGGTGTGCCGGGAGAGGCCGCGGGGGACCTCGACGAGCCGGGAGCACACCTCCGGGCGCCACTCCTCCAGGGGCAGGTGCCACGGCAGATCCAGGAAGTCCGGGTGGCCCTGGTGCAGGTGCAGCGCGTTGAGCCCACGAGGTGGCGCCATGAAAGGCATCCTATCAGCAATGGAACGCGCCTCCCGATGACGCTAACTTCATGAACCGAATCCTATGAGGGCCGTGAATTTGAGCTGCGCAAGAACTCCATGAGCCGCTCCAGTTCCTCTACTGCTCGCTGGTGCTCCAGAATGTGCGGAAGGGCCAATGCGAGACGTTGCCTCAAACGACGAGCCTCGTCGTAACAATCTAGCGCCTCACCGAGCTTTCCCTGGGCGCTTAGCACATCGCCCAGCCATTTCAGTGACACGCTCAGGTCCCGCACTACCTCCGGCGTGTTCCCTACCTGTTCCCGCTGGCCACGCACCAACTCCAGACTCTCCCGGTACGCAGTTTCTGCATCCTCTAGCCGCCCCTGTGCCAACGCCATCCGCCCCACGTTCTCCAACGATACGCTCAGGTCCCGCACCACCTCCGGCGTATCTCCCAGCCGCCCCCGCTGACCCTGCCTCAATTCCAGGCTCTCCCGGTACGCAGTTTCTGCATCCTCTAGCCGCCCCTGCGCTTCGGACAACCGCCCCACGCCTTCCAGCGACACGCTCAAATCCCGCACAACCGCCGGTGTGTCCCCTACCCGTCCGCGTAGGCCTCGCATTATATCCAGGCTCTCCCGGTACGTCGCCTCCGCCTCATCCAACCGGCCCTGCGCCTCTGTCACCTCCGCTAAGTGTTCTAGCGAAACGCTCAGGGCCCGTAGCACTTCCGGTGTGTCCCCTACCCGCTCGAATTGGCCACGCATCAATTCCAAGGTCTCTCGGTACGCCGCCTCCGCCTCATTCAACCGGCCCCGAGCTAATGCCAGCAATCCCATGCTGTCCAACGACGCACTCAAAGAGCCCACTACCTCCGGCGTATCTCCCACCTGTACCCGATAGCGCCGACTCAACTCCAAGCTCTCCTGGTAGGCCACCTCCGCCTCATCCAGCCGCCCCTGCGCCTCGACCACACGCCCCACGTTGTCCAGCGACACACTCAAGTCCCGCACTACCTCCGGTGTGTCCCCCAACTGCATCTGTAGACCACGCCTCAAACTCAGGCACTCCCGAAACGCCGCTTCTGCCTCCTCTAATCGCCTCTTTGCCAACGCCACTCGCCCTACATTGTCCAGCGACACGCTCACGTCCCGGACCACATCCGGTGTGTTTCCCACACGCTCGCGCAGAGTTCGCATCAACTCCAGGCTCTCCCGGTACACTCCCTCAGCCTCCTCCAACTGCCCTTGAGCCAATTCTACTCGCCCTACGTCGTCCAGAGAGACGCTCAAGGCTCGTAGCACCTCCGGCGTGTCACCCACCTTCCTTCGTAGGCTCCGCATCAACTCCAAGCTCTCCCGAAACAAAGCCTCCGCATCAACGAGCCGCCCCTGCGCCAATGCCACTCGCCCTAAGTTATTTAGCGACGCACTCATACCCTCCACCACGTCCTGTGCGTCTCCCGTTTGCTCGCGCAAACCCCGTCTCAATTTCAGACTCTCCTGGTACGCAACCTCCGCATCCTTCAACCGTCCCTGAGTTAACGCCACCTGCCCCACGTTGTTCAGCGACACGCTCAGGTCACGCACCATCTCCGGAGTGTCCCCCGTTCGCTCCCGCTGGTTCTGCCTCAGTTCCAGACTCTCCTGGTACGCAGCCTCCGCCTCCTTCAACCGGCCCTGAGCCAACGCCACATGCCCAACTCCATCCAAGGCAATACTCAATAGTCGTGCAGCTGTTGGTTCGGCTTCAACCCGGCTTCGAGCGCGCACCAGCACCTCGTCCGCGATACGTTTCGCCATATCCTGGCGACCCAAACGTAAAGCAATGTCCAGAGCTTGTAACCCTGCGACGAGAATCGATGTCTCGCTGGAAGGCATACGCGCAAGCCGCCCCCATTCCATCAATCGGGCTTCATCCCCAATACTGGCAGCAGCCGGTGCATACGTGGAACGTGCGATATCAAATTCGTCCGTTGCATCTACTCCGCTCTCTCGCCCTCCTGACGACAGAAGACCAACCTCGTCCAGGTCCAGGCTGTAGCCACGAATCGCCCACAGATCAGGGGCCAGTTCCCTCAGACGGGGACGGTAGCCAGAGGGCAGTACGATTACGACCGGACGTCCGAGCCGACGCAGCCACTCCCGGTGCTCATTGACACGCGCTAGCAGATTATCACGTGCCCGCTCCCACTCCGGACCTCGGCCGAAGGCAAGATCTAGCCACAGAGGAGAACGCGCCTCAGCCAGCACGGACGAAGACTGACGGATTGGCTCCAGCACCTCCTCGACCAGCGTGGCGGGCTCTCGGGGAGAGAACTTCTCCAACGGCGCCGTGCGAAGCAGGCAGATGCGCTCTAGCCGCTCACGCAGGAGTTCCTGAAGAGCCAGATCAGACGTGAATAGGAAGACGAGGACGAAGCCCTTGGACCACTCGATGTGGTACCGCAGCGTCTGCCACTCCTCCTCTCCCTTTGCCGTCAGAGCGCGCGACGCCATCACGCGGCTCCACGCTTCAGTTCGTCCCACAGCAACGGGTGGACGTCATACCAATCGTCTCCATTGCGGTAATTGAGAACGAGGTGCGTATCGAGGAACCGGGCCAATTGCGGCAGGTGCTGAATCTCCTTCAAACCGGTCTGCTTGGTTTGATTGATGCGCTTCAACCACTCCTTGTCTGCCTCGGCCAACGGCAGCATGTCACGCCGCAGGTGGTTCTCGGCGTCATCGATCGTCATGTCCTGCAAGGGCAGTTTGCCCTGGGCGCCCATGGCTGCCTTGACGATGCAGCTCTGGGCGAGGCGGAAGAAATCCCGGAGGTCTCCCCCCGTGCTCAGCGCCATGCGCTGAAGCTGTTCCTGGGTAAAAACCTCCTGCCAATTCGGGCCGCGCTTCTCCATGATCATCTCCATGAAGCTCAGCCCCTGCGGCAGCTTGTCGCCGTCCCGTCCTCGAACCTTGATGCTGGCGAGACTGAAGACGGTGCCTCCTCCCAGCACGCGCCCCAGGCCCGGCACGAGAGGAACAAGGTAGGGGGGAATGGTGTACACCACATGCAGCAGGGGAAGTTGCAGGGCATCCGCGTGGCCGAAGAAGAGTTCCTCCACGCTCTTGTAGAGAGCATTCGCCTCCTCGCTCCCTTCCGCTCGGAGTTGCTCCACCGAGTCCACCAGCAGCACCACCTTCCGCTCCTCCTCCCCTGTCCGCTTGCGGATCTCTCCCACCACGTCCGCCGCGAAGTCATGAGCATGCTTCACCACTTGAGCCATGTGCCCGCGCAGCGCCTGCTGGAGCTTGCCCTTGAAACTCGGGTCCTCCTTCAGCGAGGCGCCAATGCCCAACTTGAGAGGCCCGAGCAATTTGAGAGGCCCGAGCGCCAGTTCCCCCTTCACCTCCTTGAGTTCCATCCTCTGGGCAATGAAGTCGAGGATGCGCTTCTTGAAAAGATCTTGGAGCAGGCTCTTGTCGAGTGCGTCCAACGTATCCGTGAGCGCGGCCATGATCGAGACGAGGAAGTCCGTGATCTCCACGGGCTTCGTCATGTTCATGTAGTCGCGCATGTCGAGCAGGACGACGTGACACCCCTCGGCCAACAGGTTCTTGCGCAGCCTTCTCAACTCCGTGCTCTTCCCGCTACCACGCTGCCCGGAGAGGAGGTGGACGCTGGAGGACTGGCTCCACACGATACGGGTCGCCATCTCCTCGATGGGGTCCGCGCCCGGATGCATCTGCTGCTGGAATGGCACGTAGAAGGCGTCCGTGGGCTCCAGGGCCTTGTCTTCCAGGTTCTGGAAGAACTTCATCAGCCGGGTCCTCGTCTCGGGAGTCAGTGACATGGTACGTGCCTCACCTGGCGCATCGACGTGTGGCGGAGCATGTACGCCGCTGTCCCATCCGACACAAGTGTCCATCCTCCTCCCAGGTCTCAAGGAGGCAGGAGCCCAGGGAGCATGGCGGCGAGCGCCTCGACGCACTCCTCGAAAGCGTGCACTCCTCCGGCGCCTCATTAGAATCCGCGCCCCATGCAAACCCTTCAAGGATGGACGGCCCTCGTCACCGGCGCCAGCGCGGGAATCGGCGAGGCCTGTGCACTCGCCCTCTCTCAAGCGGGCGCACGGCTCGTGCTCGCGGGCCGCCGCGGTGACCGGCTCGAGGCCCTCGCGGCGAAGCTCCCCAACCCCGCCCACCCCCTCGTCCTGGACGTGCGCTCGCGCGGCGATGTCGAGGCCTCGTTCTCCTCGCTGCCCGCCGGGTTCGCCGACGTGGATGTCCTCGTGAACAACGCCGGCCTCGGACTCGGCCTCGAGCCCGCCCACGAGGCGTCGCTCGATGACTGGGAGACGATGATCGACACCAACTGCAAGGGGCTCGTCTACGTGACGCGCGCCCTGCTGCCCGGCATGGTGAAGCGCAACCGCGGGCACGTGGTGAACCTCGGCTCGGTGGCCGCCACCTACCCCTACCCCGGTGGCAACGTCTACGGCGCCACCAAGGCCTTCGTGCACCAGTTCTCCGAGAACCTGAAGGCCGACCTCGTGGGCACCCGCGTGCGCGTCACCGACATCCAGCCCGGCATGGTCGAGACCGACTTCTCGCTCGTGCGCTTCAAGGGCGATGCCCAGCGCGCCAGCAAGGTCTACGAGGGCATGGAGGCCCTCACCCCGGGAGACATCGCGGACATCATGCTCTGGGCCGTCACCCGCCCCGCCCGCGTGAACATCAACGTCGTCGAGGTCATGCCCGCCGACCAGGGCTTCGGCCCCTTCAACATCAAGCGCCGCTGAACTCCGGGAGCCATCACGTGGAGCAGGCACCTTCACAGGGAAAGAGGACGGTCCACTGCGCGGATGCCCTGGCGTGGCTGGAGGGCCAGGGAGTGCTCGCCGGGTGCTCGCTCATCACCTCGATGCCCGACGTGTCCGAGTTCCCTTCCCTGTCGCTCGCGGAGTGGAAGGAGTGGTTCATCCGTACGGCGTCGCTCGTGCTCTCGCGCTGCCCCGACGACGGCGTCACCATCTTCTACCAGACCGACATCAAGAAGGACGGGACCTGGGTCGACAAGGGATACCTCGTGCAGAAGGCCGCCGAGCAACTGGGGCACTCGCTGCTCTGGCACAAGGTGGTCTGCCGCACTCCGCCCGGCAGCATCACCTTCGGGCGGCCGGCGTACTCGCACATGCTGTGTTTCTCGCGAGGACTCCGCGCGGATCTCTCGAAGTCCACCGCCGATGTGCTCCCCCAGGCCGGTGAAGTGACGTGGACCCGGGGCATGGGCGTGCAGGCGTGCCTGGTCGCCTGCCGGTACGTGCTGGAGAACACGCCCACGCGCACCATCGTGGATCCGTTCTGTGGGCATGGCTCCGTGCTCGCGGTGGCCAACTGGCTGGGACTCGATGCCGTGGGCGTCGAGCTCAGCCGCAAGCGCGCGAAGAAGGCGCGGGCACTCCAGATGCCAATGGGCGACTCGGAGCCGTCGGAGGGCCCGGAGCCCGAGGGTGGTGACGCGGACGAGTGAGCCGGGGCTCACGGCTCACCACCTGGGACCGGTCCACCAGGCGCGATAGAATCGGAACCACTCCATGGCCTGGCCTCGCCTCCTCCGACGGTTCTCCCGCCCGCCCGTCGACATCGCCATCCTGACGGTCATCCCTCCCGAGCTCTACGCCGTCCGTCAGGCATTGGGCCTCACCGAGACCGAGGCCGCCCGCGAGACGGATGAGACGGGCACCATCTCCTACCGGGGCCCGATCCGCTCCTCGCTCACGGGGCGCGACTACGAGGTGCTGCTCACCTGCATCGGCAGGGCGGGCAACAACAACTCCGCCGCCGCCGTGCAGCAGGTCATCTCCCGCTACAAACCCCGGGCCGTGCTCCTCGTGGGCATCGCGGCGGGAATCCGCGGCAAGGTCCGCATCGGTGAAGTCGTCCTCTCCGAGCGCGTGGTGGCCTACGAATCCGCTGCCCTCGTGCGCACCCCCAAGGGCACGCGCCGCACGGAGCCGCGCCCCGAAATCCGGACCACCTCGCACGGGATGCACCAGAACGTGGTGCACTACCAGCCGGAGCCGAAGCGTCTCGATGCGCGCTTCCAGGCGCGCGACTGGAGCATCCCCCGGCCTCCCGAGGGACGCGAGAAGCTCTTCGGCGCGCACGTCGCCTCGCGGATGACCGTGAAGACGGCGACGATCGCCAGTGGCGAGAAGCTGCTGCGAGATCCGGGCAAGTTGTTGGAGCTCCGCTCGCTCGATGGCAGGACCGAAGTGGGCGAGATGGAGGCCGCCGGCCTCATGGCGGCCTGCGAGCGCAACGGCATCCCCTGGCTGGTCATCCGCGGCATCTCCGACTTCGGCGACGAGCTCAAGGATGACCATTTCCACGATTACGCCTCGCGCACGGCCGCGATCGTCCTCGCGGACTTCCTCGAGCAGGGGCTCGAGCTGCCACGTCCACCCCGGAAGGCTCCCGTGGCCGTGGGACTGGCGGTGCTCGCGCTGGCGGCGGGAGCCGGCGTGCTGGCCTGGAGCTCCTGGTCGCGGGCGGAGGGGTTGTGCGGCGAGGACCTTGGCCCGAGCCCCTTCAAGAATCCCGCGGCCACGCACCTGTTGGTGGCCGGCTTCCAGGGCTCCTCGCCCCAGCAGACGGACTTCTCCCGGACCGTGTCCGAGCAGGTGGCCCAGGCGCTCGAGCGCTTCCAGGAGGAGGAACTGCGCAACCCGAAGGAGGTGGACCTCGAGGTGCCCGAGGGCGCGTTGGAGATCCACCGCCTGAGCTGCGCGCTGGACACCCACGAGCAGGCCGAGCGCGTGGCCCGGTCACTCGGCGCGAATGTCATCCTCTGGGGCAAGGCCTTCAGCAGCCCGGCCTCCACTCCCTACGCAGTGCAACCCCGGGCCACGCTGTACAGCGAGGAGCGCAGCTTCCGCCGCAGCAGCAAACGCGCCCTGGAGCTGCCCACCCTGGGGCACCTGGATCTCCCCACCCTGCGCGCCACCGAGCCCTTCCAGCTCGTCCAGTTCGCGCTGGGGCTGCACTTCCATGAGCAGGAGCAATACGCGCTGGCGGCGCGCTTCTTCGAGAAATCCGCCGAGCATGTTCTGGAGCAGGAGCGGAACGTGGAGTCGCTCGAGTTGGTACTCGCGAGGTCCTACCTCCACCTGCCCGACTCCGAGCGCTCGCTGCGCTACAGCCGGCGGGCCCTGGAGCGGGTGCGCGGCAGCGGGAGCTCGCTGGAGGCCGCGAGCCTGTCCCTGATCGGCAAGGCCCTCGAGGAGCAGGGGGACCTCAAGGAAGCCCAGAAGCATCATTGGCAGGCACTCGCCCTCGTGCGCGAGAAGCTCGGCGAGCACCACCCCGCGCTCGTCCCCTACCTGAACAGCGTGGGCAACGGACTCCTGGCCCAGGGCGATTACACGGCGGCCCGGACCACCTTCCAGCAGGGGCTCGAGCTCGTCGAGAAGACCTACGGCCCGGAGCACCTCGAGGCGCTCCAACCCCTGAACAACCTCGGCATGGCACTCAGCGCCCAGGGACAACTGAAAGAAGCCCTGGGGTACCACCGGCGGGCACTCGCCCTCGCCGACAAGGCCCCGGGCGGGGGCAACCCCAATACCCGCGGCGTCATCCTGAACAACATCGGCCATGTGCTCGACGAGCAGGGCCACTACCCGGAAGCCCAGGCGTACTTCCAACAGGCGCTGACCCTCGCCGAGAAGACGCTCGGACGGGAGCATCCCGATGTCGCCACCGCGCTGAACAACCTCGGGCTGATGCACTACAGGCAGGGCCGCCGCGAGGAAGCCCTGGCGCATTACGAGCAGGCGCTCTCCATCTCCGAGAAGGCGCTCGGACCCGGCAATCCCCAGGTCCCGTACCTGCTGGGCAACATGGCCAGCCTGATGGACCAGGGGAATCGCGCGCAGGGCATGGCCCTGCTGCGGCGGGCCCTCGCCCTCCATGAGAAGTTCCGCGGCCGCTATCATCCAAGCCTCGTCTTCGTGCTGAACAACATCGGCACGGCCCTGGCCAGGGGCGGGGATGGTGAGGGCGCGGTGGGGCAGTTCCGCCGGGCGCTCGACATCGCCGATCAGAGCTTCGGTGATTTCCACCCGAAGACCCAGAAGGTCCGGTCCAATCTCGCGCTGACCCTGGCCGGGCTGAGCGGCTGGAACGCGGAGAAGCCCACGGGCGGCGCCATCGTGACCCGATGCTTCGGGATTTCGTGCAGGCAGTTGGTCGTGGGCGACTGGATCATCGCCATGGGGGAGACACCCCTTCGAGACCACATGCACCTGAATGAGCTGCTCAATGGCGCCGCGCTGGACGCGCCCATCACGGTGCGGCGCGAGGGGAAGACGCTCCGCCTCCACCTCGTCCCCGAGCTGGGGGAAATCGGGCACCTGCATTGGCTGGACGCGGCCAGCTTCGCTCAGATCGACGAGTTCTGAACCACGCCCTCCAGTTGGGGCCGCTCCTCCACCCCGAGGAATTCGTAGAGCGCCGTCATCACCGCGTGCGGTTGGTCCCACATGAGGAAATGCCTCGCGTGCTCCACCCGCACGAGCTTCGCGCCCGGAATCTCCCACGCCAGCCGCTCGCCCCACTTCACCGGCAGGATGGTGTCGTCCGCGCCCCAGAGCACCCGTGTGGGAACCGCCATGTGTGGCAGTCTCGGCACCAGCTCCTGTGTTTGATTCGTGTTCAGCGCCACCGCGTCGCGCACCAGGGACGTCTTTCCCACCTCCGTCGCGTATGGCGCCAGCAACCCGTCCACCACTCCGTCCGGCGGGGCCGTCGCGAAGCCCTTGCTCTTGAGCGCCAGCTTCAACATCCGCTGCAGCGCCCGCGACGAGAACCGCCGCACCACTCCCGGGTGCCCCAGTTGCACCATCAGCTCGAGGGGCCACGCGTCGAAACAGACGCTGTTCATCAAACACAGCCGGGACACCCGCCGCGGGAAGCGGATGGCCAGGTGCTGCGCGATGCCTCCGCCAATGTCGTGCCCCACCACCGCCGCGTCCCGCACGTCCAGCCGGTCCATCCACGCATCCAGCGCCTCGGCCTGCCGCGCGATGGAGCGGTCGAAGCCCTCGCGCCGGTCCGAGTACCCGTACCCCAGCAGATCCGGAATCAGCACCCGGTGCGTCAGGGACAGCGCCGGCAACAGCCCGCTCCACAGGAAGCCCCACGTGGGAATCCCATGCAGCAGCACCAGCGGCTCGCCCCGCCCCTCGTCCACATAGCTGATGAAACGCTGGCCCAGTTCCACCACCCGCTGTCTCGCCTGGTAGTCGCGCCAGTTCATCGCAACTCCTCTCCCACCACGAAGTCCGGCACCAGGCGCGCCTCCGCCGGGAAGGGCAACCGCCGCTCGATGTCCCTCACGTCGTCCACCAGCGTCGCCATCCCGAGCACCAGCACCGGCAGCCGCCACTCGCTCTGCACCGTCACCCGCTGGATGAGCTCCGCGTCCTCGCGCAGCACCTCCAGCCGCTCCTTCGACAGCGCCACCTCGTACGGCAGCCGTCTCGCCAGCCGCCTCGACGTCTCCAGCAACGCGTCACAGGCGCGCGCCCACTCCTCCGTCCTCATCCGCGGCTTCAGCCGCTCCCACGCGGCTTCCAGGTACCCCGGCCACAACGCCAGCCCCCGGAACTCTCCCGGCAACGCCGGCGGCCCCACCGACTCCTCGATGTCCTCGAAGAGTCCGCGCAGCCTCGCGTCACCCGGCCGCTTCTCCACCTCTTCCATCGCCATCATCCGCGCCGGAGCCCCCCGCTCCACCCGCTCGGCGCTCCCCAACGGCTGCAACACCCCCACGCGCTCGTCCTGCAAGGCCAGCTTCACCGCCGAGGTGAACACCAGCATCTTCGGGTTGAGGTAGTGGTACAGCTCCAGCGTCCCTCTCACGTGGTAGCGCTGGCTCTCCCCCAGCACCGCCGCCTCCCACGCGCCCAGCCGGCCCAGGCGCTCGGCGGCCTCCACCGCCTGCGCCCTCACCTCGTCCGCCGCCGACTCGAAGGCCCGCGTCTCCGTGTTCGGCCCCATCGCCTCCCACATCGCCACCAGGAAGCGCTCGAAGCCCGCCCACGTGCGCACCGTCACGTCCAACCCCGTCACCCGCAGCGTCCGCCGCATCTCGTGGAGCACCCGCTCCACCTCGCCTTGCGCCTCGTGCTCGCTCACCTGCCTGGGATTCGCCATGGACGCGCCTCCTCCGGTCGGAAGATGGACGGTGCTTCCAGGCACGGCACACGGGCACGTCCGCATGGCTGCTCCTCGGCGGGGCGGACGATGGGTGGACGCGCGGCTCCTGGAGACGAGGCTGACTTTTCTGGATGGGAGGGGCTACCCTACGTATGAAGTCAGATGTAGAGTGATCGCATGGACCGTGAATCGAGCAGTTCCTCCTGGACTCCTCTTGAAGAGGTGCGTCCGGCTGCCCATGCTCCTGGCATGGGCGGCAGTCAACAGCGCAAGGCGAGCTACGCGGATCTGGAGGCGCTCCCGGAGCACGTCGTCGGAGAGATCATCGACGGGGTGTTGTATGCCAGCCCCCGCCCCGCCCTTCCGCACGCGTACGCGGCCGGGGAGCTTTTCTTTGAGTTGATGGGCCCATTCGGAAGGGGACGAGGCGGGCCTGGAGGCTGGCAGCTGTTGATCGAACCCGAGCTGCACCTGGGCGAGGACGTGCTGGTCCCAGACATCGCGGGCTGGCGGCGTGAGCGGATGCCTCGGACTCCTCGCACGGCGGCCGCCACGCTCGCTCCCGACTGGGTGTGCGAGGTGCTCTCCCCCTCCACACGAAATTTGGACCGCAAAGCAAAGCTGCCGGTGTACGCCCGCGAGGGCGTGCGGCACGTGTGGCTGGTGGATCCGAATGCCCGCACGCTGGAGGTGTTCCGGCTGGAGGGAAACCACTACCTCCCCATGACGCCCCACTCCGGCCAGATCCGGATTCGCGCCGAGCCCTTCGAGTCATTCGAGTTGCATTTGTCACTCTTGTGGGAGGAGTGACAGACGCGGATATGACATTCCTTCCACCCCCCCTTTGACATCACGCGACCCTATGGGTTCTCCTGTTCCACACGTGACCCGGCGTGCCGGAACATCGGCGCGAGGGTTGGGGGGGTTTCAGCGATGCGGCCACAGGAAGGGCTTTTTCACTCGCCTGGAGCGTTCAGTGCTGTCGTCGTTCTCCGGCTCAGCCGTAATGCGGCGCTCCCACAATTGCGGGAGACGATCTCCGCCCTCTACGGCGAGCTGAGCGCCGCCAGGGGACTGCACACGGTGCTCGGATTGCAGCCCACGCTGCTCCCCGACACTCCCGCCTCCCCCCCGTTGCTGCCCCGCGAGGGGCCCACCGCGCGCTTTCCCTCCACCCAGTCCCACGTGCTCGTCCAGGTGAGCGCCAACGGCCGCGAGCTGCTGCTGTGGTCGCTGCGCCGCGTGCTCGCCCTCACCCAGGCGGTGCTGTACCTGGAAGAGGAGGTGCTCGGCGGCCGCATCGGCGAGGGCCGGGACGCCTTCGGTTTCCGCGACGGCCTGCTGCGCCCCACCCGCGAGCAGGTGCGGCGCGCCGCCCTCGTGCCCTCGGGGCCCCTGGCCGGCGCTTCCTGGCTGCTCTACCTGCGCTTCCAGCAGGACCTGGAGCGCTTCGGCCGCCTCAAACCCCAAGCCCAGGAGTGCGTGGTGGGCCGCACCCGCGACGGGGAGCTCGTCACGGACGCGCCCGCCGAGGCCCACATCCACCGCGTACGCGCCTCCGGCGCCGGGGAGAACCAGCTCCTCATCCGCCGCGGCTTCCCTTTCCGTCAGAGTGGCGAGGAGGGCCTGGCCTTCGTCTCCGCCTCGGCGGACCCGGAGTACTACCAGCGCTCGCTGGACGCGCTGCTCGGCGTGGGCGGCCAGACGCCGGACGCCCTGCTGCGCTACGCCCGGGCCGTGAGCGGCGGCCTCTACCTCGCGCCTCCCTCCGACTGGTTCCACGCCCCTTCCTCCCCGCGGGAGGACACCCCATGAGAGTGCTGGTCCTGGAGTGTGATGATCGGGTGTCCCGTGGGTTGGAGCGCACCCTGCGGATGCTCGGCCACGAGGTGCTCCGGCCCACCTCCGCCGCCCTGGCCCGCACCGCGCTCGAGGCGGAGCCGGCCGTGGATCTCATCCTCGCCGCCCAGCACCTGGACGCGGGCGAGACGGGCACCGGCTTCCTGCGCTGGGCCGAGGCCCATGTGCCCCAGGCACGCCGTGTCCTCATCTCCGGCACGCACTGCCCTTCCGACTTCATCGAGCAGCCCGGCCGCCAGTGGTTCCAGCCCAAGCCCTTCGGCCGCAGCGAGCTGGAGGCCCTGCTGTCCACTCCCGGACCGAGCCGCCCGCGTCCTTGAACCGTCCCCCCCACCACCCCCCGAATCAAACAGACAACAGTCCGGCTCACTGAGCTGGCGGAGGCAAGGCTGCAATGAGCTACAACGACACCCGTGGGCCCCGAGTGGTGGGTTTGACCGTGGCTTCCTCGCTCAGTGAGTACTTGATGCGCATCCAGGAGCTCGGCGCAGTGGAAGGTCCCGACGGCGCGTTGGAGATCAGCCCCGAGGTGATGCCCATCCTCGAGGCCATCCACCAGGTGCTGGCTGGCGGCACGGTGGAGGTGAAGGTGGTGCACCGGGGCAACCCGGACATCTTCAATGAGCTCAAGCGCCGCGTGGAACAGGTGGGACAAGAAGCGAACGCCATCAACAAGGCGGCGGGGTTCTACCTGACCGCGACCTTATGACCCCTCTGCCCCGCTGGCGCCAGCTCGTCCAAGACTCCTTCAAGCGCTGGGTGCGCTCGCAGGATCCCCAGGAGGTGCTGGCCGCCTCGTCGCTGCAGGCGTGGCTGAGCTCCGCTCTGGTCATCCCGGCGGTGCTGGCGCTGGCGGTGTGGGCCCCTGGGGCCAAGGGCTTCTTCGATCTGCCCTTCCTCGAGGCCCTGGCGTGCCTGACTCCCATGCTGGTGCTGGGCATCGTCTTCGCGCTGCTGCACCGGGGCCGCCAGCGCCTGGAGTGGTGGGGCTGGCTGTACCTGGTGGTGGGCACGGCCGCCCTGCAGTTCTACCTGGCCGCGCTGATGGCCCTGGCGAAGATGCCGGGAGCCATGGTGTTCGGAGCGGTGCTGCTCTTCACCACCGGCTACCACGGCCGCCTCCACCGCGTGGCGCCCTCGCAGCCCTTCCTCGCGCTGGGCTCGGCGGTGGCACTGGGGCTGGCGGCGCTGTTGTCCCGTAGCCAGGAGCACGTGGCCCTCTTCGCCGTCATGGGGCCGCTGGCCGTCCTCCTCGAGCTGTACACGGGCAGCTTCGCCCTGCGGCACGATCTCGCCCGCGCCGAGGCCGAGCAACTGCGCGCCGCCTTGCAGGCGCAGATGCTGGAGCAGCAGGAGCGCGACGTGGGCCGGCTGTCCCAGGCCATGGTGCAGATTCTCGGGTACAACCACGACATCAACAACACGTTGATGAGCGTGAGCGCCGCGGCGGACATGCTCTCGGTCATGGGCGTGCAGCGCAACACCCTGCCCCGCGCCGAGTTCGAGGAGCTGGTGCGCGAGGTCAACGAGGGGCTGGCGCGCATCCGGGAAATGGTCATCGAAATCCGCCAGAAGGGGCGGCGCTCGGTGAGCCAGGAGCCGGAGAACGTGCACCTGGTGCCGGTGCTGGAGTCGGTGCGCACGAGCCTCGGCTGGCGCTTCCCGGACGTGGACATCCAGGTGAAGGTGGAGGAGCAGGCCACGCACGCCCTGCTGCGCGGGGGCACCACCACGCTGCGGCGGGTGGTGGAGAACCTGGTGCTCAACGCGTGCGAGGGCAATGGCCAGCGGGGCGCCGCGAAGGTGGACATCCTCGCGCGCACCGAGCCGTACAGCGGGCGGCTGGAGCTGCTCATCGCCGATGACGGGCCGGGATTCCCCGCGGAGAAGCTGAAGGCCCCCATCGAGGGGCTGTCCACCACCAAGCCGAACGGCACGGGGCTGGGCCTGTACACCTCCGAGTGTCTCATCCGCGCCAGTGGCGGCACGCTGGAGCGCAACAACCGGCCCACCGGTGGAGCGCAGCTGCGCATCCTGCTGCCGCGGGAATTGAGATGAGCGCGGGCGCCGTCTTCCAGGAGGCCCTGCGCGCGCTGCGCCGGCACGGGCTTCCGGAAGACGCCGAGCGGCAGGTGCTGGCGGCGATGGAGGCGGGCCGGCCCGGGCCCCTGGCGCTGCTGTACGTGGCGGGAGCCGAGGTGGGGCTCGGGCGCGAAATGCTGCTGCGGCGCGCGGCGGGGCTCTTCTTCTGCTCGTGCGCGGCGAACCTCGCGGATGACCTGGCGGATGGCGAGTGCTCGTACCTGGAGGAGCCTCCGCGGGTGGGGCCCGGGGTGCAGTTCGCCCTGCAGTCGCTGTGTTTCGCCACGCTGGCCCGGGCGGAGCTCCCCGCCGCCGTGCTGGCCGAGGCCGCGGCGGACATGGTGACGGCGGCGGGCCTGCAGGTGCTCGAGGTGCGCACGGCCGCGTGGACGGCACCGCGCTTCAAGCAGGTGGCCGAGGGCATCGCCGGACAACAGTGGGCGCTCTACCTGCGGGTGCTGTGGGCGGGCACGGAGCGGGCCGGGCGGGCGGTGGAGGTGGGGCGGAACCTGGGCGTGGCGGCGCACGTGGCGGAGGACATCCGCGCGGGGGACGCGAGGTTCCGTGGCATGCCCGAGGAGGACCGGCGCGAGGTGGTGGCGTGGGCCCGGGAGGCAGTGGACACGGTGCGCCGCGAGGGGCTCGCGAGCCTGGACGCAGCCGTGCGCACGGTGGAGTCCCTTCTCTGAGCCCCATTTCCCCTCTCCCTGAGGGCGAGGGAGGAGTGACGGAGTCAGACTCACGCTCACCTTCCCGGATGTACAACGAGCGGGCGAGCGGCTCTCCCCCCACCATCCCCATCTTCCTCACAGAACACCGGAGGAGCACATGGAGGCAGTCGAGCAACTCGAGTCCGAGCACGCCGGGCCACTGGCCTCGGGACTGGCCGTCACCCAGGGCGTCTTCTATCTCGCCACGGGCCTGTGGCCCATCATCCACCTGCGCAGCTTCGAAGCCGTCACGGGCCCCAAGCTCGAGGGCTGGTTGGTGAAGACCGTGGGCGCCCTCATCGCCGTCGTCGGCGGCACCCTGCTGGCCGCGGGCCTCCGCCGCCGCGTCCACCCCGAGCTCATCTCCCTGGCCGCCGGCAGCGCCGCCTCGCTCGCGGCCGTGGACGTCATCTACTCGCCCCAGCGCATCTCCCCCGTGTACCTGCTGGATGCCGTCGCCGAGGGTCTCCTCGTCACCGGCTGGGGCGTGGCCGCCGCGCGTCTCTGGAAGCACCGCCCCATCCCGCCACCTCCCCAGCAATACACCTCTCCGGAGGACGCGGCCGGCTTCCCCACCTAACCCTCCTCCCGCCGTTCGCGCGCCAGCGGCCCCTGGAATACATGAATGGTCGAGGTGCCCGGCTGCTCGGGCACCTCCTGCGCGGCGATGAACTTCATCGGCGGCACCCGGGGCAGCCGCACCGTGAAGGTGCTCCCCTCCCCGGGCTGGCTTTCCACCCGGATGCGCCCGCCGTGCGCCGTGATGATGCCGTGCACCACCGCCAGCCCCAGCCCCGTCCCCTCGCCCGCCGGCTTCGTCGTGAAGAAGGGCTGGAAGAGGTTGGCCACCACCTCCGGCGCCATCCCCACCCCGGTGTCCCTCACCGTCAACACCACGTCATCCTCGCCGTCCGGCCGCGTGGACACGTACACCGTGCCCCGCCCCTTCATCGCCTGCGCCGCGTTGATGAGCAGGTTCACCACCACCTGCGAAATCTGCCTCGGGTGACCGAGCATCGGCAGCAGCTCCCCCAACTCGATCACCACGTCACACTCCGGCAGCACCCGGCTCCGGGTAATCCGCAGCGACGCCCGCACCTCCTCGTTCAGGTCGTACTCGACGAGCGCCTCGGGGTCTCCCCGCGCGAAGCGCCTCAGGTCCGCCACGATGGAGCACACCCGCTTGATGCCATCCAACGTCTGCGGCAACACCTCCGTCACGTACTCGCGCAGCGGCCCGGGCAGCTCCTGCTGATCCTTCATCTCCTGATGGAGCGTGTGGATGTTGCTCTTCACGTAGCTCATCGGGTTGTTGATTTCGTGCGCGATGCCCGCCGCCAGCATGCCCAGGCTGCTCAGCCGCTCCTGCTCGCGGGCCCGCCGGTGCGCCAGGTCCAGCTCCGCCAACGCCTTGGCCAGCTCCTGGTTGCGCTGCTCCAAGTCGTTCGTCGTGAGCTGGTTGAGGTGGATGCGCGCCTCCGAGATGCCCGCGAGCGCCACCGACATCACCAGGAAGGTGAGCGGCATGACCGGCGGACACCCCTCGAACAGCGCGAAGCCCACCACCGCCAGGAGCAACACCATCAGCCGCACCCGCGACCACATGTCGATGAACCCCCCCACCCACAGGCTGTTGAGTGGCAGGTGGATCCACACCGGAAGCGCCCACCCGGTGAAGTGGCCATAGACGGGCATGGAGACGAGCAGGTTGAACGTCATCCGGAGGGCCTCGGCCGTCCTCGCCCGCTCGGCCGGAAACCGCCGCGCGATGACGAAGTTGATGCAGGCCACCCCCACGAACATGGCCGAGATGATGCCGATGCGCTCCCACTGGCCCCAGATGGAGATCACCGCCATCACGTGGGCGGCGACGACCAGTCCGAGCACGAACAAGTCCAACCGCGCACGTATCCGGCCCGCCGCCGTCCCGGGCTCCTGCCCCTTCTCGGCTGAACGCATTCCTCCTCCAACAAGCTGTGGCCTGCGTTCCCGATGTCAGGAGACAACCCCTCCCGCCACCCGTGCGCCCACCCGGCGCGCGCCCGTATCCCCCCGACTTCCGGCGCGCAGGTTCCCCACACTGTAACAGACACGCCAGGAGGGCCACCCCCTCACCCCATCCGCCAGGAGGAGCCCAACAGCTGGCAGGAGCGCGCTCTACCAGTCCCTGCGGGAGGGACGCCCGGTGCGGCTGGAGCCCTTCGAGAAGCGCCTGCCGCCCCTAGGCGGCCAGGCTTCCCGGCCCATGAGAACGCCTGGAAGTTGGCTCCGCGAGAAGAAGGACAACTTTCTTGGAATCCCCACTTCCACCAGGGCGCGGTGTGGTGCATCTTCCACGCCCCCCGCCGCTCGGGGTGGGGTCATCCAGGAGCCCTGCATGTATCGCGCGCTCACCCTGGTGGGTTTGCTGCTCTCTTCCCTACCCGTGGAAGCGCAGGGACGCCCCCCGTCCGCCATGGAGGCCGAGGTGCTCGCCCGGCGCCTGGGGGAGACGACCTGGGGCATGGAGGAGCTGCTCGCCGGCAAGGTGGAGCAGGTGACCATCTCCCTCCGGGTGGAGGAGCTCGATGGGGACGGCAACGTGAAGCACACCCAGGAGCGGGTGGACCGCGTCACGGTGAAGGACGGCCAGCACCACCGGGAAGTGCTCCAGGCGCGCAAGGACGGCCAGGACGCCACCGCGGCCCTGCGCAAGGACCTGGAGGAGCGCCAGCGCAAGGGCGAGGTGCGCACCGCGTTCAACTCGGTGAACCTGCCCTTCGCCGCCTCGCACCTGGCGCAGCACCGCTTCTCGCTGGCGGGCCCGGACCCGCGCGAGCCCCACAAGCTGCGGCTGCGCTTCGAGCCTCGCGCCGATGACACCAAGGCCCCCTCCGTCCACAAGGGCGAGGCGCTGGTGGACCCCAGCTCGGGCCAGTTGCTGCGCCTCGTCTACAGCCCCACGGCGCTGCCGGACATGGCGAACCGGGTGGACGTGCGCATGGACTTCCGCGCCCAGCCCGGCATGGGCCAGGTGCTCGACACCCTCCACGTGGACGCCGAGGGCGGCTTCCTCTTCTACAAGAAGCACCTGCGCATCACCGCGCGCTACTCCAACCTCGTGCTCGCCAAGGCCCAGGCCTCCCGCTAGCCCCCCGCGAATGCGTGCCCCTGAGAAAAGGCGCTGAGACCGCGGCCATTTCCCCTCGCCCTCCGGGAGAGGGACGGGGTGAGGGTGCCACGCATCCCGGGTTGAACTCCCTGTCCACAATACGGGCCACGGGTTGAAGAACGGGGACAGATACCCTCACCCCGTCCCTCTCCCGAGGGGAGAGGGGATATCGGTCACAGTCCTGAAAGGGATTAGCTTCGCGTGTCCTCCCACACCGTCTCTGGCGCCGGCTCCGCCACGTTCAGGAAGACGCGGAAGGAACTCCCCTCGCCCACGAGACTGTCCACCGTCATCACCCCGCCCAGCCCGCGGATGATGTCGTGGCATAGCGACAGGCCCAGGCCCGTGCCCTCGCCCACGGGCTTGGTGGTGAAGAAGGGCTCGAAGATGCGCTCGAGGTGCTCGGCGGGAATCCCACAGCCGGTGTCCCGCACCTCCACCACCGCCGCCGAGGGCCCCAACCGGCGCGTCACCAGATGGATGTCCCCGCCCTCCGGCGGCAGCGCCTGCGCCGCGTTGACGAGCAGGTTGGTGAAGACCTGGGCCAGCTGCACGCCATGGCCGAGCACCCGCGGCACCTCGCCATAGTCGCGCAACACCCGGACACCGCCGCCCAGCCGCCCCGAGGCCATCCGGAGGGCGCTCTCCAGCACCTCGTGCAGCGCCAGCGGCCGCAGAGCCACGGCGTCCCCTCGGGAGAGGGATTGGAGGCTCTGGACGATGAGCCGCATGCGCTCGGTGCCCTCGCGCGCTTCGGAGAGCGCCTCCAGCAGCTCGCGCCGTTCGTCCTCGGGCAGAGGCAGCCGGCACAGCTCGGTGCCGATGAAACCGAGGTTGCCCGCGACGTACGCGAGCGGGTTGTTGATTTCATGCGCCACGCCCGCGGCGAGCCGGCCGATGGAGGCCAGCCGCTCGTTGAGCCGCAGCCGCGCCTCGGTCTCCCGCTGCTCGGTGATGTCGCGCACGGTGACGGCGAGGCAGTCGCCCACGGCGCGCACCTGCCGGCGGAACCAGCGGCGCCCCAACCCGCGAACCACCTGCTCCACCTCCGCGTCATGTGGCTCGCCGGTCCGCCAGACCTGCTCGCACAGGGACGGAGGCGCGAGGAAGGTGGCATGAGGGAAATCGGAGAGCAGCCGCCCTTCCGCGCCGCGAGCCGCGTGGCCCAGCAGCGACTCGGCGCGGGCATTGAGGTGCAGCAGGCGCGGGCTCCCGCCCCCTTCGATTCCGAGGAGGAAGAACGCATCGGGGCTGCCGCTGGCCGCCGCCCGGAAGAGCGCCTCGTTCCGGCGGCGGGCCGCCTCGCTCCTGCGATGGGGCAGCAGGTCCCTCGCGAGGCCGAACATCCCCACCAGCGTCCCATCCGCCCGGCGCAACTGACCCTTGGTGGAGAACCACTCGCGCTCGACTCCCGCCGTCCGCTCGCGAATCTCGATGGACAGGGGATGACCGGAGAGCAGCGCCCGCTGATCGAGCTCCCGGGTGCGCCGCGCCTCCTCCGAGGGCAGCAGCTCGTCGTCCGTGTGGCCGAGGATGTCCTCCACGGACAGGCCGAGGTAGAGCGCTCCGGCGCTGTTGATGAAGGTGTAGCGCCCCTGGAGATCCTTGGTGAAGACCGCGTCCGGCAGGGCCTCGGCGAGGGCGAGGAAGAGCTCCTGGTAGGGAAGATCGGCGGGCGCGGACCTCTGCTCCCATACGGCCTCTCCCACCGTTGCCGGCATGCCTTCCGCGACGAGCGCCTCGTTCATGAGACAACGGAAGTAGGCATCGGACCGTGCGCCGAGAAGTCCAACCCCTGAAAAATCTGCGGTCTCCGTGTCTGGCATCCGACGGTTGACCTGCCCTTGAGGGTAGGGGCGCATGCGTGGCGCAGCAGAGCGAGCCGGAAGCCTGTCGGGGTGTACGGGGTGGCTGGCACACGCCTCGCGGCTGGAATGAGACGGCCGCCCGCTTGCCGTCTTCACGAGCCTGCCCAAAGTGACCTTTCATGTCGGCTTCACGTTGCCAACTTTTAAAGTCACCTTTAGACTGTATGCATGGGCCATGATTCGCTCGACAGCCGCTGGGCACCGCTTGAAGAAGCACTTTCGACTCCCCATGCTCCGGGCATGAGCGGGTCGAGGCGCAAGGCCACCTACGAAGACCTGGAGGCCGTCCCCCCCAACTGCGTGGGGGAGATCGTCGATGGCGAGCTGTACGTGAGCCCTCGCCCGGCCTCGCCTCATTTTAGAGCCGCCTCCCGGCTCGGAATGCGTCTGGGAGGACCCTTCGACCTCGGAGAGGGAGGACCTGGAGGCTGGCTCATCGTGTACGAGCCCGAGCTGCACCTCGGAAACGATGCCCTGGTGCCGGACCTGGCAGGCTGGCGCCGGGAGCGCATGCCGGAAATGCCGCACGCTGCGGCCATTACCCTGGCTCCCGACTGGGTGTGCGAGGTGCTCTCGCCCTCCACTGCGGTGCTGGACCGGGAAGAGAAGATGAAGGCCTATGCCCGCGAAGGCGTGAGCCACCTGTGGTTGGTGGAGCCACTCCAGCAGGCGCTGGAGGTCTACCGGCTGGAGCGGCGGCGCTGGAGCCGGCAGGGCCATTGGAGCGGCGAGGCCACCGTGCACGCCGAGCCCTTCGCGGTGCTCCCCCTGAAGCTCGCCACGCTCTGGGAGCGCTGACCCGGGGGAGTGCACCCCTCACGCACGCGGCGCGGTCCAGATCTCCGTCAGCTTCCGGGCCACCACGGAGCCACCGAACCGCTCGGCGGCGGCCCGGGCGAGCCGGGGCCTGTCATTCAAATGGAAGGCCCGCTCCACGGCCTCGGCGAGGCTTCGCGCGGACAGGTCTCCCGCGATCTCCCCCAGCCCACCCTCGAGCATGAAGGGGAAGGGGTAGACGGGGAAGGTGACCACGGGCGTGCCGCACAGGAGCGACTCCACGGCGGCATAGCCCCACTCCTCGTAGAGGCTGGGGAAGAGGAAGACATCCGCGGAACGCATGTGAGCCTGGACTCGCGCGGCCGGGAGCGGACCGGTGAAGCGCACGTCGATGCCCTCCGGCAGGGTGCGAGCCAGCGCCTGGAGCCGCTCCGGGTTCTTTCCAATCACCTCCAACTGGAGCCGCCAGCCGCGCGGCGCGAGGTAACGCAGGGACTCCAGCGCGAGGAGGAGGTTCTTCCGCGGATGGGACAGGTCTCCGCTGCAGATGAGCAGCCGCTTGAGGTCCGCCGCGCGCCGCTCTTGTACCGGGGACGGGGGCGGGCGCGCCACGTGAACGGGCGGAGGGCAGAGCATGGCCTGGATGCCCTGGGAGCGGAGCTGGGCGGAGAGCGAAGGCGTCGGAGCCACGACGCAGTCCGAGGCACGGTAGCCCTCCACATCGCCGAGGTAGTGGGAGAACGACTTGAGGGTCATCACCATCCGCCGGAGGAGGTTGCCGCCCCGGGTATGCCGCCAGGTCTCCACGGCGCGACGCACCGGCTCGTGAGGGTAGAACCAGGCGGCCGAGACGAGTCTGCGGGTGAAGGGGCGGATGGCGGGGGCCAGACCCGGACGGTTGAGGTGGACCACGTCGAAGCGCTGCCCTGTGCGGGCGAGTGCCGAGGCCAGCCCGCGCTCGAGCCGGCGCCGCTCGAGCCGGGGCCAGAAGCGCGCCGCCAGACGAGCCACCCGGCCAGGAGGAGCGATGTCGAGTTCCAGGATGCGGACCCCGGCCAGTCCGAGGCCCGTGCGGAGACGGGAGGCAGCGGGCGTCGTGACAGCCAGTGTCACCTCGTGCCCGGCGGCCACGGCGCTGGCCGCGACCTGCTCCGAGTAGGTGTCGATGCCGTTGAACCCGCCTTCATGCACCCCGACGAGCAACCGCAACTGGGAGACGCCTTCGGACTGGCCAGGAGCATCCACATCGGCCTCCTCTGAGGAGCGCTGAGCGCGAGAGGAGGGATGTAGTGCTCCCTGTTCCTACTGCCCTCCTGCCCGCCAGGACGGAGTGAGCGTGAAGGTTTCCAGGCAGACAGCAGTGTCGCGCATGGACTCAGCGGACGTCTGCTATTGCATGCATGAGAATGCTTTTCCCACCGCGCGAGAGTGCACGGAGACGTCTCTCAGGTAGCAACAGTGGCTCACGGTTGGATGGACTGTGGCTCACGCGGCTTTCGCGAGCGCGCCGAGACTGGCACGTAGCACTTGCCCTGGTACTCGGCGAAATCTTCTCCACAGGGCGGACGTTTTTCGAGCGCCAACCAGCAGCCACCGCTGAGTTCCACCTCGGACCGGTTGGACCTGCACGGCGCCTTCGCCTGGTCACTGAACGGCTTCGCCGGCAGGGGATAGGTGATGCCCACCGGGCGTTCGTCACCCGTGTCCACCAGCGTGGGCGCGCGGCCCTCCTCCACCACCTCGACCACGACCCCGCCGTCTTCGTGTTGCTCGCCCCGCTGGTTGTCGAAGTAGGCCCGCACGTGTGCCGCGATCATCAACAGCACCAGGGCCACGACGAGCAGCTCGACGCTGTAATCCAATCCCTTCTCCAGCACCCGGCGCGCGGCCACGGTCCATCGCTTCAGCCGCCCCTCCGGTGGGTGCGTCAGGTGATGGCGCGCTTCGTCGCTCCACTCCATCCGCTCCATCATGCGGGTGAGCACCTCGAAGAGCCCCGCCAGTCCCGCAGGCCCTCCCGTGGCCGGCGCCTGTTCCACCTCCAGCGCCACGTAGGGCGGCCGCTCCCGGGCCGTGACGCGCACCGTCCAATCCTCCTCGGACGCCCCACCCTCTTCAGATCCCGGCACCAACACCAACGCGGGCATCTCCGTATGAACGTTGTGCGCCTCATAGAGCCGGCCCAGCTCGCCCTCCGCGCCCTTGCTCCCGTGCCGCCTGCCGAGCCGATACGGCCCCAGCCTCCCACCCTTCCCGCGCTTCGCGTCCGCCATGCGAGTGCCTCCTCTCGCCCGCTTCTACACCTCCGGGCTCAGCCCGTCGCCCGTCCACTCCCTGGACTCCGCGCATCGGCCTCCCGCTGAAAAGGGAGGCATCGCTCGCATGGCGCGCCCCGGCTCACGCGCCAGGCCGCAGGTGCATCAGCCCGCCTCGACGAGCGCCGCGAGTCTCTCGAGTGACAACCGCCAGCCGGTCTCGTTATCGGCGGGGGACACGCCGCTCGGCACCCCATCGTGTACGGCGATGACATCGGTGCCACCGTCCGCATCGACGAGCGAGATCGTGAGCGTCATCTCGCCGCGCAGCGCGGGATCCGCCGTCTCGAACTCGATCGTTTCGACCACCTGCTCGTCCGGCACGAGCTTCACGAAGCGGCCATGATACGTGTCGGTGTGCGCGGTCGTCTTGCCGGTCCCGGTCGGCTCATCGTACGTGAGCGAGATGCGGATCGAGCCACCTTCGCGGGGCTCGAATACATGCACGTGGCTGGTCATGCCGGGCGGCACCCTCCACGCCGCGATCGCTCGCGCATCGACAAGTGCGCGATACACACGCGCGCGGGGCGCCTTCACATGCCGGCTGATACGGGTCGTGCTCATGCCCGAACGCTAGCACGCGCGGAAGGCTCGCCCAGCTTCCACGCCGGGCGAGACCACTCGCACCAGCGTCGCTCCTGATGACCGGACACCCGACCTGAATCCAGCCGGGAAAGGCCCCCCCTCGGCCGCAGGAAGCATCTCCGAACACGCCCACCGCGCTCCACCTGTGCTAAACCCCTCCGCCCGATGGGCACGAGCGACGAGCTGACGGCAGCAGATCTGGAGCGGTTGTCACGGGCCGAGGCGCCCGGCTTCGCGGAGGCCGTGCTGGCCTTCCTCGAGCAGCCCGACAAGGCACCCGACCAGCTTCCCCAGGGCGCCCTCTCCTTCGACGGGCTCCTCAGCCTCCTGCACCAGTCCCAGGCCCGCCGCAGCGCCGAGGCCCGCCACACCGGCGCCCGCGAGGCCTGGCAGCGCTACCTCGCCCAGAAGGACGTCCCCCTCCCCGCACGCTTCGCCCTCGCGGACCTCCTCGTCTCCCTCTACGAGCGCAACACCAGCGCCTCCCGCGCCGCCCTCTTCGAGCTCGCCCGCAAGGCAGACCTCCGCTTCGGCCTCTGGGGCGGCCTCAAGCGCATCTATAAGCTCGCCGAGGCCCGCCATGACGCCGAGATGTTCGGCGTCCTCGCCTGGCGCTTCGACACCGAGCGCTCCGAGTCCTACCGCTCCCGCGACGTCTCCCGCGGCACCCTCACCTACCTCCAGCGCCGCGCCTGGCGCTTCCTCCGTCAGCTCGGCCAGTCCGTTCCCGAGCTCTACCCCCAGTTCGCCATCGAGGTCCTCCGCCACTACGAGCCCGATACCTCCTGGCGCTCGTGCTGGGTCCCCCACCACATCTGGGCCCACGAGAACGGCAACTACTCCGCCGACTCCTTCCCCATCGAGCCCCCCAGCGACATGGTGAAGAAGCGCGCCTTCACCGACGCGTGGAAGCGCTCGCCCGATGCGCTCATGCGGCTGCTCGACACCTGCCAGTCGGACCCCGCCGCCCGCTTCGCCATCCAGGGTCTGCGCAAGGACTTCCCCGACACCCTGCGCAGCAACATCACCCCCGCCTGGCTGGACCGGCTCGCCCGCCGCCCGCTCGCCAGCGCCCATGACTTCCTCGTGGAGACCCTCCAGGGCTCCCCCGAGTTCCACCAGGGCAAGCTGCGCGGACTCGGGCTCCACGAGGCCGTGCTCGCCCTGCTCGTCTCCGAGAGCAACAAGGCGCGCACCTACGCCATCGAGTACGCCCGCGCCCACGCCCAGGACCTTCCCCCCGAGCGCCTCGCCGGGCTGCTCGAGGGCGAGCACAACGACGTGAAGGCCTTCGCCGCCGCCGTGCTGGAGAAGCGCAACCCGCGCGAGCTCGGCCCGGACTTCCTCGGCCGGCTGCTCGTCCACAAGCAGACCGCGAAGTTCGCCGCCAAGGCCCTGGAGCAGGGCTTCGACCGCGCCGAGCTCACCCAGAAGTTCCTCTTCGACATGCTCTTCGGCGACGAGGAGCAGATTGAATGGGCCACGAAGTACCTCAAGTCCAAGTACGGCAAGGGCGAGCTGCCCACGTCCTTCTGGAAGGCCCTGCTCGATGACTCGCGGCTGGAGTCCTATGGCAGCGACGTGGAGGAGCTGGCGCTCGAGTCCCTCAAGGCCTTCAAGCCCGCGGACATCGGCGCCGAGTGGCTGCTCGACCGCGCCATCCACCCGAACTTCGGCGACACCCTCTCCGAGTGGCTCTCCGAGGCGGACGCCCTGCCCGGCCTCGACGTGGAGCGCGTGAAGGGACTCGTCTTCAACGCGAAGTACCGCCATGTGGCCATCCAGCTGCTCGGCAACCGCAAGCTCTTCGCGCCCCGGGACGTGGGGATTGCCTGGCTGCTGGCGCTCGCCCGGCGCGCGGACCCCACGCTGCACGACTTCGCCCACCGCTACCTGCTGGAGAACGTGGCGCCCGCCGACTTCAGCGAGTCCGGGGACGCCGCCGCGGGCCTGGAGCGGCTCTTCGAGCTGGCGCTCGGAGCGAAGCAGCCCGCGCCCGTGCGGACGTTCGCCCAGACGTACCTGCGCTGCCACCACCCCGTCATCGGCCCCGAGCAGCCCGAGTCCAAGTCCTACCAGCTCAAGCCCAAGGCGCCTCGCAACGCGTACACCCCCGAGCGGCTGTGGCCGGCCCTGTTCGACGCCCGTGACGACGTGCGCCACTTCGCGCTCGCGGTGACGCGCGTGGAGCTGCGCGCCTGGGGCTGGCACACCCGCGTGTACGAGCTCGCCGAGGCCAACGCCAAGGAAGTGCGCAACCTCGCCTATGACGCCCTGCTCGAGGCGGGCGAGGAGGGCGCCGACAAGCGCCGCACCCTGACGCCCGAGGAGTTGGATCCGGTGAAGGTCTTCACGCTCACCGAGAGCACCAAGCGGTCCACCCGCGAGGTGGCCGTGGAGCTCATCCGCCGCCACTACGCGCGCCTGGGTGGACCCGAGCGGCTCGCGTGGCTGATGGAGAGCGCCGACCGTGAGGTGGGCTTGTTCGCCATCCGGCTGCTCTGGGAGAAGCACCGCCCGCTGCACCTGCCGGAGGGGTGGAAGCCCTCGGGGGCCACGGAGTCTCCGGTGGGTGCCACCGAGCGCTTCGCCAACGTGGAGGCGCTGCGCACCTTCCTGCGCCGCATGCTCTTCGGCCTGCCCCCTGGGCGCTCCAAGGAGGCCCGCGAGGGCAATGTGGCCCGCCGGGTGTCCGCCAGCGAGGCCAAGCGCCGGGTGATTGAACTGGTGCGTGATCTGGGATTGGAAGACGAGAGCTTCGCCCGCGTGGTGACGCCGGTGCTCGGTGAGTTCACCGGCTCGATGGCCAAGGGTGAGTGGCAGAACTGCCTGGCCTCACTGGTCAGGCTGCGCGCGGCGCACCCCGGCGTGGAACTCGGAGGATTCTGACAGCAGGCCGCGTGCCTGAAGTCAGAAGTCCGCCCGGGCCTGGGCGAGGGTGAACTCCGTCTGGGCGGGGACGAAGGTCCCCGTTTTCTCCACGAGCCAAGCGGGAGCACCCTGGGGCAGGTAGAAGTCCTCCTGGAAGGGAGACAACCCCAGGTGGTGCAGGTACTCCGCGAGCATCTCGAAGGTGAAGCGGTCTCGCACCTTGCGCGCCTGGTAGCGCTCCAGCTTCTCGAAGGGCAGGGGCTCACCGGATTGGCCGAAGACCCAGCGGCCTCCATCGTTCATGGCATAGATGGTACGCAGATAGTTGAGCCAATCCGTCTGCCGTGGGCCATACACCTCCAGCGCGACGATGCCGTAGCGCCCTTTGTCCTTCCGGAACGTATGAGGTACCGCGCCCACGCGCATGCCCCGGCATCCCACTACCTGGGCCAGATAGGACATGGCGCTCACGGCATCAGTTCCCCGGTAGCCATTGTCGAAATAGGCCGTCCAGGCACTGCGTGTCGGAATGAAGAGGTGCCGCTGCTTCTCCCCATCGGTCAGAGGCAGCAGGGAGGAGATAACCTGCTCCAGGGAGCCCGCAACCGGTCGTGCATCCACGGTGACGCCATCTGATGCCCACAGCCCGCCCTGCCATGACGAGAAGGCGCGGGCAGCGCGCTCCGCATCAGCCTCCAGAAAGCCCATATCCGAAGTGACAGGCGCCCAGCGGTCTTGCAGAAGCAGCTTGCTCGGGTCTTCGATCATCCACGGAGCCTCTTCCTTCAAGGAACGACCAGGAGGATGACCGTCGCGTCCTGATCGTTGCAGGTGATGCGCGACTGGTTGAGCGACGCTCCGGCCTCCAATGGCCGGAGATCCTCATAGGGCAGACGCCAGAATCAGAAGTCCTCCCGGGCCTGGGCGAGGGTGTACTCCGTCTGAGCGGGGACGAAGGTTCCCGTCTTTTCCACGAGCCACGCGGGAGCGCCCTGGGGCAGGTAAAAGTCCTCCTGGAAGGGAGATAACCCCAGGTGGTACAGGTACTCCGCGAGCATGTCGAAGGTGAAGCGATCCCGCACCTTGCGCGCCAAGTAGCGCTCCCGCTTCTCGAACGGCAAGGGCTCTCCGGACTGGCCGAAGACCCAGTGGCCTCCATCGTTGGAGACATAGAGGGTGCGCAGGTAGTTGAGCCAGTGCGTCTCCTGGGGTCCATACAACTCGAACATCACGGCCCCATAGCGGCCCTTGTCGTCGCGCAAGGTGTGGGGCACAGCAACCACGCGCAGGCCCCGGCAGCCCAGCGTCCGGGCCATATAGGACATGACACTCCCGGCATCGGTCCCACCCCACCCGTTTTCGACGTACCCCGTCCAGGGACTTCGTGTCGGAATGAAGAGGTCTCGCCGCGCCTCTGGACTTGTCAGGGGCAGCAGGGAGGAGAGAACCTGCTCCAAGGAGCCATGAACTGGGCGCACCTCCACGGCGAGACCACGAGGCGCCAGCAGCCCTGCCTGCCATGCCGCGAAGGCACGGGCGGCATGCTCAGCACCGGTCTCCAGAAATCCCATTTCCGAAGTGATGGGCGCCCAGCGGTCATTGAGGAGCAGTCCCTTCATGGTCTTGGTCATCAGCTACACATTGCCCGGCAGGGAACGATCAAGATGATGGTTTCCGCGTCCGGGTCGTTGGACGTGATACGCGACTAATTAGTGGGCTGGAACAGGCCTTCTTGCCTCTTTGGGGGCTAGTCGTCCACAACCCCATCGCACTTGCGTATGCGCGCTCTACCCGCGCGGTAATCGCCTTCTTACGGGCGATCTGCTCCTGTTCCTTCGTGGCGGGATAAAGACTGGCACAACACTAGAACGGCTCTGGGGGTCCAGGAGGAAGTGCTGCAAGCGTGTCTTGAGCCTTCTTGTCCTCCGCTTGTAAGCGAACAACCCATTCATCAACGCCCGTGTTTGGAAGGGGATGCACCGTCCGCGAGAACACCGTCACACGCCCTAACGGCACGCTACCTATCGGCTCAAGGAGTTCTAAGGCTTCCCCCGACTGCTCGGCTTGCGCGATGGTTTCGAGATCCCCGCCCATTGCATCTCGAGGCACCAGGACGCGAAGTCGAATTAAGCGGTCAACTGCCGAGAGTTTGGAGCGCTCGACTCGGATACTCTTCACCATTTCTTTCGGCCTCCTCTTCTGAGCCTCAATGGACGCGCCGGTACGACATGCCCTAACCCACTAAAGATAGTCCACGTCCCCGGTTGTAGCCGCCCATTGCTCGGGCCGTCATACCACAGTTCTCCAACCCGAGGAGCTGCCTACCAAGGATGTAACCACCCCGAGCGGCTACTGCACGGGAGGGCGGGCTCTTGAGGATCCTTAGCTGCACCTCGGCCGTCTGACGGAATCGCGGCACGGTCTTAATACTACTTCGGTCAGTTCGGCCGCTCTCCGAGGAGGATTTCTACCCGGAGTTCCGCAGGGCCCCAGGGGAAGTGACCGGGCAGTATAGTACTAAGAACTCGTTTCAAAGAATGGACCGAAGAGGCGGTGACATGACCTGCCAGCTCAGGGCTCATCTCATAGGTGGCACGTCAATCAGCGCTTTACGCAGTCGCTCTCGGCTTCCTCTTTCTCCAACGCGCGCCTTCCCACGGAGGACTCTTTTATGGGCGCTGCCCGATTGTGCGTGACTCGCATGGTGCTCTTCCGTAGTATCCACTGCGCATTCCTTATTTGTGTTGATGGAGATTGATATGATTATGAGGCTTATTTCTTTTGCGGTGGTGAGTTGTGTCTTGATGTCCAGGGTGGCATTGGCCAGTGATTGTGATGGAACAGCCAAAGTGTGGTTGGCTTCGGAGCAGCGCCCTCTTCCGGAGAATATCTCGGGATTTGAAGCCGTTCCTTCGGTTTATAAGCGCAGCGTTTTCCGAATGCTTAGTCCCGAAGTGAAGAGCCACATGTGGCGTCAGTATCTTTCCAGGTATTTGATCGGACGCCCTGGATTGAGCAAGGAGCAGGCTGAGGTGCTTCGCGAAGCCATTGCAATGGCGACTCCAGAGTTGTTCCGTTCTGGAGTTGATTCGGTAGAACGCTCAAACTCGGTCATGCACACGCGGTTGCAAGATCTGAGTAAGCGGTTTGTTGGACACTTTGGTGAGGATGAGGCTCGTCGGCTGCTCGGTCAATTGGGCGAGGTCGCGACGTCGGATGAGGGCGGTGAGCTGCTCAAATACTACCCTACCGGTTACAGCTGTACTTGTTCCAATTCCTCTGATTGGTGTAGCAGTGGTTATTATTGCGGTGCTGGAGCTGATAACTGTCAAGTTTCGGATAGCGGGTGTGGAACCTTCTGGACCTATAGTTGTGTCGGGCATTGTTTCCCCGGCGTGCTTTGAAAATGGACCAGGGCAGGTAGGCGACATGACCTGCCCGTTCAGTTCGCTTCAGAAATGAGCCTGCGAAAGCAAGGGGGATGCACGAGCCGAGATGCACCTAATTAGTGACCAGGGTCACAGCCCGAAATGGAAGAAAATGTTCAGCGAATCTGCGCGCGTCGTGCTCTGGGATCGTACGCGGCCAGCCATGGATGCAGAGGGAACCGTCGAATAGCCGGACAACGACTTGGGCAAGAGCATCGTTCCATTCACGCAGGCGGCAGCCGCGCTTGCCGCAGCGACACCGCCCATCAAGCGCCCGAGAACGCCTTGATGATGGCGTTGCAGATCTCCTCCATCGCCTCGTCCACATAGGCGTGGTGGCGTCTGTTCAGAGGCCTCGCCGGGTCGAGGACCCCTTGGTACATGTCGAGGTTCGCTTCCTGGAAGGCGGCGGTCTTCACGGGAACCCACAAAATCCTCACCCCTTCCCTCTTGGCGGCCTCAAGCAAGGGGTGCAGTTCATTCCTCGCGATGAAGTCCGAGGCAACGAAGTCGGGTGAGACGAGCAGCACCGCCACCCTGGCTCGTGCCAGGGCTCGCTCGATCTCCTTCCGCCACTCATCGCCAGCCTGGATGCGATCGTCGCTCCAGACATGGACCTTGCCGTTCCGGATACGTGGCTTCAGATGGGTCTGGAGCCGCTCCAGCCACTTCTTGTCCTTCCTGCTGTAGCTGATGAAGACCTGATCACGCGTCGTCGAGAGGTCGCTCTGGGCTCGGGAGGGTGTGAGCGTCTCGGAGACAGGAGGAGTTCCTCGAAGCGCAGCGGGGCTCGAGCGAGCCTGTGCCGGTGAGGCCTGCCCGAGCAAGGTTGCATTCCCCGCCGGCCTGCTCCCCGGGAGCGTGGACGCCAGACCCTGGAGATCTTCCAGGCGCTCCGGCAATCGAGCATGGTCGTCATAGGAGATGACCTGGACGTTATAGTCGCGCAGGTAGCGGTCTCTCGCCTCGCGCCCCGGCTGTTTCATCAGAACGTAGTGGCGAGGGGCAGCAGAGTTGAACACTTCGGCATTCCACCTCAGCACCAGATCGAGATCGAGCGGGTCATTCATCCCATAGCCGATGAACAGGAAGGTGTACTCCTGAATCAGATGGCTCAGCACTGCCTGATACGAGCGCTCCGCTCGCGCTTGGCGATACTCCGTCTCCGTCATGACCACGGTGTCGGCACGCTCGGCTGTCCCATGGATCTTGAACAGGACAGGCCGGTCGGACTTCAGGTCATTGAGGGCTTGCGTAGACTCCTTCCAGGTATAGACATGCCTGCGAGGGCTCTCCCGCCCCTCCTCAATGAGGCCATCATAATTGGTCGTCAGGATGGCACGAACTCCGAGACGCCCCATGGCCTGATGCACAGCACCCGGCGCCAGGTTTCTCGGACGGAAGACATCATTGAGCGCATCCTGATAATCGCGAGTGAGTGCCGCTCGCAAGGAGCCCAGCTCCGCGAGCATCACCTCGAGAGACAGGTCGCGCTCAAACACACGCTTCTTTGCTTCGATGAGGGACGCATCGGCCGCCCCGTAGCGATGGCAGGCCTCGAGCAGCCGCAGCGGGAGGTCCTTCCAGGCGGGAAAGCCACCTCCAACATCGCGACCCATCGAGGCTCCCGAACCGACGAACAGCGCGAGTTTCCTGGTGCGACAGGCTTCGATCAGGGGGGGTGGAAACTCGTCATTCATGGGAGCAGACACCTGGGTTGGATGTGTGGTCATGGAAACAGGAGGCTGTTGCGGCGCGTCTTCCAAGAACCAGTCCTTGAAGAGAGTGCCCTCGATATACCTGTGGCCTGTCTCCTCTTTGAGATGAAGCAGCCCATGATAGTCCAAGGTCATGAGCCCATCGGCGATGACTATGCCCGGGCCCACATGCGCGCGAAGCGCTTTCCGGTCAAGCGATTCGGGCTCGACCTTCGCCAGAGCCGCATAGCAGGCACGTCCGGCCTCCCCCAGATCCCGATGCCACACCTTGAACTCACTGGCGTGGTCACGGACGAACCGCTCGCCCGCCCGGTGAACCTTCTCCATCGAGAACGGCCGTGGCTCGTCGAAGAGCTTCTCGAGCAGCCCCTGCAGGACATAGGCATGTCTCCCGGTGCTACGCAGGAGCTCCGCTTCCACAGTCGCCTCTAGCCCCTCTGGAAACCCGAAGGCCACCAGCTCGCGCGCTTCCGCCACCATTAGGGCCCGAGTGAATTGCTTGTGCAGGTTATTCAACGGACTGCCCGCACCAATCAACTTCCCCATCTCGGAACAACCCGAGGCCACGACACGGAAGTAGGCCTTGTAACGTGACACGGTGAGGAAATTCCGGAGGTTCTGGAAGCACTCGTCATCCGGAAGGTATTTGAGCGCCGCATCCAGCTCGTCAATCAGCAGAACGACGAGCCATCCGGGTCCGTGCTTCCGCTCCATCCACGGCTGCAGCTCGTCGAGCCGCGACAGGAACTCATCGTAGGTCTGCCCGGGGGGTGGACTGGTCCAACCGGGAACCTCGAGCCCCTCGGAGACGAGCGCGTAGAGGCGGCTGAAGAAGTCGAACGGGGAACGGGGGACGACCGCCTGGATGTCGAGAAAGCGTGGCAGAACCTGGAACGGCACGGCCTCGCTGCGGTGCAGCTCTTCCTGGAGCCGCAAGAGAAGGGAGGTCTTTCCACACCGCCGCCCGCCGAGGAGGGCGTAGGACTTCCCGTCCCCCAGGCCACGAAGAATCTCCCGCAGCAGTTCCTCGTAGCCGACGAAGAGCCTGCCCGGAGCCGCGCAGTCGTAGGGGTTCGAACGTGCGGACTCGCGCGTGGGACTCATTCATACTCCTCCTGGTTGACCCACTGAGACAGCAGCCGTGCCGCGATCATGAGCATCCCCCCTTCATTCCTCCGGATGAGCCCATAGAGTTCGATCTGCGTCAGCGCCTCCTTGAGTGGATCAGGAAGCGCGGTCTCCTGAAGTCCAGACTCCTGGCTGGCGATGAGCAGGAGGGCCTCGCGCTCATCCTCTCGCAGCTCCTGCCAGATGGACTCCTTGTAGTATTGCCCTATCCTGTGCTTCGGGAAGTTGGACTGTATTGCCCGGGTGACGTCCCGCACCTTGTCGAGAGTGACCCAACGGCTTCGTCCACCCTCACAAGCGTCAGAGGCCAGGATGCGGGTGAGGAAGGGGTGTCCTCCACAATAGGCATGGAGCTCCTCGAGCGCCGCCGGCTCCCAGCGGATATCCCTCCATGCGCCGATCTTCTCCACCATGGCCCGGGTCTCCGCGGCGCTGAGCGCTCCCAGGAAGTACTCCTGAAAGGACATGAACATCGGGTTCTCCCCCACGGACGGCATCAGCACGTTCTGCCGGTTGACCTCGGCCCGATAGGTGGTGACGAGCACCGACAGGCAGTTGCTCTCCTGGGCGAGGGCTCGCAACGGCCTGAGCAGTTGCACGTACTCCGCCAGGATTCGAGCACTGTTCTCCCGGCGCCGATCCACGAAGAACTTGTCGATCTCGTCCAACAGCACGAAGAAGGGACTGGCTCTTCCAGACCGCACCCAGTGCTGATGGAGTTCCAGAACGCTCTCGTGGAAGTCCCTGGCGGAAGAGACCTTCCTGGGCGGGGGAAGCTCCTGGAGGCGCAAGCGCTCAAGTTCCATGCGGAGCTTCGCGAGAATGCGCTGGAGATAGTCAATCGCCACCGGCTCGTAGGATTGGCAGTCAATCTCCACGACGGGCGTATCCTGCGCGCGGTTGCGGAGCTGCTTGAGCAACGAGGTCTTACCCACCTTGCGGAGACCGAAGAGCCCGACGTGCTGACCTTGCTTCAAGGCCATGGCGAGCCGGTCCAGGAGATCCACCCGCCCGTGGAACCAAGCGGGGTCGTCCACGGGTTTCGCTTCGTCATAGGGATCCACGCGTGTCGCGAAGCGGTCCTCTGCCTCACGGAGGACGGAAGCGCTCGTTCCCTCGGAGAGCGCGATGGCGAGGGTAGGCGTGGAGAGGAGGATGACGTCACAGGAGAGCTTGTTCCGGAGCTGGTCCCGTGCACCTTCCGGGACATGGTCCGCATAAAGGACGTAGATGGTGGACGGGCTCTTCAGGGGAACGAAGGTCCGCTCCTCCTGCCAGAGCAGGGCATAAGCCCTTCGCTCCTTGTGCTCCGAGGAGAGGGAGAGCAGGTTCCGAGAGATGCGCTCGGCACGAGTGAAGCCCGCGTTGGAAAAGAAACGCTGAGCCACCCGCATGGGATTGAGACGATGCGCACGGAACAGGACGATGGAAACGGCCACCAAGTACAACACCGTGGTCACGATGAACCAGACGGCCTTGTTCTCGAAACGGTCCCAGACTTGGCAGAGAGGCCTGGGCTCAATGAAGGGAACAGGAAACGTGTCGTCGCGAGAAAGCGCACTCCTTTGCAATTCCGCCTGATAGCATGTCAGGGCATACACAGGAGCCGTCTTGGAGTCGAATCAGACTGCGGCCAGAGCGTCTCCATCTTGAGAAGCGGAGTAGAGAAGACGATCAGGAAGGTATGTCAGCCATACGTTCCCTGGCAGGGCGAGGGAGGTCCGCTCCAGGTTACCGCTGGTGGCGTCCCAGAGCTTGACCGTGTTGTCCGTATTGCCCGAGGCCAGCGTCCTTCCGTCCGGGCTCCAGGCCACAGAAATGACCCAGGAGGCATGTCCGGAGAGGGTGCGCAGCAGGTTGCCGCTGGTGGCGTCCCAGAGCTTGACCGTACTGTCCCCACTGCCCGAAGCCAGCGTTCTTCCATCCGGACTCCACGCCACAGACCAGACTTTGTCGGCATGTCCGGAGAGGGTACGCAGCAGGTTGCCGCTGGTGGCGTCCCAGAGCTTGACTGTGTTGTCCCCACTGCCAGCAGCCAGCGTCCTTCCGTCCGGGCTCCAGGCCACAGAAATGACCCAGGAGGCATGTCCAGAGAGGGTGCGCAGCAGGTTGCCGCTGGTGGCGTCCCAGAGCTTGACTGTGTTGTCCTCACTGCCAGCAGCCAGCGTCCTTCCATCCGGGCTCCACGCCACGGACCAGACATCTTCGACATGCCCAGAGAAGGTGCGCAGCAGGTTACCGCTGGTGGCGTCCCAGAGCTTGACCGTGTTGTCCCAACTGCCCGAGGCCAGCGTCCTTCCATCCGGGCTCCACGCCACGGACCTGACACCTTCGACATGCCCAGAGAGGGTGCGCAGCAGGTTGCCGCTGGTGGCGTCCCAGAGCTTGACTGTGTTGTCCCCACTGCCCGAGGCCAGCGTCCTTCCATCCGGGCTCCACGCCACGAGACCGACCCAGGATGCATGTCCGGAGAGGGTGCGCAGCAGGTTACCGCTGGTGGCGTCCCAGAGCTTGACCGTGTTGTCCTCACTGCCCGAGGCCAGCGTCCTCCCATCCGGGCTCCACGCCACAGAACTGACCCTGGAGACATGTCCGGAGAGGGTGCGCAGCAGGTTGCCGCTGGTGGCGTCCCAAAGCTTGACCGTGCTGTCCCCACTGCCCGAGGCCAGCGTCCTTCCATCCGAGTTCCACGCCACGGACCAGACATCTTCGGCATGTCCGGAGAGGGTGCGCAGCAGGTTACCGCTGGTGGCGTCCCAGAGCTTGACCGTGTTGTCCTCACTGCCCGAGGCCAGCGTCCTTCCATCCGGGCTCCACGCCACGGACCTGACACCTTCGGCATGTCCGGAGAGGGTGCGCAGCAGGTTACCGCTGGTGGCGTCCCAGAGCTTGACCGTGTTGTCCCAACTGCCCGAGGCCAGCGTCCTTCCATCCGGGCTCCACGCCACGGACCTGACCCAGGAGGCATGTCCGGAGAGGGTGCGCAGCAGGTTACCGCTGGTGGCGTCCCAGAGCTTGACTGTGTTGTCCCCACCGTCCGAGGCCAGCGTCCTTCCATCCGGGCTCCACGCCACAGAACTGACCCAGGAGGCATGTCCGGAGAGGGTGCGCAGCAGGTTGCCGCTGGTGGCGTCCCAGAGCTTGACCGTGCCCCTATCTCCCAAGGCCAGCGTCCTTCCATCCGGGCTCCACGCCACGGATATGACATGTCCGGAGAGGGTGCGCAGCAGGTTACCGCTGGTGGCGTCCCAGAGCTTGACCGTGTTGTCCTCACTGCCCGAGGCCAGCGTCCTTCCATCCGGGCTCCACGCCACGGACCTGACACCTTCGACATGCCCAGAGAGGGTGCGCAGCAGGTTACCGCTGGTGGCGTCCCAGAGCTTGACCGTGCTGTCCCCACTGCCCGAGGCCAGCGTCCTTCCATCCGGGCTCCACGCCACGGATATGACACCTTCGGCATGTCCTGTCCGGAGGAAGATCTCGGGTTTTATGGGCGAAGGCGCATCCCGCGACAGGTACTGCACCATCAGGAGGCCCATTGCGACCATGGCGACAATAGTCACAACCACGATACGTACAGCCAGCTTCCAAAGATGGGACATGGTGTGCCTGGAGGAATCGGCCTGAAGCCCTCAACCCGTTAGCGTGTATGTTGTCCGTGGGCATCGAGCCACCCAGTACGTCGTCCGGTCCATGAAAAACCGCCTCCCGGGCTCACTTCAGGAGACCTCCACTGATACCTGCTCAGAAATGCTCTCGGGCCTGGGCGAGGGTGAACTCCTTCTGGGCAGGGACGAAGGTTCCCGTCTTCTCCACGAGCCACGCGGGAGCGCCCTGGGGCAAGTAGAAGTCCTCCTGGAAGGGGGACAGCCCCAGGTGGCGCAAGTACTCCTCGAGCATCTCGAAGGTGAAGCGGTCTCGTACCTTGCGCGCCTGGTAGCGCTCCAGCTTCTCGAAGGGCAGGGGCTCACCGGACTGGCCGAAGACCCACTTGCCTCCATCGTTGGAGACATAGAGGGTGCGCAGGTAGTTGAGCCAGTGAGTCTGCTGGGGTCCGTACAGCTCGAACATCACGGCCCCATAGCGGCCCTTGTCGCCACGCAAGGTGTGAGGCACCGCGACCACGCGCATGCCCCGGCAGCCCAACCTCCGGGCCATAGCGGGCATTGCACTCCCCGCATCAGTTCCGCCCCATCCACTTTCGACGTACGCCGTCCAGGGGCTGCGTGTCGGCAAAAAAAGGTGCCGCCGCGTTTCGGGACTGGTCATGGGCAGAAGAGCGGAGAGGGCCTGCTCCAGGGAGCCGGAGACCGGACGCACCCCCACTGCAATGCCACGGGGCGCCTGCAGACCGCCGTGCCAGGCCGTGAAGGCACGAGCTGCGTGCTCCGCATCGGTCTCCAGAAATCCCATTTCCGAAGTGATCGGCGCCCAGCGATCATCCAGGAGCAATCCCTTCATGTTCTCGGTCATCCGGTGAGCCTTGCCCATCAGGGCACAATGAGGAGGATGGTCTCCGCGTTCGGGTCATTGGACGCAATACGCGACTGATGGCCTGGGCCACGCCCCGACGTGGGAGTGTCGTACTCCACATGGTAGCGGCGGCCGTTATAGTCGAACTGCAGGTCCGGCCGGTTGATTCCGACACGCTGGCTGTTGCGCAGTGTGATCTGCTGCTGGTTCACCCGGATGTTCGTGGCGCCGACGTCCTGCAGATACTGGATGTCCGCCTGGATCTGCGCATTCTGGGAGGCGCTGGAACTGATGGGCCGGTTCGGCGACAACTCCCGAGGCACATGGGGGCTGGCCGCGACATCTTGAGGCAAGCGTGGGACAGAGGCTACTCGTGACGTCGGATTGCCACCCGAGAGCGCCTGGACCAGTCCCGGCGATGGCGCGGGTGAGCCCGGTACCGGCGCGGGCGCTGCTGGGACGGGAACAGGTTCCGGAGCAGGTGGAGCGGCTTGTGGCGCGGAGGGTTGCGATGCTGGGGCCCTGCCACTCACCCCCTCCTGTCTGGGCTGTGGACGAGGCGCTGGCTCCGTGCCCACCCGCAGCACTCGGGAGAAGACGCCCTGAAGCACCTTCGTGCCCGTCAGGGTCAACAACAGCACCTTCAGCTCTCGCTGGGTCGTCTGCGCCAGGTGCTCTCGCACCTCGAGCATCGTCCGGGCGATGCGCGGGGTAGTGGCCGGTGAGAAGAGCGTGGGCACGATGAGCGCGCCCCCCGCTCCCCGGTACCACGCGTACCCCAGCTGTCCTGCCTCCGCTCCCCTGGCCTCCAGGTCCGCCAGGGCGCTGTCCCGGTCCGGGTAGATGAACGCGCCGAGCGGCTCGGCGCTCGTCACTCCCAGATCGACCTGCGATTCCGGGACGAGCACCGGCAGCGCCAACCCCTCGCAGTAGAGGAGATAGCCTCCCTCGGTGAGCCCGAAGCCCACCGCCGTCACTCGCCGCTCGACGAAGTCCCGATGCGCGCGTGGGTCGGCGAGCCGCTCGGAGCCCCGGGGCAGTTGGACACCGCCTCGGCGCAGCGCCTCCGCCCGTTGAGGCGTGACAGCCTCGAAGTCAACCTCGACGCTCCGAGCCCCTGCGCTCACCGTCCCCGGCAAGCCCCCAGCAGTGCTCTGCCCGTACCATCGCGGAACGCCGGAGGGGCGTTGCGCGGCGCATCCCGTGAGAAACAACAGGAGCGCAAGCCTGCTCAACCGATGGAGCCAACCGGCGGTGGGTCGCACCAGGCCACGATGCCGGACAGGCGTGGAAACCTGAAGGATGAGCGAGGTACAGCGTCCCCATGCGCCTACCCATCGTCTGGCCCCTCCTGCTCGCCCTGCTGGCCTTCCCCACCCCTGGCCTCGCCGACATCGCGCCCAGTCCGCTCGCCGGCCTGTCCGAGCCACGCCCCATGGATGCCAAGGCCGCCCAGGGCATCTCCATGAAGCACGAAACGGTCACCCTCGAGCTTCACGACGCCTACGTCCTCATCGACGTCACCTTCACCATGGCCAACCCGGGCCCGCCCAAGGAGCTGCAAGTGGGATTCCCGGGCAGGGATGTGCGCCTGGATGACCTGCAGGAGTACGCCGCCCATGAGCCCCTGGAAGGCTTCTCCGTCTGGGTCGAAGGCCAGGCCGTCACCAGCGAGGCCCGGGAAGTCGAGCGCGCCATTCCCTCATGGCCACCGGGCTCGGGCCGCACCAGACCCCATCGCGAGACATGGCATGTCTTCACCACCCGCTTCGCCCAGGGGGACACGAAAATCCGGGTGCGCTACGGGGTCGTGTCCACTCCCTATTCCGGCCAGAGCGCGCGTCCGGGAGAGCAGCTCATCGACGGCCGGCGGGTCTGGTACATCCTCGAAACGGGCGGGCTCTGGGCCGGACCCATCGGGGAGATCGTCGTCCGAATCCTGGCCCGGGGTGGTGTCAAACCCGAGAGCATCCGCGTCCGCACCCAGGCCCGGAATACCCGCTGGAAGGTTCCGAAGCCGGACAAGGAGGGAATCACGCTCCGCTGCAAACGGCTCGACGCCACCCGGTCGGACAACCTGCAGATTCTCTACAGCCCGGATCCCCAGCGCATCCCGCGGACGAAATCCCTCTTGGACACCAGGCCAGCAACCCGGCTGCTTCGCGAGGCCCTGGGCGAGCAGGACGGACACCTGGAATAGCACGGGCAGTGTGTTCACCTGTGCTAAACCCCTCCGTCCGGAGGATTCTGACGGATGGCTTCACTCTCCATCGGCCACTACGAGAAGGTCCGCGCCCTCGCGGCCACCCCGCGCCTGCTGCTCGCCGGCGGCTCCCGTGCCGCCGCCAACAGCCGCCTCACCGCCTACGAGCCCTCCACCAACAAGGTGGCCTGGACCGTGGACCTGCCCGCCGCCGTCCTCGGGCTCGCCCACGCCGGAGACAATTGGGTCGCCGCCTGCGCGGATGGCACCGTGCGCATCGGCGCGCTCGGCGATGGCTCCGTCCAGCGCGAGCTCAAGGACGCCCACCGCGGCCCCTGCACCGCCCTCGCCCTCAGCTCCGATGGCTCCCGCGCCTTCACCGTGGGCCTCGATGGTTTCCTCCGCGCCTGGGAGCTCGCCAAGGGCAAGCGCGTCCATGAGTGGCAGGCCTCGTCCCAGCCCCTGCGCGCCGTCGCCGTGGACCCCTCCGGCACCTACGCCGCCTGTGGCGGTGACGACTCGGTGGTGCGCTCCTTCACGCTCGCCAACGGCGCCCGCCGTGACATGCCCGGCCACGAGGGTGCCGTGCGCGCGCTCGCCTTCACCCCGCGCGATGGACGCCTCGTCTCCGCCGGAGATGATGGCAAGCTGCGCATCTGGTACCTCGTCGGCGCCGTCGAGCACGAGGTCCGCGGCGACAAGGACTCCGGCCACACCGGCGCCGTGACCGCCCTCCTCTTCCCGCCCACGCCCACTCCCGAGCGCGGCGAGGAGGCCTCCGACCGCATCTTCTCCTCCGGCGACGACGGCAAGGTGAAGGCGTGGCGCCTGGACGAGCGCCGTAAGCCGCGCACGCTCGACTGCGGCAGCAAGCCCGTGTACGCCCTCGCCTTCGCTCCGCCCGTCAGCGCGCGCCAGGCCAAGGTGCAGCTCGGCTTCGTCTACGCCGGCGGCGAGGACCGCACGGTGCGCCGCTTCGAGCTGGACACCGAGGGCAAGCCCGGCAACGACACCGTCTCCTTCTCCCACGGCTTCGACCTGCTCGAGGAGTCTCGCAAGGGCAACCGGCCCAAGCGCGAGGCCTCCGTCCGCGAGGCCGCCGCCCTCGAGGAGCCCGAGGCCCTCGACTTCGTCCTCGCGATGCTCTCCTCGGACCGCGAGTACGAGGTGCGCAAGCTCGCCGCCGAGGAGCTGGGCCGGCTCGGCCGCACCGGCGCCCGCGTGAAGCTGCGTGAGCGCCTCGACGACGAGCACCCGGCGGTCCGCGCCGCCGCGCTGGAGTCGCTCGCCACGCTGGAGAAGGAGTCCCCGCTCGCCGCCCCGCGCGCCGCGCTCGACTCGCGCTACCCGGACACCCGCATCGCCGGACTGCGCAGGCTCGCCACGCTCGGTGGCACCTCGCCCCTGGTGCCGGGCCTCATCTCCAGCAAGCTGACGGACTCGGATGCCTCCGTCTCGACGACAGCGCTGGATGCCCTGGAGCAGGTGTTCCCCAAGGACAGCACCGAGCCCCTCAAGACGGCCTTCGAGCGCGGCACCTCCCACCTGCGCGCCGAGGTGCTCATCCGCGCCGCCGGTGCCGGCTGGCTGGGCTCGCCCCAGTTGCAGCCCCTGGCGGCCCGCGCCCTCGATGACTCGGACGCCGACGTGCGCCGCGTGGCCTTCACCGTGCGCGTGCTGGAGCGCCGCCCGCTCGCCCACGTGCTGGAGGAGAAGGACGAGGACTTCGCCCGCGCCGCCCTGGACGTCGCGCGCCGCCTCGCCCGCAAGCCCCGTCCCACCGATGACGAGGCCCGTGCCGCCCGCGCCGCCCTGCCCGGCACCGGCAAGGCCGGCGAGCCTCTCGCCGAGGCCAGCCTGGAGCCGCTGCTCGCCGCCATGGCCTGCCGCACTCCCGATACCGCCGTGCGTGGCGCGCGCGGCCTCGCGCAGCTCGGGGATGCCCGCGCGCTCGGCGCGCTGCTCCAGCTCTCCCGCGAGCCCGATGCCGCCATCCGCCGTCAGGCCGCCGAGGCCCTCCGCGCCCTCCAGGACGCCCGCGCCCGCGAGCGCCTCGTGTGGATGCTGGACGACGAGAACGCCGACGTGCGCGCCACCGCCCTCGACGCCGTGGTGACGCTCGACACCGAGGCCCCCCTCTCCACCGCCGAGGCCGCCCTCCGCTCCTCCTTCGAGGACGTGCGCGTCCGCGGCCTCGACCGGCTCGTGAAGCTCCCGGGCAAGCGCTCCGAGGCCGCCGTGCACCTGCTCGGCGATGCGCTCGAGGACGAGTCCGCCAAGGTGCGTGACGAAGCCTTCCGCACCCTCTGGGCCTGGAACGAGAAGAATCCCCAGGAGGCCCTGGAGCGCGCGCTCGCCGGCCGCTTCCCCGACCTGCGCCGCCGCGCCGTGGACGAGCTCGCCGCCCGCATCAAGGAAGGCTGGGCCCTGGAGCGGCTCAAGAAGGTGGTGGGAGACCGTGACGCCAACGTGGCCCAGGCCGCCTACGAGGCCTGGGTGAAGCACGTGGGCAAGGAGCAGGCCGAGCCGCACCTGGCCGCCTTCGACACCGCCCACGCCCCGCTGCGCGCCCTGGCCGCGAAGAACGCCGCCCAGGCTCCCGCCGAGGCCGTGCGCTCGGCCCTCCTCAAGCTGCTGCTCGCCGAGGAGCCCCCCGTCTACATCGCCGCCCTCGAGGCGCTCGACAAGCTCATCAAGAACGAGAACGGCCCCCTGCTCGCGGGCCTCGGCTCCGGTGAGCTGCCCCTCAAGGTGCGCGCCGCCGAGCTGCTCGCCGCCCGCGGCGCCGAGGACATCATCGAGCCGATGCGCAACCTCCTCACCGACAAGGAGCTTCAGCGCATCTACCCGCCGGCCTTCCTCGAGCCGTTGCGCCACCGCGCCGCGAGCGCCCTGGCCACCCTCGGCTCCCGCCGGCTGCTGTCCTTCTTCGCCACCACGCTCCTCAAGGACGAGGCCAGCGGGGTGCGCGAGCAGGGTGCCCGCGGGCTCGCCACCGCCAGCCGCCGGGGTGACGAGGGTTACCTGCTCGACGCGCTCGGGCACGCGGACGTCGCCGTGCGCTCCTGGGCCGCGGATGGTCTGTCCCGCCTCGGCGACATCCGCGCCCTGCCCGTCCTCACCGGCAACCTGCGCCACGAGCACCAGCCCATCCGCATCGGCGCCATCCTCTCCTTCGCCGCGCTCGGCCCGGACGGTGACAGCGGCCTGCTGCACGGCCTGGAAGACCGTGCCCGCGAGGTGCAGGAGACCGTCTTCGCCATCGTGCTCGCCCGGGATTTGCGCGCCTCGCGCCGGGGTGAGCCGCCCGACCTGCTCACCAGCGCCCTCTCCAGCGGCCGGCCCGAGGTGCGTTACGCCGCCGCCCGCGCCCTCGAGCTGCGCACGGAGACGGAGGCCTCCCACGCCCACCTCGTCGAGGTGCTCCAGCCGCCCCGCCCCGAGAAGGCCGGCGACATGAAGGACTGGCCCGCCGAGGCCGAGCGCGCCCGCGCCATGGTGGGGCTCGCCGAGGCGCTCGCCAGTGACCTGCCCGAGCAGCGCTACGCCGCCGCCCAGGTGCTCCAACTGCGCCACAAGCCGCTCGACTACTTCCGCGAGGCCGCCAAGGTGGCCCGCCCGCGCTCGCTGGAAGCGCCGTGGAAGCCCGAGACGTCGCCCCAGGCCCAGGCCCGGCCCGTGGAGGAGAAGCCCGCGCGCAACTGGCTGCGCCGCCTCTTCTCCACCGCCACCGGCAAGGCCGCCACCGCCGAGCCCTCGCCCGAGGCGCTCGTCTCCGCCGAGAAGCAGCACCTGCGCCGGCTCGCCTTCGGCGCCTACGTGGGCCTGCTGCGCCAGGTGTCCTCCGGTGACGACGAGGGCCACCGCGTGCGCCGCGACGCCGTGGACCGCGTGGTGAAGCTCACCCAGGAGGGCCATGCCGGCACGCCCGCCGCCGTGGCCGCCCTGCTGCGCGCCCTCGAGGATCCGCACCAGCTCGTGCGCAAGGCGGCCCTCGCCGGCCTCAAGGAGCTGTACCCCGCTGGCTCCGATGAGCCGCTGGCGCTCGCCCTGGCCTCGCTCTCCGCGGACGTGGCCCGCGCCGCGCTGGACGAGCTCGCCGCCCGCGGGGAGTCCGCCAAGGGCCGCCTCACCGCCGCGCTCAACTCGCCCCTGTCCGACGTGCGCAAGTACGCCTTCGAGCTGCTGGAGCGCCTCAGCCCTCCGGGCAGCCTGGAGCCCCTGCTGGCCGCGCTCGGCAGCGAGCACGCGGACCTGCGCGTCGGCGTCATCGAGCGGCTCGCCGGTGCCAATGATTCGCGCGTCACCGAGGCCCTCGGCCGCGCCGCCGGCAGCGAGCACGAGGACCTGCGCCTGCGCGCCGCCGAGCTGCTCGCCTGGCGCCAGGATGACCGCGCCGTGGAGGTGCTCGCCGCCTTCCTGCGCTCGGAGAACGCCTCGGTGGTGAAGCGCGCCCAGGAGGCCCTGGCCCGGCTCGGCTCGGTGGCCGCCGTGGGAGCCCTGGCCGCACGGCTGCGCACCGCCCCGGAACTGCATGAGCGCCTCGCCCTCGTGAAGGCCCTGGGCCACACCCGCAGGCCCGAGGCCGTGGATGCCCTCGCGCGGCAGCTCGACGACGAGGCCGCCACCGTGCGCTACGCCTGCGTGGGCGCCGCCATGGACGTGGCCACCCCGCCCCGGAAGGACGAGAAGGACGAGAAGGAAGAGAAGAAGCGCGACATGGCCCTGGCGATGCGCTTCCTCCGCGCGGCCGTGCGCAGCGCGGACCCGAGTGTGCGCAAGGCCGCCGCCACCGAGCTGGCCCAGGGCGACGACGTGGGCCAGGACGAGCTGCTCGCCGGCCTCTTCGCGGACCGCGACGTGACGGTGCGCATGGAGTCGGTGGCCGGCTACGCCTCGCGCGTCATCCACAAGGGCGCGAAGGTGGAGCCGCTGGAGGAGGTGCTGCGCGGCGGTGCTCGCGAGCTGATGCTCCCCGCCGCCGAGGGCGTGGCCTCCCGTGGCCGCACGAGCGCCCTGCGCCCGCTGCTGCTGTACGTGCGCGCGGGCGAGGAGGGAGAGCGCGAGCGGGCGCTGCTGGCCCTGGGCACGCTGGGAGACGCGCGCGCCCTGTCCGAGCTGGAGCAGGTGGCCGCCGGTGGCACGCCCGAGGCTCCCGTGGAGGAGAGCATGGTGGCCGCGGCCCTCGAGGGCATGGGCCGGCTCGCCCCGAAGCTGCCCGAGGGCGAGGATCGCCGCCGCGTCGAGGAGAAGGTGGAGCTCGCCGCCATGGAGGGCCGCTCCACCGAGCAACGGCAGGCCGGCGTCCGGGGCCTGCGCTTCATCGGCGGCGAGCGCGCCCGCTCCCGGCTGGAGACGCTGCTGGCCGACGACGACGTCGACAACACGGTGCGCCTCACCGCGGCCCAGGAGCTGGGCAAGCTCGGGGACACCGCCGCCGAGCTCACCCTGGCCAAGGCCCTGGACAACTGGGACGACGAGCTGCGCGCCGCGGCTCGCAAGGCGCTCGACGCCCTGTTCCCCAAGGAGCGCATCCGGGTGGAGTTCCTCGCCGTGGCCAGCGAGCAGGAGGACATCTCCGAGCCCGCCGCCAGCTACCTCGCCACCGAGGCGGACCCCATGCAGTTGCTCCCGCGTCTGGCCACGCTGGACAAGGAGGAGCTGCGCCAGCGGTTGCGCCGGGGACTCGTGCGGCGTGCGTCGCTGCCCGCCGGAGCCCTGGCGATGCTGCTCGGTCACGAGAAGCCCTCCGCGCGTGAAGAGGCCGCGTGGCTGGTGGGCGCGCGCACCGGTGAGCAGGACGCCTCGCGCGCCTGGTCCGCCGAGGACCGCGCCGTCCTGGGCCGCGCCATCGCCACCGCCGAGCGCCGCACCGCTTCCGAGTGGGCCTCCACGCCCGCGCCCAAGCGTGAGCCCCTGGAGACCGCCTGGGAGCATCTGCTGTGGGCGGGCTCGTGCCTGGGCGTGAGCGAGCTGGCCAAGGCGGGCAAGGACATCCTCCAGGGTGGAGAGGCCAAGGCCCCGGCCGGGGTTCGCCTCGAAACGGCCCGGGCATTGGGCCGGCTGAACGCGGCTCCCGAGGCCCTGCGTGCCGCGCTGTCGGACCCGGACGCCGAGGTGCGCGAGGCCGCCACCTCCGCCCTGGCCCGCATCGCCCCCGAGCGCGCCGCCGAGTGGGCCCTGGCGGTGCAGCCGTTCGACCCGGTGGCCACGGGCCCCGCCGGTGGAACGGTGCGCAGCCCGAAGCAGCTCGCCACCTCCGAGGCGCGCCGCATGGCCCTGCCCTCGGTACTGGCCGGCAAGGAGCTGGAGCCGCTGCGCCCGCTGGCCACCCACAAGGACGAGCAGGTGCGGCAGGATGGCTGGGCCGCGCTGGGACGCCTGGGCGGCACCGAGGCCGCGGAAGTGCTGCGCGGCCAGGCCTTCGACAAGTCTCAATCCGTGGAGCTGCGGAAGGCCGCCTACCGCGCCCACAAACGTGCACTCCGCGCCGCCGAGCGCGCCCGGAAGGAAGGGAGCCCGTCGTGAGCACCGCCACCCACCACGCCGTCGAGCTGCGCTACGTCACCACGAGTGACGTGGACGCCGGCGCCAATGCCTCGCACGTCCAGCTGGCCCTGGAGGGCTCCCGCGGCACCGTGGGCGTGCGCGGCAAGGTGCGCGAGCCCGCCCTCTTCCGCGATGCGCTCGCCGCCACGCTCGGCATCCTCGCCAGCGACTTGCGCTACCGGGGCAAGGATCGCACCGCGTACCTCGCGTACCTGATGAAGCAGGGCAAGCGCGCCACGGCTCAAATCTGGGAGGCGCAGAAGGCCTTCCTGGAGCAGTCGCTGGAAGGAGAGAAGAAGGCGGACGCGGTGCTGGACCCTGTCCTCACCGTGGACCCGGACCAGGTGTCGCTGGAGGTGTTTTCCCGCGACGAGAGCGCCTATGCGCGCCTGTCCTTCGACAACTCGCTCTTCGAGGGCCGCGAGGCCGCGCACGGATCCACCTTCCTGGACGTGCCGGCGGATCTGCTGGCCAAGGTGGACCGGCTGCGCACCTACGTGCCGGTGTCGCTGGAGGCCCACGTCGCCCTGCCCGCGCGCGGCGCCGAGTCCCGTGCCCCGCGCAACGTGGAGGTGCCGCACGCGTGGTTGCGCGGCTTCCTCCAGGTACAGTCCGCCGCCACGCTGCCCGCGAGCACCTGCACGCTGGCGCCGATCGACCTGTACAACGTGCTCTTCGCGCTGCGCACCCGGAAGGCGAAGAAGGCCCCGCGCGCCCTGCGCTTCGAGCTCGTCCCCGGCATGCAGCCGAGGCTCGTGATTGAGCCTTGGGAGCTGGTGCTGGAGTGCCACGGGCCGAAGTACCAGGGCAGCACGCCCGCGGTGGTGCGTACCTTCGGACGGCAGCGGCTGGCGGCGCTCGCGCGGCTGTTGCCCCATGCGCAGGGCGTGCGCGTGCAGATGCTCGGGCCCGGCCTGCCGGTGTTCTGGGTGATTGACCTGGGCCCGGCGACGCTGACGCTGGCGCTCACCGGGTGGACGGAGAGCGGCTGGTCCAGCGCCGCGGCCTTCGATGCGCTCATGCCTCGCGAGGTGCCGGACGGGCTCGCGGAGAAGCTGCGCAACCGGCTCCGCAAGGAGGGCCCGCTGAGCTTCGAGACCCTGGCCTCGGGGACGGATGCGCCGAAGGACGCGGTGCGCGGGGCGCTGCAGCTCGAGTGCCTGCGCGGGCGCGTGCTGTATGACATCGCCAAGGGGACGTACCGGCCGCGCGAGCTGCTCTCGACGCCGGTGGACGAGGCCGTCATCCGCTACGGCAACGAGCGCGAGGAGCGGGCACACCGGCTGCTGGGCGACGGTGGCCCGGGCGCGGGCGAGGTGAAGCTCACCAAGGTGCACGACGTGGTGGGCGTGGGCACGCGGCTGAGCGGCGAGGTGGTGGATCGCGAGGCGGTGCGCAGCTTCTTCCCCAGCTTCATGTTGGACCTGGAGGGCCGGGTGCGCGAGGCGAGCTGCGGCTGCCCGCACTACCGGCGCTCGGGGCTGCGCGAGGGCCCATGCGAGCACATGATCGCCCTGCGGCTGGCATACGCGCGGCAGAGGGCGCAGGAGGAGGCGCTGCGGCAGACGCCGAAGGGACGGGCGCAGATCCGCGCGGAGACGCGCTCGTACGTGCGGCGCGACGAGGCGGGCCAGGAGCAGGTGTACCGGGTGTCGCTGGACGGCAAGCTGGTGTCGGTGGAGTGGGGCCCGCGTCTGGGCGATCAGCGCCACCAGCGGCTGTGGTTCGACACGGACGGCGAGGCCCGCTCGGCCTACTTCGCGCGCCTGGAGTCGCTGGCCTCCGAGGGCTTCATCGACTCGGTGGGCGGGTCGGTGTAGCACTGCCGACGAAGAGTCCCCGCGCACCACCTCTCGCGAGGCACCGCGAGCCGCTCTCGGAAGACGCGAGCGGCTCGAGACCCTCCGAGTCGAAAAGGGGGCGCCGCTGCTTCGTACTCAGGTCGAGCACGGCCAGCGCGTTCCCCGCGGCCTCGCGCCCGACCACGATCGCATGCGGCCCGGCCCACAGAATCGGCACCTCATACGACGAGTAGAGGTCATCGACCGTGGGCGGGGCCCGGAGCGCCTCGCGCATCCACTGCGGGAATTCTCCCGGATGCTCCTCCCATCTGCCGCGCTCGAGCGTCATGATGACTGGCGCTCTGCCACGCTCGGCTTGGACACCGAGCACGTCACCCGCGAAGCACAGGTGCGTGAACCCGAACGTCAGGCCCGCGCCGCTGCGGAGTACCTCCTGCACCTCGCCCGTGTCGACGTCGATGACGACGATGACCACGGCATCGTCATGCCCATACCCTTGGGAGTTCCCGTTGACGAAGCTCGGCGTGACGAGCGCGAGGGCGACCCGCCCCGGTGCGCCGGCCATGGCCGTGCAGAGCCCCGGCAGCTCGAAGAGCTCCCTGCCCTCGATCGAGATGGCCGACCTGCCTCGCCGCCACCATGCCGTAACAAGGCGCTCGCCCGCGAATGCACCAAAGGCTCGCGGCGTCGGCTCCGTGACGACGCGCTCGAAGCCGCGGTAGGCCGCGTCAGCGCTGGCACGCGCCCCAACGAGCGCACGTGCGAGGACATCGACGAGGCGCCGCCGCTGATACGGGCTGCGCTCATCGAGTTCCGCAGTGCCGACACCCCGAGCACCGTGGAGGAGGAGTTCGGTGCCCTCCCGAGACCCGATGGACAGCAGCTCCGTCTCTACTCCGACGCGCCGCACGCTCTCGCTCGGCGCCGCGCGCACGCAGAATACGGAACGAGGTACACCGGGTTCGAGCGAGACCGGTACGTCGAGCCAGCGCGCCACCTTGCGCACGAACGCGGCCCCAACCTCCGCATTGGCGGCATCGAGGGTGCCGTCGTCCACCCACACTCCACCGTCGAGCACGTACCGTGTGCCGAGCGGATGCTCCTCCACCGCGAATGTCACCCCCAGCGGCGGCATCGTGTCGAGCGCGGGACGCACGAACGATGACACACGCGCGGACGGCACTTCTTCGCCCTTGATCAACGCGCCTGAGACATCAACCCAGTCCGAAACCCAGTCCGAATTGCCGAGCCGCTCGAGCAGCTCATCGAAGCCATCGGAGAGGGAGCGCTCGAGCGCCTCGTGGACGGAGGGCGGCACGTCGACGTACCGGATTCCGGGCCTGAGATGCTCCTCGGCGATTTCGACACCGTGGAAGCTCGGACCATCCATCGTGTAACCCGACAGCACGACCTCTCCTGTTGGCGCGGCCTGCACGATCGCCATCGCAACGCCGTCATAGAGCGACACGTGCAGGGCCTCGCACCGAAGAGCGCGTGCGAGAATGCCGAGCCGATGCTCACCCGAAGGCCTCGGCTCCGCGAGCAATTCGAACGGCGCGGTCTCGACGACGGTCCAGCCGCCCTGACCGGCCCCGATCGCCAGGGCCCACCGGTCGGAGGTCGCGCCCGTCCCGTATTGCATCCGGTCCCAGGTCTCGCGCTTGCGTCGCACGTAGGGCGTCGCTACGAGTCCCTCTTCCAGGCAGAGGTCGCGGATGGCGCGCTCGAGTGCATCGAGGTTGCGGGTCCGGAAGAACGTCGCATGTCCCCATTTGCTCATGGGCGCCTTCTACATCCACCCCTGCCAACGCCCAACCACAGCTCTGGCCGGAAAGACGCCGTTTATTGACTCGGCCAGATTGTGTGGTTGGGGCATACGGCACGTGTCAGCATGAGGCCATGAGGTTGCCAACACCCGCCGCGCTCCTGGCCGCCGTGCTGCTGCTGGCCTCCGGTGCCCTCGCCGCCGAGCCGGATGAGTTTCAGCAACTCTTGCGACACAGCGGACTGCCGCAATCCGTCCAGCTGGCTTCGGGCCAGTCGCTGGCCCCGGAGAAGGCGCAGGCCCTCTGGCGGGGTCTCGTCGACAGCCCCGCCAACCTGCGGACCTTCGCGCCCCGCACCACCCTGGCGCGCCTGCTACGCGAGGCCTCCGCCACCAACCAACCCCTTCCCTACGCCGAGTTGCTCGCCCGCACCGCGCGCTTCCGCCCCTTGGTGGTGGCACGGCCTGATGGCTACTGCGCCGTGGCGCTCACCGGCACACCCATCTCCTGGCTGGGACAGCCCACCCTTCAGCAAGGGGAGCTGTACGTGCAGCACATGCGCGTGGGTGCCTTCCACTTCGACGGAGGAGGCGTCTACTTCACCGTGGACGAGGCCCTGCGCAAGCAGCACTCTCCGCCGGTGGGTGAACGAGCCCTCGGAAGGGACCCAGCCACCGCCGCCCTGCTGGGGACGGAGGCAGCACTGGAAGAGATGGCCAGGGGTCTGGCGGCCCTCCTCTCCGAGCCGGTTCGCACCCTGGAAGGGCTGGCGCACCTGCCCTTGTCAGTGGCGGGACTCATCGCCAACTCTCCCGAGTACTTCGCCCGCTACGGGGCAATGAATCTGGAGGACCAGATTCGCGAGGCATCACGGGTGACCACGCACCTGCTGACCCTCCAGGGAGGTGCGGCCACGGTCGGGCCGCGATTGGCATCGGCCACGAAGCTGCCGGTGCTCACCTTGTCCGCCAGGGGCACGCTGGCGGTGAACGAAGTGGCAGTACCCGCCGGAGCCATGACGGCGGTGGTCGGAGCCGGAGCTGCCCCCGTCTCTATCGTCCTCATGGCGCAAGGCAGTGAGGTGACCGGGAGCGGCAACTCCTGGCCTCCACCTCCCGAAGGACCCGGCCAGTGGATTCAGAAGGCCGAGACCATGAGCGATGATGCCAAGCGCTTCCAGTCCGAGATGACGGGCGCTCCAGAGGGCTGGGTCTACCGCGTCCACACCGGCCCGGGACCCACGGACTTCGTGGACTTCGACGGCTTCAAGAACGGCGTGCTCCTGGAGGTCAAAGGTCCCGGCTACAAGGCGCTTCTCGAGAAGATGTACGGAAAGAAATGGTTTCGCGGCGCCGAGGACATGATCGCCCAAGCCCGAAGACAATTCAGGGCGGCCAATGGCACTCCCATTCAATGGCACTTCGCCGAAAAGGATGTGTCGGACTTGATGCGCGGACAATTCCAGAACAGAGGCCTCAGCCAGATCGAGGTCCACCCATGAAGGAGACGTATTACGTTGGAGCGTACTGGTTGTCACGGCGAGAGACGGCCGAGGCCTGTGCACAGCGGACGAAGTGCTTATTCCGCCTGCTGGCCGCATGCGACCCGAGCCTATCCCAGTGGTTCGAGAAGGGCTCGACCCTCGAGGAGGCGCTGACACATCGCATTGAGCCCGATATGGCAAGCCTCATGAACATCTTCAGTGAACAAACGCGGGAAGAAGGGCGCTTCGCCGACGAAGGCTTCTCGCTGGGGCTATGGAATGGGCAGACCCAGGAAGCGGAGAGTAGCCTCTCCCTGCTCTGCGGCGACGCATCGATCTGGGTCCCCAACTGCTGCGTATTCGAGCCGCCAGCTCAAGGTCCCGCCAAGGAGCGCATGCTCCAAGCCCCCGTCCTCGCGCGGATCATGCACGCCATGGCCGTGGCCTTCGAGCCCGAATGGGGCATCGCGACCTCCCAGGAGCTTCGCGAACTGGTCGCACCGAAATCCGCCAGGCCCGGCACCTTCATCGGCTGGCTCACGTATTTCTCCCACCGCCGCGGCCCGCTGCCGCCCCTGCCGTCCCCCGTCCACACCGAGCCCGTGGAGGACAAGGGCACGCTCGTCATCCTCTCCCCCGAGCGCTTCACCGCCTCCAACCCCGCCCACGTGGCCCTGGCCCGCGACGTCTCCGAGCGCCTCGCCCACGCCGGCCTCCTCACCCCCCTGCGCCCCTGGAATGAATGATGGTGAAGTCACCAGGAGAGGCTCACCGCGCGGCATGCCTCCGGCTCCACCACCACCCAGTCCGGTAGCCTGCGCCTCAGGGCCTCGATGTCCCTCGTGACGTAGCCCGCGCGCCACTCCTTGAGACTCACGGGCACCGGGGCCTCGCCCCGCAGCACGAGGCGCGCGGACCACTCCCCGGCGGGCGGCACCACCACCCGCAGGACGAGCTCGGGGCCCTCGGGGAGCTTCGCCGGCAGCGACCAGCCCACCACCGCCTCCCGGGGCAAGCGCACGACGAGCTGGGCTCCCGGCTCGCCCCTCCAGCTCAACGTGACGGCACGGCCTCCTTCCGTCACCCCCTCCTGCTTCACAGTGACGGGCAACGGCCCCAAGCCCGACGGCTCCGCGGCGAGCCACGCCTCTCCCGTCTCCAGAACCGCCGCGCCACGGCCCTCGAGCAGCCCGCCCAGGGGCAGTCCATCCTCCGCCGCCACCTCCAGCCGCGCCGGAGCCCCCTGTTCCTCCATATGGGTGAGCAACAGCCGCCGGGGCCGCTCCTCATTGGACGGGCGCACCCCGGCGAGCGCCCCACACCCCACCAGGCCCAGCAGCGCCACGGCTCCCGCCGTCCGGCCCGGACGTCCTCCCCCCCCGAGCGCCACGCCGAGCCCCAGCGCCCCCGGCACCACCGCCAGCGCCACCAGCAACGCCACGGCCCCATCCAGGGGAAGGCCCGCCGCCAGGCGGCCCGTCACCGGAATGAACATCGCCAGCAGCCTCCACACGAGCTCCACCGTGAGCACCCATCCCGGGACGCTCGCCACCAGCAGCACGGGCCCGGCCAGCCGCTCGCGAAGGCTCGCCACGCCCAGGAGCACCGCCCCCGGCAGCGTCCACCACGGGAACAGATAGGCCACCCCGAGCCCCATCGCCGTGAGCGCCACGCCCACTCCCCACGCCAGCACCAGCGCCGCCGCGCCTCGAGCCAGCACCACTCGCTCTCCCGGCACCAACGCGCATCCCCACAACACTCCGGCCAGCGCGAGCGCTCCGAAGGCGCCCCCCGCCAACCACGGGGCCGCGTACCACCCGTGCGGCCTCCCCAGCACGAAGCCGAGCAGCAACGCCGCACCCACCGGCACCAGCACCCCCAACAGTCCCCACACCAGCAGTCCCCCCAACGCTCGCGCCACTCCCGCGGCCCTCACCCCGCCGCGTCGCCAGACCAGGCCGAGCGCCCCCAGCGCGAGCACGCCCCCCAGCACCACCAGCCCCCAGGCCGTGCGCCGGCCATACGCCACCATCTCCACCCCGAGGACGTCGTAATAGGTGCTCACCGCCTCGCCCGTGTCCTCCGGACGGGGGCCTCGCGCCAGCTCGCGCACCAGTGCCAGCACGTTCTCCCCGAGCTGCCGCAGGCTCCCCGGCTCCACCCGCGCCAGCCCATCCAATGGCGTGTGGTAGGCGTAGCCATCCTGGTAGAGCGCCAGGTCCATCCCCGGCCAGTGACCCTCGCGCGTGAAGACGCGGTAGTCGGTCTCCGACGGGATGAGGCCCGTCTGGAAGAGTTCCTGCCCCACCACCAGTGCATACGGATGCGGCACCGAGCGCGCATAGGCCGCGAGCAGCCACGGCGCCGACGGCGTGGACTGGAACAGCAGCGACCTGCCCCGCGAGCCCGCCGCGTCCAGGTTGATGAACGCCTCCACCCGCCGCAGCCAGGGATGCCCCAGCAGGCCCGCCGCGCCCACCAGCCCCGCCTCCTCGGCGCCGTTGAGGCCCAGCACCACCGTGCGCTCCAGCCGAGGCCCCGCCGCCAGCGCCCGCATCACCTCCACCGCCGCCGCCACCGCCAGCGCGTTGTCTCCCGCGCCCGGCTCCTCCTCCGCGGAGTCATAATGCGCGGACACCAACACCACCCCGTCCCCCGTCCCCGGCAGCCTCGCCAGCACGTTCTCCGCCCGGTAGTCCCACGCCCCGTTCCCGTCCACCCGGACGCCCGCCGCGCGCTGCAACTCCACCTCCACGCCCGGAATCCCCCGCAGCCGCTCCACGAGGTACTCCGCCGCGCGCGCCTGTCCCGGCGTGCCCGCAACCCTCGGCCCCACCTCGTCCACCAGGTGGCGCAACACCGGCCAGGCCCTCGCCTCCGAGAAGGCCTCCGCGGGCACCTCCGCCCCCAGGGGCTCCGGCGGACGCTCCGAGCTCCACACCGCCACCACCACCCCCACCACCAGCACCGCCCACAGGCCCCACACACCGGCCTCCGGGTGTCGGAGGGGTGCGCGAGGATTCGTGCCCACCGATTCCAACTCCACCTCCGCCATGAACCACCACCTCCAGTTCGCCACCGCGCCCACGGAGCGCGAGGCCCGCACCGTACTCTTCGGGTCCAACACCCGGGGCGCCGGCTTCTCCGAGAGCGCCCGGGGCAAGGCCGGCGAGGCGGGTGAGCCACGCTCCCTCTTCACCGCCGACTTCGTGCGCGCCGCCGACAACGAATCCCCCTCCCTCACCGAGCAGCTCGAGGACGGCGCCTCCCTCTTCGACGCGGGCAACCTCCCCCTTGAGGGGCTCTCCCTGGAAGCGCAGGTGGCCGCCGTGCGCGAGCGATTCCTCGGTCTGCTGCGCCGGGGCCAGCGGCCGGTGTGCCTGGGCGGAGACCACCTCATCAAGTACGCGGCCCTGTCCGCCGTCAGCGCCGTCCATGACGACTGCGGCGTCGTCTACCTGGACGCCCACCCCGATTGCACCCAGGACGAGGCGCTCTACTTCGGCTCCATCCTCCACCACGCCTGGCGGCTCCCGCACATCCGCCCGGAGCGCACGAGCCTGCTGGCCCTGCGCCAGGTCAACCTCCGCGAGCGCGAGGGATTGCGGCACTGGCGCCCCGGCATCATCCCCGCCCTGGACTTCTGCGAGCGGGGGCTGCCCGCCGTGGTGGAGTCGCTCGTGGCGCAGCTCGGCCCCGTGAAGCGCGTCTACGTGTCGGTGGACCTGGACGCACTCGCCCCGCATGAGGTGCCCGCCGTCGAGGCGCCCTACCCCGGCGGCCCCACCCTGCGCGAGGTGCTGGTGGTGCTGCGCGCGCTCGCCAGCCGCTACGAGCTGGTGGGCATGGACGTCTCCGAGTTCATCCCCGAGTTCGATCCGCTCAAGCTCACCGCCCTGGCCACCGCTCGGCTGGTGAAGGAATTCACACGCCTCACCCGGTGATGATCTTCCCCATCGCCTCCGCGAGCTTCTCCGGCGTGCACACCAGGATGTCCATCCCTTCCTTGCGCAGCCGGCCCGCCGTGCTCCGGTTGTATTGGGGCTGCGCGTCATACCCGAGCGCCCCGAGCCCCACCATGCGCACATTCGCGTCCACCAGCCGCCGCACCACGCGCACGAGGTCCTCCTCGGAGCGGCCTTCGTAGAAGTCGGTGATGAGCACGACGATGGTGCGCGCGGGCTCGCGCACCAGCCCCGAGCAGTACTCGATGGCCCGGGTGATGTCGGTGCCGCCTCCCAGCTGCACGCTCAGCAGGACGTCCACCGGCTCTCCGACCTTGTCGCTGAGGTCCACGATCTGCGTGTCGAAGAGCACCAGCGACGTCTTGACCCCGGGCAGCTCCGCGAAGATCGACGCCATCACCGCCGAGAAGATCGCCGACTCCAGCATCGAGCCGGATTGATCCACGCACACGATGACGTGCCAGGGCCGCTTGTTCCGCTCGGCCGCATGGAACCAGATCCGGTCGATCAACAGCTTCTGCCGCTCGCCGTTCCAGTTCTTCAGGTTGCGCCGCAGCGTCGTCCGGAGGTCCAGGTTCTTGAACACCCGCCTCGGAGAGTGCTTGTCCTTGCGGATGGCCCCCGTGATGGCCTGCTCCACCCGCACCTCGAGCTTCTTCTTGAGCTCGTTGACGACCTTGTCGATGACCTTGCGCGCGAGCACCCGGGTCTTCGGCGTCAGCAGATCCTTGTGCGTCAGGAGCGTCTTCACGAGCTCCACGTTGGGCTCGATCCGCTCCAGCAGCTCGGGCTGCTCCAACAACTTGTGGATGCCCTTGCGCTGGACGAGCTCGCGCTCCAGCACTTCCTTGGCCTGCCGTGGAAAGAGCTCGTTCACCGAGTCGATCCACCGGGGAACCGTGAGGTTCGAGCCGCTCGCGCCGCCGCCACGCTCGTTGAAGAGGAAGTCGAGCGCCGCCTCCGCGCCCTCACAATCCCCCTCGCTCGCCCCGGGCGAGATGTGCAGGCCGCTCTGCTCGGCGCTCTTGCCGAGCACGAGCCTCCAGCGATTGAGCTGCCCGCGCTCCTGGTCGGTCAGGTCTTTCAGCGAGCGCCTGGCGGGCTTGGGCGGCGTGCTCATGCGAAGTCCCACTCTTTCATGATCTCCCCCACCCGCGCGTCGAGCTCGGAGAGCTTCAGCGCGGCACCGACACTCGTCTCCAGCTTCGTCACCGCCGCCGCGTCGTCATCCTGGAGGCCATACATCACGGCCACCCGGTCCCCGAGCGAGATGCGCGCGCGCTCGTGCACGGCCTCGAAGGCGCCGCGCGTGCGCGGGAGCAACATGAGGAACTGGTCCCAACTGGCCACGCGCAGGAGCTCGTCGATGGCATGGACGATGCCATCCGCGCCGAGCATCAACGCCGTCCTGCTGGTCTCCATGACGCCGCTCAGGTAGTCCCCGCACTGGACCATCTCCTCGGGCAGGGCCCTCGCGAAGCGCGCCACGTCGGCGGCGAGGTCCTCGGGCGATTGCGCGCGGATCTCCGTCAGGACGCCGGAGAGCGCGCCGCGCAGGCGCTGGCTCTTCGAATCGCCGAGCGTGGTGCGCGCGTTCTCGATGAACAGGTCGCGATCCAGCTCCGCGCCCTTCTCGCTGATGAGCACCTCCGCGAGGCTCTTCACCCCAGCCACCACTTCGTCGAACTCCTCGGGCGGGACATTGGCCGCGTTCGGCATGGCGAAGCACGCGCGGCCGAAGCACCGCTGGATGAGGCCGGCGAGGAGGTCCTTGTTCAGACGGCGCCGGGCGGCCTGACGCTCCAGCACCACGAGGTGCGTCAAGGCCTTCCCGAGCGAGGCGAGGCGTGTGTCCGCGTCGATCGCCCCGCCAGCCGACGCCTGCAGGCGCAGCACCATCCCGGGGAGATCCATGTTCACGGCTCGCAGCAGGCGCTCCGCGACGGCGCCGGCCGAGCCCGCCTCCTGTGCCAGCTCCTCGTCGAGTTTGGCGAGCGCCGCGGACTCCACGCTGTCGCCGTGGATGCTCTCCTCGATGAGCGCGGCCTCGACCTTGGGGGTCCACGAGACCTCCCACTCCTCGGTGAACAGGGTGCCCGCCTTGTCCACGGCCAACTGTTTGGCGAAGGGAATGCCTATCTGCGCGAGCCGGTGGAAGAAGATCGATCGCCGCTCGTCCTCCGCCTTTTGCAGCTTGAGGACGACCTTGGCCTTCCTGTCCTGGGAGACGTACTCGCCGAGGTCGAGCTCGTCGAGCGCCTTGTAGAAGTCATAGAGGAGCGGGAGCTTGCCGAGCGCGGGGGTGACGCGGCCCACGGCCGTGCCGGTCTCGATCGCCTTCATCGCGCCCAGGAGGTACCTGCCCTCCTCCTGCGGCGAGCCCTTGCAACAACAGGAGATCAGCGCGTCACGCACATCGTCGAGGATCGGCGCGGAGCGGTTGCGCAGGCTCGCGAGCATGCGCGCATGCTGCGTCACCGAGATGGCGTCCGCCGGGGACAGGAGCTCTCCGTCACGCCGGCCGCGCGCCAGCACGCTGACCACGTGATCCACCATCGCGGCGACGGGCGCGTTCGCGGGGTCGGCCTCGGAGTACTGGAAGAGGCGCTCGTAGTAGAGGGGCGCGCGGTTGCCGGCCCCATAGCCGGTGTCGGAGCTCGTCCGCAGGTACGAATACGGCGCCAGGGAGTTGTACACGGTGCCCGGCGGAAGGGCCCGGTCAGGCTCCGTGCTCTTCTCCAGGAAGATGTGGAACCCTCCGCACACCACCATGGCCTTCTCGGGCGGCGTCCGGGTCTCCGCGAGAGTCCGCGTGATGGTGCTCCACATGTGCGCTTCGCGCAGGAGCGTGCCGTCGAGCTCCATCCGCTCGCGGCTGGTGGTGGCGCGCACCGCAGCGCAGAAATAGGCCAGATCGCGCCGGAAGCTCTCCGTGTCCGCGTGGCGCAGGGACACGTCGAAGAGCGCATCCCAGCACTCGTCGAAGGAGCGGTACCCCGCCGCGTCCGCGAGCTTCTGGTAGAAGGAGCTCTCCACCGCGAGGTGTTCCCAGCCGGGCTGGCTCTCGTGGTGCTCGGCCACGTGATGCGCGTCATCCTGGGGCGGCCCCCCCTCTTCTCCGGGCGCGCCGGTCTCCGCTGGCACCCCCTGGAGTCCTCGCTCGGCCGCGCTCTTCACCCGGGCGCGGAAGGGCAGGTCGATGAACACCACGCGCGCCCCGAGCGCCGCCGCCTCGCGCATGGCCACGTACTCGGGTGAGTACGAGAGCAGCGGATAATAGACGGACACCTTGAAGGGCACGTCGGGCGCCGGGCTCTCGATGCCCGCGAGCCCGAGCGTGTTGTCGTCGTCGCGGTACGAGGAGAACAGCGCGATCGGCGGCTTCGTCTTCTTATCGACGATGTGCGGCACCAGCTCCGAGGCGTCCGAGGGCGCCTCGATGAAGACGATCGACGGCCGCCGCGCCCGGATGGTCTGGGCGACGTGGCGGGCGACCGCGGGCGAGTGATGCCGCACCGGGAACCAGTGGAGGGGCTCGGCCAGCACGGCCTGCGCGCGCGCTTCGATGCGCCCGGCGTCGAGCTCCTCGAGGAGCTGAGCGATGGGGGAGGCGGGGGTCATCGGCTATTTGATGGCGGAGATGGCCGCTTCGTAGAACGCCTTCCACTGCGCGTCGCCCTCGCCGCGCTTCTTGGCGACCAGGGACAGGTACTCCTTGAGCACCTTCACGTCGTCGAGGTCCTCCTTGACGATCGAGCCCACGAGGTTGCGGCCGATGGAGTCGGCGCCCACGACGCCCGAGCCGAAATGGCGGCTGTGGATGGCGGCATCGAGCGCCACGCCGATGGCCTCGGCGGTGGACAGCGTGGTCGAGGGCTTCTGGATGTTGACGCCCTCGGCCGTCACGCCATTGCGCATCTCGCGGAACACCGTGGCGAGCAGCTTGAGCACCGGCTCCTCCACGCGGGCGGCGATCTTGTAGCGCTCGAGCAGCTCCTTGGAGCGGGTGCGGACGATCTCCACCTCGGTCTTCTGGTCTGCGACCACCGGGATGTGCACGTAGTTGAAGCGGCGCTTGAGCGCGGCGGACAGCTCGTTGACGCCCTGATCCCGCGCGTTGGCGGTGGCGATGATGTTGAACCCGGGCCGGGCGAACACCATGGCATCCCCCGGCAGCTCGGGCACCGCGATGGCCTTGTCCGAGCAGATGGAGACAAGCGCGTCCTGCACGTCACCGACGCAGCGGGTGATCTCCTCGAACCGGAAGATGGCGCCCTTGCGCATGGCGATCATGCACGGCGAGGCGATCATGTTCTCGGGCTTGGGACCCTCGGCGATGATGCGCGCGATGTTCCACGAGTATTTGATCTGCTCCTCGGTGGTGCCGGCCGTGCCTTGAATCGTCAGCGTCGAGCAGCCGCTGATCGCCGCGGCGAGGTGCTCGGAGAGCCAGCTCTTGCCCGTGCCTGGATCTCCCACGAGCAGCAGCGCGCGCTCGCTCGCGAGCGTCACGATGGAGCGCTCGACGATGGTGTCGTCACCGAAGAACTTGCGCGTGATGGGCACCTCGACCTCGGTGCCATTGATGGTCGCGGTGAGCGGCTTCTTCGTCCCGGCGATGTAGGCCAGCACCGAGCGCGGGGACAGCTTCCAGGCGGAGGGGACCTCGTCCTTCTCGTTCTGGCGCAGGGCCTCCAGCTCCTGGGCGTATTTGATTTCCGCCGGCTCCTTGAGGATCTCGGATACGGGAGGGGCTGCGGTCTCTTCGGATTTCTTCGCGGGTTTCGCCATGCTTCTCACCGGTCCTCAGAACAGATTGCCCACGAGGGCGGAGACATCGAACGTCTTGTCACTCAGCATGAGATGCTCCGGGCCGCCGTCCTTCTTCACCGGCGCCTTGCCCTCGCTCTTGCTGCCCTTCTTCTTCGGGGCCTTTGGGGCGGGCTCGGGCTCTGGGGCCTCGGAGCCGGTGGAGAGCAATGACAGCGGCAGGAGCATCATGCGGCCGAACTCATAATAGGTGATGCCATAGAGGAGGGGTTTGTCTGCCTGCTTGAGCCCCGCACGCAGGCGCGGCAGGAGCTCCTCTCCGTCCGGGCCATCGGGGATCACCGCATCGAACGAGAGCCCGTCCGCGCCACGGAGCGCGAAGATCCGCCGGCCGTCACCGGTCTTGATCGGCTTCTCGCTCATCGTGGCCCCGGCGACGACGACCTCTTCCTGCAGCTCGACCGCGAGATCCAACGGCCCCGGCGTGTGGCGCTTCACGCGCTCGAGCGCCGCGGCGGGGTCGAACTGGAAGAGGGGTGGCCAGTCCGTATGGGCAGGGCCCTCGGTCACGGTGCTCTTGGGCCCGAGTGCGAGCCGGCCGCCGCCGCGCTCGTCGAGCATCAACGCCCCGTCGGTGATCTTCACGGCCTTGCCCTGGCGGAAGACCCTGGGCATGAACTTCTGCGGCTGACTCAGGTGCAGATAGGCTTCAGCCGGGAGATCCTTCGCCTTCCCCTCGGTCTTGCGCGCGAACACGAGGCTGTAGGTGACGCTCCGCCCCACGAGCTCCGGCTCCGCGGCGCCCACGATGCGCAGCTTGAACTCGAACGTGTACGCGCTGGCAACGGTGCGCTTGAGCACACCGAGCGTGACGACCTCGATGGACTTGAACGGCCGCGGTGCGGCCGGCGGGGCCGCGGCCAGCGCCGCGAACAACACGTCATTCTTGTCGCGGATCGCCTTCACCATCCCGCGAGCGAGGAGCCACGAGCGGTGGAGGAAGAACGAGAAGCGCCGCATCGAAAACTGCGGGTCGCCAGCGAGGTAGCGGCCGACATCGTCGTTGACGTAGCGCAGCGACGGACCGAGCCGGAGGAACTTGCGGCGCGACGCCTCCTTGAAGGACGCATCGATCTTGGCGCGCGTGGCCTCGGTAGCGACGGGGACGCCCGTGCGCACCAGGTCTTCGACCGCGCGTGACAGCTCCTCGAGGAGGGCGAGCGCGCCCTTGGGATCCTCGATGGGGGGCGCGGCGGCGGGCGGCTTCACGGCGGGCGGGGAGGCCGCTGGCGCCGCGTCCACCGCCTCTTCTTCGCTCCGTGCCGCGACATATGCGGCCCACGACTCGGCGGCGGCCTCGAGGCTGAGCACGCGCTCGAACACGTGCAGGCTGGTGTGCGCGGAGAGGAGCGCACGCGGCGCGTCCTTCGTGCCGGTTTCGGCGGCCCGCAGCGCGGCCATCAGGCGCGACGCGATGTGCCCCGCGCCGATGCGCTCCCACTGCTCGGCGAGCGATGCGAGCTTCTTCCAGTCCGCGGCGGACGACGATGCGAGGCCGCGCACATAGAGTTGCTCGAGCTCCGTGCGGAGCGTGTCCGCCTCCTGTCCGACCTCCTCGAGGCTGTTCATCGGGCGAGCCGGCTACAAGGCATAGTAGTCTTCAGGAGTGGTCTCCGTCGGGCGCCACTCGATTTCACCGGCCTCGGCGCCCTTGTATTTGACGAAGGTGGCGCTCATCGCGTCCTTGTCGATCACCGGCTTCTTACCCTTGGCCGCGTCCGTCCACGCGGAGAGCCGGGTGGCGTCGATCTTCCCCCCCTGCACGAGGCCGATCATCAACACGAGCATGTGCTTGCAGGGCTTGTTGCCGCTGAGGCCGCCGCAGCGGTTGAGGTTCTGCGTGCAGCACATGAAGTTCCCATGCTTGTCGATCTTGCACGCGTAGAAGAGCGAGTAGTCCGTCTGGCTTTTGACGACGCCAGTGACATGCTCATCGCTCACCTCGTCGAAGAGCTGGAAGCGATCGCTCTGGAGCATCGAGGTCGCTTTCTGGACCCGCGCGGAGTCGGTCTGCTTCCTGAGCTGCTCGACGAAATCCGGGAGATTGAGGGTGCGCGCTGAAGCCGGGGCGGGTGCCGCGGCGGTTGCCGTGGCAGGCGCCGCCGACGTTCCGGTGTTACCAGACGTGGCGGGTCGGATGATCTTTCGCGTGGCCATGACCTTCCTCTCGGGTGAGCAGTCTAGCGAGGACAGGGGTCCTCCTGTCCAGCACCTGGAGGAACCCGGAGGGTAGCCTGGGCATGTCAGAGCGCGCAGGCATCATTCATCCGTGACCCGCTCGGCCGCCCGGCTGGCGGCTCTGTCTCCAGCACCCTCTGTCTCCAGCTCCCAAGGAGTGGCTGTCCATGCGAATTCCCTGCTCCCGCGTCCCTCGGCGCGCACGCGTGATTGGAACCCTGCTGTGTACCCTGGCCTTCGTGGGCTGCGGCCCTCTCGACGAGGCCAGTGCCGTACCGGAGCAGGACACCCTCACCGTCAACACGTCGGCGCTGACCGGCTCCTACACTTACAGCGCGAGCAACACCAGCAGCGCTCATCAGAACACCGTGAATCAGGTGGTGGCTCTCACCGCGGGGCAGACGCTCACCGTGACCACCTGCGGTCTGCCGGGCGCCACCTACACGGGCGACACCTACCTGCGCCTCATCGGGCCCCTGGGCCTCCAGCTGGCCTCCAATGACGATGCCTGCGGCGGCGCTGGCTCCAGCCTCACCTTCACCACCTCCGGCGGGGGCAACTTCGAGATCCGCGGCGGCTGCTACTCCAGCACCAGCTGCACCGCCACGGTCGTGTGGAAGATCTCCTCGATTCCACCGCCGACCGGGGGCTCGTACACCTTCAGCGCGACCAACACCAACAACGCCCAGCAGAACACGGTGAACCAGAACATCTCCGTCGTCGCGGGCCAGAAGATCTCCGTGAGCACCTGCGATAGCACCATGGACGACACCTACCTGCGGCTCTATGGCCCTTCCGCCACGCAGGTCGCCGCCAGCGACAACGGCTGCTTCAACGGTTACGCCTCGAGACTGTCCTTCACCAGCCTCACCAGCGGCACGTACCAGATCCGCGCGGGCTGCGGCTACTCCTACGGTTGCAGCGGCACGGTGACCTGGACGGTCGAGTAGTCCAGCGGGCCTGGCCGGGCCATGCCAGCCCGCCCGGCCGCTCGCGTCCAGGGCAGGGCGGCCCTGACGCGCGGGGCTCGGAGCGGGTAGACTGAGAGGGCGATGCGCCATCCCCCGCCCCCAGAGCCGCCCCCCTCCTTCGGGCGCTCGCCCCTGGAAGAGGGAGAGGACGAGGCTCGGCACCGCGCCGCCATGCGCATGCGGCTGCTGGGCGAGGACACGGAAATCACCGCCTTCCACCAGGCTCGGCGCGAGGCCCAGCTGCTCGGCCAGGTCGAGAGCCAGGGCGAGGGGCCCGCGCGCATCGTCGGTCTGCTCAACGAGCAGCTCAGCGGCGCCCAGGGCGTGGAGTTCAAGAACCTGCTGGCGCGCGAGCTCAAGCCCCAGCTGGACCGGCTGGCCGATCAGGTGGACCAGGCGACCACGGAGAACCGTCGGAAGATCGCCGCGTTCGTGTCCCGCTCGGCGCAGCTGGCGGGCCGCGAGAACGCCGCCACCTTCGAGAAGCTGCTGACGGCGACGGCCGACGCCGAGGCCCGCCACCTGAAGTCCTCCGCCGGCGCTGGCGCCATCGTGTGCGCCTCCGAGCTGCAGTCCGCGCTGCGGCGTGCCGCGAACCAGACCTACCGCGCCGCGCTCATCGACAAGAGCCGAGAGCACCTCGAGCGTCTGGCGCGCGAGGCGCTGCGGCTGCCCTCCGAGGAGCTGCGCTCGGTGCTGGTGCAGCTGCTGGGTGCGGCGGAGCCACTCGGGCGCATGGAGTGCAACGCCCTGGCGAAGACCGTCCTCACGGGGGTGCTCGGCGAGGGCAAGGCGCACGGCCTGCCCCGGCTCGTCAAGGCGCTGCCCCTCGCGCTCCAGGCCACGCCCGGTGGCGGCAACTTGGCCATCCGGCTGATGCTCAACCTGATGGAGCGCGGCGAGCAGGAGGCGGCCCAGGCGCTCGCCGAGGCCTTCACGCGCATCATCCGCGAGGCGCGCGAGCGCTGCGGCCCCCTGGTGCGCCCGGTGCAGACAGCGGCGGACAAGGCGGAACTGCTCGAGCACTGCGTGAAGCTGGATGCGCAGGTGGGCATGCTGGCGGCGCTCCTGCCCGCGTGCGCGCTGGTGCTCGCGGCCCGCGGCGCCGTGCCCGGGGGCGGCAATGGCCCCCTGGTCACCGAGGCGCTCGTGGCGGTGGCGTGTCTGGACGCGGTGGGCGCGACGGAGAACGGCCAGCGCGTGCTGCGCCACACGCTCATCCACGAGGAGCAGGGCGAGCCGAGCTTCCTGGGCATCGTGCCCGTGGTGGCCCGGCCCCTGAGCCATCCGCGCATGCTGCAACTGCTCTCCGAGAGCGGCCTGCACGTGCCCCACTACCAGCAGGGCGGCGGGATGTTCGTCCAGCGCGTGGCCCGCCAGGTCTTCCGGGCCCTGAGTGGCACCGTCGTCGCGCGCAGCCAGAAGGGGGAGGGCGAGGAGGCCCGGCGTCTGTTGCACTCGGCCCTGAGCGTCCACGCGCCCCTGTACGGCATGAACCTCGAGGGAGGCCGCTTCACCGTCGAGCTGCTCGAGGGCTTGCGGAGCAACCCCGAGCCGGCGCAGGGCCCGCGCGTGCTCGCGGAGTTGGAGCGGCTGGCGAAGGCGAATCCCAGCCCCTACGGCACCGGCTACGTCGAGAGCCTGCGCACGCTCGTCACCGCGCTGGCGGAGCGCGATCCCCATGCCGCGCCGAAGTCCGGGGGCCTGCGCCAGCGCGCGGGCGCGGCGCCGAAGATGAACGTGCGGGAAGTGGAGCGCACGCACATCATCGGGGTGAAGCAGTTGGAGGCCGAGCGAGAGGCGGCCCGGGCCGCCAAGGCCGCGGCGCGGGGGGCTCCCGCCAAGGGGTCCTCCCGGGGTTCCGCCGGGGCTCCCGCGCGGCGTCCAGGCAGCGCTCCGGCGCCCGCCCCCGTGCCGCCCCCCGCTCCGAAGCCTCCGGCGCCGGAACCGGGGGACGGGCTCGGGCCCATGAGCGCGCTCGAGGCGGAGCGCACCCACATCCTGCAGACCAAGAACCTCGAGCCCCAGCGCGCGGCGAGGCCCCAGAAGCCGAGCACCACCGAGCCGGCCCGTCCCTCGGTCCCGACCCGGCCGCTGCGCGGCTGAGTTCCGCCTGATTTTCAGGGAAGTGACCCAATATCCCCTCTCCCGGAGGGCGAGGGTCAGGGTGAGGGTGCCTGTCCCTGTTCTCCAACCCGTGAACCACGATGTGGACAAGGGGTTCAACCCGGGATGCGTGGCACCCTCACCCCGTCCCTCTCCCGGAGGGCGAGGGGAAATGGCCGCGTTGTCAGCCCTTGTTCCCAGGGGCACCCCTTCTGAGAGCTCCTGGGCAGGTCAGAGCGCGTAGGAGAGCTTCACCATCAACGCATCCGAGTGGCTGCCCTCCAGCAAGCCCTCGGGCAACAGGGTGAGGGGCACCGGCGCTCCGGCACGGGACTGCGCCTCCTGCGAGCGCGCGTACACCACGAAGAGCGTGGAGCCGAGCGCGTACTCCCAGCGCAGCACCAGGTTGATGTTGAGAGCCGCCGTGTGGAAGGCCGGATTCTCTCCCGTCAGGGGCACCTCGCGCAGATCCGCCAGCCGCAGCCGCGCGCCCGGCTCGCCCACCACCTCGAAGAAACGGTCGTACCGGCCATAGCCGCTGTAGAGCTGGGCATGCGCCTGGAGCGTCAGCGTGGGCGAGAGCACCACGAGCTGGCGCAGCGTGACGCCCACGAACCGGGGCACCAGGTCCCCGAAGTGGTGCAGCCCCTCGGACGAGCTGTCCAGCCAGCGCGGCCCATCCGACGCGTTCTCGAAGGAGAGGCTCAGCGTGGTGCTGAGCTGCGGCAGGGGCATCCACGTGCCACCCAGTGAGACGTTCTGGCCGGTGCTCCAGTGGCGCACGGGCACGCCCATGAGCCGGTCCGCGTACACCACCGCCTCCAGCGACAGCGGCCGCGAGAGGTCCGTGGTGTACGCGCAGCTGCCAAAGACGAAGGAGGGGCGCTCCAGGGCCACGCCCGCCCCCACCACCTCGAACAGGTCCTGCCGCGCCGTCTCCAGGCCCACGTAGCAGTCGCCCGCGCTCGAGTCGGGCAGCACCACCCGCGCCTCCACCTGCGCCCGCGTACTCAGCGGCAGCTGGCGCCCATCCGCGGACCAGCGCTGTTGGGCGTGCACCCCCACCGCCACCTCGGGCAGCCCGTTCCAGTCGATGCGGACGAGCTCCGGGTTGACGAGCAGCAACTGCTCGTTGTGCATGGGCTGGAAGCCGGTGGGGTTGAGGTTCAACCGGGGCGAGGTGAGGCCATACCCGAGGCGCAGCCGCCAGGGCTCCCCGCCCTCCTTGCCGCCGCTCACCCGCAGGCCATAGCCCATGTCTCCCGGGCGCAACAGCGTCCCATCCGCGAGCAGCCGGCCCCCGGCGGGCCCACCCGTCACCCGCGAGCCGGAGAGCTGCGCCGCCAGCACGTAGTCTCCCGAGCCGCTGCGCAGCGCCATGTCCAACGTGGCCGCCTGGCCTCCCCGGGCGGTACACCCCTCCAGCTCCGCGTCCTCCGGCTCGCAGTCCGGCCGCAGCGGCGTGGCCAGCGCCACCGAGCCACCCACCGTGGCGGCCTCGGACACGCGCGCCCGCACCACGCCGGCCAGGAAGTTGGTGGGTGGGCCCACGCGCCCGGGCAGGGTATGGCCGGGTGCCAGGTGCAGCGGCCTCCACGGCAGGAAGCGCACGGACGTATCCAGCGGCTCCTCCTCTCCCGTCCCCGCCTCGCCCGCCACCACCGCGTCCAGCACCGCCACCTGCACGTTCTCCGTCACGCTGCCACTGAGCTTCACCGCGCCCAGCAGGGGCAGCTCCAGGCCCATCCGCCGCGAATACAGCAACGACTGCTCCGGCAGCTCGCTGTCCACCAGCGGCTCGAAGAGCTCCAGCCCATCCAGGAAGAAGGGGCGCTTCTCCGGGAAGTACAGCTCCACCCGGGTGGGGTTGTAGAGGAGCTGGTCCGCCTCCACCTGCCCGAAGTCTGGGTTGACGGTGAGCGTCAGCGACAGGTTGGAGGTGAGCCCCGCCTGCACGTCCACGCCCACGTCCGCCGAGGGCCCCATCGGCCCCACTCCCTCGCGTACCGAGCGCAGCGCCACGTACGGCAGCACCAGCATCTGCCTCGGTGGCCGCAGCTCCTTCAGCGCCCGCAGCTCGGCGAAACGCGAGACGAGCGCATTCACGTCCCGTGGCAGCGGCACCGACTCCAGTATCTCGTGGGTGCGCGCCAGCTCGCGCCGCACGTGAAAGCCCCAGCGCTGCTCCCCCGCCTCCGGGAAGCGCAGCAGCCGCAACGGAATGCGCAGCTCCGCGCTCCACCCGAGCCCGTCCACCGACGAGGCCCCCTCCCAGATGCCGTCCCACGCCGTATCCGTCCGCGTGTCCTGGGTGATGCGCGCGTCCGCCAGCGTCCCGCCCGCGTTCACCGCGAAGACGAGCCCCGAGCGCCTGTCCCGCAGGCTGTCCACCATCACCCGCACCACGTCCGACATGGGCAGCTCGTCCCTCCGCCCGAGCGGCGCGCGGATGGCGGCGGGCTGGCCGTCGAAGCACCGCACCCCCACGTACAGGTTGCCGTCGTCGTAGAGGACCCGCACCTCCGTGCGCTCACTCGGGGCGGCGTCCGGCTCGGGGAAGCTCTGGTGGAAACGGTCGAAGACGGGGGCCTGACGCCACGCCTCCTCGTCCAGGCGCCCGTCCACGCGCGGGGGCTCGCGGGTGCGCAGCGCCTCGAAGCCCTCCACCCCCGGGCCCTCCGCCGCCCGGGCCTGCCCCGGCGCCGCCCACGCCACCACCGCCAGCACCAGGGCCATCCCCCTCATGCGACCTGTCCTGTCCATACATCCAGATTCCTTCAGGGAAGTGACCCAATACTCCCTCGCCCTCCGGGAGAGGGTGGGGGTGAGGGTGCCCGGACCCGTTCTTCAACCCGTGGCACTCCGTGTGGGCACAGGGTTCAACCCGGGTTCACCCGATACCCTCACCCCGTCCCTCTCCCGAGGGGAGAGGGGAAATAGGGCTCAGTCCGGCTCCGGGACCACCACCGTCATCACCGCTCCCACTCGCACGGACGGCATGCGCCTGGCCTCCAGGTTGCGCGGGGTGTTCACCATGTCGTGCCACGGGCACTTCACGCACTGCGTCCGCTCATCATACGTCCCCAGGCTCAGCGGGCCACCCCGGTGCTTGCACCGATCCAGGACGACGACGAGCTCCCCTTCCTGCAACAGGCACAGGTAGCGCTCCCCCGCCACGCGCTGGCGGGCCCAGTGCCGGGCCTCCATCTGGAGAATCATCCGCGCTCCTCCCGGGCCTGGGGCTCCAGCACGAGCGAGGCGCCCTCCTCCAGCACGCGCACGCCCAGCATCCGCCCTGCGGGCACCACCACCGCCTCGCCCGGCGCCAGCACGCGCGGCGACAGGTAGCCGCCATCCACCTCCACCCGGCCCTTCACCACCCCCACCACGTGGGGCGTGTCGTACACGTTCGGCTCCAGGAAGGTGCCCGCCGCGAGCTCCCGCGCCGGCAACCCCTGCCACGGCCCGGCGGGCGCCGCTCCTCCCGCCGCGAGCGCCTCGCAGAAGTCCATCTGCTCCAGGTAGTCGCGCTCGGACACGTCCCCCAGCAGCCGGCTCGCCTCGATGCCGCGCACCATGGCGGGAATGACGCCGTCCCCATAGCGCTCCACCATGGGACGGATGAGCTTGTCGAACGCCATGCGCCGGTGGTGCAGGTCGATTCCCACGTGCTCGTCGAAGTAGCCCGTGTTCACCCCCGCTCCGAAGGTGTCGTGCAGCAGCCGGCTGAACTGCCGGTTGAAATGCGGCACCACCGCTTCAATCCAATACAGCGCGCCCACGTACTCGAACCACCGCGTCTTCACGGCGGTAATCCAGTGGAAGTAGCTCGTCATCAACAGCGAGGTGGGCAGGTACCAGTAGTAGTGCGTGTGCACCCGCGGGCTGAGCCCCACCGAGGTGAGCGTCTCCTCGAAGAGCGTGGAGTGCTTCTGCGGGTGCACGCCGTAGCCGAACTCATCGATGAAGATCTTCATCAACTCCGAGTGCACCGGCCCGTAGTTGCCGGGCAGAGCCCGCGCCATCTGCGAGGCCTCCGAGAGGAAGTCCGGCGCCACCTGGAGCAGGAAGAGGCGCGCGGCCTTGTCCGGGTGGGCCGTCCGGCGGATGCGCTCGCACAGGCCACTCGGGGCCGCCTCGAAGCGGCTCAGCGCGTCGCGCGTGTACTCCTCCAGGTGGGCCATGCTCCAGGGGCCCTGCACGGAGATGGTCCCGGAGAGGAAGTCGAAGCAGGAGCGCTCCAGCACCGGGCGCAACAGCGCGTTGGCGGCCACGAAGTCCGGCGCGTAGTAGCCGTGGAACGCCTGCATCTCCTGCTCGCTGAAGCGCGCGGGCGGCAGGTAGAGGTTGTTCTGCTCGTAGATGTTGAAGAGCAGCCGGTTGAGCACCAGCGAGCGCCGCGTGCACAACGTCTCCATCCGCAGGGGCTCCCCGAGCGAGCCGGGCGACAGGCCCGAAAGGTCCGTGGGCCGGTGATAGGGATTGTCCAGCGTCCAGCCCCGTCCGGGCTGGTAGGGCCCGGAGGCCTGGAGGTGCTGCCACAAGGGGTGCAACGCGGGGGACTCGAGGAGCGCGGCGGTGTCCAACATGGTCTGTTCTCGTGGGGGAAGGGAGAAGGGAAGAGGGGGTTGGGAGGCAGGCGCCCCTCACTGCCCCGCGACGTGGCCGTCGCCGAGCAACGCCACCAGCAACGGCAGCGCCTGGGCGCCCTGATTGGAGTCCACCAGCGTGGCGGCCTCCGCGTAACGACGGAGCCGCGGCGCGGCGCCCCCAGCGGGGACCTCGGTGGCGGGAAGTTGCGCGCACCGCTCCAGCACCGGCGTGTGGACGTAGCGGGCCACCGGGACGTGGATGTCCTCCTGCTGCCGCGCCGCCCAGTTCAGCAGCTCGTGGCAGAAGTCGTTCCCCTTCTTGTCCAGGTAGCTCTTGAAGCCCGGCTCGCTCGGAGAGAAGGACGCGGCCGCCGCGGCGTAGTGCCGCACGGAGATCATCCGCAGATCATCCGGGCTCGCGCCCTCTACCTGGGACTTCCACCCGGCGCTCTCTTTCGCGCGCAGCAGCGAGGCGAGGTAGCGATCGATGTAGCCCTTGAGGTGGAGCTGATGGTCCGGCACCCACGCATCGGTGAAGGGCCGCACCTCGCGGCGCGCGTCCGGCACCGTCACGAGCGAGAGCGCCGCCACCGCCCAGGAGGCGCGCAGGTGGGGATCCGCCGACGTGTCGAGCGCCCGGCGCGAGAGCTGCTCCCGCAGCCCGGCCAGCTCCGTGGGCCGCTTGAAGGCATACAGGTGGCCATTGCCGAAGAAGTCACTCTGGAAGAGCGAGGCGAAGCCCGCGTGCAGCAGCGCCGAGTGCAGGTGCCGCACGCCCACGAAGGGCTCGGGCTGCTCCAGCCCGCTGAGCACCTGGTAGTCCCACAGGTTGGTGTTCATCTGCATCACCCCGTCCTCGGCCAGCCGGGCGTGCGCCAGGGCGAAGAACTCCTGGGTGATGCAGTGGGTGGGAATCTGCTCGCCGGCGAAGATGTCCACGACGATGTAGTCGTAGGTGCTGGTGTCCTCGCGCAGGAAGAGCCGGGCATCGCGCACCACCATCTTCACGCGCGGGGACTGGAGCGCGGGCACCAACTGGAGCGACAGGTCCACCACCAGGGGATCAATCTCCACGCCCGTCACTTCCGCCTGGGGATCCGCCGCCAGGATGGCCGCCACCGCCCCGCCCAGCGCCGTGCCGAGCACCAGGTAGCGCCGGGAATCCCGCGCGAGCCCCACGTTGACGTAGGCGGTGGTGAATTGATCCTTCAGCGGCGCCTTCGGGTACACCGTGGAGTGCACGTAGTCGCGCGAGGGCATGTACTCCAGGCGCTCGTCCCCGCCGTCCTCCTGGGCGCGCAGCACGCGCACGGTGCCGTAGAGCGACTCGCCCGCGAACACGAGCGCCGCGTCCTGCTTCTCCAGGAGGTGCGCCGCCGCCGGCCCGCCCACCGCCATCGCCACCGCGGCGGTGGCCGCCGCCGCCGCGAGCACCCGCCTGCGCCCGAGCACCAGCCCCAGCGCCACCACCAGCCCCAGCGACGCCAGGAAGATGCCGAGCGTCGTCCTCACGCCCAGCACCGGCAGCAGCAGGAAGGAGGGCAGCGTGGTGCCCGCGATGCTGCCCACGTTGGACACCGCCATCAGGTTGCCCGCGGTGCGCCCCGCGCCCTGCCCGGCGTCCGAGGCCGACAGCAGCTTGATAAGGTAGGGCGACACGTGGCTGAGCGCCACCATGGGCGGCCCGAAGAGCACCAGCGTCGCCAGCGACACCGGCACCACGTGCTGGAGCGTCACGTCATCGAACGAGGCACGCAGCTGGTAACACGCGTCCAGCAGGGGCTCGACCAGGAGCAGGTGCACCACCGCCACGTAGACGGCCGCCCCGGCGAGCAGGCCCAGCAGGAACTCCAGCGTGCCGAAGCGCTGCGAGAAGCGGCCCCCCAGGTAGTACCCCACCGACAGGGCGATCATCACCAGCGCCAGCAGCACGCCGGTGACGTAGATGGACGAGCCGAACGCCGTCCCCAGCACCCGGAAGCCGCACATCTCCAGCAGCATCACGTTGAAGCCGCCGGCGAAGGACAGCAGATACAGGTAGGGATTGAGCAACCGAGGCTGCGCTGAGACCATTTCGGACAAGACGAGCTCCTAGCCGACGCTGTGGGAGTTGGGGTTGGTGAGGGACGTCTTGAGGAACCACCAGGCGAACCCGAGTGCCTCGCTGCCGTGCACGAAGTTGTACGTGAGCGAGATGCTCGTATGGGTCGTGTGGACCTCGTGGAACCACAGGTGGGGGACGAAGAGCGTCTCCCCGGGATGCAGATCGAACTCCACCATCTTCGCGCGGCCGAACGAGGGAGGCTCGAACTCCAGGTGCTTCACCTGGCGCGCGCGCCGCGAGTCCCGGTCCGGCAACTGCGACTCCTGGTCCGGCGCCAGCACGTAGCAGCGCTTGGAGCCGTGCACCTGGCAGACGATGGCGTTGGAGCGGATGCCATCCACGTGCAGCTTGCTCGCGCCGCCCCGGGGCGAGATGAAGAGGCCGAAGCCCGGGTAGCGCTCGCGCGTGGGGTCCATCCCCAGGGGCGCGAAGGGAATGCAGTAGCCGCGCGCGGGCATGAAGTAGGGCCGCGCCCACTGGCCGCGCACCTGCTCCAGCGGCTCCAGCTCCCGCATCCGCATGTAGCGCAGGTGCTGGATGCTCCCATCCTCGGGCACCGGGCCCGTCTGGGCGAGCCGCAGGTGCTCGTAGAACTCCGAGTACGGCATGCGGCCCTCGGGGTCCGGCCCGTCCCGGGTCACCTCCACCGGCATCGTCCCCAGCAGGGTCAGGAAGAACTCGGGCGTCCACAGCTCCCGCGCCCTCCAGGTGTCCAGCGCGTCCGAGACGATGACCGGCTTGTTGGGGAGGACGTATTCCTGGACGAACTCGCGAGGAGACAGCTTCTCCCGGACATCAATGGGTCGATTGGGCATGGCTCTCATGGTGCTTCCTCCAACGCTCGCCGGAAGTGCTCCGCGACGGCGTCGACGTGCGGCTCGCGCACGAGTTGGTAGTGGTCTCCCGCCACCTGGTGGTGCTCCACGCCTCCCAGGACGACGGCCTTCCAGGTGTCGGGCAGGGCGGGCTCCAACGGAGCCTCACGCTCGGTGGCCTCGAGCAGCAGCATGCGGCCCAGGTACGGCCCGGGACGGTAGCGCCGCAGCGCGCCCAGGTTGCGCCGCAGCTCCTCCAGCACGTGCTGGAGCGGCTCCTCGGCCCCGCCCTTCCCGGCGAGCAGCGCCCGGGCCTCGTCCTCGGACACGCCCAGCTCGGCGGACACCAGCCCGGCCAGCTCCGCCGCCGCCCACTCCTCGGACACCTCGCTGACGGAGTCGGGCACCGCGTCGAGCGCCAGCAACAGCGCCACCTCGCGCCCGCGCGCCTCGAGCTGACGCGCCATCTCGAAGGCCAGCACGCCACCCAGGGACCAGCCCGCCAGCAGCACGGGCCCCTCGGGGCGCACCTCGCACACGCACCGGACGTACTCGCGCGCCAGCTCGGCCAGCTCCTCGGGACGCTCCACGCCCAGCAGCCCCACCGAGCGCAGGCCATAGTGGGCCCGCTCGCGTCCCAGGCGCCGCACCAGCGGCTCGTAGCACAGCACCCCGCCGCCCACCGGGTGCACCCAGAAGAGCGGAGGCCGCTCACCGCCCTCGCGCAGCAGCACCAGCGGCGAGTGCTCCGCGGCGCTCCTCCCCGCCTCGATGCGGCGGGCGAGCCCGGCGATGGTGGGCGTCTCGAACAGGGTGTCCAGCGGCAGCTTCACCCCCAGCTCCTGCTGCACCCGCGTCATCATCCGCAGCGCTAGCAGCGAGTGGCCGCCGAGCGCGAAGAAGTCGTCCGTCACCCCCACCTGCTCCACGGAGAGGAGCTGCTTCCACAGAGACGCGAGCGCCTCCTCCACCGGGCCTCGCGGCGCCACCGCCGCCGTGCGCGGCCCCAGGTGAGAGGCCTCGGGGGGACGCAGTTGCTTGCGGTCCACCTTGCCACTGGCGTTGAGGGGCAGCGCGGACATGGGCACGAGCGCCGCCGGCACCATGACGGCCGGCAGCGAGGCCGCCAGGTGGGTGCGCAGGGAGCCGGACCACTCCGCCTGGGCGGGCCCCTCCAGCGCGTCGCGCACGGCGCAGTACGCCACCAGCCGCACGTCCCCCGGCCCGAAGGTGTGCGTCATCACCACGCAGTCGCGGATGCTCGGGTGGGCGCGCAGGCAGGACTCCACTTCCCCCAGCTCGATGCGCACCCCGCGCAGCTTCACCTGGTGGTCCGTGCGGCCGAGGAACTCGATGTCCCCGTTGGGCAGGTAGCGCACCAGGTCCCCCGTCCGGTAGAGCCTCGCGCCGGGCTCGCCGCTGAAGGGGTCCGGCACGAACTTCTCCGCCGTCACCTCCGGCCGCCCCTGGTAGCCCCGCGCCAGGTAGTGGCCGCCGATGAGCAGCTCGCCCGGCACCCCCACCGGCACCGGCCGCAGGTGCGCGTCGACGATGTACATGCTCGAGCGCGAGATGGGCCGGCCGATGGGCACGCTCTGCATCCCCGGCACCATGCGGCAGGGCCAGTGCACCACGTCCACCGTGGCCTCCGTGGGCCCATAGGTGTTGACGAGCTCGACGGTCAGGGTGGCCAGGAAGCGCTCCTGCAACACGAGCGGAATGGCCTCGCCGCCCACGAAGACGCGCCGCAGGGACGCACTGCGCATGAAGAGCGGCTGGTCCAACATCAACTCCAGCATGGACGGGACGAGCTCCATGCTGGTGACGCGGTGCTCGTCCACGTGCCGGGCAATGACCGAGGGGTCCCTGTTGCCTCCCGGCGGCAGCAGCACGAGCTGCGCGCCCGTGGAGAGCGCGTGGAAGATCTCCAGCACGGACGGGTCGAACCCCAGCGAAGCCACCTGCAACACCCGGCTGCCCTCGCCGAGCGGATAGGCGGCCTGCCCGAACGCGAGCCGCTGACACACCTCGCGGTGCGCGAGCATCACGCCCTTGGGCCGCCCCGTGGAGCCCGACGTATAGATGACGTACGCCAGGTGCTCCGGCTGGAGCGCCGGGAGCGCGAGTGGCCTCAGGTCCTCCACCCCCGCTACGTCCTCGAGCCACAGGCGCTCGAGCGCCATGACGGGCAGGCGCTCCTCCAGCTTCCTCTGGGCGAGCAGCACCCGCGCGCCCGCGTCCTCCAGCATGTACTGGAGCCGCTCGGCGGGGTGGGTGGCGTCCAGCGGCACGTAGGCGCCGCCCGCGTGGATGACGCCCAGCACGGCGATGACCATTTCCAACGAGCGCTCGGCGCACACGCCCACGCGCACCTCCGGACCCACGCCGCGAGCCCTCAGCGAGCGGGCCACGCTCCGGACCCGGGCCTCCAGCTCCCGGTAGGTGAGGAGCGACGTGCCGAAGGACACCGCCGGGGCCTCGGGCGAGCGGGCCGCCTGGGCCGCGAGCAGCGCGGCGAGATTCGTGTGCGTGGGGAACACGTCCGGCGTGTGGTTCCACTCCACGCAGATGCGCTGGCGGGCCTCGGCGTCCAGCACCGGCAGCTCGCGCACGCGCAGCTCCGGAGCACGCACCGCCGCCTCCAGGAGCGTCTCGTAGACGGACAGCCAGTGCGCGACGATCTCCTCGTTGAAGAGCTCCGTGTCGTACTCGGCTTCCAGCTCCAGGCCGTGGCCGGTGTCCGTCACCGCGAGCGTGAGGTCGAACGTGGACGTGCCCGTCTCCACCTTCAGCGGCTCCACCCTCAGCGAGGAGAACCGCTCCGGCGAGCCCCCCCGCTCGTTGTAGATGAACATCGTCTGGAACAGCGGAGTGTGCTGGGTGGAGCGCACCGGCTGCACCGCCTCCACCACGTGCTCGAAGGGGATGTCCTGGTGCGCATAGGCCTCCAGGCACACCTGCTTCGCCCGGGCGAGCAGCTCGCGGAAGGGCAGCGCCCCGGACACGGCCGAGCGCAACACCAGCGTGTTCACGAAACAGCCGAGCAGCCCCTCCACGTCCGCGTGCGTGCGTCCGGAGATGGGCGTGCCCACGAGCAGCTCCTCCTGTCCCGTGAGGCGGTGCAGCAGCACCTGGAAGGCCGCGAGGGAGCACATGAAGGGGGTGACGCCCTGCCCCTGGCTCGCGGCGAGCAACGCCTCGCGCAGCGCTCCGGAGGCGTGCCGTCCGAGCGTGCGGCCCCGGTAGCGCTGGCGCTGGGGCCGGGGCCTGTCCCTCGGCAGCTCCAGCACCGGCAGCTCGCCACCGAGCTGCTTGCGCCAGTAGTCGAGCTGGCCCGAGAGCGCGCCGGACTCCACCCACCCGCGCTGCCACGCGGCGAAGTCGGCGTATTGCACGGGCAGCGGCGCCAGGGCGGACGGACGGCCCTCGAGGTGCGCCGCGTACAATTCCCCCAGCTCGCGCACGAGCACGCGCAGCGACCAGCCATCGGAGACGGCATGGTGCATGGCGAGCACGAGCACGTACTTCCCGGCCCCGAGCGCGCACATGTGGGCCCGCAGCAGCGGACCACGCGCCAGGTCGAACGGGCGCTCCAGCCACGCCCGGGCCAGCGCGAGCGCCCGTGCCTCCCGCTCCGCCTCCGGCACCTCCGCGAGGGACACCTGCTCCAGCGTCACCCCGGCCTCGGAGTCGATGAGCTGGCGCGGCTCTCCCTCCACCTCCACGAGCCGGGTGCGCAGCACCTCGTGCCGCTCCACCAACCCGCGCAGCGCGGCGGCGAGCGCCGGCGCATCCAGCCTCCCCTCCAGCCGGAGCGCGAAGGCCATGTTGTAGAAGGCGCTGCCCGTCTCCAACTGGTCGAGGAACCACAGCCGCTGCTGGGCGAAGGACATCGGCGGCGGGGTGCTCCGCTCCACCCGGCGCAGCGGCGGAGGCAGCCGCGCGGGAGCCTCCCCGGCGCGCGCGCGCAACCAGGCCGCGAGCTGCTCCAACCGCGGATGCTCGAACACGGTCTTCAGCGGCACCTGCAACCGGAAGGTCTCACGCAGACGGGAAACCAGCTTCGTGGCGAGCAGCGAGTGCCCGCCCAGCGCGAAGAAGTCCGCGTCCGAGCCCGGAACCTCCACCTCCAATACCTGGGTCCACAGCGCCGCGAGCAGGCGCTCCTCCTCGGTGGCGGGAACGAAGCGCGAGGGCACGCCCGGGGAGCGCGGGGCCTCGGCCTCGACGAGCCGCTGCCGGTCCACCTTGCCGTTGGGCCCGAGCGGCAGGGCGTCCACCACCGTCCACGAGGTGGGCACCATGTGCTCCGGCAACCGCTGGCGCAGGGCCACCCGCAGCGCGGAGGGCGAGGGGGGCTCGGCCTCGTTCCGCGGCACGACGAACGCGGACAGCCGCTTGTCTCCCGAGGGGTCCGGCAGTGCCAGCACCACGGCGTCCCCCACCTCGGGCCGGGCGCGCAGCACCTCCTCCACCTCTCCCAGCTCGATGCGGTAGCCGCGCACCTTCACCTGCCGGTCCAACCGCCCGAGGTACTCGATGCGGCCGTCCGCGCGGAAACGCGCGAGGTCTCCCGTGCGGTACAGCCGCGCGCCGGGCCTGTCGCTGAAGGGATGGGGGATGAACCGCTCGGCGGTCAGCTCCGGCCGGCCGAGGTAGCCCCGGGCCACTCCCGGCCCTCCCAGGAGCAGTTCCCCCGGGACGCCCACCGGCACGGGCCGCAGCCGCGCGTCGACGATATGGGCCTCCGTCCCCGGAATGGGCCGGCCGATGGGAAAGCCATCCACGGGCGCACCCGGCTCGACCACGTGGGTGCACGCGAACACGGTGACTTCCGTGGGCCCGTAGCCATTGATGAGGGCACATTCCGGGAAGCGCTCGCGCACGCGCCGCATGTGGTGCGCGGACACGGCATCCCCGCCCGCCAGCAACTGCCGCACTCCCGCGAGCCCCTCCAGGTTGCCCTCCACCATCTGATGGAACAGGCCCGCCGTGAGCCACAGCGTGCTCACCTTCCGCTCCTGGAACAGCGTCCCCAGTTCCTCCAGGGACAACGCGCCCGGCGGAGCCATCACCACCTGGCCGCCGTTGCACAGCGGTCCCCACAGCTCGTAGGCGGAGACGTCGAACGAGATGGAGACGAACTGGAGCACGCGCTCTCCCGCCCCCAGCCGCGCGTACGTCGAGCCCGTCACCAGCCGCGCGAGCCCCCGGTGTGTCACTCCCACGCCCTTGGGCCTACCGGTGGAGCCGGAGGTGTAGATGACGTAGACGAGGTTGTCCGGCGCCAGCTCGCTCCCGGGCGCCTCGCCGGGCTCCCTCGCGAGGGCCTCCGCGTGTGCGTCCAGCAGCACCCGCCGCTCCCCCATCGAGGGAATGCGCCCGGCCACGCGCTCCTGCGCCACCAGCACGGACACGCGGCTGTCCTTCAGCATGAAGGCGAGCCGATCCTCGGGATAGTCGGGATCGAGTGGCAGGTACGCCCCTCCCGCCTTGGAGATGCCGAGCATCCCCACCGCCAGCTCCAGCGAGCGCTCGGCGCACACTCCCACCACCACCTCGGGCCCCACGCCCAGCCGGCGCAGGTGGTGCGCGAGCTGATTGGCGCGCACGTCCAGCTCCCGGTAGGTGAGGCTCGCGTCGCCCGCGCTGACGGCCACCGCGTCCGGCGTGCGCCGCGCCTGCGCCTCCACGAGCGCGGGCAACGTCGTCTCCTCCTGGCCGGGCTCGGCTCCCCGGCTCCACTCGCCGAGCACCCGCGCGCGCTCCTCCGCGTCCAGCAGCGGCAGGTCCGCGATGCCCACCTCCGGCGTCGCCGCGCCCCGCAGCACCCGCTCGTAGTGCGCGAGCATCCGGCGCACCGTCGCCTCGTCGAAGAGGTCCGTGCTGTACTCCACGTGGCCGCGCAGCCCCTCGGCCGTCTCCTCCAGCGACAGCATGAGATCGAACCGCGCCGTGCGCGTGGGAATGGCCAGCGGCGTGACGCGCAGGCCCGCGAGCGCGAGCGGCACCGCCGGCTGGTTCTCCAGCACCAGCATCACCTGGAAGACGGGGGGAACGCCCAGGCTCCTCGGCAGCCGCAGCTCCTCCACCACCTTCTCGAAGGGGATGTCCTGGTGGACGTAGGCCTCGAGCGTCTCCGTGCGCGCCCGGCGCACCAGCTCGCGCAGGCCCGGGTTGCCCGCCGTGGACACGCGCAGCGCCAGCGTGTTCACGAAGAGGCCGATCAACCCCTCCTGCTCGGCGCGGCGGCGGTTGGCCACCGGCGTGCCGATGACGACCTCCTGCGCCCCGGAATACCGGTGCAGCAGCGCGGAGAAGCCCGCCAGCAGCGTCATGAAGAGCGTGGCTCCCTCGCGCTGCCCCAACTCCCGCAGCGGCGCCAGCACCTCACGCGGCAGGGAGAAGTCCAGCGTCGCGCCCTTCAGCGTCTGCACGGGCGGGCGGGGGCGATCCACCGGTAGCTCCAGCACCGGCAGCGGACCGGCCAGCTTCCGCTTCCAATACTCCACCTGGCTCCGGGACTCGCCGCCCTCCTCCATCCACGCGCGCTGCCACTCGCTGTGGTCCACGTACTGCAGCTCGGGCTCCGGCAGCGGCGAGCCCCGCCCTTCCCGGGCCGCGGCGTACACCTCCAGCATCTCCCGGGCGAAGATGGCCATGGACCACCCGTCCGAGATGATGTGGTGCAGCACCAGCAGCAACACGTGCTCCTCGTCCCCGAGCCGCAGCAGCGAGGCACGCAGCAGCACGTCCCGCTCCAGATCGAACGGCCGCGCCGCCTCGCGGGCGCACCAGTCCAGCACGCGCGCCGTGCGCGCCTCCGGCTCCACCGCCTCCAGCTCCGCCAGCCCCAGGCCGAGCGGCTCGGGCGGATGGATGACCTGGTTCACCTCACCATCCGCCGCCTCCTCGAAGCGCGTGCGCAACGCCTCGTGGCGGTGGAACACCGCGTCGAGGCCCTGCCTCAAGGCCTTCACATCCAACGGCCCCGACAGCCGCAGGGCGAAGGGCATGTGATAGGCGGCGCTCCCCGGCTCCAACCTCTCCAGGAACCACATCCGCTTCTGCGCGTACGAGGCAGGAAACACATACACCTCTCCCGCGTGGAGGACCTCGTTCGGCTCGCTCATGACCTGGGCGGACATCTCTCGCATGCGCTCGTTGGGTGGGAGGGATTCCAGTATGCAACCCCCCTCCCACACTCCCTCAGCCACCCACTCCGGTGGCGTGTGTCGGGTTGTCTCGGAGAACCTCATCCTCGATGCGGTACAGGCCCGGCCGGGCCCGCACCACGACCATCACCGTCAACAACAACAGCCCCAGCAGGAAGAGCAGCAGGCCCACGCCCTGGCTCCGCGTCACGCCGAAGACTCCGCCCGCGCTGCCCGCGAGCGCCCCACCCGGAGCGAGCAGGGGCTCGAGCACCTGGTCCACGAGCGGCCCCGCGCCGAAGAACACGGCGACCGCCGTGGCCTCGCCCACCATGCGCCGCAGACCGAACGCACGGCCCTGGAGCTCCGCGGGAATCTGGAGCTGCCACACGGCGTGGGAACAGCTCCACACCACGGGCATGCAGAACATGGCCACCCACCCCGCCACGGCCATGACCACCACCGAGCCCCCGAGGCCCGCGCCCATCAGCGCCAGCCCCATCAGCGCGCCCGCGCCGAGCACCCCGTCCATCTTCCGGCGCGGCCCACCCCAGGTGCTCATGACCACGCTGCCGCACAGCGCGCCCACGCCCGCCACCGACATCACCATGCCCATCACCGTCGGCGACGCATGGGCCAGCAGCATCGGAGGCACCAGCACCTCCATGGCGCAGAGGATCATCGTCACCAGCGAGGCCAGCGCCAGCAGCCCCACCAGCCCCCGCCGCGCGGCCACGTACTCCCAGCCCCGCATCGCCTCGCGCCAGACCGGGCCCGGCCGCTCTTCCGTCTCCTGCGCTCGCGGCACCGCCGGGAAGCGCAGCAGGAGCAGCAGCCCCATGCCGATGAGGAAGGTGGTGAAGTCGAACACCAGCGCGGCCATCATCCCGCCCACCGCCAGCAGTCCTCCCGCCAGCGTGGGCGCGAGGATGTCCGTCATTCCCTCCGACACCTGCACCAGCCCCACCGCCCGGGAGAGCCGCTCGGGAGGCACCAACTGCGAGATGGCGGCGGACCAGGCGGGTGACTGCAGGGCGCTCGCGCTCGCACCCGCCACCACCGTCAGGTACAGGTGCCAGGGCTCGAAGTGACCAGACAGCAGGAGCCCGGCCATCCCCAGCGTGCACAGCGCCGCGGCCGAGTCCGCCCACAGCATCACCCGGCGCCGGTCGTACCGGTCCGCCACCACCCCCGTGAAGGGCAGCAACAGCAACACTGGCAGTGCATCGCACAGCGCCACCAGGGCGAAGTCCGTCACCGCCCCCGTGCGCTGGAAGAGCCAGATGCCCAGGGCGAGCCGCGACACGCGCGAGCCCACCATCGACACCGCCTGCCCCAGCCAGATGGCGATGAAGGTCCTGAAGTCCGGCCCCTCCTGGCCGCTGTGTGCCTCGCGGATGCTCACGGGGCTACCGGTTCTCCAGCTCGGACAGCGGCACGAGCCCCGGCGTGGGCAGATCGGAAACGCGCCGGTAGAGCGCCTCGCCGTGCTGGCCCCCCGAGTGCGGGAACTTCTCCAGGTACATGAGGCGGAAGCCCTGATCGCGCAGGAACGCGTCCACCTCCTCGAAGAGCGCGCAGCCCTCGTAGCGCCGATCGAAGTTCACCTCGGTGAAGACGGTGTCCAGCCCTTCCAGGGTGCGCGGCGCTCCCTTCAGCGCGAGCAGCTCGCCGCCCTGGATGTTGAGGTAGAGCGCGTTGTAGGGAACCCCGCCCCCATGTCGCTCCACGGCCGTGTCCAGCCGGAGCGTGCGCACCTCCACGCGGGCCGGCGCGTGTGCGTCCGCCATCTCCTTCCCCACCAGCTTCACCCAGTACTCATCGTCCGGCTTCAGGAGGGAGTTGAGGGTGGGCACTCCCGGCACCATGTAATACGCGGACATTCCTTCCCGGTCCGACACCGCCGCGTGCACACAGCGCACGCGCGCCGAGGCATGGCGCTCGAGCTGGGAGAAGTCCTCGGGGTTGGGCTCGATGCACAACACCGACTCGAAGCCCGCGTCGAGAAAGGCCCCGACATTCTCACCCACGTGGGCCCCCGCGTAGATGATGCCCTGGGGTTTCACGAGATGTGTCTGGAATAAAGTACGCAGCGTGTACATGTCTCTGATTCCCGGGAACGTGTCAGGTGATGGCGCTGTATAGGACATAGGTCTGTCATGCCCGCCCAACGCCCGTGTCCCCTCCCGCGGCGGCGGGGCATGTCAGACGCGCCGCTATCGTCCCCGTGAAAGCTTCGAGCGGCCCGGTTCCTCCATCCCTGGCATCGGGTTCATCTCACAAAGCCAGACACGACCCCGGTGACGGGCGAACCCGACACATGGAGCACTGACATCATCATGGAGGACACGGCCCCCCCACTCTCCACCGTCCGGGAGACGGCGGCGTCACCCAGACTGAAGGTGGATGAGCTGCGCCGCTTCCGGACCTATCTGTCCGAGGGCGAGCGCGCGGAGCTCTTCCGGCGCTACCACGAGCCGAGGCCCCTGGTGGCGCTCTGGCAGGTGGTGCAGTCGTGGGCGCTCGTCTTCGCCGGGTGGGCGGCGGTGGTGTACGTGTCCCCGCTGTGGCTCCCCCTGGCGCTCGTGCTGGTGGGCTCGCGGCAGCGCGCGCTCGGCAACACGCTGCACGACGCGGCCCACGGCAACATGTTCACCGGGCGCAAGACGAACCGCGGGGTGGCCACGCTCCTCTTCGGCCCCTGCATCTTCGAGGACTTCGAGGCGTACCGGCTCTCGCACCTGCGGCACCACGCCTACCTCGGAGACCCGGAGGGGGACCCGGACTTCCTCCCGCCGCCCCGTGACGCGGACACCCACGTGGTGCGCTCGCCGTGGCGCTTCTACCGGCACTTCCTGTTCAACGGCGCGCTGTGGCGCAAGTCCTTGCTGGGAGAGCTGCCGCGCATGAGCGGAGCCGAGCGTCTGCGGGTGGTCCTCTGGTGGGCCGTCCTGCTCACCGTGCTCGGCGTCCTCGGAGGCGCCCGCGCCGCGCTGTCATTCGCGGCCGTGTGGATGCTGGCGCGCGCCACCGTCTATCACGCCATCAAGGTGTTCGCGGAGATCTCCGACCATGTCGGGCTCGAGCCGGGAGGCATCGTCGGCTACACGCGCAACCTGCCGTCCAACGGGCTGGCGTTCTTCCTGCACCCGCACCACGACAACTACCACCTCACGCACCACATCTTCCCTCGCATCCCCCTGGCCAACCTGGCCCACATCCACCGGATGCTGGAACCGCTCCCCGAGTACTCCGCGGCCAATCACTGCCACGGCTACTTCCTGGGTCCCACCGCGGTGGTGAAGAGCTGGACCACTCCGGCGTTCAACGCCGCCCGGCCTCCCGATGCCAACGCTCAGGTCCCGCCAGAGCGCGTGGCCTGACGCCCTCCGTTCCACCCCCCTCCTCGCGAGACACCCGAATGATCGCCCCAGCCCAACTCCAACCGTCCAGGTCGCTGCCCGTCGTCAACGCCTTCACCGAGTGGGATCTCCTGGAGGAGGTGATTGTCGGCGTGGTGGACAACGCCACCTTCCCCGAGTGGCACATCTCACTGAAGGCCACCGTGCCGGACAACATGTGGGATCTCTTCCAGCGCAACGCGGGCCGCCCCTTTCCGCCCGAGCGCATCGCCGCGGCGAAGAAGGATCTGGAGGAGCTGGTCCACATCCTGGAGGCCGAGGGCGTCACCGTGCGGAGGCCGGAGGCGCTGGACTTCCGCCGGCCCATCGTCACGCCCCACTTCGCCAGCTCGGGCGGGCTGTACGCGGCCATGCCCCGCGACGTGCTGCTCGTGGTGGGGGATGAGGTCATCGAGTCGCCCATGGCGTGGCGCTCGCGCTACTTCGAGCCCCTGGCCTACCGCGCGCTCATCAAGGAGTACTTCCGCGCGGGCGCGCGCTGGACGGCCGCGCCCAAGCCGGAGCTCAAGGACGAGCTGTACGTGCACGACTTCGTGGACCCCACCGAGGACGAGCCGCCCCGCTACGTCATCACCGACACCGAGCCCACCTTCGACGCCGCGGACTTCATCAAGTTCGGGAAGGATCTCGTCGTCCAGAAGAGCAACGTCACCAACGAGTTCGGCATCCGGTGGCTGCAGCGCCACCTGGAGGGCCGCTTCCGGGTGCACGTGGTGGAGCCGCGCGACACCCACCCCATGCACATCGACGCCACCATCATGCCGCTGGCGCCGGGCAAGCTGCTGGTCAACCCGCACCGCTTCCCCAAGGTGCCCTCCCTCTTCCGCGGCTGGGACATCCTCGAGGCGCCCACGCCCAGCATCCCCGACGGCCACCCGCTCTACATGACGAGCAAGTGGATCAACATGAACCTGCTCAGCCTGGACGAGAAGCGGGTCGTCGTGGAGCGCAGCGACGAGCCGATGATCTCCGCACTGCGGCGGTGGGGCTTCACGCCCATTCCCTGCAACTTCCGCAACTTCAACACCTTCGGCGGCTCGTTCCACTGCGCCACGGTGGACGTGCGCCGCCGCGGCGATGCCGTGTCCTACCTCTGAAGCGCTGAGAAGCACCGAAGCCGAACGCTCTCCCCTCTCCCGCCCGCCCGACACATGAGCCCCTCTCCGTCCGCCATTCCCGAGGAAGCCGAGCCCCTCAGCCATCCCCAACGCCGCATCTGGTTGACGGAGCAGGTGGCCCCCGGCGGCGCGGTGGGCACGCTCGCCGGGTTGCTGGAGGTGAAGGGCGAGGTGGACGCGGGACTGCTGGCCCGGGCGGCGCGGCTGTTCCTGGAGCGGACGGAGGACGCGCGCGCGGAGGTGGTGGTGCACCAGGGAGAGCCCTTCCAGGTGCCCGCCCGCGGGCCCGTGGAGGAAGTGCCCGTGCGGGACTTCCGGGGCGGGCCCGAGCCCCGTGCCGCCGCGCTGGCCTGGGCCGGGGAGCGCGCACGCGAGCCGCTGAGCCTCGGGAAGGGCTCCCTGCGCGAGCTGGCGGTGCTCACGTGGGGCGAGGGCTCAGCGCTCTTCGCGCGATTCCATCACCTGCTCGCGGACGCGGCATCGCTGGCCCTGCTCGGCCGGGGCGTGGGCAGGTTGTATGAGTCGCTCGCCGCGGGGCGCGAGCCGGAGCTCCCCACGCCGGGGCGCTATGCCGCCTTCCGCGAGGAGGAGCGCCAGTACCTGGCCTCGGAGGCCGCCGCCGGAGACCTGGCCGCGCTGCGCGAGGCGCTGGAAGGCGTGGAAGAGCCCACCCTGCTGGGAGAGTCCGGGCTGGCCCTCACCGGCACCCGCGCCGAGCGTCACACGCTGGTGCTGGAGCCCGGGTTGACGCGGGCCCTCCACGACAGGCTGCGCGAGTGGGGCAGCACGCCCAACCGATTCTTCTGCGCCCTCACGGGCCTCTTCCTCGGGAGACTGCTGGGGCGGCGGGACGTGTGCCTCGGGACGTACCTGCACAACCGGAACTCGCGCCCGGCGATGCTCACCTTCGGCATGTGCGTGGCCACCGTGCCGCTGCGCCTGGAGCTGGAGCCCGAGAGCCCCTTCTCCGAGTGGTTGCCGCGCGCGGGCTCCCGCGTGGGGGGTTTCCTCCGGCACGGCCGCTACCCGTATGAGTCGCTGCTGGAGCGGCTCGAGGCGCCAGCGCTGCGCCGCCAGGGCCTCTTCGACACCGTCGTCTCCTACCAGAACCAGCAGTACGAGAGCACCCTGGCCGGCCACCCGGTGGAGATCCACTGGCTGTTCAGCGGCCACGAAGCCCATGCGCTCGCGGTGCAGGTGAGCGATCGCACGCGCCAGGGCGAGCTGCGGGTGGACCTCGACGTGCGCACGGGCGCCTTCCCCGAGCAGGTGCCCGCACGGCTCGCGGAGGGCTTCCGCGCGTTGCTGGAGGCGGTGGTGCGCGAGCCCGGCACACCGCTGGGACGGCTGCCACTGGTGGGCGAAGCCACGCGCGCGGAACTGCTCGGACTGAATCCTCCCCCGCCCACCACGCCCGCTCCCGGGGACGCGCTGACGCCCATCCTCGAGCAGGCGGCGCGCACGCCCGACGCGGTGGCCCTGCGCGCGGGCGGACAGCGGCTCACCTATGGCGAGCTGCTCGGCCGGGCCCGGCACCTCGCCGCGGAGCTCACCGCCCGGGGCGTGGGCCGGAACGACACGGTGGCGCTGTGCACGTCGCGCTCGGCGTCACTGCTGGTGGGACAGCTCGGCGTCCTGTGCGCGGGCGCGGGCTGGTTGCCCCTGGAGCCGTCCCATCCTCCCGAGCGCCTGCGCTTCATGCTGGAGGACTCGGGCGCCCGGCTGGTGCTGCTGGACGCGGCCACCGCCTCGCTCGCCGACGTCCTGCCCGTGCCGGCCGTGCGGGTGGACATGCCCCGCGAGCCAGTGGCCTCGGCGCCCCTCCCCGCCCGCCCCGAGCCCGGGGACCTGGCCTACGTCCTCTATACGTCCGGCTCCACCGGCAACCCCAAGGGCGTGCTCATCGAGCACCACTGCGTGGGCAACTTCCTGGCCGCCATGGCCGAGGCCCTGCCGCTCGGGGAGCGCCCCCGGGTGCTGTGCTGCACCAACGCCACCTTCGACATCTTCGTGCTGGAGACGCTGCTGCCGCTGTCGCTCGGGCTGGAGGTGGTGCTGGCGGACGAGGAGGCCCAGGCCTCGCCGGAGCTGCTGGCCACCCTCATCCTGCGCGAGGGCTGCGGGCTGGTGCAGCTCACGCCCACCCGCCTCCAGCTCCTCCTGGGCCATCCGCTCGGGGAGCGGGCGCTGCGCTCGGTGCGCCTGCTGCTGGTGGGCGGAGAGCCACTGCCCCCCGCGCTGCTGCGCACCGTGCGGAGCCTCACCCCGGCACGCCTCTTCAACATGTATGGCCCCACGGAGACGACCGTCTGGTCCACCGCCGCGGAGCTGAGCCAGCCGGGCAATGTCCACGTGGGCCGCCCGGTGCGTGCCACTCGGGTGTACGTGACGGACGCCCAGGGCGAGCTGCTGCCCCCGGGCGTGGTGGGCGAGGTGCTCATCGGCGGCGAGGGTGTGGCGCGCGGATATCTGAACCGGCCCGAGCTGAACGCGGAGCGCTTCATCCGCCGGCCCTACGACACGGAGCGGCTGTACCGCACGGGAGACCTGGGCCGGTGGCGGGCGGATGGGAACCTGGAGCACCGGGGCCGCGCGGACCACCAGGTGAAGGTGCGCGGGCACCGGGTGGAGCTGGGCGAGGTGGAGTCGCGGATGATGGCCTCGGGCGTGGTGGCCAGCGCCGCGGTGGTGGTGCGCGAGGACGGCGCCGGGCAGGCGGTGCTCGCGGCCTTCTATGTGCCACGCGGGGACGACTCGGGCCTGCGGAGCCATCTGGCCGCGCACCTGCCGGACTACATGGTGCCCACGTACCTGGTGCCGCTGCCGGCCATGCCCACCCTGCCGAGCGGGAAGACGGATCGCAAGGCGCTGGGAAGGTGGCCGCTGGCCGTGCGCGCCCGCGAGGCCGTGCCGCCCGAGGGCGCGCGGGAGCGGGAGCTGCTCGCGCTGTGGCACGAGGTGCTCGGCCGGGAGACGGGCGGCGTCACGGACGACTTCTTCGAGCAAGGCGGTCAGTCGCTGCTCGCCATCCAGTTGCTGCACCGCGTGGCCGGCACACTGGGCCGGCGCGTGCCGCTCTCGCGTTTCCTCGCGGCCCCCACCGTGCGCGGGCTGGCCGCGCTGCTCGACGAGGCCGAGGCCGCCCTGCCTCCCCTGGTCCCCACCGAGTCCGCCTCCCACCATCCCACCACCGCCGCCCAGCGGCGGATGTACTTGGTGCACGAGCGCAGCGGAGGCACGGACACCAGCTACCACATGACGGGCGCGCTGCGGCTGGAAGGTCCGCTGGACGAGGCCCGGCTGACGCGGGCCCTGGCCGGACTGGTGCATCGCCACGAGGCCCTGCGCACCTCCTTCCACCAGGTGGAGGGAGAGACGGTGCAGCGCGTGGGCAGTGCCGTGGAGCTGCCGCTGGAGCGCTGGGAGGCGCGGGGGGAGAACGTCTCCAGCCTGCTCGCCCGCTTCGTGCGGCCCTTCCGGCTCGACACCGCGCCGCTGATGCGCGCGGGGCTGGCGCGTATCTCGGAGTCCGAGGCGTTGCTGCTCGTGGATCTGCACCACCTCGTGGCGGACGCGGCCTCGGTGGAGGTGCTTGTGGAGGAGTTGTGGGCTCTTTATGAAGGGCGGACGCTCGAGGTCCCCGCCCTGCAGCCGAGGGACCACGTGGCCTGGCAGCAGCGGCTGGCTGGGGCTCCGGCGCTCCAGGAGGCCGAGGCGTGGTGGAGGCGTGAGCTGGCCCTGCCTCCGACACCGCTGGAACTCGGCACCGGCCGGGCGCGTCCCGCCACCGTCTCCAACGCCGGTGCCACGCACACGGAGGAACTCCCCGCGGAGCTGGCGGCGAGTCTCCACACCCTGGCGCGCGCGCACGGCACCACGCTCTACAATGTGCTGCTGTCCGCGCTGACGCTGCTGCTGACGCGGCACTCGGGTATGCGGGAGCTGGTGGTGGGCGCCCCGGTGCTGGGACGTCCCCTCCCGGAGCTGGAGCGCATGGTGGGCCTGCTCACGCAGACGCTCCCGCTGCGCAACCGCACGCGGCCGGGCATGACGGTGGCGGAGCTGCTCGCCGAGGTGACTCAGCGCACCCGCGATGCGCTCGCCCGGGAGGCCGTGCCGCTGGACATGCTCCTGGAGGGCTCCTCCGCGGACGCCGGGGGCGCCACGTATGACGTGCTGCTGCTCGTGCGCGAGCCCCGGCCCCTGGAGCGGACGTCTGCCCACGGGCCGCGCGTCCACCGGGTGGAGTACCCCATCCCCGCGGCCAAGGTGGACCTCACGCTGACGGCCGTGCCCTCGTCCACGGGAGGGGCGCTCGCGCTGGAGTGGACGTACCGCACGGACGTGCTGGAGGGCGGGGAGGTGGCGGCGCTCGCCCGGCGCATGCGCCGCGTGCTGGAGCAGCTGGCCGGGGATTCCTCGCGGCCCCTCGCGGGCGTGGACGTGCTCACCCCGGAGGACCGGGCCCGCCTGGACGCCTTCCACACCGAGCGCCAGCCCCACGCCACGGACGTCACGGTGCTGGGCCTGTTCACGGAGGTGGCCGCACGGCACGCCTCGGACGTGGCGGTGTGGCACGAGGGCCGCTCGCTCACCTACGCGGAGCTGGAGGCACGCTCCCGCCGGCTGGCGCGGACGCTGCGCGCGCTCGGCGTGGGTCCCGAGGTGCGCGTGGGCCTGCTCGCCGAGCCCTCGCTGGAAATGGTGGTGGCCATCCTCGGCGTGCTCGGCGCGGGCGGCGCCTGGGTGCCATTGGATCCCTCCCACCCCGAGGAGCGGCTCGAGCTGTTGCTGCGCGACAGCGGCGTGGAGCTGCTGCTCCACCAGGGGGCCACGCCGTGCCCCGCATCATTTAAAGGGCGCGTGCTGCGGCTGGATGCGCCGTTGCTCTACGCTTCCGGAGAGGGTGCCCTGCCCGAGGTGGCCCGGCCCGAGCACCTCGCCTACGTCATCTATACCTCCGGGACGACGGGCACCCCCAAGGGGGTGATGCTGGAGCAGCGCCAGCTGTGCGCGCAGCTCGCCTGGCTGCGCCGCTTCTTCTCCGGGACGTCCAGGCGCATGCACCACATGCTGCTGGTCTCGCCCGCGGTGGACGTGTCGGTGCATCAAATCTTCCTGCCGCTGATGCGGGGCGACACGCTCTACCTGCCGCGCCAGGAGACCATCCTCTCGCCCGAGGCGCTCGCGGCCTACGTGGCGGCGCACCACATCGACGTGGTGGACTCGGTGCCGGCGCTGCTCAAGGGGCTGCTGGAGCGCGACGCGGCGGCGGGCCGGCTGGAGGTGGAGTACCTGTGCTTCGGCGGCGACGTGCTGAGCACGGACGTGGTGCGGCTGGTGGGCCGCAGCCTCCACATCCGCCACCTCATCAACTACTACGGGCCCACGGAGACGTGCCTCAACGCCACCGCGTTGATGACGTCCGAATGGGAGCGGTTGGAGCGGGTGCCCATCGGCCGGCCCTGTGACAACTACACCCTGCATGTGCTGGATGCGTCGCTCGCGGAGCTGCCGCCGGGCTGTGTGGGCGAGCTGTACGTGGGCGGCCCCGGCGTGGCGCGCGGCTACCTGAACCGGCCCGAGCTGACGGCGGAGCGCTTCGTGCCGGACCCGTTCCACCCCGGCGGGCGGTTGTACCGCACGGGAGACCTGGGCCGGTGGCTGCCGGACGGACAGCTCGACTTCGTGGGCCGGGCGGACCAGCAGGTGAAGATTCGCGGCTACCGGGTGGAGAAGGGCGAGGTCGAGGCCGCCCTGCGCCGCGCGGCCCTGCACTCGGGGACGGAGCTCTCCGAGTGCCTCGTGGAGGTGACGGACGCGGCCCCGCGCCGGCTGGTGGCCTTCCTCGTGCCCGGGCCGGGAGGGGCCGCGCCGGACGTGACCCCGCTGCGCGCCGCCCTCAAGCGGTGGCTGCCTGCGTACATGGTGCCCTCGGCCTTCATCCCCGTGGAGCGCCTGCCCCTCACGGTGAGTGGCAAGGTGGATCGCAAGGCGCTGCTCGCCCTGGCGGAGGAGCACGAGGCCGCGCAGCCAGAGACGGGCGAGCCCCTGTCCCCCACCGAGGAGCGTGTGGCCTCCGTCTGGAGGGAGCTGCTGGGCGTGCGAGGCGTGCGTCCGGGCGACAACTTCTTCGACCTGGGAGGCCAGTCGCTGCAGGTCGTCCAGGTGGTGTCGCGCCTGCGCGAGGCTCTGGGCGTGGACGTGCCGCTGCGGCTGCTCTTCGAGGCGGAGGACCTGGCGGCCCTGGCTCGCGGCGTGGAAGGGCTGACGCGGCGGACGGACGGGCCGCCTCCCGTGGTACCCGTGGCCCGGACGGGCGCGCTGCCGCTGTCCTCCGCCCAGCAGCGGCTGTGGCTGTTGGACCAGTTGGAGCCGGGCAGCCCTCTCTACACCATCGCCGGAGCCCTGCGGCTGGAGGGTGAGCTGGACGTGGGTGCCACCGAGGAGGCGCTGCGCGCGCTGGTGGCACGGCACGAGGCACTGCGCACCCGCTTCGAGTCCGGGGCGGACGGACCCGTGGCGGTGGTGGAGCCCGCGCCGCCCTTCTCGCTGGAGCGGCTCGCCCTTCCGGACACCGGGGCCAGTGCGCGCGAGCGGATGGACGCGGTGGTGGCCGAGGTGGCCCGGCGCCCCTTCGCGCTGGAGCGGGCGCCGCTCTTCCGGGCCGTGCTGGTGGAGGTGGGCGCCGGAGAGCACCTGCTCGTGCTGGCGCTCCACCACCTCATCGCGGATGGCTGGTCCCTGGCGGTGCTGAGCCGGGAGTTCGCCGCCCTCTACGAGGCGCGGACGCGAGGCGGAGAGGCCGCCCTGCCCCCGCTTCCTGTGCAGTACGTGGACGTGGCCGCGTGGCAGCGCGAGCACCTGACGGAGGAGGCCCAGGCGCCGCTGCTGGCCTTCTGGAAGAAGCACCTGGAGGGCCACACCGAGCTGAACCTGTCCACGGACTTCGCCCGGCCCCCGGTCCAGTCGCACCGGGGCGCCACGCTCGCGTGGGGACTGTCCGAGTCCCTGTCGGAGGGCGTGCGCGCGCTCGCCCGGGCCCGGGGTGTCACGCCCTTCATGGTGATGCTGGCCACCTTCCAGGCGCTGCTGCACCGCTACACGCGGCAGGAGTCGCTGACGCTCGGCATCCCCGTGGCCAACCGCGGCCAGCGCGAGGTGGAGGGCGTGGTGGGCTGCTTCGTCAACACGCTGGCCCTGCGCGTGGACGTGCGCGGCGGGCGCCCCTTCACGGAGCTGCTGGAGCAGGTGCGCGAGCGCACCCGGGAGGCACTGGCGCATCAGGAGCTGCCCTTCGAGAAGCTGGTGGAGCACGTGCAGCCGCCGCGGGACACGAGCCGCTCGCCGCTCTTCCAGGTGATGTTCAGCTACGACGTGGCGCCCGAGGCCACGCTCCAGCTCGGCGGCCTGCGCCTCACGCCGTACGAGGCGGACACGGGCACGGCCAAGTTCGATCTGACGCTGAGCGTGCTGGAGCAACCCGGCGGGCTGCGCTGCTCGCTGGAGTACGCGACGGACCTGTTCCGCGAGGCCACCGTCTCCCGACTGGCGCGGCACTACGAGCAACTGCTGTCCGCCGTGGTGCGGGAGCCCGGGCGCGCGGTGCGGCACCTGCCCCTGCTCACACCCGAGGACACGGTGCTGCTGGCGCGCCACCGCGCCACCGCCGCCCCGCCCGGCCCCACCCTCACGCTGCACGGCGCCTTCGAGGCCCAGGTGGCGCGCTCGCCCGGAGCCCTGGCGCTGCGCCACGAGTCGCGCTCGCTCACCTACGCGGAGCTCGACGCGCGGGCCAATCAGCTCGCCCACGCGCTGCGGCGCCGGGGCGTGGGCCTGGGGGCGCACGTGGGCATCCTGCTGGAGCGCTCGGTGGAGGCGCTGGTGGGATTCCTCGGGGTGCTCAAGGCGGGAGCGGCCTATGTGCCGTTGGACCCCGAGTACCCCCGCGAGCGCCTGGAGGCCATGCTGGAGGACTGTGGCGCCCGGCTGTTGCTCACCCGCTCCACGCTGCTCGAGCGGGTGGGCACGCGCGGCGCTGAAGCACTGGAGGTGCTGGACGTGGACGCCTGCCGCGCCGAGCTGGAGGCCGCGCCCCGCGAGGCACCCCGGGTGGACGTGCCTCCCTCGGCCCCGGCCTACCTCATGTACACGTCGGGCTCCACGGGCCGGCCCAAGGCGGTGGTGGTGCCCCACCGGGCCGTGGAGGGCTACGCGCGCTCGTGCATCCAGCTCCACGGCTACACATCCGAGGACCGGGTGTTGCAGTTCTCCACCCTCAGCTTCGATGCGAGCGTGGAGGAAATCTACCCGGCGCTGTTGAGCGGGGGCACGGTGGTGCTGCGCACCGAGGCCCTGTTGGACGCGCGCGAGCTGTGCGCGCGGTGCGAGGAGTGGGGCGTCACGCTGTTGTGGCTGCCCACGGCCTTCTGGGTGGAGCTGACGGGAGCGCTGGCCTCGGGCGCGGCGCGGCTGCCCGGGTGCGTGAGGACGGTGGCCGCGGGAGGCGAGAAGGTGCCCGCCGCGCAGGTGCTCCAGTGGCGGAGGGTGGCGGGCGGCGTGCGGCTGGGCAACGAGTACGGCCCCACGGAGACGACGGTGGTGGCGGTGGCCGCGGAGCTGGACGCCGTGGCGGACGAGGAGCTGCGGCGTGGCCTCGTCCCCATCGGCCGGCCGGTGCCGGGCATGAGGGCGTATGTGCTGGACGAGTCGCTCGGGCCCGTGCCGCCGGGAGTGCCCGGCGAGCTCTACCTGGGAGGCGCCCACGTGTCGCTGGGCTACCTCGGACGGCCGGAGCTGACGGCGGAGCGCTTCCTGCCGGACCCCTTCTCCCCCGAGCCGGGGGCGCGCTGTTACCGCACGGGGGACCTGGCGCGCATGCTGCCGGACGGCTCGCTGGAGTACCTCGGCCGCACGGATCAACAGCTCAAGTACCGCGGCTTCCGGGTGGAGCCGGGGGAGATTGAAGCGGTGCTCGGCCGGCACCCGGGGGTGAGGGAAGCGGTGGTGGTGCTGCGCGAGGAAGCGCCGGGGGTGAAGCGGCTGGTGGGCTACGTGGTGCCCTCGGGAGGCGCACCCCTGGAGGTGACGGAGCTGCGCGCCTTCGCCCGGGGCCAGCTTCCGGAGCACATGGTGCCCACGGCCCTGGTGGCGCTGCCGCACCTGCCGCTCACGCCGGGTGGCAAGGTGGACCGGGCCGCACTGCCCGCGCCGGACGCCGGGGCGGACGCACCCCGCACGCCGCCCTCCACGCCGCTGGAGCTCGGGCTCGCCACCGTGTGGAGGGCGCTGCTGGGCGTGCCGCGGGTGGGCCTGGAGGACGACTTCTTCGAGCTGGGCGGCCACTCGCTGCTGGCCATGCGGGTGGTGGCACGAGCGAGAGAGGAACTGGGCCTCGAGGTGCCGCTGCGCGTCCTCTTCGAGCACCCCCGGCTGGGGGACCTGGCCCGGGCCCTCGAGGGGCGTTCGGCCGCGCCTGGGGACTCGCGGCGCATCACCCGGGTGGACCGGGGCGCGCGGCGCGTGAAACGTTGATGCGTCGGTGGAGTCCGCGCCTGGGCGCGCAGTACCACCCGCGGCTGTGGTGTGGTTGTGACACGCGGCACGTGTCAGCATGGCGCCATGAGGTTGCCAACACCCGCCGCGCTCCTGGCCGCCGTGCTGCTGCTGGCCTCCGGTGCCCTCGCCGCCGAGGTGGATGACTTCCAGGTACTGCTGCGACACAGCGGACTGCCGCAATCCGTCCACCTGGCTCCGGGCCAGGCACTCACCCCGGAGAAGGCCCAGGCCCTCTGGCGGGGTCTCGTCGACAGCCCCGCCGACCTGCGGACCTTCGCGCCCCGTACCACCCTGGCGCGACTGTTCCGCGAGGCCTCGGCCAACAAACATCCCCTGCCCTACGCCGAGTTGCTCGCCCGCACCGCGCGCTTCCGCCCCTTGGTGGTGGCACGACCGGATGGCTACTGCGCCGTGGCGCTCACCGGCACACCCATCTCCTGGCTGGGACAGCCCTCGCTCCAGCAGGGGCAGCTGTACGTGCAGCACATGCGCGTGGGTGCCTTCCACTTCGACGGAGGCGGCGTCTACTTCACCGTGGACGAGGCCCTGCGCAAGCAGCACTCTCCGCCCGTGGGCGAACGGGCCCTGGGAAGGGACCCCGCCACCGCCGCCCTGCTGGGGACGGAGGCAGCACTGGAGGAGATGGCCAGGGGACTGGCGACCCTCCTCTCCGAGCCGGTTCGCACCCTGGAAGGACTGGCGCACCTGCCCTCGTCAGTGGCGGGCCTCATCGCCAACTCTCCCGAATACTTCGCCCGCTATGGGGCAATGAATCTGGAGGACCAGATTCGCGAGGCATCACGGGTGACCACGCATCTGCTGACCCTCCAGGGAGGTGCGGCCACTGTGGGGCCGCGATTGGCCTCGGCCACGAAGCTGCCGGTGCTCACCCTGTCCGCCAGGGGCTCGCTGGCGGTGAACGAAGTGGCCGTACCCGCCGGAGCCATGACGGCGGTGGTCGGGGCTGGAGCCACACCGCTCGCCATCGTCCTCATGGCGCAGGGCAGCAATGCAGCCGGCGGCACCACGCCCTGGCCCCCGCCACCCGAGGGACCCGGCCAGTGGATTCAGAAGGAGGAGCGCATGAGCCATGATGCCAGGCGCTTCCAGTCCGAGATGACGGGCGCTCCAGAGGGCTGGGTCTACCGTGTCCGCACGGGCCCGGGGCCCAAGGACTTCGTGGACTTCGATGGCTTCAAAAACGGCGTGCTCCTGGAGGTCAAAGGTCCCGGCTACAAGGCGCTTCTGGAGAAGATGTACGGCAAGCGGTGGTTCGAAGGACTCAACGAGATGCTCGAGCAGGCCAAAAGGCAGCTCAAAGCAGCAGGAAGCACCCCCATCCAGTGGCATTTCGCCGAGCAGGAGGTCGCGGACCTCATGCGGAAGCTGTTCAAGGCCAATCGCCTCGACAGGATCGAGGTCATCCCATGAAGGAAACGTACTACGTTGGAGCGTACTGGCTGGCACGGAGAGAGACGATCGAGGCGTGTGCTCATCGAACAGAAGCCTTCTTCAGCCTGCTCGCTGCATGCGACCCAAGCCTCGCCCAGTGGTTCAAGAAGGGTAGAAGCCTCAAGAAAGCGCTGCAACACCGCCTTGAAGCCGATGCGGCGAGTCTCGCGAAGCTCTTCCACCAGCAAGCACAGAAGGAAGGGCGCTTCGCAACGGACGGCTTCTCCCTGAGAGGATGGAACGGGGTAACGCATGAGGCGGCAAGCAGCCTTTCCCTGCTCTGCGGTGACGCATCCATCTGGGTCTCCAACCTGTGCCTCTTCGACCCGCCCGCGGAAGGTCCCGCCGAGGAGCGCGTGCTCCAAGCCCCCGTCCTCGCGCGGATACTCCGAGCCATGGCCGTGGCCTTCGAGCCCGAGTGGGGCCTCGCCACCTCCCATGAGCTTCGCGATGAGGTGTGGCCAGAATCGACGCCGGGCGGCACCTTCATCGGCTGGCTCACGTACTTCTCCCACCGCCGCGGCCCCCTGCCGCCCCTCCCCGCCCCCGTCCGCACCGAGCCCGTGGAGGACAAGGGCACGCTCGTCATCCTCACCCCTGAGCGCCTCACCGCCTCCAACCCCGCCCACGTGGCCCTGGCCCGCGACGTCTCCGAGCGCCTCGCCCGGGCAGGCCTCCTCACCCCCCTGCGCCCCTGGAATGAATGAATGACGCCGTTCATCGACTCGGCCAAAGGGATGGTGTAGAAACTCCGGCTGTCATCTGGCCGCGACCCCCGCGGCCGGGAGGGGTGGACGCGACGACGCACGGCAGACGCGCCAGGTAGCGCGAGTGGTCGAGAGAGGTCCGGAAAGCATCAGCCTTCGCGCCTCGAGCGCGGGAGCGGCGCTGCGCCGCTCTGGAAGCAATGCAGGACACTCTCCGCAAGGTAGCCTGTTCTTGGCTCTCTCCTGGTAGTGGAGCTCCGGCCGCCCGGGGAGCTGAGCCAACGACGCAACCGCCGTTTCCCCAGGCGGCCGGAGCTCCACTACCAGGGAGAGCCGGTGAGGCTACCGTGCCCCAGGTGAGCATGTGGTGATTCCAGGCCTCTCTCGACCGCTCGCGCCGCCCCGTCCCCCCTCCTTCGTGACGACTCCTCGCATCAACGAGGTGCAGTGATGACCGCGAAGCTCGAGACGTTCGTCCCCGCCGCGGCCCCCGTGGTCGTGCCCGCCCCCGCTCCCGCCACCCCCTCGGCCAATGTCGTGGCCCAGCGCGAAGTCTCGCAGCGCGAGGAGCAGGCCCGGCTCGCCCGTTGGAAGGCGATTGAAGAAGCCGGCGGCCAGGAGGCGTGGGTCGAGGCCGAGCTCAAGGCCAAGGGGCTCGCGCCCGAGCACGAGGACCCGAGCGGACTCTCGGAAAAAGAGAAGACGGCCTGGAAGGAGAAGAAGAAGGCCGAGGCCGCCGAGCGCCGCGCGCTGAAGCGTCTGGCGTGGGAGGCGTGGCGCACCGCGCACATCAACCACCTGGGCGCGGGGGTGCACTGGGAGGAGGCGGGAGGCCCGGACAAGTTCGACCTGAAGGACCGCGAGGAGCGGGCCAAGTCCAACGGGCTGCCGGAGCTGGAGTCGGCGCAGACGCTGGCGAAGGCGCTGGGGCTGAGCGTGTCGCGGCTGCGCTGGTTCGCCTACCACCGCGAGGTGGACACGGGGACGCACTACCGCAGTTGGGAGATTCCCAAGCGGGACGGTGGGAAGCGGACCATCACCTCGCCGAAGAAGGAGTTGAAGGAGGCGCAGCGCTGGGTGCTCGCCAACGTGGTCGAGCGGCTGCCGGTGCACGGGGCGGCGCACGGCTTCGTGGCGGGGCGCTCCATCGTCACCAACGCGATGGCGCACAAGGGCGCGGACGTGGTGGTGAAGATGGACATCAAGGACTTCTTCCCCTCGGTGACGTGGCAGCGGGTGAAGGGGCTGTTGCGCAAGGGCGGGCTCACGGAGAACACGGCGACGCTGCTGGCGCTGATGGCCACGGAGGCGCCGCGCGAGGTGGTGCAGTTCCGCGGCAAGACGCTGTACGTGGCGAAGGGGCCGCGCGCGCTGCCGCAGGGAGCGCCGACGTCTCCGGGGATTACGAACGCGCTGTGCCTGCGGCTGGACAAGCGGCTGTCGGCGCTGTCGAGGCGGCTGGGCTTCGCGTACACGCGCTACGCGGACGACATGACGTTCTCCTGGAAGAAGAGCCGGGGGAAGACGGAGGCACCGGTGGCGGTGCTGATCGCCCGGGTGGAGAAGGTGTTGGAGGCGGAGGGCTTCCGGGTGCATCCGGACAAGACGCGGGTGATGCGTCCGGGGAACCGGCAGGTGGTGACGGGGCTGGTGGTGAACGAGGCCGCGAAGGACCAGCCCGGAGCGCGGGTGCCGCGCGAGGTGGTGCGCCAGCTGCGGGCGGCGCTGCACAACCGGGAGAAGGGCAAGCCGGGCAAGGAGGGCGAGACGCTCGACCAGCTCAAGGGCATGGCCGCCTTCATCCACATGACGGACCCCGCGAAGGGCCGCGCCTTCCTGGAGCGGCTCAGCGCGCTGGAGAAGCGCGAGGCGTAGTTCTCATCCCCGCGTCCACGGACGCAGCAGCGCGCGCGCCGGGGCTCCGTCCGAGCCCGCGACGCGCAAAGGCAGACACACCAGCTCGTAATCTCCCGGTGCCGCCTCGCCCAGGTACAGCCCCTCGATGATCCAGATGCCCGCGTCGAGCAGCGTGCGGTGCACCGCCGGGCTGTCCTCGTGGAAGCCCGCCACCGACAGGTAATCCACCCCCACGCACCCCACCCTGCGCTCGGCCAGGAAGTCCGCCGCCTCCCGCGTCAGCCCGATGAAGGACTCCTGGAACGGCAGCTCCCACCAGCGCCGGTCCGAGTTGCGCGTGCGCAGCAACAACTTCTCCCCAGGCCTCGGGTCATGCACTCGCAGCGCCTCCGCGCGCACCTGCCCGTCCCCCGGCACATGCACCACGCGCGCCCGGCCCATCGTGGCATCCAGCGGCAGCTCGTCGATGCCCGCCCTCCCCGAGAAGAAGTGCACCGGCGCGTCCACGTGCGTCCCCGCGTGCGCGCTCAAGGACAGGTGCGTGACGTTGGCGTCCGCTCCCTCCTCCAGCGCCTGCACCCGTTTGATCTCCGGCACCGGGTCTCCCGGGTAATGAGGCATCGCGGAGGACAGGGGGATGGAGACATCCAGCCAGGCCGAGGAGGGAGTCTGTGCCATCTCCTCACAATCTGGAGACCGGAGCCCGAGAGGAAGCACTCCCTCCGGACTCCGCCGCACGGTGAACATCCCGAAGTGCCCCGTGGCCCGCTGGACAACACCGCGCGCTCTCACACCGCGCGAAATCCGCCCACGCCGGCAGCCCCTCCGCTCGCCTGCTCGCTCGCTCCGAGGACGAGCCTCCAGTGTGGCTGGAGCCGCCACCATCTGCTACGAATGGGCCCACTTCCACCCCGGGACTTCCCCCCGCCCGAAGGTGGTGGCATGGCATGAGTTTCCCTTCGCGGCTGCACGCACTGGCGGCATTTCTGCCCGGCTCCCTGGTGCGCGCCCTCCAGGAGGACACCTCCCGGCCGCGCGCCGGTGCCCTCCGTGAGCAACAGGGCGCCGTCCTCTTCGCCGACCTGACGGGTTTCACCGCCGTGGCCGAGGCCCTCGAGAACAGCGGCCCCGCCGGCGCCGAGCGGCTTCGCGGCATTCTCGACGCCTTCTTCTCCAGCCTCATCGACACCCTCCTCGCCCATGGCGGAGACGTGCTGCGCTTCGCCGGTGACGCGCTCGTGGCCCTCTGGCCCGTGGAAGCGGACGGAGACCTGGCACGGGCGGTGCGGCTCGCGGCCCAGTGCGCCCAGGCCGCCCAGGGCCTCATCGACGGCAGCCAGCCCGTGGACGGCCTGCGGCTGCGCCTCAAGGTGGGCATCGGCGCCGGCACCGTGCGTCTGTCCGACGTGGGCGGCGAACGGGGCCGCTGGGACTTCCTCGCCTCGGGCGAGCCCCTGCTGGAGATGGCCCAGGCCCAGGGCGCGGCGCTGCCGGGGGAGATCATCCTCGGCCCTCGCGCCTGGCCCCTGCTGCCACGTGCCCAGGGCGAGCCCCGGGGCGCCGCGGGCTGGAAGCTGTTGTCCATGGAGCCCGGGCCGCTGCCGGACGTGCGCCCCCAGGAGCCGGTGCCGCCGGAATTGGAGCCCGCGCTGTGCTCCTACCTGCCGCGCGTGGTGACGCACCGCCTGGAGGCCGGCCACGGCCAGTGGCTCTCCGAGTTCCGCACCGTCACGGTGATGTTCATCAACCTCGCCGCGCCCGGCTTCGCCTCCGGCCAGCGTCCCGAGGAGTTGCAGCGCGCGGTGAGCACCCTCCAGTCCGTCCTCTTCCGCTACGGGGGCAGCGCCAACCAGGTGGTGGTGGACGACAAGGGCCTCGTCATGGTGGCGGCCTTCGGGCTGCCTCCCCTGTCCCACGAGGACGACGCGGCGCGCGCGGTGCAGACGGCGTTGGACCTGCGGGGCGCGCTCCAGGTGCTGAATCTGCAGTACCGGCTGGGGCTGGCCACCGGGCGCGTCTTCTGCGGCACCACCGGCGGGGCCACGCGGCGCGAGTACGTGATGGTGGGCCACACGGTGAACCTCGCCGCGCGGCTCATGCAGGCCGCGGTGGACGACGTGCTGTGCGATGCCACCACGTTGCGGCTGGCCTCCTCGCGGCTGCGCTTCGAGACGCTCGCGCCCCTGAAGATGAAGGGGATTACGCACCCGGTGCCCGTGTTCCGTCCCGAGCCCGGCGGCGACACCACCACGGCCTCCGGGCCGGGCACCCGGCTGGTGGGCCGGCAGGAGGAGCGCACCCGGCTGGCCTCGGCGGTGCGAGCGCTGGCGGAGCGGGGCGTGGGCGGCACCGTGCTCCTCGAAGGCGAGGCCGGCATCGGCAAGTCCGTGCTGGTGGGCGAGCTGCTCGAGCGCGCCCGCGCCGCGGGACTGTCCACCGCGCTCGGCCTGGGCACCTCCGTGGAGGGCTCTCCCGTGTGGCACGCGTGGCGCTCCGTCTTCTCGCGCCTGCTGGAGCTGGAGGGACTGCCGGACGAGGCCGCCCGCACCGCGCGCCTCCTGGAGCGGCTGAGCGCCTGGCCCGAGCAGGAGGCGTGGGCCCCGCTGCTCAACGACGTGCTGCCCGTGGAGGTGCCGGAGAACGACGCCGTGCACAACATGCCGGCGCCCCTGCGCACCGCCACCACCCGCGAGCTGCTGGTGCAACTGCTCGACGACCGCGCCCGCGAGCGGCCCCGGCTGGTGGTGCTCGACGACGCGCACTGGATGGACTCCGCCTCGTGGGAGCTCGCGCTCGCCGTGCAGCGGCGGGTGAAGCGGTTGCTGCTGGTGCTCTCCACCCGCCCTCCCAATGAGTCCACGCCCGCCGAGTACCGCCAGCTGCGCGACTCGGCCGGCACCGTGCACCTGCCCCTGGGGCGCATGTCCTATGAGGACGTGCTGGCCCTGGTGCGCCAGCGGCTCGGCTCGCGCACCCTGCCCGCCCAGGCCGCCACCTTCATCCGCGACCGGGCCGAGGGCCACCCCCTCTTCAGCGAGGAGCTCGCCTGTGCCCTGCGCGACGCCGGCTACCTCGTCATCGAGCGCGGCGAGTGCCGGCTGGGTGCCCGCTCCGTGGAGAAGATGGCCCTGGAGCTGCCCGGCACCATCCAGGGCCTCATCACCAGCCGCATCGACCGGCTCACCCAGCAGCAACAGCTCACCCTCAAGGTGGCCAGCGTGCTCGGCCGGGCCTTCCCCTTCGAGCTGCTGCGCGCCGTGCACCCGGTGGAGGCGGACCGGCCCACGCTGCCGCAACAGCTCGCCGAGCTGGAGCGGTTGGACCTGGTGCAGCGCGAGGAGTCCGGCACGGGTCCGGTGTATGCCTTCAAGCACGTGCTCATCCAGGAGGCGGCCTACCACCTGATGGCCTTCTCCCAGCGGCGGGAGCTGCACCGCGCCGTGGCGCTGCTGCACGAGCGCGAGCAGGAGGAGCGGGGCGAGCAACTCCAGCCGCTGCTGGCGCACCACTGGCGGATGGCCGAGCAGCCCGAGCGCGCGCTGGAGCACCTGGAGCGGGCCGCGGAGGCCGCCGTGTCCCGAGGAGCGCACGCGGAGACGGTGGCCCTGCTCAAGCGGGCCCTGGAGCTGGCCGCGAGCGGCGGCGAGCCGGTGGACGCGCTGCGCAAGGCCCGGTGGAGCGCGCGGCTGGGCGCCGCGTACCACGCGCTGGGCGAGACGGAGCACAGCCTGCGCCACTGTGACGCGGCCCTGCGCCTGCTGGGGCTGACGAGGCCCGGCTCACGCGCGGGTTGGGGCGGCCGGCTGGCATGGGAGGTGACGCGGCACGTGGGGCACATGCTGGTGGGGCGCTGGCTGCCGGCACCGCGCCTGGAGGCGGAGCGGGAGCGACTCACCCTGGCCGCGGGCATCTTCAGCACCCTCGCCCAGCAGAGCTTCTACGCGGACCGGATGCTGGAGCACTTCGCCGCCAACTTCACCGCCGTGAACCTCGCCGAGGCGGCGCGCGAGTTCTCCACCTCCACCCCGGCCTACAACTCGCTGGGCTACATGGCCGGCCTGGGGCGGATGCACGGGCTGGCGCGCCGCTACTTCCACCGTGCGAGTCCCCCGGGAGGCTCGCGCAGCCCGCATACCGACATCGTCGAGGGCTCCTGGCACCTCACCTTCGGGCGTTGGGAGGAGGGCCTGCGGCTGGTCGAGCTGGGCATCGCCGGGGCCCGCCGCCTCCATGAGCATTTCACCCTGTGCACCGGCCTGGAGGTGCTGGGCATGGGGCTGGAGCTGGCGCGCGAGCCGGGCGCCGCCCAGTACGTGCGCGAGTCCATGCTGCGCGAGGCCACCGAGGTCTCCAACGTCGTCAACGTGCTGTGGGCCCTCACGGAGATGACGCCCACGCTGCTGCTGCTCGCCCGGCAGGACGAGGCGGCCGAGCGGTTGCGCGAGGCGGAGGTGCTGCTCGGCCTGGCGGACCCCAGCAACGCGCTGCGCTTCCGCTGCAACGCGGCGCTCGTGGCCCAGCGTCAGGGCGAGCCCGGCCGGGGGCTCCTCCACGCGCGTGAGGCCCTGCGTCTGCTGCACAAACGGCCGCTGGTGATGTGGTCGGACCTCACCTCCCTCACCTCGCTGGTGCAGGCGTGTCTGGAGCTCTGGGAGGCCTCGCGCGGCACCGGAGACACCGAGCCCCGGGCGCTGGCCACCGCGTCCCTCCGGGTGCTGCGCAAGGCGAGCCGCCTCCACCCCACCGCCCACAGCCGCACCGCCCGTCTCGAGGGCACATATGCCTGGCTCGAGGGCCACACCGGCCGGGCCCGGGCGCTGTGGGGGCGCGCCGTCGAGCTGGCGAACACCTGGCGCCTGCCCACCGACGAGGGGCTCGCCCACTACGAGTTGGCCCGGACCTCCGAGCCCGGCGGCACCCGCGAGATCCACCTCTCACGGGCCCGCCGCATCTTCGAGCACCTGGACGCACCGGGCCCGCTGCGGGCGCTCGAGGCCCTGGAGCAGCCCCTGCTGCCCGCGCCCGCGAAGGCCTCGGCGGGCTGACACACCTCGGGGCCCTCACGCCGCGTCGATGGTGCCTCCGGGCCGGACGCGGAAGTCGCTCCGGGAGAAGCTCGCCGCGAGATCCCCGGGCCGCGAGCCGTAGTCCACATCCACCTCGCTGCTGGGAATGAGGTGGTACGCGGCCTTCACCTCCTCGGGGCCCACCTCCACCACCGTGAAGCCGTGGGCGTTGGTGTCCACGAAGGCGATGCCCGGGTTGCCCTCGCGGAAGGTGGCCGCCTGCTCGGTGACGACGTAGCGGTAGACGGCCGAGCCCGGAGGGAAGCCCGCTGCCTCCACCGCCGCGCCGGCTTCCTCCTGCACGGCGGACGAGGCGATGGCGGGCGCGGTGAGGCAGGGCACCCCCTGCTCCACCGATGCGAAGGCCGCGTGGATGTCCCCCGCGACGACGAGCGCGTGGCCATCCGTGCGCTCCCGCAGCTCCGCCATCAGCGAGCTCCGCTTGTCGGGGAAGCCGTCCCACTGGTCCACGCTGAAGTAGTAGCGGTTGCGCACCGAGGGCGGCTCGACGTCCGGCTTCGCCCTCAGGTCCCAGATCATCGACGTCGTGGACACCGAGCTCGCCATCACCTTCCACGTCTGGGGGCTCACGCCCTCGCGCAGCTGCGCCAGCAGCCACGCCTCCTGGTCCTTGCCGAGCGCGTGCTGGGCCTCGCCGCCCGAGGTGCTGTACCGCCAGGCCGCGTACACGTCGAAGGTGTCCTTGATGACCACGTTGCGCGCGCCGATGCTGGAGAAGAGGTCCTGCTTCCCCATGTGCACGAAGGCGAGTCCCCGGGGCTTGCCCGCGGGGCCGATGGGCCCGGCCCCCGGCTGCGCCGCCGCCTGCAACACCGGGTTGGCGTAGGCCAGTGCGAGGTTGCCCTTCACGAGCAACTCGGCCCGCATCGAGGCCTCCTCGGCCGTCAGCCCCCCTCCCACCGCGAGCTGCACGTACGCTCCACGCAGCACGGCCCGCTGCGCGGGGAACTCGTCGATGTTCACGTAGGCGAAGGCATCGGCCGCGAAGGCGCCGGTGAGTCCCAGCGAGGCCAGCACCGCCGCGTCCATGGCCACCGTGGCGGGGTACGCATCCTCGGGGATGAGGTGGTCCGGCCGGTAGGTGCGGTAGTCCGTGACGAACAGCCGCAGGTGCTTGCCGAAGATGAAGTCCCGGTAGATGCGCGTGTCCGGGTAGCGGGGCAGCTCCTCCGGGTCGATGACCCCCGCTCCGGCATCGGTGTCGAGTGGCATGTACTCGAAGAAGGCGAGCTCCGCGTTGCGCCGCCGCTCGGGTTGGAACTCCTCGGTGCGCCCGTCGGTGTACGTGGCGTGCGCGTCCCAGCAGTCGTTGGAGAACTCGTGGTCATCCCAGACGACGATGAACGGGTAGCGCTCGTGTACCTTCTGGAGGAAGGGGTCCGAGCGGTAGGTGCGATAGAGATCGCGATAGTTGGACAGGGATTGGGCGACGAGCTCCCCACGTCCTCCGCCGAGATCCCTGGGCAGGGCGGAGCCGGGGTCGGAGAACCGCACGACGCGCGCGGGGTCCGGCGAGGGCACGGCCGAGGAGTCGGACTCGTAGACGTAGTCGCCGACGAAGAGGACGAAGTCGAGGTCCTCGTCGAGCTGCAGCAGGCGGTGCCAGGAGTTGTAGTAGCGGCCACGGAAGTCCTGGCAGTTGGCCACGGCGAAGCGGACGGGGGTTTTCGCGTCGTAGGCGGGGGCGGTGCGGGTGCGGCCCACGGGCGAACCCAGGCGCTTCCCCTCCTTCTCGACGACGAAGCGGTAGTAGTAGCGCGTCCTCGGCTCCAGGCGGGTCACCTTCACCTGGAGGGTGTGGTCATGCGCGGCGCTGGCGAGCAAACCGGTCTCCTCCAGGACGAGGTGTTCGAACGCCTCGTCCCGGGCGACCAACAGGGTGAGTGCGAGGTCGGCGTCGGGGAGCGCGGGGTCCACCGCGCGCGTCCACAGCACCACGCTGAGGGCACGTGGATCTCCCGAGGCCACGGACTGAGGGAAATGCGTACGCCCGTCCTCCACGGGCGGCTCATCCTCATGACAGCCGAAGGCGGTGCTCGCCGCGGCGGCGACGAGGCATTTCAGGACGGTGCGGCGGTGCAGGGACTGGGACAAGGAGACTCCTCCGCGTCGGGCCGGGCGTGGGGCCCGGAGCGCGCGAAGGTACGCGGCGCATGAAGACAGACGGCTCCGACTCCAGGGCAACGTGTCTTCCGTTGGCCATGCGCGAACCGGAGAGCATCCACTATCTGTCTGAATATCCCCTCTCCCCCCGGGAGAGGGTCAGGGTGAGGGTATCCGGGCCCGTTCTTCAACCCGTGGCCCACGGTGTGGACACCGGGTTCAACCCGGGATGCGTGGCACCCTCACCCCGTCCCTCTCCCGAGGGGAGAGGGGAAATGGGCTCACTCCTCCTCGGAGTCCTTCCCGGAATCCTCCACCTCGCGCGTCATCTCCACCATGGTGGGGCGCCAGCCGTGCTTCGCGAAGAGCCTCTGCGCCGCCTCGTTCCTCGAGGCACTCATCAAGAGGATCCGCGGCACGCCCCGCGCCTTCAGCTGCCGCACCATCTCCTCCAGCAACAGCCCTCCCACGCCACTGCCTCGCACGGACTCGTCCACCCACACGTCGTGCAGCTCACCGTGCGCATCGAGCAGCGCGTTCCAGTCCCGGCCCTCCACCGTGGCGTAGCTGTAGCCCACCACCGCGCCCTCCCGCTCCGCCACCAGCACCACGGCGCCCTGGCGCTTCATCTCCCGTGACAGCCACCACCGGTAGCCGGACTCCACGTCCTCCTCGGGCGTCATGAAGCGCCGAGGGTCATACGAATGGTGCAGGCGGACGAGCGCCCCGCCCATGCGTCCCAGTGCGGGAGCATCCTCGGCACGGGCGGGCCGGATGGTGATGGCCATTGCTCGCAACGGGAGCTACGGGCTGCTCGCCGAGGCCACGTTCTCCGGGGCCTTGGGCAGCTTCACGCGGAAGGTGGCGCCCTGTCCCGGCGCGCTGTCCACCTCGATGGCGCCGCCCAGTCCCGACACCACGCCGTAGCAGATGGAGAGCCCCAGGCCCGTCCCCTCTCCCGGCGCCTTGGTGGTGAAGAACGGATCGAAGATGCGGGTCAGGTGCTCCTTGGCGATGCCCGTCCCGTTGTCGCGGATCTCCACCATCACCCCGCCGTCCTCCCGCTGGCGCGCGATGATGGCCACCCGCGGCTCCGCCGTGTTCTTCAGCGCGTGCCCCGCGTTGTTCAGCAACCCGAGGAACACCTGCTCCAGGCCCTGCTCGCTGCCCCACACGGGCGGCACGTCCTGGAAGTCGCGCACCACCTGCGTCTTGGGCCCCAGGTTGTAGCTGGCCCCCGACAGCGCATGGTCCAGCACCTCGCGCAGGTCCACCCACGCCTGCGGCTGCCCATCCAGCTTCGAGAAGAGCCGGAAGTCATTCACCAGGCGCAGAATCCGGTCCGCCCCCAGCAGCGCGTCCGAGCACACCTCGCTCAACTCGACCGGGTCCGCCTGCCGGCCGCCCTTGGCCTGGTCATCCAGCTCCGAGCGGATGAAGCCCACGCTGGCCATGATGACGCTCAACGGGTTGTTGATTTCGTGCGCCAGCCCCGCCGACAACCGCCCGAGCGCCTCCAGCCGCTGGGCCTGTACCAGCCGCAGCTCCAGCCGCGCCCGGTCCTCCATCTCCTTGCGCAGCCGCTCGTTGGCCGCCGCCAGCTCGCGCGTCCACTCCTCCACCTCGCGCGTCAGATCCTCCAGACGCCGGTGGCTCTGCCGCAGCAGCTCCCACTTTTCCGTGAGCGCGTGCGCCAGCTGCCGCACCTCGATGTTGTCGAAGGGCTTGCGAAGAATCAGCAACCGCTGGCTGATGCCCAGCCGCTGCGTCATCTCCTCCCACGAGTAGTCGGAGTAGGCCGAGCAGAGCACCACCTGCAGGTCCGCGTCCTCCTTCCACAGCCGCTGCACCGTCTCCACGCCGTCGATGCCCGGCGGCATGCGGATGTCCACGAAGGCCAGCGCGTACGGCTTCCCCTCGGCCACCGCCTCCTTCACCTTCGCCAGGCCTTCCTCGCCCTGGTAGGCCGAGTCCACCTCGAAGCCCGTGTCCACCGGCACCGCCGAGGGCCCGCCAAACAGCGCGGCCTCCATCGCGTCCAGTGCCGTGCTCGCCGGGGCGGCACAGAGAATCTTGCGGAAGTCCTGGTGGATCGCCTGGTTGTCATCCACCACCAGGATGCGGCGGTTGGGTGTGGTGGCGGCGTTCATGCCCTGCTCTCCTCGCCCGAGATGGGCAAATCAATGGTGAACGTAGCACCCTGGCCGCGGCCTTCGCTCGAACAGGAGAGGAACGCGTCCATCTCCGCCGCCGCCAGTGCGCTGATGTGAAGGCCGAACCCGTGTCCGTCCTTCTTGGTGGTGAAACCCTGTGTGAAGAGGCGGGGCGCGTCCTCCGGAGCAATCCCCACCCCATTGTCCTGCACCGCGATGCGCAGCCGCTCGGCCACCATGCGCTCCACGCGGATGGTGAGCTGCTTGTCCGCCCGCCCGCTCTCCACCAGCGCCTGCCGCGCGTTGCTCAGCAGGTTGAGGATGATCTGCAACAGCTTGTGCCGGTCCACCTTCACCAGCGTCCCCTCGGTGTACTCGCGCTTCACCTGGATGCCCAGGCGCTCGAAGGACACCGCCTGCAGGCGCAGCGCATCATCCAGCAGCGCCGTGAGCTCCAGCGGCTCCACCACGCCCGCGAAGCGCGCATGCTCCTGCTGCATGCTCACCACGGACTTGATGTGCTCCACGCTCTTCTGCAACGTGTCCACCTCCTCCAGCAGCTCCTCGCGCTCGCCGGTGAGCTGGGACGCGAGCGCCTGCAGGTAGGAGGGCAGCTGCCGGCCCCGGCCATCCGCCGTGAGGAAGGCCGCCAGGTCCGCCCCGTGCGAGGCCATCAAATCCGTGGCCTTCTTCAGGCCGGGCAGCCGCGACTGGTGCAGCCGCTCGGCCAGCAGGTTGACGGACACGTTGACGCTGTTGAGCGCGTTGCCCACGTTGTGCAACACGCCGGTGGCCATCTCCGCCATGCCCGCCTGGCGCGACACGTCCAGCAGGCTGCGGTGCATCTCGCCCAGCCGGGCCTCGGCCTCCTTGCGGTCCGTGATGTCGCGGCCGAACACCGTCATTCCCACCACCCGCGAGCCCGTCACGTCGAACACCGGGTTGAGCGAGATATCCAGCACGCGCGGCCGCTTGAGCTTGGAGGGCGAGGCCTCGAAGCGCACCCGCTTGCCGGCCATCACCTGCGCGGCGCACTGCTGCCAGCGCACGCGCAGCCGCTCCGGCGCGCGCTCCGGGAAGAGGAAGTCCCCCGGCGCCAGCTCCGTGCCGATGAGCTCCCGGTACATCTCCCCCAGCGCCGGGTTGGCCGCGATGAGCCGCCCATCCGCGTCCACCGAGCACACGATGTCCTCGGTGTTCTCCAGCAGGCTCGTCAGCTTGCCCTCGTTCTCGCGCAACGAGCGCAGCGCCCGCACCATCGCCTGGTTGGCTTGATCCCTCGCGGCCAGGATGAGCCAGCTCAGCCCCCAGGCGCCCAGCATGAAGAGCGCGGCGCACAAGGCGCGGATCCACAGGCCCCCCTGCACCCCGTGCCACAGAGGCAGCACCGCGCCCACGCCCACCGCGCCCACCACCGCGAAGAGGAATCCCGGCCGGGGCCCCAGCAGGTAGACGGACAGCATGGGGATGAGCATGCAGATGGCATGCGTGCCCACGTGCGGATCCGGCATGCACAGCCCGGCGGCCAGGAAGCCTCCCGTCAGCATCGCGCACAGCAGCAACCCGGGAAGCCGCGAGGACACGCCCCGGCGCAGCAGCAGCAGCGAGCCCAGGAAGCCCGCCATGCACACCACGCCCACCGCCCCCATGGCCACGGGGAAGGGCATCCTCGGCACGTAGAGCAGGAAGACCAGGCAGCAGAACAACAGCACCGCGTTGGCGCCCACCAGCACCCGGCTGCGGCCGAGCTCCTCGGCGGGCGCGCGGCGCAACGGCTCGGAAAGGAAGGCGTCCAGCGCCGCCAGCAGCCGGACCGTCATTCTCGCACGCGCGAGGCTCTGCCCCGACGGCTCCAGCCCTCCAACTCCCTGCGCTCGCGCGACCCTGGTGGACATGCTCGACATGAACGGGCGGCTCTCCCGCGCCCTGGCGGCGCGAGTATGCCTGAAACCCGGCGAGCACCGCAGGAGTGCCGTAATCCCCGGCAGACGGGAAGTATCCGCTCGCCGAGTCCCCTGCTACCCACGTGGGTAGACTTCGCCTCACACCCCAGGCCGTCTACTCCTCCCACTCCACGTGAAGCCGCGCGCCCGTCCCCTCGCGCGCCAGCACCCGCACCCGCGCCCGCTGGCCTCCCGCCAGGGCGAGGCACGCCTCCAGAATCCCCTGGTAGTAGGCGGGCTGGCCCATCACCTCGTTGATCCACACCTCGCACGAGGTGGGCGACAGCTCCGTCAGGCGGGACTCCACGTAGTTGTCCGCGCTGCGCAGCGTGTTGTTCAACCGGCGCAGCGAGCGCAGCGGCCCCAGCAGCCGGGCCACTCCCACCATGGCGCGGCCCATCACCGTGTGCACCATGCCATTCACCACCTCCTGCCCCAGCCGCCGCCATCCCTCCTCGCGCGGCAACAGCGGGTAGAGGTCCACCACGGTGAGCTCCAGGGCCCGCTTCCACGTGTCATAGGTGTAGGCGGGCAGCAGCGGCTTGGACAGGTCGATGCCCACCGCCTTCAGGCCATTCCACGCCTGCGAGGACAGACGCGAGCGCAGGGAGAAGCGGAAGAGCCCATCGACCGTGTGCTCGAACACCAACCGCCGCCGCGCCGCCGCCGGACGTTCCGCCCCCAGCTCCCGCGACCCCTCGAGCCCCTGCATGCCCCACGCTCCCGTGACAATCACACGGAAAAATTGGGAACGCGTTCTCTCTTCTCCCAGTCCGGAGGCGATCAGAAGGGCAATGCGATGATGGATGGTGAACGCCGCGCGGCGGCCAGGATGCCAGGGATTGTTCAATGGAGGACAGCCCTCCCGGCGGGAAGTTCGAGACGCCCGGCCGCGCCCTGCCCGGGCCGCCTGCCCCGAGGCCCCCGGGGGGTGCCTACCCTGTGGGGAAAGGAGCCCACCATGCAAACCTCCGGCTGCCGCCACCTCGACTCCATCCACGACGTCCGACCGAGCACCACCGCCGGGTGTGAGGACTGTCTGCGCGTCGGCGGGAGCTGGGTGCACTTGCGCCTGTGCATGGAGTGCGGCCACGTGGGCTGCTGCGACTCCTCGCCCAACCGCCATGCGACGAAGCACTACCACGCCACGTCGCACCCCATCATCCGCTCGCTCGAGCCCGGCGAGGACTGGGGCTGGTGCTACGACGACGAGGTGATGCTCGAGGCCGATGAGCTGCGCCCCGCCTCCCACCCCGGCCAGGAAGTTCCCGCGCCGTAGACCCGGCCATCCGAAGACAGTCCGTGCAGGAGTCTGTCCTCGGCTCGAGAGCAGGGCGGACCCCTCCGGGCACGGTCTCGCCCAACTTGTCCAACAGTTGGACAAGTTCATGAAGAGCGCGCCCGGGAGGCGGGCTGAACGCGAGGGCCTGGCTTGCGTCTACGGTGCGCCGATGGCTTGGAGGGTACAGGGAGCCCTTCAGGAGTCCTTCTTCAGGATGCCCTCGATGACCGTGCCCTTCGCCTCCGAGTAGTCCCCGCTGTGGGTGATGCCCTGGGCGAGGATCTCCCGCTTGCGGGCCACGTAGGCTTCTCGTTGAGTGGGGTCCTCGCGCAGCCGATCTCGGAAGCGGCGCTCTCCATCGTGCGGTGGAGCCGAGGCAGGGGGGGAACCCGGGAACCTCGATACCCTCACCCCGTCCCTCTCCCGGAGGGCGAGGGGTACTTGGGCACCGTGGGGGCTCCTGGGTGTGATTGGGCTCCGGGTGTGATTGTGCTCCGGGTGTGCTTGTGCTCCGGGTGTGCTTGGGCTCTGGACGTGATTGGACGTGATAACAGGCGCCATGCTCACGCCCGACTCCGAGTTGGAACTCATCCCCTCGCATGTCATCGCCGCTCGCCGCGGCATCGCCCCGTATCTCCGCCATACTCCTCTCGAGCCCAACACCTCCCTCTCGAAGCTCGCCGGATCCCCCGTGCTGCTCAAGCTCGAGAACCTCCAGGTCACCGGCAGCTTCAAGCCCCGTGGCTCCCTGCACAAGGTGCTCTCCGTCCGCGCCTCGCGCCCCGATGCCGAGTTCATCGCCCCCACCGCCGGCGGACATGGCATCGGGCTCGCCTACGCCGCAGCCACCCTCGGCGCCAAGGCTCATATCTACCTGCCCCGCTCCGCCGACCCCGACAAGCTGCGCATGATCCAGGAGTACGGTGCCCACCTCGAGTACTTCGACAGCGTTCCCCTCGCCCGCGAGGCCGCACGCCGCGTCGCCGCCGAGCGGGGCTATACCTTCCTCTCCGCCTACAACGACCGTCACATGATGGAAGGTGGAGGCACCGTCGCCCTCGAAATCCTCGAGGACTGCCCCCAGGTGGAGACCGTCCTCGTCGGCGTGGGCGGTGGCGGGCTCCTCGCCGGCATGAGCGTCGTGCTCAAGGCCGCCAACCCGCGCATCCGGCTCATCGGCGTCCAGCCGGAGACGTCCGCCGTCCTCGCCCGCTGGCACCGCGAGGGCCAACCCGTGGACGTCCAGGACGTGCGCCCCTCCATCGCCGAGGGCATCGGCGCCCAGGTGGAGAAGGAGCTCCTCCCCTGGCCCTACCTGAAGCGCAACGTGGATGAGTTCGTGCTCGTCACCGACGACGAGCTGCGCGAGTCCATGCGCTGGTGTGTCTCGGATACCAAATACATCCTCGAACCCTCCGCCGCCGCGGGACTCGCGGCCCTGCGCAAGCTGCTGCCTCGAGCGCTCGGGCCCACCGTGGTCGTGCTCACCGGCCGCAACGTCTCCTGGCGCCGCTTCGAGGAACTGGTCCGCGGGTGATTTGCACGCAACCGGCACGCGGACAATTCCGGCAAGCATGCGCTTCACGACTCCGGGGGCGGACTGTCGAGGCCCCCAAGCACCTCCTCGGCCATCCGGCGGTACTGCGGCACGTTCTCCACCGCGAGCACGTCGCGCATCTGTTGGCGGGCTCCTTCAAGATCTCCCGAGTCCCGGAGGCTCGTCATCCGGTACATCGCGCGCAGGAATCGGCGCTGCGCCTTTTGGAACCGGGAGAGAATCATCCCCATGAGGGCCTCAACGCCTTCCGGACTCTTGAGAGCCTCTTCCGCCTCGGCTTCGCCAATTGCCGCCGTGGGAGCGGTGCGGCGCAGAAGGGCGCGCAAGTCGTCGGTGAGTTCCAAGGCGTGCCCCTGCTCGGTGCGTTGTAGAAGAACGGCGAGTTGCTGCCGGTCGTGCAGGTTTGGATCGAGCCGCCCGGTTGCACGCACCTCCGCCAGCCCGGCCAACTTCTCCAGCGCAATCTCAGCCTGCTGCCGGTAGAAGGGAACAACCTCCACGGCGAGCACATCACGCATGAGCTGCTGTGCCCCGTCGAGATCGCCCGCGTCCCGTAGCTCATAGGCCCGGTCTCGAGCACGGCTCAGCCGCCATGACCCGTCATGAATGCGCCGCCGGACTTCCTGTAGCAGAGTCGTAGCGGTGGACAGACTGCGCAGGGAGTTCTCCGCATCCGCGTCACTGATGGCCACCTCGCGGGCGCTTCGCAGCAAGAGAGCGCACGTTTCATCCGTGAGTTCCAGGGGCTCGCCTTGCTCCAGGACCCGTTTTGCAAGCGCCCAAATGGGGTCCCAATCCATCTGACTATCGGACATCTCCGCTCCTACTTCTTACTCTGACGAGGATCCGGGCACCTGTCTTCTGGCCATTTGTGCTGGCCCTCGCAATAGCGCATGCAGTCGTAACAGGACCCCATCCAGCCTTCGTCCTGGCAAAGGACGAAGTTCTTGATGCACTTCTGCTTCCACTCGGGAAGGTCTTCGTTGTTCTCGAACTCCTCATCATCGATCCTCAGAGAAATGTCCCGGAGGACCCGGAGCACGTCCGAGCGGCTGGCGGTGCAACTCTCTATCGCGGTCAATGGGTACTTCTTGATGCAGCAGTCAACCGTGGACTCTCCCGGCCGGCATGCGATGGCCGCTGCACAACCCGACACGAGCCCAGCAGCCAACATGGCAACCCAGAGACGTGGGTTGAACTCCTGGTTTTTCATTCCCACGACGGTAGACCAGCCAGACCAAGGAGCACCAACCAGCGCCATGCATGTTTGATGGAAAGGAGAGGGTGCTACGGCTCCGGCTGCACCTGTGGCTCCGGCCTCTGCTGCTGCGCCCTCCGGTACTCCTCGTATCCCTTCGACCACGTGCCCCCGAACACCTTGTCCAGGTACGAGAAGAACCCCGCGTAGTTGCCGAAGAACCTCCGGTGGTGGAAGTCGTGGTACGCCGGCCCCTTGTAGAACGGAATCAGCAGCGCCGGGTTCCACGGCACGTCGTACCCCGAGTGCCCATCCGCCGCCTCCAACTGCCGGAACACGATCCACGCCCACAACGTCACCACGTGCGCCCCCACCAGCGAGGGCCCCACCAACACCAGCGTCGACGTCAGCATGAACTCGACGGCATGCATGTAATTGCCCGTCAGCGCATACGGCGTGGTGATGCGGTGGTGCACCGAGTGCACGTGCTTGTAGAGCCACCGCGTGTGCAGCGCCCGGTGCATCCAGTAGTAAAGGAAATCGTCCAGCACGACGAAGAAGACGATCTGCCCCACCATCACGTACCAGGCGGGCAGTTCGCCCGTGTGGATGCCAGACAGGCGGAACACCGGCCACGCCACCAGCACTCCCAGGAAGGACACCAGGTTGTTGATGGCGAACCGTTGCAACGACGGCGCGAACCACCGCTTCACCGGGAGTTCCCTCCCCTGGACCCGGTACTTCTTCAGCGACTCCGGGTTCTTGTACGCCACCCACGTCCAGGGCAGCGCGAACACCAGGAACGCGCCGATGCTCAGCAACGTGGAACAGATGGCGATGAGGAAGAACCGCTCCTCCTGGTACATCGCCAGGATGCCGTCGAGACTCGTGATGGAGCCGTTCATGACCGTCCTCCCGCGGTAATGCGCACGGGAAGCGGGTCCGCCGGCCCTGCCGTGAAGCCTCCCTGTCAAGGGCCAGCTTACCGGGTACTCGGCGCAGCGGCGAGTGGGGCCCTCAGAGGTACTTGCCGAACAGCACCGTCACCCGCTCCGACAGCCGCTTGAACAGGCCCCTCCTCCTCCACGAGTCCCAGCGGATCTCCACCGAGTGCTTCATGTCCTCCTCGAAGTCCTGCGCCATCTGCGCCGCCAGGCCCTCGTCATCCACCACCAGTGAGCCCTCCTCGGCACTGAGCGCCAACGGGTCCAGGTTCGTCGAGCCCACCATCGACAGCCGGTCATCCACCAGCACCGCCTTGGAGTGCATCATCGACACCTCGTACTCCCAGATGCGCACCCCGTTCTCCAACAGCCGCGCATAGGTGGCACGCTGGCCCTCGTGCACCGGAGGGATGTCGTGGTGCCGCCCCGGCGTCAGCACCCGCACGTCCACCCCCGCCTTCGCCTTCGCGATGAGCATGTCCTGGATGGGCCCCGTCGGAATGAAATACGAGTTCGAAATCCACAGCCGCTTCTTCGCCGAGGCAATCGCCAGCAACGTCATCCGCTCGGCGTTCGTCAGCACCGGCGCTCCCGTGTGCGTCACGAAGCCCGCCCGCGCCCCGCCCGGGGTGGGCATCGGCTCCGGGAAGGCCTCGGCCGGCAGCATCCCGCCCCCCGCCTCCTGCCAGTTCTGCGCGAACGCCAGCTGGACGCCTCGCGCCGCCGGGCCCTGCACCCAGATGTTCGCGTCGCGCCACTCGTCCGGCTTGCGCCCCTCGCCAATCCAGCTCTTCCAGATGCCCCAGCCCCCCGTCATCGCGGAGACGCCGTCGCGCACGATCAGCTTGCGGTGCAGCCGCGACTGGAAGCGCTTCAGGTTCAGCGTGGAGATGGTGCCCTGCAGCGGGCGGAACATGCGCACCTCGCACCCGGCCGCCACCAGCTCCGGCCCCACGTTGTCCTCGAAGCGGATGCTGCCCAGCGGGTCCACCAACACACGGCAGGCCACCCCCGGCTGGCGCTCGCGCAACGCCTGGATGATGCGGTCCGACGGGTACCCCGGGCGCCAGATGTAGAGCAGGATGTGGATGCTGGAGCGCGCGGCGTGAATCTCCTCCACCAGCCGGTCGAACACGTGGCCGTTGTGGACGAGCTCCACCTGATTGCCCGGCTCCAGCTCCACGCCCACCGTCTGGTACCAGGCGAGCGACATGCCCTCCGGCGTCTCCGGCACGGTGTCGCGGATGCGCAGGGCGAGGCGGTGATTCGGCAGGGGACAGCCCGCCAGCACCAGCGCGAGCAGCAGCAGTGTCCAGGGTGTCTTCTTCACGCGCGCAAGCTAGTCACGCTCCGCGCGTCTGCCTTCATGGGCCCGCGCTCCGTCCACCCGGAGACACCCCCGGCGCCCCTCTGTCCGCTGGAACGCGCCCCTCCCGGTGCACGGGTGGACGAAACGCGACACCCGCCCCATCCCTCCCCCCACACGGGCCCGCCGCCGCGTCCCCGCCGCCCGGCATCCGGGCAGGGGCCGCCGACACGCGCGCCCTCCTTGGATACCATGCGACTGCCTGCTTCCCTGCCCTCCTGTCTGGCCTCCCTCTCGCTGCTCGGGGCCGTGCTCGCACCGCCCCAGGCCTTCTCCCGGCCCCTGCACGAGTCGCCCCTGAGCGCGCGGGCCCGGGGCATCCCCGCCGCGCTCTCGCTCCTGCCCCACCAGAACGTCCCCAATCAGAACGTCGAGTTCCCCGCCATCCCCGTCCAGCCGGAGCCCCCCGAGGCCTCCCCCGACGTGGAGAAGACCCCGCCCCCCGAGAAGACGGAGCGGACGTCTCCCCACCTCACCGCCACGGATGCGCCCGTCACGCCCGGAGCCTGGGTGACGTATGGCGCGGCCGCGCTCGCGCCGCTCGGGGGCGTGTACGGGGCGAGCCGCCTTGGCGAGGAGCGGCTGTGGGTGACCGCCACGGAGACGGTGGCCGGAAGTCTCACGGGCGCATTGCCCGCGCAGTTGCTGTTCCTCCAGTCCGCGGACGCCGGCGGACGCTGGGCCGAGCTGGACGTGGCCGCGTTCGGCGCGGGGCTGGTGCTCACCCCGCCCCTGGCCGCGCTGGGCACCTGGGGCCTGGGCGAGCTGGCCTTCGACGGCAGCCAGGACCGGGGCCGCGCCTTCCTCGGGGCGCTGGGCGGCGCCGCCGTGGGCACGCTGCTCGGCGTGGCGGTCCATGGCCTGCTGGAGGAAGTGGTCGACAATCGCAGCACGCTCGGCTGGTTCCGCAAGTACATCGCCCTGGGCTTCATCGGCTCGGGCGCCACCGTGGGCTACCAGTGGGCAGGCGGCGGGCCGCGCGCCCGTCCCCAGTGAGTTCCCACCAGCCGGCGCCCGGCCTTGCTAGGCTCCGGGCGCCATGAATCGACTCTTCCCGCTCCTCTCCGCCTGCCTGCTGTTCGCCCTCTCCGCCTGTGACGGTGGCTCCTCGGAGTCGGGAGACCCCACCCAGGTGAGCTACGCCGCCGCGCTGGGCGTGGACCTCGGCGCCATGAACCGCAGCGAGTCCGGCCTCTACACCCAGGACCTGGCGGTGGGCACCGGTGCCACCGAGGTCTCCATCGGCCGCTACCTCGAGGTGCACTACACCGGCTGGCTCCCCGACGGCACCCAGTTCGACAGCAGCCGCGGCACCAACAAGCCCTTCGAGTTCCGGTTCGGCTACGACCGCGTCATCGCGGGCTGGGAGGAGGGACTGGTGGGCATGAAGGCCGGTAGCAAGCGCCGGCTCGTCATCCCCTCCACCCTCGGCTACGGCGCCAGGGGCAGCCCTCCCGTCATCCCGCCCCACTCGGTGCTCATCTTCGACGTGGAAGTGCTCACCGCCCGCTGAGCCGCGCCCCATGACCGACTTCATCGAGGTCCACGACGGGGTCCTCTCTCCCCGGCTGTGCCAGGACATCCTCCAGCTCTTCGAGAAGAGCCCCCACGTGCAGCGCGGCCGCACCGGGGGCGGCGTGGACGTGACCAAGAAGGACAGCTACGACCTCAACCTCAACCAGCACGCGGACTACCAGCCCGTGCTGCGCCAGTTGCTGGACGCGGCCTTCCCCCCGCTCAAGAGCTACCTGCGCAAGTACCTCTACAGCCTCATCGGCGCCGTCTCCCTGTCCACGAAGCACCCGAAGACGGGCCAGGTGACGACGCTCACGCGGGAGAACTTCGCCGAGCTGGGAGACCCCGTCTTCGAGCAGCTCGTCGGCTTCCTCTACCGCTACGGCGACCTCACCGTGCAGAAGTACCTGAAGGGCTCCGGCGGCTATCCGCACTGGCACTCGGAGGTGTACCCGAAGGACGCCGGCTGCGAGCCCCTGCACCGCGTGCTCGCCTTCCAGTTCTACCTCAACGACGTGGGCCAGGGCGGCGAGACGGAGTTCTTCTACCAGGAGAAGAAGGTCCAATCGAAGGCGGGCCGCATGCTCATCTTCCCCGCCGGCTTCACCCACACCCACCGGGGCAACGTGCCCGAGTCCAACGACAAGTACATCATCACCTCGTGGGTGCTCTTCCACCGCGCCGAGACGCTCTACGGCGGCCCGCCCCGGAAGTGAGGGGGCTCCGGAGCCCGCTCACTTCGGCTTCCACGAGGCGCGCAGGGTGAAGCCCTTCGCGTCCACCTCGTGCAGCCGCACCTGGGGCTCCTCGGCGCCGCCGGCGCGCATGCCCGCGAGCACCAGCCCCACGGTGAAGTGGCGCAGCACGTCGTCCGTCTCGTTGAACCACAGCTCCATCTCCGTGGGGGACACGTCGCTGACGCGGACCTCGGAGTAGTTGTTGCCGGTGCGGAAGTTCTTCTGCGCCCGCTGCAACGTGCGGCGCGGCCCCAGCACCTGGAGCATGCCGAACATGGCCCGGCCGATCATCGAGTCCTGGTAGCCGTCGATCATCCGCTCGCCCATCCTGCGCCAGGCCACCTCGCGGCGCGGCTCGTCGGGGAAGGCGGCCCGGGCGCCCAGGTCGATGCAGCGGGACCACACCGGGGTGGGGTAGGCGGGCAGCAGCGGCTTGTCCAGGTCCACGCCCGCCTCGCGCAGCTGCGCCTTGAGTCCGGCGGGCACCCCGTCCGGGAACGAGCGCGAGAAGAGTCCCTGGACGGTGTGGTTGAAGACGAGGGGGGTCTCCGGCATGGGTCGGCACCCTAGCGCGGAGACCCCGGGAGAGGGAGGGGCTGGCCTACGGCGAGCCCACGTCCGACACCGGAGGCCCATCCCGCGGGGGCACCCCGTCCGGAGCGGCGTCCGGCCCGTTCTCCCAGAGCGGCGGCGGCTCGGACCGCATGAACTCCAGGTAGTCCTCCAGCGCCTGGTCCTGCAGCGGGTGGTGGGTGTTCACGTAGCAGCGGGTGCGATCCTCGAGGAACTTCCGGTTCCAGGGGACGTGGGGCTCGAAGTGCGCGAGCGCCTCGGCGCACCGCTTCCCGGACTCGAGCCGGAAGCCGAGCATCAGCCGGGCGCTCACGCGCATGCCCTCCCCGACGTTGTTGATGAAGGGCTTCTCCAGCGCGGTCCACATCCGCAGGCCCAGGGCCTCGTCCTTCTCGGAGAGCTCCATGCCCACCGTCAGCGCGTCCTTGAAGAGGGTGCGGTTGTGCCAGGGAGACTGGCGCAGCACGGCGAAGGCCCGCTCGAGCGACTCCGCCGCCTCGGGCAGGCGCCCCTGCTTGAAGCGCAACCGCGCCAGCAGCGCCTCGGCATCGAAGGGATTCATGCCGCGCAGCGGCTCGAGGAGCGGCAGGAGTCCCGCCTCGTCCCCCAGGAACGCCAGCATCGAGCCCAGGCTGGTGAGCTCCGAGGGCCCCTGGGGCTGCCGCCCGGCCTCGCGCCACAGGCTCAGCGCCCGTTTGACGTCGTTGGCCTTGATCGCCTCGTGGAAGGCATGGCGCCGGGAGAGCGCGGCCTCGTCCAGGCCGGAGCGCGCACGGACGAGGGGCGGATCACCCGCCATCACCCGCAGCTCCTCCACCCGCTGCCAGTCCGCCGTGCCGCCCGCCACCTCGGGCCGCTCCGCCTTGTGCTCCCAGGCCGCACGCCGCAGATCCAGCTGGGAGAAGCCCGTCTCCTTGCGCCCCACGCTGCGGGCGAAGGCGAACTCCACGTACGAGAGGTCATCCGTGTTGATGAGGGCCTCCTGGCCCTCGGCCAGCGCCCGGGACACCGCGGGCCCGGCGATGAAGTGCGACAGCACGCCCTCCAGCTCGTTCGTCCCCCACACCCAGGGCAGCGCCCGGCGGTAGGGCTCCTGCGACACGCGCGCCCGCATCCGCTCCAGGTCGTGCCGCAGCGGCATCTCCGTGGCCATGAGGATGAGGTCTCCTCCCTGCGTGCGCCACGTCTCCACCGCGCCGAACTCGCTGCCGAGCGTGGCGTAGACACTGCGCACCGTGCGCGAGTCCACCTCGTACGTCTGCAGCCACTGCAGGAAGATGCCCCCGGGCGCCAGCCGCTTCTTCACCGCCTGGTAGAACTCGCGCGAGAAGAGGCTGGAGATGCCGGCCCGGTAGGGATTGGAGGGCTCGGAGAAGATGATGTCGTAGGACTCCTTGGAGGCCAGCAGCACCTCGCGGGCGTCGTCCAGGTGCACCTTCACCTTGGGGTTGTCGAGCACCCGCTCGTTGACGGCCTCGCACATGCGCGCGAAGGGGAGGATGGCGGGTTCGATCTCCACCGCGTCCACGCGCTCCATCTCCGGCACGGCGCCGAGCCAGCCGGCGGTGCTGCCGGTACCCAGGCCCACCACCAGCGAGCGGCGGGGGTTGGGGTGGGCCAGCGCGCCGATGAGGCCGCCCATCACCTGGGTGCCCGAGTCGCCGATGCTGTTGCCGTCCGACTTGCCGTTGACGATGAAGGACAGGCCGTAGGCGCCCAGCACGCCCACGCTGCTCTCCACGCCGTCCGTCTCCCACAGCAGCCACTTCCGCGAGTCGGCGAGCCAGCCGCGCATGCCGTTGATGTCGGAGGCCTCGAACCTGTCGCGTCCGGCGCCGATGGAGCTGTGGCGCCAGGCGGCGGTGGGCCCCACGGAGGTGAGCAGCAGGGCGGCCACCACGGCCGTGGCCAGGGGCGGCACCATGCGCACGGGCGACGGCGGCTCCTGGCGCAGCGACAGCACCACCGCGACGAGCCCCAGGCCCACCAGCACCGCGCCCACCAGCCGCCACACGCCCGGGGCGGACAGCAGCGGCAGCAGGCCGAAGCCTCCCGCCAGCGAGCCCACGATGGAGCCCACCGTGTTCCACGCATACGCCTGGCCCACCTGGCGGCCCACGTCATCTCCACCGCGGCCCAGCAGCGCCAGCAGCAGGGGGAACTGCACACCGGAGATGAAGGCGGCCGGCAGCACCACCAGCACGGCGATGACGGCCCAGCTCAGCACCAGCCCGCCGAAGCCGAAGACGGACATCGGCCGCACCAGGGAGGCGAGCACCGCCACCCGGTCCCCCAGCGCCAGGGGCACGGCGAGCAGCATCGCCTCCAGGAGGCACGTCAGCGCGAAACCGCGCAGGGTGGCCGGGCGCTGCTGGCCCCACGCCGCGTACGCCGCGCCGCCCAGGCCGATGCCCGCCAGCGCCACCACCAGGATGAGGCCGAAAGTGAAGGTGGAGCCGCCCAGCAGCGGCCCCAGCATCCGGTACCACACCATCTCCATGAGGAAGAAGGCGAAGCCCACCAGCGCCGCGGCGCCCAGCACGAAGCGGCGCGGCGGCAGCGCGGTGGCCGGCGTGGACTCCCCGGCGGCGGGGGCCGCGGCCACCTCCTGCTCCGGCAGGGTCCGGTCCACCGTGCGGGCCACCAGCGCCACGAGCACGTTGAGGAGGGCCGCCAGCCACAGGGTGCTCCGGGTGCCGAACACCTCGAAGAGGAGGAAGGTGGAGGCCGCCGCGCCCGCCACCGCGCCCAGCGTGTTGACGCCGTAGAGGACCGCCACCGCCCGGCGCCGCACGTCCTCCGCCGTCTCGGCCGCGCGCGCCACCGCCGGCAGCGTGCCTCCCATCAGCAGCGTGGGCACCGCCAGCACCAGCGCGGAGAGCACCAGCCGCACCACCGAGCCGAGCCCCAGCCCCATGGACACGGAGCCACCCAGGCCCGTGTAGACGGCGCGCGCCAGCAACACCAGCAGGGGCGTCAGCGCCGCGCTCAGGGCGATGAGCAGCTCCAGGTTGGCGTAGAAGCCCAGCGGGCGCTTCTCCCGGTCCACCCGCCCCCCCAACAGCGCACCGCCCAGGCCCAGCCCGCCCATGAAGATGGCCAGCACCGCGGCCGACGCCGCCGTCGAGGCTCCGAAGATGAGGCGCAGCTCGCGCTGCCATGCCGTCTGATACACCAGGGAGCAGAAGCCCGAGCCGAACAGCAGGGGGGCAATCTTCCAGACACGTGCGTTCATCGATCCTCTGCCAGTCGCGGCGGACGGAGACCCGGGGCGCGGATTGAACCAGCGCCCCCCTCCCGAGGCCAGTTCCACGTGTGAAACCGCTCCCGCACCAGGCGGGCCGCCAGCCCCCCTTCCACGGGGGAATATCCTTGACGACCCGTGAGGTGGGGTGCGGTTGACGCGACGCGTTGGCGCGGAGCGGCGTACACGGGCCGCATGGAGGGACGAACCGTCGCTTATGCCTGCCTGATGGGGGGCCTTGTTGAGGGCGAGGGCGAGCCGTTAAGGGAGCGCCCCCCCTTTTACGACACGAATTTCCCCCATGAAACAGTACGAGAAGAAGCTCGACGCGAACGGCCGCCCCTACCTGGAGACGCACCTGGAGGGGCTGATGCTCACCCGCCTGCCCCTGCTCAACAAGGGCACCTCCTTCAGCCTGGAGGAGCGGCGCGAGTTCGGCCTGCTGGGCCTGCTGCCCACGCACGTCTCCTCGCTGGACGAGCAGATTGAGCGCTCCTACGCCAACTTCCGCTCCTTCCGCTCGGACCTGGACAAGCACGTCTTCCTGCGCGCGCTGCAGGACCGCAGCGAGGTGCTCTTCTACGCGCTGCTCAACCGGCACATCGAGGAGATGATGCCCATCATCTACACCCCGGTGGTGGCGCAGGCGGTGGAGCAGTTCAGCCGCATCTACCGCTATCCGCGCGGGCTGGTGGTGAGCCCGGAGAACATCGGCGAAATCGACTCGCTGCTGGCGAACACGCCCTTCCCGGACGTGCAATTGATTGTCGCCACGGACAACGAGGGCATTCTGGGCATTGGAGACCAGGGCTTCGGCGGCCTGGCCATCTGCATCGGCAAGCTGTCGTTGTACACGGCCGCGGCGGGAATCGACCCGGCGGTGACGCTGCCGGTGGAGCTGGACGTGGGCACCAACCGCAAGGAGCTGTTGGATGACCCGCTCTACCTGGGCGTGAAGCGTCCGCGCATGGAGGGCAAGGAGTACGACGACTTCATCCACGCCTTCGTGACGGCGCTCAAGAAGCGCTTCCCCAACGTGCTGGTGCAGTGGGAGGACTTCAGCAAGCAGAAGGCCTTCGACGTGCTGGAGCGCTACCGGGACGTGCTGCCCTCGCTCAACGACGACATCCAGGGCACGGGCGCGGTGGTGCTGGCGGGCCTGCTGTCGGCCACGCGGCGCAGCCAGACGACGCTCGGCCAGCAGGTGTACCTGGTGCACGGCGCGGGCGCCGGTGGCGTGGGCGTGGCGAGGCAGATTGTGCGTGGCATGGAGCGCGAGGGGATGAGCACGCAGCAGGCGCGCGAGCGCATCTACCTGATTGACTCCAAGGGCCTCATCCTGAAGGACCGCAAGGGATTGGAGCCGTACAAGCTGGAGTTCGCGCACGAGCCCGCGCGCGTGGCGGGGTGGAAGATTCAGGGCTCGATTCCCAGCCTGCTGGAGACGGCGCGGGAGGCGAAGGTGACGGTGCTGCTGGGGCTGAGCGGGCAGCGGGCGGCGTTTGGCGAGGACGTGGTGAAGGCGGTGGCGGAGAACACGGCGTACCCGGTGGTGTTCGCGCTGAGCAACCCGACGGCGAACAGCGAGGCGGTGCCGGCGGACATCTACAAGTGGACGCAGGGCAAGGCGCTGGTGGCCACGGGCAGCCCCTTCGAGGACGTGGAGTGGGACGGGGCGCCGCACCCGGTGGGCCAGGGCAACAACGCGTTCATCTTCCCGGGGCTGGGGCTGGGCGTGCTGCTGTCGAGGGCGAAGCGGGTAACGGACGGGATGCTGACGGCGGCGTCGCTGGCGCTGGCGGACTACACGGACGGGGCGCGGCTGGCGCAGGGCGCGCTGTACCCGCGCATGGACCGGTTGCGCGCGGCGAGCCGTCAGGTGGCCATCGCCGTGATGCGGCAGGCGATGAAGGAGGAAGTGGCCACGCGCAAGCTGCCCGAGGACCTGGAAAGCCTGCTCGAGGCGGAGATGTGGCGGCCCGAGTTCCTCCCGCTGCGGCGCGCGCCGGGCAGGTAAAACAGCCGGAGTGAGCTACCGCCGGGAGTCCTTCGCGGACTTCCGGCGGGGAGCACGGGTGGACTTGCGCGCGGCCGTCTTCGCGGAGGTCCGCCGGGGCGACTGGATGGCCTTCGTGGCCGGAGCAATCCCCATCTGCTCGGGGGTCAGGACGGGATACAAGTCGATGGCTCCCGCGTATCGCCGGGTGAGCCGGCCCTTGGGCGTGTAGATGCCCGCATCCACCAGGGATTGGAAGAACTCCGCCTGCGTCATGGTCCTGAGCTTCTCCATGATGTGCTTGTGGTTCTCGGCATTCGCGTGGGGTGGCAGGGTAGTGATGGTGCGCAGCCTGCGTGCCTTGCTGATGGAGTGTCTGCTCATACTGTCTCCGCGTTGAGACGGAACACCCCGAGGATGCAACCTGGGTTGCGCACCGTCAGTTGAATGTGGGTCTGCTCGAGAATCCCGGAGCCTGGATAGATCGGCCCACCCTCCGGGAATCCGCAGCGCACGGTATCGAAGCGATCGCCCCGCCTATCGGATAGGCGCAGGTACCAATTGAGTACCGAGCGATCCAGGAGACGTAGCTTGAAGTCCGGGGCCTGTCCGGCGTTCTGCGGCAATGGCAGCGCCTCGGACGCATAGCGCTTCGTCCAAGGATCGTAGGCCGCCGCCAACTCACGTGTGAAGCGGGTATCCAGCAGATCAAAACACTTGCCGAGCTGAATCAACGCGCCCACGCAGGCCGGCGTCTGGACCCTGCCCCGTGCCACCTGCTCCTGGGCGAACTGGAGCGCACGGCCGGCGCCGTACTCCCAGAAGTAGATGCCATCCCCCAGCCAGTCATACGTGTTCTGGCTGAGCTTGAACGACTCCCCAGTCAGGAGCCGCTCGGCAACGCTCGAATCACAGCCATGGTAGGCGACCACCTTCCGGTCGTATCGCATGCGAAGCACCCTACCTGAATAGTAACCCTCTGTCGAGACGTTGCCAACCTCCCATGTCATGTCGTGGAACGTGACGTCTCCCTGCCCGGCCGGGCACTTTCCGTGCAGACCGCACTGTGGGCCTCCGGACTACGCCCCGCGCGGCATCCGCGCCGTGAAGGAGGTGACGCCCTCGGCCGAGCCCACCTCCATCCGGCCGCCGTGGGCCGTCACCACCTGGTGCACGATGAAGAGCCCCAGCCCCAGGCTGCCCGCCGGGCGGAACTTCGAAATCCCCCGGCGGAACGGCTCGAAGAGCACCGGCAACAACTCGGCCGGAATCGGCTCGCCCTCGTTGGACACCGTCAGTAACACCTCGCCGTCCAGCCCGTGCACCCGCACCACCACCTCGCTCCCCGGGCGCGCGTGCCTCAACGCGTTGGACAGCAGGTTGGAGAGCACCTGGCGCAGGCGCGGCCCGTCCCACCACCCCTCGCACAGCGCGTCCCCCTCCAGGCGGATGTCGCTGCTCGGGTGCGTCACCGAGAACTCGTCGATGACCTCCCGGCACAACCGCACCAGGTCGTTGTGCGTGCGCTCCAGCGGAATGCCTCCGCCCAGCCGCCCCCGCGTGAAGTCCAGCAGGTCGGAGATCATCCGCCCCATGGTGTCCGCGCTGTTCGCGATGCGCCCCGTCATCCGGAACAACGCCTCGGGCGTCGGCCGCTCCATCCGCTGCAGCGTGCGCGCCCCCAACGAGATGGCCTGCAAGGGATTGCGCAAATCATGGCTCACCACGCCAAGGAATTGCTGCTCCTGCTCGGACCGGTGCCGCGCATCGTCGTAGAGCCGCGCCCGCTCCAGCGCCTTCGCGCCCAGCCGGCAGAGCGACTCCAGGTGCGCCTTCTCCCGCGCGCCGAAGCGCCTCGGCGTGGGGAAGCTCAACCCCAACACCCCCATCACCCGCCCCTCGCTCATCAGCGGCAGCGAGCCCCACGAGCGGCTCCGGCTCTGGCTGTCCCGCACCCACCGGGCCATGTCCGGCCAGTCCCGCTCGAGCACCTCGGAGGATTCAGTCCACACCGCATGCCCCGTGCGCACCACCTCCGTGATGGGGATGCGCCGGGCGAGCGGCACGGTGCGGAACTCGCGCAGCGCCGTCTCCGGGTACCCGACGGCCCCGAGCACCACCAGCGTCTCGTCCACCACCATCGTGACGGAGCCCGAGCAGGCATCCAGGGACTTCAGCCCATGCGCCACCAGCGCATCCGCCACCTGCTGGGGCGTGAGCGCGTGCGAGAAGGTGGCCGTCGTCGCCAGGAGCGCCTCGGCATGCTGCTCGGCCAGCTTGCGCTCGGTGATGTCCAGCACGGTGCCCATGTGCCGGACCTTCCTGTCCGTGCCCATGTGCACCCGGCCCCGTCCCGACAGCCACCGCAGCACGCCTTCCCCGCCCATGGCCCGGTACTCGAAGTCGCCCACGCCGCCGTCCGCGTCGGCGAAGCCCCGCCGGACCATGGCCTCCATCCGCTCGCGATCGTCCGGATGCACGCGCTCCAGCCACACGCCCAGGTCCACGGGCGCACCGGGGGCCAGGCCGAACAGCTCCCGCGTCCGCGCGTCCCACTCCAGTTCGTCCCTGGCGGGGTCGTAGGACCACACCCCGAGCGCGGCCGAGTCCATCGCCAGGCGCAACCGCTCCTCGCTCAGCCGCAGGGACTCCTGGGTGGCCTTGCGCTCGGTGATGTCCTCCATCGTCAGCACGCCCGCGACGATCTCCCCCCGTGCATCCCGCACCGGCGAGGCACACGTCCAGCTGAACCGGGTCGAGCCGTCCTCGCGCCGCACGACGAGCTCCTCCATCACATCCCGGCCCTCGCGCATGGCGCGGAGCAGCGGCAGCTCCTCGCGCGAGCAGGGCCTGCCGTCCGGGTACTCCATGAGGTGCATGCGCATCTCTCCGAGGTTCAGCCTCGGGGCAGTGCCGAGCAGGGTGGCCATCCGCTCGTTCGTCAGCAGCGTGCGCCCCGTGGAGGCCTCGGTGATGAAGATGCCGGTGGGCATCTGCTGGAGCACCGCGTGCAGCAGCCGCTCCTTGGACTCCAGCTCCGCCATGAGCAGGGCCAGCCGGCGCTCGGCCTCGCGGCGCGCGGAGATGTCCACCACCACCCCCACACCCCGGTGGGGCTCGCTCTCGAAAGCCGCGGCCCCGCGAATCACATCCACCCGCGTGCCGTTCTTGCGCAGGTACTGCTTCTCCATCAACCCGGATACACCATGCTCGAGCACGGCCCGGACGTTGCGCTGGTCCTGCTCCCGCCACTCCGGCGGCGTCATCTTCCGCCAGTCGAGCAGGCCCCGCTCCAGCTCCTCGCGCGTGTAGCCCACCATCTCCAGGAAGGTGTCGTTGGCGTCGAGGACGGAGCCGTCCAGGTCCCAGTAGAAGGTGCCCACCACGCCGGACTCGGTGAGCCGGCGCGCGCGGGCCTGCGAGCGCTCCAACTCCCGTTGCAGGCGGGCCTGCTCGGCCTGGGACTCCTCGCGCTCACGGTGGCGGGCCTGCTCCGCCCGGCGCATGCGGACGAGGGCCCACGTCTGCGCCACCAGGTGCCGGGGCTCGAGGGGCTGGGGAATGTAGCCGTCCGCGCCGTCCTCGAAGAGCCGCGCCTCCAGCTCCTCGTCGCGCAGCATGGAGGAGACATAGAGGATGGCGAGCGCGGAGGTGGAGGGGTCCTCCTTGAGGCGGCGGCACACCTCGAAGCCGCTCATGTCCGGCAGGCGCACGTCCAGCACCACCACGTCTGGTTTGAGCGCCGCCGCGGTGAGCGCCTCCTGCCCGCTGGCCGCCTCCAATACCTCCATGCCCGCGCGGCGCAGCGTCTTGACGATGAAGTACCGCTTGGCTTCCGTATCATCCACCACCAGCACCCGCCCCTCCATCCGGAAGGGGGAAGCCGTCTCCCGCGACTCGGGGCGCGGAGAGGGGGCGGAGGGGCCGCTGCTCGACACGATGGGGAACTCCCTGCTCACCCGCCGGGGGGAGCGGGTATCCCGCATGTCTGCCACGAATGGCCCCTCCCGCGCTCAGGAAGGGAGGCGATGGCTGTCCGCCATCTCACGCATCGGCCGCGCCCGTGGCGCTCCGCTCTCCGGACAGGGCGCCCCGGGGCACGCGCACGCGGAAGGTGGTGCCCTCCACGCCCGTGCCCACCTCCACCCGGCCGCCGTGGCCCATCACCACCTGGTGCACGATGAAGAGCCCCAGCCCCAGACTGCCCGCCGGACGGAACCCCGACAGGCCCCGGCGGAACGGCTCGAAGAGCACCGGCAGCAGCTCGGCCGGAATCGGCTCGCCCTCGTTGGACACCGCCAGCTCCACCTCGCCGTCCAACCCGAGCGCCCGCACGGACACCGGCGTCCCCGGCCGCGAGTGCCGCAGCGCGTTGGACAACAGGTTGGAGAGCACCTGGCGCATGCGCTCACCGTCCCACCATCCCTCGCAGCGCGCGTCTCCCTCCAGGAGGATGCGCCGGTCCGGGTGCGTCACCTCGAACTCGCCGATGACCTCCTGGCACAGCAGCACCAGGTCGTTGCGCGTGCGCTCCATGGGCAGGCCCCCGCCCAGCCGCCCGCGCGTGAAGTCCAGCAGATCCGACACCATGCGCCCCATGGTGTCCGCGCTGTTCGCGATGCGTCCGGCCGTGCGCAACACCGTCTCCGGAGCCGGCCGCTCCAGGCGTTGCAACGTGCGCGCGCCCAGCGAGATGGAGGCCAGGGGGTTGCGCAAGTCATGGCTCACCACGCCCAGGTACTGCTGCTCCAGCTCGGAACGCTGCCGGGCCTCGTCCTTCGCCCGCCGCTCCTCCTCGTAGAGCCGGGCGCGCTCCAGCGCCAGGCCGCACAGCCCGCAGAGCGACTCCATGTATGCCAGGTCCCGCACGCTGAAACGGCGCAACAGGGAGAAGCTCAGCGTCAGGACCCCCACCACCCGCGCCCCCACCTTCATGGGCACGCCCAGCCAGGTGCGGCTGCGGCTGCCCTGCACCATCCCGGCGAACTCGGGCCACTCCCGTGCCAGGGACTCGGTGGCCTGCAACGCCACGGAGCGCCCCTCGTGGATGGCCACGGAGAAGGGGGTGCGCACGCGGAGCGGGAGGACCCCCAGGTCCCGGACCAGGTGGGCCGGGTAGCCGAAGGAGCGGAACGTGCGCAACCACTCGCCATCCACCAGGCAGAGGGCTCCCGCGTAGGCATCCAGCGACTTCAGCCCGTGCTCCACCAGCGCGGCGCCCACCTGCTCGGGGGTGAGCGCGTGCGCGAAGGCGGCGGTGGTGGCCTGGAGCTCCGTGGCGCGCTGCTCGTTCAGCTTGCGCTCGGTGATGTCCAGGTAGGTGCCCGACAGGCACGTGACCTGCCCATCCGCGCCGAAGAGCACCCGGCCCCGCGAGGCAATCCACCGCAACACCCCGTCCCGCGGGCCCACCGTCCGGTACTCGGCCGAGAACGAGCCCCCGCCCTCTCCGGCCAACGCGCGCCGGACGCCCGCCGACACCTCGTCCCGGTCGTCCGGGTGCGTCGCCTCCCGCCACACCGACACGTCCACCGGCGCGTCCGGCGGCAGGCCGAACAGCTCCTTGGCGCGCGCGTCCCAGTGGTGCTGGCCGGTGGCCAGGTCGTAGCTCCACGCGCCCAGCTCGGCCGAGTCGAGCGCCAGCCGCAGCCGGGCCTCGCTCTGCCCCAGCTCCACCATGAGGTGATTGAGCTGGCGCTCGGCCTCGCGGCGCTCGGAGAGGTCCACCACCATCGTCACGCCGCGCTGGGGCTCGGCGTCGAAGGAGGCCGACCCCAGCATCACGTCCAGCCGCGAGCCGTCCTTGCGCACGAATTGCTTCTCGTACAGCCCGCTGAAGCCCTGGGCGCGCAGCTTCTCGATGCCCCACGCATCCGGCGCATCCCACTCCGGCGGCGTCATCTTCCGCCAGTCGATGAGACCCCGCGCCAGGTCCTCGCGCGTGTAGCCCACCATCGCCAGGAAGAGATCATTGGCCTCGAGCACGGAGCCATCCAGGTCCCAATAGAGGATGCCCACGAGACCGGACTCGGTGAGCCGGCGCGCGCGGGCCTGGGTGCGCTCCAGCTCTCGCCGCAGGCGGGCCTGCTCGGCCTGGGCTTCCTCGCGCTCGCGCTGGCGGGCCTGCTCCGCCCGGCGCATGCGGACGAGGGCCCACGTCTGCGCCACCAGGTGCCGCGACTCGATGGGCTGGGGGATGTAGCCGTCCGCGCCGTCGTCGAAGAGCCGCTCCTCCAGCTCCGAGTCCTGCAGCAGGGCGGAGATGTAGAGGATGGGGATGGCGGAGGTGGCGGGGTCCTCCTTGAGGCGGCGGCACACCTCGAAGCCACTCATGTCCGGCAGGCGCACGTCCAACACCACCACGTCCGGACCGGACAGGGCCGCGGCCAGGGCCATCTTGCCGTTGGCCGCCTCCACCACCTCCATGCCCGCCATGCGCAACGTGTGGGCGATGAGGTAGCGCTTGGCCTCCGTGTCGTCGACCACCAGCACCCGTCCATCCAACCGGGGAGGAAAAGCCCGCTTGTCCTGGGTCCCCAGTCGCGGGGCGGAGTGGCTGCTGCTCGGCACGATGAGGGCTCCCTACTCGCCTGGGGGGGGCAGGCGCCACCAGACAGATTACCGCCATCTCCCCTCCCGCCCGCCGCTCCCTCCCGCCCTGGAACCCAACAGTTGTCCGCCACCGTACGCGTCCCCGCCCTGGCTCGGCCCCTCGCTCTCCGATGGAGCAAGCGCCGGCGTTTGTTTACCTGGAGTGTTGGAATGAAACCACCCGGAGTGCCTATCGGGAGGGAAGCAAGGAGTCGCCCTTCGTCTCCTCGTCCATGCCCGGCAGTTCCAGCTGTTTCCGGGCCACACGGCGCCGCCAGCCAGGGCGTCCCGTGGGCCGGCGCGGGGGCGCGTCGGTGGGCAACAACTCGGTGACGTCCTTCCACCCCTCCTGGACGAGCGCCTCGAAGGAAGCACCCGAGGCAGCCGCGGAGACCACGGACTCGAGCCGCCGCGCCTGACGGTCCAGCTCGCGGATGGCATGGAGCCGCTCGTCATTGCCGAGCTTCGCCGCGTCCACCGCCAAACGCAGCACACGCAGCGTTTCGTCATACACATCCAACCGCACCGGGAAGGGCTGCCGGTCCTTGCCGCCCTGGGCGAAGGCGAAACGCGCCGGATCCGTGAAGCGCGAGGGAGTGCCGTGAATGACCTCGGCCACGCTGGCCAGCGCCGCCACGGTACGCGCGCCCACATTGGGCGTGAGGAGCAGCTCCGCGAAGTCGCGAGGGCCCTGCTCGGCCGCGGCGGCCAGCGTGCCGTGGAGCCGGCGCAGCACCACGTCATCGCGCGTCACCTCCTCGTGCACGGGCATGTGAAGGTGGGGCAGTGGAGGGGTGAAGGGCACGGGCTCGGGCGTGGGCTGGGGACGCAGCTTGCGCAGGGCGCCCAGCACCACGTCGGGCCCCTGGGAGACGAGCTCCACCTGCGCGGCGCGGGCCCGCGAGGCACGTCTGTCGGTGAGGTTGAGGATGACGCCCTGGTTGGGTCCCTCGATGGCGGCGTGGGGCGATTCCACGAAACTGCCCAGGCCCTCGGAGAGCCAGTGGTAGCGCCGGGCCTGGCGGGCGTCGGCGTTCATTCCCTGCTGAACCACGGCCCACGCGTTGTCGTCCGAGAGGATGAGGCTGTGGGCATACAACTCGAAGCCGTCCTGCACGGCGGCGCTGTCCACCTTGGCGGCCAGACGGCTGACGCGGATCAGCGCCTCGGCGTCGATGCCCACCCGGTCGCCGATGATGCGCAGTTCGTCGGGGGTGCGGCGCGCCTGGAGGCCCTTGCCGCCGACGACGTAGAGCCCGAGCTGCCGGCCACCGGGGGTGAGGCCGCGCTTGAGGGCGCCGAGCACGGTGGTGGTGACGCCCGAGGAGTGCCAGTCCATGCCCATGACGGCGCCGAGGGATTGGAACCAGAAGGGGTGGGCGAGCCGGCGGAGGACTTCGTGACGGCCGTAGTGGAGCACGAGCGCCTCCACGAGGACGCGGCTCATGCGCGCCATGCGCTCGGCGAGCCAGTCCGGCACGCGGCCCGAGTGGAGGGGAAGGTCTGCACTGCCCGTACGATCCATGATGACTCCGGAGGTAACTTCCTGGAGTCAACCTCTGAACTCGGGTCCTTCTTCACGGCGGCACGCGCGGAGACCCGGGCCCGGCCGCTCTCCATGCGTGCGATCAGCGAAGAGCCCCATGTGCTCCTCGGACAGAATCAGATGCGGGCGGAGCGGGAGTGGAGTACAGACGGTGGCGCCTTGCTCGTCGTCCATCCGCACTTCCATCGGCGCCGCACGGGCGTCACCGCGCACACCGAGCGCATCGTCACCGAGCTGGCGCGGTTGATGGAGACGCGGGCGGTGGGAGGCAACCTGGAGGAGGACGTGCCGCGCATCGCCTGGAGCGAGCTGTGGCGGCGCATCCGCCAGGAGCCGGTGGTGTGGCACGCGCACCGGAACAACGAGCTGCTGGCCGGGCTGCTGCTGCGGTGGATGGGCCGGGAGGTGCGGCTCGTCTACACGCGCCACGGAGGCAACCCCCCGGGCCGCTTCACGCGATTCCTCACCCGCTTCGCCGAGCAGCTCGTCACGCTCAACGCGCAGAGCGCCGAGTGGATGGGGAGGCCCTCGCAGCTGGTGCCGCACGGCGTGGACCTGGAGCGCTTCACGCCACCGGTGGACCGGGACGCGGCGTGGAAGGCGCTGGGGCTCGGCGGCCGGCGGGGAATCGGCGTGGTGGGCCGCATCCGTCCCAGCAAGGGCCAGGGAGACTTCGTCGAGGCCCTCACCCCGCTGCTGCCCGAGCTCCCCGCGTCCGAGTGGACGCCGGTGCTCGTGGGGCTGGCCAAGGGACGGGACCAGGCCTGGGCCGAACAGCTGCGCGTCAAAACGGGCGGGCGGCTGGTGCTGGCCGGGGAGCAGCGCCCGGTGGTGCCCTGGTACCAGGGATTGAGCGTGCTGGTGAACCCCACGCACTTCGAATCCTTCTCCATGGTGATGCTGGAGGCGATGGCGTGTGGCTGCTGCACGGTGATGAGCCGGCTGCCGCACGTGCCCTCCTTCATCGAGCACGGCCGCACCGGCTTCCTCTTCGAGCCGGGCAACGTGGCCGAACTGAGCGAGCTGCTCCGCCAGCTGCTGCACGAGCCGGAGCAGGCAAGGCAGGTGGGACTCAACGCCGCCGAGGAAGCCCGGGCCCGCTTCGGCGTGGCCAATGAGGCCCGGGCGCTCGCTCGGGTGTACCAGTCAGCCATGGGCCGCTGAGGTGTCTACTTCTTCGAGCGAGAGGAGGAACGGGAACGGCTGCGCGTGCCGGACGAGCGGGAGCGCGAGCTGGACGAGCTGCCCGGCTTGCGCCGGGACTTCGCGGCGGTGGTGCGGCTGCGGGACTTGGCTCCGGAGCTGCGCGTGCTGCGAGCCGGCTTCGCCCGGCGCGAGGAGCTCTTCGCGGACGTCTTCTTCGCCGAGCGCTTGGAGGTGCCCTTCGTCTCACCGGCCTTGCTGCGCTGCTTGTTGACGACGCGGGCGGCGAGCTCCTCGGCCCGGCCCGTGCTGGCGCCACGCTTGCGCGCGGACTGTTTGATCTTCGAGTACTGACGCTGACGCTTCGGGCTCTTCACTCCACGCGGTGGCATCCGGTCCTCCTCCTGAATGTCGGATGACTTGCGAGCCCAAGATGGTGAACATCCCGCGTTCGCCAACCCCTTGCATTCGCCGGACGTCCGGCGTTGGACAGCTCAGGCGGCGGACTGGCCAGAAGATGGCGGTCCGGCGTCCCCGGAGCTCTCGGCCACGGGCAGGGTGATGAAGAAGCAGGTGCCGCGGCCCGGCTCGCTCTCCACGCGAATCTCTCCGCCGAGCGCGGTGATGATGCGGTGGCACACCGACAGCCCCAGCCCCGTGCCCACGCCGATGGGCTTGGTGGTGAAGAAGGGATCGAAGATGCGCCGCAGGTTCTCGGGGGAGATGCCGGCGCCGGTGTCGCGCACCTCCACGGTGACGCGATCCGGGGCGGAGAGCCGGGCCGCCACGCGAATCTCGTTCTCCTGCACCTGGCCCGGCGGGATGGCGTGCGCCGCGTTGATGATGAGGTTGAGGAACACCTGCCCCAGACGCGCCGCGTTGGCCTGCACGGGAGGCACGCCGCCACAGTCCTCCACCAGGCGGGCCTTGTCCCGCACCTCGTGCCGGGCCATCTTGGCCGAGCCGCGCACCACCTCGGCCAGGTCCACCGGGCCGAGCGCCACGTCATCCGGCCGTGCCATTGACCGGAGGTCCTGCACGATGAGGCGCACGCGCTCGGCGCCCTCGCTGGCCTCGGAGAGCGCGGAGATCATCTCCTCGCGGGCCTCCGGGGAGGGAGCGCCGGACTGCTCCTTCAACTCCTGGTGGACGTAGCGCAGGTTGCTGAGGATGTAGGCGAGCGGGTTGTTGATTTCATGGCCCACGCCCGCGGCGAGCCGTCCCACGGAGGCGAGCCGGTCCGCGAAGAGCAGTTGCTCCTGGGCGGACTGGAGCTGCTGGAGGCTGTCCTGGAGGCGGACATTGGCCTCGGCGAGCTCGGCGGTGCGGGTGCGCACCGTGTCCTCCAGCAGGGCGTTGTAGCGGCGGGCCTCGCGCTCGGAGGCCTCGGCCTCGGCGCGGGTGAGGCGCTGCTTCTCCTCGAGCGACTCGCGCAGCTCGCGCGCCATCCGGTCGAAGGCATGCGTGAGCCGGCCCAGCTCGTCATGGCCCGCCGCGGGAAGCTGGATGTCGAAGTCCCCCCGTCCGATGCGCTCGGCCACGGCCATGAGCCCGCGGAGCGAGCGCTGCAGGGGGGTGAGGATGGCGAAGGCGAGCGCCAGCACGAGCACGAGGCAGATGGCGGGAAAGACGAGCGCCAGTTGCCGGGTGAGCTGGACGTTGTCGTCCCAGCGGCGCCGCAGCTCGTCCATTTCGGCCTTCTCGGCATCCTGCATGTCCTTGATGCGCTGGCCCACGGTCTGCTCGAACTGGGAGTACAGCAACCACTCCAACGTGGAGCCCACCGAGGAGCCCTCGGGGAGGGCGCGCACCCGGTCCGCCGCCCACTCCGACCATTGCCGCAGGGCCTCGCGGAGCTCCCGTTGCTGCTGCCGCTCGTTCTCCTCGGACCTGTCGCCCAGCCACCGTTCCTCGCGCACCAGGCTGTCCTCGAGCAGCGCCAGCTCCGAGTCCACCTTCTGCATCAGCTCGCGCTGCGCGAGCATGGTGCTGCCCTCCACCCGCCGCGTCTGGGCCAGCATGTTCAGGTAGGGCCAGGCGAGCGAATGCAGCCGCTCGTAGGAGTCGCGCTGCTCCTGGATGGCGGTGAGCTGCTCGCGGATGTACTGGCCCTTCTGGGCCCCGGCATAGAGGTAGGCGCCCATGAGGCACACGAGCCCGACCGCCAACAAGGCGAACAGGAACACCTTGGCGCGAATCGTCATCGCCGGGCCTCGTCTCGAACCACCACCCGGGCATGCTCGCACGACCGCCCACGCGACGCGAGCAGGGGAAGACACCCGGCGCCTCGGCCGCCCACGGGCGGGCACCTCCGGTATCCTCGCCCCTGACCCGAGGAGCGGGGCCCTGCCGGGAGAGAGCGTCAGGACCGCCGCCCGCCCGGCGTCAGCGCCCCGCCATGTCCGAAGCCACCCGCCCCTCCTTCGAGCACCTCCCCGTCCCGCCAGCGCTCGCCCGCCTGCGGCGCTTCCCGATGGATGGAGCGTTGCTGCTCTTCGATCGGGACAGCGGGATGAACGCGCTGTGCGAGGGGCCGGAGACGGCGCACCTGCGCCAGCGCGCGCCGAGGGCACTCCAGTTCGGCATCACCAACCGCTGCAACCTGGCATGCACCTTCTGCTCGCGGGACCTGGAGGCGAAGAGCGCCTGGACGGCGGACGAGGCCTTCCAGGTGCTGGCGGGGCTGGCGGAGGCGGGGGTGTTGGAGGTGGCCTTCGGAGGGGGCGAGCCGTGGGTGTTCCCCCGCTTCGAGGAGCTGGTGTGCCGGCTGTATGACGAGACGCCCCTGGCGGTGAGCTTCACCACCAATGGGCTGGCGCTCACCGCGCGCCGGCTGGCGGCCGTCCGGGGACGCTACGGGCAGTGCCGGCTGTCGCTCTACGAGGACAATGACTGGCGGCGGAAGGTGGAGGAACTGGCGGACGCGGGGGCACGCTTCGGCGTCAACTACCTGGTGACACCCGAGCGGCTCGCATCGCTGGAGACGGTGGTGCTGGAGCTGGTGTCGCGCGGGTGCCAGGACGTGCTGCTGCTCAGTTACAACGGCGTGGACCGGGCGCTGCACCTGTCCCCCGTGCAAGCGGGCGAGCTGGCGAGGAAGGTGGAGCTGCTGGGCAGGGCGCTGGCGGGCCGGTGCCAGCTGAAGCTGGACGTCTGCTGGGGCGAGCGGATGGAGGGAGTGCCGAGGCTGTTCCGGCGCACGGACTGCGGCGCGGGGAGGGACTACCTCGTGCTGACGAGCGACCGGAAGGTGATGCCCTGCAGCTTCCACCACGTGGCGATTCCGGTGGGGGACGCGGCGGACGTGATGGCGGTGTGGCGCGAGCGGAGGGAGGAGCTGGGCTCTGCGTCGCGGCTGCCGGGCTGCGCGCGCGTGGCGGGGTACGGGCTGGAGACGTACGCGGGAGGGACGCCGTGAGGATTCACGTCTGGAATGCCTTCGCGAGCAACAACAGCGGCAGCTACACCATCGTGGGCCGGTTCCCCACCGAGGAGCTCGCCGCGCGAGTGGCGGCCGAGCTGTCCCAGGTGCTCGAGGAGCACGAGCGGTGGCGCAGGTCGCCCGGGCCGCGGCACGAGGATCCGGAGAATCCCTCGCCGCTGCGGGTCCTCACGCAGACGTACAGCCTCACGCAGAGCGAGGCGGACCTGGCGGACCAGGGCGAGCTGCGCGTCTGGAGCACGGGCCACCAGGTGTTCCTCCACGACCCTTGGACGGTGACGTTGCAGGACTCCTACGAGGAGTACCTGCGGGTGCGGGGCGGGAAGGTGGAGACGCGCATCCGGCACGCGCATGGCTGCATCGTGAGCCTCTTCGAGCTGCACGGAACGCTGCCGAAGAAGACGAAGGCCGGGACGGTCTCGGCCGTGGTCGAGGAGCTGTACGCGGATGACGGGCCGCTGGTGACGCTGGCGCCCTTCGACGTGCAGCCCGCGTGGAGGGATGACTCCAGGCCCGGCGAGCCGGTGTTGACGCTGGGCGCGGTGTTCCAGGATCTCGACCTCGCCCCGGGCTACACGGCCGTGGAGGGCATCGCGCGCCGTCATGGCCTGCGGGTCTCGGTGCGGGTCTCCGAGGACCAGTCCCCGGGGGATCCACTGGGCTGGCTGAGGCCCTCGCATCCGCCGCTCGAGCGGAAGCTGTTCGATGTCTGGATTCTGGAGGCGGGGTTCTCGTCGAAGGAGGTGGCGCGGCGGCTGACGGAGCTGCGGCGCGGCGGATACATCGACGGCCCCACGGTGTTGAAGTGGATTCCGGACGCGGTGTTGAAGCGGCTCACCCGGGCCCGGGCCGAGCAGGCCGTGAAGTTCCTGCGCGAGGGCGGAGCGAACGCGGAGCTGCGCCCCGCCGAGTAGCTCCCGGCGCGAGTCCTGGGAGCGAGGAGATCGACCTTTGAAGATTCACATCTGGAATGCCTTCGCGAGCAACAACAGCGGCAGCTACACCATCGTGGGCCGGTTCGAGCAGGAGGAGCAGGCGGCGCAGGTAGCGGCCGAGCTGAAGGAGGTGCTGGATGCCCATGGCGTCTGGTTCGAGGCGGCATCCTCGACGACGAAGGAACCCGAGCGGCCCTCACCGCTGGACCTCTTCATCCAGAAGCACGGGCTCAGGGGGAACGAGGACACCGGCACCTGGGATGACTGGCCGTGCTACTCCGAGAAGAAGGCGCCGGACGCCTGGGCCATCGGCCATCAGGTGTTCGTGCACCACGAGTACACCGTCACGCTGCCGCGCACGATTGGCGAGTTCATCTACGCCCGGGGAGGGCGGGTGGAGACGGAGCTGGACCATGCACACCACCCGGTGGTGAGCGTCTTCGAGCTCTGGAAGGGCCAGCACGTCCAGGAGGACAGGGGCAGGCTGCTCGAGGCGCTGGTGGAGGAGCTGAACGCGGAGGATGGACCCCTGGTGAAGGGACTCGATGGGAAGGTCATCCCCGCGTGGAAGGAGGGCGACGGCTTCGGAGAACCGATGCTGCGGCTGGGCGCCGTGTTCGAGGATCTCCCCGCGGGCTTCACCGCCGTGGAGCGGATCGCCCGCGGCCATCACCTGTATGTCTCGGTCAAGGTGTTCGAGGCCTGGCCCGGCGCGGACCCGCTCGCGTTCCTCCGGCCGTGTCAGCCGCCGCTGAAACGTGAGAGAACCGCTCCCCCGTCCACATGAAGCCACTTCCTCCGAAGCAGAAGGCCAGCATCCAGGGGCAGGAGCTCGAATATCTCATCGCGGGACAGGGCTCCCCCACCCTGGTGCTCATCAACGGAGCCGGCGGCCCCATCGAGGGATGGCTCAGGGTATGGGAGCCACTGTCCGCGCTGGGAACCGTCTTCGCGTACAACCGCCCGGGGCTCGGCGGCAGTGGAAAGCCGGTGGTCCCGCAGACGGGAGACGTCATCGTCGAGTCGCTCCGTGCGCTCCTGCGTCACGCCCAACTGGCTCCGCCCTACGTGCTGGTGGGTCATTCGCTCGGAGGCCTGGCCGTCAATCTCTTCGCCCGGACCTACTCCGCGGAGGTTTCAGGCGTGGTGCTGCTCGATGCCACCGCGCCCGAGGATGTCGGTGTCATGGCCAACCATCGAAGCGGCTTTCAGCGTTTCGCCCAACGCACGCTCGATGCGCTGCTCGGAAAGGATGAACTCGGCGAGACGGAACACGTCTCGCGCACCGTCGGCCTCATCCAGCGGGCGGGCCCCTTTCCGGACGTCCCACTGGCCGTCGTGACGGGCGGCCGGCCCGCCATGGCCTGGGCCACTCCGGAGGAGGCCCTCGCCGCACGGGCGGAACACCAGCGGCGCCTGGCCGCCCTGTCGCCCCGGGGAAGACAGATGCTCGCGAGCCGGAGCGGACACTTCCCGCAGCTCACGGAGCCCGAGGTGGTGGTGGAAGCCGTGCGCTCCGTCACCACCGTCACCTAGCGGCTCACGAGGAGGCCCGGACGATCTTCGCCTGCAGACGCTTGTAGATTTCGAGCACGAGGCGCAGTTCCTGCTCGGTCCGCTGCTCGATGGCGCCGTAGTCGCGGCTCTCGTAGCTCTCCCAGACGCCCTTGCTGGAGCCCTTGCGCTCCTGCAATCCCAGACGCCCCGCCATCTCCCGGGTGGTCTTCGGATAGAGGATGGGCTCCTTGGGGAAGAGGAAGCTGGCCTCGTTGGCGAGGTCGATGGGGCGGGACTTGAAGAAGACCTCGAACAGCTCGGCCGGGCTGGCGATCTCGTTGAAGAGCGAGCGGCAGTAGAGCGCCGGGAGGTCGAACTTGGAGATGCCCGCGCCACACACGACGAGGTCCACCGCCGGCTTGCCGAGCACCCGGACCTTCTCCTCGCGCTGGCGGCGCCATTCCTCCTCGAAGCGCGCCTTGATGGCTGCGAGCAGGGCAGCCTCGGACTCGAAGTTCCAGAGCCAGAGCCCCTGCACCTCGGGAGTGTCGGGGATGGGATCCTCGAAGCGCTTGCTGAAGAAGCACCCGCCCAGCAGCAGATGTCCCGGACGCGCGGGATTGACGGTGAGCGAGCTCAGGCTCGCGTTGCGGTCATCGGGAGGGGCATAGGCCTCCAGGTCGAAGAACAGCATGGGGGGAGGCTATCACTCCCGGCGCGAGGCACGGCCGTGCGGCGGATGACACTCGCCACGGCGGGATTCCTGACATGGACACTCACCCTGTCGTGCAGACATCACCCACCAGGGAGTGACGGCCTGACGCGCCGGAAAAGTGCTTGGATGGAGCCGCGAGGAACCGCATTCCCAGGAGGCCTCCCGTGCCATCTCCCAAGCAGACACTGTGTGCCGCGCTGGCGGCCGGGTGCTTCTTCACCACCACCGTGGCCGAGGCACGCTTCGGCAAGTCGGGCGGCTCGTCCTCGAGCTCGTCCGGAGGCTCGCGCTCCTCGGGCTCCGGCTCGTCTTCATCCGGCGGCTCACGCTCCTCGGGCTCCAGCTCTTCCGGGAGCGGCTCTGGAGGGTGGCGCGCGTACGAGCACGGCAGCAGCGCTGTCAACGGCGGGAAATCCAAGGTCCACGATGCCTCGCCGGTGGGCCGGAACCCGGACGACTCGCCGGACCCCGGCAGCGGCGATGGAGGGGGCAAGGATCCGCGTCCCCGAGGGCCCATCCTCACGCCTGGCATGGCGTGGATTCCCGTGTCTGGGGCGTACATTCCGTATTACCGCCGGTACCGCCCGCGTCCGGTGACGCAGGAGCCGGAGGAGCGGAACCATCCGGTGATGGTGCGGATGGGCGTGGAGGCGAACGCGCTCAAGAACGGCGGAGCGGTGGGGTTCAACCTGGGCATCGAGGAGCGGCGCTGGGGTGTGTCCACGCACTTCACGGCGCTGACGCTGAACACGGACGACGGCTCGGAGGGAAAGGACCACATCCAGCTGGCGGACGTGGCCCTGACGTTCTCCCCCATCTCGAGTGAACGGGGCCGGATGAGGTGGGAAGCGGGCGTGGCCATGGCGCGAGCGCCGGACATCACCTTCATCGGCCCGAGCCTGGCGTTGTCGTTCGAGCGGTGCCTGTTCGGTCCGTTCGACTTGGAAGGCCGGTTGCAGTGGGTACCGCTGCCGCATTTGCAACTGGATGGACAGGCGGCCCTGGCGATGCACATGGGCGCGATGACGGTGAGGGCGGGCTGGCGCGGGTTGCTGCTGGATGATCGAGGCCACCTGGACGGCGTGGTGCACCGGGACAAGATGGGCGGCCCGTTCGTGGGCCTCGGCCTGCACTTCTGAGCTCCAGGCCTCTGGGAGGAGCCATGCGATACGCGGGTGTCGTAACGCATCATGGGCGGAGTCATGCATTGCTCCTCTCTCTGGCAATGACGCTCCTCGCCTCGGGGTGCGTATCAACGAGCACCCTTGGGTATGCTGGCGGCTTCGCACTCGCTCAAGGCGAGTGCAACCAGACCGACACCACCATCAGTTGCTGCCTCAAACAGAACCCTGGCCAGTACGAGCGATGCGGTGCGGCGGTTCCGCTCGAGCCTGGTCGTCCCAACAACCTCCCGCCTGGCTCTCCCGAATCCGAAGCCTCGCCCATCCCCGAGCTTCCGACGGAGGAGGAAAGGGAGCGATGGCGGACCGATATATGCGAGCCACACTACGCGAAGTGCATCCGCGCGGGGGGTGGAAGCATCGAGGGCCGGAAAAGCGGGGAGACCCAATGCCAGGCCTGCTTTGATGCCTGTATGCGCTACGGATACTGGCCCCTCCGGGCCAATGGAAAGCCGTGCCCGGGAGCGTGATCGTGCGGCGCACGCGACCAGAGCACGCACTGGCTCGTGGACAGGAGAAAGACCAACTCCTCCTGGCGATGATCGAGGCCAAGGCGCCCTATGAGGAACGGCGGCGGGCCTTGATAGCGCTGGAGAAAAGGTGGTTGCGCGAGGAGAAGACCGAGGCCGGACGCCTGCGGACCCGGCGAGGCATCGCGGAAGATCTCGTCACGCTGGCGTACTCGTTCAACAAACCGTGGCCGGAGTTCGGCCGGTGTCTTCGCCGTGTTCAGCAGCTCGGCTTCTCCAACCTCGCGCTGCGCGTCCACATCACCTGCCTCTACGTGCAGTCGCTCCATCTCTTCCCCCGCCGGGCCCGTGAGGCCTGGGAGATGTTGGACGACGCGGAGCGCAGAGTGCACCGGCTCCATCTGAAGAATCCCCTGCGGAGGGAGCATTTGGAGTCGCTCGCGCACGCGAAGAGGGGAGCCCGGGTCCCTCGTCCCCCTACCCGATGACGCCACGCCACTCCGCCATCCCGCCAGGGAAGCAGGCGGAGAAGCAGTGCGTCATCCCGGAGGGAGACTCCCGGAGCGGGGATTTTCACGATATGTGGGGCGGACCTCCGGACTCCGCCATGACCTCACGTCCTCCTTGTCGCCCGCTGCCCGCGGATGGCCGCTTCCTCCAGGCCATCGCCCCCACGCCGCTCGTCCCCGTCCGCCTCGACTCCGAGGGCCCCACCATCTGGTGCAAGCTGGAGTTCCTCAACCCCAGCGGCTCCACCAAGGATCGCATCGCGCGCTACATGCTCGAGAAGGCCTGGCGGCTGGGCGAGCTGTGCCCGGGCGGCGAGGTGGTGGAGGCCTCGAGCGGCTCGACGAGCATCGCGCTGGCGCTGGCCTCGGCGCAGATGGGCCTGAAGTTCACCGCCGTCATGCCCGAGGGCGTCACGGGCGAGCGCGTGCTCACCATCCGCGCCTACGGGGGCAACGTGGAGCTGGTGCCGCGCGACTCGGGCATCCGGGGCGCCATCGCTCGGGCGGAGGAGATTGCCCGGGAGCGCAAGGCCTTCGCGCCGCGCCAGTTCGAGAACCCGGACAACGCCGAGGCGCACCGGGTGTGGACGGGGCAGGAAATCCTCTCCCAGGTGCCGGGCGGGCTGGTGCACGCGGTGGTGAGCGGCGTGGGCACGGGCGGCACGGTGGTGGGGCTGTACCAGGCCTTCGCCGAGGCCGGCTGCCCGGTGGCCCCCTTCGTGGCGCGGCCCATCTCGGGGCTGGGCACCGACATCGAGTGCTGCAGCTTCAGCTCGCGCGTACCGGGCGTGGTGGATGGCCTGTCGCGGCTGTACCGCGAGGCGGACCTGCCGGGGCTGGTGGAGCTGAACGTCTCGGACGAGGTGGCGATGAGCACGGCGCGGGCGCTCATCCGCCGGGGCTTCCCGGTGGGGCCCTCGTCGGGGCTCAACTACGCGGCGGCGGTGGAGGCGGCGAAGCGGCTGGGCCCGCAGGCTCAGGTGGTGACGCTCTTCCCGGACCGGATGGAGCGCTACTTCTCCACCGAGCTGCTGCAACCCAGAGCATGAACTCCCCACGGACCACGCCGGAGGCCCCCGAGGCCGGGCTCGAGGAACTGCGCATGCTGCACGCCCTGAATCGCGCGGTGGACGATCTCATCGAGGGGAGCATCCGGGACCAGCTGTCCCTGGCGCAGACCTTCCAGCGGATATTGCCCGTGGTGCTGAAGGAGATGGGGGCGCAGGGCATCGCCGTCACCACGCGCAACGAGGAGCTGGCCGAGCAGACCTTCCACGCGGGGGACTTCGGCGGCGTCTTCCCGGGTCCGTTGCTCGCCGGGCCGCGGGGCACGCGGCGCGAGGGGGACGGCACGCTGGTGAGCCAGACGCTGGACGTGATGGGCCAGACGGTGGGGCACATCGGCCTGTACCTGGCGGGAGACCACACGCGGCCCGAGCACGCCCAGCGCCTGGAGCACATGCTGGACACCGTGGCCGAGCAGCTCGACACGGTGCTGCTGCTGGTGCACACGGCGTGTGAGAAGCAGGAGCTGATCCTCCGGCTCAACCAGTTGCTGTCCAATCCCGTCTTCGAGGCGGGCATGGACCAGGTGGTGCTGACACTGGCGCAGCGGGTGCGGGTGCCGGGCTTCCTGCTGGTGTATCGGGACGCGGTGCGGCCCTCGGTGCTGCACTACCGGGTGTACCGCAACGGGCACCTGGAGCACGACTCGGGAGACAAGCCCTCGACGGAGCTGGACACGCTGCTGCGTGCGCACGGCGCCGAGCTGCTCCAGCCGGGCGAGGAGCGGCTCAAGCGGGCGTTGGGACAGCCGCGGGTGATGGAGGCGGTGCTCATCTCGGGCCACCTGCAGAGCAAGCAACTGGGCCGCATCCTGTTGTGGTCGGGCGAGGAGGGCTTCTCCAGCCACACGATGGACCTGGTGCGGGTGCTGGCCTCGACGCTGAGCCAGCGGCTGGTGGACTACAACCGCGAGCGCACGCACCTGTCGAAGTTCTTCCCGGCGGAGACCATCGACGAGCTGTTGCAGGTGCCGGACTACGGGGCGCGTTACCTGGTGGGGCGGGACGAGGAGGTGGGGATCCTCTTCGCGGACCTCAACGGCTTCACGCGGCTGTGTGAGCAGCTGGAGAGCCCGGCGCGCATCGGCCGTTTCGTGGACCGGTGGAGCGAGCGGATGGTGGAGCTCCTGTGGAGGCACGGGGGCGTGTTCGACAAGATGGTGGGTGACTGCATCATCGGGCTATTCGGTCCGCCGTTCTTCCGGAGCAGCCGGCGCGAGCGGTGCGAGGCTCTGGTGCGGGCGGCGTGTGACATCCAGCGCACCACGATGGCGATGAGCGCGGATCCAGAAGTGCGGACCATCTGTGAGCGGGTGGGGATGCCGGGGTTGGGAGTGGCGGTGGGACTCAACCTGGCGCCGACGCTGTGCGGCCTCTTCGGACCGAACCAGGAGTACACGGGCTTCTCGACGGGGATGAACCAGACGGCGCGGCTGCAATCGCTGGCGGGGTTCCGCGAGATGCTGGTGATGGAGCCGGTGAAGCAGGCGCTGGAGGGGAGCCAGGACGCCGTCATCCAATCCCTGCGTTACGGCGAGCTGACGGAGACCCCTGTGAAGAACGTGGCGAAGCCCCTGCGCCACCACCGGCTGTACCTGCCGGACTGAAGCACGGACCCCCAGCAGCACGGACACCCAGCAGCACGGACACCCAGCAGCACGGACACCCAGCAGCACGGACACCCAGCAGCACGGACACACGGAGAACCCGAGGTCCTCAATATCCCCTCGCCCTCCGGGAGAGGGACGGGGTGAGGGTATCTCGGATCCCAGGTTGTACCCCTTACGAGCGGGACGAGGGCCGTGAAGAGCGGGCCTCGGGGGCGCGGATGACCTTGGCCTGGGTGGTGAGTTCCCGGGAGCGCTGAAACGGGAGGAGGAGGGCGGCGAGCTGGGCGAGGACGAGGCTCAGGGACATGAGGGCGGTGTTCCCGGGGCTCCACCGATGAACGAGGACGGCGCAGGTGGCCATGAGAATGCCGGCCACGATCGCGAGCCACATCACCTTGGTACCGACCTTCATGGCGCCCACCTCCGGGGAATGACGGAGGGGGCCATTGCGACGGGTGTGCCATCCGGGTCCGCCTCGGGAGGGAACGAGCAGTGCCAGGGGCACCGGGGCGTTCCGCCACAGGAGTGGGTGAGGCATTCCGGGAGACTGAGGCGTTCCGCCACAGCACCCTCTCCCAGAGGGAGAGGGGACCTCACGGCCGGGCGCGGCACACTCCACCCGGGGATGCTGGCGGATTACAACGAGCGAGGAGGAAGCCATGGCACCGGTGTGGGAAGCGGACATCCACCTGACGCAGGAGGAAGCCACGCGGCTGGTGGAGCGGCAGTGTCCGTCGCTGGCCCCGGCACGGCTGGAGCACCTGGGAACGGGCTGGGACAACACGGCCTACGTGGTGAACGGGCAGTGGGTGTTCCGCTTCCCGCGCCGGAAGGTGGCGGTACCGCTGCTGGAGAACGAGACGCGCATCCTTCCGCGGCTGGCGCCCCACCTGCCGCTGCGCATCCCCGAGCCGGTGTGGCACGGCCGGCCCGAGGGCGACTACCCCTACCCCTTCGCCGGGTACGCGCTGCTGCCCGGAGTCACCGCGTGCACGGTGGCATGGACGCCCGGGGAGCGGCTGCGCAACGCCGCGGCGCTCGGGAGCTTCCTACGGGCGCTGCACGGCATTCCGGTGGACGACGAGACACTGGCGCGAGGCCCGGGAGACGAGCTGGCCCGGGCGGACCTGCACAAGCGCGCGCCGATGATCCTCGAGCGGCTGGAGAAGGTGGAAGCGGCCCACCCGGACATGGACGGGCAAGCGATTCGGGCCTGGCTGTCCCGGCTGGTGGACACACCGCGCTGGGAGCGGCGCGCGTGCTGGGTGCACGGGGACCTGTACGCGAGACACCTGCTGGTGGACGAGCACCACACGGTGACGGGGGTGTTCGACTGGGGAGACGTGCACCTGGGAGATCCGGCGATCGATCTGACGCTGGCCTTCACCTTCCTGCCGCCGGAGGCACGAGGCGTGTTCCGCGAGGCCTACGGGGACATCGACGAGGCCACGTGGGACCGGGCGCGCTTCCGGGCATTCCACTACGGGGTGGCGCTGGTGCTCTACGGAGACGCCGAGGGAGACGAGGCCATCGCGCGGGTGGGCTGGGACGCCCTGCGCCAAGGCGCCGCCAGCTGAAGCGGGCGGCGCCGGGACGTCAGTTGTTCTTGCGCTGTGTCTCGAGCAGGTAGTTGCCGTAGTCCTCGCGCAGCTTCGTCTTGAGGAACTTGCCGGTGGAGGTGCGAGGAATCTGCGGGATGAAGACGTAGTCATCCGGCAGCCACCACTTCACGAAGCGCTTCTCCAGGTGGGCGGCGAGCTCGTCCTTGGAGGCGGACTGGCCCGGCTTGAACACGACGGCGGCCAGGGGGCGCTCGTCCCACTTGGGGTCCTTGGCGGCGAACACGGCGGCCTCGAGCACGGCCGGGTGGGCCATGAGGGCGTTCTCCAGGTCCACGGAGCTGATCCACTCGCCGCCGGACTTGATGACGTCCTTGGAGCGATCGGTGATGCGCACGTAGCCGTCCGTGTCGAGCGTGACGACATCCCCCGTCTTGAACCAGCCATCCGGGGTGAAGCGATCCGGGCCCTCGCCGCCGTAGTACGAGGAGGCGACCCAGGGCCCACGCACCTCCAATTCGCCCATGGTGGAGCCGTCCCAGGGGAGCACCTTTCCGTCATCGCTCACGTGGCGCACCTCGACGAGCGGGAGGGCGAAGCCCTGCGTGGCGCGGATGGCGAGCCGGTCCTCCTGCGGCAGATGCTCGTGGTGGCGGCGGGGGCGCGCGATGGTGCCCACGGGGTTGAGCTCGGTCATGCCCCAGGCGTGGGTGACGATGAGCCCGTGGCGGTGGAGGAAGCCGGCGATCATCGCCGGGGGCGCAGCCGAGCCGCCGATGGCCATGGTGCGCACGGTGCGCAAGTCCCAGCGCTTCGGCTCCTGGTCGAGCAGGGCGAGGATGCCGAGCCAGATGGTGGGCACGCCGGCGGCGAGGGTGACGCGCTCGCCGGCCATGAGGTCCAACAGCGAGGTGGGATCGAGGTGGGGCCCGGGGAAGACGAGCCGGGCGCCGGTGAAGACGGCGGCATGGGGCATGCCCCAGGCGGCGGCGTGGAACATGGGCACCACGGGGAGGATGGCGTCCGGCTCGCCGATGCCGAAGGTATCGGTCATGCACAGGGCGAGCGCATGCAGCACACAGGAGCGGTGGGAGTAGAGGACGCCCTTGGGGTTGCCGGTGGTACCGGAGGTGTAGCAGAGCATCGCCGAGGTGCGCTCATCGAGCTCGGGCCAGGAGAAGGAGTCCTGCTCGGGGGCGAGCAGCTTCTCGTAGTCGAGGCGGCCGTCGGGGGTGGGGCCGTCATCGGGGATGACGATGACGTGTTGGACGGAGGGGACGGCGGCGATGAACTTCTCGAGGAGCGGCAGCAGCGAGCGGTCCACGACGATGACGCGGTCCTCGGCGTGGCGGGCGATGTAGCCGAGATCGTTGGGGTGGAGCCGGAGGTTGAGGGTGTGGATGACGGCGCCCATGGAGGGCACGGCGAAGTAGAGCTCCAGGTGGCGGTGGTGGTTCCAGCTGAGCGAGGCCACGCGGTCGCCCGGCTTCACGCCGAGCCGGGTGAGCGCATGGGCGAGCTTGCAGGTGCGCCGGTAGAAGTCGGCGTAGGTATAGCGGTGGAGCGTCTTGTCCGGCTGGCGGCTGACGATCTCCGAGCGGCCGAAGTAGGTGCGGGCACGCTCGAGGAAGTGGGTGAGCGTGAGCGGGAAGTCCATCATGCGTCCGGTGAGCATCGGTGCATCCCCCATGGGAAGAGGGCACCGATGCTACCTCCAAACGCGCGGCTCACCCCTCCCGGAGACGCAGCACCACCTTGCCGGTGGCCTGGCGGGACTCCAGCTCGCGCAGGGCGTCAGCGGCCTGCTCCAGGGGGAACACCTTGCTCACCACCGGCTCCACGAAGCCCTTGTCCGCGAGCCCCGCCAGCGCCTTGCCGGCCTCCGCCGCGTACTGGGGCTTCTGCATCACGAAGGCACCCCACGCCACGCCCACCACGTCGATGTTGTTGAGCAGCAGCCGGTTCACCTTCACCTCGGGAATCCGTCCGCTCGCGAAGCCCACCACCAGCAGCCGGCCCTCGGGGGCGACGCACTTGATGCTCTGGTCGAACATGTCCCCGCCCACCGAGTCGAACACCATGCCCACGCCCTTGCCCTTCGTCGCGTCCATCACCCGCGACACCCAGTCGCCCGAGGACAGGAAGGCCCGGTCCGCGCCCGCGCTGCGCGCCACCTCGGCCTTCTCCTCGGTGCTCACCACCGCGAACACCCGCGCCCCCGAGCCGCGCGCCACCTGGATGGCCGCCGTCCCCAACCCTCCGGCCCCGCCGTGGATCATCACCGTCTCGCCGGTGCGCAGCCGGCCGCGCCGGTGCAGCGCGAAGTAGGCCGTGTGGTAGTTCATCACCGTGCCCGCGGCGGCCTCGAAGCTCCAGCCCTCGGGGATGCGGAACGTCATACCCGGCGCCACCGCCACCACGTCCGCCCAGCCCCCGAGCATGGTGAAGGCCATCACCTTGTCTCCGGCCTTCACGCCCGCGCCCGCCGGTGCGCTGCGCACCACGCCGGCCACGTCCACGCCCGGCACGAAGGGCAGCGGCGGCTTCATCTGGTACTTGCCCTGGGTCAGCAGCAGGTCCGGAAAGCTCACCCCGGCCGCCACCACGTCGATGAGCACCTGGTCACCCGCTTCGGGCTCCGGCACGTCCACCAGCTTCAAACCCTCGGGACCGTCCAACCGCTCGAGCTGCAGCGCGCGCATGATGTTGCTCCCCCGGCCATACGTGTAAGGCCGCTCGAAATGTAGGGGGAGCAGACTACTCCGTCCAACCCACGCGCGTCGCTGCCAATACCCGTATCACTCCCGGGAGGCCGTGTAAGCGGTTGGAGACGAGATTTCCAAGCAATTCCCGGCGAGGAATTCAGAGGGCCACGCGCTTCTTGCCGCGCACGAGCACATCCCACCACTTGAAGGTCATGGCGAGGATGGAGTCCAGCTCGCGTGTGTCATTCGAGGGAGCGAGTGACTTGTAGCCTGGGAGGCAATAGGCGGCGATGGGCGAGGCGGAGAGGATGTGGAGGATGCCCTGGGAGAAGCCATCGCCCGCGTAGGCGACACAAACGGGGAGGCGCATGCTCTCCAGGTCCTGGAGGGCGAAGGGAATCTTCTCGTCCACGGTGCCCACGCTGCCCTGGAACTTGCACTCGATGGCGAGCGCGGTGCGCGTGGTGGGCTCGAGCACGAAGATGTCAACGCGCCGTCCGCGGCCGGTGAGTGTCTTGCCGAGCTGCACCTCGCGGTACACCTTCACGCCGCGCGAGGCGAAGTTCTTCACGACGTATCTGGCCACCAGGTCCGCGTATTCGTGTCCAGTCATCCGGGCCCCTCCCGTCTGGCCTCACCCGCTCCGGGCGAGGCGCATGCCGTGCGCGTCCGCTGCCTCCTCGGGCACCGCCCCCTCGGCGCGCAGCCGCATGTGGGAGATGTCGAGCGCCTCGTCACAGATGTCGGTGCCCAGGAAGTCGCGCCCGAGCCGCGCCGCCGCCACGCCCACCGAGCCCGAGCCCATGAAGGGGTCCACCACCACGTCACCGGGCGAGCTGCTCTGGCGGATGAGCACCTCGCTGAGCGCGGGAGGCTTCTCCGCCGGGTAGCCGCGGTGGATGCGGGGCACGGGCAGCACGTCCGCCACGCCCAGGTCGCTCAACCGCCGCCGGCCCTTCTCGAAGAAGAGGATGAGCTCGTAGCGGGAGCGGTAGTGGTAGCCCATGCCGATGTGCTGCTTGTCCCAGACGATGGGCTTCCAGAACCGGAAGCCCGCGGCCTCGGCGAGCGGCTTGGCGACGAACATCGTCTCGGGATCGCAGAAGAGATAGAAGTGCGAGTCCCGCTTGAGCACGCGCCAGACCTCGGCGAACAGCTCGGGGAAGCGCGCGTTGGGGAAGATGCGGAACCAGAGGTTGCTGGACGCCTTGCTGCGCTTGAGGCGCGTGGTGGTGCCGATGGCGCGGTGCTTCTCGAGGGACTCGTAGGCGGGGTCGGTGATGACGAGGTCCACCGAGGACTCCGGCAGGGTGCGGAGCCATTCGACGGCATCACTGTGCGACAAGCGGTAACGGGGCATGGGAATGTGCACCGGGGACGACCGGCGCGAGGCCAGCGTACCCGGGGAGTATGACATCCCCCGGCGCCCGCCCTCCCCCAGGGGTCGGACGGGAGTATCCAGGAACGATCAGATCAAGGTCCCTGCCCTGGGGCACCCGCCCACGCCCCCACCGGCCTGGTGCCCCGCGTGGACGAGGCCAGGCGCCACCGGCGGCGCTCCTCGGCCTGGGCAATGGCCCACGCCGCGTTCACCAGGCCGATGTGGCTGAAGGCCTGCGGGAAGTTGCCCAACAGCTCGCCGCTCTCGGGCTCCACCTCCTCGGACAGCAGCCCCACGTCGTTCACGAACTCCACGGCCTGCGTGAAGGTCTCCCGGGCCCGCTCCACGTCGTCGGCCAGGGCGTATGCCTGCGCCAGCCAGAAGGTGCACAGGAAGAAGGTCCCCTCCTCGCCCGCCAGCCCGTCCTCCATCCGGTAGCGGTACACGAGTCCCCGCTCATCCGTGAGGTCCGTGGCGATCGCCTCCATCGTGGCCCGCATCCGGGGATCTCCCGCCGGCAGGAAGCCGACGATGGGCAGCATCAGCGCCGACGCATCCAGCACGTCCGAGTCGAAGGACTGGGTGAAGGCCCCCACGCGCGCGTTCCACCCGTGCTCCAGGATGGCCGCGCGGATGTCGCGCCGTGCCCGCTTCCAAAGCGCCACGCGCTCCGCGTCCGCGCCCAGCATGTCCTTCAACGCGAGCGCCCGGTCCATCGCCACCCAGCACATCAACTTCGAGTAGAGGTGATGGCGTGGCGGGCCACGCATCTCCCAGATGCCCTGGTCCGGCTCGACCCAGCGGTCCGCCGCCGTGTCCGCCAGCGTGCACAGGAATCGCCGCCCCGCCTCGTCCAACCCGTCCAACTGCGGCTCCAGCCGGTGCGCCGCCGCGAGCACCTCGCCGTAGACGTCCAACTGCCGCTGCCTCCACGCGCCGTTGCCCACCCGCACCGGCCCGCTGCCCCGCCACCCGGGAAGGTGCGGCAGCTCGCGTTCGCTCAGGTCGCGCTCGCCGCCAATGCCAAACATGATTTGCAGGTCCTCTCCCCGGTGCATCTGCGTGAGGGCCGAGGTGAGGAAGTCGAAGAAGCGCCAGGCCTCGTCCGGACAGGCGGCCACCCAGAGCGCCTCGAGCGTGAGGCTCGTGTCGCGCAGCCACGTGTAGCGGTAGTCCCAGTTGCGCTCGCCGCCGACGGCCTCGGGCAGCGAGGTGGTGGGCGCGGCGACGATGGCACCCGTGGGCTGGAAGGTGAGCGCTTGCAGCACGCGGCCGCTGTGGTGCACCAGCTCGCGCCAGGGGCCCTCGTAGTTCTGATGCATGTCCGACCAGCTGCGCCACCCCATCACGGTGTCCTGGAGCCACGCGTGGAGCTCCCGCTGATTCCAGGCCCGCGGATGCGGCTCCCAGGACGCGCGGTGCTCCAGGGCGAAGCACACGGACTCCCCCGCCCGCAGGGTGAAGCGCCCGGACGCACTGCAATCCCCGAAGCTCAGGCGCACCGGCGAGGACAACCGCAACCGGTCCGCGCCGCCCTGCGCCAGCACGCCGCCCTCCACCTCGCGCAGCAGCGGGTGCACCAGGCCGTACTCGGGACGAGGGGTGAACTCCGTCTCGAATTCCACCTGCCCCTCCACGCACATCACCCGGCGCAGCACCATGCCGGGAGCGTCGGCCCCCAGGTCGTGCTCGCGCTTGCCCCGGCCCAGAGCCAGGGCCTCCACCTGCACGGCGATGCCGGTGGGCGTGTGGTGCAGCGTCTCCAGCACGAGCGTGCGCTCGAGGTAGCGCCGGCGCGAGCGGCCCTTCACCGGCCGCAGCACCCAGTGCCCCGCCTCCGCGCCCAGCAGCCGGCCGAACACGGAGGGCGAGTCGAAGCGGGGGTAGCACAGCCAATCCACGGAGCCCCGGCGGCTCACGAGCAGGGCCGAGTGGCAGTCGGACAGCAAGGCGTAGTCGGAGATGGGCGGCGCGCGCATGAATGTCCCCCGTTCGCCCTGAATCTAGGCATGCGCTTCCAGGCTCCTCGTCCTCTCCCCAGCGGGAGGGCGAGCGGGCACTCGCCTTAGCCCTGGAATCTCAGCACGTAGGCCTCGAGGTACACGCTGGGCGTGTCGAGGTCCGCCGAGGGCTCACGGGTGAAGCCCCGGCGCTGGTACATGCGCGCCACGCCGGCCGCGCCCCGGCGCACGTGCAGGCAGATGGCGGGCACGCCCCACTCACGCGCCACCCGCTCGGCCGCCTCCATCAGCGGATCGGACAGGCCCTGCCCATGGAGCTCCACCGCGGTGGCCAGGTGCCGCAGGTCCGCCGCGCCCGGCAGCCACGCCTCCGAGCCGGGCGCCCCCGGCGGCCACAGCGCCACCGTCCCCACCACACGCCCCTCCAGCTCCGCCACCAGCACCTTCGCCACCGCGCGTTTGCCCGCCGTGTCCCGGAGGCTCTGCTTGCGCGCGTCCGTATACACCACCTCGGGTAGTTTCTTGGCGTACTGGGTCACGAACGCCTCCACCAGCAACTCGCCAATGGCCGCGTCGTCCTCGGGCCGCGCCTCGCGGATGACCACCCGCTTCAACAATTCCGTGTTCATGCGAGCGCCCCTCTACCACGGCCCATTCCGCTCGGACTCCAGGGCCGCCTCGCGACCGTCCCGTGACATTTCCCTCGTGGATTTCCACAACTTGGGTGCCACGTGACCCAGGAGTCTCCAGCCACCCTGCCCCCGGGCCACGATTCGAGCGGCTTTGCACCCAGACACATACCCAGCCCTACAAACGAAGCGCGCTGGAATCCCATGCTTTCGACCCTCGCGATGTCGGCCAATGTGTTGCATTCGTCTCTGGCCCGGCATCTGCATATCAAACCAAGACAACGGTGCGATTCAGGCACACTCCGCCAGACGGGTAATCGCTGGTGGATGTGAGGAGGGAACCCCCATGGCGAGCGCGGCCCGGAAGCTCCAACTCAATCCTGTCGATCCGGAGAACCTGCTCGACCCCGTTCCCTTCTACAAGGAGTTGAGGGAGCAGGATCCGGTGCACTGGTCGGACGTGGTGCACGGGTGGTTCCTCACGCGGCACGACGACGTGATGAACGGGCTGAGGGACTCGCGGCTGAGCGCGGACCGGGCCAGGGTGCTGGAGCACCAGTTCCAGCTCATGGGTTTGAGCCCCGAGTCCATCCGCGAGGTCACCGACACCTTCAAGCGGCAGATGGCCTGCAAGGACGGAGCGGCCCACCTGAAACCGCGCCGGCAGACGGCGGCGGCCTTCGCCCCGCATGTGCTCGACAGCTGGCGTCCGCTCATCCACCGCACCCTGGTGACGCACCTGGACAAGCTGCGCCACCGGCGCGAGGCGGACCTGGTTCCCGAGGTCTTCTACCAGATGCCCCCGCTCGTCATCGCGGAGCTGCTCGGCATCTCGGCCGAGGACCGTGAGCGCCTCCAGCAGTGGGGCGACGCGGTGACGCAGCTGACCAGCACGGGCGCGGCCCGGAACATCGTGGAGGCCGCCCGCCAGGCCAACGAAGGGCAGGCGAAGATCAACCAGTTCCTCACGGCCCTCGTCGAGGAGCGCCGCCGCGAGCCTGGGAACGACCTCGTCAGCTACATGCTGCGCTCGCAGGAGCAGGGCGGGATGACGACGGAGGAGGTGGTGGCCAACACCGGCCTGCTGCTCGCGGCCGGGCACCTCACCACCACGGATCAGCTCGGCAACGGCCTGTACGAGCTGCTCACGAACCCGGACCAGCTCGCGCTGCTGCGCAAGGAGCCCACGCTGCTCAAGCCGGCCATCGAGGAGATGATGCGGTTCGCCCCGCCAGTGCCCTTCGTGCACCGCATCGCCGTGGACAACATCGAGCTGCGCGGCCGGACCATCCGCAAGGGAGACGTGGTGTTCCTGGGGCTGGCGGCGGCCAACCACGACCCGGCGGCCTACAAGGACGCGGACCGCTTCGACATCACGAGGGATCCCCACCAGCAGAAGTCCATGAGTTTCGGCTTCGGGCCGCACCACTGCCTGGGGGCCGGTCTGGCCCGGCGCGAGCTGGAGATCGCCTTCGAGGAGTTGCTGCACCGCATGCCGGAGCTGCGGCTGGACGAGACGCGGACGCCGCGCATCAAGGCGGGCGGGCTGCTCTTCCGGGGTTTCGAGTCGCTGCCCGTGCGGTGGTGATACACCCCGGGGCATGCGAGCGGGTGCGGACACTCGAGCCCGGGGATTCCAAGACATGGATTGATTACGGGCGTGAATGGCACGCATGATTCCCTCTTTCGGTGGCATGCCGCCGCCGGGAAAGGGGAAACACCGCATGCGTACCCGGATGCTCGCAGCCTGTCTCTCGCTGACGCTCACGGCCTGCCACACCCCGGAGACCCAGGAGACGTCCGCCGCCCAGGAGCACGCCGATGACATCGGCTCCACCGCGGACCTCCGGGCGGCGCTGGCCGCATTGCCCTCGGCGGAGGTGCTCGGAGCCCACGACAACGGCGTGCCGTACATGATTCGGGGCCGGCTCGGCTCGGCGGGCACGTCCGTGAAGGGCCTGTCTGCGCCCGAGGCCCATGCGCGGGTCGGCACCGTGCTGGCGCGCATCGCGCCCGCGTTCCGGATGGATGCCTCGAACCTCATCGTGCGCCGGGTCTCCGTGGACGAGCAGGGCAACACACACCTGCGCTACGGCCAGATGCGCAATGGCCTCCAGGTGGTGGGCCAGGAGCTCATCCTTCACGTAGACCCGGCCGGCCAGGTCTTCGCGGTCAACGGCACGGCGCGGGATGGCGAGTCCGCCCCCGCGAAGGCGCGCATCTCCGGCGAGGCCGCCAGGGTCGCCGCCCTGGACAGCACCTCGGGCAGGCACATCGCCTCCGAGGGCGAGGCCCGGCTGGTGTACATCCGCTCCGGACAGGATGACCGCCTGAAGCTGGTCTACGAGGTGGTGGTGACGGGCGAGGGCCTGGACCTGCCCATCCGGGACCGCGTCTACGTGAACGCGCTGACGGGAGCCATCGAGGGCCGCAACACGGAGATCTACTCGGCGCAGAGCCGCGCGGTGTACTCGTCCAACAACGGCACCTCGCTGCCGGGGACGCTCAAGCGCTCCGAGGGCGGCGCGGCCACGGGCGATTCCCATGTGGACGAGAACTACATCCACCTGGGCACCACGTATCAGTGCTACTACCAGAACTTCGGCCGCGACTCGTACAACGGCGCGGGCGCGCAGCTGCGCAGCACGGTGCACTACAGCACCAACTACACCAACGCCTTCTGGAACGGCACGCAGATGGTGTACGGCGACAGCAACGGCGTGGACGCCGCTCCACTGGGCAAGTCGCAGGACGTGACGGTGCACGAGCTGACGCACGCGGTGACCAGCTCCGAGTCCAACCTCACCTACGCCAACGAGTCCGGCGCGCTCAACGAGGGCCTGAGCGACATCTTCGGCGCCTACTGCGAGTGCTGGCAGAAGAACTGGGTCTGGGACCGGCCCGTGTGGCTGGTGGGTGACGACGTGTGGACGCCCAACACCCCGGGTGACGCGCTCCGCTACATGGACAACCCCACACAGGACGGCTCGTCGAAGGACTACTACCCCGAGCGCTACACGGGTACGTCCGACAACGGCGGCGTGCACTGGAACTCGGGCATCGTCAACCTCGTCTTCAAGCTGCTGGTGACGGGCGGCAAGCACCCGCGTGGCAAGACCGATATCGAGGTCCCGGCCATCGGCTGCCAGAAGGCCGGTCAGATCTTCTACCGCGCCAACCGCGACCTCTTCACGGCCTCCACCACCTTCGCCCAGGCGAAGACGTACACCGAGCAGGCCGCCGCCATGCTCTACGGCTCCGGCTCGTTCGAGCAGAACGCGGTGAGCCTGGCCTGGCAGGCCGTGGGCGTGGGCCTTCCTCCGCCGCTGCCCACCGCGCTGACCAACGGCGTGGCGCTCACCGGCCAGTCGGCCTCCACGGGCGCCGAGAAGCACTACTACCTGGACGTGCCCGCCTCACGCGCCTCGACCTTCGTGAGCAGCGGCGGCACGGGTGATGCGGACCTCTACGTCCGCATCGGCGCGGCGCCCAGCACCTCCTCGTACAACTGCCGTCCGTACCTGAGCGGCAACGCCGAGACGTGCAACATCGCCGCGCAGATCACGGCCCAGCGTATGTACGTCATGCTCCGCGCCTACAGCACCTTCTCGGGCGTCTCCCTCAAGGGCACGTACTGAGCCCTCGGGCGCGGGCGCTCAGGGGCCCGCGCCGTGCAGTTCCGGTTCGGGCGAGACCGGGGGTTTCTGGATGGGGAACTCCCGCGTCTCGCAGCACTGGAGCTGGTAGCGCTGGCCCCGGAGCGCGAACTCGAGCGGCGCGGGCGCGGGCCACCGGCTGTCGAGCACCAGCTTGTCCTGGGTGATCTCCACCTCCACCATGTGCTTGCGGTAGCGCAGCAGGAACTTCAGCCGCGTCAGCCCCTCGGGCAGGTTCGGATTGAAGTGCAGCACGTCCCCGCGCACCTCGATGCCCGTATAGGCCCGCTGCATCAGGTCCACCGTGCCGGCCATGGCGCCCAGGTGGATGCCCTCCGGCGTCGTCCCGCCCTGCACGTCCGAGATGTCACTCCGCAGCGCCTCGGTGAACAGCTTCCACGAGCGCGGACGATCGCTTCTCGCCAGCACCCACGAGTGCACCACCCCGCTCAGCGTCGAGCCATGGGAGGCCCGCTGCAGGTAGTAGTCCACCGTCCTCGGAATCATCTCGTGGTCGAACGGGTACCCCAGCCGCTCGAAGAGCTGCTCCAGCTCCTCCGCCGAGAACAGGTAGAACAGCATCAGCACGTCCGCCTGCTTCGACAGCTTGTAGCGGTTGGGCGAGTCGCCCTCGGCCTCCAGAATCCGGTCCAGCCGTTGGATGTCGGCATAGCGCGCCCGGTACGACTCCCAGTCGAACTCCTCGAGCTGCTCGTAGCCCTCGAACTGGCTCAGCACGCCGTCCTCGTGGAACACCAGCCGCATCTTCCGGCTCACGTCCTCCCAGTGCGCCAGCTCCTCGGGGCCCAACTGCAGCGTCTCGAGCAGCTCATCCCGGCGCTCACCGGGCAGCAGCTCGAGCACCTCCAATCCCTTGCACAACACCCACACCGCCATGAGGTTCGTGTAGGAATTGTTGTCCAGCCCTGGCTCGGGCCGATCCGGGTAGCCGGTGTGGTACTCGTCCGGCCCCATCACGCCGAGAATCTCATAGCGCCGCAGCTCGGGGTTCCACCGGGCCATGCTCGCCCAGAAGCGCGCGAGCTCCAGCAGCATCTCCGCGCCGTAGAAGTACAGGAACTCGGTGTCGGCGGTGGCCTGGTAGTACTGCCAGACGTTGTAGGCGATGGCCGCGTTGATGTGCCGCTGCAGCCACGTCACGTCCGGCACCCACCGCCCCGAGCGGGGATTGAGGTGCACCCGCTGGCTCTCCTCGCGCCCGTCGCTGCCGCTCTGCCAGGGGAACAGCGCCCCGCGGAAACCCGCTTCCCGCGCCGCCTCGCGCGCCCGCCGCAGCCTCCGGTGGCGATAGCGCAGCAGCGCCCGCGTCAGCGCCGGCAGCCGCAGGTTGAGAAAGGGGAAGATGAACAGCTCGTCCCAGAAGATGTGGCCGCGGTACGACTCGCCGTGCCACCCGCGCGCCGGCACCCCCACGTCCTGGTCGATGGTGTGCGGAGACACCGTCTGCAACAGGTGGAAGATGTGCAATCGCAACGTGGTGTGGATGTGGTCCGGCTCGTCCAGCGCCAGGTCCAGGTCGCTTCGGCGCCACAGGTGCGACCAGGCCCGGACGTGCGTCTCCACCAGCTCGTCGAAACGCGCGGGCGCATGCTCCACCGCGTGCCGGGCCTCCATCGCCGCCTCCGACACGGCGAGGTCCCTCGACGAGTACAGCGCCACCACCTTCTCCACCGCCAGCCGCTGGCCCTCGCGCAGCTCCAGCGTGAAGTCGTGCGCGAGGTAGCCCTCCTCCACGGCGAGCCCCCGCTGCGCCTTCGCCGGCTGCCCGTCCACGTACAGCCGCGTCCGTGCCGCCTCGGCCACCTCCAGGCGGGACTGCACCGTCTCCACCTCGAGCAGCAGCGTCTCCGCGTCCACCTCCTCCGTCACCAGCGTCCGCAGGTGCTTGCAGTTGAGCTGCCGGTAGCGCGGCACGCCGCCATTCACCACCCGCCCGTCCAGCGCCGAGCGCACGTGCACCCGGCCGCTCCAGTTCTCTGGCACCAGCACCAACTCCTGCCCCGCCAGGTGCTTGTCGCGCATGTGAACGAAGCGCCGCTGCTCCACCCGCGTGCGCCGTCCCCGTTTGTCCTCGAAGCGCACCGTGCGCAACAGCAGCCCCCGCGCCAGGTCCAGCACCTGCCGGTACTCCAGCAGCCGCACCGCCTGCGCGTTGAACCAGTCGCCGCCCTCCAACCGGAAGGTGAGCGGCAACCAGTTGGGCATGTTCACCAGGTCTTCGTTCTCCACCACCCGTCCGGCCAGGTCCGTCTTCAGCCGGTTGTACCCGCCCGCCAGGTACGTCCCCGGGTAGTGCGTCTCGTCCGCCTCGGCCTCCGGCGCCGCCCCGCGCGTGGCGAAGTAGCCATTGCCCAGCGTGCACAGCGCCTCGCGCAGCCCTTCCCTGCCCGGCTCGAAGCCCTCGTAGGTAAATAGCCAGTGCGGCCCATTCATCGCGTCGCTCCTCCCGCCCGGGTGATGAGCCGCTCCAGGAACTGACGCACCTCCTCCACGTCCTCCAGCGCGTAGTCCGCCGCCGTGAGCCGCTCCACCTCGCCCCGCACCACCACCCCGAGTCCCCGCCCCTCCAGCACCTGGAAGGCGTCCTCGTCCGTGAGGTCATCGCCCATGAACACCGGCAGCACGTCCCGGCTCTCCAGGCCCAGGGAGCGCAGCAGCCACTGCACCGCCCGGCCCTTGTGCCAGTCGATGTCCGGCTGCACCTCGAACACCATCTTCCCGCCGCCCTTGCGCAGCCGCGGATGGCGCGCGAGCACCGCGTCCACCACCCGCTCCACCTCCGCGTACCGCGCCTCCGCCACGTGCCGCCAGTGCACCGCCACGCTGAAGCGCTTGCGCTCCAGCTTCGCGCCCGGAATGTCCGCCAGGCCCGACGTCAGCTCCCGCTCCGCCGCGTCCAGTTCCGGCAACAGCGCCCGGCCCTCCTCCAACTGGAAGGCCTGCCCGCCCGGCCCCTTGATGTCGAAGCCGTGGCTGCCCGCGTAGTACACGCCCGTCAGCCCCACGAAGTCCTCGAGTACCGGCAAGTCCCGCCCGCTCACGATGGCCACCGGGTAGTGCCGGGCCAGGGCCACCAGGGTGGACACCATGTCCTCCGACAGCCGCGCGTCCTCCGGGTTGGGGACGATGGGCGTGAGCGTGCCGTCATAGTCGAGGAAGAAGGCCACCCGCCGGCCCTCCAGCCGCCGCGACACCTCGTCCCACCGCGCCAGCGCCGAGGGCACTTCCCGTATGGGCCGCATCACTCAGGGATCTCCTTCTCCACCTTCACGGTGGCCAGATGCGCCACCTCCACGTTGGCACCGGCCCGCACCAGTGACCCCTCCGGCCCCGCGCGGCGCACGCCGATGACGAACCCGAAGTGACCTCGCCTGCCCGCCTGCACACCGGCCTGCGCATCCTCCAATACCACCGCGCGCTCTGGAGGTACGCGCAAACGTCGTGCCGCTTCCAGGAACGTGTCCGGCGCTGGCTTGCCCGGCAACCCGAGCCTGCCCGCCTCCACGCCGTCCACCCGGGCGTCGAAGAGGTGCTCCAGCCCCGCCGCCCGCACCACCGCCTCGCAATTGCGGCTGGCCGACACCACCGCCGTGCGGAAGCCCGCGGCCCGCAGCCGCTCCAGCAGCCCCACCGCCCCGGCGAACACCTCCACTCCCCGCTGCGCCAGCGCCCCGAGGAAGTAGCCATTCTTGCGCTTGCCCAGCCCCTGCACGGTCTCCGCCTCGGGGCCCTCCTCCGGCGAGCCCTCGGGCAGCGTGAGGCCCCGGCTCTCCAGGAAGCAGCGGATGCCATCCAGGCGCGGCCGGCCATCCACGTAGCGCTGGTAGTCCTCCGCCGTGAAGGGCCGGAAGGGACCGCCCCTCCGCCGCGCATGCGATTCCAGGTACGCATCGAACAGGCGCGTCCACGCCTCGGCATGAACCTGAGCCGTGCGCGTCACCACGCCATCGAGGTCGAACAAGGCCGCGTCCAGGTCACGACGCGACAACACGACGGCGGCGGAAGCGGACGGCTCGGAGGTGGACATGATGACCCCGGTGCGGGTTGCCCCTCCCCACCAGGGCTCCCGCCCATACAACCGTCACACCTCTCGCGGCCTGTCACTCCTAGGATGGGGAGCATGTTCAGCCTGCGATACCCGATGTGGACGAGACTCTTCCTCCTGCTGCTGGCACCCGCGGCCCTGCCCGCATGCTCGGCGGGACGAGAGTCCGCGAAGCCACAGGCCACGCTGCGGTTGCCGATGGAAGTGCAGGAGACAGCGCTCCTGCTCTGTCAACACCAGCAGCTCCTGATGCCCGTGCCCTCCCGCTTTCCGGAGGCGGTCGATCCTTCCCTCTACATTCGAAAGGAAGACCTCGACTTCATACAGAAGGAGCCTTCGCTGATTCCCGTGTCGGAGCTCGACAGGCCGGGCCTCCATGCGGAGCTGGCACGCTATGTCGAGTGCGACGTCACCTTCGCGGGCACACGCGGCTTTCTCCTGGACGTCTGGGTCGAGCAACGACAGCCCCGGTGGGATGCCCGGCAACTGCCACAGCAGGTCCTCCAACCGTCCTCGCCAGAAGAGCGTCGAGCGGCCCTGGCGCTCTGGATGCAACAGTCGAAACCCGAGACCGTCAGTTCCCGGCACCTGCTCCGCTTCTTCCAATCGCCCCGGGGCTGGCGCGCCCACTATCGACTCCCGGAAGAAGCCCGGCGCTTCCCGTCTGCGCGCGCATCCAGGACTCCCGTTCGCAAGCCCGTGCCTCCCGCCTCCTCGGACCCAGCCCGGACAGAGTCACGAGTTCCCGCCGCCGGCATGACGGACGGGACCCCGGAGGAACGCATCAGTGAAGCACTGCGGCTCAACGCCGATTCCGGATTCGGCGATGCGCTTTCCTTTGGCGCGGGCATGACCCGGCCCGAAAAGCTCGAGGGACCCCCGCCCGTCTACACGGCCGACGCGCTCGCCGCCAAGGTTCAGGGACTGGTTATCGCCAAGTGCGTCATCATCGAAACGGGTTGGGTGACCCGGTGCCGCATCATCAAGCCCCTCCCGTACATGAACGACGCGATACTCACCAGTCTGCATCAACATCGCGTCACGCCCGTGCTCTTTCAAGGCAAGCCTGTCCGGGTCGATTACACCTTCAACATCCGGCTGTGGCTTCCCCGAGAAGACAAGCCCCTCCCCGTGCTCAGGGAGTTGCGCGATCTCCCCAGGCCAGCCGCCGAATGGGGGCTGCGCGACAAGGCGCTCTTCCTCTGCACGCACCACATGCTCGAGGCGCCCGTGGCCTCGCGCCTTCCGCAAGGCGTGAACCCGTCCAGCCTCATCCGGCAGGAGGATCTCGACTTCCTCCAGAGCAATCCCTCCCGGGTACCGCATACGGACTTCGACGTGCCTGGCCTCTACGCGGACCTGGCTCACCATGTCCGGTGTGAGATCACGGAAACACGTGTCGTGGAGAACGTGATCGTCTTCTACCTCGTGCAGCGGTCGCCCTCCTCGGAGGATCTGCGGCTTCATGAACCCGGGCTACTCACCGCCAGGGACACGGCACAACGCCTCGAGGCCCTGGAGCGCTGGGCCCAGAAGGGTTCCGCCGCCCGTACGGCCTCCAGGCACCAGCTCGCCTTCGTGCGCACGCCCACGGGATGGGTGGCGGACTACCAGCTCCCGGAGAAGCAGTAGCGGGAGCCGGGGCATGGAGGACCCAACACGTCCTTTTCATGACGTGCACATCCCATGCCCCTACAAGTACGGCACGTGTGTGCTCGGACTGCGGGGCGAACCCGTGTCCACTGGGAGCAACGCCCAAAATGTAAAAATCCAGGGAGGGTTGACGGATTTCCGGACAGCCTTTTACGCTGCGCACCGCGCGACGAAGGGCGTGTGTCGTCTTAACAGTTCGCGATCCCTGGCTTTTTCAGGGCGTCGAGGGCCCCTATCATGCGGTTCTGTTGGCGTTGAATCAGGGAAGGCTTCCATGCGACCCGCATCTCAAGTTGACGTGACTTCTAGCGAGCCGCCCTCGACCAGCGCACGCGCGGGCGCGGAGACCCCACCCAATGGGTTGGCTCCCGCCGAGACGCCGCCGCCGGGGCTGGGACCCGCCGAGACGCCACCGCCGGGCCTGGAGACGACGGAGAAGCAGCTGGCGGTGGTGGGCCCCAAGCCCGAGTCACCGCCCTCGCGCTTCGCTCCGGGGTTCGCCGCCAAGCTGAACCTGGCGGTGGACGTGGTGCTGGTGGTGGCCGCGCTGCTGATCTCCACGACGATGATGGGGCACGATCTGCACCTGGAGCGCACGGATGTGTGGGTGCTGCTCGGGGTGGGCGTGGTGTCGTGGCTGGTGGTGGGCACGGCGCTGTGCCTCTATGACGTGCGCTTCGCGGACCGCGAGCGGCTGGATGATCTGGCGCTCATCTCCATCCAGGTGATGGTGGTGACGGTGGTGCTCTTCGTCACGCGACTGGTGATGGGCACCGAGTCGTGGATCGTCGCGCTGAGCCTGTTCCCGCCGCTGTTGTGGCCGTCGGTGGCGCTGTTGCGCCTGAAGCTGTTCCGGAACCTGTCGGTGCAGGAGGAGCCGCTGGACGAGGTGCTCATCCTGGGCGTGGGGGCCATGGGCCGGCTCACGGGCGAGGATCTGAACAACAAGCACCGGCGCAAGGTGATCGGCTTCCTGAGCTTCAGCAACGAGTCGTCCACGGCGGCGCCGCCTGCGCCGGTGCTGGGGACGGCGAAGGATCTGGAGCACATCCTGTGCACGGTGCCGGTGGACGAGGTGTACATCGCCGGCAACATGCTGAAGCACTCGGCGGAGATGCAGGCGGCGGTGAAGCTGTGCGAGAACTTCGGCATTCCGTTCGCGCTGCCGGCGTACCACTTCCGGTTCGATCGGGCGCGGCCGGTGGATGACCACGCGATCTCCGACGGCTACCTGCACTTCATGACGCATGCGTTCCGGCCGCACCAGATGGCGCTCAAGCGGCTGTTCGACATCGTCAGCTCGGCGGCGGCGCTGGCGGTGCTCTCGCCGCTGCTGATTGGTGTGGCGCTGGGGGTGAAGTTCACCAGCCGGGGGCCCATCTTCTTCAAGCAGAAGCGCGTGGGGCTGCACGGCAAGACGTTCCACATGCTCAAGTTCCGCTCCATGGTGGTGAACGCCGAGGAGCTGAAGGCGAAGCTGGAGGCGCTCAACGAGCAGACGGGTCCGGTCTTCAAGATGAAGAACGATCCGCGCATCACGCGGATTGGCCGGTTCATCCGCAAGTACTCCATCGACGAGCTGCCGCAGCTCATCAACGTGCTGCGCGGCGAGATGAGCGTGGTGGGGCCGCGGCCGCCGATCCCGAGCGAGGTGGAGAAGTACGCGGCGTGGCAGCGGCGCCGGCTGTCGGTGCGCCCGGGCCTGACGTGCATCTGGCAGGTCTCCGGCCGCAATCAGATTTCGTTCGAGGAGTGGATGTACCTGGACATGCAGTACATCGACCACTGGAGCCTGAAGAACGACATCAACCTGATCCTCAAGACGGTGCCGGTGGTGCTCACCGGCAGCGGCGCGAGCTAGTCAGGGGCGGTGGTGAAGCGCTGGGTCCCAGGACTGGGGACTCAGCGCACGGGCAGCTCGCGCAGGGAGAACTCCTCGAAGCCCAGCCGGTTCAGGGTGTCCGCGAAGCGCTCGGTGATGACGATGACGTTGGTGAAGTTGCGCAGCCGGAACACATCCAGGTGCTCCGGCAGCGAGGCTCCGTCGAGCAGAGGCTGCTTGGGCAGGGCGAAGCGATAGCAGCCACATGTGCCGCAAGGGTCGACCTTGCCGGGTGGCAGGCAGTCCGGGTGGAAGAGGCCATGCATCTCCACCTCCAGTTCCAGCAACTCCGGCGCGTTCTTCTGCCTGAAACGAAGGCCTGTGCGGACTCCCTTCAGTTCCCGCAGCCCCTCCGCCTGGAGTTGCTCCAACGCCTCGCGGCGGATGAGCACCGTGTCACCGTCCAGCGTGTAGATCTGCGCGAAGCGGCCATGCGCTGAGCCGGTGAGTGGACCAAAGCTGGCCCCAGGAGCCAGACGAGCCCAGGCCGGAGCCAGAGGCTTCACCAACTGCCTCAAGCGTTCGAACTTCTCGACGTCCGTTTCCTGCCACGCCGCTTCGAGCTGCTTCGCCGCTGGCAAACCCGAGAGGTCGACGCTTGGGTAGAACTCCAAGCCAACGCAGTCTCCACCACACGTGGGGCAATGCAGCCCGGGCAGACCCCATCTCCGCTCGGCCCTGTACTCCCCCGTGTAGCGCACACTCTCGTACGAAACAGAGTCCAGCCGGTAGTACTTCATCTTCTCCTCAGAATGGGATGGGGGGATGCAACTGCGTCTTGCCATAATACGGCTGCAGGGGAGCCATCAGGCCGAAGCGCACACACAGCTCCCAGGCGTGCTGCCAGATTTCTTCCTTCGTCGCGGTTGTTTCATTGGCCAGCTTGAACTGCCGCCACGCCGCGTTCCAGGGGCCACCACGTTCACCGCAGTGGATGCGCTGGTGTAGCTCCGTTTCGATGAACATCGTCCATTGATGGATGTTGATACCCCTGCGGTCGAACCACTTCTTGAACTCCTGCGGGAAGATGTGGTGCTTGTCGTGAGGCCGGTTCAGCTTCCTGTTGGCCTCATCGATGAGCTGCTTCTGGCTCGGCAGCAGCTTGCGGAGGTGGTGGTTCCGCCAGGGGATGATGAAGACGGCACCCTGCTCCCGTTGCAGAGGCAGCGGCCGGCCCCAGTACCTCATGGGTGAACCGCTGTAACCGGGCGGGTACACACCCAGCCCCTGCATGTCGAGCACCTTCACCACGCCGCCGGGCGCAACCTCCGCGCCTTCGCTCACGGCCATGGCCCCGGCCACGTCCTCGCAGCGGAAGAAGCCGCACACCTCCTCGTCACACAGGAGGGTCAGGCACGTATCGGCCGCTTCCCCCTCCGCCTCCTGCTCGCGCAGCGCCGGCTCCGAGGCCGCGCACCCGGCCAGCAACACACCGAGCAGCAACCCCCACCAGCTCTTCTCGTTCATGAAACGCCTCGCGGCTACAGCAGCGTGCCCCGCAGGAGGATCGTCTCCATGGGCGCCCTCCTGACCAGCAAGCCCGGCGGGCGGGCAGTCACCCTGCCGTCCATCCTACAGGGCCCTCTCAGGGGGTGAGAGGCCCGCCCGTCCGCCCTACAGACATGTAGCCGTGTATTTGACGGGGGGGTACCTGTGTCGTTCACTGCGCTCGGCCATTCCCGTTGAGGTACCCGTCATCGAAACGCCCCAGACGAGCGAGGCGGCCACCCCGCGGGCCGTACCCGCACCGGTGGACACCCACACGCCCCTGCGCAACGCCCTGAAGCTGGGCGGGTCGCTGCTGGTGACGTACGTCATCGGGTTCGGTCTGCAGGTGCTGGTTCCCCGCCTGCTGGGCCCCGAGAGCTTCGGCCAGTACAACTGGGCCACCAATACCGCCACCGCCTTCTTCATCCTCAGCGCGCTGGGTCTGGACGTCTACATCCGCAAGGAGGTGGCCGTCCGCAAGGAGCACGCCAACGAGTTCTTCGGTGGCACCCTGCTGTTGCAGACCGTGCTCGCGGTGCTGCTGCTGGGCGCCCTGGCGCTGGTGATGCACCTGCGCGGCGCGCCTCCCGAGGTGCGGACCCTGGCGCTGTCGCTCGGCGTCTACCAGTTCTTCTTCCGCCTCAACGCCATCCTCGCCGCGGTGCTGCACGCGCACGAGAAGGTGGACGGCCTGTCCGTGGCCCACATCCTGATGAAGTGCATCTGGGGCTTTGGTCTGGCCACGCTGCTGCTGCTGCGCGCTCCCCTGCCGTGGCTGGCCGCGCCCTTCATCGCCGCGGAAATCTTCAAGACGGTCTTCCTCTTCCGCCTCACGCGCCAGCATGCCGGGCTGCGGCTGCGCCTGGACCTGCGCGCCACCGGCGTGGTGCTGCTGGCCGCCCTGCCCTTCTTCCTCAACGACGCGGCGCTGGCCAGCAATGGCCCGCTGGACATCTTCGTCCTGGGCACCCTCGCGAACACCACCGAGGTCGGCTACTACGGCGCCGTCTGGGGCATCGCGGGCATGACGATGCTGCTCTCGCCCATCCTCGGCTGGGTGCTGCTGCCGATGATGTCCCGCGCGGCGGCCAGCTCCCAGGAGGAGTTCACCCGCATCCTCCGCCGGGGGCTCGAGGGCATCGTCTCGCTGTCCGTGCCGGTGACGCTGGCGCTGGCGCTGGGCGCCGAGACGTGGGTGCGGCTGCTGATCGGCGAGGCCTACCTGCCCGCCGCCCCGGTGCTGCGGCTGCTGGCCCCCATCTTCGTCTTCACCTACGTGGCCACCGTGTGTGGCAGCTGGCTGATGGCGGCCAACCGCCCGTGGACGGTGACGCGCACCACCGTGCTGGCCGTGGGCCTCAAGCTGGTGCTCAACCTGGTGCTCATCGGCCCCTTCATGCAGTGGCGGGGCCTCACCGGAGGCGCGAGCGCCGCGGCCACCTCCCTGGCCCTCTACGAAATCATCGTCACCATCGTCCTCGTGTACGCCATCGGCTCGCGGGCGTGGGACGCGCGCAGCCTCGCCGTGCTGGGCAAGACGGTGGGGGTATGCGCCGCCGTCACCGCCGCCCACCTGCTGCTGGGCCAGCTGGGCCTGGACTCGCGAGACCTGGCACGCGGCCTGGCCCGGCTCGTCGTGGACGGCCTGCTCTACGTGTCTCTCATCCTCCTCACCGGCGCGGTGCGCAAGGACGAGGTCCTCGGCCTGGTGCGCCTGGTGCGCAACCGCCGCAAGTCCAAGCCCGACGCCGGCCCGACTCCCTCCGGATCTCCTTCTTCCGACGAGGTCCGCGCCGCATGAAGCCCGCCATGAGCCTGCCCTCCCGCAACTCCCTCCGCCGCTGGTCCCTGCTGGCCACGCTCCTGCTGCTGCCGGCCTGCTACAAGCCGGGCCGCTTCGTCTGGGTGGATGATTACCGCGAGCCCCAGACCCAGCAGCAGGACGACAGCTACCTCATCCGCAGGGGTGACGTGCTCAACGTCAACGTGTGGAACCAGCGCGACATCTCCTCGCGCCTGCGCGTGCGTGACGATGGCCGCATCAGCCTGCCGCTGCTCAACGACGTGGATGCCGCCGGGATGACGCCCGCCGCGCTCGCCCGCGCCATGGAGCAGAAGCTCAAGGACCTGGTGGCCAACCCCGTCGTCACCGTCATCGTGGACGAGGCCCAGCCCATCAAGATCGCCGTGCTCGGCGAGGTGCGCAACCCGGGCAAGAAGCTGCTCGACTCCGGCTCCGGCCCGCTGCAGGCGCTCTCCGAGGCCGGCGGCTTCACCGACTACGCGCGCGACGACGCCATCTACGTGCTGCGCAAGGAGCCCGGCTACGCCACCCCCGTGCGCATCCGCTTCACCTACGAGGCCCTCACCCGCAGCGAGGGCTCCGCGCCCACCTTCCGCCTGAAGACGGGCGACGTGATGGTGGTGGAGTAAGCCCATGGCGCTGCCTGCACTGGCCCTCGGCTGGCTGCTGGTGGCCTCCGCCCCGGCCGTCAAATACAAGGCCTCGGCCCGCGTCGAGTCCGTCATCCGCACGCCGCTGCTCACCGAGACGTCCACATCCCCGGTGGTGACGGATCTGATGATCGTGCCGCGGCTGGAGGGCGTGCTCTACACCAACCTCCTCGAGGTGAAGTTCTCCTACGAGCCGCAGTTCCTCATCCGTCAGTCGTTCCTGAAGCCGTCGCTGGAGATCCTCCAGTCCGTCTACACGCGCGCTGACTACAAGATTCGCCGCGACTTCGCGCTGATTGGCGTCCACACCACCACCTTCGGCGCCTTCCCCCTCGAGAACTACGCGGGCGTCGGCACCATCGGCCTGCCGGTGACTCCCGTGGGCGCCACCCGCACGGACAGTGCCTACGTCTACACGGAGACCGCGGCCGGCTTCTGGACGTCGCTCGGCATCAAGCGCCTGTCGGTGGCCGGTACCATCGGTTGGGTCGTCAACGGTCTGCTGGAGGGTCCCGTGCGCCCGCTGCGGCGCGGCAGCGCGGCCTATCCGCAGCAGCGCTACCCCGAGCTGCGCCTCCAGTCCTTCTATGGCGCCACGCGCCGCGACTACTTCACGCTGTCGCTGTACGGCCGGGACGTGGAGTTCTCCACCGGAAACCACAACTCGCTGCTCCAGTTCGCCCCGGGCATCCAGCACCAGTTCACGCCCCTGGTGGACCTGAGTGTCGAGGCCGGTGTCGCGGCGGGCCGGGTGTACCACCGCTCGCCCGGCGAGTTGCCGACCAACCTGGCGATGCCCACCTTGGAGGCTACCCTCAAGACTCCCGTTCCCCTTGGCAACCATTGGCCCGTGCAGGCCAAGGTGCGCGCGCGGTACCTGCCCTACATGGATCCCCTTACCACCAAGCTCATCCCCCGAGCCGATGTGGGCCTGGACCTGGAATGGAAGGGCCGGCGCGAGGCCAAGGTGCTGGGAAAACTCCGCTATGCCCACCCCTTCACCGCGGGCGTCCATCGCGGCGATGCCGAGCTGCGCGCCGAGGCCGAGGCGCTGTGGCCCCTGCCGTTCTCACGGTACGTCTACGCCCAGGGCAAGGGCGTGTACACCTGGACGAAACACGTGGTCATCGGCAGCCAACCGGCCGCCCAGTGGTACACCAGTGTTGGATTGGTGGTCCGTTATGATCGTGGTAGGCTTTAGGCGCACCAGGCCATGAAGAAGTTCATCCTGATGTCGGTGCTATACGCCGTCCTCATCCTGCCGAGCCTGGCGGCGCGCGAGCGCAACGCGGTGCGTGGCGTAAAACGGGCGGTGGCGTTGTTCGTGGCGTACAACTTCCTCTATGCCTTCCTCGTCCTGTCGGTCTGGACGCAGCTGGAAGACTGAGAAAAGGCCTGAGAGATTCTATGCAGCAGCAGGGAACAACCGTCCTCGTCGTGGAGGACTCGCCCATGTTCCGCAGGATGCTCAGCGACATGCTGCAGAGCCTCGGCTACACGCGCGTCCTCGAGGCCTTCAGCGGACAGGCGGCCCTGGAGCTCCTCGCCGAGCAGCGGCCGGACCTGGTGTGCCTGGACCTGACGTTGCCGGACATCTCCGGCTACGAGGTGTGCGAGTTCATCCGCTCCACGCCGGTCCTCCAGGACGTGCCCGTGCTGATGATCTCCGCGCGGACGCAGACGATGGACCGGGCTCAGGCGGAGGAGGCCGGTGCGAGTGGCTACCTCATCAAGCCCTTCACCCCCGAGGAATTGCGCCAGCAGGTGGAGCGGGTGATGGCGGCGCGCCCGCGGAAGGAGGCGTAGAGACGTCATGCCCCAGTCTCGTGACGAGCTTCCCGAGGTGGAGCGCGCACAGGCCCAGATCTTCGACTGGGAGGCGCTGCGCGACTACGCGGGCTTCGTGAAGAACGCGGTGCTGCGCCACAAGCTGCTGGCCCTGGCCACCTTCGTGGTGGTGGCGGCGTTGGGGCTGGCGCTCGCCAAGTTCCTGCCGCGCAGCTACTACGCCCAGGCCTCGCTGCTGCCCAAGCGCGCGCAGACGATCGCCGCGCTGGTGAACCCGGACCGCATTCCGGCGTTGGACCCGGATCCGCCCAACCCGCTGCACCCGGCGGGCGAGGTGGACTCGGTGACGCTGGCCGCCTCCAAGGCGGTGATGCGGCGCGAGAACCTGGTGGCCCTCATCAAGCGGGTGAACCTGCTGGACCGCTGGGACGCCACGCGCGCCCCGCTGCTGCGCTTCAAGGATCAGGTGATGAACCTGCTGTCCGGCCGGCCCAGCGAGGACATCAAGCTGGACGCCATGGTGGGCATGCTGGAGAAGGCCCTCTCGGTGAGCACCGATGATGGCAAGGTCGTCATCGGCATCACCTGGCCGGATCCGCAGCTCGCCTACGAGCTGGTGGACGCCGCCCAGCTGAGCTTCCTCGAGGCCCGCCAGCGCGAGGACAACGCCAGCATCACCGACGCGCTCGCCATCCTGGAGGAGCACGAGAAGCTGGCCACGGAGAACTACAAGAAGGCCTTCCTCGAGTTCGAGAAGATCTTCGCGGCGATCATGATCGAGCGCCGGCGCGCGGTGGGAGACCCGCGCGTGGGCGGCTTCAACACGGATCAGCATCTGGCGGAGCTGCGCTTCCTCATCCGCGCCAAGCGGCGGGCCATCTCGGACTCCGAGGAGCAGCACAACCGGCGCCTGGAAGGGCTCAACGCCGAGCTGGTGGCGCAGCGCAAGCTGTACGGGGAGAACCACCCCAACATCGTGGAGATGCAGCAGCGCATCAACGGGCTGCGGGCCCAGGGCTCGCCGAACACGGCGGTGCTGCAGGGCGAGGAGGACGAGCTGACGAAGGAGTACACGCGCTTCGGCGGCGGCTCCGTGCCCTTCCCCGACGAGCCGGTGCCGGACCCGTACGGCCTGGAGCGCGTGCTGATGGGCATCCTCCCGGCGGTGTCGGAGAACCCGAAGGCGGCGGTGTCCCTGGATGAGGTGCGCGCGCGCACCATCATCATGCAGCAGCTGCGCAAGCGCATCGACGGGGCGAAGCTGGAGCGCGACATCTCCCAGGCCTCCTTCAAGTACCGCTACACCGTGCTCACCCCGGCCGAGTTCCCCCGCACGCCGGTGAAGCCCAACGCGAAGGTGATCGCCCTGGGCGGCATCTTCGCGGGCCTCCTGCTGGGCGTCTTCGCGGCGCTCGCGCGGGACGTGCTCAGCGGCCAGTTGCTGCAGGCCTGGCAGGTCCGGCGTGGGCTGGGGCTGCCCGTCCTCGCGGAGTTGGAAGCGCCCCAGTTCGAGACCCAGTCCTCTTCCTCCCGCTAGCCCCCAGAAGTCCGCCTCCATGATTCTCGACTTGCTGCTCGTCCTCCTGGCCCTTCCGGTGTTCGCCGCCGCGGGGTACCTGCTGCTCCTCACGCTCCTGTCGGGGGAGAAGGAGGCACCGCCCCAGGTGGCGCCGCGGCTCAAGTTCGACATCATCATCCCCGCGCACAACGAGGAGGCGGGCATCGCCCGCACGGTGTCCAACCTGTCGCGGGTGGACTGGCCGGTGGAGCTGCGGCGCATCCTCGTGGTGGCGGACAACTGCTCGGACGCCACGGCGGACCGGGCGCGCGAGGCCGGTGCCACGGTGCTGGTGCGCCACAACCAGGAGCTGCGCGGCAAGGGTTACGCCCTGCAGCACGCCTTCGAGCGGAGCCTCGCGGATGGCTTCGCCGACGCGGTGGTGGTGGTGGACGCGGACACCGAGGTGACGCCCAACCTGCTGCACGCCTTCGCGCTGCGGCTGGAGGCGGGCGCCCAGGCGGTGCAGGCGCACTACGGCGTGCTCAACCCGCACGCTTCCTGGCGCACCCGGCTGATGGCGGTGGCCATGGCGCTCTTCCACAAGGTGCGCTCGCTGGGCCGTGAGCGGCTGGGCGTCTCCTGCGGCCTGCGCGGCAACGGCATGTGCTTCACCCACGCCATCATCCGCCAGGTGCCCCACGAGGCCTTCTCCATCGTGGAGGACCTGGAGTACGGCATCCGCCTGGGCAAGGCCGGCCAGCGCGTGCACTACGCCTGGGAGGCCGAGGCGCTGGGCGAGATGGTGACGAGCGAGAAGGCCGCGCGCTCGCAGCGCCGCCGCTGGGATGGTGGGCGCATGGCCATGACGCGCAAGTTCGGCCTGCCGCTGCTCGCCGAGGGCCTGCGCAAGGGCGACAAGGTGCTAGTGGACCTGGCCATGGACCTGCTGGTGCCGCCGCTGAGCTGGGTGGTGCTGGGCGCAGGCGCGGTGGCGGTGGCCTCCGGAGCGCTGTCGCTGTGGCTGGGGCACCCGGCGCTGTCCTCGTACCTGTCGGCGGCGAGCGTACTGTCGCTGGTGCTCTATGTGATGCGCGGCTGGTGGGTGTCCGGCATGGGCCTGGCGGGCCTGTCCGCCCTGGCGTGGGCGCCCTTCTACGTGGCCTGGAAGGTGTGGCTGATGCTCAGCCGCCCCGAGGAGAAGAAGGGCGAGTGGGTGCGCACCACCCGCGAGGCCCCCAAGCCCTGAGCTGACGGCGGAAGCTCCGCCCGTTTCGGACGATGATCCAGGACTTCCTCTCCCGTCCCCTCGTCTTCTACGCGTCGCTGGCCGTCCTGGTGCTGGCGACATTGGGGCTGCTCGTCATGGCCCCGGCCGCCGCGCTGATGCCGGTGGCGGCCGTCGTCGGCGGGTGGTGGTTGTGCCAGCAGAAGATCCGCACGCTGGCGCTCGCCATCTTCGCCGCCGCCGTCACCGTGGACCTCGTCACCGAGGTGCCCTACGAGGGCCACTGGCAGTCCCCGCTGTACTTCCCCGGCCTGCTGCTCTTCACCAAGCCGGGCATGTCCCTGCCCCTCATCGACGTGGCCACCGTCGGGCTGCTCGGGCTCAACGCCTACCGTCGCGCCATGGGCATCACCATCGACGGCCCGCCCACGCCGCCGCTGCCCAAGCCGCTCGTCATCGGGCTGATCGCCGTGCCAGTCACCATCCTCTGGCTGCAGGTGTGGGGCATCTACATCAACGGCGGCAACTCGGTGGTGGCCAAGTGGCAGTGGCACCAGATGCTGTCGCTGTCCCTGCTGGTGGCGCTCTTCAACGTCGCGCTGCGCGGGCCCGAGGACTTCCGCACCCTGGGCCGCATCGTCGTCGTGGGCTGCTGCACGAAGGCCTTCATGGGCGCCTTCTTCATCCTCACCATCGCCCGGCCCCGCGGCCTGTACCACGAGTACGCCACCACGCACTCGGACACGGTGCTCTACGTCACCGGCCTCGTCACCGTCGTCACGGCGTGGATGGAGCAGCCCATCCGCAAGAACTTCTGGCGCATGGTCTGGGTGTGCGCCGTCATCTTCATGGGCATGCACTACAACGACCGGCGCCTGGCGTACGTGAGCTTCACGTTCTCACTCATCGCCATCTACGCCGTCAGCCCCTGGCACTGGGTGAAGCGCTACGTCACCCGCGCCGGCCTGTTCGTCGCCCCCCTCTTCCCCTTCTACCTCGCCGTGGGCTGGTCCAACCCCACCGGCATCTTCGGCATCGTCGGCGTCTTCAAGTCCCTCGTGGAGGGCGAGAACCTCCAGAAGGGGCAGATGGACTACCGCGACATCGAGAACCTCGACGTCGTCTACACCTGGGAGCAGAACCCCATCATGGGCACGGGCTGGGGGCACCCCTTCCTCGAGAAGATCAAACTGCCCGACATCTCCCACGCCTTCGCCGACTACCTGTACCACCCCCACAACTCCGTCCTCGGAATGCTCGCGTATGGCGGGATTCTCGGCTTTTCGGGCTTGTGGGCCTGGGTCTCCGTCACCATGTTCCTCGCCGTCCGCGCCTATCACCGGGCGCATGAGCCGGAGGCCCGTGCAGGTGGATTGGTGGCGATGTCGGTGATTGTGGCCTATACCAACCAGTGTTTCGGAGACATGGGGAGCATCAGCTGGCTGGGCACCATCCTCGCGGCGATGGCGGCGACGTGTGCCGGGAAGCTCGCGACGGTGACAAATGCGTGGCCGGCACCTCAGCGTCTGCGAAACGAAGTCTCGGCGCCTGAGAATTCAGCCAGCCCGGCAGGAAATCTGGTATGATACCGCACCGCAAACCGAAGAGGCCACGGAAATACGACACTCAGGCCCAGCGTCCTGTCGCTTCCGAGATGCCAAACGCCCGGCAACGCGGTAACATGGCTTTGCCCATGTTCGAGCCTCACGACAAGAAGACCAAGGGTGGCTCTCGGGGCGGAGGTCCGAATCCCCCGGATCAGCGGCGCGTGGTGCAGCCGCTGTCGGTGATTCGAGGCAACCGCCCCCAGCCCACTCCTGCGTCTCCGTCCGCCCCCGTGCTCAACGGGGAAGGTACGGCCGAGGTCGTCGAGCAGCAGCCGCAGCAGCCCGTTGCGCCGCAGAAGCCCACCGGCTCCGTCCCCTCCAGCACCCTGCTGCACCTGTGGGCGATGCTCAACCAGCGCGGCCGGTGGTCGTCGCTGGTGGTGGTGCCCTCGCACGAGGGCGGCTCTGGATTGCAGGTGGTGCAGGCCATCCTCGAGGTGGCCAACAAGCAGAGCAGCACCCCGGTGCACTTCCTGGATGCCGAGGGCCTGGAGATCGGCGCCGCCCAGCACGTGGTGGCCGAGATGATGGCCTACGTGGAGCAGGGAGACCGGGTGGTGGTGCTGCTCGACTCCGTGGTCGCCAACCCCGTGGGCCTGGAAGTCGCCCTGGCGGCCGAGCGGGCGCTGCTGTGCGTCTCACTCGGCACTTCGGATTACACCTCCGCTCGCCGTACGCTGGACCTGATTGGGAAGGAGCGCTTCCTCGGAAGCGTTACCCTCCAGCCCACGTCCGGAGCTCCGAAGAAATGAGCGCAGCCAACGGCGCCTCTGGCGCCGCCGTTCCACCTCGGCCCGTGGCCTTGCGCCCGCGGCTGAGTGTCGTCGTTGCCACCTACAACCGCGTGGATCTCATCCAACGCCTGCTCGGGCAATTCGCCCGGCAGACGCTGCCCGCCTCGGACTTCGAGGTGGTGGTGGTGGATGACGGCTCGCGCGAGCCGGCGGCTCCCCACCTGGAGAAGCTGACGCTCCCCTACAGCCTTCGCGTGGAGACGCAGGCCAACGCCGGCGCGGCGGCGGCCCGTCACCGCGGCGTGCTCGCGGCGCGCGGCGAGGTGGTGCTCATCACCGACGACGACATGCAGGTGGCGGACGACTTCCTCGCGAAACACCTGGCGCGTCACCCGCGTGGCTCGCGCAACGTCGTCATCGGCAGCATCCGCCCGGACCCGGCCATCTCCGACATGCCGCTCTTCGAGCGGTGGTACGCGTGGCTCAACAACCGCATCGCCGCGAGCATGAGCGGCCCCAAGCGGCGCGCCCACGGCTGGCAGCTCTTCACCGGCAACGTGTCGTTCCGCCGCCAGGACTACGTGGAGGCCGGCGGCTTCGACAAGAGCCTGGGCCAGTCCGAGGATATTGAACTGGGCGTGCGCCTGGAGAAGGCCGGCTGCCGCTTCGAGTTCTGCACCGAGGCGTACGTGCTGCACGGCTCGGATCACACCAGCTTCGAGAAGTGGCTGAAGCGGGCGCACCGCTACGGCATCTTCGACTCGCGCGTGGCGGCGAAGCACGCGGACGTGCCGCAGGTGGACCCGTGGCGCTACCTCTTCGAGATGAATCCGCTGGCCCGGCCGCTGCTGGCCGCCGCGGTGGTGGCGCCCGAGGCCACCCGTCCGGTGACGCAGGCGGTGATGGCCGCGGCGAGGCTGGCGGACAAGGCGGGCCTGAAGAAGGCGGCCTTCATGGGCACCTCGGTGACGTACGCCATGGAGTACCTGCGCGGCGCTCGCACCGAGGCGGGCTCGCTCCCGAAGGCGGCCAAGCACGTGGCGCGCTATGCGCTCACCGCGGGCCGGCCCGGCCAGGTGGTGAAGCTGGCGAAGGCGCTCAAGGATGATGCGCTGCAGGTGGCGCGCTCCGAGTACGGCCAGTCTGGCCTGAAGTCCGTGGCCGCCATGGTGCTCACCTCGGACGGCTACCGGGTGCTGGCGCTGCAACGGCTGCGCGAGGCCGCGCGTGGGCTGGGCATTCCGCTGGGCAACCACGCGCTGCGCGTGGCGCAGACGGCGGTGCTCGGCGTGGAGATTGGCAAGGACGTGGAGCTGGGCAGCGGCGTGTACTTCGTCCACAGCCTGGGCACCGTGGTGGGCGGCGACGCGAAGGTGGGCAACCGCGTGCGCTTCTACGGCAACAACACCGTGGGCACCGCCAAGGACGACGGCTACCCCGTCATCGAGGATGACGTGTGGGTGGGTGCTGGCGCGCGCATCCTCGGCCCCATCACCGTGGGCGCCCGCTCGCGCATCGGCGCCAACGCGGTGGTGCTCCAGGACGTGCCCCCGGACAGCGTGGCCGTGGGCATTCCCGCTCGCATCATTCCCCGCAAGGACGTGGACGGCGAGTGATGCGGCGGTCCGGCCGGAGCGGCGCTTTCATGCATGGCAGGAGGGCCCGGGCGGCCCTGCTGGCCGGCGTGTATCTGTGCGTGCCCGTGCTGCAGTCCTGCAAGCGGAACACCTCCGAGGCGGCCACCACCCACAGCGGGCCGTCCGCGCCCTCGGGCGTCTACAACATCCCCCCGCTCACCGAGCCCGCGTGGGCCGGTGGCCTGCAGGCGGGTTGGAAGGACGAGGGCTGGTCCGAACGCGATCCGAAGCACCAGGGAAGCGCGAAGATGCGCATGGCCAACCTGGGCGGCTTCATGCTGCAGAAGAAGGGCATCCAGGGCGACTTCGGCGGACTGGCGCTGCGCTACAAGGCGCCCTCCAGCTTCGGCGACTTCCTGGAAGTGCGGCTGGACTCGGAGGGCGAGACGCTCTTCCCCCGCGTGCGCGTGGACGGCAGCCACGTGGCGCGCCGCGAGGGCGAGTGGGTGCAGCTCTTCGTCCCCTTCGAGAAGCTCAACCCGGAGAAGGTGCCCTTCAGCCGCCTCGTCATCCGCGCCTACAAGAAGGTGGGCAACGACTGGGTGGAGATGGATCAGGTCGGGCTCACCGCGCCCGGTGGCATGACGCCCGCGGACGGCAGCAGCGCCCTGGCGATGACCACCCAGCAGCCGGGCGAGGCCGCGCGAGCCGTCGTCGAGCCCGTGGAGCTGGCCTATGACAACGGTCTGCGGCCAGGCTGGGACGACCGCGGCTGGTCCGAGCGCGAGCTGAAGGAGACCACCCCGGCGAAGCTGCGCATGGCCAACCTGGGCGGGTGGATCCTCCACAAGAAGGACCTGGGCGGCGAGTACGGCGGCGTGGCACTGCGCTTCCGGGCCCCCTCGGGCTTCGGAGACTTCCTCGAGCTGCGGCTGGACACCGAGGGCGAGACGCTCTTCCCGCGCGTGAAGCTGTCGGACGCGTACGTCACCGCGCGCGACGGCGACTGGACGCAGGTGTTCGTCCCCATGGAGGAGCTCAACCCGGACAAGCAGGCCTTCACGCAGATCGTCGTGCGCGCGCACAAGAAGGTGACCGGGGACTGGGTGGAGCTGAACCAGGTGGGCCTCGCCCGGCTCATCACCAGCGCCAACGTCGGCACCTTCCCCGTGGCCGCCGCCGGTGGACAGCAGGGCCCTCTGGATGCGTCCGCCGTGGGCGGTGGCCGCGTGGCGCTCGGCGACGCGAAGACGTCCAAGGTGGTGGTGGATTGCACCCAGCCCGGCCACCCCATCAACCCGCTCATCTACGGCATCGCCTTCAACAACCTGCGCGAGCTCAAGGACAACCACCAGTGGGAGCTCGGCGCCACCGCGCGCCGCTGGGGCGGCAACCCCACCTCCCGTTACAACTGGAAGCTGGGCAACGTCTGGAACACGGCCAACGACTACTTCTTCCGCAACATCATCCTCGGCACCAGCCCCCAGTACACCTACGAGAGCTTCCTCCAGGCCAACCAGCAGCGCGGCCTCCAGTCCGCCCTCACCGTGCCCATGCTCGGCTGGGTGGCCAAGGACTCCACCTCCGTCGGCTTCCCCAAGTCCCTCTTCGGCGCGCAGCAGAAGATGGACCCGGACGTGATGGAGGCCGGCAACGGCATCTCCCTCTCCGGTGAGGGCCTCACGCCGCTGCCTCCCGCCCAGACGAGCGTCGAGGCGCCTCCCGCCTTCATCAACGCGTGGGTGCGCTCCATCCGCGAGAAGGACAAGACGCGCGGGCGCGGCGTGCACCAGTACATCCTCGACAACGAGCCGATGCTCTGGAACACCACGCATCGCGACGTGCACCCGGAGCCCGTCACCTACGACGAGCTGCTCGAGCGCACCATCGCCTACGGCACCGCCGTGCGCCAGGCGGACCCCGAGGGCCTCATCGCCGGCCCCGCCGAGTGGGGCTGGACGAACTACTTCAACTCGGCCGCGGACGTGGCTCCGGGCGGCAACAAGAAGGACCGCAAGGCCCACGGCAACACGCCGCTCATCGCCTGGTACCTCAAGAAGCTCGCCGAGCACGAGAAGCAGACCGGGGTGCGCGTCCTCGACGTGTTGGACCTGCACTTCTACCCGCAGGGCGACGGCATCGGCTTCGAGGAGCGCGGGGCGACGGACCCGGACACGTCCGCGCGGCGCATCCGCTCCACGCGCGCGCTGTGGGACCCGAAGTACAAGGACGAGTCGTGGATCGACGACAACGTCGAGCTCATTCCGCGCATGAAGCGCTGGGTGGCGGAGAACTACCCGGGCCGTGGCATCTCCATCGGCGAGTACAACTTCGGCGCCACGGCGCACATGAGCGGAGGCCTCGCGCAGGCAGAGGCCCTGGGCCGCTTCGCCGAGCACAACCTCACCTCGGCCTTCCTCTTCACCTACCCGCCCAACCGCAGCCCCACCTTCTGGGCGTTCCGCGCCTTCCGTAACTTCGACGGCAAGGGCGGGCGCTTCCAGGACAACTACGTGCCGTCGAGGTTCGAGAAGGCCGCGGACTCGCAGGGCATGTCGCTGTTCGCCTCGCGCAGCCCCGACGGCAAGCGCGTGGTGGCCATCGCCCTCAACCTGGAGCCGGACTCCGCCCGCAGCACCCAGGTGGAATTCAAGGGCTGCGGCAACGTCTCCAACGCGCGGGTGCTCGGCTACGCCGGCGAGCCCTCGGGCTTCGCCGAGCGCAAGTCCTTCTTCCAGGCGGGCAGCAGCCTGCAGGTGCTCCTGCAGCCCTGGTCCATGACCGTGCTGGACCTCACCATCGCGCAGTAGGCGCTCACGGCGCCGGGCGGGCCATGGCCTCCACCTGCTCGTCCGTCAGCTCCAGCTTCGCCTCCGAGCCGCTCCACACGAAGGGAATGCCCGGCTGGCGGTAGTGCGCGGCGGGAATGTCCTTCGCCATCTGCGCGTGCAACTGCGGCAGCTTCGACCAGTGCAGCGCCTGCTTCGCATGGTGCGCGGCGTGGTAGCCGAGGTTGCCCGTCATCAGGTTGTAGCCCCGGTGAAGGATGTTGTACGAGGCCTCGGCGTGCTCCTGCGTCTCCAGCCCCACGTGGTGGAAGTACGTGGCCCAGGCCGTCACGTACAGCGACGTGGCCATGGGCAGCAGGAAGACGAACAGCGCGTTGTACCAGTTGTGCCAGAACATCACGCCCAGCAGCGCGAGCTGCAGCACGCCCATGACCAGGAAGACGCGCAGCGCCTTGGGGTAGCGGAGCCCCACCTGGTAGGCCCGCGGATAGGCCGTCAGCGTCGTGATGAGCGAGTACTCCACTTCACCCATGGTGCTGCCGTCGTCGCGCTTCCAGCGTGACTCGTCCTTCTCCTGGTCCAGGTAGTTCACGTGGTGGCCCACCACGTGGTGAAGGAACCACGTATGGGACGTCACGCCCGTCTGGAAACCGAAGATGAGCTCCAGCAGCCGGTTGAGCGGCGCATGGCGGAACATGTTCAGGTGCTGGTGGTGGTGGTTCCACGCGCTGATCCACCCCTTGGGGATGATCCCAATGCCGAACCACAGAATGGGCAGCCACCAGCTGCTCGCCATGAAATACACCGTCAGGTCGAGCGCGAACACGCACGCGAACAGCAGGACGGGGATTCGATCCTCGGGGTGCCGGAACAAGGTCATTCGTCTTTCACTCAGCCAAATGGACGAGGTGGGGCCGCGCAGGATACATAGCGCCCGGCCGGATTCCCAAATAGGGGGAAACTGATAGAGGGACGGACAGCGGCACCTCAGGCCGTCCGCTGGGGCGTGGAGGCCGGAGGTGGGGCCTTCCGAGGCAGCGTCACCACGAACTCGGTGAACCGGCCCTCCTCTGACTCGAATGTCAACGTGCCCCCGTTCGCCTGCACGATGATGTTGTGGCTCAGCGACAGCCCCAGCCCCGTCCCCTTCCCCGGCGCCTTCGTCGTGAAGAACGGGCTGAAGACGCGCTCCCTCACCGCCGCCGGTATCCCCGTCCCGTTGTCCCTCACCCTCAGCTCCATCCTGTCGCCCACCAACCGCGTCGAGACCGAAATCACCGGCGTGTACCCCGCCCCCTCCCGGGCCTTGCGCGCCTGCACCGCGTGCAACGCGTTCTCCAGCAGGTTGATGATGACCCGGCCAATCTCGTCCGCCACCAGCTCCGCCTGCCCCAAGGACTCGTCGTAGTGCGTCTCCAGCTTCACCCCGCTGGCCGCGCCCACGCCCCTCCCCTGCAGCGCCAGCGCCGTGTACTGCCGCACCAGGCCATTCACGTCCACCGGCTGCCGCTGCCCCGTCCCCGGCCTCGAGGAGTGCTGCAGCATCGCCTTCACGATTCCGTCCGCCCGCCTGCCGTGCTCGTGGATCTTCACCGCGTTCTGCCGCAGGTCCTGCACCAGCTCCCTCAGGTACTCGTAGCTGGACGGAGACAGCCGCTCCTTCTGCTCGGTGAATTCCCGCACCAGCTCCTCGCCCAGCTTCACCGACAGGTCCGCGAAGTTGTTCACGAAGTTGAGCGGATTCTTCAGCTCGTGCGCGATGCCCGAGGTGAGCATCCCCAGCGACGCCAGCTTCTCCTGCACCACCAGCTGCCGCTGCGTCTCCTTGAGCCGCTCCAACGCGCCGGAAAGCTCCCGCGTCCGCACCTTCACCCGGCTGTCCAGCGTCTCGTACAGCTTCGCGTTCTCGATGGAGATGGCCGCCTGCGCCGACAGCAGCTCCAACACCTGGCGCAACTGCGGGGAGAAGGCGTTGGAGACCAGCTCGTTCTCCAGGTACAGGATTCCCACCAGCTTCTTCTGGTGGAGGATGGGCTGGCAGAGCACCGACTTCGGCCGGTGCCTCGCCACGTACGCGTCCGAGATGAACGCCCCGCTGTTCGCCGCGTCTCCCAGCACCACCGCCTGGTGCGTCCTGCGCACGTACCGCACGATGGCCTGTGACACGTCCTCCCGTTGCTCCACCGGCTCGTGCACCAGCTCGATTCCACCCGGGCCCGCCACCACGCCCAACGCGGACTCGCCCTCCACCATCAACAGGCCCCGGCGCGCTCCCGCGTTCTCCAGCACGATGCCCATCAACTTCTTCAGCAGCCCGTCCAGGTGCACCTCGCCCGAGAGCGCCTGCGAGGCCTTCAGCACCGACAACAGGTCCAGCGCCGAGCCCACGCTCTCCAGCTCCTTCACCGTGTCCGTCTGCCGCGTGTCCATCCGCCGCGCGTTGTGCCTCGCCGTCACCACCATGGCGAGCTCCGGGTGCCGGCGCTCCAACTCCTGCACCTTCGCCTTCGCGCCCCACAGCTCGTACAGGTGGTGCGCCTTCTCCAGGAACAGGCCCGCCACGTCCTGCTCCCCCCGGCTGGCCGCGAACTCGGAGAAGAGCTCCGCCGCGAGCGCCTCCTCGTTCCGGTACTCGTTCTCGTGGGCCAGGGACATCGCCTGGTAGTACAGCTCCCGCGCCTTCTCCGGCTCGCCCAGCACACGCGCCCGCTCCGCCCTCACCAGGCTGTCCTTGTGCGCGTGGTTCATCGGCGCATGCGCGGCGAAGACCTTCAGCCGCTCCAGGTTCCCCTCCACCCGCTCCAACAGGAGTCCCCGCGTCCCGGGCGAGGCCTCCGCGTGGTTGGCCAGCACGGCCAGCGAGTCGAACAGCAGCGCGGCGGGCACCTGGAACTGGCCCACCAGTCCGTTGAGCTGCGTCCTCAATGCGTCCGCGTGCTTCAGCGCCTCGGCGCGGCGGCCGAACAGGAAGCACAGCTGCAACTTCCACAGGTACGCACTGCCCAGGCCATACGAGTCCCTCGCCTCCTGGTGGAAGGCGAGCATCTCCTCCTCGTCATACGCCTCGCCCACCAGACGGCAGGGGTCCTCCGCTCGGCCCATCAGGTTGAGGACGACCTGGCGCACCGCCTTCGTGTAGTTCAGCGCGGGCTCGTGCCGCAGCTGGGCGAGCGCCGGGATGCTGCCCGCCGTCACCTGCTCCACCTGCTCCAGCTCCACTCCCCCCAGGTAGAGCTGCGTGGCCTGGGACACGAGCGAGTAGCTCGCGAAGTCCAGGTCTCCCGTCTCCAGCCCCGTGCGGTAGATGTCCTTGAAGGCCCGCACGCTCCCGCGCACGTGCTCCTTGTGGTGCGTGATGTAGCAGGAGACGATGTACTCGGTCCGGGCCTCGTAGTTCCTGGCGTCGTAGCGCGCGAGCACCCCCGAGGCGAGCTTGCCGAACTCGTACCCGTCGTCGATGCGCCCCAGCGCTCCACACAGGATGATGGCCCAGGAGGCATAGCCACTCGCGGAGGGGCCCGCGTTGCCGTGCTCCACCGAGTACGCCACCTGCCGCACCGCCAGCAGAGGGAAGAGCCCCGGGTCATACAGGTACGACGTCGGAATCGTCTTGGCCAGGATGCGCAGCACCGCCACCTTCACCGGCTCCGTCAGCGCCGGCAGCTCCAGCAACGAGCTGATGGGCCTGCCCGCCAGCGCCGCGTCCAGCTCGCCCACCGCCGCCAGGAGATCCGCCTCGGTGGGCTTGTCCGGGAAGCGCACGCCGAGCACCTCGAGAATCCCCAGCGCGGTGCGCACCGCGTCCCCCAGCCTGTTCTGCGCGTTGAACGCCTGGATGCGGATCTCCGCCACCCTCACCCGCAGCAGCACGTCCGCGTCGTGCGCCAGGACCTCGCGCGCGTAGAGGTCGATGCGGTCGAACTCCTTGTTGAGGTAGCTCACCTCGGCCGCTTGCAGGTGGAGTTCGATCGCCAACGCGTGCCGCCGCTGGAAGCCGTCCTCCCCCAACAGCGCGATGCCCTTCTGGAGATAGCTCATCGCCGCCGCGTACGCGGTGGAGGCCTTCGCCTTGCGCGCGGCCACGAGGTTCAACTCCGCGAGCTCGTCCCGCTCCTCCCGTGACTCGATGAGCGAGGACCCCACGTTGAGGTGGCCCACCAGCGAGAAGAGCCGCTCCTCGCGTTCCTCCTCGCTGGCCCCTCGCAGCAGTTGCCGGCCCACCTGCAGGTGCAGCGCGCCCCGCAGCGGCGGAGGAATGAGCGAGTAGGCCGCCTGTTGCACCCGATCATGCAGGAACCGGTAGGTGATGCCCTGGGCGCCGGAGGACTCGCCCTCGCCCTCCACCCCTTCACCGGCGAACCGGTACGCGCCATCCAGCGGCAGGACGAGCCCCTCCTTCAGCGCCGGCCAGAGCGCCGTGGCGGCCTCGGAGGCGGGCACACCCAGGCCCACCGCGAGCGTCTGGAGCTCGAATACGTTGCCGATGCACGCCGCCACCCTCAGCGTGTGCTGCACCGGCTCGGCCAGACCGCGGAGACGTCCCGCCATCAGGTCCACCACGTTGTCCGTCATCTCCATGCGGGAGATGCGCGCGGCATCCCACTCCCACCGGCCCGCTCGCGTGTCGTAACGCAGCTCGCCCCGCTCGTGCAGCGACAGCAGGAACTGCCCCAGGAAGAACGGATTGCCCCCCGTCTTCTTCAGACACAGCTCCGCCAGCGTCACCACCTCGTCCCGCCCGCACTGCAGCGTGTCCACGAGGTACCCGATGACATGCTCCCGCCCGAGCGGCCCCAGCGATATCTCCCCCACCGTCGCGCCCTGCTCGCGCATCCCCTCCACGGTGACGAGCAGCGGATGGCCCGCGTCCACCTCGTTGTCGCGATAGGCGCCCATGAGCAGCAGGTGCCGCGTCTCCGCGTCCGTCATCAGCCGCTCCAGCAGCCTCAGCGACGGCAGGTCCGCCCACTGCAGGTCATCCAGGAAGATGGCCAGCGGGTGCGACTCGTCCGCGAACACCCGGAAGAAGCGCTCGAAGGTGAGATTGAACCGGTTCTGCGCCTCCGTCGGCGGCAGCTCGGGCACCGGCGGCTGCTCGCCAATGACGAGCGCCACCTCGTGGATGACGTCGATGATGAGCTGCCCGTTGGCGCCCACCGCCTCCAGCAGCCGCTCCTTCCACCGGACCAGCTCCTCCGCGGGCTCGGTGAGCAGCTGCCTCACCAGCTCCTGCACCGCCTGGATGAGCGAGGCATAGGGGATGTTGCGGTTGAACTGGTCGAACTTGCCCGAGATGAAATAGCCCCGCCGCTCGACGATGGGCCTGTGCAGCTCGTGCACCAGCGCGCTCTTGCCGATGCCCGAGTAGCCCGCCACCAGCAGCAATTCCTTGCCCCCGCTCGCGACGCGCTCGAAGGCCTCGAGCAGTGATTGGGTCTCACGCTCGCGGCCATGCAGCCGCTGCGGCAGCCGCAGCACGTCCGGCACGTCGTTGCCACCAATGGGGAACGCGGCGATGGCGCCCCCTGGGCCCAGGCGCTCCAGGCACCGCTCCAGGTCCGCCCGGAGCGTGAAGGCGCTCTGGTAGCGATCCTCGGCGCGTTTGGCCAACAGCCGCAGGATGATGTCCGACACCACCGCCGGCACCGAGGGGACCAGCTCGTGCGGCGGCACCGGCACCTGGGCGATGTGCGCATGCACCAGCCCCATCGGGTCCGCCGCCGTGAAGGGCAGCCGCCCCGTCGCCAGCTGGTACAGCGTGACGCCCAGTGAATACAGGTCCGTCCGATAGTCGAGGGCCCGGTTCATCCGTCCCGTCTGCTCGGGCGAGATGTACGCCAGCGTCCCCTCCAGCACCCGCGGCCCCACCTGCGCCGGCACCTCGCGCGACAGCTCGGTGGAGATGCCGAAATCAATCAGCTTCAGCGTGTCCGAGTCCGGGTTGTAGAGGATGTTCGAGGGGTTGATGTCCTTGTGGATGATGCGCCGCTGATGCACGCCCCCAAGCGCCTCCGCCAGCCGCGCGGCCAGGTCCAGGAAGCGCCTCGGTCCCAGCGGCCCGGCGGCGAGCAACTCCGACAGGGGCCGGCCACCGAAGTCCTCGAGCACGAGCGCCACGCCATGCCGGAACTCCTCCAGCCCGAGTGCCTCGATGACCCCCTCGCCGCGCGCCTGGCGCGTCATCCGGAACTCATACCGGAAGCGTGCGAGCTGCTCGCTCGCCGGATACTCCGCGTGGACCAGCTTGAGCACCACCGGGTGGCCGTCCGCCTCACGCACGGCCCGGTAGATGAGGGAGTGACGACTCTCGAAGAGCTTCTCCCGCAGGCCGTATCCCGCAATCACATGGCTCTTCATGTTCCACCGTCCCCGCGTACCGCCGGGCCTCTGAAATCGAGTCGGTATCCCAAGCAACGACCCGGCTCCATGGCTGCTCCTCGTGCCTGCCCGGGCACCTGGCTTGCGTGAAAATGTTCTCCTTCTTACAGTCCCCCGCCCGTTGGTTTAGAAGGCAAAGACATCATTGACATGACCAGTGTTTTGAAAAAGGCGCAGCTCTGGCTGTTCTCATACTCATGGGCCTGGGCGCTGTGCCTGGTGTTCTCCCTGAAGCGCGAGCGGATGTCCCACAACAGTGGAATCACCGCGCGGGGGCGCATCCGCATCACGAAGACGCCCGCCTTCCCCGAGCACGATTTCTTCCAGCCCGGCCGCGAGTTCAAATGCCGCGTCCGGCACGCCTCGGCGTCCTACGAGGACGACACCATCATCCAGGTACGCGCCGCGTCACTGAAGTTCGCGGACAGTGATTACGATAGCCCCCTGGACCTCGAGCTGAACACCGGCACCATCTCGCTGTTCTGGACGGCACGGAACTTCGCCGAGTTCGCCCAGCAGCGGCGCCACCGCGTCAACGAGCTCGCGTACTGGAATTACTACGACAAGTACCCGCGCGGACTGCTCGCCGCCGAGGACGGCATCCGCAAGTACCCGGCCTCGTTCGCACAGATGTACTACCACTCGCAGACGGCCACGCGCTTCGTCGGCAAGGACGGGGTGCTGCGCTACGCCAAGTACCGCCTGGTTCCCGCGGACGGCGGCCCCGAGACGGGCCTCATGACGAAGGACGAGCTGCGCAACCGCTGGAAGGAGGCGCTGGAGCCCGGTGAGACCCGCGCCCCCGACTACCTCCGCCAGGAGCTCGTCGACCGGCTCGCTCGCGGCCCCGTCCACTACGTGCTGCAGATTCAACTCCACACGCCCCAGCCGGACGACAGCCCGGAGATCCTCAACTGCAACGTCGCCTGGGACGAGGCCACCCATCCCTATATGGACCTCGCCACGGTGGAGCTCGAGTCCATCCTCCCGCGCGCGGAGGGGAACCAGATGCGCTTCTCGCTGTTCCACCACCCGCCCTCGCTCGGCCTCCTGCCCTCCGAGCACATGGGCGACTACAACTCGCTCAATTACATGCGGGCCCGGTCGAGCGTGGTGAAGGAGTTCCGGGTCTACCTCACCAAGGCCTGGGGTCCCCGGGAAGCGGAGCCGGGAGAGCGGCCGGAGACCGTGCGGGGCTGACCTGGCGCCTCCTCGCCTGCCCCACCCCTCGGGACGTGACCATCGTTGAGCGGGGCACCCTTGCCCCCTCGCTCTGCTCAACAGTGGGCGCCATGCCCGCTCGCTCCCTGTCCGTGTGTGATGGCGCCGCTACCTTCGGCGCCAGCGAGGCACGCAGGGGGATGGCATGGGCAGATGGCAGGACACCGTGGACACCGTCCAGAAGCTGGCCCGGAGCAAGGAGATCGAACAGTTCCGCATCGACGCCGCCGACTTCCTCTCCGCCCGCGAGCGCGGTGAAGCGGCCGGCACCCGCATCGAGCAGATGAGCGCCGCGCTCGAGGACTCCGCGGAGATCGTCAACCGCAGCTTTCCCCAGCGCGACGCCAACTCGGGCCAGTACACCAACGTCATCTCCCCCGTCGTCATCCCCAAGGACCACCGCTCCTATCTCTGGGCCGCCATCGTGCTGGGGCTGGTGGTGCTCGGATTGACGGGCGCGGGGTTGACCTCGGCCCTCGGGGGCCTGCCCGGCTTCGGCAATCTCTCCACGGTGCTCTTCGGGCCCCACTACTGGCTGGTGGTGCTCGGCTACGCGGCCTTCAGCCTGTGGCGCAACAGCTTCGTCAAGGTGCCCGACGGCTGCCAGGCCCTCATCACCCGCTTCGGCAAGCTGGAGGAGATCGCCGGACCGGGCCGTAAAACCCTGCTCAATCCGTGGAAGCGCGTCAGCTACATCATCAACACCACGCGCGAGTACCCCTACAACGCCCCCATCCGCGAGGCCCCCACCGCCGAGCGCGTCAACGCCTCGGTGGACCTGTTCCTCCAGTTCAAGATAGAGGACCCCGCCCAGTTCATCTTCGCCCTCGGCGGCGCCAACGGCTTCTCCGAGAAGCTCCAGAACGCCATCAGCGAGGTCACCCGCGCCCTCATCTACGAGCAGAAGGCCGAGGACATCTACGACCTCATCGGCGAGAGCACCCAGGCGATGCTGGAGAGCCTCAACCAGCAATTCCTCCCCGCCGTGCGCTTCGTCAACGCCAACATCACCCACGCCGAGCCCTCCAGCCAGGGTTACCGCATGGACCTCGCCGCGCCCGAAATGGTCCGCGTGGCCAAGGAGGCCTACACCTGGCAGTACGAGCTCAAGCTGCGCAAGGAGCAGGACGAGGGTGACCTCAACCGCGAGCTCGCCTCGCTCCACGAGACGCTGTCCGCCATCCGCGCGGAGATCGCCACCTACCAGGCGCAGATCGACACCGCGCGGGAGAAGGAAGTCCACCGCGCCAACGCCTACGCGCGCCAGCTCCTGAGCGAGGCCGAGAGCGCCGCCAAGGCCAACGCCGCCCTGTTGGAAGCCCAGGCGCTCGACATCCGCGCCGTCAGCAGCGCCTCGTACCCGGAAATCCTCCAGTACCGCTTCCAGCAGGACGTGCTCGACCGGCTCGAGGCCGTGTCCGCGCACCTGCCGCAGATCATCGACATCGGCGTGGAGGAGGACCAGCGCATCGACTACCTGGAGACGGCGCGGCACATGCTCGGCATCTCCGACCAGGCGCTCTACAGCGAGGCGGACATCCAGAGCATCCGCGCTCGCACCCGGGACATCCAGGCGCGCATCCAGGCGCGTGAGCAGCAGTTGCGGGAAATGGCAGCGGGAGCCCCCTCGGACGAGGCGGCTCCGGGAGGTCCGGCATGAGCGCCCCGGTGAAGCGTCAGGAGTTCTCGAAGATCAAGGAGGCCGTCGCCACCTGGGGCCGCATCCGCCAGTTGCTGCGCTCGGGCGAGGAGGGCCAGGTCGTCCCCGTCGTCATCCCCAAGGACCGGCGCCGCTACGGTTGGCTGCTGTTCGCCGCGCTGGCCTTCTACCTCGCGGGCATCGCCCTCTTCGCGGACCTCGGGTTCGTCCGCGCACTGGCGGGACTGGGAGCCTTCGGCTCGCTCGTGCTCGCGCTGCTGTGGCTGTGGCGCGGCTCCATCGTGGAGATTGAACAAGGCACCACGGGCATCCTGTCCCGCTACGGCGAAATCGTGGGCACGCTGACGCCGGGGCGGCACTACCTCTGGTGGCCGTGGGAGAAGGTCGAGGCCGTGGTGGATACCTCGACGGAGGTGCCCTACACCGCGCCCGTGGTGGCCTGCCCCACCAAGGAGAACGTGCCGCTCAAGGCCATCGAGTTCTTCCTCAAGTTCCGCATCGAGGATCCCGTCGCCTTCGTGCGCCACATCGGCGCGAGCAACTTCGACATGGTGCTCAGCAGCGCCGTGCAGGACGCCATCCGCCAGCGCAGCCGGCAGGTGCAGACCGAGCGCGCCTACGATTTGCGCGGCAGCGACGTGGGCGACATGCAGACCTATCTCAACCGGCAGATGTCCCGGTACGGCGTGCGCATCCTCGGCGCGAACATCCCCGACGTGCAGCTGCCCGACCAGTACCAGGAGCACCTGGCCACCCGGGAGAAGGTCGCCAAGGAGCTGGAAGCCTACGCCCGCGGCTGGGAGCTCATCCGCAAGCAGCGCGCCGACAGCCTGCTCATGGAGATAGAGCGCGCGAAGAAGGTGCGCGATGCGCGGCTCGTCGAGGTCAAGGCCGCCACCAACAAGGCCCGCGAGGACGTGGCGCGGATGCTCCAGGAGAAGGAGACCGAGGCACAGCGCGTGCGGTGGGAAATCGAGGCGCGCGGCCGGGCCACCCTCAAGGAGGCCGAGAACGAGGCGCGCGGGCTGCAACACCTCGGCAGGTCGTATCAGGACAACCGGGCCGTGCTGCAGTACCAGCTCGCGCTGCGGCGGCTGAAGGTGGCCGAGTCCCTCATGCGCCACGCCCCGCGCCCCGTCGTCGTGCGCAGCGGCGGCGGCGAGCAGTCCGCGCTCTCCACCCTCGTGCTGGCCCAGATGCTGCCCAAGATGATTGGCACGAACAGACTCGGCCTGGGCAACGGGCACGAGGACGGGCAGGCCGACGGACACGCCAACGGCCATGCGGATGGGCAGGGCCTGGGCTCCGGGCACTGAGCCCTCCGAAGCGGAGCGCGCCGGGCCCGGTCTCTCCAAACTTGTCCAACAGTTGGACAAGTTCATACGGGGCGTGACCAGGAGGCTGACATGGCATCAGTCGCGGCGCGGAAGCCGAGATGGCCACGTGCTACCGTCTGACACATGAGCCCACGGCACGCCCTGCCCTCGCTGCTGGCCCTCGGAGCCGTCACGCTTCCGTCTCTGGCGCGGGCCGAGGTCATGGACAAGGTGCCGCTCCCCTGGGAGCCCCATTTCATCCTCGCCACCGGCATCGTGGCCCTGGCCTGCACGCTCCTGGCGCGGCGGCCCCGGTGGATCCCCGTCCTGCTCGCCGGGGTACTCTCGTGTGTCTGGGCTGGGCTGCGCTTCCAGGATGATCTCTATGACCCCTTCGTCGGGCCGGCGATTCGCGAGGAGCTGCCCACGGGGAAATTCCTGGCCTACCAGTGGCTGGTGCCCCTCCAGGCGCTGTTGCCGGCGATCCTCACCGCCAGCTTCCTCCTCACGCGCCGCATCCGGCGGCCGCGCACCGTGAGCGCCTCCTGAGGAAAAGCAGAGGGGCCCGCGTCCACCGCGAGCCCCTCCGTGTGCCACTCCACTTCTGGTGTCCGGACTCAGGAGCCCGCGGGCCGGACCCGGGCGAGCGCCGCCGCCACCTGCTCGTCGTTCAGCTCCAGCTTCTCCTCCGAGCCGCTCCACACGAAGGGAATGCCCGGCTGGCGGTAGAGGGTCGCGGGGATGTCCTTCGCCATCTGCGCATGCAGCTGCGGCAGCTTCGACCAGTGCAGCCCCTGCTTCGCGTGGTGCGCGACGTGGTAGCCGAGGTTGCCCGTCATCAGGTTGTAGCCCCGGTGGAGGATGTTGTACGAGGCCTCGGCGTGCTCCTTCGTCTCCAGCCCCACGTGGTGGAAGTACGTGGCCCAGACGGTGAGATAGAGCGACAGGCACATGGGCAGCAGGAAGACGAACAGCGCGTTGTACCAGTTGTGCCAGAACAGCACGCCGAGCAGCGCGAGTTGCAGCACGCCCATGGCCAGGAAGACGCGCAGCGCCTTGGGGTAGCGGAGCCCCACCTTGTAGGCCCGCGGGTAGGCCGTCAGCGCCGTCTTGAGTGAGTACTCCACTTCACCCATGGTGGTGCCGTCATCGCGCTTCCAGCGCGACTCGTCCTTCTCCTGGTCCAGGTAGTTCAGATGGTGGCCCACCACGTGGTGCAGGAACCACGCGTGCGAGATGATGCCCGTCTGGAAGCCGAACACGACCTCCAGCAGCCGGTTGAGCGGCGCGTGGCGGAACATGTTCAGGTGCTGGTGGTGGTGGTTCCACGCGCTGATCCACCCCTTCGGAATGGCCATCACACCGAGCCACAGCACGGGCAGCCACCAGCTGCTCGCCGTGAAGTACACGGTCAGGTCGAGCGCGAACACACACAGGAACAACAGGACGGGGATTCGGTCTTCGGGGTGTCGGAACAGGGTCATGCGCGGTGTAAACAGGGGCAGGGCAGGGGGGTTCTCCAGTATACAGAACGAACCCACTCCCCGGGATGGCCCCCCCGAAGACCGCACGCCGCCCCCCTGACGCGTGGCCCTACCGGTCCAGCACCATCGTCCGGATGAAGCCCTTGGGGTGCCTCGCGTACGAGCGCAGGTGCATGGCCACGTCCACCATCCACGGCACCCAGTCCCCCGTGTCGATGACCGCGTCCACCGCCCTCTCCCGGTTGCGCGCGTACCACTCGCGCCACTGCTTCACCTCGTCCGAGCTCAGCCTCCCCGACAACCCCTGCGCCCTCAACAGCAGCTCGAAGATGCCCCGGTGGCAGTAGATGTACTGACCCGCCCCCTTCCACCCCAACGCCTCCCGCGCCACCTCGCCCAACCGGTCCTCGTGCCCACACGCCGCCTCGTACACGAACAGCGGCAGCGGGCTCCCCCGGGCAATATCGAACCCCATCTGGCTGTAGAAGCGCGGGTTGAAGTCGATGAGAAGCTGCTTCCCGCCCGCCCGGATGAACTCCACCTCGAACGTGCCGTGGTAGCCCAGCTTCATGCACAGCGCCCGCACCTTCTCCGCCAGCTCCGGCTCCACCGGCACTTCCTCGAAGCACAGGCCAATGCCCAGCTTGCGCGGCCGCTGCAGCACCTTCAGTGCCCCTCGCGCCACGAACAGCTCGCCCGTCCGGTCCACGAAGCCGCTCAGGCTGAAGATGTTCTGCGCCGCCTCCGTGTAGAAGGCCTGCACCATCGGCCGGTTCGCCTTCGCGTCGTAATCCAGCAGCTTCCGCCCGTACCGGTTGCGCTCCAGGAACTCCCGGTAGCGCGGCAACAGCTCGCTCGCGCGCTCCACCTGCGAGCCCTTCACGTGGCTCTCGAACAGGATCTGCGTCTGCGGCTTGAGCAGCACCGGGAAGCGCGCCTCGGCCGCCACCTTCTCCAGGTCCCCCTCGCCCTCCGGGAACCACGTGTCCGGCACGTCCAGCCCCACGTCCTTGCACAAATCGTGGAGCCGCTTCTTGTTCAGCAGCCCGTAGATGACGTCCACCCCCGGCTGGTACATCCGGAAGTGCTGGCCCAGCTCCTCGCGGTGCAGGGCGAACAGCCACGCCATGTCATCACTCGTCGGGTAGAGCACGTGCCCCGGCTCCGCCTCGCCGAAGCGCATCAGCCACTCCAGGAAGGCGTCCGAGTCACCCACGTCCGGGCACTCCACCCGCCTCGTCACGTAGCGGCTCCAGCGCGCCGGCGCCAGCAGCTTGGACTCGGCCACGGTGACCGGTATCCCCAAACGGCCCAGGCTGCGCACCGCGGCCAGCGTGCCGTAGTAGTCGGCCATCGTCAGCAGGATGGGGGGACGGGACTGCGTCGTCATGGTGTCGGCTTCCTCGTGTCTCTCAGCCCGGGTTCACCGGCGTGCTCACCACCGGCTGCGGCGCCTCGGCCACCGGCTTCTTCGAGCGCCAGTCGAAACGGTCCTTCAGCTTCAGGAACGGCTTCTCGAAGTAGCGGTAGCTCAGCGTCGCGAAGATGATGCTCAGCGCCAGCGTCAGCACGTAGTACAGCGGCAGGTTGTGCGGCACCACCCGGCGCACGATGTTCAGCGAAATCATGTGCATCAGGTAGATGCCGTACGTGATGGAGCCCACGTAGCGCAGCCACTTGTGGTCGATCAGCGGCGCCAGCACGTGGTTCGGCCGGATGCACATCGCCAGCACCATCAGCGTCAGCAGCAGCGAGGACACCCACAGCGGCGTGTTGTAGTTGTAGATGGCGAAGAACACCAACACCACCATCACCGGCACGCTCCACACCTGCCCCAGCACCTTCCACGTCCACGCGAAGGGCTTGGGGAAGTGCACCAGGTACGCCGACAGACAGCCCATGCACACCGAGATGGAGATGCTCGCCAGAATCCGCACCCACAGGTGCCGCGTGTCCAGGAAGCCCGTCTTCGTCGCCCAGCCCATGAAGATGCCCACCGCCAGCATCCCCGACATGAACACCACCGGGCCCCACGTGCTCTTGAAGTAGCGCACCACGAAGGGCCACAGCAGGTAGAACTGCTCCTCGGTGGCCATGGACCACGCGAAGTAGAAGATGATGCGCCCCTCTTCCAGGTTGATGAACCAGTTCGACGTGTACGTGAGGTAGTACTTCACGTTGTCGAAGAAGGCCCCGCGCACCACCTGGTCCGTCTCGAAGAGCGAGACGAGCACGATGTAGAGCGCCGTCACCGCGTAGTAGAGCGGGAAGATGCGCAGCGAGCGCCTCGCGTAGAACCCCTTGAGCGAGATGGTCCCCGTCTGGGCGCGCTCGCGCAGCAGCAGCGTCGTAATCAAGAATCCGCTGATGGCGAAGAAGAGCGAGACGCTCAGGTAGAAACGGCCCACCAGCCCCTCGCGCGCCTCCAGCACGTGGTAGAGCACCACCGCGAAGATGGCGAGGGCTCGCAGCCCGTCCAGGGCTCCGAAGGTCTTGGTGCGGAGAAAGGCTTGATGGGCGGTCTGGGCGGATTCCATGCGCGCCTTCAGCAACGCAGAATTCCCCGCCCACGACAAGGGTGCGCAGAACGCGCCCCGGCCTTGCCGCTAGCGCACCGCTCGCCCGCCCGGCGGCTCTCCCGTCTCCCCCGAGCGCCGCACCTCGGCCACGTGCGCGAAGTAGATGGGGATGCCCAGCACGTACCGGCTGAAGAGCCGCTTGGGCTCCACCGCCAGCCGGAACAGCCACTCCATCCCCACCTTGCGCATCACCACCGGCGCCCTCGGCACCTTGCCGCCGATGTAGTCCAGGATGGCGCCCCCATTCACGATGAGCACCGGGTGCGTGAGCGCCTCGCGCAGCTTCACCGACACCTCCTCCTGCTTGGGCATGCCCATCGCCATGATGATGAGGTCCGGCTTCGTCTCCGCCGCCAGCCGCAGGTACGTCTCCGGCGGGTCGAACCCCTCCTGGCTCGCCACCACGTTCAGCCCCCACCCCTCGAGCGTGCGCCGCGCGTTGTCCAACCACGGCGAGCGCGTCCCGAAGAGCGCCACCTTCCGGCCCTTGAAGGTGCGCGCCACCTTGGGGATGAAGTCCGTGCCGTTCATGTTCAGCCCGAACGGCCGCTGGAAGGCCTTCAGCCCCAGCTTCACCCCGATGCCGTCTCGCAACACCATGTCCGAGCGCAGCAGCCCTTCCAGCATGCCTGGTTGATTCCACCCCAGGTTCACCGCGTGCGCGTTGAGGAAGGAGAGGATGAAGGGACGGGTGGGGCGGGAGAGCTCGTCGAGCAGCGCCTGCTCGGCCGCCTCGTCGTCGATGATGTGAAGTCGGTTCATCAGCGCCATGAAGTTGTGCGCGCGCTCGGACTTCGTGGGCTCCTGGCTCGCCATGCGTCCTCCTGAGGGGGCGAGAGGATAGTGGACCCGGGCGGGTACCGGAACGGCTTGACGGGGGGTTCGGTCCGGACCCGCGCCGGGTGACGGGTGACCTCGCCCCAGGCCCCGAGTGTCCTCGGCCAACGGAGATACGCACGCCCACCGCCATGTGGTGAACGGCCGGGTCACACTTCCGGACAGTGCACGACGGTGCCCTCGTGGCCCGTGTCTAGCTTTTGGAGTCCACGACGCAGCGCACATTGCGCGGAGGACGGCGCCTTATGCAGGAGCTTCACTTCCTTTCGGCCCACCGGCTCGCGGCCCTGGTCCGTACCCGCGAGGTCTCGGCCCGGGAGTTGCTCGAAGTCCACCTCGGACAGGTGAGCCGGCACAACGCGCGCCTCAACGCCCTCATCACCCTGGATGAGGAACGGGCCCGCGAACGCGCCCTCCAGGCCGACGAGGCCACCGCCCGCGGCGAGTCCTGGGGGCCCCTCCACGGTGTCCCCATCACCATCAAGGACTCGTTCATGACGGCCGGGGTGCGCACCACCAGCAGCTACAAGCGGCTGCGCCACCACATCCCCTCGCACGACGCCACCGTCGTCGCCCGCCTCAAGGCCGCCGGCGGCATCCTCCTGGGCAAGACGAACCTGCCCACCCTCACGTTGGATTTGCAGACCAGTGGGCACCTCTTCGGCCGCGCCAGCAATCCCTGGGATGAGTCGCGCACGCCCGGGGGGAGCACCGGTGGCGGTGCGGCAGCCGTGGCCGCGGGCATGTCTCCCTTCGAGGTGGGCAGCGACCTGGGGGGCTCCATCCGCGTCCCCTCGCACTACTGCGGCGTGTTCGGCTTCAAGCCCACCGAACACCGCGTCCCCATCTCCGGGCATATTCCGCCGTTGCCTGGCCGCCCCCGGGGTGTGAGGTATGAGGGCGCCGCCGGGCCCCTTGCTCGCTGCGTGGAGGATTTGCGGCTCGGGCTCAAGCTGCTCGCCGGGCCGGATGATGAGGACTTCGATGTGCCTCCGCTTCCCGTGCGCGAGGTGCCTCCGCGTGAGCCTCGCCACTACCGCATCGCCTGGACCGATGACTTCGGCGGCCTCCCCGTCACCCGGGAGACCCGTACCGCATTGGAGAAGCTCGCGCGCACCCTGGAAGGGCTCGGGTGCCGCGTGGAGCGTGCGGCGCCCAAGGGCATCAACTACGACGAGCTGTGGGAGGTGTGGGGCCGCGTGCTCGGCGCGGAGATCGGCTCCGAGATGCCCTTCCTGTTCCGCTTCGCCATCAGCGTGCGATTCAACGCCATGCGCGGCGAGGCCACCCTCAACCGCGGCGTCATCCGTGGGATGCAGATTGAAATGCCCGAGTACATCGAGGCACTCGCCATCCGCGACCGGATTACCGGACAGGTCGAATCATTTCTCTCCGACTGGGATGCGTGGCTGTGTCCCGTCTCCGTGGGACAGGCCTTCACCCACCGGCCCAGCGGCGAATGGATTGAAGTGGATGAGCAGCACGTGCCCTATATGGCTGGCACCGCGGGCTATACCTCCGTGTTCAACCTCACCGGACACCCCGTGGTCGTGCTGCCTCTGACTCAGTTGGTGGATTCACCGCTGCCCCTGGGTATCCAGGTGGTGGGGCGCCGGTGGCTCGATGAGGAATTGCTCGCCCTCTCCGAGTCACTGGCCCACATCACCGGGGCGTTTCGCAAGCCTCCGGGGTTCTGAGCCGCGCGCCTCCGCGCGTCCTCTCCGCGTGCCCGCCACTGCCCATCCGCGCGCCCTCCCCTCTCCCCCCGGGAGAGGAGCCCCCCGTCGTTCAAAGGGGGGGCAAGCCCCCCGGGGTGAGGGTATCGGGCATCCCAGGTTGAATCCGCGTCACCCCATCCGGGCCCCGCTTCATCACCGTCCCGCGAGCCGTCGTCCCCGATGACCAGAGCCACGCGCCCGCTCCGTAAGGGGAAATGTGGCTCGTAGGCCGGAAAGGACGATGCAAATGACGAATCCGAAGAGGAGGAAGCTGTTCCTGGCCGTGTGCGCTGTCGTGGCGGTTGGCTGTGGGCCCGTAGACGAGCCGGAACTGGAGGCGGCAGGACACGAGCCTGAAATGTTCTCCGCCCAGGCGCTCTCGTTCACCACGGAGGGCGTGGTCCATCAATGGACCGAGACGAAGTACGGCACCTGCCGCAGGTATGAGGACGTGGAGCTCTGTAGCGGCCCCATCTTCGACAACGTCTGCGGCTACCAGTGCCCGATTGGCTCGACCTGCAAGCTGTTTCCCGAGCAAGGAGCCTCCCGGTGCTGCAGGACAGAGCGGAGGTGCGTGGAGCAGGACGTCTGGACCTGTACCCACTTTGACGGGCAGTGCTCGGGAACCTGGACCTTCTGGAACCCATACCGGGAGCGCTGCGTCATCGTGGACGGCGTCAGCCAGTGCACCACCGGCTACAACCAGTTTCCCTGGATCATCAAGTGCTCCAACGGCCATCAGGAGCAGAACAACGCGTTCTGCATGTGGTGAAGCCGAGGTGCCGCGCCAGAAAGCCAGACTCCCGGGATCGCTCCGTATGGAGGAAATGAGGGAGGACAAGCCATGAACCCTGGAGAACCCATGCTGGCGGACCACCGGCTGCTGACGGCGCTGGGCTCGCTGGCCTCGACGGTGTCGGGAGAGATGAGCAACCCGCTGGCCTTCATGCTGTCCAATCTCGCCTATGCGTGCGAGGAGCTGGGCCGGCTGAGCCAGTCGCTCCACGGGGAGGGGGGGAGCCTGGCCCGGGAACTGGAGGAGGTACGGGAGGCCCTGTCCGAGACGGCGGAGGGGGCCCACCGGCTGGAGCACCTCCTGAAGGAGCTGCGCAAGCTCGCGGGCCAGACGCGGGTACTCTACTCCTGGCAGCAAAGCCCCGCCCCCACCCGCCCAGAGGCCCCGGGTCCGGAGGCGAGCGGATTCCGCCGCGCCCGACAGCCAGACTCCGGAGGACGCTCCGTATGGCAGGGTAGGAACCGCCGAGTGCCTGAACCCAGGTGGGCAGTCACACCCACGGTGAAGGGAGAAGACGTGCTGCCAGCAAACGACCGAGCCACCCTGGAGGCCTTCCGCAGAGGAGAGCCGTCCGTCCTCACCCAGGTCTACCGCACCTACTCGCCCGAGGTGGAGCGCTACCTGTCACGGCGATTCCTGGTCCGCTCGCAGGCGGGCACCCGCCCGGTGTCGCTCACGCCGCTGGACCTGGACTCTGCCCACCAGGAGACATTCGTCCGCGCCTTCCGGCCCTCCATGCGGCTGGCCTACGACGGGGTGCGGCCCTACCTGGGCTTCCTGCTCACCATCGCGAACTCCACCGCCATCGACCTGATGCGCGCCTCGGGCCGGGTCGCCCGCGAGTCCATCTCCCTGGACGAGGCGCCGCACCTGCAGCAGGTCCCCGGCGAGACACCCGGCCCCGAGGAGCAGGCCATGGAGGCCGAGGTGCGCCGCCTGGTGCGCCACTTCCTGGAGGGCCTGCCCGAGCAGGAGCGCGACCTGGCCCGGCTGCGCTTCATGGAGGGGCTGTCCCAGGAAGCCGCCGCCGAGCGCCTGGGGCTGACGCGGGCCGAGCTGCGCGTGCGCGAGCGCCGCCTGCGGGTGCAGTTCACCGAGTACCTGAAGGCCTCGGGCTGGCTGGAGTCCCTGCCCACGCCGCAGCAGCGCGAGCTGGCCGTCATTCTCGCGTTCAGCGTCCTGGGCACGCTGGGGAGCATGCCGTGAGCTGGTTCGAGCGACACATCGACCGTTGGATGGAGGCGTGGGCCCTGGGAGAGCTGACGTCCTCCCAGGCCACCCGGCTGCTGCGTCACGCGCACACCTGTGAGCGGTGCGGCCACCTGTACGAGCAGTGGGTGCGGGCCCACCGCATGTTCGAGAGCGGAGACGTGAACGTCCCCACGCCCGCGGAGAGCCTGGCGCGACGGGCCTCGGGACTGGAGGCCGCCCTGGCCGCTGCGGCGCCTGCGCCGGTCCGGGTGCGCTGGCCGGCCCTGGTCGCCCTGCTGGGGACGATGGCCGCCGCCGCGTTCGGGGTGCTGCTGGTGGTGGGGCGACTCACTCCGTCCAACGTGCAGGAGTGGCAGCCACGCGGGGTGGGCATGCCATCGCCCAGCGCCGCGATGCGCCTCTTCTGCGCCACGCCGGGCCAGCCTCTGCGCGAGCTGGTGGGTCCGGAGGACACGTGCCCACCAGGTGCCAAGCTCGCCTTCGCCGCGGGAGCTGAATCACCGCTCTCGCACGTGGCGGTGCTGGCGTACAAGGAGGTGCAGCCGGACAGCGGGGGCCAGATGGTAGTGGCGGAGGCGTCCATGGAGCCGCGACCCCAGACAGTGAGGCCCCCGCCGCCCGAGGATGAGGGGCCGTGGCGGCACAAAGGAGGACCCTTTCCCGTGGGCGGCAGGCCCGGCCAGGAGGCGCCGCTCGAGTTGACGATCCAACTGCCCTCCTCGCCGGGCAAGAAGGTGGTGGTGGAGGCGGCCTTCGCCTCCGGCCCGGAGGCAGCACTCCAGGATCTGCTCGCACCACGGGCCCAGGTGAAGGGAGTGATGAGGCGGCAACTCGTACTTCTCCAGGAGGACCGATGAGGACTCTTGTCATCCTGCTCGGGCTCGCCACGCTGCTGGCCGCGCCGTCCGCCCCCGGTGCGCCCGGGGTGCGCCGTGCGCTCGTCATCGCCCACAATGGCAGTGACGATGCGCGATTGAAGCCGCTGCGCTACGCGGATGACGACGGCGTGCTGTGGGCGGAGATGCTGCAACGGCTGGGAGTGGAAACGACACTGCTGGTGGACCCGGACGAGTCCACGCGTCAATCCCGCCGGCCCGTGCTCGCAGGCGCCCGGACGCCTACGCCCCAGGAGGTGGCCCGCGAGGTGGCGCGGCTGCGCGCCACGCACCTGGCGGAACGTGAGGCCGGGCGGGAGACGGACGTGCTCGTCATCTACGTGGGCCATGGCAACACCGACGAGGCCGGGCGCTCCTACTTCACCCTCGCCGGGGGCCGGCTGGACCGCTCCTCCTTCTATGCGCAGGTGGTGGACGCGCTCGCGGCGGACTACGTGCACGTCATCGTGGATGCCTGCCGGGCCTCGGGCGTGGTGGGCCGGCGAGGACAGGCGGACGCGGCGGTGCTGGAGGAGCTGCAGGGAATGCTCGAGCGCGAGCAGCTCGCCGCTCGGCCCCACGTGGGCGCCCTCTTCGCCGAGAGCGACAACGGCGAGACACACGAGTGGTCCGGCATCCGCGCGGGTGTGTTCAGCCATGTGGCGCGCTCCGGGCTGATGGGCGGCGCGGACGTCAACGCCGATGGCATGGTGGAGTACAGCGAGCTGGGTGCCTTCATCACCGCCGCGCTGAAGGGAGTGGAGTCCATGCCCTCCCGACTCACCGTGTACACCTTCGCCCCGGTTGGCGCCCCCCGGCGCCCGATGGTGGGTCCCGCGCCCCAAGGGCCGCTGCTCGTCCTTCCGGCCCACCTCGAGGACACCCGCCTCTCCATCGAGGACGAAGCAGGCCTCCGGCTCGCGGACGTCCGGCGGGTGGACGGCCAATCGGTGGAGCTGCACCTGCCCGAGCGCAAGGTCTACTGGGTACGCACTCCCACGAGGGAGGCCCGGGTCGAGCGCTCACAGCTTGGCGAGCGGTCGCTGCGATTCCAGCCGCGCGAGGCGCCCCTGGTGGTGCGCGGCCCCATCGAGGAGGCACTGCTGCAGGGGCTCTTCAGCATCCCGATGGATCGCCCCTTCTATGAGCAATACGTGACGAGCGAGGGCCTGGTGCCGGTGGACTTCTCCGGTTGGCGGGCGCCCCGACCCATGCACAGGGAGCCCGGCGGGTGGGAATGGGGCGTGGGCGTGTACCGGGCGCCCCTGGAGCAGTCCCTCCTCGCCACCGGGCCGAGCGTGGCGTGGCGAAGTGCCACCCTGGGCAGCGGCTACTACGGGCTGCGCTCCGCCTATGCGCTGACGCCATTCGCGAGGAGTGACGTGCGCCTGCACCGGCTCACGGTCCAGGCCCTCGGGGGCCTGGTCCAGGAGATGGGGCCGGTGTCTGGTTTCATGGAAGCCGCCGCGGGCTGGGCGCTGGTGGGACTGACCTACCCGGAGGGGACCCAGGGAGACCCGAAGGTGTTCGCGGGCCACCTGGCGCTGGGCTTCCGGTTGCCAACCGCCGTAGGCGCCCTCCGGCTGCGCGGCATGGTGGGCTCCGACTACATCACCGTGGATGACCAGGGCCGATGGGACCTGTCGTACGGCATCGAGCTGACCCTGCAGCGCTGAGGCATGGCTCCTCCAGAAAGGCCCTCTTGCTCCCCGTGCACCCCCACCTGCTCGTGGCTGCCACCTGCCCCCCTTCATGAAGGAGGGCAAGGCCTACGCGGGCCATGGCCGCTTCGTCTTCTTCAACGCCGCCGGGGACCAGCTGCTGGTCATTCTCCAGGCGGATCCCGAGGCGGGGATGACGCAGGACCACGGCATCGTCCTCTACTGAGGCTCAGTCCACGTGCGCGTCCGGGTCCCCCTCCCCGAGCGCCATCGGACCGAACGGACCCGGGGGCACCCCGGCATGGGTCTGGGGAATCGACTGGCACCGATGACCCGGACGAGAGACCCGCTCCGTACTACCGGTAACCCTTCTCTCGCAGGAAGGCCCTCGTGATACCCGCACGTCTCCACCTTCTCGTGGCCATCACCCTCATCCTCCTGCTGCCGGGTGCTTGCACTCCCCTCCAGGAAGACACGCTCCACGGGCGCAACGCCCCGCCCGTGGCCCGCCCGGTGCTCTTGGGTACCACCCATCTCCTCCACGAGCCGGTGACGCTCGATGGCAGCCGGAGCTTCGATCCGGAGGGAGCGCTCCTCACCTTCTCCTGGAGCCTCGTCTCCCGCCCCCCCGGCAGCAAGAAAGAGCTCCTCTCCACCCTCGCCCGTCCCAGCATCACCCCCGACGTGATGGGCGATTATGTCATCCAACTGGTGGTCAGTGACGACACCCAGGAGTCCGAGCCAGCGACCGTCGTCCTCACGACCGCCACCGCCAACAGGCGGCCGCAGGCTCATGCCGTCACGGAGGTCTCCGCCGTGGTGGACACCGCCCTCTCCCTGTCTGGCGAGGGCTCGGATGCGGATTGGAATCGACCCACCTACTTCACCTACTCCTGGACACTCACCCGGCGGCCCCCGGGTAGTACCGCCGTCTTGAGCGGGGCGGACACCGCCACCCCCACCTTCACGCCCGACGTGGCGGGGGACTACCAGTTCGTCTTCACGGTGAGCGATGGCCTGGACACCAGCCCCCCCGTCACCGTCACCCTCACCGCCCACCCTCCCATCCACCCACTCCCCCACCAGGTCCTCGACGCCGAATACAGCCAGACGCTCGACCGGCTGGTGATGGTGTCCGACAACCCCAACGCCCTCTACGTGTATGACCCGGTGACACGCACCGAGACCGCGGTGGCCCTTCCCAAGGCTCCCACCTCCGTCAGCGTCGGGCCCGATGGCCTCTTCGCCGCCGTGGGCCATGATGCCCTCGTCTCCTACGTCGACCTCTCCACGCCCACGCTCCTGAAGACCCTGCCCTTGAGCATCGCTGTCTTCGACCTCGTCCTCGCGGGCAATGGCTACGCGTATGCCTTCCCGGGAAAAGCCCCGTGGGAGCAGGCGGGGAGGATTCACTGCATCCAGCTATCCACCGGCGTGGTGACGCTGAGCAGCGGCGACCGCCTCTCCTCGGACACCCAGGCCCGCCTGCACACCCGTGGTACCTCCATCTACGCTGGCCGCGGCATCCTCAAGAAGTACGACATCTCCCAGGGGACAGCCCGGGTGTCCGACGCCTCGGGCTCCTCGACTGACCATCCCGCGTGTGGCGACTTGTGGTTCTCCGAGGACGGCAGCCGCATCTTCACCGGCTGTGGCAACACCTTCCGCGCCTCCAACGCTCCGTCCGAGGACCTGACCTACGCGGGCTCGCTACCGTTCTACATCCGGCACCTGAGCCACTCCACCGGGGCCCACCGCATCGCGCTGCTCAGCGGCTCCTCCGCCCCGGACGACACGAAGGTCCACTTCTTCACGCCCGACTTCCTCGCCCCCGACAGGAGCGTCTTGCTGCCCCCGTTCATGAAGGAGGGGAAGGCCTACGCGAGCCATGGACGCTTCGTCTTCTTCACCGCGGCCGGGGACCAGCTGCTGGTCATCCTCCAGACCAGCCTGGGCTCCGGCATGCCCGACGACTACGGCCTCTTCACCTACTGAGTTTCGACATGTCCCTGCGCCTTCATTGCCTGCTGGCCGCGAGCACCCTGCTCTGCGCCTGCCAGCTCTCCGGACCTCCCGTGGCCCGCATCAGCTTTTCCCCTTCACTGAGCAACGCGACCCACCGCTGGCCCGTGGTGCTCGACGGCAGCCAGAGCTCCGATCCGGAGGGAGCGGCCCTCACCTTCGCCTGGTCCTTCATCTCCCGTCCCTCCGGCAGCCACGCCGTGCTCCTGGAGCCGGCCTCCGCCAGACCCTCTTTCAAGGCCGACCAGAAAGGGGATTACAAGGTCCAGCTGGTGGTCAGCGATGGCCTGAGCTGGTCCGAACCCGCCACCGCCATCGTCAGGATAGAGAACCAGAGGCCACAGGCAGACTCCGACATGGGGCTCGAAGCCGGTGTGGTGGGCACCCCCTTCACCTTTTCAGGCCATGGCTGGGATTGGGATAGCGGTCCGATCAACGACTCGCTCACCTACTCCTGGACGCTCACCCAGCGGCCTCCAGGCAGCACCGCCGTCCTGACCGGAGCGGACACCGCGACGCCCTCCCTCACTCCCGACGTGGAAGGGGAGTACCGGCTCGCGTTCGTGGTGGGGGATGGCCTGGAGACGAGCCCCTCCGTCACCGTCACCCTCGCCGCACACCGTCCCATCCAGCTGCTCGGCCACCGTGTCGCCGACGCCGGGTACAGCAAAGCGCTCGACCGGCTGGTGATGGTGTCCGAGTTCCCCAACGCCCTCTACGTGTATGACCCGGCGACGCGCACCGAGACCGCGGTGGCCCTTCCCAAGGCCCCCCTCTCCGTCAGCATCGGGCCCGATGGCCGCTTCGCCGCCGTGGGCCATGAAGCCCTTGTCTCCTACGTCGACCTCGCCACCCCCAGGCTCCTGAAGACGCTGCCGGTGAGCGCCAACAGCTTCGAGCTGGTCCTCGCGGGCAATGGTTACGCGTATGCCTTTCCGGGAGGTGGCCAGGGGGAACAGCCGGCGAGGATTCACAGCATCCACCTCGCCACAGGGACGGTGACGCTGAACGACGGCCCGTCCATCGTCGCTGGCAACCGGGTCCGCCTACACCCCGGCGGCACCGCCCTCTACGCCGCCGAGCGCTGGACCGACCCGAACGGCCTCGAGAAGTACGACATCTCCGGGGGAACGGCCCAGGTGCTCTACGACTCGCCCTCCGCCACCGAGTCCCCCCCGTGTGGAGACCTCTGGTTCTCCGAGGAAGGTGACCGCATCTTCACCCGCTGCGGCAACACCTTCCGCGCCTCCTCCATCCGCTCCGAGGACATGCGCTATGTGGGGGTGCTCCCGAGCGCGGGCAACATCCGTCACCTGAGCCACTCCACCGCGGCCGGACGGATTGCCCTGGTGCTGGACCCCGAAGACCCCAACGTCCCTCCTATGCCGGTGCAAACGCAGGTCCACCTCTTCAGGCCAGACCTCACCTTCGACAGGAGCGTGCCCCTACCGCCCTTCGTGAGGAGGGGCAGGGCCTACGCGGGCCTTGGCCGCTTCGTCTTCTTCACCTCCGCCGGAGACAAGCTGGTGGTGCTCCTCCAGGCCCCTCTCGAATCCGCGATGCTCAACGATTACGGCATCATCACCTACTGAGACCCTGGAGAGAGCTCCATGCCGCTGAGTCTTCGCCTTGCGCTGCTCGTGTTCGCGCTGCACTGCGCCTGCCAGCCCTTGCGGCCCGATGAGGCCTATGCCCCCGTGGCCCGTATCCGCCCCTCGTACTCGGTGACACGCCTCCTTCCCGTCGTGCTCGACGGAAGCGAGAGCTCGGATCCGGATGGAGATCCCCTGACCTTCGCCTGGTCCTTCCGCTCCCGCCCCTCCGGCAGCGTTGCCACGATCGCGGAGCCGGAAGCCAGCAGCACCCGATTCTTTCCGGACCTGAGGGGGGAGTACGTCGTCCAGCTGGTGGTCAGCGACGGAAAGCGCACGTCCCCTGCCGCCACCATCCACTTCACCCTGTTGAACGCGCCACCGACGACCTGGGCCAACGAGAAGTTCATCACCATCGTGGGCACTGCCATCCACCTTCCAAGCTTTGGCATGGATCAGGATGGAGATCCGCTCACCTACTCCGGGACGCTCACCCAGCGGCCTCCAGGCAGCGCCGCCGTCTTCAATGGGACGTACACCCTCCCTCCCACCTTCACGCCCGACGTGGCGGGGGACTACCAGTTCGTCTTCACGGTGAGCGATGGCCTGGACACCAGCCCCCCCGTCACCGTCACCCTCACCGCCCACCCTCCCATCCACCCACTCCCCCACCAGGTCCTCGACGCCGARTACAGCCAGACGCTCGACCGGCTGGTGATGGTGTCCGACARCCCCAACGCYCTCTAYGTGTATGACCCGGTGACACGCACCGAGACCGCGGTGGCCCTTCCCAAGGCTCCCACCTCCGTCAGCGTCGGGCCCGATGGCCTCTTCGCCGCCGTGGGCCATGATGCCTTCGTCTCCTACGTCGACCTCTCCACGCCCACGCTCCTGAAGACCCTGCCCTTGAGCATTGATGTCTTCGACCTCGTCCTCGCGGGCAATGGCTACGCGTATGCCTTCCCACGTTCGAAGCAGTCGGCGGGAATCCACTGCCTCGACCTCTCCACTGGCGTGGTGACGCCGAGCAGCGGCCCCGCGGACTTCCGGGCCCGCCTGCACCCTGGTGGGGCCCTCTACGGCGTCGGAGGAGGACTCTCCCCGAGCGGCATCGCGAAGTACGACATCTCCCAGGGACCGGCCCAGTTGCTCTACGACTCGCCCTACCGCAGCGACCAGCCCACGTGCGGAGACCTCTGGTTCTCAGAGGACGGCGCTCGCCTCTTCACCCGTTGCGGCAGAACCTTCCGCACCTCCAGCATCCAGTCCAAGGACATGCTCTACGCGGGCTCGATACCAGAGCCCCTCATCCAGCACCTGAGTCACTCCACCGCGGCGGACCGCATCGCGCTCGTGCCAGACCCCGGGACTGCATTCCCCGGCAAGCAGCTGGAGGACACGAAGGTCCATCTCTACACAGCTGGATTCCTCGACCTCGACAGGAGCATGCCGCTGTCCCCCTTCATGAAGGAGGGCATGGCCTACGACAGCCACGGCCGCTTCGTCTTCTTCAACGCCGCAGGGGACAAGCTGTTGGTCATCCTCCAGGCGGACCCGGAGGCCGCGATGCCACAGGACTACGGCATCGTCACCTACTGAGGTTCAATCCACGTGCGCGTCCGGGTCTCCCTCCCCGAGCGCCTCGAGCACCAGCTCCCCCGCCTTCTCCAATGCGTGCCCCGGCGCCAGATCCTTCGCCACGTACAGCACCGAGTGCACCTTCTCCGCCAACTCCCTCGTCCCCACCGTCTCCCCCTTCACCGCCTCCTCACACAGGTGCAACGCCAGGTCCACCAGCAGCAGCCTCCGCCGATCCACCCAGCCCTGTGACAGCATCGGGCTCGCTCCGTCGGGTTGGGCCTCGTGTACGCGCTCGTGCACCTGCTTGAGCGCACTCAGGATGGACTCCCGATGCTCCTGCTTCAGCCGGCTCTCTCTCGGCGTCCGGCGATCCTCCGGATCCGCTTCGTTGCTCATGGTCTTCTCTCGGGGACTCGGTGGCGAACCCGGGGGGCGAGGGGTTCTTGGGCTCAGTGAAACTTGGGGGAACTGTCTTGGGGGAACTGTGATGACTGTTGGGAGGAATTACCGTGCCGAAGGCTTCGGTGAGGCGCTCGGCGCCTTCGGGGCCTCGGCCGGCGTCGGGGCCTCGGGACGCGGCAACACCCCCGGCACCTCCGCCAACACGTAGCTCACCCACGCCACCGCCGCCGTCGCCTGCGCCAGCTCCTTCGGATCCACCTTGTCCAACGTGTCCGCCTCCGAGTGGTGCACGTCGAAGTACCGGCTGCTGTCCACCCTCACCCCCACGAACGGCACCCGCGCCGGAATCAGCGGTGAAATGTCCGCCCCTCCCGCGTCCCCCTGCACGATGCTCCCCGCCCCCAAGGCCTCCAGCGGCTTCAGCCACGGCGCCACCAGCTCCGCTCCTCCAGGGCCCGCTCGCAGCGCCACCCCCAACGGCTTGAAGCCCCCCGAATCCATCTCCAGCGCCGCCACGTGGTTGGCCAGCTCCCCCGCATGCGCCTCCGCGTACGCCCGCCCTCCCTTCAGCCCGTTCTCCTCGTTCGCGAACAGCACCACCCGCACCGTCCGCCTCGGCGCCGGCTTCAGCTTTCCGATCAACCTCGCCGCCTCCATCACCATCACCACCCCCGCACCGTCATCGTGCGCCCCCGTCCCCACGTCCCACGAGTCCAGGTGCGCCCCCAGCAACACCACCTCCCGCGGCTTCTCCCGGCCCGGCACCTCCGCCACCACGTTGAACGAATCCGCGTCCGGCAGCGTCTGGCACCCCAGCTTCAGCTCCACCTTCACCGGCCCTCCCGCCAGCAACCGGTGCAGCAACTCCGCGTCCTCCACCGACACCGCCGCCGCCGGAATCCTCGGCCCATCCTCGTCGTAACGCATCGCCCCCGTGTGCGGTGAGCGCAGCGACGCCGTCGCCAACGAGCGCACCAGCATCCCCACCGCCCCCGCCTTCGCCGCCACCGACGCGCCCCGCGTCCTCAACGCCGCCGCCTTGCCGTAATCCGCCGCCACCGACATCGAGTGGTTGAACAGCACCACCTTCCCCTTCACCTTCTCCCCCAGCGCCGCCACCTCCTCCAGCGAGCGCACCTCGATGACCTCGGCCGTCAGCCCCTCCGCCGGAGTCCCCACGCTCCCGCCCAGCGCCATCAGCGCCAGCCGGTGCTCCCGGTAACGCTCCGTGCCCGGCACCCGCCCGCTCTCCTGCCCTCGCACCCAGCGCGGCACCTTCACCGGCTCCAGCCACACCTTCACCCCGTCCGCCTCGAAGCTCCGCTTCGCCCACGCCACCGCCGCCTTCTCCCCCTCCGAGCCCGACAGCCGCGGCCCAATCCCATCCGTCAGCTCCGCCAGCCGCGCGTACGCGTGGCCCTCGGTGAGCGCCGCGCCAATGAGCTTCTCCGCCACCTGGGGCGAGGGGCCCGTCACCGCCGCCGGGGCCGGCGTCTTCGGCGCGGCGGTGAGCAGGGACAGGAGCGCGGCGGACAGAGGAAGAACCGAGGACACGTCGTGACTCCGGGGTGAGAGGGGGCCTGCACTCTCCGTCCACCAGCGCTTCCTCGCAAGCGCCTCCGTGCTCCACCTACTTCGGCTTCTCGCCAGCTCGCGAGGGGACCACGGGTCTCAGCGGCTCGTCCTTCACCACCGGTGCGGGTTCCGGCTCCTCGAACATCGCCGCGCCCCCCGCCATGCACAGCAGCACCCCTCCCACCACCATCAGCCAGGCGATGAGGTTGAAGTCCTTCTGCCCCAGCACCTCCTGCTCCGTGCCCTGGAAGACCTCCAGCCGCTCCCCTCCCACGAGCACCGGCCCCCGATCTCCCAGCGCCACCTGCCCCAACACCACCACGCTCGCCCCCACCTCCAGCCGCTCCTCGCTCAGGCGCGTGCGGCCGGTGTCTCCCCGGCCCGTCTCCGTGTACACGTAGCGCGACAACACGTGGGCCGGCACCTCGTAGCCGTTGAAGAGCCCCCCGGGCGTGTACTCGCGCACCAGAAGGCCCGCCAGCGACGCCCCGGCCGGCTCCAACCCGATGCGGCCGGACTCGTCCTCCACCTCCCAGCCCTCCGCGTACTCCTTCTCCCGGAAGAGCGTGGTCGAGCTGTCGTTGTCCTGCTCGTCGACACGCAGGTGGTAGTACGCGCAGTCCACTCCGGCGAGCGGCGACCGCACCGGCTGCCTGGCGCTCAGCCGGCCCACCACCTTCACCGTGGTGCCCGGACGCGCCTCCTTCACCCGGCTCCTCGGCGTGGCGCGCACCCTCGCGAGCCGGGTCCTGCTCCACCACAGGTTCCCCACTCCGAGCGCCACGAGGCCCACTCCGAGGAGCAGCACCACCGTCAGGACGACGATGTCTTCCGTATCCATGCCCGGGTGTTGCTACCCCAGACGGGCCCCGCACACCAAACCGGCCCTACTTCTTCTCCGGCACGCGGAACGTCAGCACCGGGCAGGGCGCCATCCGCACCACCTTCTCCGCCACGCTGCCCATCATCAGGTGCGACAGGCCCGTGCGCCCGTGCGTACCCATGATGATGAGGTCATACCCTCCCTCGCCCGCCACCCTCGCGATGACGTGCGCCGGCTCGCCCGACTCCAACATCTGCCTCGAGTGCGGCACGCCCTTCAGGAACTCCGTCAACTGCTGGTCCGCGTGGTTGCGCAGGAACGTGGACAGCGTCAGCTCCGGCTCGCTGCGCGTCAGCACCACCATCTCGTCCCCCGCGTACTCCGACTGCCTCCACACGTGCAACACGTCCAGCTTCGCGTCGAAACGGCCGACGAACTGGTACGCGTACTCGAGCGCCCGCTTCGAGGTCTCCGAGAAGTCCACCGGCACGAGGATTCGCTGAATCTTGTTCATGGCTTCACTCCAGGTCGGGTCTCCCCTCCCTGGTGCAATGGCCGTTCCCACCCGCCTTCCCTCGGAAAGACCCGCCCCCGCGGCGCAAATGCTGCGCTCGCTCCGCTCCCACGCAATTCCTGCACCCGCCTGCTGGATAGTCAGGCTCGCGCGGATGACGCCGCCCACGCACCCGGCGATACTCGCCGCCTGGAGGAGATACGCATGAGCCGCTTGCGCCTATCCTGGCTGCTGCCCGTCCTCTTCATGGCCGGCTGTGAGCCCTTCGATCCCTGGTTCGATTACGCCCCCGATGACAAGCAGTTGCAGCACATCGGACGCATGGACTGGTCCACCGAGGGTGGCCCCACGTATGCCCACTCGGGTGTCACCGTCCGCTTCCGCTGCAACTGCACCGGCGTGGACGTGGCCTTCGAGGACCTTGGCACCGGCGGCGACGAGCACACCAACTGGGTCAACGTCATCGTCGACGGGAAGACCGAGGCCAAGGTGCAGCTCAAGCCCGGACGCAACCTGCTGCGCGGCGCCCGCAACCTCCCCCGGGGCGAGCACCTCGTCGAGATCGTCAAGCGCACCGAGCCCTATGCCGGCAAGGTGACCTTCCTCGGCGTCAGCCTGCAGGGAACACTGATAGAGCCGCCGCCCTGGCCCGAGAAGCGCTTCGAGTTCATCGGCGACTCCATCACCTGCGGCTACGGCAACGAGGTGGACATCTACGCCCCCACCTACACCGAGCCCAACACCGGCTACCACTCGAAGAACGAGGACATCTCCCAGGCCTACGGCTCCATCCTCGGCCGCAAGTTCAACGCCGAGGTGGTCACCACCTGCATCTCCGGCACCGGCATCTACCGCAACCTCGATGGCTCCACCGAGGGCAGGGCCTTCCCCTACCTCTATACGCGCATCTACCCCGATGAGGAGAAGCCCCTCTGGAACCCCGCGTATTACCAACCCGATCTCATCGTCATCAACCTGGGCAACAACGACTTCAACGTGACCGGGGATGACAAGCTCCCGACCGCCCCGCCCGAAAAAGAGTTCAAGGACGCCTACGCCGCCTTCGTCGTGCAACTGCGCGAGTACTACCCGAACGCGAAGATCATCTGCACCGTGGGCCCGATGATGAACGACAACTACCCGGCCGGCCGCCAACACTGGACCAAGATGCGGGAGTACGCGCGCGAGATGGTCGACTCCCTGGGGGACGAGAACGTCATCTACTTCGCCTATACCCCCATCGTCGGCGACCCCTACGGCGAGGACTGGCACCCCACCAACGAGTCCCACGCGAAGATGGCCGAGGAGCTGACTCCCAAGCTCAAGGAACTCGGATTCTGAGCCAGTGGTGGCCCGAAGTGCGAACCCGGGAAACAGATACCCTCACCCCGTCCCTCTCCCGAGGGGAGAGGGGAAGTGGGTGGGTTCGGGTCAACGGATGAAACGGAGGAAGAGGGCGGAGTCCGGCGGCACCGTGACCGGTCCGTGTCCCACGTCCGCTGCTCCCCCGGCTCGCGGGAGCAGCACCGCCTCGCCTCCCCGTGTCACCGCCAGCGCTCCCGCGCGCAGCTCGCCCTCGGATACGAGCCCCCTCGACCACTCGTGCCCCCCCGAGCCCCGGTAGAGCTTCACCACGTAGAGGTGGTTGTCCGGCGTTCCTCCCTCCCGCCACGGCAGCTTCGGCCCTCCCACGCCGTCTCCCGGCCGGTATTGCCCCGTCACCACCAGCCGGTTCTCCTCATCCAGCGCTACGCCCGTCGCGCTCTCCCCGAAGTGGCGCATCCACAATTCCCCGCCCTTCACTCCGTACGCCGCCACGAAGCCGTCCTTCCCCTCCGCCCTCTGCGTCCGCCCCCGGAACGCGATGTCCCCCGTGTACTCGCCCACCACGAGCACCCGTTGCGCCTCCACCGCCACCCCCGTCGCCGTCCCTTCCGCCTCCCCCAGCCCTCGCGACCACACGTGCTTCATCTCCGGCGTGAAGCGCGCCACGAAGGGACTGCGCGCCTTCGTCGTGGACAGCGCGCCTCCTCCCAGGTCCACCTCGCCCACGAAGTGGCCCGCCACCGCGATGTGCCCGGAGGGCTCCAGCGCCAGCGACTTCACCGACAACCGCCCCCGGCGCACCACCGGACTCAAGGCGAGCACCATCCCATCCTCCGCTCGCACCCGGCCCACCAGCGCCGCCCCGAGCGGCTGGCCCTTGTCCAGGAAGTCCACCGCCACCACCAGCTGCCCCCGGACCTCGTCCACCGCCAGCGCCCCGGCCGGTAGCAGTTGCACCCCCGGCAACACCGCCGTGCGCGACCACACGTGCGTGCCGTCCGGCCCGTACTTCGCCAGGAAGGGCCCCGCGGGCAGCGGCTCGCCCCCGAGGCTCAGCGTGGGCTCCCGGTGCTCCCCCGCGATGTAGAGGTTGCCCGCTCCATCCACCACCATCGCCGATACCGTGGGCCTCGCACCGTGGTACGTGGGAAAGCCGATGGACCACACGTGCGTGCCGTCCGGCGCGTACTTCGCCAGCGCCAGCCCCGCCTCCCCCGGCAGCGCGCCTCCCCCGAGGTCCACCCCGCTCCGCTCGTACGCCAGGGAAGCGAAGGCGTTCCCCGCCCGGTCCACGCTCACCGTCCACCCGAAGACCGGGCCCTCCACCGCTCGCACCTGACGCGTGGCCCCACGCTCCACCCGCGACTCCCGTGCCTGGCTCGCCAGGGAGGGCCTGGGCTCCGGTGGCTCCGTCACCGCTCCGCACCCCCACCCCAATCCCAGACACACCGCGACACCCATTCGCCAGCCGCGTCTCACGCCGTCCCCCTCCCGCTCGCCCGCGACCCCACGGTCCCCGCGAGCTTGTTCACGCGCGAGGTGGGCGCCATCGTCTGACGGGGTGTCCGTGCATGCCGTGTGCTGGCGCCCCCTCCAGGCAGGCGAGCATTGGCTGATCCCCGAGGGCCTGGCTCCGTCCTCCAACCAGCGCTCGCGCCTCACCTCGGGGATGTTGTGGCCCTCTCACGTGAGACGAACCTTGCCCCCGACGTTCACTCGAGGGGGGTTGTCCGATGACGTTCGAGATGCAGGCCCCACACCGGGGCTGGAAGTGGTTCGTGCTGGGAATGCTCGCGCTCACCGCATGCGGCGCCGTGTCCGAGCCTCCGGCGGCGGACGCGCGCGAGGAGCGTCCCGTCTCTGGGATGCATGACACCGGCGGCGGGCAGGATCCCTTTCCCACGTGGTCCTCGCCCACCTTCGCCGCCGTTCCGGCGATGGCCACGGATGGGAAGCAATTCCTCACCGCCTGGCGTGACGTGCTCCGGCCCGGCCAGCTCTTCGCCGCCCGAGTGTCGACGGACGGCGAGCTGCTCGATCCCGACAGCATCCGGCTCAACCTGGACCCCGCGGTCGAGGCGGGAGATCCCGCTATCGCCTTCGATGGCAAGCAGTTCCTCGTCGTCTGGCAGGGCAGCCTCACGCTCTACCTCGTCCGCGTGAACCGCGATGGCACCGTGGTGCCTCCCGTCCTGCCCATCGCCGACATCTTCGCCAGCCCGTCTCCCGCGCCCACCATCGCCTGCGGCTGGCGCAAGTGTCTGGTCGCCTGGCCCGACGTTGCCGGCCCCAGCAGCATCCGCGGCGTCATCGTGGAGTCCGATGACATGGGCCTCGGCACGCGAGAGCTCGTCATCTCCTCTCCCGCCCAGCCCTTCACCTCGTTCGGCATCTCGGCCGCCTGGGGCCACGACCGCTTCCTCGTCGTCTGGAGCGATGAGCGCACCGGCATCCCCAAGCTCCTCGCCGCGCGCGTGCGGCCCGATGGCACCGTGCTCGACCCGTCCGGCATCCCGGTCTCCACATCGCCCGGCGTGCAGTCATTTTCGGACGTCGTCGCCACGAAGCACGGGTTCTTCATCGCCTGGAGCGACACGCGCCTCGGCACCCGAGACATCTTCGGCACCCTCGTGAAGCCCGATGGCTCCGTCCCCGACCCCGATGGTTTCCTCATCGAGTCGAGCCCGGATGATGAGTTCGACCCCGCCGTCTCCTACGACGGCTCCCGCGTGCTCGCCTCCTGGAGCCGGTTGAGCCCCGGGCGCTTCTCCGTCCGCGGCAACTTCGTGCGCGCCGATGGCTCACTGGCTTCCCCGGTTGGATTCCCGCTCTCCACCGGGGAGTTCGTCCGCGAGGTCCAGCAGGATGTCGCCTACGCGGATGGGACTCACTTCGTCGCCTGGTGCGCCGCGCCTGCCGTCGATGAGCCTCCCTTCCAGGTCATCCTCGGCTCCCGCGTGAAGAAGAATGGGGCGCTCGTGGATGACCCGGCCATCCGTATCTCGCACTCGCCCTCCGTCGAGGGGGCGGCCGTGGGTCCCAGGGAGAGGTAACAACCACGGTGCTCAGAGGCTTTGGAGGAAGTTCTTCAACGGTTCGAACACCGGGTGCCCAGGATCGATACCTCCAGCACCCGGGTCGAAAGCCTGATGGAAGCGAAGCCTCGGGTCTGGGCACATCGCGAGATACGCGTTGAGCCACCCCTTGGCCGCCAACGCCGCGGTGCCATGTGTTGGTTGTGCACAACCGACCAGCGCATCCACACAAGCGGAAAGCGTCTGGTTGCGAACCGCCAGCCGACAGAGGTGCTCGATACTCCCGGGCGCCTTTCCGTCCGGGGCGAGGAATGCACCCAACCTGCGGGGATTCCCGGCCAGGAGGCCATGCACCGGAGGTGTCGAGGCGCCGAATGCCGCCAGGGTCTCCTCGGCGAGACGATATGCTCCGTTCGGGTCGTCCTCCACGTCCAGGAGGAGCCCTACGCTTCGTGCATGGCCAAAACTCGGATCCCTCGCCGCCAGCGCCGCCAGCGCCGGCAGGTCCGAACGGCCGCTTCCATACCAGCACACCAGGCCCTGCCACACCGCAGGCCCCGCGACGGACTCACACAGCCAGCGCTCATCTCCCCCTTCGACCAGGAGGAGCCCGAACCCGGTCACAGGAAAGGGAGGAAGGTTTCGGCGACTCATCCGCGGATCTCGACTCCCATACGCTCGGCTGCGGCGACGAGGTTGCGATCGTAGACAGTGGCCACGGTCTCGTGAGCCCGGCGATCCAACCGGATGACCCGGAGCCCGGGATCATCCAGCGCGGAGAAGGCACGGCATGCCGCCTGGACACACTCCTCGGAGTGGGTCGTAGCGAAGATCTGCATGCTGCGAGCCGCTGAAACCGTCGCCAACCATTTCCAGACGGGTTCGAGCGTCGAGTGATGCAGGCCGTTCTCGATTTCATCGATCCCCAGCAACAGGGCTTCCCCACTCGCGAGAGTCACGGCGATGTCGAAACAACGCTGGACCCCCTCACCCATCAACCGGATGGGAAGCAACACAGGCTGTCCCTTCAGGCGGACAAAAAGAGCGGCCTGGCCGCCTGTGGGAGAGAGGATTTCCACTCCCTCGACCTGCTCGTCAATCAACCGCATCAGCTCGCGCACGAGGGAGTCCTGCCCCTCTTGTTTGAGCCGCGAGAAGAGACGAATGGCATTTCTGTAGTCGACCGAACCCGAGGGAATCCATGTTCCAAGCGACTCCGGGTACACCTCGTCGGGGAACTCCACCCCACGCGGGCTCCCCGTCACGAGCTGCTCATGGGTTTCACCCTCACGTTCGATCGAGCATTCGAGCGCCCAGGTTCCCGCTCGCGGATTCCCACCCGCCGGCTCGGTACCCGACAGGGGTGGAGAACGCCGGGCCTTGTTCATTTGGACCCTGGTTCCCGCCCCGCGAGCTTGCCCGGGCGGCATCAACCTCGCGTCCACCAGAAAGCCCCGCTCCGCATCGTTGCCACGAAAGATGGGACGCCAAAATCCATCGAAGTCTTCCACTGGTACGTCTGGAATCCGCATCTCCTGCAGGGTCCACAGCGCTCGCGCCGCATCCTCCCCATGCCCGGCCATCCAGACTGCTTCCATCAAAGCCGTCTTGCCGGCGTCATTCTTTCCGATGATGAGGTTGACGCGCCCCATCCCGGAGACCGTGAGCCGCTCGATGCCTCGGAAGTTCTCGATGGTGGCGTAGGTGAACATGCGCTCCTTCTAGCAGAACCCACCCGGACGAGCGTTGTCGAAGGAGGAGAGGGGATTGTGGGTCACCCCTCTCACTCCTCCTTGGTTCGCCACGTAACGTCCCGCTCAGTCCTCGTGCGTGCCCACCGTCGCCGTCGGACCCCACGCCTCCTGACCCTCCCGCTCGAAGAAGAGCGGCTCCCGCTTCCGCGCGCTCCCCCCCACCTCGTTCAACGTCAGCGAGTCGTACAGGTGCCCCCCCACCATCGTGTACCGGATGCTCGTGCTGTTGCGCAGATCCTCCAGCGGGTTCTTCTCCAGCACCAGCAGGTCCGCCAGCTTGCCCTCCTCCAGCGAGCCGATCTCCCCATCCAGCCCCAGGTACCGCGCCCCCGACACCGTCGCCGCCCTCAGCGCCTGCAGCGGCTTCATCCCTCCCTGCCCGAACATCCACAGCTCCCAGTGCGCCCCCAGCCCCTCCCGCTGCCCGTGCGCTCCCAACTGCACGCTCACGCCCTTGTCGTTCAGCTGCTTCGTCACCCGGGCGATCTGGAAGTGGTTGAACTCGTCATCCGGCACCATCACCGGCCGGCGGCTGCGCGCATCCACCACCCGCCTCGGCGCGAACGCCAACAGCCTCTTGTCATCCCAGACGTTCGTCTTCTGGTACCAGTAGTTCTCACCCCACACGCCTCCGTACGCGACGATCAGCGTCGGCGTGTAGCCCGTCTCGCTCCGGCTCCACAGTTGCTGCACGTCCGCGTACGCATGGTCCACCGGCAACGAGTGCTCGATGCCCGTGTGCCCGTCCACCACCATCGTCATGTTGTGCTGGAAGAGCGAGCCTCCCTCCGGCACCACCATCATCTGCAGCTCGCGCGCCGCCTGGAGCACCTTCTGCCGCTGGTCGCGCCTCGGCTGGTTGTAGCTCTTCACGCTGAACGCCCCCACCGCCTTCATCCTCCGCAGGTGCGAGCGCGCGTCCTCCAGCGTATCGATCGGCGCCCGGGAGGCCCCCGCAGCCCCGTACAGGATGGTCCCCGTCGAGAACACCCGCGGTCCCACCATCGCCCCCGTCCTCACCCGCTCGCTCGTCGCGAAGATGGAGCCCGTGTCGTTCGACGGGTCGTGCACCGTCGTCACGCCGAACGCCAGCGACGACAACAGCTTCCAGTTCTGCTCCGGCAGCACGCCCCCGTCCCCCATCGCCCCGTGCCAGTGCACGTCCACGATGCCCGGCATCAGCGTCTTCCCGCTCACGTCCACCACCTTCGCCCCCGCCGGCACCGCCACCTTCCCCCTCGGGCCCACCGCCACGATGCGGCTCCCCTTCACCACCACCACGCCCTCCTCGAGGACCTCGTCCCCCTTCATCGTGATGACGCGGCCTCCCACCAGCGCCACCGTCCCCTCCGGCACGTCCGTCTTCGCCTGGAAGCCGATGTCCATCCCCTTCTCCGGCACCTCCGGCAGCTTCTCCGGCGCGCCCTCCTGGAAACGGAAGCTGTTCTTCAGCTCGCGCGTGTACAGCTCCGGCCCCAACGCCCAGTGCAGCCGCTTCCCATCCCCCGACCAGTGCAGCCACTCGCCCGCGTCCCGCGACACCTTCGCCACCGGCAGCGCCTTGCCCTCGGGGCTCGCCACCGCGCCCTTCGCCCCGCGCGGCAACGGCATGATGAACGCGTTGAAGTTCTCCCGGAACGCCACCCACTGCTCATCCGGTGACACCCGGTACTCCGTCGCCTCGTCACTCGTCACGTGCGTGCGCGGCTCGGTCCCGTCCAGCCGGATGCTCTTCAGCGCCCGCTCGTCGTCCTTCTCCCGCTGCTCCACCGTCAGGAAGAACACCCGCTCCGAGCCCGCCCCGAAGTGCGCCAACGCTCCGTCCTTCACCAGCCGCTTCGGCGCGCCTCCCGCCGCCGGCATCACGAACAGCCCCTGCTCCCGGCTGTACAACGCCGTGCGCAGATAGCCCCCGCCCGTTGCCCGGTACACGATGAAACGCCCGTCCGGAGACAGCGCCGGCTCCACGTAGTGCCCCGGCTTCGCGCTCACCACCTTGCCCTCGCCACCCGTCACCGGCACCACCCGCACCGTGCCCAGCTTCTCGTCGTCCCACGTCGTGTAGACGATGCTCTTCCCGTCCCGCGAGAACGACGGGTACTGCTCCGTGTGGTCCGTCTGCTTCGTCAGCCGCTTCGGCGTGCCGTTCGGCAGGTCGCGCACGTACAGGTGCCCCAGCGCCTGGTACACCACCTTGTCCCCCTTCGGAGACACCTGCACCCAGCGCAGCATCTTCACGTTGAACTTCTCGGGCGCCACCGCCTGCGGGAAACGCACCGCCTCGTGGATCGTCCGGGTGCCCCGCACGCGGAAGGGAATCGGCGTCACCTTCTTCGTCGCCACGTCGATGCGATGCAGCTTGCCGCCCGCCCAGAACACCAGTGACTTGTTGTCCGGCGTCCACGCCATCACCGGGTACACGCCGTGGATGGCCCACGTCTCCTGCATGTCCCGCTCGAGCCCGTCGAAGATGGGGCGCTCGGCGCCGCTCGCCAGGTCCGCCACGTAGAGCGTTGTCTTTCCGCGCACCCGGCGGACGAAGGCCAGCGACTTGCCGTCCGGCGACGGCGTGGGGCGGATGGAGCCGCCCGGGCCCGTGATGAAGCGCTCCGTCTCCCGCGTGTCCAGGTCCAGCCGCTGGATGACGTAGATTTCGCCGTTCGGGTCCTTGTTGTATTCGAACACCTTCCCCGGCGTGATGTCCTGGCTGTAATAGACATACCGCCCATCCGGAGAGAACACGGGCTCGCCCACGTCCTTCTGGTCATTGGGCCGCTCGGTGAGCTGCACGCCGTCACCGCCCGAGCGGTGGTACATCCAGATTTCACCCGCGCCCAGCGAGCGCCGCGAGGTGAAGTGCTTGCGCGCGATGAGGTACTGCCCGTCCGGCGACCACGCGGGGCTGTTGAGCAGGCGGAACTTCTCCTGCGTCACCGCCGTGGGCTCCGAGCCATCGCGCTTCATCACCCAGATGTTGTCCCCGCCACCCCGGTCGCTCGTGAAGGCGATGGACTTGCCGTCCCGGCTGTAGCGCGGCTGCATGTCCCAGGCGACGCCGCTGGTGAGGGCCTTCGCCTCGCCGCCGCCGATGGGCAACGTGTAGAGGTCGCCCAGCAGATCGAAGACGAGCTCATCCCCCTTGGGGCTCACGTCCAGGCTCATCCACGTGCCCTCGGTGACGTCGAGGTCCACGTGGGTGGCGGGGAAGCCGGGCGCGTTCACGTCCCACTTCTCCTCGGGCTTCTTCTCCTCGGGCTTGCCCGCGTCCTTCGCCGGCTGCGTGGCCGGAGCGGGCTTGGGGGCCGGCGCCTGCGCGCGGGCGGACAGGGGCAACGCGCTCGTCAGCACGAGCGCGAGGCAACGGAGGCTCAATCGGTTCACCGCGGTTCCTCGTCGGTCTGGCGTGATGGGGCGCGCAGCCTACCCCGGCGAGGTCACGTGTGGAGTGAGTTGAAGCAGGCGGGCGGGCACGTTTCCACGTCCGGTGCGGGTAGAACGAGCCCAGCCGGGTGCGGGCGGGAAATCCGCGTTCCCTCCTGGCCCCGGCGCACGCATCATCGTCTCCGCGGTGATGTTCCCGTAGGCTGGGCTCCTCCGTGCTTTGGTGCGCTTTTCGAGCCCCCGCTTTAGATTGAACAGAGGCATCCATGAGCAGGGAACGGTGGGTGGTGTCTCCCGAGGTCGCTGGAGAACTGGGGGAGAATACAATCATGAATACGTCGGTTCATCCTCCTGCGGTGTCTCACTTCCATCATCGCTTCGAGGGGTGGCTGGGCGATGAACTGCTGGAAGTCTTCCCCTGCTTTCTCGTCTCTTCCCTTCTCGCGAAGGCACTGGAGGAGGCAGGGCTGACCGGTTTCAACCTGGACGATGTCGAAGTGAGCACGTCGCCAGAGTTCCAGGAGCTATACCCTGGACGCACCCTGCCAGAGTTCCGATGGCTCAAGATTACAGGCGAGGATCGCGATGCCGATTTCCGCCTCACTCCGGACTTTCGATTGGAGGTTTCCAGCCGGACGCTGGAGGTCCTGAGGAAGTTCAAGATGGCTCATGCGATGATTGACCCCTCCGGGGATTAGATTTGTCCGACCGGAACAGTCCTTAGCGCTCGTGCTTTCGCAGCTGCGCGAACAAGGCCTGGAAGGAGAAGTCGTAGTGCTTCAGGGCGGGGTTGGCCACCTTCGAGAAGGCGCGGAAGTCGATCTTCTCCCACGCCGGAGCCCCGAGCAGGTGGAGATAGGTGTCCACGTTGCCGCGCGTGATGGCGATCATCTCCGTGCGCCAGTAGAGCCGCTCGGACGCGAAGTCCCTGCCGTGGTGGTAGTCGTAGAGCAGCACCAGGGCCCACGCCCCCTGGAGCGTCTGTCCCCCGAGGCTCGTCACCAACCTGCCCTCCCGGACGGCCTCGAGGGCCCGCGGTGTCCACCCCATGCCCCCCACCAGCACATCCGCTCCGGGACGGCGGCCCGCCTCCTCCAACGCCTGCAGCGCCCCCAGGGCCATCACATCATTGGTGGCCCAGACGAGCCGCAGGTCCGGATAGCGGCGCAACAGCAGCGACATCCTGCGATGGGCCATCTCCGGCTCCCAGACGATGACGTCCACGGCCTGGAGCAACTCGATGTCTTCCAGCTCGCCCAGGGCCTGGTGCAGACCCTCGATGCGCTTCAGCGCGTAGTCATCCCCCCGCCCCGTGAGCGCGACGAGCCCCTTGCGTTCTCCCCTCGCACCGGGTGCCAGCCCCTGCGCCGCGTCCCGCAGGAGGCGGACGAGCCGCTGTCCGGCCACCACATCGTCCGGCACCATCTGGCCGAGCCAGGACTTGAAGGACCCGCGGGGCCCTCCGAAGCGCGCCCGCTCCTCGGCGTTCAGCCCGGTGATGATGACGAACACCGGGACGCGGGCCTGCTCGGCGAGCTCGAGGATGCGGACCGACATGCCCCGGTGCATCGAGATGATGAGGTAGTCGGGCTTCTCGGGGCCGCTCACCACACGGCGGACCAACTCGAGGTTCTCCGCTGGCCAGTACGCCGCGTCGTACTGGACCAGGCCGACTCCCAGGTCATGCGCCGCGGCCCGCGTGGCGTCCCCCAGACCGCGATGCATGGGATTGGTCGGCGCCAGCATGTTGATGAAGGCGACCCGCATCGTCCGGCCAGGGGAAGCGGGTGCGTCCCGCCGTGAGGGGGTCTGCGCCCCCGAGCCCGCCAGCAGCGAAAGGAAGAGGACGAGCGGCAGGAACCGCGATCGCGCGACGGACATGGGCAGACCCCCTGCATCCAACGATGCTCCGGAGACCTGCGAAGGGCACGCGTTTTCCGCAACCCGCCCCGCGAGGCATGCAGGCGCCGCCGGACGCTACTGCGGCAAACCGTCGAAGAAGTCGACCTCGCCGGTGTCCAGAGAGTAGTCGGCGCCGACGACCATCAGCCCCTCCTCCTGGATGAGCCGCTCGAGCAGCCGGCTGCCGTGGCGCAGGTGGGCGCAGGACTGGCGGACGTTGGCACGCCCGGCCTCGTGTACCAGCCGCGCCTGGTCCACGCCCGGCCCGGCCGCATGCACCACGCTCTCCACCGCCGGCCGGCACCGGTCCACGATGTCGTGGATGTTCTCCGAGGGCACGTCCACGCGGTGCTGGATGAAGTCCAGCGTCGCCTTGATGGCGCCGCAGCGCGAGTGGCCCATCACCACCACCAGCCGCGTGCCGAAGGTGGCCGCCGCGAACTCCACGCTCCCCACCAGCGAGGGCGCCACCACGTTGCCCGCCACGCGGATGACGAACAGGTCTCCCAGGCCTTGATCGAACACGAGCTCCGACGGCACCCGCGAGTCCGAGCACGAGAGGATGGCGGCGAACGGACTCTGCCCGGCGGCCAGGGCCGCCCGCTCGCCCGCGGCGTCCGGGATGCGGACGTGCTGGACGAAGCGGCGGTTGCCTTCCCGCAGACGCTGGAGCGCCTGGTCGGCGGGCAGGGGAGCGGGGGGAATGCCTGCGATGGTCATGGCCGCGAGCCTCTCCTCCATGGGTGGTGCCGTCCATTGGAATCCGCACCCGGCGGCTGCTCGCCCGTCCCCGTCCTTGTCACGGCCCCCCCGGGGACCTACCTCTCCGGGTATGCCTTTGAGCACGAGCAAGAACAGGGCCGAGGCCCAGCAGCCCTTGCTGTCGGCGAGCACCCGGGAGCACTGGGCCCGCCGCTTCTGGCGCGATGCGCTCGCCTGGAAGGGCACGGTGACGCCGCTCGTGATGCCGCGGGTGCTCTTCTTCGGAGTCTATGGGCTGCTCGTCGGGCTCGTGCACGAGGTGCTCGACTGGTCGCCCATGGGCAGCGGCCCCGTGCAGTTCACCGCCGCCTTCCTCGCGCTGCTGCTCGTGCTGCGCACCAACAGTGGTTACGATCGCTGGTGGGAAGCGCGCAAGCTTTGGGGCGGCATCGTCAACCAGTCGCGCAACCTGGCCATCGCGGGGCTCTCCTACGGTCCGAGCGACCCCGAGTGGCGCGAGCGCTTCGTGCGATGGACGGCCGCCTTCTGCCACGTGTCCCGGCGCAGCCTGCGCGGCGAGCGCGACGTGCCCGAGCTGCGCCCACTGCTCCAGGATGACCATGCGGTGGAGCGCATCGCCCGCGCGCAGCACATGCCCACCTTCGTCGCCCGGGTCATCGCCGGCATGCTGCGCGACGCTGTCGATCACGGGGAGATGGACCGCGTCGCCTTCCTCGCCGTGGACCGCGAGCGCACCCAGCTCATCGACCACGTGGGCGGCTGCGAACGCATCCTCAAGACGCCTCTGCCCAAGGTGCATACGTCCAAGCTGCGGCGGTTCATCGTTCTCTATCTGCTCGCCCTTCCCATCGCCGCGGTGGACACGTGGTGGTTCCCGGGGCTGGTGACGGCGCTCGTGGCGTACCCGCTCCTCGCCATCGATCAGATCGCCGTCGAGCTGGAGAACCCCTTCTCCCCCAAGAACCTCAGCCACCTGCCGCTGGATCCCATCTGCGAAACCATCCAGGGCAACCTGCTCGCCTTGCTCGACACCGAGGAGTGGAGCACGGTGTCACGGCCGTGGAGCATGGAGTCCCCATTCTCCGAGCCCCGGCATACGGATGGGTGACGGCTCCGTTGGGTTTTCAGCACCTGACCAGCCCCAATGGATTGACTTGGCGATCAGCTATTTTCTGAGATCGGCGGCTCGTGGACTCCACAGCCCAGGGAGCCCCTTCGAGGAGCAGCCGTGAACGCCTACGCACTTCCTCTGCTCATTGCCGTGCTGATCTCAGGATGCACGACGCCGAGAACCGTCACCTTCGTCGAGGGGGCGCTCGTGCCGAGGAACTTCCGGTTTGTCACCATCGTCAAGCAACGCGGCGACGAAGCAGGCGGGTGGCGTGCGGCCTGTCTTCGGTTGCCCATCAAGAGCGATACGGGAGACGCCATCATCTGCAAAATGGGCGTCGACATGCCGATAAAGACCCTGGAGGACGGCTTGATCACTCTTCCAGCCGCCCAGCGCATCGCGGCGGATTCTGGCAATGCCGCGGCGCAAATCGCCTTTGCGCCCACGACCATCGAGACACCCATGGGCATCTTGTGTGAAAACTTCAAGACGGCATTTCATTTGACTCTCGATGCCGCCGTCGTTGGCTCTCGCGTCAAGACGGCATGTCATCCCAAAGCCGAATCCGCCAGGGCAGAGCGCTGACCACATGCTCCTCTCGACGGAAGAACTTCTGGCGATTGCTCGGAACTACTGGCGCGCCGACAAGGCTTACGATGGTAGCCCCGAGCACAGACGGCTCACCGATCTGTGGGAACTGGAGCTCAAGAAGCTCGATCAATGGTGGGCTCTCCTGGATGAACTCAGGCGGGAGCTTCCTGGCTTCACTCTCGGCAATGCCACCGCGACTCCCGATGCCTGCTTCCGGTGCGCGGCCTACTCGCCTGTAGACGATTCATCGAGCGCGCGCCGGTTCATCGTCGTCGGGTGCGTCAGCATCCTGGCGCCCGTCTATACGGTTTATGGCGTGGACTACATATTGATGGACAAGAAGCGACACGACCGCAGGGTCTTCTTCGAGCCGCTCCCGGCTGAAATGCAACACCCCGCAGATGCCATCTCCAGGAGGATTGAAGCGAACTTCCGCGTGGACGCGCTTCCGCGCGATATGGCCGGCATTCACATTCCTCTCCATGTCGAGCCGGTGGAACCGCCGAACACCACGCTCTTCCACGCGCTCTTCACGAGTGAGCCTGCCTCCTTGCCTTGAGGAGCACACCGGCCAACCACGGGGTTCAACCTGGGGTCCGCGACACCCTCACCCCGTCCCTCTCCCGAGGGGAGAGGGGAAATGGGCTCGGCTGGGAAATGGGCGTGGATGGGCTCAGTCCTTCGCGGGGCCCACCTCGGGAATGATGCCCAACCGCTCGTAGATGGGCCTCACCCGCTCCCTCAACGCCGGTAGCTTCACCCCGAACCACCCCGCCACTCCCAGGCACACCACTCCTCCCACTCCGATCGTCACCGGTGCACCCATCCGCGCCGCCAGCGCCCCCGCCAACAGGCTCCCGAACGGCGCCGTTCCGATCAGCGCCATCGCGTAGAAGCTCATCACCCTCCCCCTCATCCGCTCCTCGACGATCGTCTGCAACAGCGTGTTGCTCGCCCCCATCATCACCATCATCCCGAAGCCCACCACCACCAACAGCACCAGCGACGCCCCCATCCACCTCGACACCGCGAACGCCACCAGCCCCGCCCCGAACAACGCCCCCGTCCGCATGATCGTCTTCTCGAATCCCATCACCGACCGCCTCGACGCCAGGTACCCCGCTCCTCCCAGCGCCCCCAGTCCCGTGGCCGCCATCAGGAACCCCAGCGTCGACGGGCCTCCCTCCAGCACCCGCGTCGCCATCAGCGGCATCAGCACCGTGTAGGACATCCCCATCACGCTCATCACCGCCAGCATCCCCAGCAGCGCCCGGATCGGCGTGAAGTGGTACGCGTACCGGAAGCCCTCCTTCAGCTCCTTCCACACCTCGCCGTGCGGCTCCACCCGCGGCGTCCGCTTCAGCCGCATCGCCAGCAACGAGGCAATCACCGCCAGGTAGCTGAACCCATCAATCAGGAAACACCCACCCTCCCCTACCCACGCAATCAGCCCTCCCGCCACCGACGGGCCCAGCAGCCGCGCCACGTTGAACATGGAGGAGTTGAGGGCAATCGCGTTCGCCAGGTCCGCCCGGTCATCCACCATCTCCACCACGAAGGACTGCCGCGCCGGCACGTCGAAGGCGTTGATCAACCCCTGCACCAGGCACAGCGCCCCCACCTGCCACACCGCCACGGCCCCCGTCAGCGCCAGCACCGCCAGCGCGAAGGACTGCAGCATCGCCAGCACCTGCGTCACCACCAGCAGCCGGTGCCGGTTCCACCGGTCCACCAGCACCCCCGCCAACGGCGCCAGCACCAGCGACGGAATCTGCCCGCAGAACATCACCAGCCCCAGCAGCCACGCCGAGCCGCTCAGCCGGTACACCAGCCAGCTCGTCGCCACCCGCGTCAGCCACGTCCCCACCAGCGACACGCTCTGCCCCATGAAGAAGAGCCGGTAGTTGCGGTGCGCCAACGCCCTCAGCAGGAACCTCCACCCACTCTCCCGCTGCCCTTCCACTCCTCGCACCCCCATTCCCGATTCTCCTCACCTGGTGTATGCCTCCGCACCGCCGCTTCACGGCCCCAAGCGAACGGCACCACCTCTCGTTAAAAGTAGGGTCAGCCGGGGCCTCCGCCCCGCCTCCCAGGCCCTCACCTGCTAACAGGGGCCCGTCCGTCTGGCTGCAAGACACACCGGGCCCTTTGGGCCATGATGCACCGCCGTGTAGGAGTGAAGTTCCTCGAAAAATTGGATCAACAATATTTCCGTTTTTTCACGGTTGTAATATTCTGGCCTCGATTCGACACGAGGGCCTGACGTCGTCAGGGGGATGCGGTGGAGAGCCTGAAGCGGTCCCAGCCGGAGCAGCAAGCCGCCCTACCGGAAACGGCGGGTGAGCGGCAGCCGGACGACCGCCCGGGAGACGCCGACGACTTCGCGCAGGTGCTGGAAGAGGAGCTGCAGCGCCACGCCCGCCAGTGCGAGGGAGAGACCGAGCCCACCTGTGTCGTGGGCCCGCCGCTCCCGCTGCCCACCGCCCCCGAGGGACAGCCCCTGCCCCGAGGCACCTCCGTGGGCCGCTACCTCGTGCTGGAGCGCCTGGGCGCCGGCGGCATGGGCGAGGTGTATGCGGCGTTCGATCCCCAGCTCAACCGCCGGGTGGCCATCAAGCTGCTGCTGCCCGGAGGCGAGGGGCTGGACGGGGGCGAGGCCCGCCTGCGGCTGATGCGCGAGGCGCAGGCCATGGCCCGCCTGTCGCACCCCAACGTGCTGCCCGTCTACGACATCGGCGAGCACGGGGACCAGGTCTTCATCGCCCTGGAGCTGGTGGAGGGCAGCACGCTGCGGCAGTGGCTCAAGGAGCAGCCGCGCGGCTGGCGCGAGGTGGTGGAGGCCCTCACACTGGCGGGCCGGGGACTGGCGGCCGCGCACGCCGCCGGGCTCGTCCACCGCGACTTCAAACCGGACAACGTGCTGGTGGGGCGCGATGGGCGCGTGCTCGTCTTCGACTTCGGCCTCGCCTGCGAGCAGGGCAGCGGCGCCCCCGGAGCGCCCACCCCGGTGGACCTGGCGGACATCCTCCGCGCCGAGCTGCCCGCCACCTCCGAGTCCGGCTCCCTCTCCGCCCCGAGCACGCGCGAGCCGCGCGAGACGCCGGTGACGCGCCACGGCCACATCATGGGCACCCCGGGCTACATGGCCCCGGAGCAGTACCGCCAGCAGGCCGTCACCGCCCGCGCCGATCAGTTCTCCTTCTGCGCCACGCTCTACTACGCCCTCTACCGCGAGCACGCCTTCGCCGGCAGCGGGGCCGCAGCGCTCGCCCGCGCCACCCTCGAGGGCAACCTGCGCCCGCCACCCCGCGACTCGGGGGTGCCCACGTGGGTGCGGCGCGTCGTCCTCAAGGGGCTCCACGTCCAACCCCAGGAGCGCTACGTCTCCATGCAGGCGCTGCTGGACGCGCTCCATGACGACCCGAGCGCCCGCAGCCGCCGCCAGGCCTTCGTCGCCGTGGCCGGCGCCTTCCTGGTGGCCATGGTGGCCGGCGCCGTGGGCGAGTGGCACCAGCGCCAGGGCCTGTGCCAGGGCGTGGCCGCGCGCATGGACGGCGTGTGGGACGCGCCCCGCCAGGACGCCATGCGCCAGGCCTTCCTCGCCACCGGCGCCCCCTACGCGGCCGACACGTGGAACGGAGTGAAGGAGGGGCTCGACACCTACGCCTCCCAGTGGGTGAAGGGCCAGCGCGGCGCGTGCGAGGCGACGAAGCTGCGCGGCGAGGCCTCCGAGGAGGTGCTCGCCGCGCGCACCACCTGCATGGAGCGCCGGCGCTCGGAGCTCAAGGCCCTCACGGACGTGCTCGCCGAGGCGGATGGCCGCGTGGTGGAGCGCGCCGTGGAGGCCGTGCGCGGCCTGTCCGAGCTCGCCCCGTGCGACACGGCGGATCCGCTCGCCGCCAGCGAGCCGCCCAAGGAGCCCGAGGTGGCCGCCCGGGTGGAGGAGCTGCGCACGTCGCTCGCGCGTGCCCGGGCCCTGCGCATTTCCGGCCAGTTCCCCGCGGGCCTGGCCGTGGCCGCCCCCGTGGCCACCGAGGCGCGCACCCTGGGCTACCACCCGCTGGAGGCCGAGGCCCTGCTGGAGCTGGGCCAGTTGCAGGCGGGCTTCGGCAACTCCGAGGCCGAGCGCACCCTCAAGGAGGCCATGTGGCGGGCCGACGAGGTGCGGCTGGACGAGGTGCGCGCCGAGGCGCTGGTGGCCCTCACCCAGCTGGTGGCCTACGACGTGGCGCGCGTGCAGGACGGGCATGACTGGTACCGCCAGGCCCGCGCCCTGCTGGTGCGCACCAGGCGCGAGGGCCGCCTGCTGGCCGGACTCGAGAGCGCCCACGGGCTGGTGTACGCCGCCCAGGGCGACGCGGGCGCCGCGGAGACGTCGCACCGCAACGCGCTCGCCGCGCTTCGGACGGTGTCCCCGCCGGACAGCCCCGAGGTGGCCATGGTGCTGCGCCGGCTGGGCAACACGCTGGGCACCCAGGGACGCCACACCGAGGCCCTCGAGGTGTACCAGAGCGCCTATGCCGCCTTCAGCAAGGCCCTGGGCGCCGAGCACCCGCGCGTGGGCAGCTCGCTGGTGAGCCTGGGCACCACGCTCAGCGCCCTGGGCCGCCACGCCGAGGCGCTGGAGCCCCTGCGCCAGGGCGTCGCCATCGTCGACCGCTCGCTGTCGCCGCGCCACGCCTTCCGCGCCATGGCGCTGGACGCGCTGGGCGGCGTGCTGTGGCGGGACGGGAAGACGGACGAGGCACTCCAGGTGTTGCACCAGGCGGTGGAAGCCGCGGAGCTGGCCCGCGGGCCGGAGCACCCGGACGTGGCCGGACCGAGCAGCTCGCTGGGCCTGGTGCTGGTGGACGCCGGGCGCCCCGCCGAGGCGCTGGGCCACTTCGAGCGGGCGGTGCGCCTGCGTGAGCGGACCCTGGGCGCACAGCACCCCGAGCTGGCCGGGCCGCTCACGGGCCGCGGCGAGGCGCTGCTGAAGCTGGGCCGCCCCAAGGAGGCACTCGGGCCGCTGGAGCAGGCACTGGCCCTGCGCGTGAAGCACACCGTGGCGCCGGTGGAGCTGGCCGAGACGCGCTTCGCCCTCGCCCGGGCGCTGGCGGACGCGCACAAGGACACCGCGCGGGCCCGGGTGCTCGCCCAGGAGGCCGTGAGCACCCTGGACCAGCCCGGCACCGAGTCCCTGCGCGCCCGCGTCGAGGCGTGGCTCGGCACCCAGACGCCGCGCGGCTGAGAGACCATGACTGAGCGCAACGGGCGCGAGGCGTGGCCGCCGGAGCTCACCGAGCTGCTGCGCAAGGTGGACAAGCTGCGGCGCAGCGGGCGCTACACGGAGGCGCTCTCGCGCATGCGCCAGCTCACGGAAACGTACCCGCGCCAGGCCCGCGTGCTGCTGGAGATGGGGTTGACGCTCGGCATCTGGGGGCGTGCTCCCGCGGAGGCATTGCCCTGGTACGAGCGCGTGCTGGAGATGGCACCCGGCCACGCGTCAGCGCACCTGCACCGCGCGCTCGCGCTCGCGGCGTTGGGACGTCACGCCGAGGCCGTGGCCGACTTCGATGCGCTGGAGGCCGTGGGCTTCCGCAAGGCGCTCGTGCTGCACATGAAGCGCGCCGAGTCGCTGGAGGCGCTCGGCCGGCACGCGGAGGCGGAGAGGGATTGGACGCTGGCGCTCGCGGAGGACCCGGACAATCCCTGGCTGCTGCACCAGCGGGCCTCGGCGCGGACGAGGCTGGGCCGGCTGGAGGAGGCGGTGCAAGACATCACGGACGCGCTCGCCGCACAGGAGGGCGAGCCGGTGGATGCGGAATTGCTGCGCGACCGGGGCGTGCTGCGCACGAGACTGGGTGACACGGCCGGGGCCCGCGCGGATTTCGAGGCGGGACTCGCGGCGCTGCGCGAGGGAGATCCATCCGGGCTCGCGGATGACCTGCGCCACAGGCTCCAGGAGATGGGCTGACGTAATGAGCATTCATGAGGCTCTTGTAAGCGCATCACGCATCGCCGCATCCCGGAGACAAGCAGCGGAACTCGCCGGCAGGCAGGCAGAACAGCGGCTCTGGATTCAAGTGAAGGCGTATAGGGACTTTCTTGTCTCCACGGGTCAGGCATACCTGTTCGAGGACTACCTCGATGGGGTCGCGCCCTCGCTACGCCCCCAGATGAGTACTGTCATTGAGGCACGCCCGGATTCGACCTCGCGAAGGGTCATGACGCTTCTGCTGAAGACGTTCGATGAGACACCCGAGAAGCAGCCCGCGAGCACCCTCATCCACCAGGTCAACTTCATCGCCGACACCGGACAACTCAAGGCTTGCGAGGACTACATCCACCATCGCCTCGAATACGCTCCGCTCGCTATCGCTTATTTTCCGACGCATGCCGAGGCGGAGGCCTGGCTGAATGGACTCGCGGAGCCCCCCAGTCCAGCGGACATCCTCATCGGGGATGAGTACCATCTGGCCTGGTCTTCTCGTGAAGACAATGCTCGCGACATACACCGCGACTACGTCATCGAGCCCTACATCGAAGAGTTCGTGGCGCGGGGAATACATCCCAGTGCGCCCTCCTTCGAAACTCGCGCGGAAGCAGACGACAGGCTGAAAACTCACCCCGCCGCTCCCTTCGATTTCGTCTCCATCGCCGGGCAGTACTACTTCGCGGTGCATCACAAGAGGCTCGAGCGCCACACGCTCCATCACGTCGCCTCTGCCCTGGCCGATTGGGAAGAGAAGAAGAAGGCCACTGCCCGGAACTCGGCGGAGGCAGAAGAGGAGAACGGATAGCGGACGTCCTCCGGAGTCACCCACGCCGGGATGACGGCGGAGGTGGTTTCTTGCTTGCTCCCTGGAACGGGCCGCTCCTAGCGTGCACGCCTGCTCGTCGAGGCTCGCGTGCGCTCCGGTTCCTGGCTCCTCATTCTGTCCCTCTTGGCGTCCGCCCCAGCCGCTGCCCGGCAATCGGCCGGTGGGCCCTTACTCCGCGCGCGCACGCTCGTGGCCCCTGCTCGATCCGGCGAGGTGCCGCCCCTGGCGCTGCACGTGACGGCCGGCGTGCCCACGCTCCTCCAGCTCGAAGCACCGCTGCCACCCTCCACGCCGAGCCTGCCGGTGGACGAGGCCCGCATCCAGCTCGTCCCGTTGAGTCCCGGCTCGTGGCTGATTCTCCCCTCCACCTCCCTGGCCGAGGGCGAAGAGGTACCACTCATCCTGGAGGCTGGACCCAACACCGAGCCCCTCCGCTTCACGCTCGTCACCCGGCGCGAGGAAACGGACGTGACGGTGCGTGTGGTCCGCGCCGAGTCCGCCACCGAGGATGAGGCCGCACGGGCTCTGGCGCTCCACCTGCTCGCCACGCCCCCGGCCCGCGTCGCACTCATCTGGCCCCGAACGGTGGCGAGTGCCCCGGGACACAACCGTGTGCGTGTGGAGTCCGTGTTGTGGATGGGCCAGCGCTTCTTCGCCACCGCCTCCGTGAGAGACAGCCAGAAGCGAGCCCCGCCATGGAGGTTGGTGCAAGTGCGGCTGAGGGCCACCCTCGCGGACGGCTCGCACCTGGAATGGCCCGCCCATCTCGTCTCCGACTCACCCGGAGTGAAGGGCCAGCGATACGTCTTCACCAGCCTGCTCCCCGAGGGCACCTCGCATCCGGAAGTGGCGTTGGACGGAGAAAACGCGCCAGGCCGCTTCCACCCACTTCCAGAGGACGAGGAACCACGACCATGAGGAGACCCCATCGCCCCGATCAACTGCGCGCGGGCCACCGCGTGCGCGACTTCCGCGTGGTCCGCCGGTTGGGAGTGGGGGGCTTCGCCTTCGTCTTCCTGCTGGAGCGCGGGGGCCAGCACTACACGATGAAGATGGCGGCCCGGCCCGCTTCACCTCTGGACGCGGACCGGGTGGATGACTGGATGCGCCGCGAGGTGCGCTCGCTGGAGCATGTGCACCACCCCTATTTGCTGCCCGTCCTGGAGTGGGGACGATGGCCCGATCCAGAGACGGGCTACGGCTACTTCGTCACGCCCTACGTCTCCGGGAGCACCTTCCATGTATGGCGCTGGTGCAAGCACGCCACGCTGGAGCGGGCGGTGGGCGTGCTGTGCGAGCACTTGAAGACGTTGGAGGTCCTGCACGAAGACGGAATCGTCCATCGCGATGTCAAGGCGGACAACCTGCTGGTACGGCATGGGAACGACACGCCATTCCTCATCGACTTCGGCACGGCACACCTGCCCTGGGCCCGCGTACTGACAGAGGGACTCGCTCCGGGAACGCTCTACTGCCAGCCACCCGAGGCCGTCCTCTTCCTGGCGTCCCTGCTGTCCGAGAATCCTCCGCCCCCGGGCTCACGGCTGGAGGCCCGGCCCGCCGCGGACCTGTATGCCTTTGGCGTGCTCCTCTACGAGACACTCACCAACTGCCGTCCCTTCGATACCCGGCGGCCGTTGGACGAGCTGTTGCCCGCCATCGCCACCATGACTCCACTGGAGCCAGGGCAACTCGCGCCTGACATGCCCGCCTCCCTGCGCGCGCTCACCCTGCGGCTGCTGGCGAAGGACCCCGCGCAGCGCCCCCCGAGTGCCCGCGCCGTACGCGAAGAGTTGGAGCGGCTGCGCGAACAAGAAGGACACACCTCCGCCTGGCAGGCGCCATCGAAGCGGCCGTCGGAGTGTGCGTGGGTGCGGGAACGGTTTCCGGACGTGGACATGCTGGAGGAGGCTCACGAGCCGGAGCCCGAGCGCATGGGGAAGCGGTGGGGGTGGCCTTCGCGGCTCGCCGTGCTGGCCCTTGGGCTGGGGGTGCTCGGGCTAGGGTGGGCACTCGTCCGCGCGGCACCCGTTCCTCATCGGGAGGACGTCCCTCGCGCGGAGATCACCGCGTCGGCTCCTCCGGCGCCCCCGGCGAAAGGAACACAGCCCGTGCCCACCTCCCCTTCCGAAACGCTTCCCACTGCCTCCGATTCAACGCCCTCTCGCCCGTGCTCGATGCTCACCCGCCTGCTGGGCGGGGTAGCCGCCGCGCAGCTCGCCGGGTGCGTCACCACGCCCGTACCGCCCGACTCCGCCCGCTACCTCGCGCACTGCCCACCCGAAGCCACCGCCACCCCCGTCAAGTTGAGCTTCGACTCCCTGGAGAACCCCACCTTCCTGGAGACAGGCACTCCTGCCTCGAAGAATCCCATCGAGGAGGGAGGCTCCCTCAACATCAAACCCGGTCCTGTGATGGCCACCATGTTCGCGGTGGTGAAGGGGAAGGAGGTCGAGACGAAGATCACGGGCGTGGCGATGACGACGCCCTACCGCCTCTACATCCAGTTCGACCGGATGCAGTTGCCGGACGGCACGTGGTGGCCCATCTGCGGCGTGGCGGTGGACGACTTCACGTCCTACGGGGTGCCCACATGGGCAAAGGAGCCCATTGACGGCTCGGTGGTGGACCCGGCGAAGGTGGACCGCAGCCCTGGCAGCGTGGTGCTCAACGACCCGCGCTTCGAGACGGTGCTGCAATACCCCAAGGGCCACCCGATGCCACGCCTCACCCTGGCCCCGCCTGACTGGCGCTGATGTTCTGGCCCGGGGCGCTCACAGCGGGGGCAGCTCTCGAGACTCGACCGCATGAGATTCTACGAACTGCAGAGAGACCCGTCGCCCCTCTATACGGGCAACCTGAACGCTGCCCACAAGTGGGCGCTGCCCGGTGTCGAACCCTGCCCTGTCTGTGATTTGCAGCCAGAGGGTGGAACGATGGTTCAATACCCATGCGTGGACCTGTCGGGTCTGCCGCTCGAGGACCAGGAGAAGCTGCTGGATGCCTGGCCCGTCCCGCGCGAGGAGTTCATCCGGCGGCGCGAATTGGTGCGACCCCTGGCGCCTCCCTATACCGTGCTGGAATCAGGAGCAGCGTTCGGCCCGCTTCAAGGATCAGGGCTGGGCTACTTCGGTCAGCTCGTCATGCAGAACCCCTGGTCCCTGTGCATGCGCCGCGAGGCCCTGGAGCAATTACAGAGTACGGGCATTCGTGGCCTCACCGGCTGCCCCACCCAGGTGCGCTTCCGCACCAGACATGCCCCCGACCTGCGGGACATCCAGCTCGAAAGCCACGGGCGATTCCACCCGGAATGCCTGCCGCCCCCGAATCCTCCGTGCCCCACCTGTGGGGTCGCCATGGGCCACAGCGTCCCGGAGCCGTACGTGCTCGACGCCACATCACTCCCGGAGCACGTGGACATCTTCCGGCTGGCTGACGCCTCCACGATCATCATCGCCAACGAGCGCCTGGTGGACGCGGTGCGTCGCCTGGAACTCGACGGCGTCGTCTTCAAGGAACTGGAGGTCCGCTGAACCGGATGAAGGGCCGCACCGGCCGTAATGAGCCGGATCTTCATCAATCACCGAACTCGCCGTGCAGTTCTTGGACGAGATCCGGACGCTCAATACTTTCCCAGGCCTGTCGTGCGGCGGTGATGTGGCGACGGCGCTCCTCGGCCTTGGGAGCGATTCTGGCGAGTCGCCGATGTGTCTGCCCGATGGAATAGGGCTCGGGAATGAGCATGTAGAGAGAAAGAGACTGCTCGAAGAAATCTCTAGCCTCATGCTGCGAGCGTCTCAGCGCGATGTCGCCCAGACCCAGGATGCAATTGGCCCGCCCGAGCACGTCTCCTACCTGCTCGTAGAGCGGCAGCGCCTCCTCGTACCTCCTGCGCGCCTCCTCATGCTGCGAGCGCTCCAGTGCGATGTCGCCCAACCTCCGGATGCAGTTGGCCCGCCCGAGCACGGCTCCTACCTGCTCGTAGAGCGGCAGCGCCTCCTCGTACCTCCTGCGTGCCTCCTCATGCTGCGAGCGCTCCAGTGCGATGTCGCCCAGGCTCTTGATGCAGTTGGCCCGCCCAAGCACGTCTCCTACCTGCTCGTGGAGCGGCAGCGCCTCCTCGTACCTCCTGCGCGCCTCCTCATGCTGCGAGCGCTCCAGCGCGATGTCACCCAGCCTCCGGATGCAGTTGGCCCGCCCAAGCACGTCTCCTACCTGCTCGTAGAGCGGCAGCGCCTCCTCGTACCTCCTGCGCGCCTCCTCATGCTGCGAACGTCTCAGCGCGATGTCGCCCAGACTCTTGATGCAGTTGGCCCGCCCGAGCACGTCTCCTACCTGCTTGTAGAGCGGCAGCACCTCCTCGTACCTCCTGCGCGCCTCCTCATGCTGCGAGCGCGCCAGCGCGATGTCGCCCAGCCTCTGGATGCAGTTGGCCCGCCCGAGCACGGCTCCTACCTGCTCGTAGAGCGGCAGCGCCTCCTCGTACCTCCTGCGCGCCTCCTCATGCTGCGAGCGCACCAGTGCGATGTTGCCCATGCCATGGATGCAGTTGGCTTCACGTCCCGCATCCCCCTTGCTCCGCGCTACTGCGCGGGCCATCTGCAATACGCGCGACGTGCCATGCCCCGAGAAACGCATGAATTCCGACAAGGCAATGGCCGCGTCCATGGCATCGGTGGCCTCCTTGCCATCCAGTTCCTCCTCAATGAGTCCTTCGATGTTCGCGAACTCAGTGATGAGGAGCGTCAACGCACCGCCTCCTCCCATGCGTCCCAGCTTCCCCCCATGTTCCCGTGGCATTCCAAGGTAATGGGTGCGCACGCGCTCGCGCTCCTCCACGCCTGGAGGGCGTGAACGCCGCACGTGCTCCCGAATGGGCGCCAGCATGCGAATCCGTCCCTGCTCGAAGAAAGCAAGTCCCACCTTGGCCAGCACCTGCGCGGCGCCATGAGCCATGCCCGGCAGGAAACGGTCCAGGTCCCACTGGGCCGCACCTCCGGGCAGAGTCGCCAACAGGGACAACAGCCGCCGGGACTCGTCTGTCATGCGTGGCCCCTTGATGGAGACCTCAAGCGAAACCGAGAGGCTGGACTCCCTGTCGGAGCCACCGGGCCTCTCGTAGAGCGCCGCGCGCTCCGTCCGCCAGAGTGCCCAGGTATTCTCAAGCGACGCCCCTTCCGCGGCAAACGCGAGCAGCTTGATGGCAAGGGGAAGCCCATCCTGCTCTCGGAGGAGAGACTCGAGCAGAGGCTCCGTCCGGTCGGCATTCGAGGCGATGGAGCAGAAGAGGTCGAGCGCGGACTTGTCATCGAGCCGCGTCACCTCGATAGGAGGACGACTGCGTGGCACGTAGGGACGCTCCCCGCCTCGTACCGATCCGACGAGCGCCAGCCCGGCAACAGCACCCAGCTCAGCCAGCAACGCCTCCGTCCCCGGGCGGTCCTCGTGCCAGGGGGTCTCGAGATTATCGAGGACCAGCAACGCCGGAGCCGCTTGGAGCGAGTGCTTCACCGCGTGCCAAAGCTGGGGCTCAGAACCGATGCCGAGAACGGCGGCCACGGCGCTGACCACCAACTCCCGCGAGGTGGCGCCATCGAGCCGGACGAAGTAGCGCCGGTTCCCGTATCGCCGGACCACCTCGGGGTGGTGGTACGCTTGGCGCGTGAGGGTGCTCTTTCCAATGCCCGGAGGACCGAGCACCATCGTCGGTCGAGGCTCTTCCGCCAGGACCTCCTCCACGAGCCGGCGCGTCAATTCCTCCCGGCCGAAGCAGTCCCCTCGAGAGGGCGCCGCCGTCGGTGTGCTCATGTTCACGGGCGCGGCGGGAGTGCTCGGGCGGGCACCGCTCGGAGCCTTGGCGAAGTCCTCCGCTCTGAAGAGTGGCCTCCGGGTCTGGTCCAGTTCCGCGAGCTCACGCATCCTCGCACCCGTCTTCTTCCAGATGGATTCGAAGGAGCGCTCGAGCGCCGGCTCGGGGCCATGCCGCACGATGATGTCGTCGAACTCCTCAACATGCTTCGACTTCCCGTTCTCGTCGAGAAAGGAAACCTCGTAGGCCCCCTTCTTCTCGACGCGCTTCACCGAGAGCGTTCCCGACTCGTAGCGCACGCGGCCCAGATTCATCAGCCGTGAAGTCAGGAAGCGATTGAGCATGCTGGCTCCCGCACTGAGCGGAAACGCATCCCTCCCGTTGAGGACAGCCGTGGTGTCTCCCCGCAGGTCCTCTTGCAAGCGCGCATCGAGCACTTTCGTCTCAGGAAGACCTTTGTACTTCCTGAAGAAGTCCCCTTCCTTGAACCGCCCCTTGCGGAACTCCTCCTCCAGCTTCAGCAGCTCCGTCCTCACCGCTCCCAGCGACGTCTCCCCCAGGTATCTCTGGATGATTCGCTCGTGACGGAAGTCCCGGAGGCGGACACGGAGCAGATCGATCAATCCCCCGTCTCCCGTGCCCGAGATGAGGTAGCGCGTGGACGAGCCCGATGCGTGAATGAGGCGGTCCAGGTTGTCGTCCTCCCAGTACGACCGGACTGGAGCCCCCTCCAGCGTTCTCTCCGTTCCGAAACCCACCGCCAGGATGACGACCTCGAAATCCCCTTCATCGAAGGAGTCCGTGTTCCACGTGAGCTGGCGCGGAGTGCTGGACCCGGGGTGGATCTGGAGACGCCGAACGCGCGTGTGGATCTCGATGCCATGGCGCTGCACCAGCGGTTGCCACTGTGCGAGGAGCCGCTCCGCCACGTTGCCCGCCAAGTCCGCCGTCCAGTCGAGCACGGGCACATTCGCCCGTGGCTCTTCCGAGCCCTCCTCGGGCCAGTCGTAGAGATGGGGGTGGAGCCAGCGCTGGCGGTTGTTGCGGAACATGGCCAGCAGGTCGCTCGCCTGTTCGAACACGGTGACCTTCGCTCCCCGGATGGCGGCCCCCGCAGCGGCCGTGAGCCCGGCCGCGCCTCCGCCGATGACCGCCAGCTTCGAGCCCTCCTTCAACCGCTCCTCGACGAAGAGCGAATGGATGAGGTTGAGCGCGCGGACCTGCTGCGTGTAGAGCGTGATGCGCCGCTCGAAGCACCCGAGGACGTAGGCTCCGGGCTCCTCGCGAACAGCCATCTGCCGAAGAATGTCGCTTTCCGTGACCCTGGCCATGCACTCTCCCCGGAGGCGGGAAGATACCAGCGCCCGCTCGTCATGCCACCCTGCCGTTGTACCCCGTAGACTCGGGGCTCCATGACTCAAGCCCTCCGGCCCCGACCCCTGCTGCCGCTGTTCCTCACCGCGCTGCTGCTGGCCTCGTGTGCCACCTCGCCCTCTTTGAGTGCCCGGGAAGGCACCGGGACTGACGAGACCATCTCCTGCGACGACGCGGACGCCGACCAGTGCGTCGTGCTCGCCTGCGACGAGGGCGAATGTGCCTTCTTCGACTGCGAGGACGTGGACCCGGAAATGCTCACACAAGGACCCCTGGCGCATGGTGCGGAGCTGGCGCGATTCCCTCGTCCGCCTTTTCGCGCCCCCAGTCATCACCGCAACTGGAGACGCGCGGGGCTTCGGGAGGACGCCCGGCCCCGGATGACCTTCCACTTCCGTTACCGCCAGGGCTTCCTTCCCGCATTTCCTCGGCTCGAAGGCACGCTGATCAAGCACCACCTCTTCCCCCAGGCGCAGGAGTTCAGAACATGGTTCAAGAACGGCGGTATCAACATCCACGAATGGACGATGCTCATTCCGGAGCAAGTGCACCTGCGAATCCATCGGGGTGCCAATGGTGGCTCGTGGAATCAGGCGTGGCAGCAATTCATGAGGGCCAATCCAGACTACGTGCCACGGGAAGTCCTCATCAGCAAGGCCTTTGAGCTGGCTCTACGCTTCGACATCGCTGGCCCCATTCGCCCGTACTACTCTCCGGTGCCCGCACCTGGACCGCAGCTTCTCGCCCCTTGAGCTTCGGGCTCGTGACCTGACCACATGAAATTCTACGAACTGGGAAGAGACCCGTCCCCTCGTTACACCGGCAACCTGAACGCCGCCCACAAGTGGGGGCTTCCCGGCGTGGAGCGGTGCCCTGTCTGTGATTTGCCGCCGGAGAAGTATACGATGGGTCAATACCCATGCGTGGACTTGTCGGGTCTGCCGCCCCAGGACCAGGAGACGCTGGTGGATTCCTGGCCCCTCCCGCGTGAGGAGTTCATCCGGCTGCGCGAGTTGGTTCGTCCCCTGGCGCCTCCCTACGCCGTGCTGACATCGGGAGCGCGCTTCGGTCCGCTTCAGGGAAGCGGTCTGGGCTACTTCGGCCAGCTCGTCATGCAGAATCCCTGGTCCCTCTGCATGCGCCGCGAGGCCCTTGAGAAAGTGCAGAGCGCGGGCGTTCGTGGCCTCACCGGCTGCCCCACCCAGGTGCGATTCCGCACCAAACACTCACCCGACCTGCGGGACATCCAGCTCGAAATCCACGGGCGCTTCCACCCTGCCTGCCTGCCGCCCCCGAATCCGCCGTGCGCCACCTGTGGCGTCGCCATGAGCCACAGCGTCCCAGACCCGTATGTGCTCGACGCAGCCTCGCTGCCGGAGCACGTAGACATCTTCCGGCTGGCCGACGCCTCCACGCTCATCATCGCCAACGAGCGTCTGGTGGACGCGGTGCGCCGCCTGGAGCTGGACGGTGTCGTCTTCAAGGAGTTGGAGGTCCGCTGAGCCGGACACCAAGCCACACCGGCCGTGAGGGGCCGGACGCTCCGCGTGCACCCCCGTGCCTTCGCATTTGAAGGGGCCCTCGGGCCTGTGCGACGTTCCCTCCCGCCATGGATGACACCACGCTCGCCTCCCTCAAGGCCGCGCTCGCCGCGAGCCCCGACAACGCGCCCCTGCGCGGCCTCGTCCTCAAGGCCCACCTCGAGCGCAACGAAGTCCCCCAGGCCCGCGCCATCCTCGGCGAACACGCCCCCGATCTCTTCTCCGAGCCCGATCGGCTCCACGCCGCCCGCACCCTCTTCCAGACCGGCGAACACGAGCGCGCCCTCCTCTTCTGCGCCAACCACCCCGCCCCCGAGGCCGCCCTCCTCTCCGCACGTGCCCTCGCCGCGCTCGGCCGCAAGGACGAAGCCCGCTCCTCCTATCAGCGCGCCGTCTCCCTCAACCCCACCCTCGAGGACCGCGACCTCCTCGCCCAGCTCACCGCCTCCGTGCGCGACGTGCAGCCCTCCGCTCTCGGCGGCCCCCGCCTGCGCGTCATCTCCAACGACGACACCTCCTCCAACGAGGTGGACCGCGTCCTCGCCCCTCCCCAGACGCCCCTCACCTTCGCCGACGTGGGCGGCCTCGAGGACATCAAGAAGCAGATCCGCAAGCGCATCATCCTCCCCTTCCAGAAGCCCAGTCTCTTCGAGCGCTTCAAGAAGAAGGCCGGCGGCGGCATCCTCCTCTACGGCCCTCCCGGCTGCGGCAAGACGCTCCTGGCCCGCGCCACCGCCGGCGAGTGCGGCGCCACCTTCTACAACATCGCCATCTCCGACATCCTCGACATGTACATCGGCGAGTCGGAGCGGAAGCTGCACGCCCTCTTCGAGAAGGCCCGTCAGACGACTCCCGCCGTCCTCTTCTTCGATGAGCTGGAAGCGCTCGCCGCCAAGCGCCAGTTCAGCCGCGAGGGCACCAGCGCCAAGCTCGTCAGCCAGTTCCTCGCGGAGATGGATGGCTTCGCGCAGAACAACGCCGGTGTGCTGATTCTCGGCGCCACCAACACGCCCTGGGCCATCGACCCGGCCTTCCGCCGCCCCGGCCGCTTCGACCGCGTCCTCTTCGTCCCTCCGCCGGATGCCGCGGCACGCGAGGAGATCCTCAAGCTCCTGCTCAAGGAGCGGCCCCAGGACTCCCACCTCGACCTGGGCTTCGTGGTGAAGCACACCAGCACCTTCTCCGGCGCGGACCTGGCCAACGTGGTGGAGACGGCCAGCGACGCCGCCATCGAGCGCTCGCTCGAGCAGGGCAACGAGGCGCCCATCACCTCGGCGGACCTCAAGGAGGCCCTCCAGGAGGTGAAACCCACCGCGCTCGAGTGGCTCACCACCGCGCGCAACTACGCGCGCTACGCCAATGACGCCGGCCAGTACGACGAGGTGCTGGCCTTCCTCCAGGCCCACGGAAAGTCCTGAGCATGAGCACCACCTACCGCATCCAGGACGAGCCCCGCCCCGGCGCCATGGGGCACCTCGTCGTCAACCCCGTGTTCCCCCTGCTGTCCCTCATGGTGGGGGGCGCGTGGCTCGGGATTCCGTGGTTCATCTTCAACAGCTTCGCCATGGGCAGCAGCACGCGCCGCAAGGAGACGGTCCTCGCGGTGCTGCTGGTCCCCGGGACGCTGCTACTGTTCATCCTGCTCGGCACGCTGGTGAAGCTCGACGTGCTGACGCCGACGTCCGGGCCCTACGCCGGGGTGAGCCTCACCGTGTGGAAGCTCGCCGTGGGGTACGCGCTCTTCAACCTCCAGCAGCGCAACTTCGCGCTCCACGAGTACTACGGTGGCGTGGTCCGCAACGGGGCCCTCGTGCTGGTGGCCAGCATCTTCATCGGCCCGCGCATCATCATGACGCTCACCGGCGGCAATCGGTTCTTGCTGGCACTGCTCGGGTGAAACCATGAATGACGGCCCCTCCTTCCAGTGGCGCGGCTACGCGCAGATGCAGCTCGCCCGCGGGGACCACCGGGGCGCGCTGGAGACGCTGCGCCGCGCCCTCGCCGAGGACCCCGAGGATCCCGAGGCCCATGCCCTGCTGTCCCTGGTGCTGCTGGCCCTCAAGCGCCCCCACGCCGCCGAGCACGAGGCCGGCCTCGCCCTCTCGCTCGAGGCGTTGCTGCCCCTGGCCCACTACGCCGCGGCCTCGGCGGCCCTGGCGCGCCGGCGCTTCAAGGACGCCGAGCAGCACATCAAGAACCTGCTGGAGCTGGAGCCGGACGACACGCAGAACCTCCTGCTCCAGGCCCGGTTCCTCGACCTGACGGGCAAGAAGGACGGCAAGCGCGAGGTGCTGCAACGGGCCCACTCCCTGGCTCCGGACGACCCGGCCACGCTGGTGGCGCTGGGCGAGGACGCGCTGGAGCGCGGGGACGTGAAGCACGCCATGCAGTGGGCCCGCGACGCCCTCACCGCCCAGCCCGAGTTCCAGGACGGCCTGGTGCTCATGGGACAGGTGTACCTGCGCCAGGGCCGCATCGAGGACGCGCGCGAGCACGCGCTGTGGGCCCTGCGCCAGGACGCCACCGACGAGGGCTCGCTGCGGCTGCTGGCCAGCATCAAGGCGCGCCAGAGCCGGCTGCTCGGCCTGTGGTGGCGCTATGCGATGTTCATGGGCTCGCTGGGCGACAGCAAGAGCACGCTCGTGCTGCTGGGCGCCTTCGTGGCCTACCGCTTCGCCACCCTGGCCGCGAAGGACCTGGGCCAGCCTGGCCTCGCCAGCATCATCCAGCTCGTCTGGATGGGGCTCGCCGTGTACACCTGGGTGGGCCCCGCCCTCTTCCAGCGCATGGTGCGCCAGGAGTTGGACTCGGTGCGGTTGGATCCCCGCTTCTGAGCCGCGCTCAGTCCGCCTGCCAGTACGAGACGAAGCGCTTGCCGTTCCAATACACCAGCGCGCTCGACGCCTCCGACTTGATGAACAGGAGCGCGTCTCCCTCCAGCTTCGGGGCCGGCTTGCCGTCCTCGGCCGGGCTCGCCTTGACGGGGAGGTGCCGCGAGTGCACGTACCAGTAGTCCGTCGTCCCCGGGTACGTGAGCTGCTCATCCCGGTCCAGCCGGGCCTGCTTCCCATTCGCGAACAGCACCACGAAGCCCGTCCACCCCTTGCGCCGGGCCCAGATGACGTAGTCCCGGCGGCCGTCCCCATCGAAGTCCCCCGAGAGGTAGAAGGGGTTGAGCTCGGTCTTGATCTCCTTGACCGTGCCCCCGGCCTTCTCCCAGAGCTCCTTCAGGTCCGGCGGGAGATACATGGCGGGCGCGGTGTGGCTCTCGGGGAGCGGCGCGGGGCGGGCCCCCTCCGCGAGTGACTCGGTGGCGAAGCAGAAGACGACTCCCAGGGTGACGCGTGCGATCCGTTTCATGATGGCTCCTCCAGACTGACCGCGCCGGAGCCTATTCACTCCAGGGTCGTCCACCAGCCGCATCCGTTCGTCGAGTGCGCGCCCGGGTGTGCTCCTGCCCGACACCCCGGTGTGCATTTCGCGCGGTGCCTGAAGCTGCTATCCACCCTCCACATGGCCAGCGATGACACGTTGCCCGATGACCGGCGGCAGATGATGGAGAGCATCAACCGCTTCCTCCAGGACTCCGTCCCGCACAACCACGAGCTGGGGCTGAGCGTGGTGGACCTCGGGGTGGCGGAGGCCACCATGCGGCTGCCCTACGCGGAGAAGCTGGTGGGCAACCCCGAGACGGGCGTGCTGCACGGCGGCGCGGTGACGACGCTCATCGACGCCGCGTGTGGCATCTCCGTCTTCATGAAGATGGCCCGCATGGCGCGCATCGCCACGTTGGACCTGAGAATCGACTACCTGCACCCGGCCATGCCCGGCAAGGACCTGCTGGCTCGCGCCGAGTGCTACAAGCTCACGCGCGCGGTGGCCTTCGTGCGAGCGCTCGCGCACCACGGGGACCCGGCCAACCCGGTGGCCTCGGCGCAGGGCACCTTCATCATCGTGGAGGACTGAGCCATGGACAGCACTCCCCCCAGCCCCTCGCTCCGCATCGCCAACATCCTGCGCCAGGTGCGCCTCACGGGTGAATACCACCTGCTCGCCGAGGCCATCCCCTACGCGCGCTTCCTCGGCATCGGCGTGGAGAACACCACCGGCGAGGTGCTGTGCCGCATGCGCTACGCGCCCATGCTCATCGGCAACAGCTCCATCCCCGCGCTGCACGGTGGCACGCTCGGCGGCCTGCTCGAGTCCGCCGCCATCTTCGAGCTGCTGCTGCGCACCCAGACGGACCGCGTGCCCAAAATCATCAGCATCACCGTGGACTTCCTGCGCTCGGGCCGTCCGCAGGACACGCTGGCCAAGGCCACGATTACACGGCTCGGCCGGCGCGTGGCCAACCTGCAGGTGCAGGCCTGGCAGGAGGACCGTTCCCGGCCCATCGCCAGCGCCAACGCCCTGTTCCTCGTGTCGTGAGGGGTCGCGTGTAGACCCTCCCCCCGCGGCCTACAGCTCCTGGCCCTCGTGACGCGCGGGCCGGGCCTTGCGCTCCTCCTCCTCCACGAGCGCCCGCAGCGCCTTCTCCGCGAGCCGCACGCCCCACTGCTCGCCCACCACCTTCGCCTCCTCCATCACCCGGGGCTGCGCCGCGAGGAAGCGCTTGCCCGCCGGGGACTCGTGGAACGTGATGGCCGCGTCCAGGTCCTCCTCGGAGAAGTGCTTCATGTACACCGGCACCAGCATGTCCACGATGGACTCCTGCTGCGCCACCTCGCGGAACTTCTCCATGAAGCCCGGCGGGATGCTCGAGGACTTCTCGAAGTGGCTCGTCATCATCTCCATCATCTGCCGGCCCGTGTCCTCCGCGCCCGTGAGCGCCATCAGCCGGCGCACCTTCTGCTGCTTGCGCTTCGTGGCCTGCATCTCGGGGCCGAACATCTGGTCCGTGAGCGCGCGGGCTTCCGCCGTATTCGTGTCCACGGGAGCCACCTCGGCACGAGGAGCCGGCTCCGGAGTCACGGCCGCCGGGCCCGTGCTCGAGTGCGCGCAGCCCACCGCGAGGACCGCGAGAAGACACCACCGCCAGGACGCCAGGGGATTGATGGAGCGCAACGAGCAGCCCTCCGCGACGAGTGGACTCCCACGATAGTCCCCGCGCCCACGCACCCGTAAGGGGGCTCCGCTCAATCAAGGACCCACGGACACGGTGTACGCCCGGCGGGTACCGTCCCGCGTCCACATCAGCACCGAGGTGGTGCCCGTCTCGAGGGGCTGGAGCCGGACCTTGTCCCCGCTCAGCACCTTCACATCCACCACGCCTGGGGCCCCCACCGCCACGCGCACCACCTCGGGGAGCACGAGCTCCACGGGCGAGCCCAACACCAGAGCCACGGGCACGGCCTCCGGCATCGATTCCGCCACGGGCGCCCGCGTCCGCCACACCACGACGTCCGCCCCCGCGAGCACCAGCCCCAGCCCGGCCACCACCGTCACCACCGGAAGCCAGCGCGGTCCCGAGGGCGGGGCCAGCGCCACCAGCAGTGCATCCATGGAGGGAAAGCGCGCCTCCGGAGACAGCGACAGGCCCCGCTCCAGCGCGGCCCGTACGGAGCCCGGCAGGCGAGGGCCTCGCGGCACCGGCACCCGGCTCCATCGCGCCTCTCCCCGGGCCCGCGCGTCGAAGGGGCGAATGCCATACAGCGCCTCATGGAGCGCCACGCAGAAGCTGAACTGGTCTCCGCGCGCGTCCACCTCGCGGCCCGCGAGCTGCTCGGGGGACATGTACGCGGGCGTTCCCGGCGCCACTCCCGCACGGGTGAGCGCCTCTCCGGTGTCTCCGGCCCCGGCGTCTCCCGGGAGAGCCTCGTCAACCGAGGCCTCGTGGCGCACCAGCCCGAAGTCCGTGACACGGGGCCGCCCGTCCGCGCCCACCAGCACGTTGGCCGGCTTGAAGTCCCGGTGCACCAGTCCCGCGCGGTGCGCCGCCGCCAGCCCCTCTCCCGCTTGAAGGTAGAGGGCGAGCACCTCGCGCCACGGCCGCTCGCGCTCACGCAGCCAGCCCGCCAGCGTGGGGCCTTCCACCCGCTCCATCGCGAGGAAGACGCTCCCGCCCTCCGTGCCCAGCTCGAACAGGGGCAGCACGTTGGGGTGCGACAGCCGCGCCATCGCCTGGGCCTCGCGCACCAGCCGCGCCCGGCCCTCTTCCCCGCCTCCGCCCGGGCGCAGCAGCTTCAACGCCACCGTGCGCCCCAGCGCGGGGTCCCTCGCCGCGTACACCACGCCCATGCCGCCCTCACCGAGCAGCCCCTCGATGACGTAGCGGCCCACGTGCGCCCCCGGCTCCAGCGAGAGCGCGCCGGAGTGCATGGGCAGTGTGGGCGAGCCCGTATCCAGACGGGTGGGAGCGAGGCTGTCACCAGGCTGCGAGGCCTCGGCCGCCACCGCCGCCACCAGGGCGCGGCACGCGGCGCACCCGTCCAGGTGTTGCTCCAGGCGCGGCGTGTCCTCATGGGACAGCGCGCCCGAGGCAAAACCCGCGAGCACATTCTCGTCCGGGCACCCGTCCGGCGCGCGGAACCTCGATTCCAGGGACATCGCTTCTGGATTGTCGCAGGCGCGCGCCGTCACGGGAAGCCACCGGGCCCGGCTCAGCCCTGGATGGCGAGCTTGTACGCCTTGCGCGCCCCGTCCTTCGTCCACACCAGCAGTGTGGTCTCCCCCGCCTTGCTCCCGGTGATGCGGAGGGTGGTGGGGCCATCCACGGAGACATTGGCCATCGACGAGTCCCCCAAGGCGATGCGCACGAGGTTCTTCACTTCCAGCGAGTGCACCTCGCCCTTCTTGAGGCTGATCGTCTCGGCGGGGGCCGCGGGGGTGTCATGGGCCGCCGCGGGAGCCACCTGCTCCGCGCCCGCCGCCGTGCCGAGCACCGCCACCGCCGTCACCGCCAGCACGCCCATCATCTTCTTCACGTTCTTCATGGTGTCCTCCGGGATTGTCCTGCGTTCTGCCCGGATGACACCGGTGACCGCACGGCGTTGCACGGCGGCGCGAAAAAAACTCACGGGTCCTCCGCGTGCGGTTTGTATCTGCTCCACAACTTCCTGGTCGGCCTGCTCCTCCATGGTTATCATCGACTCACCTCATGATGGCCCGAGGGGCTTTCATGCATGGAACGGGTAACCAAGAGAGACTGATGGGTGTGAAGGAGGAGAAAAAGCAAGGAGTAGCCGAGCCCGGAGTTGTCGTGAGCTCCGTGGAAGTATCCTTCTTTGCCCAATCCACCCCTCAACGATGGCGAGAGTTCATGGTAGCCCTTGGCTGCAGGCTCGAGCCAAAGGCCACCCCGCTTCATTGGGAAACAGAACTCGTCGCCCTACCGGAAATCCTCAAGAAGGGCGATCGCTTCCTGACGGGAGAAGTCCATCCCCTCCTCCCCAGTCCCGAGGAAACCCATTGGGTGTTGAAGCTGCAGCCCGTGCCCAGTCCCACCCCCCCCCAAGAGCTCATCGACATGAGCCGCCAGCTCGGAGGGTATCCAGGCATCCTCGAGCGCATATCGGACGGATGGCCGGCGGAACGACGAATCGAGGTGCGGTCCAAGGTTTCCTTCATCCTCGATGAGAAGAAGTGGCGCTCACCCTTTGCCCCCAAGCAGCGGATGGCGCTCAAACCTGTCTCCTCGAATGGGCATCGAGCCGTGCTCTCGTTCGAGAACTACTCCTGGGAGTTCGATTCCCCGGGACCGCTGAGGAAGGTCAATGACCTGGGGTACGTGGATGAGGGTCGGGGATTGTTCGCCCTCAGTTGTTCCGGGCAGGACACGCTGGAACTCGAGCCGGAGATGCTCTCCCGTGTGGAGGTCACGCTATGGCAACTGGTCCGTGGTTTCCTGAAGGCTCCTCCGCGAAGACGCCCCAAGACCGGAGTGGCTGGGTAGGGCCCGCCCGGCACACCGAGCGCCGTCACCGGAGAGAGGGAGACGCCCGCATCCACAGGTGGTCCAGCGCTTCCTCGCTTCCCGAGGAACGATTGGACGTGTTGGAGCAGCGTGCCGACGTCCAATTCCTCTTCCAGGCGCAGCAAGAAGCGGAGTCACTCCCCAGCGCCGTGTGGCAGCTGTGGAGTGCCATCGCCCAGGAGCTACGAACCCAGCGGCAACGGCTCGAAACCCAGCAGAAGGAGATCGACGAGCTCAAGCGGCGACTACAGGAACAGCCCTCGCTCCAGGCACCAGCGACGCCGGATGCATTCCAACGCTGGATGATGGAGCACAGGGCCGAGGTCGCGGAACATCGTGGCAGGCACATCGCCGTCCACCCCACCGAGGGCATCGTGGCCTCCGCGGATAGCTACGCCAGTCTCGAAGACGAGCTCGAACGCCGAGGCGTACCCGACACCCATGTCGTCATTGAGTTCATCCCTCCGACGTTCTCAGTGAAGTGAATCGACTCCACCTGTCACTCCAGACCGACTTCCTGCTCCAGGAGCATGAAGTCAAAGCACCGAAGGTGCTCGTTCGCATCGGGTACAACGGTCGGTGGAGCCGTGCCATCCGGGCCGTGGTGGATACGGGTTCTCCGTTGACCATCATCTCTCCGGACGTCGCGCACAAACTCGGGTGGGTTGAGCCTCCCGAGGAGCAACCCGTGGCAATCCAGGGGATAGGGAGTGGGCAGGAGAGCTCCGGCTGGATGACAGCCATGGATATCGCCTTCCTTCAAAGCCCGGCGCAGGAACCCACACTCGGGTTGCTGCTGAGAACAACGGCTGTGTGCGTCAGTACGCTGGTGGGCCAGGGAGCCGTGCTGGTAGGCCAGCACGAATCACTCGAGCGCCTGCGCTTCACCCAACGCAATCAACCGCCCTACTGGGACTTCGAGCTCGCTCTTCCCGAAGAGGAAGAGCCGTAGGCCCCAGACCTGCGAAATCACGGCCCCTCGTCCCGCACGGAGCTGGCGAGCAGCGAGGAGAGGCTCTGGTCGAGCTGCGCGGGCACGTCGCGCAGGAGGCTGTGCAGCTCGCCCGAGGACAGGCGCAGGCGCTCGGCGAGCCGGGAGCGGGTGCCCTCGAGCACCTCCTCGCGGGCGTGGGCGAGCCACCGGGACACGGTGGACTTGTGCGTGCGGTACACGGTGCCGATGCGCTCCAGGCTCAGCCCCTCGACGAGGTGAAGGCGCAGCACGGTGCGCTCTCGTGACGGCAGGGCCGTGAGGGCCTCGGCGAGCGCGGCCTGGAAGTCGGCCCGGTGGCGCTGGCGCAGGTGCTCCAGCTCGGGGTGGGTGCCACCGGGGAGCGTGGCATCGGCGAGGGCCTCCTCCTCGGCGCGGGCCTGACGTTGGGCGGTGCGGCGCAGGTTGAGGGCGGTGCGGACGGCGGCGGCGCGCAGCCACGCGGCGAGCGGCCCCTGCCCCAGGTAGCTGGCGAGGCGCGGCGGCTGGCCCGCCTCGGAGGTGAGGAGCTTCTCGCGCAACACCTGGCACACCTCGGAGACGGCATCCGCGCCCGGGTGCACGCGGGCGACGGCGGCGGCCACCTTGGGCAGGAAGTGCGCGTCCAGGGCCGCTTGGGCGGCGGCGTCCCGGTGCACACAGGCACAGGCGAGGAAGAGGTCCGTGGCGGGGAAGGCCCGCAGGGTGCGCTCGGGCTCGGACGAGGCAGCGAGTCGCTCGGCGAGGTAGCGGAGGAAGACGGCGTCCTCGATCCGCACCCGGGGCCACGCCGCGCGAGCGGAGGCGAGCAGCTCCGCGAGCACCGTCTCCAGCGCGGGCACTTCGGCGTACCCCCGGGCCTCGGGGCGCAGGTGGGGAACGAGCAGGCGGGCGAGCGGCGAAGCGTGGGACATGGGGGCTGAAGGAAGCGGCCGGGATTTACAGGGTGGAACGGGGCTCTCCTCCTTTCTTACAGGGACTGGGAAGGCGGATCGAACCCGGAGGCGTTGGAATTCCCCCCGTGTGGAGCACCGTGCCCTCCCGGCATGGCCCATGCTTGTACCTGGGAAGCAGATCGGTGTCGGGGTTGGGACTCGGGGCGGTGGTGGGGGTGGGGTGATGGGTGTGCGGGAGTTGAAGGAACAAGCGTTGGACCTGTACTCGCGGCGGAAGTTCGCCGAGTGCGCGCGCACCTACGGGAAGCTGCTGGAGTTGGACCCGAGGGATCCGCACCTGTACGTGCGCCACGCCGAGGCGTGGAGGCGGGCGGGAGACAAGCAGAAGGCGATCAGCTCGTACCGGACGGCGGCGGAGCTGTTGTTGCAGTTGGGGTGCGAGGCGAGGGCGCGGGCCGCGTTGAAGGTGGCGCTGGAGCTGGACCCGAGGGACAACGAGGTGGCCCGGGCGCTGGAGCGGCTGTGCACCACGAACGCGCCGCGCCAGGCGGTGCACGTGCCGCCCCCGGTGCCGCCGCCCTCGCGCATCCCCGAGCACAAGCGGGACATGGTGGAGCTGCACACGCGGCAGGCGAACGTCCCGGGCCGTCTGGCCCTGCCACCCGCACCGGCCGCGCCCGCCGAGCCCCTGCCCTCTCCGGCCGAAGTGCGCAGGCTGTCGGGCAATACCATCGCCATGAGGGCGGCGCCGGGGACGCGCTGGGTGGTCATCTCCTCGCGCACGCCGCTGACGGCCTACGAGGTGGATGACCTCGAGCGGGTGATGTCGCGGGAGTTCACGCTGGAAGTCACGGTGACGGCCGAGGAGTGAGCCCCTCCGCGGCGGCCTGCTCGAGCAGCGCCACGGCCGCGGCCAGCGAATCCCTCGCACGCACCTGCTCGCCGACGTGGGCGGCGCGCGTGCGCAGGGCGGAATCCTCACGGAGCCGGACGAGGGCACGCGTCAGCCGCTCCACGCCGAGACGGCTGCGGGACAGCGACAGGCCGATGCCAGCGGTGCGCGCGTCGTGCGCGTTCATGAACCGGTCCAACAGGTGGGGAACGACGAACTGGGGGACACCGGCGCGGGTGGACGCGGCGGTGGTGCCCGCGCCGCCGTGGTGGACGACTCCAGCCAGCCGGGGAAAGAGCGATCCGTAGGACGCGCATGGAGCGGGACTCTACCCGCCTCACCCGCGAGACTGAATGAAGGGCCAGCGAGTGGAGTGTCCACGAAGTTCGTGGACCTGGTCGTGTTGCGCATGCGCCCTCTCCCAGGGGGAGAGGGGACATCCACGGGCTCTCGGAGTTTGTCCAAAGACTTCGTGGACGCTCCGCCAAGCCATCGGAACAAAGTCCTTTCAGGAGTGGGTGAGTCCGCCTTCCGGGCGCGCTCTTCACGAACTTGTCCAACAGTTGGACAAGTCTGGCGAGACCGGGCCCGGAGGGGTCCCTCCTGCTTTGGAGCTGAGGACAGACCCCTGAACGGACTTACTTCGGCTGGCTTAGAGGGTGGCGGAGTCCGCGGTCTCCTGCTCGGTGGCGGGCTCCGGCTCATGGGAGAGGAGCTCCTCCCAGGTGGGCGTGGAGGGCTCGGAGGCCTGCACCATGGCCTCGCAGTGCTCGCTCTTGCGCTTGGGGTGGCAGTGGCGCACGCCGTAGACGTGGTGGCATCCACACGCGTCCACGCGCTTCTTGCTGCACACCGCCGGATTGAACACTGGCGCCGTCTTCACCTCCACCGGCCCCGCGTTCACCGTCACCGCCACCAGCAACGCACCGAGAATCCCCATCTCCCTACCCCCTTGAAGCTCCGGGAATAGGAATGGGAATTCTTCAGTGAAGGGGCAACTGCGGGCACACTATGGATGACATCCGCGAACCGCCAGCCGTTGACCGGTCGTAAGCTTGGCCGCTCGCTCTGTTCGTCAGCTTCCAGAGGACGCTTCCGTCGCTGCCAGCGGTTGAACCCATCCAGGGGGAAAAGGCCATGAGCTGGACACAAAGGTTGGAGAAGGTCGCCGAGGGCCACTTCGTCCTGCCCAAGACGAAGACGATGCGGGTGGACGCGCACCTGTTCCTCTCGGACAAGCTGCTGTGGGGCGAGGGCCCCGAGTTGCCGGGGTTGGAGGAGGGTGTATTCGATCAGGTGGTGAACGCGGCGTCCTTCCCGGGTGTGACGCGGGTAGCGGTGACGCCGGACTGTCACCTGGGCTACGGGGTGCCCATCGGCACGGTGGTGGAGACGGACGGCATCCTGCTGCCCACGGCCGCGGGCTATGACATCGGCTGCGGCATGGTGCAGCTCAAGACGACGCTGACGGCCGAGGACGTGGCCGACAAGGCGAAGCGCCGCCAGTGGATCGACGAGGTGACGAAGCGCATCGCCGTGGGCGTGGGCGCGTCGCGGGTGCAGAAGCAGCGGAGCGTCAGCGCGCGCACGTTCGCCGAGGTGGTGCGCCATGGGGCCAAGGCGCTGGGCCGCAGTGCGTCCACGACGGAGCGCGACTTCATCCCGGTGGAGGATGACCGGGTGGACATCCCCGAGCGGGCCTACGACAAGAGGGACCAGTTGGGGAGCCTCGGTGGAGGCAACCACTTCACGGAGATGCAGGTGGACGAGGACGGCCGCGTGTGGGTGATGTTGCACACGGGGAGCCGGGGCTTCGGGTGGAACATCGCGAAGCACTACTTCGTGGAGGGCGCGGCGGCGCTGGGGCTGAGCAAGCGCAGCGAGGACTTCATCTGGCTGGACGCGGAGAGCCGACTGGGGCGGGAGTACTGGAACCTGCACAACATGGCGGCCAACTTCGCGGTGGCCAACCGGCTCATCATCGGCGAGGCGGTGTGCGCGGCGCTCGAGGAGGTGTTCGGCGGGACGGCGGACATCTATTACGAGATTTCGCACAACCTCATCCAGAAGGAGGCGGGGAAGTTCGTGGCGCGCAAGGGCGCGACGCGGGCGTTCCCGGGCGGGCACCCGGCGCTGCGCAAGACGCAGTGGGAGAAGACGGGGCACCCCATCCTGATTCCGGGCTCGATGGAGACGGGCAGCGCCATCCTCTTCGCGGAGGAGGGGGCGGAGCAGTCCATCTACTCGGTGAACCACGGCTCGGGGCGGAGGATGTCGCGAGGCGAGGCGCGGCGGGTGCTGAACCAGTCCGAGACGGACCGGCGCATGGCGGAGGCGGGCATCCTGCTGAACACGCGCACGACGCCGCTGGACGAGTCCGGGCCCTGCTACAAGAACCTGGACGACGTGCTGGACACGGTGGAGATGGCGGGGCTGGCGAAGGTGGACAAGCGTCTCAAGCCCATCGCCTGCATCAAGGGAGCGGACTGAGTTACAAGCTGGCGCCCTGGGCGGAGGCATCGGCCCACGACAGGGCGCGCAGGGAGTCGTGGTGGGGGGTCTCGTCATCCACATGGACGCCGAGCCGCGCGAGGACGGGGGCCACGTACTGGCGGAACAGGCTCTCATCCGGCCGCTGCCAGCCGGGCTTGCCCTCTCCGCCGCAGTCGAGGCAGTGGGGCTCTCCGAAACAGGTGCACGCACCACATGCGGCGGCGAGCGCGGCATTGCGCTCGGCGATGCTCGCATAGGAGGAAGCCAGACGCTGGTGGGCCTGACGGACCCTGAGGCGGCGCTCACCACGCATCCGGCCCGCTCGCACCGCCTGGGCCTCGTTGGTCAGCCTCATCATCCCCGCCGTGATCTGTCGAGCGTCCATTTTTCCTCCCTGGGTGGAGTGAACTGCCCACGTCTTGCGTATGTATGAGACGCCCCCCGTCGTCTCGCCATTCAAACGCATGATAAAGGATTCACGAGAAAAGCCATATCCCTGGCGCTCGAAATGTGGGTTTCCTCCTCGAGGCAGACGTAAGGGATTGCCGCCATCCCCGCCCATGCTGCAAAACAGACACGGCCACGAGAACCAGAAGTAGGGTTCCCCTGGTTTTCTTGTCTCTTTTTCAATCCCTTGTCGAAAATTGCAGTCCGAAGGTCCCGCCAGACACGCATTTGCGCGAAACCGGACCCGTCGTTCACTGGAGACCCCGAGAAGCTCCCGACAGACCGCACAACCCCGCATTTCTTGTTACAATGGACAGAGCTGTCCTTCCGTTGCGAGAGATCGGACATCCTCATGCGGGTATGGAACGAGCGGGCCCCTGCGGTGAGAGCAGCCATCCCCTGGAAATCCCTCCAGTCTTTCGGGAGCGAGCGGCTCGACGCGCTGTGCCAGGCGGTGGGTTTCGGCGCGGGAGATACCCGGACGGTGCGGCGCACCTTCGAGCGCATGAGTGACTCCTGGGGACACAGGCCCCTGGGAGAAAAGCCGGCCTGGCGCTCGGACATCACCGATGACCACACGCCCTTCGAGCTGTCCCTGGCCATGGAGGAGGGCCAGCCCGAGGTGCGCTTCCTGCTGGAGGCCCAGGGACAGCCCACCACCCTGCGCTCCAGCTGGGAGGCGGGCCTGGCGCTCAACGAGCGGCTGCGGCGCGAGCTCGGCGTGTCCCTGGAGCGCTTCGAGCGGGTGAGGGCCCTCTTCGAGCCGGTGGATGCCCGGGCCCGCTTCGGGCTGTGGCATGCCGTCTGTGTCGTGCCAGGCGGCGCCCCCACGTTCAAGGTGTACCTCAACCCGTTCGCCCGGGGCCCCGAGGGCGCACGGGCCCTGGTGCGGGAGGCGCTCGAGCGGCTCGGCTGCGCCGAGACGTGGCACGTCCTGTCCACCCGGGCCATGCGCCGGGGATGCGGGGACACCCCCGTCTACTTCTCGTTGGACCTCTCCTCGCACCGCGCCGCCCGTATCAAGGTCTACCTCTCCCATCCCGAGGCCCTGGCGGAGGAGCTCGAGGACGTCATGGCGCTCGGCCGCGAGTACGTCCCGGGCGAGGCGCGCGACTTCTGCCAACAGTTGCAGGGCACCCCGGGCTCCTTCACCGGGGCCCGGTCCACGCTCACCTGCCTGGCCTTCACCTCCGATGAGCCCGGGAGGCCCTCCAGCGTCACGCTGCACTTCCCCATCCGCTGCCACGCGGCCCACGACGCCGACGCGCTGCGGCGCATCCGCCCCCTGCTGGACACGGCGTCGCGCGGCCTGCTGGAGCGGGCGGTGGCGGCGCTCGCCCGCCGGCCGCTGGAAGACGGCGTGGGGCTCATCCAGTGGGTCTCCCTGCGGCGGCAGGGCGGCGGGCGGCGAGCCACCTTCTACCTGGCCACCGAGGCCTACAGCGGAGCGCACCCATGAAACGGGTCCTGCGGTACATCGAGCAGCACCAGGCGGAGCTGGCGAAGTCCCCCTTCCTCTCCTTCCTCGGGGACACGAGCGTCGAGCCCCGGCTGCGCTTCGGCTTCGCCCCGTGCATGGCGCCGTTCGTCATGGGGTTCGCGGACCTCAACAAGTACGTCCTGCGGGACGAGTCCTCGGAGGATCCGCTCCAGAAGCTCATCAACACCCATACCCGGGAGGATGACCACCACTGGGGCATGTTCCTGAGGGACCTGCGCACGCTGGAGCTCAATGCCCCCCTGGAGCTCACCGGGGCCATCGAGCACCTGTGGGGAGAGCACAACAAGAAGGCGCGCCAGCTCATCTACGGCTTGGTGGCCCTCATCTCGGCGGAGCGCCCGGTGATGCGGCTGGTCATCGTGGAGTGCATCGAGGCCGCCGGGAGCGTGGGCTCCAGCCGCTTCACCCAGGCGGCCCGCGAGCTCGAGGCACGGACGGGCAAGCGGCTGTTCTACTTCGGAGAGGCACACGAGCGGCTCGAGACGGGACACCTCACGGGGAACGGGAACATCGAGGAGACACTCGCCGGGCTGGAGCTGACACCGGAGCAGGTGGAGCGGGCGCGCGGCCTGGCCGATCGGACCTTCGCCCTGTTCCACGCGATGGGCGACGAGCTGCTGGCCTACGCCCGGCGAGGCCTGGAGGGGGCCCATGCTCCGGGTACGAGAGGGCTCGCACGCCCCGGATGAGCGGAGGGCTCGTCGGCCCCCCGGGAGGAGCGCTAGGATGGAAGGCCGAGATGAACGCGCCGTCCCCCTCCCCCACCCATCCGCCCTCGCGTGAGACCGAGCTCGCGCGCGCCGAGTCCGAGCTGGCCAGCCAGGAGGCGCGGCTCGGAGAGCAACTGACGCGGGCCGCGGCGGAAGCCGAGAGCCTCTCGCGCCGGCTGCTGGAGCTGAGACAGCAGGTGGAGCGGCTGACGGCCGAGCGCCCCGGGGACGAGCACGTGCGCACCGCGGGCTCGCGGCTGGAATCGGCGTCGGTGCACACCGGCATCACCGAGGAGTCGCGGGAGCAGGCCCTGGCGTCACGCAACGAGGCCCTGGAGGCCCGGCGCCGGTCGGTGGAGGACTCCCAGCGGACGCTGAATTCGCTGCAGCAGCTCAACACCCGGGCGCAGCAGGAGCTGGCCGAGGCGGAAGCGGGGCTGAAGCGCTCGGCGGAGGCGGAGGCCCGGGCACAGCGGGAGCGCGAGGCGGCGGCACGGGCGCAGCGGGAGCGCGAGGCTGCTCCGATGCGGCCGGCGGCGCGCCCGGCGAAGGCGCAGGGGAACACGACCCAGTTGGAGCCCCATCCCCAGGGGGCGCGGGCGCGGCCGAGGATGGTGGCGGCGATCGACCAGCGCAGCGACTCGAACTTCTTCACGGGCTTCAACACGAACATCAGCGAGGGCGGCATCTTCCTGGCGACGGTGCAGTCCGTGCCGCGCGGGACGACGGTGGACCTGGACGTGCTGCTGCCGGGGACGCGGTCCATGACGGTGACGGGGGTGGTGCACTGGACGCGCGAGGTGAACGACAAGACGCCCGAGCTGATGCCGGGGCTGGGCGTGAAGTTCTCCTATCTGCCGCCCGAGGTGACGTCGGTCATCTCGGACTTCGTGGCCACGCGCGAGCCGCTGTTCTTCCCGGACTGAGCCTCACACGCTCCGCCACCCCTCGACGGCCGTTACCACCGCGGCGAGCGCCATGAGCCCGCCGACGACCCGCGCGGCCGCCACGTTGGCGGCGGGATTCGACTCGAGCCAGCCGCGCGCCCGGCCGGCGGCCAGCGCGATGGCGCCATATACCGCGCCCTGGGTGACCGCGATGATGGCGCCGAGCACCAGGGCCTGAATCCAGAGGGGCCCATACTCCGGCCGCACGAACTGCGGGAACACGGCCAGCATGAAGACATAGGCCTTCGGATTGAGCAGACACGTCAGCACCCCCCGGCGGAAGGTGGCCGCGGGCGTCAGCCTGTCCCCAAGGGGCGCCGCCGAGAACGCGGCCCCGCTCCGGAAGATGGAAATGCCCATCCACGCCACGTACAGGGCGCCCATCCACAGCAACGCATTGAACGCGGACGGAACGACCTTCAGCAGGACGGCGACTCCCGTGGCACCGGCCGCCACGTGACAGACCCCGCCCGCGATGATTCCGGCCACCGCGGACAGGCCCGCCTTGCGCCCGCCCGTCAGGGAACTGGCGAGCACGAAGGCCATGTCGAGCCCCGGAAGGACGATGACTCCGAACACCAGGACGAAGAAGAGCCAGAGATGAGCGGTCTGCTCCATGACGAGGACTCCCGTGAAGCGAAAGGGCTGGAGAACCGCTCCTCTCTAGGAGGAATATAGGGCGGAACCGGCCCTCATTCGAAACAGGCAGCTCCGCATGTCCCGCCCCACGACGCGCGTGCTCACCGTGCTCGAGCTGTTGCAGACGCACGGCCGGATGAGCGGCTCGCAACTGGCCCAGCGGCTCCAGGTCGATCGCCGCACGGTGCGCCGCTACATCGCCATGCTGGAGGAGCTGGGCATCCCCATCACCGCCGAGCGCGGACGCGATGGTGCGTACATGCTGGTGGCCGGCTTCAAGCTGCCACCGCTGATGTTCACCGACGACGAGGCCCTGGCCTTGTCCCTCGGACTGCTCGCGGCGCGGGGGCTGGGGCTGGCGGAGGCAGCTCCCGCGGTTGCCAGCGCCCAGGCCAAGCTCGAGCGGGTGATGCCCGCCACCGTGAAGCGGCGCGTGCGCGCGGTGGACGAGACGGTGACGCTCGACCTCTCCCGCCCCACCGCGCCCCGGGACAACGCCGCCCTGGCCGCGCTGAGCATCGCGTCCCAGAGCCAGCGGCGCGTGCACCTGCACTACCGCGCGGCGGAGCACGAGGACTCCGAGCGTGACTTCGATCCCTACGGCCTCGTCTGGCGCGGCGGGCGCTGGTACGTCGTGGGGATGTGCCACCTGCGCAATGGATTGCGCTCGTTCCGGCTGGACCGCGTGCGGGCCGTGCAGCCGCTGGACGTGGCCTTCTCCCGCCCGGAGGGGTTCGACGCGCTCGCCCACCTGACGCGCTCGGTCGCGACGCTGCCTCGCGAGTTCACCGTCGAGGTGCTGCTCGAGACCGGCCTCGAGGCCGCGCGGCGCCAGGTGTTTCCCTCGTTCGGCGTGCTCGAGGAGGTGGCCGGAGGCGTGCTGCTGCGCGGCCAGACGGATGACCTCGGCTGGTTCGCGCGGGAGCTGGCGCGGTTGCCCTTCGCCTTCGAGATCCGCCGGCCAGACGCCTTGCGCGAGGAGCTGGCCGCCCGCGCCCGGCACCTGCTTCAGCAGTCCATGCGGCGTGAGGGGCCTTGCTGACGGCGTCCAGGGCGAAGACGGCCTGTGCTATGCGGCACGCCTCATGTTCAAGGACGAGAGCACGGGCGAAGTGAACTTCCGGGTGGTCTTCTACGGCCCCTCGTGGGCCGGAAAGATGACGGCCCTGCGGTGGATCCACGACCACACTCCCGACGCGCAGAAGAGCGAGCTGACGTCGATCGACATGTCGACCGAAGTCACCGTGTTCTTCGAGATCCAGCGGCCCGGCTTCGGCGAGCTGGACGGGAAGAAGGTCCGCCTCCTCCTGTCCTCGCTTCATGGTGACATCGAATACGAGGACTCGAGCCGGCTGATCCTGAAGAACGCCGACGCCGTCGTCTTCCTGGCCGATGCCCAGCGCGAGCGGCAGGAGGTCAATGCCTTCTGGGCGGAGGCACTTGCCCAACATCTCGCGGAGCAGAAGAAGGACATCACCCGGCTGCCGCTCGTCACCTGCGTCACCAAGAGTGACTTCGAGAACGCGGATGCACCGGAGCAGGTCCTCGCCAGGCTGGGATTGCCCATGCCGTCACCGGGCCTCGTGATCAATCCCACCACGGGGCAGAACATCCCCGAGCTCATCGACGCGGTTCTGTACGCCATCCGGCGGGGCTTGGCGGAAGGAACGCTCACGGAAGAGCAGCGCGACGAAGAATCCGGTGCGCGTGCTCGCATCGTGGAGCATTACCGCTCGGTGTTCGGTGAAGACATCCAGGAATACTGGCCCACGACGCTACCCGGGAACCGTCCCGGGTTCATGGTGGTAGAGCACCGCCCGACGCGAGAGCGCCCCTACTACACCTACGTCACGGCGGGGCTGAGCCTCTGGTCCCAGCTCCCCGGCGGTCCACAGCCCCGGCTCGAGCTGATTGCCTATTCACCCTCCGAGAATCAGCGCATCGCCGATGTGCTCATCGCGCTGGCGATGACGATTCTCGCGGGGGAGGAGGAGGATGCTCCGTACAAGGTCCACGACACCGTGACGCTGGAGGAACTCGGGCTCATCCACGAGCGCTTCGTGCTGGCACCGCCCATGGAAACGCTCACCCTCGAGGCCGCGTTGCTTCACGTCGTGCCCGTCACCGAGGATGAGCTCCAGCATGCCATCGAGAACGGAACTCCCTCGCTCCTCGAGAAGATGAAGCTGACGAAGCGGGGGAAGCCGTTCGGTTGGGGCCGGGGCCCGAAGGAAAGTGTCCTCCGCAAAGGAGGCTTCTTCGGGATGTTCAACTAAGCCACTGGAAGAACGTCCGAGCAGGAGGGACCCCTCCGGGCACGGTCTCGCCAAACTTGTCCAACAGTTGGACAAGTTCGTGAAGAGCGCGCCCGGGAGGCGGGCTGAACTCGAGGGAGTGACTTGCGTAGACAGCGCGGACAGTCCCCCTGAAAGAACTTTGTTCCGTAGACAGGCTCACCACAACGCCACGCCCACCTCGAGCAGGGTGAGCCCATACACCAGGCCGAGCCCGGGATTGTCCGTGCCCACGCCCACGCCCAGCTCCAACACAGACACCTGCGCCTTCCCCAACGTGAAGCGCGCGGGCGCCACCGTCAGCCCCAGCCCCAACGAGGGCCCCGCCACGGGCACGGGGTGCTCGGGCGTCAGGAAGTCCAGCCTGTCTCCGAACAGGCCCGTCAGCGTCACCAGCGCTGCGGGAGTCCACCACCCCTGGCGCTGCACGCCCGCCCCCACCCGCACCGCGAACGCCGAGCCCAGGCCCGTCAGCGCATTCACGTCCGCCTGCAACAACCACCGCCCATCCACCGTGTCCCGCACACCGAAGCCACCGCCCACACCACCCTGGGTGCGCGCCGATGACAGGTAGATGCTCGCCCCCGAGCGTCCATACAGCGAGAACTGATGACGCGGGGACTCGGACACCTCGGGTGCGGCGGGAGAGGTGGCCAGGGCGGACAGGATGACAAGCGCGGAGATGCTCATGGAAGGGGACCCTCGGCCCAGAAGGAGAGACCGGCGGCGGACAGCCGGGTGACATCGGAAAGGAAGTCGTAGTCGAGCGTGGACGGCACATCGCTCGCCTTGTGGTAGTTCGGATTGCGGAAGTTGGCGGTGTCGGTGAGGAAGAGCGCGCTCTGCCCGGCCATCCAGAAGGGCGCGTGGTCGCTGCGCATCAGGTTGCCCGAGGCGGGCCCGGAGCCGTCCTTCGGCGCCACCACGCCCTTCATGAAGCCGTCGTAGCCCAGCCGCGAGGAGAGCGCATACAGCTCCTCCAACCGGGGACGGGACTGCTCGTTGGCCACTCCGGCCAGGAAGTCCCCCGTGCTCGGCAGGGGCAGCCCGGGCAGGCCCTGCTGCGCTCCGGGAGTCGCATCCCGGTAGCCGATGCAGTCGAAGATGATCGACGCGACGATCTCCTCTCCCGGACGGTTCTCCACATACCGCGTGCTGCCCACCAGCCCCAGCTCCTCCAGGTCGAACCCCACGAAGCGCACCGTGCGCGCGAAGCGCTTGCCCGCGGCCAGCCGCGCCATCTCCAGCATGGCCGACACCCCCGAGCTGTTGTCATCCGCGCCCGAGTAGTACGCGTCGTAGTGCGCACCCACCACCACCACCTCGTCCGGGTGCTCGACACCCGGAATCTCGGCGATGACGTTGATGGTGGGGAAGCGCTCATCCTCCGTCTCGTGCGTGGTGACGGTGTAGCCGAGCGCCTCGAAACGCGCCTTCACGAGCTGGCGGGCCTTCTCGCGGGTGACGTGGCACACCGGCCGGCGATCCGTGTCGATCACCGACGTATCGAAGAGGGCGCAGTCGAGCGGCGTATCGCTGTCATGCGCCTCGACGAGCGCCGCCACGTCCGACACCAGGTTGGACTTCAGCACGCCCGCGGAGAAGTCCCCGGCGCGCGAGACATCGGTGTCCTCGATGGAGGGCCGCGAGGCACAGGAGCTCACGGCGAGCAGCAGCAGCGCGGACAGGGTCCTCACAACATCACCCCCAGGTGAACGAGGCCGACTTGCAGCCGCAGCGTGGCGCCGGGCTGGTTGAGCGTGGTGCCCCACTGCACCTCCAGGGCGCTCGCGGTGAAGTGTTGGAAGACGAAGCGCAGGGGCGCGGCATGCACGGCCACGTACGCGGGCCCGAGTTGCATGGCCTGCTTGCGCGAGAGGTCATCGGGGAAGCCACCCTGGGGAGGAATGATGATGGGCAGACCGCTCACCCCCAGCTCGGGGCCCACGGCGGGCCGCCAGCGGCCCAACCGCGTGGTGAGCAGGGCGCGGGCATACACCTCGACCGGGAGGTTGCCCTGGCCCGAGGGAGCCCAGCGCAACCCGCCGCCGAAGCGCCAGTTGTCGAGCTCGTACGCATAGGAGGCGTCGAGGCCGAACCGGGGAGTGGTGACGTTGTAGACACCGCCGTTGGTGAGGGTGACGGCGGTGACGCCGAGAGACACATCGTGTCCGGCCGCCGCGACACCCGGGAGGAGCGCGGCGGAGAGGAGCAACCAGGGACGCATGCGCGGACCCTACCGCGCGCGCCCCGGAGAGGCTACGTCCCGATGAGCGCCACGCCGAGGATGAGCCGCTCCAGCAGCCCGATGACGTAGTGCGTGGGCCCGGAGATGAGCCGGGCGCCGAAGAAGACGACGGCGATCAGCAGCAGCGGCCCGAGCGCGAGCACCCGCTGCCAGGAGCCGAGGAGCTTCTGGGGCAGGAGGCCCTCGACGACTCGGCTGCCATCGAGCGGAGGCACGGGCAGCAGGTTGAAGAGGGCCAGGCCCACGTTGGCCACCATCATGATCTTCAGGAAGTACTCGATCCCGGGGTTGGCGGGGAGATAGCCCGGAGCCAGACGCCACGTGAGGCCGAAGACGAGCGCGCTCGCGGCGGCCAGGACGAGGTTGGACAGGGGCCCGGCGGCGGCGGTGAGCATCCAGCCGGTGCGCATGGAGACATCGCGGCGGAAGCGCGAGGGGTCCACGGGGACGGGGCGGGCCCAGCCGAACGGGATGCCCAGCAGCGGCAGCAGCAGCGTGCCGAAGACATCGATGTGCGCGAGCGGGTTGAGGGTGAAGCGGCCCATGCGCTCGGCGGTGTCGTCTCCGAGGAGGCGAGCGCTCCAGGCGTGGGCGAACTCGTGCACGGTGAGTGAAAGCACGAGCGGAATGAGCATCAACGCCCGTTCGAGAAACGGTGAGTCCATGTTGGCGTGTGCCAATAAGGGCGGCTCCCCCCACCCGCCATGCAAGTGAACACGCCCGTCCGGAGAGCAGGCGGCCATGCATGGACTCCCTCTCCCTCTGGGAGAGAATCCCCCCGTCGTTCAAAGGGGGGGCACGCCCCCCGGGGTGAGGGTCATTCTTCCAGGACGGCCGTGCGAGCAAGCGCGCCCCTGGGGCCGCTGGTCCGCCTCCAGAACACACCCCACCTTTGCGGCGAACCACGCCGAAGGGGGAGCCGGGGAATGCGCGTCCACCATCTGAATTGCATCACCATGTGCCCACCGGGCGGACGCCTGATGGATGGGCGCCGGAGGCCCCAGGGCATCCCGGCGGCACTGGTGTGCCACACCCTGCTGGTGGAGACGGAGCAGGGGCTGGTGCTGGTGGACACGGGCTTCGGGCTGGAGGACGTGCGCAACCCGAGGCCCCGGCTGAGCCCCTTCTTCCTCACGCTCAACCGCCCGAGCTTCAACGAGGAGATGACGGCGATCCGTCAAATCGAGCGCCTGGGCTTCAACGCCGGGGACGTGCGGCACATCGTGCTGACGCACCTGGACTTCGACCATGCGGGAGGGCTGGACGACTTCCCGGCGGCGCGGGTGCACGTGATGGCGGCCGAGGCCGAGGCGGCGGTGGCGCAGGCAACGTGGCTGGATCGCCGGCGTTTCCGGCCGAGGCAGTGGAGCACGCAGCCGCACTGGGTGACGTACCCCATGCCCTTCGGGGGCGAGCGCTGGTTCGGCTTCGAGTGCGTGCGTGAGCTGTCGGGCCTGCCGCCGGAAATCCTCATGGTGCCGCTGGTGGGGCACACGCTGGGACACACGGGCGTGGCGGTGCGGCAGTCCGGCGGGTGGCTGCTGCACGCGGGGGACGCGTACTTCTTCCACGAGGAGATGGACCCGCACCACCCCCGGTGCACGCCGGGCCTGCTGGCCTACCAGGAGCTGATGCAGAAGGACGGACGGCTGCGGAAGCTCAACCAGGAGCGGCTGCGCGAGCTGGTGCGCCTGCACAGCCGGGACGTGCGCGTCTTCTGCGCGCACGACGCGGTGGAGTTCGAGCGTCTGGAAGAGGAGTCGCGCGCCCCGGCACCACAGGTGGAGGAGCCGAAGGTGCTGCTCCCCGAGCCGCCGCTGCCGAACATCCCCACGGTGTGAGCCGCGGGGGTTACAGCTTGATGTTCTCGTGCTTCACCAGCGCGGTGAGCGCCTCCTCCATCACCGCGCGCGCCGCCGCCGTGTACCGGTAGAGCAGCGAGTGCACCTGCCGGTCCGCCTCGTTCCGGTTCTCGCAGTGCTTCGAGTACTCCTCGAAGGCCTGCAGGCTGCTGACAATCTGGGACAGGTGGTTGGGGCACTCGCACTGCACGGCGCTGGAGACCTCCAGCAGCACGCCCAGCTGCTCCGGTGAATAGAGCGGAGCCTTCGGCGTGGCCGGCACCGTCACCGTGGACACCGCGCCCGGCGCGCCCAGTTGCAGCGCCGGAGCCGAAGCCGAGGCCGTGGGAGCCGCCGGAGCCGCCGCGGGCGCCATCGGCTTCACCGGCTGGGGCTGCAGCATGTCGTCCAGCACCGCCAGGTGCACGTGCGCGCGCAGCAACGACAGCGAGATGGGGCCCTGCAACAGCCGCACCTTGCCCGCCGGGTACTGTTGCAGCACCCCGCGCCGCGCGAAGCGGTACGTGACGATGGCATGCCTCGCCCCACTGTCCTCCAGCAGCGCTGGCACCACCCCCGTCTGCACCCCGTTCAGCTCCATGAAGTCCAACGCCAGCACGTCCGGCCGCGCCCGCGGAACCGCCTCCCGGAAGGCCTCCACCGAGCTCCCGGACCAAACCACTTCCACGTCCCTCAGCGCCTGCGGATTCTCCCGCAGCTGCGCCGGATAGGACTCTCCCAGCAGGGCCAGCTTCACCATTGGACTCACCTCGTGAACGTCCCCACGGTGAACCAGCCCCTTACCCCGCTCAATCCGATTAATGCACCATCCCCGGAGGCTGTGCGCTGGCGTCCACTTCCCGGCCCGCCGAGACCAGCGGAAGTTCGACGGTGAACGTTGCGCCCTCGCCCTCCCGGCTCTCCACGAGGACGCTGCCCCCGTGCGCCTCCACCAACTGCCGGACGATGTAGAGGCCCAGCCCGAAGCCCTCCTTCTTCTCCCCCTTCGCCGGCGCCTTCTTGAAGCGCTCGAAGATGGTGCGTTGCTGCGCCTCGGGAATCCCCGGCCCGTGGTCCCTCACGATCAGCCGCCCGTGGCCGTCCGTGCGCTCCACGCGCAGCTCGATGGGCTGGCCCTTGCCGTGCTTGAAGGCGTTGGACAGCAGGTTCGTCAGCACCCGCTCCAGCCGCAGCCGGTCCCACCGCCCCACCACCCCCGGCTCCACGTCCAGCACCACCCGGCTGCCCGCCTCCGCCGCCTGCTCGGCGTGCCGCTCCACCGCCTCCCGCGCCAGCTCCGCCAGGTCCACCTCCCCCACCTCCAGCTCCATGCTCCCCGAGGACAGCCGCGACAGGTCCAACAGGTTGTGCAGCAGCCGCCCCAGCCGCTGCGTGTGCCGCACCGCCGCGGTGAGCACCTCGCGCAGCTTCTCCGGCTCCGACGGCGGCTGCCGCCGCAGCTTGCCCAGCATCAACTGCAACGCCTGCAACGGATTGCCCAGGTCATGCGCCGCCACGCCAATCAACTCCAACGCCGCCCGCGCCTCGCGCAACAGCCGCGCGTTCTCCAGCGACAGCGCCGTCCGGCCCGCCAGCTCCTCGACGAACACCTGGTCCGTCTCCGTGAAGCGCCGCTCCGGCCGGTGCGACACCAGCATCAACACCCCCACCGAGTGCCCCATCGCGCGCAGCGGCACCAACAGCAACGAGGCCCCCTCCAGCCCCCGCATGCGCTCCAGGTACACCGGGTCGTCCGTCGCTTCCCTCATGAACTCCAGCTTCATCTCCGGGACGCGCTCCGTCCTTCCCGAGCACAGCGTCTGCCACGCCCCGTGCGGCCGGCCCCGCTGCGGCCCCCCGCTCAGGCGGATGAGCTCCCAGAGGAGGTGCTCCTTCTCCGGAGACACGTGGGTGACGGCGCGCGGCACCAGCTCGCCCTCGGGGGAGAGCAGGAAGAGCAGGCACCCATCCGCCACCTCCGGCACCAGCAGCCGCGCCAGCTCCGCCACCGCCTGGTCCGGATCCTTCTCGGTGACGAAGAGCCGCTCGGCCTCGACGAAGAGGTGCTGGGCGCGCTCCAACCGCTTGCGCTCGGAGCTGTCGCGCGTGAGCACCGCGAAACCCTCGAGCCGTCCGTCCGCGCTCCGCAGCGCGGTGAGGAGCGACTCGGCCCAGAAGCGCGAGCCGTCCTTGCGCAACCCCGGGGCCTCCCACTCCAGCCGCCCCTCGCGCGCCGCCCGCTCCATGTCCCCGCGCGGCTGGCCCGCGGCGCGCGCCTCCGGCGTGTAGAAGACGTCCCCCGTGCGGCCGATGACTTCCTCGGCCCGCCAGCCATGGATGCGCTCGGCGCCGGGATTCCAGCTCACCACCCGGCCCTTCGGGTCCAACATGTAGAGGGCATAGTCCTTCACCCCCTCCACCAGCAGCCGGAAGCGCGCCTCGCTGGCCCGGGCCTCGTGGTGCAGCGGCCACAGCGCGCGGGTGAGCACCCAGGCCAGGCCCATGGCCACCAGCAGCCCCAGCGTGGCCACCAGGATGATGAGCCAGAAGGCGCGCCGCTCCGCCTGGTCCGCCCGGATGGCCTGCTGGTTGAAGGTGGCCTCGGTGTACCAGGCCAGCCAGTCCAACGCCTCGTACGTCTGGTGGCGGGCCGCCTCCCGCCCGCCGCGCAGCACCGCCAGCTCCTGCTCCGAGAGGCCCCGGCTCCACGCCTCCCCCATCGCCCGGGTGGCCTCCTCGTGCGCCCGCTCGGCCTGCTCCAGCCCGTCCAGCAGACCCCGCTCCTGCTGGCGGTCCTCCTGCGAGCGCAGCAGCAGCAACAGCGCCTGGAATTGGAGCCGGGCCTGCCGCGCCTCCTCCAGGTGGTACGGTTCACCCGTGGCCTCATGGGCATGCTGGCTGGCGAGCTTGTCGCTGTAGGCCCGGCGCAACTGCTCCACCGCCAGGCGGTGCCGGAGGCCCTGCTCGGAGACGTGCTCGTCGACGGTCAACACCGAGCCAAGGGCGAGCGCGGTGATGGCGGCGATGGCCAGGGCAACCGCCAGCGAGGCGGAGAACCCCACGGCGATGCGTCTCGTGAAAGTCCAGGGACGCCTCAAGCTCCTCCCCCACCCCCTCTGGGCCAGCCACTACAAAGTGGGCACACGTGCATGTGTGGGAATCCCGGCTTCCGGGCAACGTGACGTCGGAAACCGGGCACCTCCCCTGTCCCCGGGGACAGCCCCATGCGTTCAACACCGGGCGGCTCGCGCCCCGGGGCCCCTTCCGTCCCCAGGGGCGCCACCCCAGGTTGTGCCCCCAGGGCCACTCGGAGGCCGGGTGGAGGGCGGGGCATGGGTGGGCGAGGGAGCGGGCCGGGGTGGGTGACCCTGGCCCTGGCAGGGCTGGCGTGCGGGTGGCTGGCGTGCGGTGGGACGGAGACGGATTCCTTCCCCGGCACCCTCGCGCGCAACGGGTGTCAGGCCCGGACGTGCGAGGAGCTGGGCCTGGAATGTGGCACGGCCATCGACGGCTGCGGCGGCGTGCTGCGCTGTGGCACCTGCCCCGAGGGCGAGGTGTGCGGCGGCGGTGGCGTGCCCAACGTCTGCGGCCCGGCGCCCTGCACCCCGGCCACCTGCGCGTCCGCGCGGAAGAACTGCGGCCTCATGCCGGACGGGTGCGGAGGCATGCTCGCATGCGGCACCTGCGCGGGCGGTGAGACGTGCGGCGGTGGCGGCGTACCCAACGTCTGCGGCCAGGCCACCTGCGTTCCAGCCACCTGCGCCAGCCTGGGGAAGAACTGCGGCGGCGTGCAGGACGGGTGCGGGGGGACGCTCGACTGTGGCACCTGTCCCCAGGGGGAGACGTGCGGCGGTGGCGGCGCCCCCAACCAGTGTGGCCGGGCCACCTGCCGGCCCTTCACCTGCGCGGAGCTCGGGAAGAACTGCGGCACGTTGTCGGACGGGTGTGGCGGCGTGCTGGAGTGCGGCACCTGCCCGGATGGCACGGCGTGCGGCGGCGACGGCGTGCCCAACGTCTGCGGCGTTCCGGCGTGCACACCCTTGAGCTGCTCGGGACTGGGGAAGAACTGCGGCTTCATTCCGGACGGGTGCGGGGGCGTGCTGGAGTGCGGCACCTGCCCGCAGGACGAGACGTGCGGAGGCGGCGGCGGCCCCAACGTGTGTGGCCCGGCCTCGTGCATTCCCACCACGTGCGCGGCGCAGGGGAAGAACTGCGGCACCATCTCCAACGGCTGCGGAGGACTGCTCGACTGCGGCGAGTGCTTCTCGGGGCAGACGTGTGGCGGAGGCGGGGTGGCCAACGTGTGCGGCAGCGCGCGCTGTGTGCCGGCCACGTGCGCCGAGCTGGGCAAGGGATGCGGCGGAGTACCGGACGGGTGCGGCGGGATGCTGGACTGCGGCACCTGCACGGCGGGCAAGGTGTGCGGTGGCGGCGGCGTGCCCAACGTCTGCGCCGAGCCTGGCTGCTGGCCCTTCACCTGCGCCTTCCTGGGGAAGGACTGTGGCACGGTGCCGGACGGGTGCGGCGGGATGCTGGACTGCGGCACCTGCGCGGCCGGGGAGATGTGTGGCGTCGGAGGCGTGTCCAACGTGTGCTATCGCCCCCCGCCGGTGTGCATGGACCGGGACCTGGGCAACGCGCTGCCGGTGAGGCTGAAGGGCAGCACGCAGTGGGCCACCGCTGACCACCAGGGCTCGTGTGGAGGCGGGGGCACACCGGACCGGAGCCTGATGTGGACGGCGCCGAGGAGCGGCACCTTCACCTTCGACACGGCGCGCTCGGCGATGGACACGCTGCTGTGTTTGAAGCGGGAGGACTGCTGGGGCGAGGAGCTCGCGTGCGCCACGGAAGGCATCAGCTACGGCGGAGGGGCGCGGGTGTCGGCGGCGCTGGAAGCGGGCCAGCGGGTGCTGGTGGTGGTGGACGGCGCCACCGCGGGGAGCTTCGGCAAGGGGGACTTCGAGCTGCACATCCACGAGCTGGCGGCCACCGAGGCGGGGAACTGCTTCGACGGAGCGGACAACGACGGGGACCGGTGGGTGGACTGCGCGGACACGGACTGCCAGGGCGAGCCCTTCTGTGACGGGCGCGGATGCGCGGACACGGACCTGGGAAGCGCGCTGCCGGTGACGTACTCCGGGGACACGGCGCAGGCGGGAGACGGCTTCCAGGGGACGTGCGGCGCACTGCTGCAGCATGACCGGGCGCACCTGTGGACGGCGCCGAAGGCGGGCACCTTCGTCTTCGACACGGTGGGCGGGGGCTACGGCAACGCGCTGTACGTGCTGACGGGGTGCCGGGGGCTGGAGCTGGGTTGCTCGGCGAGCCGGACGGCGGGGAAGACGGGCGCGCCGGTGGTGAAACTGATGCTGGAGAAGGGGCAGCGGGTGCTGGTGGTGGTGGACGGGATGAACAGCACGGAGACGGCCTCGCCCATCCGCTACACGCTGCACATCAACGAGTACGTGCCCCGAGAGACCGGCCGCTGCGCCAACGGCGCGGATGACGACGCGGACGGCCGCGCGGACGACTCGGACTCCGACTGCCGCTGAGGCCCTCGCCCGCTCCATGGACAACAGGGCTGTTGGCCAACAAGCGTGTTGGCCACCTGGGAACGACCCCCCCGCCCTCTCCCAGGGGGAGAGGGAGCCCGCGCGACTCAGGTCTCGTAGGCCGTCTGCTCGAAGACGATGATCTTCTTCGACTGCGGGAAGAGGATGACGTTGAGCCGGAACCAGCCCGTCGAACCGGCGGCCACCAGGCGATCGTAGTAGTGCGTCATCACCTGCACGTTCTCCACGCCATTGCCATACGTGGAGAGGATCTGCGCGTGCAGCGGCTGGAACTCCGAATACAGGTAGCCGTGGAGCTGGGCATAGGTGAGCACGGTGCCCGTCGTGTGACCGTAGGAATAGTCATAGTCCTGGATGCCGAGCACCGCCGCGTCCGCCTGGGCCAGGGTGGGCTCGCCCGAGTACGGCCACGCGAAATCGAACCGGCGCAGCGAGCCCGACGTATACGTGTACGCGGTCTCACCCGTGGCCAGCGTCGACTGGAGCTGCGAGGTGATGGACTGCTCCGACAGCGTGAGCTGGTAGCCCGCGGGAGCCGGAGGCAGCGTGAGCGACGTGCACGAGCCAGCCGCGCAGGACGTCTGCAGGCGGAACTGCTTGCCCGAGCCGTTGCTGGAGCTCACCACCACGAGGTACTCGCCGCCCTGCGCCAGCGCCACCGCGCCCAGCTTGCTCAGCTGCCCATAACCCGCGTCATCGTCCTGCGCGCGCACCGTGGTGCCATAGCTGCCGGCCGCGTTCTTCGGCCCGTACACGAAGAGGCCCGTGTCCAGGTACATGGAGCTGCCCAGGTGCGTCACCTCGAGGCCCACCACCGAGTTGGCCGGCACCTGCAGCTTGAACGAGTAGTACTGGGGATTGGTGGTGAAGTACGTCTGCACCGCGCCGCCCAGGGTCACCGGACCCAGGTTCGTGGTGGCGTCCAGGATGTTGCCGCTGGCCGGCGCGGGCGGCGCGTACAGCACGCCCTGGGTGTTCTCGCCCAGCTCCACGGCCTGCTCCGTCCCGGCCACGTCACCACCACAGGCGGCCAGCATCGCCACCGGCAGCACGAGCAGCTTCTCCATCAACTTGCGACCCATCATCATCCACCTCGGGGTTGGGGGGAGCCGGGGTGTGGCATGGGCATTCGCGGAATTCAAGCAACATGGGAGAAACGCCATGGTACTGGATGCATCGACCATGTGCTGAGAGCCCCCACCCGAGGAGGGCGCGAGGCTCAGCCGTGCTCGCGGTCCAGCTTGTCGAGCAGGGTGCGCGCCTGGACGTCCTCGGCCTGGTGGGCCTGGACCTCGGCGACCTCCTGCCAGCGAATCCATCCCTGGCTCGCGGCGTGGCGGGCGGCCGTCACGGTGTCATCCACGGTGAGCATCTCGCTGCCGGCGGCGCGGATGTCCGCGGCGATGAAGGCCAGCTCCTTCTCGCGCCCCGTGCGGTGCCACACGTTGCGGATGTAGACGCAGCGGATGCGGCCGGGGAACTCGCGGACGATGGTGCGGTAGTGCTCGGCGTCCTCCTGCCCGCTGTCGCCAATGAGGATGAAGGGCAGTGACTCGAGCGTGCTCATCAGCCCGCGGATCTTCTCCAGCTTGTGCCCGTGCCCGCCGCCGGGCGCGAAGCCGGTGCGGCTCAGGCCCCAGTCGCGCAACAGCAGCGGCCCGGAGGGAATCCGGTGCAGCCCGAGGAACTCGTCCAGGTGCTCGTAGAGGTTCCACGGGCTGGAGGAGACATAGAAGATGGGATTGAGGGCCGCGCCGGTGCTGCCCTGGTGGAGGGCCTCGTAGAAGGCATCCACGCCCTCGAAGGGCAGCCGGGTGCGGTGCTCGGTGAGGAAGAGCGTCCAGGCGCGCTTGAGGAAGTTGGTGACGTTGGTGACGATGACGGTGTCGTCGATGTCGCTGATGACGCCGAACTGGGCCTCGGGGCCGGCGAGGAGCACGGGGGCGCGCACCCGCGCCACCCCCTCGGGCGAGGGCGAGAGCAGCTCCAGCTCCACGTCATTCCAGCCGGCCTTCGCCTCGGGGGGAGGCTCCACCCACAGCTCGAGGAAGCCCTCCTCGTCGGTGGTGCCCTCCCAGCGGTGCTCGCCCCAGCGGGCCAGCACGCGGGCGCGGGGAATCTCCACGGTGTTGTAGCGCTTCCACGAGGCGATGGCGCTGCCCAGCAGCGTGTGGCGCTTCCAGGGCGGACGCACGTGCCGGTTCTCCAGCACGCGGGCCTTGATGACGCACTGGCGGGAGGAGCCGTAGCCGCGGTACGGCAGGATGCGCGGCGGACGCGCCAGCCCCAGCTTGCGCCGGACGCGCCAGCCCCAGGATTCGACGTTGTGCTCGACGTGGAAGGCGAGCTTGACGAGGGGATGTGGAGGCTTCCGGGACATGGCCGCCGGAGTGTACCAGCGGCTCGCGGGACTACTCGCCCGGATTGGCGGGGGGAGGGGCCGCTTCCGTCTTCTTCCCACCGAAGAGCTTGGAGACGAGGGCGCCGATGACCAGCACCAGGGGGATGATGGCCTTCTTGCCGGCGACGAGGAGGGCCACGAAGAACTTGCCGAACTTGGCGAGGACACCCACCTTGGCCAGCTTGGCGGCGCCCACGCCGGCGCCACCGAGCACCAGGCCCGCGAGGCCGAACTCGGCGACCTTGTCGGTGCCCTCCTGGAAGTCCTCGTAGCGCGCGCCCGGGTTGAAGCGGGTGCTCTCGAGCAGCTTCGCCATGTGGGGCTTGCTGTCGGCGAGGCCCACGGGGTCCACCACGAGGTTCATGGACACATAGCCGCGGCGGCCCAGCACGCGCGTGCTGTAGTTCACCGAGGTGCCATTGTCCGAGAAGGCATCCAACGCCCAGATGAGGTGATGGCGGGCCTTGTCGTAGTGGGGGGCCTCGGACCAGTCCTTCACGTGCAGGGGCTTGAAGCCGCGCTCCACGCGCTCCTTGTTGGCCTCCTCGGTGCCCTCCTTGATGGCGGTGAGAAGCTCCTGGGCGTCGATCTTCTCGTCGTCCTTGATGTAGCCCTCGTCCTCGTAGCGGACGATGACGATCCACGACGAGGACTCGTCCTTGGACGTCACCACGCCGAGCAGGTTGTCATTGTAGAAGGAGCCGTTCATCTCGAGCAGCGTCGCGGCCTCGGCCTTCTCGAGGAAGAGGTGCTCCTCGGGCAGGTCCAACGTCAGCTCATGGCCGAGCTCCACCTTGCGGGGACCGGGCTGCCAGTTGAAGGAGGGCCCGGACTCCTCCTGGGCCGCGGCCTCGAAGTCCTGTGAGGGATTGGGGGCGGCCCACACCAGCAGGGGAACCAGCACGGCGGCGACAGTCCAACTCCAGGCGATGCGCATCGCTCGGCCTCTCTTCAGGCGACAGCGGGGAGATGGCGGCGCGGTATAGCCGTCCGGGACGGGCGGACACAACCCACCCCCCCGGTAGACCCGGAGGGGGGAAGACAGTCCCGGGAGTGGGACTCAGGAAGGCTTGCGAGCGAGGAGCACGCGGGGATGGAGGAGGAGGGCGGCGGCCTCGCGGACGGTCCAGTAGACGCGATCGACGAAACGCAGGTTGCGCTCGGTGAGGAAGGCGGGGCTGGTGGCCACCTCGAAGCCGTGGAGGCGGAAGTACTGGCGGGCGCGCAGGAGGTGGTAGGGGTCGGAGACGACCATGACGCGCCGGGCGCCGAGCGAGCGCAGCAACTCGGAGGAGAAGCGGGCGTTCTGCTCGGTGGAGTGGCTCTGATCCTCGAGGAGACAGGCGTCTGGAGGGACGCCGAGGCTGACGGCGAGGTCGCGCATGACGCGGGCCTCGGCGGGAGGGTTGACGCCCACGCCGCCGGAGAAGAGGAGCCGGGGGGCGAGTCCCTGGTGGTAGAGCTCGACGGCCTTCTCGATGCGAGCGCGGAGTGCGGGAGAGGGCTGGCCGCCGGGAAGGACGCGAGCGCCGAGCACCACGAGGACATCGGAGGGGACGGCGCGCTCGTGCTGGCCGAAGCGGTCCACCACGAAGGCCACGCCATAGAGGCCGAAGGTGGAGACACCGAGGCCCACGAAGAGCCATTTGCGGAAGGCACCAGGCCCCTTCCGGAGAGCGAGCGGAGGCATGGGACGCAGGCTACGTCATTGGTGGCCGCGTGTCCGGGCGGGGCAGGCGATGCTTTTCTCGCACTCGGGGCGACACGGTTGTAGCGTCGCGCACCCCTGACTGGGAGTCGGTTCTCCGAATGAAGGTCCGCCGTCTCGAAATGACCTCCTTCCGCGGCTTCCGCGAGCTCACCTTGGAGTTCAACGGGCCGATGACCGTGCTCGTCGGAACCAACGGGGCTGGCAAGACCTCGATCCTCGATTGCCTCGCGGTACTGCTCTCACAGGTCTCCTCGGGCATCATGTCCGGCACGGGGCATGGCCGCCGGTTCTACGAATCGGACATCCAGTATGGGCAACCCCACACCCTCAACTCGGTCGAGGCGGCGTTCGGGGAAAAACTCATCAAGTGGTCCCTCGCGCTCGTGCGCAAGGGAATGCCCCGAAACGTGTCGAGCAACCTCACCGGATTGAAGGAGATCATCACCCACGTGCAGGAGGAGAATGCCCTCGGGCGGTATCAACTCCCGCTGGCGATCTACTACCCGGTCAACCGCGCACCGGACGTTCCCTCCCGGATCCGGGAGCAGCATGAGTTCGGGCCTCTCTCCGCGTTCGATCAAGCGCTGGAAGGCGGAGGCAGGAACTTCCGTCTCTTCTTCGAGTGGTTCCGGGAACGAGAGGACCTGGAGAACCAGCAGAGCCGCAGGCTGGAGGACTACGGGTACCGGGATGGTCAGCTCGAAGCGGTGCGCGGCGCCATCGCCGGACTCGTGCCGGGCATGTGGGGCATCCAGGTGGAGCGAGCCCCTCAACGCATGGTGATCCTGAAGGACGATGCCCCCGATGCCCGGCTCGAGGTCAACCAACTCTCGGATGGAGAGAAGACCCTGCTGGCCATGGCGGGGGACCTCGGGCGACGGCTGGCCATGGCCAATCCCTCGCTCGAGAACCCGCTCCTGGGAGAGGCCGTGGTCATGATCGATGAGATCGAATTGCACCTCCACCCCGGCTGGCAGCGACTGGTCGTGGAACGGCTCCGGAAGACGTTTCCCAACTGCCAGTTCATCCTGACGACACACTCCCCCCAGGTGCTGAGCCAGGTTCCCGCCGAATCCGTCGTCCTGCTCGACAGGTTCCAGCGTGCGGAGCCCTCCGCCGGTACGCTCGGCAGGGACAGCAATTCGATTCTCACCGAGGTCATGGGAGTTCCCGAACGGCCAGAGGCCACGGCCCAACGCATCCAGGAGATTGCCAGGATGATCGACCGGGAGGAGTTGCCCGAGGCCCGCCGAGCCCTGGAGGAGCTGGCGCGGCAGCTCGGAGAACAGGACTCGGAAGTAGTCCGTCTCCGCGCCCTCATCGGGTTCCTGGACGCCTGAGATGCGCTACATCCGCAAGGGTCAGGAGCCCAAGAGCCTCTTGGAGTACCGGCTCACGCCCCATGCCACCTACGAAGGGCTTCCGCAGAAAGTGAAGGATGAGCTGCGCGAACGCCTCGCCCGGGAGCAGGGCTTCCTGTGCTGTTACTGCATGCAGCGCATCAAGCCCGAACCGGAGGGGATGAAGATCGAGCACTGGGCTTCGCAGAGCGCTCCCGCAACCCGCCATCGCCAGCTCGATTGGAAGAACCTCCTCGGCGCGTGCAAGGGAGGAGAGGGCAGCCCGCAGCGGCAGCAACATTGTGACACCCGGAAGGGGGACAGCCCCATTCAGGTAAACCCCACGGACGAGGGTTGCGAGAGGCTCGTGCGCTTCCTCGCGGATGGAACCATCGCGTCCCAGGATTCCGCCATCGATGGCGACCTCAACCAGACGCTGAACCTGAACCATGCCCTCTTGAAGAACAACCGGCAAGCCACCCTGGATGGCTTCCTGGAGGCGATGAAACGGAAGTACCCCGGCACCACCTGGACGGAAGCCGCCATGGCGCGCGAGCTCGAGGAGCTGATGCGGCCGGACGGCTCCGGCAGGCTCGGCGAGTACTGCCAGGTTCCGATCTTCTGGCTCAAGAAGCGGATGGGGCGGCTCGCCCAGGCCCGCCCCTGACCGGGTGGACGTTCTGCCCGCGCCCACCGCGCTCAGGGCAGGTTGGCCAGCGTGCCCCGGTCCGCGAAGAGGGCTCCGAGGAGCGTGGCGGACTCGTGCAGAGACTCGACCCGGAGTTCCGGCAGGGGGACATCCGCCAGTTCCATCGGGAAGGGCTGGTAGCCGAACACCTGCTCGATGAGCCGGGCCAGCGTGTCCGCGGAGGACTTCGCCTCGCCAGTGGGAGCGAAGTCGAGTTGCGGCTGGAGGAAGGCGGTGTCGCCGGGCCGCACCGTATCAGTGGTCACGTAGACCAGGTACAGCGGCGCGAGGATGCTCACGGCCCCCACTACCCGGGTCACGGCATGACCGCCGTCTGGCCGAGGGCTCTTCAGGTACACGCAACAACGGGAGCAGGCATCCGCCCAGGGATGCGTCACATCACAGACATGGTGGCCCGGGAAGGAGGACCGCGCCCCCCTCAAGAAATCATTCCATTGCTTCCAATCGTCCCGGCTCTTCTCCCGGAGCGTGCGCCACCGCTGGTACTCGGGCGTCCGCCGATAGGCGGGTTCGGGCGCCTCATCGTCGTCCTCCCACACGGGATACCCCGCCGGGTAGTAGTGCCGCGCAACGCGGATGAGCTCCGCGGCCCGGAGGTCCTTCATCGCATCGGGACTCGGACGAGGCCTGGCCTCCACCTCTCCCCTGCCCTCCTCTCGCGGAGCAACGTGCACCTCGAAGCTCCACGACACCCACCCGGCCCCGTGCGGCTTCAGCTCCAGGGACACCTGCATCGTGCGAGCCTCGGGGTGCACGGTGACGTCGAAGGACCGGATGACCTCGAGGTACCTGCCAAAGGTCTCCGGGATTTCTTCCCGCGCCACGCGGCGGACGATTCCAGCGCGCTGCTGCTCATCCTCTGTTTCCAGAAGCGCGTGAAGGGACGTGCCCAGCTCTGGAGTCAGGAGATCGCCGCCGCGCCGATTCCCGAGGAAGTGCGGGAAGTAGACCTTGAACGCCTCCAGGCCGGGGTCCTTGAGGGCCCCGACCTTTGGAAAGAGCTGAATCGGCCGCTTCTTGCCGTCGGGCCCGACGGCGTCGATGGGAAGCGGTTGCGTGAGGGCCTCGTAGGTCTGACTCGGCGCTTTCATGGAGGAACTTCGCCTTGCCGACGGGTGCGAAGTCGAGAGGTTAGCAATTCCCGGCTTTGTTGCAGGTCCACCAGAAGCTATCCCACTTATTAAGTCACTCTGGACAAAACGACGGCTGGCGTGGTGTACCCTGCACCATGAGCGAAACCAAGATCGCCATCAAAGTGCTGACTTGGCCAGATCTGTCGTTTTTCAAGGTGCACTCGATGCGCTCCAACCAGCGATCGATCAGTCTCAATCACGAGATCTTCATCGAGAGATTCTACCCTGGGCTCCAGCGCTCTCATGACCAAGTGCTCTTCCCCTTGCTCATCGTTGGCCCCGGAGTGAGGCCAGCGCACCGGCTAACGCGAATAACCATGCGCGCACTGGGTTCAAGGAACTGGCACATCAAAGGTGAGTCCATCCATGAACCGGCGGAGGAGCCGGGTCGCTATGGCAAACTCGCAGATAATGATTTCGCCATCATGGCCTTCGAAGGCAACGAGCGACCACGAGCCGTGACGCTTACCCTTGTATCAGCCGCTGAAGATGCCGAGTTGCACGCAGCCATCGCCGAGCGCTTCGAACTTCCTGCCAAGCACCTCATGATTGAGGTCTCAGAGATAGCCATGGCCCATCTGCGCACCAGCACCATGGGTATTTACCGCGATAGGGAGCACCCGCTCGATGCATTCATCTCTGGCGACACGATCGAAGATATTCTCTTCGACACCGGCGCTCTCGCCTCTACCAATGCACACACTCCCAGCCGGACGGGTATCCTCTCACCCGAGGACTGGCACCGGCGCATTCTCGCCGCCGAGGAAACTCGTCAGCGAGGCAAGGAGTTTTTCGGAGCATGGCTCACTGCCACTGGCCATATCGATGACGACTTCCAGTGGGTTTCGCAAGCACGCCCACGCTCGGCATACGACTACGAAGTACACGCAGCCAAATGGATCGAAGGTGCACCACCTGTCTTCGTCCATGTGAGGGCGACGCGCGCATCTTTCGAGCGGCCAATTCACATGAATCTCTCCGAGTTGCTCTTCGCGGCAAAAAGGGAGAACTGTCGTATCGCGCGCCTGTACGATATCGAGAGCGCGACACCAAAGCTCCGCATGCTCACTGACATCCACGCGATTGCCCGGCAACTCATCGAAACACTCAATGCCCTGCCGGACAGGGTCACGGCGGACAGCCTACAGCTCGACCCAGGTCTATTCGCGGTCGAGTTGCAGGCGAAGTTCCAAAAACATCAGTAAAGGGACACCCACCGCTCAGATGGGCTCTTCCTCGTCCGGGAGTTCCACCCTGAGCTCGCGCTGCACGTCGTCCGGAACGGGCCGATCCAACGCCAGGGTGATAGCCATGGGTTCGTTCCCCTCGGCCGCAACGAACCTTGCCTCACCCATGTACAGGGCGGGTTCATGCGAGCGCCCTTGGACGAACAGGTACAGCGTCAAGCCGCGCCCTTCGTGTTCGAGCACCTTCCGGCCCATCTCGTTCGTCCGGGTCATCTTGGGCTGGCTACTCCACGAGAAACGCCGGTTCGTGATGAAACGGTTGAGGTAGCGCTGACCCTCCTTCGCGCCGCTCGTATCGAGCTTGGTGATGATGACGCCACGCTGCTCGAACCAGAGGATGCCCATGTTGTGGCGCGCGGGGTCGTACTGAGCTCCAAAATGGCGGACGATCTCCGGCCGTGTGTACTGCCCGTACCGGGCCAGATCCGAAGGAGTCCGGAGTACGCCTCCGTGACGCTCCTGATGATCCTTGTTCACGGCGTACAGCAGACGCCCTTCCACTTGTTCGAACAGTTCCGAGCCGAGCGTGGTGGTGATGGAACTCGCCAACCGCTCCCCATTGAAAACCGCCGCCGGTACCTTCTTGCTCAGCGTCAACCATGCCTTGGAACTGTCCAACGGCTTATGCTCTCCCTCCCATTGGGGGTACCGGCGGAAGAATTCCTCATAACCCGCCCGTGGATCGTCAGGCTGCGCGGCCAGCCCCCACAAAAGCGCATAGGGTCCAACCCGTTGGGCCTGCCAGTCGGTCTCTGCCGCCGAGAGAAGCTGGTGGACGGGATGGTCCTCCGGCAGCCCCTTCGCCCAGGCGGGAGAGTCCCCTTGGTCCTCCTGGCACTTCAGCCATGAGCCATAGGCCCCACGGAAGTCCTTCAGCTCCGGCAGTTCCTCGCGGAGCCAGAGATCGACGGGAAGCGGAGGGCGTCCCAGCTCGTCCCGAAGCAGGCGGTAGGCCTCGTCACAGCGCTGCCGCGTCGTGAGCCGGCGAATCTTCGCGAGGATTTCCCGCGTACGTCTCTGGAGCACCACCTCGCAGCCTCGCGGCGGCTTGAGGGTAAACCCCTCGACGACGTCCACTCGCGTCCCCGTCCCCTTCGGGTCGTGGAGCGCCTGCAAGGTGATCCAGCTGCTCCGGTGATGGCCAACGAAGTCGAGAACGGTCAGGACCTCCGTCTCGGGAAAGAGGCGCAGCCCTCGTCCAAGCTGCTGGAGGAACAGTCCCGCCGAATCCGTTGGCCGGAGGAACAGCAGCGAATTGATGGCCGGGATGTCCACGCCCTCGTTCAGCACGTCGGCGACGAATAGCCACTCGAGCGGATCCGTCACGTCCGCCAGCCGGCGGTAGATGAGCTCGCGCTCCTCGACGGATTGGTTTCCCGAGACCGCCACGGCGTTTTGATTCCGCGCGTTGAAGGCCTTCGCCATGAACTCCGCGTGCCGGATGCTGGCGCAGAAGCCGACGGTCGCTCGTTTCGGGCCATCGAAGCCGTGGAGCAAAGCCTGTTCGAGCACCAGCTCGGCGCGCGCGTCGATCGAGAGCTCCCGCTCCAGGTCCTCAATGGGAATCTTCCCGTTGCGCCAGGGAATGCTCGCGAAGTCGACGGTCTCGTCCGCGATGCCAAAGTAGTGGAACGGGAGCAGCCAGCCCCGATCGATCGCCTCGGGAAGGCGGATCTCGTACGCGATGTTCCAGTTGCACCACTCGAGCACATCGTGCCCGTCCTGGCGCTCGGGAGTCGCCGTCATCCCCAGGAAGAACGCATGCTCGATGAGTTTGCGCAGCGGCTGATAGCCAGAGGCCTCCGCGTGGTGGAACTCATCGATGATGACGTAGTCCCAGCGGCGTCCGAGCAGCGTGGCATTGCCGCGAAGGCTCTGCACCGTCGCGAAGACGATGTCCGCGTCCGCCGCCACCTGACCCCCACCCACGAGCCCGAGGTGCTTCTTCCCGAGCACCAGGCCAAAGGCCCGCATGGCCTGCGTGAGATGCTCGAGACGATGCGAGACATACAGAACCCGTCTGGCCCCGCTGGCAGCGACATCGAACGCCGCCAGGTATGTCTTGCCCAGGCCGGTGGCCGCGATGACAGCGGCACGCCGCTCCCCCCGTTCACGGAGCTCGGCCAGCTTCTTCAGGGCCTCCTGCTGTGCCGGGTTGGGTTGGGGTGCCCGCCGCGGCTCATCGGCGGCCAGGAAGAGAGGAGTGGGTGCCGGGCGCTCGGGCCGCCGGTGCAAGCGGTAGCGGTGGATCAGCTCGCGTGAGAGAGGCTGCACATCGGAGCGGCCCCAGAGGGCATCGAACTGCCGCCGGGTCTGCTCGATACGCGCCTCCTCCAGGGAACGGATGTTCCACTCGAGGTTGGTGGCGAGCCCACCTCTCGTGAGATTGGAGGATCCCGCCCAACATTCGGCGCCACTCTTTCCGCGAAACCACCAGAACTTCGAGTGGAAGCCGGTCGAGCCTCCTTGGACCCGGCATTCGACACCCTCCATTTCCAGGAGGGCCTCCAACGCCTCGGGCTGAGTCACCTGCTGGTAGGTGGACGTGAGAACCCTGACGCGGCCTCGCTTCGCGACCTCCTGGAGTGGCTCGACGAGGAGCTGCAACCCACTGCAGCGGGTGAATGAGACGGCGAGCAGGACCTCTTCCGCGCTCGCGAGGCCCGCGCGCACGGCATCGAGCATGCGGGGCTCACCGGGAAGATTCAGAATCGAGTGCTCGACAGCTGCGGCCATTCGACCAGGTTAGCTCGCGCCGCGATTCACTCAAGCCCTCCTACGACCCCTCGGGTCCCCAGCGGTACGGGAGACCCTCCCGTGGGTCTCCTTCCCCCCTGTGACCTTCCGCGACGGGTCCAACCATCGGACCAGCCGGTACACCTCGCGGCCAGAGGGGCCCTGCTTCGGATCGAGGCCCTACCTCGGATATTGGCGGCCGGGGAGCTGGACGTATACGTCCGCCATATGAGCGTTGAGAATGGTGGAGTCGGCGCCGCGATACACCACCTTGGCGGGATCGATCTCGGCCCCGAGGGGATGCTCGCTCTCGTACGTCAGCACCCCGAACTTCTTCGTCGGCTCCCTTTCGCTCACGACCACGGCGCAGATGGGGGACGGTACGCGGCCGGGCGTCGGATAGAGCGCGTCGAGGTAGATCCGGTCGAACTGCACGTAGAACCGATTCTGGAACACCTTCGCCTCACCCGTCACCCGGTAGCTTCTCTCATCACCGGGTAGGAACATCCATCCCTCCATGGGTCCGCTCCTGACGTTGAAGAAGCCCGTATTCGACTCGGTGCCAACTTCCACACCGGTCACCAGCTCGACATCCGTGAAGGACACCTCGAGGCCCATCCGCACGGCCGTCTGACGGGCTTCGGGAGGGCACTGCTCGAGGAAACCTCCAGCATCGGGGCGAACGGGTGCCCCCGAGCAGGCCAGGAAGTGCACCGAGGCGGCACAGAGCAGTGCGCGGGTGTCGAGGAAGGACTTCGGTGGAGTGAAGAGCAAGGCTTCGCATCCCTTCTCGGAAGGCGCTGGCGGAACCAACGCGGTGGATGCCGCGCCGGGACACACCGCCTCCTGGGCGGACGCGAACACCGTGCGGCCGAAGCCCCACGCTATCCCGATCAGGAGCAACACGAAGGCGAACACCGCGAGTCCCCTCCTCCACCCGCTGGGAGTCCGCTCGGCACCCCGCTCCGCGCTGCCTGCCCCAACAGATTCAGAGGCCGCCGGAGCGGCGCTCTCGGACACTGGGGGTGACTCGGAAACCTCCCGCGTGCCCACCGCCTCCTCCTCGGACCGGGACTCCCCGGGTGGAGCCGCTGCTCCCTCCTCCGTGGCGAAGGCATACGGCTCCGTCCAGGCCTCCGTGTCCCCTTCGCCCTCCAACAACCGCATCAACTCCTCGTGCACGGCCCGGGCGCTCGGGGGCCGTTGCGCCGGGTCCTTGGCCAGGAGCCTCATCACCAGGCTGCTCAGGCCCGGCGGTACACGGGGATCCAACTGGCCGGGCTCCACCGGTGGGACGAACTCGATGGCGAGCAGGAGCTTGTCCAACGGCAGGCGCGGGTTGAAGGGGTGGCAATCCGTGAGCGCCTCGTAGAGCAGGGCGCCGAAGGCGTAGAGATCCGCCGCGGGACTCGCGGGGAAGTGCGCGCCCTCTTCCCACGTTCCCCCTCGCAGGAAGGCGGCGACCTCGGGCGGCATGTTGTGGAACGTCACCGGCGGGAGCTCGCGCGTCAGCGTGTACGCCCCGGGCAGGAACACCGCGCCGAAGTCGATGAGGAACGGCTTGTCATCGCCCTCCCTCACCAGGACGTTGTCGGGCTTGATGTCGCGGTGGCACACGCCGCGCTCGTGCAGCTCCGCCACCACCAGGAGCAGCTCGACCAGCACCCGGATGAATCGTCTCAGCGGGGCCCGCGTCTCCCAACGCCACGTGTTGAGGGTGGAGCCGGGGACGTAGTCGGTGACGAAGAAGAAGTGACCCCCTTCCAATTCCGGCCAGCGGCCCAGCTCGCGGACGGTCAACAGGTTGGGGTGCCGGAAGTGCCCCAGGGAGATCGCCTCGCGGAAGGCCCGCTCGTCTTCCCGAGCCTCGTCCTCATCCCCCGGTGGGCGGGACGCGATCTTCAGTGTGTAGAGCCCCCCTCCGTGCTCCACCAGGAAGACGTTCGCGAAGCCACCGCTACCGAGGCGGCTCACCACCCGGTAGTGCCGCACCATATCTCCGGGTTGAATCAGATCCGGATGGAAGGGATTCGTCATGGAGGAAACCTCCAGTCATGGATGTGCAGTGTCCGGGGACCGTCCTCCTCCAAGGTCAACGACAGACACCCGGCCCCTTCCGGCAGCCAGGTAGCCAAGGTGTGGCGTTGCACTCGTGCTCCGGAGATGGCGGAGGTGACGACGACGGGGAGCGCCACATTCGCCCTCGTGCGCTCCTTCCAGCATCCCGCCTCCACCCGGGCCCGGCCAAGGCGCCATGGACGGGGGGGTCGCGTCTTGAACCTGACAGCCACGGTGACGAAGAGACGCCCACGGTCCACCCGGAGAACTGATTCAAGCCGACCCTCAACCCCGTCAGCCCCCATGAGCCACAGGCCCTCGCCGGGCATGACGAGCGACGGCCCCGGGCCCGCCCCCGGCTCATGGCTCGCGAGCAACATCCCCGCCACCGTGCCCGCTCCACCCTCCGCCGCGGCCTCCAGCACCCGGGGCCCGGCCCCCCCGAGTGACACCTGGACCTGCACGTCCACCTCGTCTTCCCGGGTGACGAGCGCCAGCGTCAGCGCCCGGGGCTCGCCGGCCTCCGTCCGCCCCGTCACCGGCAGCAGCACGCGCTCTCCACGCGCCAGGTCGCGCACGGGCACCACCACCAGCGAGCGCGCTCCCACGGGAAGCACCGCGAGGCGCTCGCCCAGCTCCGGCGTCAGGGCCACGCGCGGTTCGAGCAGGCCCTCGAAGTCCACCAGCGTGGACACCCGCGCGGCCACGTAGAGCACGGGCGGCGCTTCTCCTGGGTATCCCGCGACGAGCACGGTCCCCTGCCGCGTCTCCCGCGCCATGGCCGCCGTGGACAGGAGGAGGACCCAGAGCAGGACGGACCAGGGACGTGGGCGCACGCGGACTCCATGGGGAGGACCGCAGGGTAGAGGAGCCCGCATGTCCGGGCAAGGACTGCTCGACCTTCCCGGTCACCCCGGCTCACGTGACTCGCGCCATCACCTCCGATCCACCTCCCAGGGCGTTCCTTCCATCTTCGACTGTGCACGGGCCTGGCACTCCGGGCGGCGCGCGGATCGCAGGCGTCTTCCTTCAGCCGTCCGCTAGAGAGGCACGCTCTCGGGACGGCTCGTGAAGAGCGCATGAAAGAGCGTGGTATCAGGCGGCTCCCGTCGCTGCACGATCAACGGGATTCGGGTCTCGGCGATTTCGCGAGGGAGGGCCTCTACCCCGAACAGCTCCTCGAGCTTCCTGGCGACGATCTCCGAGGGAGCCCGCATCTCAGGTGGCAATGGATCGAAAAAGACCCTCCGGGCGATCCATTCCCGACCTCTGTAATCATACTGTACGCCATAAACCGTATAGACAGGCGCCAGAATGCTGACGCAGCCGACAACGGCCCAGCAGCGAGACCGAAGCTCATCCTCCGGGTCTTCAGACACGAGCTGCGGATCCGCATAGACGAGACAGCGGAAGCAGGCATCAACGGTGGCTGTGGCATCCCCGATATTCAGGTGGGGCAACACCGCCCGGAGTTTGTCATGGAGCACCCACCACTCATCGATCTTCTCGAGCTTCTCTTCCCACAACCCCTGGAATCTCTCCAGCTCGGGGCTCCTCTCCAGCTTGCCATCGAACTCATGGTCCGAACGCCAGTAGTTCCGAGCAACAGAAAGCAGGTATTCCGCTGAAATTGACATGGGTTCAGAGGTCAACCCGGAAGGGTTTCGTTGAGCTCACGGTGATCCGGGACCGCTTCTCAGGCCGTGTAGCCCCGCTCGCGCAGCGCGGCGAGCAGCTTCTGCTTTCCCTCTTCCGACACCACGCGACCATGCGCGGGTGCGACGTGCGAGAAATCGAGCGCGGCGATCCGCTCGATGGACTCCTGAAACGCGGCTCGATCCTTCACGTGCTTCAGGAACAGGCGGCTGACGCCCAATCGGCGATACGTGCCGAACAGATGCAGTATCAGCCAGGGGCCAATGCCGCGTGACTGTGATTCGTCGATGTTGAAGACCAGATCGCTCACGAGCAGCACCCTCGAACGGTGGTGCAGGAACACGCTCTCGTTGAAGTCAGGCATTCCTCCAACGGCCACGTGACGAAGCTCGTCATCGTACGGCCAGGGATCGGCTCCGAGGATTCCGTGCCACGAGAGCTCGGGGAACTTCTCCTTGATGCCCACCGGGCCCCAGAGGCGTGCACGCGGGTGGGCCGCCGCGGCGGCCTTCATTCCACCTCCATGCAGGAGGTTGGGCGCGATGATGTCGGTGACCTCTCCCGCGTCACGCAGCTGCGCCTCGGTGAGTGTGGAGGCCGGGGACCAGAGCACCCGTGCCCGCTCGAGCTCGATGAGGCTCGTGCGCACCGGAAGCTTCATGAGCGGCATCTGGAGCTCGGCTTCGATGAACTTCAAATGGTCAAAGGTCATGGCCCGGAAACTCGCACAGCTCCTGGATAGACGCTCGGCCATAAAGCGCCCAACGGCGTTCCCCGCCCTCAACCCGAGAGGCCGGTCCCTGGCTCGGGGAGCAGGTGGATGGAGTAATGGTCGAGATGGCGGTGATACAACGCCACATGGCGCCTGCCCGCGATCACCATGAAGGCACTCTGGAGCGGCTCGGGCTGCCCCTTCAACCAGGCCTCCGCCTCCCCGCGCGTCTCGAAGGAAGGAAGGGTGCCGGGAAGAACCGCCTGCTGAAGCTGCTCGAGGTAGCCCTCGAGGATGGGATGAGGAAAGAGCTGCCGGTCATCGACTTCTCGGACATGCATGACGATGTGGTACTCGTCCGCGATCAGAACGAAAGTGCCGTGAGGAGGCGCGGGGTGATGCCGCAGCCAGACATCCGCTTCCTCGCGGGTCTTGAAAGCCGCCACCGCGTAGGGTGGAGCCCCCTTGCGGAACTGGAGGTAGTCCTCGAACGAGTGGACAGTGCCGCTCTCCGAGATGAACATGAGCGCCGCAGCGGCGACCCTGAAGAGTTCCTTTTCCTCGGAGGACCGAGCACGCTGCATGGTCCGCCCGAGAAGACCCTGCACTTCAAGGATGAGCTCGTCGATGGTCATGGCGACACCGCCGCGAGGTGAGGAGCCAGCGAAGAGCCCGATGATGTCATGAGCACTGCCGGTGCCAGGACAAGAATGCCCGCCCCGGTGGAGACCGCGAAGAACATGATTCCCGCGATGACAACCACGCTTCCTAGCTCCACTGCCCTGTGGTTGCGCTTCAACCAATCGACGGCGCTGTCAGTCGTCGTGAACTCCTGAGCACGGCGCTCCTCTGCCTTCAAGCACCTCGTGTATTGCCGCATGCATTGCTCGGAGCAATATCGGTCGTGTCCGGCACGTGTTCCGAAGTCCTCGATGTAATGGCTGAAGTCCGAGGGAACGGGAATCTGGCGGCACTCTCGATAGCACTCGAGGTATCGAGCGTAGCAGTCGGACTGCTGGCTCGAGGCCAGCACGACACGCCCGACCAACCCTTCGGCGCCTGACGACCCATCCCGGTGACGTTCCAGGTCGAAATCCCCGGCAGGCTGCCAGGAATGGCTGACCCGACCATCGGGCGCCTCTTCGATGACAAGCACGAGACGGGTGAGTTCCTCGACGTTGGTGGGGGCGGAGTGCCGGGTGACGCTACAGGACGCGATCAATCCACTGAGAAGTGCCGCCACGATTTTGTGGAATCTGCTGATTCGCATGAGGCAGGAGTACGTGCTCGAAGCTAGAAGGCGGCCACACTAGCAGGCGTTCTTCGGGAACGAGGCTCATTCATCTCCTGCCGCCATCAGGCCGGCTCGGGCGGCGTAGTTCCTCGCGGTCACCACGGCGAGCATGATGTCTCCAGATTCGGGAAAGACCTTCTCCGCCAACTCGGCGAGTTCCAGGGCCTTCACCAACGATTCCCGGGTGTTCTCTCCCGTCCAGAGGTCGAGCAGTGCCGTCCACGACTCCTCGACCAGCTTCAATGCCCCCGCCGCCCCTTCTTCATAGAGCTTCTCCGCCTCTCGAGGAGCATTGCGGAAGGTATCCAGGAAGTGCGCAAGCTCCAGAACCGCGACGGGGTTGCGCTTCGAGCCGCGGACCGCCTGCTCCAGGAGCCGCTGGATTTCCGCGAAGGCCGCATCCGCGTTCACCCCAGCTTCCTCGTTCAGCAACAACAGCCGGGCGAGCTCCAGAAGATTGGGAGTGAACGTGGGACAGTCCCTGGCCACTGCGCGCAGCAGGCTCAACTGCTCCGGGCTGGCCTGATTGGCCCCTCCGATGGCTCGGGCCTCCTGGAGTTTCGCCTCCAGCTCTTCCAAGCGCGGATGTGTCATGGTGTCACCTCATTTCGCCAACAGGTCGGGGAACTGCTCAGAGCAGTTTCTTCTCCATCATCGACTCCGCCCGAGCCTCCATCATGGGCCGGCCAGGAGCCAGCCGAGCAACCCCGGGGTGGCAGAACGTGACCGCCGAGGTCATCTTCTGCTTACCTATGGCTGGAGTCGACCTGTCCCATCCTCCCGTGGAGAAGTTGCCCCTCAAGGACTTCCGTGAGGCCGTCGACGCGCGGCTCGCGGACCGCTCCCCCGAGGAGCTGCGCGCCCTCCTCCGCCTCCTCGCCAGCCGCGTCCCTTCCTCCGAGCGGCTCTCCTTCCTCCACTTCCTCCACGCTCCCCTCGACTCCAGCGCCCACGCGGCGCTCCATTCTCATGCGCTGCTCGAGGACATCTCCGAGCTGGCCCGTTCCCTCCCAGACAAGGCCAAGGAATGGGAAGACATCTGGCCCGAGAACGACTCCCTTGGCCCCTACGCCGAGTTCCTCGAGCCCCTCACCTCCCTCTTCCAGCGCGCCCAGGAGGCCTCCGAGCGCGGGCAGCATCCCCTCGCCCGCGAGGCCTATCGCGCCCTCTTCTCCCTCCTCGAATACACGGATGACCAGGGCCGCGGCCCTCGCCCCGAGCACCTCTCCCACGTCGACTTCCCCGAGGCCCGCGCCCGCTACCTCCGCGCCGTCTACTTCACCGCTCCCCCCGAACAGCGCGCCCCCGTCCTCCTCAAGGAGCTGTGCTCCCTGCGCCAGCTCCTCTCCCGCGCTCACCGGCCCCTCGTCCAGGAGTGGCTCGACATCTCCTCCGAGCCCCTCCCCGGCTTCGACCTCTTCCTGCGTGACTGGAGCTCCCTCCTCCGTCAGCAGGAGGGCCCCGATGCCGATGCCTGGCTGCGCGAGGCCATCCGCCTCTCCCAGGGCACCCGCGGCCTGCGCGAGCTCGCCTTCTCCGAGCCCTCCCGCCACCCCCGCGCCTTCGTGGATCTCCTCTCCGCCCTCGAGCGCGAGGGCCCGCCGCTCGCCGTGCTCACCACCGCACGGGAGGCCCTCGCCGTCCTCCCCTCCTCCCTCCCCCTGCGCGCCACCGTCGCCACCTTCCTCGCCTCCGCCGCCGATCGCCTCGGCCAGCCCGGCACCGTCCGCTCCGCCCGCTGGGAGGCCTTCGTCTCCCAACCCACCCTCTCCCGGCTCCTCGAGCTCCGCGACACCTTCCCCTCCGAGTCCGAACGCGAGCCCCTCCTGCGCCGGGCCGCCCGCCACCTCGAATCCGCCCTCCAGCAACCCCGCGTCCCCTCCGGCTCCATGGCCGCGCTCCCCGACCCCGAGGACCCTCTCGACGTCCCCGCTCATGTCGATCGCCGGCTGCTCGCCCATGCCTGGTTGCTCGCCCATGACTGGGAGGCCGCTCACGTGCTCGCCTCGAAGGAGAACGCGCTCGGGTGGACGTTTGGCGACAACCCCCAGGGGCTCGTGGTGCCCGCCTTCCTCGTGCTCCTGTCTGGCCAATCCCTCTCACGGCTGCCCCGCAACGTGGACGCGCTCTGGCGTCAGGCACTCGAGTCCGGCACCCGCGCCGGCGCCTGGTACTCGGGCGGTGCGCGCCACGACGAGGCCCTCGGCGAGTGGCTCGCCCGCGCCTACGCCGACGCCCTCCCCGCCATCTCCCTCGAGCCCGCCGAGCGGGAGCGGCTGCTCGAGTGGTGTCTGGAGCTCGCCCGCAAGCGCTCGAGCACCATCGTCAGCCGCCAGCACCGGCGCAGCTACGGCAAGGCCGCTCAGTTGCTCGCCGCCGCGGCCGAGGTCCTCTGGCTGCTCGGCGAGCAGGCACGCGGCAACCTGCTGCTCGCCGGCTTCCGAGAGGGATTCCGCCGCCACCGCGCCTTCCAGGCCGAGCTGGATGCGGCCGTGGGCTCCACCCCCAAACGCTGACGGCCTGCCGCGTTCCCCCTCCAGGCGCTATCCTGCCCTCCGCATGCGCGCCTCCCCCCGCTCCAGCCCCGCCCCCGACGGCTTCGACGCCGTGCTCGGGGAGGCCGTCCGGCACATGGAGGAGCGCGTGACCCACGTCTCCACTACCGCCGGTGTCATCGCCACCGTGCTGGTGCTCGTCGCCCGCGTCGCCGGCTCGCAGATTCCCGCCATCATCCTCTGCGCCACCGTGGGGTATCTCCTCTGGTACTCCTGTGTCTCGCTGCTGCTGCGCACCGGCCGCTTCCGCCCGTGGATGCGTTACGCCTCCTCGCTCGTCGACGTGTCCATGGGCACCGTCGTCGCCCTGCTGGACCTGGGCGTCAACGGCCCCGCCTTCGCCCTGTCCGCCGGCGGGCCCGCCCTCTACTTCGTGGGCATCGCCGCCGCCATCCCCCGCCTCCAGCCCCGCCTCTGCCTCTTCGCGGGCCTGGCCGCCGCCGCCCAGCTCATCGGCGTCATCCACTTCATCCTGCGCCCCGCTGCCTCCGCGGAGATGCTCGCCACCGGCGCGTATGACTTCTACGTCACCCTCGCCAAGGCCATCTTCCTCGTCACCACGGGCGCGCTCGGCATGGTGGCCAGCGGCTCCATGCGCTCACTCCTCATGCGCCTCACCGAGAGCGCCGTGGAGCGCGAGCGCGTGCGCGGCCTGCTGGGCATGCACGTGAGCGAGCAGGTCATGGAGCACCTGCTCTCCGGCAGCATCCCCGAGGGCGGCGAGCGCCGCGCCGTCACCGTCTGCTTCACCGACATCCGCGGCTTCACCCGGCTCGCCGAGTCCCAGCCCCCCGAGGAGACGCTGCGTCTGCTCAACCTCTACTTCGGGCGCATGTGTGAAATCGTCGCGGCCCACGGCGGGCTGGTGAACAAGTTCCTCGGGGATGGGATGCTCATCGTCTTCGGCGCGCCCACGCACCAGCCGGACGACGCGCGCCGCGCCCTGGCCGCCTCGCGCGAGATGCTCGCCGAGGCCGCCCGCATGCGCGAGCAGGGGGAGTTCCCCGGTCTGCGCATCGGCGTGGGCCTGCACCGCGGCGAGGCCGTCGTGGGCAACGTGGGCGGTGCCCAGCGCCAGGAGTACACCGTCATCGGCGACACGGTGAATACCGCCTCGCGTGTGCAGGATCTCACCAAGGCCCTGGGCCGCTCCCTGCTCCTCACCCGCGAGTGCCGCGAGGCCATTGGCGGGGAAGTGGCCCTCGAGCCGCTCGGCGCCCATGTCGTGAAGGGCCGGGTCCAGCAGCTCGAGGTGTTCGGCGTGCCCGAGCTCGACTCGCGCCAGGCCGCCTGAACGGCCCTCACCCTCCGCCCTCTCCCAGAGGGAGAGGGCGCATGCGCAACCCGGGTATTTGACCGCCAGCCGACAGCCCCACCGCACCGCCGTCCCCTGTCCTCCAGGGGCCCGCCTGGAGCATGACTCGCCCCCATGGCGGCCGGGGCATGCCGGGGCCGCCGGGGGGAGACACATGGCCGAGACACGCGTGGGTGGGGCTCGCATCCGTTATGACGACGTGGGGCAGGGAGGGCCCGCCCTGCTCTTCATCCCCGGCTGGTGCACCAGCCGCGAGGTGTTCCGCAAGCTCGTCCCGTGGAGCTCCATGCTCCACCGCGCGCTGGTGGTGGATCTGCCCGGCCACGGCGAGTCCCAGCAGCCCGGCCCCGACTTCGACAACACCACCGTGGTGGACACCCTGCGCGCCGTCATCGACGCCAGCGGCGCGCGCCAGGTGGTGCCCGTGGCCCTGTCTCACGGCGGCTGGTGGGCCCTCGAGCTGCGGCGCCAGCTCGGCTCGCGCATCCCCGCCCTGGTGCTCCTGGACTGGCTCGTGCTGGAGCCGCCCCCGCCCTTCCTCCAGGCCGTCCAGGCCCTCCAGTCCTCCCAGTGGAGGCAGGCCCGTGATGGGCTCTTCTCCCTGTGGCTGCAGGGCGTGGGCTCGCCGGACGTCGTGCGCTTCGTCCGCGACGACATGGGCTCCTTCGGCGAGGACATGTGGAAGCGCGGCGGGCGGGAGATAGAGAAGGTGTACACGCGGTACGGCAGCCCCCTGGAGGCGCTCGCCACCCTCTCGCCCCCCGTCCCCACGCTCCACCTCTACGCTCAGCCCGAGGACAACGCCTGGCTGGAGGCCCAGCGCTCCTTCGCCTCCTCGCACCCCTGGTTCCAGGTGCAGAAGCTCCCCGCCCGCAGCCACTTCCCCCTGCTGGAGCTCCCCGAGGAAATGGCCGTCCGCATCGGCCGGTTCCTCGACTCGACCCTGGGTACCCATCCTGCTGGGTTGCCTTCCCCGCCCACTTGATTCCACCCCCCTCGGGGAGTTAGTTAGTTAGCACTAGCTAACCAATCAACGAGTGGAGTCATGGGGCGTCCCCGACAGGTCCTGGACGAGGAGATTCTGGAAGCGGCACGGGCGTGTTTCATCGAGCACGGTGCCTCGGTGAGCACGGAGACGATCGCCGCGCGTCTGGGGGTGTCGGGGCCGGCGCTGCTCAAGCGGTTCGGCAGCAAGCGGGAGCTGCTCAAGGCGGCGTTCTCCATCGGGCACGCGCCGCCGTGGCTGCCCCTGGTGGAGGAAGGGCCGGACAAGCGCGAGCTGACGGTGCAGCTGCGGGAGATCGCCCAGGCCATCGACACCTTCTTCCGGAAGATGGTGCCGGCCTTCGCGGTGCTGCGCGAGGCGGGCCTCACGCCCGAGGAGCTGCGGGGCGATGACAAGCACGGGTCCGCCCCCGCGCGCGCCTTCCTGACGATGGCGGGCTGGTTCCGCCGGGCGCAGGAGCAGGGCCGGATGCGCGAGGGAGACCCCGCCGTGATGGCCAGCCTCTACCTGGCGGGCCTGCAGTACCGTCACTTCCTGGCCCACGTGACGAACGAGCGCGTCCCCACGGAGGCCGAGGACCCCTGGGTGGATCGCATGGTGGACACCTTCTGGCGCGGGGTGGCGCCCGAGGCGGGTGGTGGGAAGAAGGGCCGCTGAGCTCAGCGGGCCCGGGCTTCTTCCGGCGTCTCGAGCAGGTAGCGCTGGCGCTGCTCCGGCGTCAGGCTTCCCGAGACGGCCTCGCTCAGCAGGGCCTGGAGCCGGGCCGTGCCCACCGTCCAGAGGCGCACCGTCCCGTCCTCCACCACCGAGAGCACCCGGGCGCCGTCCACGCTGAACGCCGCGCGCTCCATTCTTCCCTCGGGTCCACCGAGCACGAGCGGCTCACCCGTCCCATCCGCCCTCCATACCCGCGCCGTCCCGTCCTCGGAGGCCGTGAGCACCCGCTCGCCATCCGCGCTGAAGGCCGCGCGCTCCACCCGCCCTTCATGGCCTCGGAGCACCACGGGCTCGCCCGTGCCGTCCGCCTTCCACACCCGCACCGTCCCGTCCCGTGAGGCCGTGAGCACCCGCCAGGCGTCCGCGCTGAAGGCCGCGAGCTCCACCTCCGCTTCCGGGCCCGCGAGCACGCGCGGCTCGCCCGTGCCGTCCGCCTTCCACACCCGCACCGTCCCGTCCTCGGCCACGGAGAGCACCCGCTGCCCGTCCGCGCCGAGCTCCGCGGCCCTCACCCCTCCCACGTGGCCCGCGAGCACGCGCGGCTCGCCCGTGCCCTCCGCGCTCCACACCCGCACCGTCCCATCCTGCGAGCGGGTGAGCACCCGCTGCCCGTCCGCGCTGAACTCCGCGGACCACACCTCTTCCTCATGGCCTCGCAGCACCACGGGCCCGCTCGTGCCGTCCACCCTCCACACCCGCACCGCCCCTTCTTGCGACTTGGTGAGCACCCGCTCGCCGTCCGCGCTCAGCTTCGCGGGCCACAGCATCGCCAGGTAGCCCTGGAGCACCACCGGCTCTCCGGCGCCATCCGCCCTCCACACCCGCACCGTCCCCGCCCTCGAGGCCGTCACCACCCGCTCCCCGTCCGGACTGAAGGCCCCGGCTCCCACCTCTCCCTCCGGACCCGCGAGCATCACCGGCGCTTCCGTGCCGTCCGCCCTCCATACCCGCACCGCCCCGTCCTCGGAGGCCGTGAGCACCCGGTGCCCGTCCGCGCTGAACTCCGCGCACGTCACCGCGCCCTCGTGGCCCGCGAGCACCACCGGCTCCCCGAGGCCATTCCACACCCGCGCCGTCCCGTCCTCCGACGCCGTCAGCACCCGCTGCCCGTCCGGGCTGAAGGCCGCCGAGCGAACCTCGGCCACGTGGCCCCGGAGCAACACGGGCGTTCCCGTGCCATCCGCTCGCCACACCCGCGCCGTCCCGTCCTCCGACGCCGTCACCACGCGCTGCCCATCCGCGCTGAACTCCGCGCTCGACACACCCGCCGCGTGGCCCGCGAGCACCACCGGCTCGCCCGTGCCATCCGCTCGCCACACCCGCGCCGTTGCGTCCGCGGAGGCCGTCACCACCTGCTGCCCGTCCGCGCTGAACTCCACGCTCAGCACCGCGCCCGCGTGGCCCCGGAGCAACACGGGCATTCCCGTGCCATCCGCTCGCCACACCCGCGCCGTCCCGTCCTCCGACGCCGTCACCACCCACTGCCCGTCCGCGCTGAACTCCGCCGAGCGCACCGTGCCTGAATGGCCCGCGAGCACCACGGGCCTGCCCGCGCCGTCCGCCCTCCACACCCGCGCCGTCCCGTCCTCCGATGCCGTCACCACGAGCTGCCCGTCCGCGCTGAACTCCGCGCTCAGCACCCGGCCTCCGTGGCCTCGCAGCATGACGGGCTCGCCCGTGCCATCCGCCAGCCCCACCCGCACCGTGCCGTCCTCCGACACGCTGAGCACCCGCTGCCCGTCCGGGCTGAATTCCGCGGGCCACACCCGCTCCTCGTACGCCGCGAGCACCACCGGCTCGCCCGCCCCGTCCGCCCTCCACACCCGCACCCGCCCCTCCTGCGACGTGGTGAGCACCCGCTCGCCGTCCGCGCTCAGCTCCGCCGACCACACCCCTCCTTCATGTCCCGCGAGCACCACCGGCGCTTCCGTCCCGTCCGCCTTCCACAGCCGCGCCGTCCCATCCGCCGAGCCCGTCAGCACCCGCTCGCCGTCCGCGCTGAAGGCCGCGAGCTCCACCCGTCCCTCATGGCCCGCGAGCACCAGGGGCTGCATCGCGCCCCGGTGCAGCGCCTCGAGCACGGTCGGGTGCCACTCCGGTGTCCGCTCCGGCTCCGCCACCTCGCGCAACACCAGCACCGCCAGCGCCAGGTCCCACTCGAGCAACCGCCTCGCCTGGAGCACCCGCGCCACGTCCCTCGCGTACCGGGTGCGCTCGCGCTCCCGCGCCTCCGCCTCGCTCACCCGCGGCTTCTGCCCGCGCGCCTCCCGCACCCACTCCACCAGCCGGCCCCACCGGCGGATCATCGCCTCGTGCGCCAGCCTCAGCCACGGCTCCGGCGGCCGCCCCCCGTCCTCGCCCCGCACCACCAGCCGGTGCCGCACCAGCTTCTCCACCACCGCGTCGAAGGCCGCCGCCTCGTCCTCCCGCTCCGGGCGCAGCTGCTTCAATCCCTCTCGCCGCGCGTGCGGGCTCATCTCCTCGCGCAGGTCCACCAGCCTCGCCAGCAGCCGCCGCGCCTGGTGCCGCTCGGCCTCCGGCAGCGACTCGTAGAGCCTGTCTCCCGTGCGCGCCATCGCCCCCACCACCCCGCCGAGCTCCTCGTACGCCGCCCGCGTCAGCCGGCTCCCCGCACGGCGCTCCCAGAGCTGGTCCAACGCGTGCTCCAGCAACGGAAGCGCTCCGGGCTCCTGCTCCACGTCCCGCCGCAGCGCCTCCACCAGCCCCGGCTCCAGATGCAACCCCACCACCCGCGCCGGGCCCTGGATGATGTCCGTGAGCTGCTCGGCCCGCGGTGGGCCCACGAAGAGCCGGTGCGCCGCCGAGTACACCACCGACTCCAGCTGCGGGCCCTCGTGGTCCACCCGCACGTGCTCGCAGCGCCCGAGCGCGTCCACCCGCAGCGTGGCCACCACCACCACCCGCGCCTCCGGGGTGTGCGCCAGCCTCCACAGCGCCCGCATGAGGGCCTCGCGCTCCTCCACCGTGGCCACCTGGGTGAAGAGCTCCTCGAGCTGATCCACCACCACCAGCAGCCACCGCTCCGGCCCGGCCTCGCGCAGCCCCCGGGCCTCGCGGAGGACCTCGGCGACGGTGGCCCCCTGGTCCGTGGGCGCGCTGTCCTGGCGGTGCAGTCCGGAGAGCAGCGCGCGCAGTCTGCCGAGCGAGCTGAAGCGGCCCGGGCCCTCCTCCACCTCGAGCATCCGGGGAGCGCCCACCTCACCGGGCCGCAGCACGACGGTGTCCCAGGGCTCGCGCGCGTCCTCGTGGAGACGGGGCACCAGCCCGGCCAGCACCAACGAGGACTTGCCGCTGCCCGAGGCCCCCACCACCACCTGGAAGCGCGAGCCCCAGCCGCCCATGGACGCGCGGACGCGCAGCACCAGCTCGCGCTCCAGCTCGCCGCGTCCGAAGAAGAAGCGGCGGTGCTCGGGCTCGAAGGCCAGCAGGCCCCGGTAGGGCCGGGCATCGGAGGTATTGGGGTTGGCCGCGAGGGGCTCGTTCCGCACGGGCGCAGCTTAGCAGCCGGGGGCCTCGGGCAGGGGCTTCACCCGTGTTGCCCGGGAAGCGGGCGAGCGGGCTCGGCGGTGGGTGGGGATGCGGGTACGCTCCGCCCCATGGCCAACGAAGCGCGAGACTACTTGCTCCGGCAGTTCGACACGGCGTGGGCGCTCACCTGGTACCACCTGGAGGGAGTCTCCACCGAGGAGTTCCTGTGGCGCCCCGCGCAGGTGGGACTCCATGTGCGGCAGGACCCGGATGGACGGTGGCGCGCCGAGTGGCCGGAACACGAGGGGTATGACCTCGGTCCTCCGAGCATCGCGTGGGTGACGTGGCACATCGGCTTCTGGTGGTCCATGGTGCTCGACCACTCCTTCGGCGAGGGGAAGCTGACCCGCGAGGAGGTACTGTGGCCCGGGACCGCCGACGGTGTCCGCGAGTGGATCGGCCGGCTCCAGGCCCAGTGGCGGGCGAAGCTCGAGCAGCTCACCGAAGACGAGGTGCGCTCGGTACAGCGGACCCGCTGGCCCTTCCCGGACCGTCCCTTCGGGGACGTCATCGCCTGGGCCAATGTCGAGCTCACGAAGAACGCCTCGGAGCTCGGTTACGCGCGTTTCCTGTATGCCGTCAGGGCGCGCTGAGGCCTCAGGGAGCTGACACGGGGGCAACTCATGGTCCTCGATACCCTCACCCCGTCCCTCTCCCGGAGGGCGAGGGGATATTGACGCTCCACCAGAGGATCCGGCCTCCGGGTAGACGCACCGCCAGTAGCCTTCGCTTCGTTCTGCCCACCCGGGCCGTCTTCAGCACCACGCCCCGCCTCGCCTCCAGTCCTCCCTCGTCCGTCAGCCTCCAGCGCAGCTCGAACTGGAGCCACTCCTCCTCCGCCTCCGCCGGGAAGATTCCCGCCGCTCGCAGGCTCCCGGCGAAGCGCCGTCCATCCGCCAGCGGATTCGGCTCCACTCCCAGCAACGGGTTCTCCCGCGCCCACGTCTCGAATCGCCTGGCGAAGTCCGCTCCCAACGCCGCCGCCACCATCGGCCACGTCCGCTGCACCAGCCTCCGGCGCTTCATCCCCAACGCCTCGGCCGCCGCTCCCACCCGCTCCGCGTCGAAGCCCTCCGGCACCGGCTCTCCCATTCCCAACGCTCGCGCCAGCTCCGCCTGCGCCTTCGCCAATCGCTCGCGCGCGCTCATGCACCCCCGCCCTTCCACCGCGCCACCCCTCGCGCCTGCGCCGCCCTCATCGCCTCCAGCTCCGCGCCGAGCACCTCCGGCGGTGGGAAGTGGTCATCCCACTCGAGCAGCGCCGGCACCGGCCCCACCCGCTCCACCAATTCCTCCAGCAGGACCAGCGGCCCCTCGGGCACCCCGTGCGCGTGCGTGTCGTGGTACAGCCCTCCGCGCTTCACCCCTCCCGCCACGTGCACGTAGGCCAGCCGCTCTCGAGGCACCGCCTCCAGCACCTCCCTCGCGTCCGTCCCGTGGTTGAGCGTGTTCGCGTACAGGTTCGCCACGTCCAGCAGCACCCCCACTCCCGTTCGCTCCAGCACCCCCGCCAGCCACCGGGCCTCCGTCATCCCCTCGCCCGGCCACTCGAAGAGGCTCGCCACGTTCTCCAGTGCCAGCGGCACCGGCAGCGCCTCCTCGGCCCGCCGCACGTTCTCCGCCAGCACCTCCAACATCTCCCCCGTGCGCGGCAGCGGCAGCAGGTGCCCGCTCTCCACTCCTCCCGCTCTCACGAAGGCCAGGTGCTCGCTCACGCATACCGCGCCCAGCCGCTCGGCCAGCCGCGCCAGCATGTCCAACCGCTTCCGCTCCGGCGGCTCCGCGCTCCCCAGCCCCAGCGACACCCCGTGCAGCACCACCGGCACTCCCCGCTCCTTCAGCCGCTTCAGCGGCTCCGGCAGCGGGCCCCGAGGATCCAGGTGCTCGGCCAGCACCTCCACGAAGTCCACCCCCTCCGCTTCGTCGAGGTAGTGCGCCAACTGCCTCCTCCACCCCAGCCCCACCCCCGCTGGCGGCTTCAATCCCCGCCTCCACCCCCACAACCGCCGCAGCCTCCGCCGCAGCCGCCTCCCCCGTCTCCACCGCTGTCACCCCCGCCACTGTCACCGGAGCTGACGTCCCCGCCCCCTCCCGCACTCCCCGGAGGCACCAGGTAGGAGCGCAGATCCCCCATCCCCGAGCTCACCAGCAGCCCCGTGCCGAAGAGCGCCACCGCCATCGCCACGCTCCCGCTGTTCATCGTCCCCCACGCCCCGTCCGCCTTCGCCGTCGTCCGCAACGCCTCGTTGTCCCACCGCAGCTTCGCCAATGCCTTGTCACCCCGCCTCGTACGCCGGGGTGAGCCCCCCAGCACCCCGAAGCCCACCACCGAGGCGAAGATGAGCAACACCACCAGGAACCCCACCGGCCTGTCGCGAGAGATCCCCACCATCATCTTCGCCAATCCCAGACCCAGCGCCGGTCCGAAGAAGAGCCACTTCGGGTAACGCGTGTACCCCTCGGCCACCTCCGGCTTCATCAGCAGGCCCCGGCGGCGCAGCCCCTCCTCCATTCCGTCCAGCTCCCGGCCCAGCTTCTTCTCCAGCTCCGAGACATCCCCCGTCGAACCGGCCACCGCCTCGTACACCGCCCGCTCGAAGGGCAGCATGCGCGCGGGCGGCCCGGCCACCGCCTTCAGCACTCCGTCCTCCAGCTTCAGCGCCCCGGCATGCACCAGCGCCGCCACCGCCGCCCTCACCCCTCCCTCCCGCCGCTCGAGCACCGCCACCTGGTACGGATCCAACTCCAACTCTCCGGGGCGCGGCTCCTCCGAGGGCTGGTTCAACGTGGACTGCCAGACCTTCGCCGCGAGCAACAGCAGCACCAGGAACGGGATGTACACGCTCAGGAACTGCTCACCACTCCAGTCCAACGGGTTCATGGCTTCCCTCCTCCGGGCCTTCGCCCTTCTCGGGTTTCGCCTTCCCTTGCAGGAAGAACACGCCGGAGGTAACGGCTCCTCCTGTGACAACTCCGTGACTGGCCAGGGGCGGAGCGGTGACACCCGGCCCGGAGTGTCTCACGGGAACCAGGGAGCCTCACACAGGGGCAAGCCGGGACCTCACATACCCTCACCCTGTCCCTCTCCCGAGGGGAGAGGGGAAATTGACGGGGAGGCGCGGAGCCTTCCGGTGACGATGTTCGCGAACTTGTCCAACTGTTGGACAAGTTGGTGACGAGCGCGCCCGGCGGGCGGCTCAGTCCCGGTGGCCCAGGGCCCGATCCAGGTTGTACGCCGCGCTGATGAGCGACAGGTGTGTGAGCGCCTGCGGGAAGTTGCCCAGCGCCTCGCCCGAGGGCCCCGTCTGCTCCGCGTACAGCCCCACGTGGTTCGCGTAGCCCAGCATCCGCTCGAACGTCAGCCGCGCCTCGTGCAGCAGGTCCGGCCGCGTCACGCTCGCCCGCGTCATCGCCTCCACCAGCCAGAAGGTGCACAGGTTGAACGTGCCCTCCCTCCCCCTCGATACCCCGTCCGACGTCGCCTCCGCGTCGTAGCGGAACACCAGCCCGTCCGACGTCAGTCCGCCCCTCGCCGGCGGCTGGCGGAGGATGTCCAGCATCGACAGCATCCTCGGGTCCACCGGCGACAGGAAGAACACCAGCGGCATCAGCAGGTTCGCCGCGTCCAACGCCATCGTCTCGTATGACTGGATGAACGCGCCCCGCTTCCCGCTCCAGCCCTTCTGCATGATCTCCTCGAAGATGGTGTCACGCGTCCGCAGCCACCGCGCCCGGTCCGCCGGGAAGCTGCGCTTGTCCGCCAGCCGGATGCCCCTGTCCACCGCCACCCAGCACATCATCTTCGAGTACACGAAGTTCTGCTTCCCCGCCCTCACCTCCCAGATGCTCTCGTCCCGCAGCTGCCAGTGGTCACACACCCAGTCCACCAACTGCCGCAGGTGCCTCCAGAAGTCATACGAGATGGGAGCCCCGTGTTTGTTGTACAGGTACACCGAGTCCATCAACTCCCCGTAGATGTCCAACTGGAGCTGATGTGACGCCCCGTTGCCGATGCGCACCGGCCTCGCGCCGCCATAGCCAGACAGGTGCCACAACTCCTGCTCCTTCGGCACCTCGCCGCCGTCCAACGCATACATGAGAGGCAGGGGCTCTCCCTCGGGCAGCTCGGCGATACGGGCCTCCAGCCAGCGCATGAAGGCTCCCGCCTCCTTCTTGAAGCCGATGCGCAACAGCGCGTACACCGTGAAGGCCGCGTCGCGAATCCACACGTAGCGGTAGTCCCAGTTGCGCACGCCTCCCGGTTCCTCCGGCAGGCTGCACGTGGGCGCCGCGACGATGGCTCCCGAGGGCTCGAACGTCATCAACTTGAGCGCCAGCGCCGAGCGCTGCACCACCTCGCGCCACCGCCCCGTGTAGCTGCACCCCGCCACCCAGTGCCGCCAGTAATCCACCGTGCCGCGGAACAGCGCCTCCGAGGCCTCGTGCCCCATCACCGTGTCCTTGCACGAGTCCGGAGCTCCCTCGCGCAGGCCGAACACCGCGGACTGGCCCTCGTGCAGCGTGAAACGCCCGGTGACACGCTGCCCGTCCGTCTCCAGCGGCACCGACGTCACCAGCGTCAGCTTCAACGACTCCGACAGGAAACTCGCCCCGCCGTGCAGCATCCGCACCTGGTGCTCATCCCGCCCGTAGTTGAACGAGGGCAGACACTCCATGCGGAAGGCCAGCTCACCGCGCACCACGCGGATGCGCCGCACCACCTCGCGCACCCGGCCCGCGTGGCCTCCCCGGCCCATGGGCATGAAGTCCACCAGCTCGCCCACCCCGTCCGGCGAGTAGAAGCGCGTCACCAGCACGTTGCTGTCCGGCCAGTAGAACTGCTTGTGCACCACCCGCTCGCCGTCCAACTCCGGGGCGATCCGGAAGTGCCCCCCCTTCTCCGGGTCCAACAGCGCGGCGAAGACGCTCGGGCTGTCGAAGTGGGGGAAACACAACCAGTCCATCGTCCCGTCCGTCGCCACCAGGGCAACCGTGCGCAGGTCCCCGATGACGCCGTGGTCCTCGATGGCTGGAGCGCGCGACGTCTTGTGCTGCCCATTCATGGCCGGCACCTCCCCTGTGTCCGGGCCCCGGCGTCTCCACCTCCCGTGGCCTCACGGCGTCCAGGAGATGTATGCGTCCGGAAGGCCCGAGGGGAGGCCGCTCCCCGCCCGCCCGGCTACCCGGCGGCCGGGTCACGCAGGGCGCGCAGCAGCGCCCGGGCGGGCGAGCCCCACTCCGCCTTCACGTTGAGCGGCAGGCACACCAGCTCGTGCACCCCCACCTTCACGTCGCTCAAATCCAGCCCCTCGATGATCCACACCCCGGCATCGCGCAACGTCTGGTGCACGGCCACGCCGTCCGAGTGGAAGCCCGAGCGCGACACGTAATCCACGCCCACGCACGCCACCTGACGCTCGATGAGCAGCCGCGCCGCCGCCTCCGACAGGCGCACGAAGTCTTCCCCGTGCGGCCGCTTCCACCACTCGCGCTGCGAGTTGCGCGTGCGCAACAGCAACCGCTCCCCCGCCCTCGGCTCGTACTCCGCCAGCGAGTCGGCGCGGATGCAGTCCACGTCGTCCAGCAGCAGCACCCGCGCCTTGCCCACCGTGGCCGTCAGCGGCAAACGCTCCGTGTCCTCCAGGTCCAGCTCCAGGCTCGGCGGCGCCGTCACGTACGTCCCCATCCACGCCGCGCGCTTGAGCCACTCGGCCTGCTCCGCCGAGCTCTCCGGAAGCGCCACCCTCGAGGCCTCGGCCGCGCCCTCCTGCGATGGCTCCTCACCGAATGGCACCGAGATGTCCAGCCAGGCTCCCTCCATGTGCTTCTCCTCCTTGGGACTCCGGTGTCCTCTGGGGTTGAAAGACCCTCACCCTAACCCTCTCCCAGGGGGAGAGGGGACCCACGCAGTGTCACCCGTTTCTCACCCCCGGGAAAAGACGATGATGTCCTTGATGTGGCTTGCCTTACGACCCGCCACCACCTCGGCGTAGTCCTCGGGAGGGTGCCGGGCGGTGATGAGGCGCTCCAGGCCTCCGGGCCACTTCGTCCGGAAGCGCCCGAGGTCCGCCACCGCCGCCTCGAAGTCCTCCGGCGCCGCGTTCACCGTGCCGAGCACCACCTGGTTGTTCATCACCCATTGCTTCATCAGCTCGCCCTGGTCCAGCTCGCCCTCCTCGCTGCCGGGCACACCGGTGAAGACATACACGCCGTTGGGAGCCAGGGCATCCATCAGCTCGAAGCCCGCGCTGGCCACGCCCGCCGCCTCGTACACCATGTCCGCCTGCCCCCGCTGCTTCACCAATTCCTCCACCCGGTGCTGCTTGGAGGACACGTAGGGCACTCCCAGCGACTCGGACACTTCCGCCTTCGGGTTGGGCTTGGGTGAGCGCGAGTACATCGTCGTCTGGAAGCCCGCGCGCATCAGCGCCATGGCGCCCAGCAGGCCCACCGGCCCCGAGCCCAGCACCACCGCCCGGCCGCCCTTGTCCTTCTCCCAAGGCATGCGTGTCTGGATATGCGCCACCGCGCGCAGCGCCTTCTCGGCGATGGTGAGCGGCTCGGTCAGCACCGCCACGCCCCGCAGCTCGCGAGGCACCTTGTGCAGGTAGAGGGCGTCCTCCACGAAGAGCTCCGCGCAGAAGCCGTGGGCCGCCTGAATGCCCCGCTCGGTGTACTCGCCGGTGACGCAGAAGTCCGAGTACCCCGCCCGGCACGGCGCGCACTCGTCCCGGGGGCACGGCCGGCGCACCCGCGGCACCACCAGGTCCCCGGGCTTCAGGTTCTCCACCTGCTCGCCCACCTCCACCACTTCCCCCAGACACTCGTGGCCGACGATGAGGTGGTCCTCGCCCTCGGGGGGCTTGCCGTGTTTCCCCTCCACCACCTCCTTGTCGGTGCCACACACGCCCACCTCCAGCGTGCGCACCCGCACCTGGGTAGGGGAGCGCAGCTTCGGCTCGGGCACGTCGATGACCTTCACCTCGCGGCCCTTCGGGAACACGGCCACCGCCTTCATCACCACCTCCTGTGAGTCCCGTCGATGCCCTGGATTGACGCGGCGTGCACCCGGGAAGGAGGTGGGAGCACCGGTGGTGGACACTCGGGAGGGACGGGGTGGGTACCGGTCAACGGAGCGGGACGTGCGTTTGCGCGTGCTCGGCACCCCGGTGCGGGTTTATGACGGGGCCGTGAGCGATACCGCGCCCTCCGTCACCCCCTCGCGCTCCCTGTTCATCGCCGCCATCGGCGTCCTGGCGCTGTCCGTGCCCTTCTTCGTCTTCGGGCTGAGCTTCCTGGACACGAAGGCCCGCACCGAGCTGCAGTGTCAGCGGGGCGGGGGCTGTGCCCTCACCCGTAGCGGCTGGCTGACGAAGGAGCGGCCGCTCGCCTTCTACCCGGGGGAGATTCAAAGCGCCCGGGTCGAGCGGAGCCGCACGCCCCGGGGCGACCAGCAGAACATCTACCGTCCGGTGCTCGTCACCACGCGGGGCGAGTTCCCGCTGTCGCACCAGTGGATGGAGGAGGAGCGCGAGGCCAACCGCACCGTCGTCTCGGTCAACCGCTTCCTCAAGAACCCCGAGTCGCCGGGCTTCACGCTGTGGCACGACAACCGGCCGCAGGCGAGCCGCATGGGACTGATCTTCACGGTGGCGGCGGTGCTCGTGCTGCTGTTCGGGCTGTGGCTCACCTGGCGCGCCGTGCGCCGCCGCCGCCAGGAGCGCGCCCAGGGCACGGCTCCGGGGGTGTAGCGAGATAGGTCGGAGAGCCTCACCCGATAGTTCACGCAGAAGGCGGGGACAGCAGTAGAAGTTCCCCGACTTGGTGGAAGGCGGGGCTGTATATCAAATGGATTCGCAGCGTTTGAAACTCTGGCTGAACCATCGCCTCGGATACGGGAACCCGGCCGCCCGCTACTGGTTCCTCGGAATGGAGGAAGCCTGCGCACCTGGGGAGCTTGAGCAGCGCCTTGAAGGTGACTGGGTCGAAGACATGTGGCGCTATCATCGCCACCATCCGATCTACCAAAAACACTTCCGCGAACGGCGACCTGCATTGCAGGCCACCTGGAGCAAGCTACTGCTGGCCCTCCGTACTGCTGAACGCAGCTCGGCGGACGCTGATGATCGACGTGGTTATCAGGCAACGCGCTGGGGGCGGCCTCACGAAGAGACACTCGTCTGCGAGCTCTATCCACTCCCATCGCCGGATACGCGAACTTGGCCTTACGCTAAATTTCAGAATGAGATTCCTGCGCTGAGATCGCGATCAACCTACCTAGCACGGCTTCAAACGCAGCGAATTCAAACCTATCACCATCTCTTCTCTGCCCAGAGCCCACGATTTGTCGTGGCATATGGAAAGGAGTACTGGCCTCTGTTTCAAAAGATGTTCGAGCCTGACACCAAGCGATGGAAACCATTCGACTTCGCCCCGGATTGGGGATGTAGCTACGAGAACATAGCATTGGTCTGTCACCCCACTAGTTGGGCAGTTGCGCCCAACCATAAGTGGAGTCAGCTAGGACACTGGTTGCAAAGGTTCGTGCCCTGAACTCTTTGACACCTTCACGAGTTGCTTGAACCGTGGCCCTCTTGGCGTGCCGTGCATCGTCCCTAGAAACTCGCTCTGGGCACGGCTCCGGGAATGTAGGGCGTGCGCACGGAACCTCACTGCCCCCTGTTCTCTCACTGAGAGGTGCATCCGTTCGTCACTAGCAGCCGCAGCGCTCAGGGCAGCGGGTACACAGACCTCACTTGCTCCAGACGTAGACCCGCCCCGAAGAGCTGGACATCATTGAGGCGCCCAGTTACAGCGCTATTGTTCGACTTTCGGTAGGAACTGCTTCAGACAGGCTGCTCCTCGGGAGCGGATGTTCAGGAGGGCCCTACCGAGTCGGGACCTTAGGCACACACACGTCCAGGCAGCCCTACCAGGAGGGGGGAGGACAGGGAAACATCTCGGGCCCAGCTCTCCAGGAAAAGAGCGCCGGGCCCGAGATATTATGGGGTGACGGTGAATGCAGTGGGGTGCGTGTCGGTGATGCCTTCCACTTGCGTCGGGGCGGTTGTTCCTCCACCCCAGGCCCACACGGAGTTATCCGTGTGCAATGCCAGTGAACGCGTCTCGCTTGTGGAGATCATAGTCATAGAAGGGTAGACTGACACAAAATTACTGGATTCGCCGCTGTCATTGGTCGTCCCATTCCCAAGCTGTCCAGATGCATTATCACCCCAAGCGTACAGATATCCGCCCCTAAAGAGCACGAGAGTGTGCTTATAGCCCGCTGCAACAGTATAGACTGGGACGTAAGGACACATGATAGGGGTCATGTTGTTGTCAGTTGAACCATGGCAAACCTGTCCGTCGCTATTGTATCCCCAAGTCCACATCAGATCATGTGCTGTGACTGCTGCCACATGGTGCCCGCCAGCGACGATACTCGTCACTCCAGTGATACCTTGTATCTGTGTCGCGATTAGGTAAACAGTTGAACTGGCTCCCAGTGCGCCGCTCTGGCTGTATCCCACCCCCCAGACGGTTCCATCCGCCTTGAGGTAAAGTGAGTATCCATAACCAGCGGTGATCGCTTTCACGCCCGTGATCTTCGACCTCACGGGAGTGGAACGGTTCGCATAGCCTCCATCCCCCAACTGACTCCAGCTGTTATAGCCCCAGGCCCAAACGGTTCCATCGGCTTTCAATGCGAGTGAATGCCGATCGCCAGTGGCAACAGCGATAACACTCGTTAGACCCTGCACACGCCTAGGCGTCGAACGAGACGTGACGGTTCCATCTCCGAGCTGGCCGTAGGAGTTGGCGCCCCAGGCCCAGACGGTTCCATCTGCCTTGAGCGCTAGGGCGTGTGCCGAACTTGCGACGATGGCGGTCACGCCCGTCAGTCCGTTGATTTGCACGGGAGCCGTGGTGCCGGAATCACTCCAGGTCCAGACAGTTCCATCCTCCTTGAGAGCCAAGTGGTTATTTTCGCTCGCGGCGACGGAAATGATGTTGTTGAATCCCATTACTTGCACGGGAGCTGGGCTTGAATCGAGGGTCCCGTCTCCAAGCTGGCCGAAGTAGTTGTCACCCCAGGCCTTCACCGCTCCATTTACCAGCGCGACCGTGTAGAAGCCTCCAGCGGCGATGGAGGTAACTCCCGTCAGGCCCTGCGCCGGCACGGGGGTGACGCTCGTATTCGTCGTCCCATCTCCGAGCTGGCCGTAGTAGTTGTCACCCCATGCATATACTTCTCCAGTTATCAAGGCCAGGGAGTGGGAACTGCCCGCTACAATGGCGCTCGCACCGGAGATACTGGAGACCTGAACCGGGCTCACGCTCGAATTGGTCGTGCCGTCTCCAAGCTGACCGTAGGAGTTGTCACCCCACGCCCACAGAGTTCCGTCCGCTTTGAGAGCAAGGGAGTGCGTGCTGCCCACAGCGATGACGGTGACGTCGGAGAGGCCCTGCACCTGCACTGGAAAGGAACTCGCATCGGTCGTGCCGTCTCCGAGTTGACCCTGGGCGTTATCGCCCCATCCCCAGACTGTTCCATCTGACTTGAGTGCGAGCGTGTAGTAGTCGCCCGCCGCGATGGCGATCACTCCCGTTAGGCCCTGCACCTGCACGGGGACGGCACTTGCCCCGACCGTGCCATCTCCGAGCTGACCGTAGTAGTTATCCCCCCAGGACCACACGCTGCCATCCGCCTTGAGTGCCAACGAGTGGTAGTCACCTGCAGCGAGGGCAATCACGTTCGAGAGTCCTTGCACCTGGACCGGATGGTGTCGCCTTGCGTTCGTGCCATCTCCGAGCTGACCAGCGTAATTGTCTCCCCAGGACCACACGCTGCCATCTGCCTTGAGCGCCAGCGTGAAGTAACTTCCCGCAGAAATTGCGGTTATGTCCTTCAAATTGCCGACCCGCCTTGGATGGCGGCGATCCGCCTCTGTGCCATCTCCGAGCTGCCCGAAGTAGTTGCCGCCCCAGGTCCAGACAGTGCGATTCTCCTTCAACACTACGGTATGGGCATTTCCCGCAGCAACAGCGGGTGTAGTGGTGACGAGCGTCTGTTCTTGAGCCGTGAAGGCCTCATCGGTCAATACAGGGGTGAGTTGCGTAGGCTGGCCGCAACCACTCCAAAGCAGTCCATACAGGAAGAGGGAGAGGACGAAGGTTGTTTCTTGTCGCAGCACGGTGACTCCTGAGGCGACTCCAAGTGAAGGTGAGACTCAAATGATCTATGCCAAACACATGGAGATTTCCCCTAAAAACCATATATTTTAAATTTTACATGGAGACGGCAATATCCCTTGTTCGTTGCTTTGCCCTCTACTCTGGCGTGGGCGCACGACTTTGGGTGAAGAAACACAGGCCGGTGGAAACCACCATGGCAGCACGGAATCCACGGGGTCACCTCATGCCCAATAGAGGCCACCAAAGTACGGCAGGCGAAGCCCAATCCGGTGGAGGCCGCCGCAATGCCGACACTGGGGTCAACGGTGCTCGGACCGGTGGAGGCCATCAGGTCACAACATTAGCACCTGTTGCTATAGGGCACTTTTCTGGAAAGCCGCTCCTTGAGAGGAGGAGTTGCCGCGCCTCCTACCGAAACCGGCTCTAATGCCCCTCTTAGCCAATACCGAGGGATTCCTCGCTCGACTGCCATTCCCCATCTGTTCCGACCAACCCTGCAATCGGACCAGTTGCTTGAGACCGCGCTCGGGAGACCCACTTCTCTCCTGGCCCTCACGCCGCGGGCCGGGCCTGCTCCTCCGCGTCGAACGGGATGAATCGATCCGGATACGGCCGGGCGGCGGCGTCCACGTCGGCGCGGAGGACCTCCTCCATCAGCCGCTCGCGTCCGAAGAGCTGGTAGTACTCGGGCATCCCATCCACGATGCCGCGCGCCACCAGCGGCAGCAGCCACTTCGCGATGGTCAGCCCCGGGGCGTCCAACTGGCTGCGCGCGTAGTGCACGTGCCCCACCTCATCCACCATGATCTGCGCGAACAGCTCCTCGATGCGCGCCAGCGGCCCCGGCTGGTCCGCGAACAGCTCCCGCGCCTTGTTCAGCAGCAGCTGGAACATCGCCACGCCCGTGATTTCCCCGCACAGAATCAACGGCAGGCCCAGCTTCTTCGGCAGCCGCGCCATCGTCTTGATGAGCCATTGCTGAGTGAGGCTCGGATCCAACATCTCCATCTCGAGCCCAATCACCCGCAGCACGTCCCTCAAGATCCGCGTGTGATAGAACTCCTCGATTCCGATGTACGTCGTGGGGTTGCCCGGATCGCCATTGCGCTCCGCGGTGCCAATGCGGTGGGCGTACTCGACGCCGAAGCGCTCGCCCCGGTTCGTCTTCGCCACGCACAGCGCCCAGAGCGTGGGCTCGTCCAGCTTCTCCCCGGGCCGGTACCGCACGTGGTGGTGGTCGAACACGTCCTGGCTCACCACGGGCGCTCCCGTGCGCCGCACGGGCCGCTGGTCGATCCGCTGGTAGAACGCCTCGCGGACCGAGAACGTATGGGTTTGCCACTGGGGCTCGCCGTCGCGCCCGCGCAGATAGGCGAGGTAGCGCCGGTGGAAGTCGGCCTTCTGCGTGGGGGTCAGAGGCGTGAAGAGGTCGGGCACGACGGAAGACTCCTGCATACCTTGGGGAAGGTACCCCGAGGCTGCCAGGGCCCCAGGACTTCCGTCAAACGACCCTTCCCGCCCACCTCCGGCCACGTCCACTTCCGAGCGGAGTGTCCACGAGGTTCTCGCACCGCTGGACCTGAGCCCACGACGTCGATGCGGAGCGCGCGGGCGCGGGCCACCCCAGCAGCGTGAGCGCCAAAGTCGCCGAGAGGAAGGACGAACGCCCACCGTGCGAAGGGAACACGCTGCTCAGCCCCTACCCGCAGAGGTGAAGAGCCAGGAGAGCATTTCGACCATTCCGACGACCGCTGCCGGGTCGAACTCGATTCCGGCGGAGAGCACCGACCGGTCCTCGAGATTCAGCGAGCGCGCATACCGCACATAGAGGCCGCCGCCGGTCGAGTAGAGCGAGTGGCGCACGGGCTGACTGGACCCGTAAGGCTCGGTGGCGAACGGTGCGCGCATGCCCCAACCGAGCTGCGTGAAGGCGTGGAGCCCTCGCCCTGGACCGGCGAAGGACTGCCCGACGCCGGCGCTCACGGAGAGGCCAAAGTAGTAGCCCAGCGGCGCGAAGAGCGAAAACCCTCCGGCGAGGTCGAGCGCATCGAAGCCGGTGGTGCGGAGCTCGACCGAGGGGCCGATGCCCCAGTAGTCGCCCACGGTGCGGGGAAGGAGCAGGTCCGCGCGGACGGCGAGGTCGAGCGCGGGACGCCCAGGCGCGCCCTCGAACCGCGCGCCGCCCCCGAGCGCGAAACGCGCGGAGAGGTCGGCCGCTCCGGCGGCGGTGGGAAGGAGCGCTACTGCCCATCCGGCGAAGAGAAGCGAGAGAGTCGAGCTTCGGAGCATGGGTTGACGTGCGCGGCGTGAACAGCGAGTCCGGCGCTGGGGGCCGAAGACTACATCAGCAAGCCTTCAGCACCGCTCGCCCGAAGCCGCGGGTCCAGGCGGAAACCTAGCGGAGCGGAAGCTCCAGCGTGGCCGTGGCCCCCTTGCCCGGCCCATCGCTCTCCAGCAGCAGTTTGCCTCCCAGCAGCTGCGCGGCCAGTGCGCTCGAGTGCAGGCCGAACCCATGTCCATCCCGGCGCGTGGTGAAACCGTGTGAGAAGAGCCGGTCGCGAATCTCCTGGGGAATGCCCACGCCGCTGTCCACCACCTGGATGCGCGCCAGCTCCCCCTCCACGTGGAGCCGCACGGACATCCGCCGCTCTCCCTCGGGCATCCCGTCCAGCGAGTATTTGGCGTTGCTGATGAGGTTGATGAGGATTTGCAGCACCTTGTGCCGGTCCACGCGCACCTTGCGTGAATCCATCAACTCCCGCGTGACGGTGACGCCGTGGCGCTTGAGCGCCGACATCTGGATGCGCAGCGCGTCATCCACCAGCTCCGACAGCTCGCACTCGTCGATGAGCAGCGCCGTCTTGGCGTAGTTCTGCTGCACCTGGACGATGGAGCGGATGTGCTCCACGTGCCAGCCCATCTCCGTCAGGCCGTCGCGCACCTTCGTCTGCTCCGCCAGCAACTGGTCGGTGAGCGCGGCGAAGTAGTCCGGCATCTGCAGCCCCCGCGCGTCCCTCGTGAAGAAGTCCCCCAGCTGCCCACGGTTCTCCTCGAACAAGCCCGACACCTGCTTCAGCCGGTTGAGGCGGGAAGTGGCCACCGTCTGCCGCATCACCTCCAGGTTCACCACCGCGCTGGTCAGCACGTTGCCCACGTTGTGCAGCACGTTCGAGGCCACCTCCGACATTCCCACCGCGCGCGCCGTGTCCACCAGGCGCATCTGCGCCTCGCGCAGCTCCCGGGTCCGCTCCTCCACCCTCGCCTCCAGCTCGTCATTGGCGCGCCGCAGGGCCGCCTCGGCGTGCTGCACGTCGGCGTACAACCGCGCGTTCTCCATGGAGATGACGGCCTGCGAGGCGATGTGCCCGAGCAGCTCCAGGCGATCCGGCGTGAAGGCCTCCGCCGCCAGGTTGTTCTCCAGGTACAGCACGCCGTAGAGCGCCTCCTGGCGCAGCAGCGGCAGGCACAGCACCGAGCGGGCCTTGCCCCGCTGCAGGTACTCGTCCGATGGGAAGGCGTGCACCCGCGCCGCGTCCCCGATGAGCACGTGCTCGCACGTGCGCTTCACGTAGGAGATGAGCGTCCACGGCAGCTCGGCCGGCGCGCCCTCGGGAGGCAGGACGATGGGGGCCTCCGGGGAGTCGCCGGAGATGGCCACCACCCGGAGTGCGTCCCCCCGCACCAGCAGCAGCGCGCCGCGCTGTGCCCCCGCGTTCTCGATGGCCACCTGCATGAGCGTGGTCACCAGCCGCTCCTGGACGATCTCCCCGGAGATGGCCCGCTGCGCCTTCACCACCGTCAGCGCGTCGATCCGCGACGTGTCCGTGTCATACGAGGACTCGCGCTCCGAGGCCCCCGAGAGCACGAGCTCTGGCCACCGGTCCTCCAGGTGCTTCACCTTGCCGCCCGCGCCCCAGCTCAGGTACGCCTCACGGGCTCCCCGGGCATACGTCTCGGCGATCGTCTGGAAGCGCCGTCCGCGCCAGTAGTTCGCCGCCAGCTCGCTCGCCAGCGCCACGTTCTGGATGAAGCCATGCTCCCGGGCCGACTGGAGCGCCTCCTCGTACGCGCTCATGGCCTCCTCGTTCCGGCCCGTCACCCGCGCCAGCTCGCCCGCGAGCATCCGCTCGGGCGCGAGGAAGTTCCCGGCGCACTGCTCCGCCCACTCCGCCAGCTGCCGGTGGTGTCCGCGCAGCTCCTCCAGCCACCGCTCCCGCTGCCCGGGCGCCGCGTCCGCCACGCTCGCCGCCAGCGTCAGCCCCCGGTACAGGTGGAAGTCCAGCAGCTGGATGTGGCCGATGGAGGTCCACAGCAGCTCGGCGGCCTTGTCTCCCGCCTCCCGGGCCTCGCCGTACGCGCCGCACATGAAGCGCGCCTGCATCTTGTGAATCCAATACCAGCACCGCATGGTGCTCATGCGCTCGGGGGTGAGCGAGGCCTCGAAGGCCGGCTCATCGAAGTCCTCCCCCGTGAACGTGTCGAAGGAGCGCGTGAGCCCGCGCATCTGCTGCACGTAGCGCTGGCTGCCGCGGATGACGTCCATCACGTCCTGGAAGCCGGCCCGGCGCGCGAAGTCGAAGCGGGCCACCGACTCCGCGTGCACATCGTCCAGGTGGTGGCCCAGCATCAGGCGGTCCGTGACGGTGTGGTTGCAGCAGTAGCAGGCCACCTGGAAGTCACCGCCCTGCAGCGCGTGGTGGAAGGCGCCGCGGATGAGCTCCAGCGAGCGCGCCATCGGCCGCGTCCAGGGGTTGATGGTCTCCATGCTGTAGAGCGCCATGCCCCGGGCCGAGGCGAAGCCGTGACGCTCCACCAGTGCGCAGGCGAGCTCCCCGAAGGCATGGCCCTCCCGGTACTTCTTGAAGACGGGGCCCAGCACCAGGCCGTACCAGGAGTAGCCAATGACGGACGCCTCGCTGTTGCCATGGCGCAGGCTCATCGACACCACCCGGCACAGCTGGAGGATGAGCAGGTTGTTGTCGATGCAGCACGCCGGGGTGAACAGGGAGGCCAGCAACCCGATGATGGCCTTCATGTCCGGGTCGCTCATCAGGGGCAGCTCCACGAGGCTCTCGATGGAGCGCCCCGCCATCAGGGCCTGCACCTCCTCGTGGGCCTCCACCACCTGCTCCCAGGTGGGGCGGGGCGGCAGGTGCATGCCCAGCAACCCCAGGCCCTCCAGCAGACACGAGGCGGCCTCTTCTATCTGCCCGCCGGCGCCCATGTGCAGCTCGCCCTTCAAGCGGTAGACGGCCGCGGTGTCCGCGATGCTCCGCCGCTTCGTGAGCAGCACGTCCACCAGCTTGCGCCCCCCGGCGGCGTTGCCATTCATCAGCTCGCTGGCCGCCCAGTCCAGGCACAGCTTGAAGGTGAACTCCGGCTCCACCTTCCAGGGGTCTCCCGGCATCAGCTCGAAGGCCACCTTGAAGTACGCGATGGCCGAGCGGTGCGCCGCCGAGCTCCGCGCCTTCCAGCCCGCCTCGGCGTTCAGCCGCGCCACGCGCAGGCGCTCCTCGGGCGTGGTGAGCAACTCCACCGCGGCGTTGAACTGCCCCACCACGTCGAAGAGCTTCTCGCGCAGCTCCTCGGGCGTCATGCTCGCCAACAGCAGCCGGCCGATGCGCAGGTGCACCGCCTTGCGCTCCTGCTCGGGGATGAGCTCCTGGGCCGCCTGCTGGATGCGATCATGCAGGAAGCGCATGCGATCCGCGGCACTGCGCGCCAGCATGCCCTCCTCGAGCGCCGGCTCCAGGTGGCGCTCCACGTCGAGCGGCTCCAGGCCGGAGATGATGGCCAGCCTGCGCAGCGCGAAGTCATTGCCCACGCACGCCGCCAGGCGCAGCAGGGACCAGGCCGCCTCCGGCAGCTGGCGCAGCCGGCCCACCATGAAGTCCACCACGTTGTCGGAGTAGCCCCGGGCCCGCACGCCCTCGGCATCCCACCGCCACCCGCCCTGCGGCAGGCGCGCCAGCAGCCCGTCCTGGTGCAGCGTCACCATCAACTGGATGAGGAAGAAGGGATTGCCCCCCGTCTTCTCCAGCACGAGCGCCGAGAGCGGCGCGACCACGTCCTCCCCCGCCCCGGGCAGCGCGTCCGCGATGAGCCGCCGCAACTGCTCGAGGCTCAGCGGCTCGAGCCGCACACCGGTGAGGCGCGCGTCCGTCTTGCGCAGCTCGTCCAGCATCAGCATCAACGGGTGGGACGGGTTGACCTCGTTGTCGCGGTAGGCCCCCACCCACATCACGGGCGGCACCTCCGGGTCCGCGAGCAGGTGCTGGATGAGATTCAGGCTCCCCAGGTCCGCCCACTGCAGGTCATCCAGGAACAGGACGAGCGGGTGCTCGCGGGTGGAGAAGACGCCGAGGAACTGCTCGATGACGCGGTGGAGGCGGCGTTGGGCCTCGGTGGGCGCCAACTCCGCGACGGCCGGCTGCTTGCCCACGACGAGCTCCAGCTGCGGCACCAGGTCCACCAGCAGCTGGCCCTGGCCCTCCCACGCCGCGAGCAGCCGCTCACGCCACACCGCCAGCTCCTCGTCGGTGCCCGCCAGCAACTGCTGCACCAGCCCGCGGATGGCCTGCGCCAGCGTGGCGTAGGGGACGTCCCGCTGGAATTGATCGAACTTGCCCTGCAGGAAGAAGCCGCGCCGCTCCACCACCGGCCGGTGCAACTCGTGGATGACGGCCGACTTGCCAATGCCCGAGTAGCCACTGACGAGCACCAGCTCCGGCTTCCCCTCGCGCGCCGTCCGCTTGAAGCTCTCCACCAGCGTGGCCACGGCGGCCTCGCGCCCGTAGAGCCGCTGGGGCATCTGGAAGTGGTGCGGGAAGTCGTGCTCACCCAGAGTGAAGACGTCCCGCTCGCCGCGCAGCAGCCGCTCCCGGCAGCGCTCCAGATCCGCCTTCAGCCCGTCGGCGCCCTGGTAGCGCTCCTCGGCCACCTTCGCCAGCAGCTTCATCACGATGGCCGACAGCGACGGCGGCACGGACTCGAGCAGCTCGTGCGGCGGCTGGGGATGGCTGGCCAGGTGGGCGTGGAACCACCCGAGCACGTCCCTCGCCTGGAAGGGCAGCGCGCCGGTGAGCAGCTCGTAGAAGGTGACGCCCAGCGAGTAGAAGTCCGTGCGGTAGTCCACCGCCCGGTTCATCCGCCCCGTCTGCTCCGGGGACATGTACGCCAGCGTCCCCTCGATGGAATGGGGCAGCCCCGAGTCCACGTGCTCCACCCGCTGCAACGTGGCCGAGCCGAAGTCGATGATGCGTCCCTCCCCCTCCGGCGTGAGGATGAGGTTGGAGGGCTTCAGATCCTTGTGGATGACGCCCCGCCGGTGGATTTCCCCCAGCGTCGACGCCAGGGAGATGGCCAGCCCGAGGAAGCAGTCGAGCTCCAGCCGTTGGCCCACGCGCTTGGACAGGGGCTCGCCCTCCACCTCCTCCAGCAGCAGCAGGGGGCGATCCTGGACGAGCTCGCAGGAGTGCACCCGCGGTACGCCCTCCACGTTGCGCAGCCGCTGGAGGATGCCGCCCTCACGGCGGTAACGCTCCCACTCGCGCGGGCCGGGCGAGGGCTGCGCGGGCGTCTTGATGATGACGGGCCGGTCGTCCGCCCCACACACGGCGTTGAAGAGGAGGTTGGCGCCCGTGGTCCGCAGGGCACCGCGCAGGGTGTGGCCGGGGATGTCCATCATGATTCGTTTGGCCTCAAACTAAATACGGAGTTCTCGGCTGCGCTCATGATGTCTTCCCCCATGTCCGCCTCGGTCCCTCTTGTCCCGGAGAGGTCGCGGTGCCCGGATGGGGAGCACCTTCGCGGCATGCACCGTTGTGAGTGCAAACACTGATGCCACGACTCGCGAGTGTTCTGCAACGGACATCACTGATGGCCGAGGCGTTGACGTCACGGCTGGAGCGGGAGCTCCAACGTGGCGGTAGCCCCCTTGCCCGGCCCCTCGCTCTCCAGCAGCAGGTGGCCTCCCAGCAGCTGCGCGGCGAGTGCACTCGAGTGCAGGCCGAACCCATGCCCATCCCTACGCGTGGTGAAACCGTGCGAGAAGAGCCGCTCGCGGATGCCGTGAGGGATTCCCACACCGCTGTCCACCACCTGGATGCGCGCCATGCCCCCCTCCAGGTGGAGCCGCACGAGCATCCGCCGCTCGCCCGCGGGTACCCCATCCAGGGCGTATTTGGCGTTGCTGATGAGGTTGATGAGGATTTGCAACACCTTGTGTTTGTCGACCCGCACCCGGCGTGAGTCTTTCACCTCGCGGGTGACGGAGACGCCGTGGCGCTCGAGCGCCGGCATCTGGATGCGCAGTGCGTCGTCCACCAAATCCGACAGCTCGCACTCGTCGATGATCAGCACCGTCTTCGCATAGTTCTGCTGTACCTGGACGATGGAGCGGATGTGCTCCACGTGCCAGCCCATCTCCGTCAGGCCATCGCGCACCTTCGCCTGCTCCGTCAGCAGCTCCTCGGTGAGGGCGGCGAAGTAGTCCGGCATCCGCAGCCCCCGCGCGTCCCTGGTGAAGAAGTCCCCCAGCTGCCCACGGTTCTCCTCGATCAAGCCCGACACCTGCTTCAACCGGGTGAGCCTCGATCCGGCCACCGTCTGCCGCAGCACCTCCAGGTTCACCACCGCGCTGGTCAGCACGTTGCCCACGTTGTGCAGCACGTTGGAGGCCACCTCCGACATTCCCACCACTCTCGCCGTGTCCACCAGGCGGGCCTGGGCTTCCCGCAACTCGCGGGTCCGCTCCTCCACCCTCGCCTCCAGCTCGTCGTTGGCGTGCCGCAGGGCCGCCTCGGCGTGCTGCACCTCGGCGTACAACCGCGCGTTCTCCATGGAGATGACGGCCTGCGAGGCCAGGTGCCCGAGCAGCGCGAGACGCTCGGGGGTGAAGGCCTCGGTGACCAGCTCGTTCTCCAGGTACAGCACACCGTAGAGGTGCTCCTGGCGCAGCAGCGGCAGGCACAGCACCGAGCGGGCCTTGCCCCGCGTGAGGTATTCGTCGGCCGGGAAGGCATGGGCCCGCGTGGCGTCGCCGATGAGCACGTGCTCGCGCGTGCGCTTCACGTAGGAGATGAGCGTCCACGGCAGCTCCTGGGACGTCCCCTCTTCCGGCTGGACGAGGGACTCTCCCGGTGAGACGCCGCAGAGGGCCATCACCCGGAGCTCGTCACCCCGCTCCAGCAACAGGGCGCCACGCCGGGCTCCCGCGTTCTCGATGGCCACCCGCATGAGCGTGGTCACCAGCCGCTCCTGGACGATCTCCCCGGAGATGGCCTGCTGAGCCTTCACCACCGTCAGCGCGTCGATCTGCGTCGAGCCCGTGCTGTGCTCCACCTGGGAGGAGCCCACCGCGGACACGAGGTCCGGCCAGCGGCCCTCCAGGTGCTTCACCTTGCCCAGGGCGCCCCAGCGCAGGTACGCCTCCCGCGCCGAGCGCGCATAGGCATCGGCGATGGTCGCGAAGCGCCTCCCGCGCCAGAACTCCGCCGCCAGCTCGCTCGCCAGCGCCACGTTCTGGGTGAAGCCGTGCTCCCGGGCCGAGTGGACCGCGTCTTCATAGGCCCGCGCCGCCTCCTCGCTCCGGCCCGTCACCCGCGCCAGCTCCGCGAACACCATCCGCTCGGGCGCCAGGAAGTTCTCGGGACAATGGCTCGCCCACTCCGCCAGCTGCTGCTGGTGCCGCTGGATTTCCTCCAACCACCGCCCCCGCTCCTCGGGCGCCGCCCCCGGCACACACGCGGCCAGCGTCAGCCCCCGGTACAGGTGGAAGTCCAGCAGTTGGATGTGGCCGAGGGAGGACCACGCGAGCCCGGCGGCCTTGTCTCCCGCCTCCCGCGCCTCCTCGTACGCGCCGCACATGAAGCGCGACTGCATCTTCAGAGTCCAATACCAGCACCGCAGGGTGCTCATGCGCTCGGGCGTCAGCCCCGCCTCGAACGCTTCCTCGTCGAACTCCTCACCGCTCAGCGTGCTGAACGAGCGCGTGTGCCCGCGCAGCTGCTGGATGTAGGCCCGCGTGAAGCGGATGACCTCGCGCACGTCCTGGTAGCCGGCCCGGTGGGCGAAGTCGAAACGGGCCACCGACTCCGCGTACACATCATCCAGGGAGTAGCCCAGGGCGAGGCAGTCCGTGACGATGTGGTTGCAGCAATAGCAGGCCACCTGGAAGTCCCCGCCCTGCAGCGCGTGATGGAAGGCGCCACGGATGAGCTCCAGGGAGCGGGAGATGGGCCGCGTCCAGTAGTTGATGAGCTCCATGCTGTAGAGCGCCATGCCCCGGGCCGCGGCCAGGTCGTGACGCTCCACCAGCGCGCAGGCGAGCTCGCCAAAGGCATACCCCTCCCGGTACTTCTTGAAGGCGGGCCCCAACACCAGGCCGTACCAGGAGTACCCGTGCACGGCCGCCTCGCTGTTTCCATGCCGCAGGCTGAGCGCCACCAGCCGCGAGAGCGTGAGGGTGAGCAGGTGCTCGTCGGTGAAGAGCGCGGGCGTGAAGAGGGCACCCAGGATGCCGAGCACCGCCTTCAGGTCCGGATCCTCCACCAGCGGCAGCTCGACGAGGCTCGCGATGGAGCGCTCCCCCATCAGGGCCCAGACCTCGTCGTTGGCGGCCACCACCTCCTCCCACGAGGGATGCAGCGCCATGGGCATCCCCAGCCGCTCCAGGCCCTCCAGCAGACAGGAGATGGACGCATGGATCTCCCCGGCGGCCAGGTGCAGATCGCTCCGGAGGCGGTGCACGGCGGCGATGTCCGTGGCGGTCCGAGCCCGGGAGAGCAGGACTCCGGCCAGGGCGAGCGCCGCGGCGGTGTTGCCGCTCATGAACTCGCTGGTGGCTTGATCCATCCGCAGCTTGAAGGCGAACGCGGGGTCCGTCGTCCAGGGGTCCCCCGGAATGAGCTCGAAGGCCGTCGTGAAATAGGCGATGGCCGAGCGGTGCGCCGTCGAGCGCTTGGCCTTCCAGCCCGCCTCGGCGTTGAGCCGCGCCACGCGCAGGCGCTCCTCGGGGGTGGTGAGCAACTCCAGCCCGGCGTTGAGGTGCCCCACCACGTCGAAGAGCTTCTCGCGCAGCGCCTCGGGCGTCAGGCGCTCCAACAACAGCCGGCCGATGCGCAGGTGCACCGCATTGCGCTCCTGGACGGGGATGAGCTCCTGCGCCGCCTGCTGGATGCGATCATGGAGGAAGCGGAACTCCTCCATGCCACCGCGCGCCACCAGTCCCTCCTGGAGCGCGGGCTCGAGGCCGTACTCCACCTCGTCCGGCGTGAGGCCGGAGACGAGGGCCAGCATCTGGAGCGGGAAGACATTGCCCACGCACGCCGCCAGGCGCAGCAGGTGCTGCGTCTGCTCCGGCAGCAGGCGCAACCGGCCCACCATGAAGTCCACCACGTTGTCGGAGTAACCCCGGGCCCGGACGCCTCCGGCATCCCAGCGCCACTGCCCCTCCGCCGTGCGCGTCACCAGCCCGTCCTGATGCAGCGTCAGCATGAACTGGATGAGGAAGAAGGGATTGCCCCCCGTCTTCTCCAGCACCACGGCCGAGAGGGGCGCGACGATGTCCTCCCCCGCCCCCGGCAGCGCATCGGCCACGAGCTGTTGGAGCTGCCCGCGGCTCAGCGGCTCGAGCCGGAGCTCCGTGACCGGCGCGCCCGTCTTGCGCACCTCGTCCAGCATCAGCATCAGCGGGTGGGACGGGCTGACCTCGTTGTCGCGGTAGGCCCCCACCCACAGCACGGGCGGCACCTCTGGGCCCGTTACCTCCGGACCCGTTACCTCCGGGCCCGTGAGCAGGTGCTGGATGAGCCTCAGGCTCGCCAGGTCCGCCCACTGCAGGTCATCCAGGAACAGGACGAGCGGGTGTCCCGCGCTGGAGAAGGCACCGAGGAACCGCTGGAAGACCCGGTGGAAGCGGTGCTGTGCCTCGGCGGGCGGCAGCTCTGGCACGGCCGGCTGCCTGCCCACGACGAGCTCCAGCTGCGGCACCAGATCCACCAGCACCTGGCCCTGACCTTCCCACGCCGCGAGCAGCCGCTCGCGCCACTTCGCCAGCTCCGCGTCGGTGCCCGCCAGCAGCTGCTGCACCAGCCCGCGAATGGTCTGCGCCAGCATGGCGTAGGGGATGTCCCGCTGGAATTGATCGAACTTGCCCCGCAGGAAGAAGCCGCGCCGCTCCACCACGGGCCGGTGCAACTCATGGACGACCGCCGACTTGCCAATGCCCGAGTAGCCGCTGACGAGCATCAGCTCCGGCCGCCCTCCCCGCGCCGTCCGCGCGAAGCGCTCGAACAGAGTGGCCACGGCGGCCTCGCGCCCGTAGAGCCGCTGGGGCATCTGGAAGTGGTGCGGGAAGTCGTGCTCGCCCAGCGGGAAGACGTCCCGCTCGCCGCGCAGCAGCCGCTCCCGGCACAGCTCCAGATCCGCCTTCAACCCATCGGCGCCCTGGTAGCGCTCCTCGGCCACCTTCGCCAGCAGCTTCATCACGATGGCCGACAACGACGGCGGCACGGACTCGACGAGCTCGTGCGGCGGCCTCGCACGCAGGGCCAGGTGCGCATGGAACCACCCGAGCGCATCCTGCGCCTGGAAGGGCAGCACGCCGGTGAGCAGCTCGTAGAAGGTCACGCCCAGCGAGTAGAAGTCCGTGCGGTAGTCCACCGCCCGGTTCATCCGCCCCGTCTGCTCCGGGGACATGTACGCCAGCGTCCCCTCGATGGCGTGGTGCAACCCCGAGTCCACGTGCTCCACCCGCTGCAACGTGGCCGAGCCGAAGTCGATGATGCGCCCCTCTCCTTCCGGCGTGAGGATGAGGTTGGAGGGCTTCAGATCCTTGTGGATGACGCCCCGCCGGTGGATTTCCCCCAGCGTCGACGCCAGGGAAATGGCCAGCGAGAGGAAGCGGGTGATCTCCAGCCGCTGACCCACGCGCTTGGACAGGGGCTCGCCCTCCACCTCCTCCAGCAGCAGCAGGGGGCGATCCTGGACGAGCTCGCACGTATGGACGCGGGGTACACCTCCCACGTCCCGGAGCCGCTGGAGGATGCCGTGCTCATGGCGGTAGCGCTCCCACTCGCGCGGGCCGGGCAAGGGCTGCAGGGGCGTCTTGAGGATGACGCGCCGCTCGTCCGCCCCACACACGGCGTGGAAGAGGAGGTTCGCGCCCGTCGCCCGCAGTGGCTCGAGCAACGTGTGGCCCGGGATGTTCATCATGGTATGGCCTCAAACCGACTCGGTTTTTTCGGCCACGATCGGCATCTCCCCCCTGTCTGCTGCCCCCCACATCCCTGGCAGGGAGCAACACCCGCCTGATGAGCGCCTTCGCGGCATGAATTGTTGTGATTGCAACACAGATGCCACGACTCGCGAGTGCCCTGCAACGGACATGTCTCCAAGCCCGGTGCGATACGCTGGGAGGGCAAGGGAGGAGGGCCATGAGGCACGAGGAGCACATCCGGGAGCAGGCACGGCTGGCCCGGCAGCTCGCCGGTGAGCGGAGCCGGCTTTTGGAGCAGGTGCCTTTCGCCCGGGAGCTGGAGCGGGGGGAGCCGGAGCTGGAGCGCATCGCCCGGCCGGTGGTGGCGGTGGCGGGCGCCGCCCGGGTGGGCAAGAGCACGCTGCGGCGGGAGCTGGGCGCGGACGTCCCCTGGAAGTGGCTGGAGGTGGAGGCGGGAGGCGCGGGAGACGGGGGCCTGAGTGTGGGCGAGCTGGCCGAGCACTGCCTGCTGGTGCTCCCGGCGGGGGAGGCTCCGTCGCGGGGGGTGCTGGCGTGGCTGCCGCGGCTCGCCGAGGAGTTTCCCGAGGGCTCGCTCCAGATCGTCCTGACACGATGCGAGGCGCTGCCCGAGGGGAGCTCCGCCGGCACCGTGCGCGAGCGGCTCGAGCAGGTGCTGCGGGAGGCGGTGCCGGAACGGACGCTGCCCGTGCTCACCGTCTCCGGCACCACGGGTGAGGGGCTGGAGGCCGTGCGCGAGGCCCTGGCGGAGGCGCTGGCGCGGCGGCAGCGGGTGCTGCTGGAGGAGGCGCTGACGAACTGGAGCGGCGTGCTCGCGGACGTGCACGCGCTGCTGGGGATGAAGGACCTGGCCAGGCTGCGGCCGGAGACGCTCGCGCGCCTGCGGCTGTGCCTGGACGAGCTGCTGCGGGAGGAGAGCCAGCGGCTGGAGGGAGAATTGCCCCGGCTCGCGGAGGAGAGCCTGCGCGAGCTGGAGTCGCGGCTGCCCGAGGCGCAGCGCTCGCTGACACGGGCCTTCCGGGAGAAGCTGAGCGCGCGGGTGGAGCCCCGTTCGCACGCGCTGCGCCAGCGGCTCGACGAGGTGCTGGTGCGCGAGCTGGCGCGGGATGTGGAGGGCAAGGCACAGCTGGAGTTGGCGGACCACTTCGGCCGGCTCGTGGAGCCGCGCTCGCTCTTCTTCGACTGGGGCTTCGCGCGGACGGGCGGAATGGCGGGCGTGGGCGCGGCGATGATGACGGGCGTGGCGCGCAAGCATGGAGGTTGGGCGGTGCTGGGGGCGGCGCTCGTCGGAGGCGTGCTCGCGGGCCTGCTGGGCAGGGGAACGAAGGTGAACACCGCCGAGGAGTTGAAGCGCGTGGTGGCCGAGCCCCTGCTGGAGGACTCGCTGCGGCGGCTGAAGGAGGCCACGGAGAGCTCGCGCGCCGATGTGGCGCGGTTGTGCGGGCTGCTGCGGAAGGTGGCGGAGATCTTCTCGCCCGAGCAGGCACGGGCCTACGACGTCGGACACCTGGGACGGGCCGTCACCGAGGCGGAGGGCCGTCGGGAGCAACTCGGCCGGGAGCTGACAGAGCTGCAGTGGAAGGACGTGCGCGTAGAACCTTGAGCGGAGGGTCTCGAAAGGAGACGGCTCCCGGCCCCGGCATTGCACAGGGCAAGGGGCATGATGAAATCGTCCCTCATGGCCCTCCGTCGCCCACCCGAGTCCGAGTCCACCGAGCGAAACGCCCCGTCCGTCGAGGCGGCCTTCCAGGCGGCACCGGAGGAGATGGTGGCGCAGATTCTGGAGGGCGAGCTGCACCTCAGCCCGCGTCCTGCCCGCTCCCATGCCAACGTGACGTCGAACCTGGGCGGCATCCTCATGGGGCCCTTCAAGTTTGGCAGCGGTGGACCGGGCGGATGGGTCATCATCGATGAGCCTGAGCTGCACCTCGGCCCCCGCCCGGACAAACTCGTGCCGGACCTCGCCGGGTGGAGGCGCGAGCGCCTGCCGCGCGCGGTGGGAGGCAATGAGGCCCCGGCGTATTACGACCTCGCACCGGACTGGGCGTGCGAGGTCCTCTCCGAGCGCACGCGGCGCAGGGACAAGGGCCAGAAGATGCGCATCTACGCCCGGGAAGGCGTGCGGCACGTGTGGCACGTGGATCCGCTGGCTCAGACGCTCGATGTGTTCCGGCTCATCGAGAGGGAATGGTTGCTCGTCCATTCCTTCGCCGGAAACGAGCGGGTGCGCGCCGAGCCTTTCGAGGCCATCGAACTCGACCTGGCGCTCGTCTGGTCCGAGTAGCGGGGCCTGGAGACTCCACCTACTCCGTCTGACCCGAGAGGGGCTCCGCGGTCCGCAGCACGTGGACCCGGAAGGCACGGATGAGGAGGGCCGCACCCCCGAGGGCCACCAGACAGAGCCCTCCGAGAATGGCGAGGCGCCTCCAGGGAAGCATGTCCATGCTGAATTCGACGATCCAGGCGGGCGGGTCGGGCATGTGCGCCGCCCAGATCACTTCGTCCCAGGACAGACATGGGAATCAAAGGCCACAGGGGCGGTGGGACAGGAGTCCTTCCTTCCGTGAGGCACACACACCTGGACGCTTCCCGTGCAGTGGCCCCCGGTGTCCGTCCGGGCGGTGAACCGGAGCTGGTACAGACGGCCGGGACCGGAGCCGCTTCGCTCGGCGCGCAGCTCCACCGTCGAACCACCCAGCCCTCGAACATCCGGGCATGCGCCCTCTCCCGGCGCCTCGTTCTGGAGCACCCGGTCAATGGTGATGCGCACCGGACTTCCATCGGAGCTCGCCACCCCCTCCACTCCCACCGGGACGAAGCCATGATTCGGTGGCCACAAGGTCGCGACGCCGGGCCGGGCTCCACCACAGTCCACCGTGACCTCGGGGTCCGGCACGCTCGTCACCACCGCGAAGTTGCGCGTCCCCGCCGGAGCGGTGCTCTCCACCATCGCGAGCAGCGTGTCGCTCGTGCCCGGAGCCACGTCCTCTGGCACCTCGAGGTGGACGGTGAGGGCACGGCGCTCGCCACTTCCGAGTGTGAAGGATCCGGGCGAGACACCAGTGACGAAACCCCGGTCATCCCGCGCGGTGAAACGGAAAGCCGCCGGAGCGCCGGAGTTCTCCACCTGGAAGGTATAGGAGGTCCGCCCTGGAACGAGCCTCTGGGATGGCGGTGCGAAGAGACGCACTGTCTGGGATTGGAACCGCCGGGTCAGCACCCGCTGCCAGGGTTCTCCGCCGGGCAGGGTGCCGAAGGCGTAGACGGTGAACGGACGCGAGGGAAGCTCCACCGTCCCCGTGAGCTCCAACGGAGGAGCACCGGGCGCGGGCGTCAGCTCCAGCGGCTGGAGGAGCGCTCCCGCCGGGTCTCTCAGCTCGAAGCGGGCGGAGGCGATGCCACCGGAGAGTCCGGCCACCACGGTGGAAGGGCCGGCGAGCACCGGAAGGCCCTCCAGCGCGAAGTATCCCTGGTGCCCCGGACGTCCGGCGGTCTCGACGAGCGCGAAGCGATCCAACCCCACCGGACTCTCGCCGAGCACGTGGAGGGAGTATCCACCGCTCGGGTCGAGGGTCGCGGTCCACACGCCGGGCGCCGGGTCGAGCACCGTCACCAGCACGCCCGTCGAGAGCTGGAGACGCCGCACTCCCGGCTCCACGCCCAGCACCGGTGAGCCATCGGGCCGGGTGAGGCGCAGGGATGGGCTTCCGCTCAGGGAGAAGGTCACCCGCGACAGCGTGGAGTCGACGGGCACGGGGAAGACGGCCCGGCTCCCCCCGCTCTCGTCCGCCACGGAGAGGAGCTCCACGGTGTTGGCCCGGACGGTGGCATCGATGAGGTGGGTGATGGACGCGGCTTCGAGGGGCTGGAGCAGGAAGACCTGTCCGCCCGTCTCCGACGCGAGCCGCTGGTACTCGGGAGCGGGGGAAGCACTGGCGACGCCTCCACACGAGCCGGACAGGAAGGCATGGATCCGCGTCCCCTGGTGCCAGGCGAGGCCGCTAACCTGGGACGCCAGGTGGCCATCTCGGGAGGCCGCCCGCGGGGCGAAGAGGAAGAGCTCCCCGCCCCCGCCCGAAGCACCGAGCGCCTGGAGCACCGCCGCCATGGACGGCCCGGAGCAACCACCCCCCGCCGCGGCCAGCAGCGTGCCGAGGAAGCGTTTGAGCTCGAGCGGGTCATGGGTGACGAGGAGCGGACCGGTGGACGCATCCGTGAAGGGCACCAGGACGTAGCGCAAGGGCTCCTGGCCGGTGCCGATCCGGGAGTCGACGAGCTGGGAGAGCTGGGACTGGAGCAGCGTGAGGAGAGGGCCCAGCCTCCCCGTGGGGCCGATGGCCAGGGTCAAGGTGGGGCCCACCCCGAACAGGAGCTCGAGCTCGCTCCGGGTCAGCCGGGCCTGGAGGTCCCGGATGAATTGCCTGCTCGCCTCCACGGCCGAGTCCGCCGCCTCCAGGTGCAGACGGAAATGCGGTGACAGGAATTGATGGAAGGTGTCCTTGTTGATGCCACCGGAGGGCCCGGGTCCGGTGTCGAAGGGCCCACCATGGCGGCACTTGGAAGCCGTGGCGGGGACCTCGTTCTCACCGCCGTAGTAGCCACTGGTCAGCAGGGGCGTGAGGAGATTGCCGCCGCAGTCGAGGAAGAGGCTCCCGTCCGAGAGGATGACGGGCTCGCAATCCTCGCACGTGGCGGCCTGTGCCCCGGCGGAAGCGGGCAGCGGCTCGCCGGAGCGCCATAGAGCGGGAAGCGCGCCCGCGTGACCCGACTCGAGCCAGTTGGAGTGGGAATGGAAATCCTGGAGCGTGTGGAGGGCCTGGCCGAGCTGGCGCCGGGCGCCCCGGGCATCCCCGGCCCGAAGGGAGAGAACCACCCCATCGAAGAGCGCAACGAGCCGCTGCTTGCCCGGAACGAAGCTCTCACCGTCGAAGTGCTTGAAGCCATTCGTCTGGTCCTGGTCGACCTCGGCGTTGGCCTGGGCGATCTCCCCGATGGCGCTCCGCATCGCACGGGTCTGGTGCGATGTCCCGAAGAACTCGGCACCGAGTTCCGTCATCGCCCGCTTCGTCATGTCCTCGTGGGTGACCCCGGTTCCGCCAAGGCCACACTTGAGCCCATTGGTGGGACAGAAGGCTCGGGCGGAGGAAGGGGGGAGCACGAGCAAGGCAACGGCGAGGATGGGCCAGGATGGCGGGAGAACGGCGCGGACCACATATCGGGATGTCATTCCCGGCATGGGTAGACCCTCCCACCGGCCCGTGCAGGAGGCGCCTCGAAGGACACACCGGGATGCGTTCATGGCCAGACGCCGGCATGCACCCCGCGTCGGCTGGTACACGAGGCCGGAGGAACGTCACGTCCCGGTGGCTTCGCCCCGGAGCCTCCGGGCTGCGAGCTTGATGGCCGCGCGGATCCGCACGTAGGTCCCGCACCGGCACACGTTGTCACTCATCGCCGCGTCGATGTCCGCATCGGAGGGATTGAGGTTGTGCCGCAGCAACGCCACCGCGGCCATGATCTGCCCGGGCTGGCAGAAGCCGCACTGCGCGACGTCCTCGTCGATCCACGCCTGCTGCACGGGGTGGAGCCCCTCGCCTCCGAGGCCCTCGATGGTGGTCACCTGCCGGCCCGCCACGCCGCCCACGGGCTGGATGCAGGGACGGAAGACATTGCCCTCGAGATGGCTGGTGCACGCGCCGCACACGCCCACCCCGCAGCCGTACTTGGGGCCTGTCACACCGAGTGCATCCCTCAGCACCCAGAGCAGGGGCGTGTCCTCCGGCGCCTCCACCGAGACCGTGTCGCCATTGAGCGTGAAGTGGTGGACCGGCATGTTCAGGCTCCTGCCTCGAGGATGGGAAAGCGGGTGGGCAGCGTGCCCGTCCCCCGCGCGAGGGCATTGCCCAGGGCGGCGGCCGCGGTGGGGTAACCGAGCTCGCCCACCCCTCCGACCCGGTCATCCGAGCGGACGAGGTGCACGTCGATGGTGGCGGGCGTGTGCTTCATCCGCAGCCAGCGGTAGTCGGCGAAGCTGCCCTCGCGCACGGCACCCGCGTCGATGTGGAGGCCCGCGCTCAACGTGGTCGACAGGGCGTCGATGGTGGCTCCCTGCAACTGGGCCTCGATGCCGCGGGGGTTGATGGGCAGGCCCACGTCCGCGGCGATGACCACCCGCAGCACCTTGGGCTCCGCGCCGCTCACGTCCACCTCGACGAGGTGGGCGATGGCACTGTCCCACTCCTCGTGGACGGCCACGCCCTGCGCGACCCCGGACGGGAGCGTCCTGCCCCACTGCCCCTCGCGCACCACCGTGTCCAGCACGGCCTCGAGCCGCTTCGACGAGAGGTGCGCGCGCCTCAGCTCGACCGCGTCACGGCCCAGCTCGCGGGCCACCTGATCCACGAAGAGCTCGTTGGCCACCGCCACCTGGCTGCTGTACACGGAGCGGAACGAGGCGGTGGGGATGGGAATCGGCACCTCGCGCAACTGCTGCGTCACCAGCCCGAAACGATACGGGACTTTCTGAGACAGCGCGAAGAACGTCTGGCTCGTCACCCCGGGCAGGACCGTGCCCACCAGCGAGGTGAGGAGATCTCCGAACCCGTGGGGGAACTCCACGGTGGGGATGACGGAGCGGTGGTGCCAGCCGAGGATGGAGCCGCCCGAGCCCAGATAGGCGAGGAGCCGGTGATGACTGGCCGGGCGGTAGCGGCCCTGGCGCATGTCGTCGTTGCGGGTCCACATCAACTTCACCGGCCGCCCGAGCGCCCGGGACACGAGCGCGGCCTCCACGGCGGGCTCGTTGAAGAACCTCCGGCCGAAGCCACCGCCCGCGCGCGTGGTGTGCACCGTGACGCGCTGTGGGGTGAGTGCCCAGCCGATCGCCTCGGCCACCTCGCGCTGCGCGAACTTCGGATCCTGCGCGCCCAGCCAGAGCTCGGCGTGGTCCGAGGTGACACGGGCGACGCAGCTCTGCGTCTCCATGGGGGCGTGGGCGAGATAGGGAAAGTCGAAGCGGGCCTCGAGGGTGCGCGCGGTGAAGAGGGGCGGCAGGGGGCGGGGGCCCATCCCATCGCGCAGGCTGGCCTCGATGTCCGCGTCGGAGAGGTGGCTGGCGGGACCGGGAGCCCAGGTGACGCGCAGGGCGTCGCGGGCCGCGAGCGCCTGGGCGAAAGTCTGGGCGGAGACAGCCACGCCCGTGGGAAGGGGTACCACGCCCACCACGCCGGGCATGGCGAGCGCCGCCGACGCGTCATGGCTGACCACGGAGCCGCGCAGCGTGGGAGGCCGGGCCACCACGGTGGGCAGCGCCCCGGGGATGGACAGGTCGAGCGCATAGCGCGCCTTACCGGTGACGATGTCCCGGGCATCGATGCGCCCGGTGGGCTGACCGACGAGCGTGTACGCGTCCACGTCCTTGGGCAGCGGGGAGACCTCGGGCAGCAGCACACTCGCCGCTTCCAGGGCCAGCTCACCGTAGCCGGCGCGGCGGCCATCGGGAGCAAGGACTTCACCCCGGGCGGTGGTGAGACGGGAGGCGAGGAGCTGCCAGCGGTGCGCGGCGGCGGTGACGAGACGGGCGCGGGCACTCGCGGCGGCGGCGCGAACGGGGCCTGCGAGATAGCGCATCGTCGAGGACAGACCGGTGAGTTGGATGAGCCAGCGAGGGTCCGCGTCGGCGGTGCGCACCTCCACGGAGTCGAGGAGGGTGTCGAGTTCCTCGGCGACGAGCATGGCCACGGCGGTGGTGATGCCCTGACCGATCTCGGTGCGGGGCAGGGTCGCCACGACGCGCCCATCGGTTTGGATGGCGATGTAGAGGTTGAACGAGGCCGGCTCAGTCTCCACGGGGCCGGTCTGCGCGAAGCTGGAGTCCAGCCGCACGGCGACCATCAACGCGGGCGAGGCCACCACCCAGGTCAGGAACCGGCGGCGGTCAATCACCACCGGGACTGCCGTGTCAGGCTTTAGGGGATCCGCCATGCGAGGAGTGTGGCACACCCCTCCCACATGCCTCAACGGACCCGCCTCCTGCTCGGCCCACGGGCATCGCACGGGCTCAACCCGGGATCCGTGGCACCCTCACCCCGTCCCTCTCCCGGAGGGCGAGGGGATATTGGGTGATGATTGGTAGGGATTGGGCTTACTTGCTGATAAAGACTTTCAGAGATCTCCCCTCGGGGTCGTCGCCTCGCACAGGTGCTCGATGAAGTCCGGCAACAGTTGCGCCGAGAGGATCCAGATCCGCCCCTCTCCCAGGTCCACCAGCTTCGCCTTCTCCGTGTACCCCGTGTGCTCCGTCTCCACGTAGTGCACGAACACGCTCAGCCCTCTCGCCCGGTACCACTCCGCCGCTCCCGCCAAGAGCGCCATCAGCGCCTGCTGCCCCTCTTCCGAGGCCTCGTCCACCAGCGAAATCACCCGCAGCCCGTCCAACACGTGGAACAGGTTCAATCCCGCGTGTGCCGTCTCCAGGATCCCCACCGCCAGCGCCCGCCCGTCCTTCCGCGCCACCAGCACGTCCCGCTCGCGCTTCAGTCCGGCCTCGGCCCACTTGCGCTTCAGCCCTTCCAGCCCGAACCGCTCCGGCACCAGGTCCAGCGCTTCCCGGTATGCCTCCGGCCTCGTCTCCTTCAGCCGCTCGAACAGCGCCGCCTTCTCCTCCTCCGTCGGCGCCCCCAGGCTGAAGCCCTCCGGCATCTCCCACTCCCGCTTCGCGTCCGCCTCCATGAAGCGGAATGGCACCATGCACGCCTGCCCCGTGTGCTGGTACCACTCCGCGAAGTCGAACGCCGTGAAGCGCACCCACCTCACGTTCGCCTCGCAGTACGCCAGGAACCACTTCACCTCCGGATCCGTCTGCGCCGGCTCGAAGCCTCTCAAATACACGTCCCGCAACGCCTCGCGTGCCGTGCTCCTCAGCTTCTCGTTGCGCGGCTGGTGTCTCGCCAACTGGTGCGCCAGCCAGCTCCCCGAGTATGGCTTCAGCCATGACAGGCTCGCCTCCACCGACTCCCCGCTCGGCATCGGCCTCACCACCCGGTACCCCAGCCTCCGGTTCCCCTCCAGCTTCTCGTGCGCCTCCCGGTACTCCGCCTGCATCCGCTCGAAGTCCCCAGGGCTCTTCCCCGACAGCCGGAAATACCCCGAGCGCTCGAACAAATCCCACGTCCCCCGGTTCCAATCCCCAGACACCCGCGTGTTCGGATGGCTCTGCTCCTCCACCAGCCGCTGCCAGCGCGCCAGCGCCCGCTCGCCCAGCGGCTCCACCTTCATCCCGCACCGCCTCCCCAGCGCCGTGCCCGTGATGTTGCGCACCTCCGCCCGCAGCCTCACCGCCTCCTCCCCCGGCAGCCCCACCTCCAGCTCCGGCAGCACCAGCCCCGGGTACAGCAGGTCCTCCCCCGGCTGCGTCGCGAACGACAATCCCTCGTAGGAGATATCCGTCAGCTCCCGCTCCACCCTCACCTGCGGCCACAGTGGATGCGCGAAACGCGCCACGCACCCGTCCCCCGCCGGCGCCCTCCTCAGCTTCCGGTGCCGGTAGCGCACCAGCTCCCGCGGCAGCGGCACGCCCCACAGCCCGTCCTCGTACACCGCCTGCTCCACCCGGAAGTGCAGCACCGAGCTGAAGCCAAACACTTCCAGCGTGAACGGCACCGGCGGCAGCGAGCCCATCACCTCCCACGACACCCGCCCGTCGTACTTGTCGTAGAGCGCCGCCACCAGCTCCACATCCCCCGCCGCACAGCGCGCCATGCCCCGGCACCGTCTCGCCGTCAGCGCCTCGAAGATGCGGCCAATCCTGTCCACCCGCGTAATCCGCTCCCGCCAGATGGGATGCGAGCTCGGCGCCTCGAGCTGGCCTTGATCCCTCCAACCCTCCAGCATCGTCACGATGTGACGGCCCTGGTCCAACGCCGGCGCCACGAACCGCAGGCTCAGCTCCGGCTGCTCCTCCGGGCCCGGCTCGTAGACATTCATCACCTCGGCCCTCAGCATCCGGGCCTCTCCTCCCAACCCCAACAACACGTTCGTACGCTGACCCGGCCTCAGTCCCGTGGGCCTCGTCAGGCTCAACGTCAGATGCTCCGGTGACAGCTGCACCAACCTCCCCGCCGAGTGCAGCTCCCCTTCCACCTTCGCCACCGCCGCCAAACCCGGACCCATTCGGTAACCCAGGCCGCTTTCCCGCGTTCGCACGCGCTCCGCCTTCTCCGTCGCCATGGGAACTCCGTTTGTCGTGGAGAGCTGATTTACGTGAACACTGAAAGTTTTTTGCCCCACCGTCGTACCGGCCACCTGGATGGAATTTCGGTTCCGCCAATGTGGACACACGCCAAAGCCCTTGCAGCGGCACCCCGGGGCCGGATCTCTGGAAGCGTTGCTCCCCAACCCCGCCCCCGTGTCGCGCCAGACAGTGAACAGCTCCCTCGTACCGCCGGTAGGGATTGCCCTCTCCTCCCGTCACACCCAGGGCATGGGGATTCCATGCACCCTGGAGTTTTCTTTTGGTTCTCAAGAAGGGGTGCCGCGTCACCTGGCTCCCACCGCGCCCCGAGGCCCGCGTTCCCGCAGCTCCAGAGGAGGGAAGTGTGGGTGGAATCCGCTGGCATTGCGCTCCCACGCGAAAATCACGGTGGTGGCTTTCACCTTGGGGCGCCGAGTCCTATAAGCTTGGTTTTCTCGAATGGCTGGGTCGAAGCTCCCCTTCGCGCCGGGTGATGTGCGCGGCCGGCAGATGGGCAACTACGAGGTGCTCTGCCGTCTGAGCACCGGTGGCATGGCGGAAATCTTCCTCGCCACCAAGCGGGGCCTGGCCGGCTTCCACAAACCCGTGGTGCTCAAGAAGATCCTCCCGGACATCCAGGGCCAGGAGGAGTTCGTCCAGATGTTCCTGGACGAGGCCAAGGTCACCGCCGCCTTCAACCATCCCCACATCGCCCAGGTGTTCGACCTGGACGTGGACGATGACGAGCTGTTCCTCGCCATGGAGTTCGTCCCGGGCGCCACGCTGCTGGAGATGGCCCGCGCCTGCCGCGCCGCCAACGAGCCCATGCCTCCCGGCTTCGGGCTCGCGGCCGTGAGGGACACCGCGCTCGCGCTGCACTACGCGCACACCTTCACGGATGCGCTCGGCCAGCCCTCGCCCGTCATCCACCGCGACGTGGCCGAGAAGAACATCATGGTGACGTACGAGGGCGTCACCAAGCTGCTGGACTTCGGCATCGCCAAGAGCCTGTCCGCCGTCAGCCGCACCGCCGCCGGCATGGTGAAGGGCACCAGCGGCTACATGTCGCCGGAGCAGATTCTCGGCGAGCCGCTGGATGCGCGCAGTGACTTGTTCAGCCTGGGCGTGGTGCTGCACGAGTGCCTCACCGGCATGCGGCTCTTCCCGGGCAAGGCGCCCATGGCGGTGATCAACGCCGTGCTCAAGGGCCCCATCCCCGAGCCCTCGCGCGCCAACAAGGCCATTCCCCCCGAGCTGGACGCCATCGTGCTCAAGGCGCTCGCGCGCAAGCGGGCGGACCGGTACGCCACCACGCTCGAGTTCGCCCGCGCCCTGGAGCGCGCGGTGGGCCCCCTCATCTGGTTGCCCGAGCAGAGCAGTGAGTTGCTCAAGCGCCTCTTCGCCGAGCGCCTGGAGCAGACGCGTCAGCTGCTGGCCAGCAGCGGCCGGGCCGGCGTGGACAGCACGGGCGTGGTGAAGCTCGCCCAGCTCTTCCCCGACAGGGACGCCCCCACCCCTCCGCCTCCCGCTCCCGCCGCGCCGCCCCCGCGCACCCCCACCCCCAGCGCGCCGCGCCTCCCCACCATCTCCGCGCCCCAACTCTCGCCGCCCGCCCCCGCACGGCCGGATCAGACGGAGCTCGTCCCCTACCCCGTGGTCGCGAAGCCTTCCGCCTCGTCCCCGGGGGACAAGCGCACGGCCTCCTCCTCCCAGTTCCCCGCCACGCCGCCTCCTCCTCCCGAGGAGACCGGGGTCCTCCATCCGCCGGCGCCCTCCTCCACCTCCCGCGCCCGCCCGGCTCGCGCCCAGGTGGATCCTTCCACGCTGCCCTCCCTGCCCGTCCTCACCGAGCCTCCCAGGCCCCCGCAGTCCACGCCGCCCCGGGCCCCGGTGGATCCTTCCACGCTGCCCTCCCTGCCCGTCCTCACCGAGCCTCCCCGCCCGGTGCGCTCCCCCACGCCCGTGGAGCAGGGCCGGACCGCGTCTCCGGAGCAGACCCGGGCCGAGCCGCGGCGCAGCCTGGGCCGCTCGGACGCCGTGCCCGCCCCTTCGGAGTCACGGGAGCCCGGGCTGAAGACCGCCATCATCCGGCCGCAGCGCACCACCCCCACCGGCGAGCAGCCCGCCGCCTCGGACCCGGACGCCACCCAGCCCCGGTACGACTCCACCCGCGCGGGCCGCCGGTCCTCGCTGGCGCACCTGGACGCCGTCACCCTGCCCACCGGCTCGCCCACGTTCCCTCCCGGGCCCGCCGCGCCCCCGCTCCCCTCCGAGAGCCCCACCGTGCCCGCCCGGCGCGCGCCCCTGGCCCGGACGCCGGAGCCCGAGGACGATGAGCCGGAGCTGCGCACCATGCCCGTCCTGCCGGCGCTGGCCCCGCCCTCCCGGCCTCCCGCGGTGCCGCCCGAGGACGACGAGGGGCCCGAGTTCCTCACCGTTCCGTATCTCCGGCCGCCGTCCACCGCCTCCCGGCCCGTGGAGCCCGAGGACGACGACAACGAGCCGGAGCTGCGCACCGTGCCCTTCCTGTCGCCACCGGCCTCGGCCTCCCGGCCCCTCCCTGGGCCCCGGGACGAGGTGACGGACGAGGAAGACCTCACGCCCGCGCATCCCCAGCCCATCTCCCGCAGACACACCCCGGTGAAGCGCGGAGACAACGCCTCGGAAGCGGCCACCGTGACCAACGAGGCCTCGGAGGCACCTTCACACCGGAGGGTGCCGTGGGCCGCGCTCCTCGTCCTGCTCCTCATGGGAGGGATCGCCGCCCTCGTCATGCTGAGACTGGATGGAGGACTCGTGTCCTCGCGGCTCTTCCCGCCCCCACCCGCGGCCAGCGAGCCTCCCGCCACGAAGTCCCCGCCGGAGGCCCGGGCCGCACCCGCCAACCCGGGTGATCCGGCCCCGGCTCCCGAGTCTCCCGAGTCCGCCACCGCGAGCGCTACGCCGGAGGCAGCCGCCCCCGAGCCTACCGCCACACCGGAAGCGGGTGCCGCGCCGGAAGCGGGTGCCGCACCGGAAGGCAGCGCCCCACCGGAAACCCCGGCCCCCACCGACGCCCTGGCGGCGGTACCTCCGGAGGCGAACGCCGGCACCGCTCCGGGCTCGCCCGAGGTGAAGACCGAGACGAAGACCGAGGCCCCCGCCGCGAGTGGAGAACCGGCGGAGGCGTCCCCGAAGGACGAGGAACTCCAGGCCGAGGCCCCGGAGGCGGTGCAGCCGGCGAAGCGCGGCAAGGTGACACCCTCGCGCCGGACGGCCTCACGCACCGCGTCCAACGTGGAGACGTCGCCCGAGCAGGTGACGACCGCCGACGAGGCGGACCGGGCCTGGCAGGCCCTGGAGCGCGAGCGCACGGGCGCGGCCGAGCCCTCGGGTGGCAAGGGCTTCCTGACGCTCGCCACCGAGCCCTACGCCAAGGTGTACCTGGGCAACCGCGCGCTGGGCGAGACGCCACTCTTCCGGCTGCCCTTCGCGCCGGGCAAACACACCCTGCGGCTGGTGGCGCCCAACTTCAAACCCCTGAAGCTCCAGGTGGAAATCAAGGCGGGCGAGGTCACCTCCATCCGCGCGCCCCTCGAGAAGCTCGGCCGGGAGTGAGCGGCCGGACGGCCCGCATGCAATCGCTCGCGGCCGGGTGCGTACCGTGAAGGACACGAGGCCCCGCGCCTCTCCCTTCTCCGAGGTACCCACCATGCAGCTGCGCTCCCTGCTCCTCCCCGTTGCCCTCCTGGCCTCCACGTCCGCCTTCGCGCAGGACGCCGCCAGGGCGGGGCAGATCGAGGTCCCCGACTTCCGCGGCATCGCGGTGGGCCACGGCATCCACGCCGAGGTGAAGCCAGGCCCCAAGTCGGTGCGCCTGGAGGGCAACAAGGACGACCTGGCCCGCGTGAAGCTCGAGGTGAAGGACGGCGTGCTGACGACGCAGGTGGACAAGGGCTCGTCCTTCTTCAACAAGGGTCTCAAGAACGTACGCCTGTACGTCACCAGCCCGCGCGTGGAGAGCGTGGCGGCCAGCGGCGGCGCCGAGGTGGACGCCGAGGCCACCCGCGTGGACTCCTTCGCGGTGGCCGCCAGCGGGGGCTCCGAGGTGGAGCTCACCAAGGTGGACTCGAAGAACGTCGAGCTGGCGGCCAGCGGCGGCTCGGAGCTGTCGCTCGAGGGAAGCACGGGTGAGTTGAAAATTGCCGGTAGCGGCGGATCCGTCATCGAGGCCGGCAAGCTGCGGCTCGAGTCGCTCCACGTGACGGCCAGCGGCGGCACCCGCGTCGAGGCCTCCCCCGAGCGCAGCATCCAGGGCAACCTGTCCGGTGGCTCGACGGTGAAGGCCGGGAAGAAGCCCGCGAGCGTACAGGTGAACAGCTCCGGCGGTTCTCAGGTGCAGTACGAGTAGCTCTTGAAGTAGGACTCGCGGCAGATCACGAGGTACCGGGGTGGAGACACGGGGCTGGGGGGCTCCATGTCTCCACCCTTCTCGTTTCCAGGGGCTTGCTCAGTCGAGCCGGAAGATGCCCTTGAGCCGGCCGAGGATGTCCACCTCCTCCGTGATGGGCAGCGTCTCGCCCGAGGCCGCCATCGCCGCCTCCAACTGCATGCGCCGGTGCGCCAGCATTCCGGACAGCTTGGGCGCCAGCTCCGGGTGCTCCTCGAAGAGACGGGCGAACACCGGCCGGCCCAGCTCCAGCAGCACCACGTCCGTGAGCGCCACCACCGTCGCCGTGCGCGGCTCGCCCGTCAGCAGCGACATCTCCCCGAAGTAGTTGCCCCGGGACAGCCGGGACACCTCCACCCCTCCCGTGCGCACGCTCAGCTCGCCCCGGCCCACCAGGTAGAAGGTGTTGCCCTTCTCGCCCTGCTCAATCACGTGCTCGCCCCGGGCGAAACGCCGGGCCACCATCTCCCGCCGCAGCTTCGTCCGCTCCTCCTCCTGCAACACCTTGAACAGGTCCACCCGCCGCAGCATGTCGGCGACCAGCTCCTCGGAGAACTCGGAGCCCGGCGCTCCCAGCGACATGTTCAGCTTGCGCTGTGCCGGAAGCTCGATGCCCTCGCGCCGGAAGCGGTACCAGATGCGCGTGTAGAACTCGGCCATCACCGCGTCGGCCTGCGAGTAGTCCTCCACGAAGTAGCGCACCTGGTAGCGGATGCCGAGCTCCTCGAAGCCCACCGAGCGGCACATCGGCGGCGGCGAGCCCAGCACCAGCGGCACCTGCTCCAACACCTCCAGCACCGCCTCCTTCACCTCGTTGGGCGCCCGGTCGTACGGGCCATGGAAGGACAGGTCCATCCCCACCGGCTGCCCGCCCCGCGAGTAGTTCTTCACCGCCTCCTTGGAGCAGACGTTGTTGGGCAGGGTGATGATCTCCTTGCGCGACGTCTCCAGCCGCGTGGCCCGCCATGCCACCTGGACGACACGCCCGGTGATCTCCTTGATGGTGACCCAGTCCCCCACCTGGTACGGACGCTCGAGCTGCAGCGACAGGCCCGCGAACAGGTTGCCCAGCGTGTCCTGCATCGCGAGACCGAGCACCACCGAGACGATGGCCGAGGTGGCCAGCAGGCTCGTCAGATCGATGGCCAGCTCGGCGCGCAGGATGGGGACCACGGCGATGACGTAGAGGGAGATCTCCACCACGTCCCGGAGAATTTTCGGCGGCGCGGTACGGATGCCCAGGCGCGTTGCCGTCAGGATGGCCAGCGACATCGCCGCCCGGATGCTGCCGAAGGCGAAGGTGAGCATCCACGCCACGTGCAGCAGCGGGAGGACTCGCGGGTGCAACGATTCACCGAACTGCACGTCCACCACGCGCAGCACCAGGAACGTCATCAGGAAGCCGAGCGATCCTCCCAGCTCCTTGCGGAATTGCGCGTCCGAGCTCGCCGCCCGGACTCCGATGACCAACAGCGTGAGGAGGACACCAGCGATCAGCGGCAGATGGCTCTGCAGGAAGGGCAACACCGTGCCAGCCTCTCCCTGGGCACGGAGGGGGTCAAGGCACGCGGAGTCTCGCTTCCGGGGATGAACACGGACTCGGATACCCTCACCCCGTCCCTCTCCCGGGGGGAGAGGGGATATCAGGCGGATTTTTGTGACGGGCGCGCAATGGGTATTGTCCGTGACGACCCTCACCCCCCGCCCTCTCCCAAGGGGGAGAGGGAGCATGCGCAACCCATGAAACAGCACGCCCCCTCCGCCGAACGCAACCGCGAGCCCCTCCTCTCCGTCCTCCGCCAGTTGTTGCCCTCGCGCGGCACCGTGCTCGAGATCGCCAGTGGCACCGGGCAACATGCCGTCTTCTTCGCTCGCGCCTTTCCGCAGCTCGAATGGCAGCCCACGGATGCGGATTCCATCGCCCGCTCGAGCATCGAGGCCTGGCGCCGGGAGGAGGGTCTGCCCAATGTGCGCGAGCCGCTCGCGCTGGATGCCAGGGCTTCCACCTGGCCCGTGGAGTCCGCCGACGCCATCGTGTGCATCAACATGGTCCACATCTCCCCGTGGGAGGCGTGTCAGGGATTGATGCGGGGCGCCGCCCGCGTGCTGCCACCCGGAGGGCCGCTCATCCTCTACGGGGCGTACTTCATCGAGGGCCGCCCCACCGCGCCGAGCAACCTCGCCTTCGATGCCTCGCTGCGTGAGCGGAACCCGGCCTGGGGTGTGCGCGAGCTGGGCGCCGTCACCGAGGAGGCACGGGCCCACGGGCTGGAGCGCGACCAGGTCATCGACATGCCTGGCAACAACTTCACGGTGGTGTTCCGCAAGCGCGAAGGGTGAGGCTCACTTCGGCCGGAAGTCGAGCGACACCGAGTTCATGCAGTAGCGCAGGCCCGTGGGCTCCGGTCCATCGTCGAACACGTGCCCGAGGTGCGAGCCGCAATGGCCGCACACCACCTCGGTGCGCACCATGAGCCAGCTCCTGTCCTCGTGGGTGTCCACGGCATCGGGCAGGGCCTGCCAGAAGCTCGGCCAGCCCGTGCCCGAGTCGAACTTCGTCTCCGAGCTGAACAACGGCTGGCCACACGCCGCGCAGTGGTAGGTGCCCGCGGCCTTCAGGTCCCAGTATTTCCCCGTGAAGGCCCGCTCCGTGCCCTGCTTGCGCAATACCTTGTACTGCTCGGGCGTGAGCTGCTGCTTCCACTCCGCATCGGTCTTCTGGACGGCGTACACCTTCGTGCCCTCCTCGTGTGAATGCCCGGGCTCCGTCCCCCCGGCCGCCAGCCCCCCGAGCACCAGCAGCGGCAGCAACACCAGCACCCCGCGTCGGCTTCGTCTCTCCTGGCTCATATCTTGTTGATAAGTCGCTCGGCCCCTTCCGGTTACAGGAAGGCACTGGCTCCGTCCCCAAGTTCTCCACAATCCGGCCGTCCACTCCCCCACGGCTCCGGCACACGAGCCTCCCCGTGGCCGCCCGCTTCGGGTAGGCAGGAGGCCATGCCACGCACCCTCGGGGCCTCCGGGCCCACCGTGTCTCCCCTGGGCCTCGGACTCGCCGCGCTCGGCCGCCCCGGGTACATCACCCTCGGCCATGCGGAGGACTTCGACGGAGATCGCTCCGTCGAGGCCATGGAGCGCCAGGCCCATGAGGTGCTGGATGCGGCGTACCACGCGGGCCTCCGCTACTTCGATGCCGCCCGCTCCTATGGCCGTGCCGAGGCCTTCCTCGCCTCGTGGTTGAAGGCTCGTGGCCTGCGCCCGGAGGACGTCGTGGCCGGCTCCAAGTGGGGCTACACCTATACCGCCGATTGGCGTGTGGACGCCGAGCGCCACGAGGTGAAGGACCACTCGCTGCCCACCCTGCGCCGGCAGTGGGGTGAAAGCCAGACACTGCTCGGACCCTGGCTGCGGCTGTACCAAATCCATTCGGCCACCTTCGAGAGCGGCGTACTGGAGGACACGGGAGTCCGGGAGGAGCTCGGGCGGCTGAGGGACTCGGGGGTGCGCGTGGGGCTATCGCTCAGCGGGCCCCGGCAGGCCGAGGTGTTGCGGCGTGCCCTGGAGATCCAGGCCGGCGGTGCACCCCTGTTCTCCTGCGTGCAGGCCACGTGGAACCTGCTGGAGCCCTCCGTGGGCCCGGTGCTCGCCGAAGCCCATGCGGCGGGTTGGGGCGTCATCATCAAGGAGGCCGCCGCCAACGGACGGCTCACGGCTCGCAACGAGGATCCAGCGCTGCGCCCCCTGCGTGAAGTGGCCGGAGAGCTGGGCGCCACGGTGGACGCGGTGGCCATCGCCGCGGTGCTCGCCCAGCCGTGGGTGTCCGTGGTGCTGAGCGGAGCCACCACCGTGGAGCAACTCCAGAGCAACGTGCGTGCGCTGGAGGTGAGGCTCGGGGAAGAGGCGTGGGAGAAGTTGCGCCGCCTCGGCGAGCCTCCGGAGACCTACTGGGCGAAACGCTCCGCCCTGCCATGGAACTGAAAGCTCCTCCGGGAGGGGACCTCCCGGGCGCGGTCTTCACGAACTTGTCCAACAGTTGGACAAGTTCATCCGAAGCGGGACCGGCGGGCTCTGCCCGAAACGTCACCTACCGGGGCAGCGGCGCCGTCAGCGTGGAGAACATCAGCTTCAACGCCGCGTCCTGGCCCACCAGCAGCTTCGTCGAGGCCACCACCCACTTCACCGTGCGCCGCGACACCTTCACGGCCCGCCGCTCCAGCACCGCCGCGTTGCCATACAGCTTGCGCAGCGTCATCACCGCGAGGAACAGCGGCCATAGGCAGAACAGCCGGATGCCCCGCTCCTGCCCCGGCAATGCCATCACATACTCGAAGGCCTTGCGCAGCTCCCGGTGCGCCACCGCCACCATCTGCCCGTGAGCCTTCATCGCCTCGCCCCTGTTGCCGGGCTCCAGCAGCGCCTCGGGCGTCAGGCCGTGCTGGGCCAACAGTGTCCTCGGCAGCCAGCAGCTGCCCCGCTCCAGATCCTCGCGCACGTCCTTGAGGATGTTGGTGAGCTGCAGCGCGTTGCCAAAGGCCACCGCCCGTGGCTCCAGCGCCGCCGCACGCTCGGCGATGGCCGGCGAGTACCACTGGAAGAGCCGCGTCAGCATCTCCCCCACCGTCCCCGCCACGTAGTAGCAGTACTCCAGCGTCTCCTCGATGCTCGCCAGCCCCAGGCCTCCTCCCGAGGCGCGCCCCTTGTCCCCCATCTTCCCCATGCCCTTCGTCATGGTCGCCACGCAGGCCGCCACGTGCTCGCGCACCGGGGCCGCGTGCAGTGCCAGCGCCTCCAGCACCCGCGCCGTCCCCTCCACCAGCCGCACCTCCGCCTCTGGCGCCTGCGCCCGCAGCACCCGCGCCCCCTCCTCCGAGAAGCGCCGCGCATCCTCCTCCCACCCCGCCGGCAGCGTGCTCAGCCGCGCCAGCTCCGCCAGCAACACCTCGCTCGCCGGGCCGTGGGCCTCGTCCTCCAGCGTGTCGGCGATCCGGCACAGCAGGTAGGCCACCATCACCGCCGTGTCCAACGGGCGCGGCAGCACGGGAATGTTCAACGCGAAGGTGCGCGACACCGCTGGCAGCACCTCCCGGCAGAAGGTGATCGCGGTGGGCTCGGTCTGCATCGGTAACCGGGTCGACGCGGGAGGCTGTGACGGCTCGTCCCTGGACATGAGGACGTACGGACGGTCTTCCATCGCTCTCCCGCTCGGCACGAGGCTCGGGATTACCCCAGACCGGCGCCGCGTGCACGCACTCCGTTCTTCTCCCTCACCGTTCCCCTGGCTGCTTCGCCGCTGGCACCTGCCCGGCTGGCTCCAGGGCGTTCACCACATAACCGTCCCCCTCGAGCGTGAAGCGCGCCCGCACCTCCTGTCCTGGCTGGAGCGCCTGGCTCCGGTCCGGAGCGAAGCGCGTTTCCTCTGTCAGCTCGAGCGGGAAGACGGCCCCGCCATGCCGCAGCCACAGTTGCTCCCCCCGCACGCTGACCACCTCGCCGTAGAGCTCGCCCGCCCGTGCTTCGTCGCCGGTACCGGCCGTCCCCGAGCCGCCCACGCCCGCCTCGTCGCCGGTGACGGGAGTGTCATCGTGGGGCGTCTGGCGGAACTCGCCCATGTTGTCGGGGAGGTCCTCCGGCAGGCGCTGCGTGCCGGCATCGCCGCGCTCTCCTCCCAATACTTCCTGCGCGCCCGCCGGGGCCACCAGCCCGAGCACGGCGAGCCATGCCAACGCCTTGCGTGCCATGGGAGCCTCCTGTGTCTGGGTTCTCCTCTATGGAGATGGGGTGCCCGCGCCGCCCACGCCCGGTGTCTCCCCCGTGGAGGGAGCGGGAGGGAGGGCCTCGTCCGAGAGCAGGAGGGCCAGGAGGGCGCCTTCCTCCGCGAGGCCGAGCGGGACGATGTTCTCGGGAATCCGCAGCGTCACGGGGGCGGGCGGGCCGCGGGTGACGTCGCACGTGCGCCAGCCCATGTAGCGGTTGCCGGCCAGGGGCAGCGAGTAGTCGCAGCCTCCCATGCTGCCGGCGATGCCCGTGGGGGTCAGCGTCAGCTCGGCCGGGTCCGCGCCGAACCAACCGCGCAGGACGAGCCCGGGCTGGGAGGAACGGCGGATGGCGTCGAGCTGTACGGACGCTCCGGCGACCCGTCCGCTGATGGAACCGTCCCCGCGCCACTTCAGCTCCACAGGCTGGCCCTTCAGCGTGCCGCGCAGGCCTCCCTGGACACGGTACAGCTCGAGCCCGCCGCCGGAGATGGATTGGGAGCCGACCTGGAGCTGGAAGCGGTGCTCGCCCACCTGGAGCAGGAGGGGCTCCTGGACGGAGACGGTGACCTGGGCCGTGGCGAACGGTCCCAGACACAGCACCAGCACCGCCGCCAGGGGAGCGAGGAGGCCGCGCCTCGGAAACGGGGGCTGTGTCACGGTGTCACCGCCTTTCGTCGATACCCCTCAAGCTAGGGGCGGGAACGCGAGGCAGGAACGGGTGCTCCCCTGGATGCTCCCCGGGCGTCCCTCGGACCGAACGTGGTGTTTCGGAATTCCTCTCTCACGGCGCCGCGCGCACCGGGTCCTCGTGGTGATCATGTCCCGGCCCGCCGAACGTCCCCGGCCAGGGCGCCTCGGCCGGCTCCAGCCCTGGCAGCGTGAAGCGCTGGAACCGCGCCCGGCTCTCCGAGAAGGGCGGATCGCACTCCCCGCAGCTCGTCGCCCCGTCCATCATCGTCAGCGACCCCGGCCCCAGCTCGAAGAGCTGCGGAATCGTCCGCGGTGTGTAGCCCAGCTCGCACCGGAAGGCCTCGCTCCCATCCCCCGCCCTCACGCCCACCAGCACCGGCTGCCGTCCCTCCGTCGCGAAACCCATCACCATCGTCCGCTTCACCCCTCCCTCTGGCCACGCTCCCAGCCGCAGCTCCTTCGACACGAAGCTCATCCCCGCCGGCAACTGGTACGTCCACTCCGGCTCCAACCCCGGCACCGCGTACCCCTCCAACCGCGGAGACTCCGGCGGCACCACGTCCGGGTTCACCGTCGCTCCCGCGGGGCTCGGCACCAGCACCTCGTGCGTCGCCACCGCCCTCCCCAGTTTCAACGGCAGCGTCCCCACCGGCTCTCCATCCGACGTGCGCAACGGCTGCGTTCCTCCCTCCGGCATCAGCAGCCCCCGCACCAGCCCCAGCTCTCCTCCCGGGAAGGGCAGCGTCCTCCTCCAGCGCGGCACCCCATCCGACGAGAACGCCATCACCAGCGTCGGCGCCCCCGCCCTCAGCGGCGCCCCCGGGTTCACCGTCGGGCTGAACGTCACGTACAGGTCCCCGGCGGGATCCGACGCCAGCCCGAACGGGTGCGGGTGGTTGCACTCGGACAGCAGCGGATCCTCCAGCAGCTGCGCCGACACCAGCCCTCCCGCCGCGTCCAGCACCACCAGGTAGTACAGCCGGCACTGCGTCCTCGAGTCCTCCCCCGCCGGGTATGCCTCGAAGAGCGCCGCCAACCGGTCCGGCGCCATCACCGCCAGCCGCGCCATGAAAAGCGTCGAGGACTGCCGCGCGATGTCCGGCCTCGCCCTCCCCAGGGTGAAGCTCCACCGCGGCGCCGCCGTCGCCCGCTCCATCAGCGACACCGTCCCCTGCTGCGGCAGGTCCATGCACAGCAGCCGCTCGTTCCACAACATGCACCGCCGCCCCGTCACCTGCGCCTGCACCGGCGCGTCCCCCGCAGCGTCCAGCACCGGCTTCTCGAAGAAGCCCGCCAGCGTCACGTCCCCCTCGGGGCCCACCAGCAGATCGTGCAGCTTCTGATCCTGGGCCGCCGCGTCGTACGTCCAGTCCGGCACCAGCGGCCTCGCCGGCGGCCGCTCGCACACCGAGCCCCGGCACCGGCCCTCGCCCTGGCACGGCGACGCCGGCGCGCACACGAAGTTGTCCGGAGGATCCCGCTTCACGCACGTCCCCTCCACGCACACATCCGCCAGATCGCACCCCCGGGCCTCGCCACAGAAGGTGCCGTTGCGCGCGGGCCTCGACTGGCAGCCCCGCGCCGGATCGCACCACCCCTCCTGGCACGCCCCATCCCCCGGGCACGGCGGCGCGGGCACCGACTGGCACCCGTCCAGCGGGCTGCACACGTCCGTGGTGCACGCGTTGCCGTCGTCACACACGCGCTCGCGCCCCTTGCAGCGGCCCTGCTGGCACACCGCGTCCAGCACGCACGCGTTGCCCGGATCGCACCCCGTGCCGTCCTCCAGCACCTCCTCCACGCACTCCTCGCGCCCGGTGTCGAACCGGAAGCGGTGGCAGGCCGAGGGCATGGGACAGGGGGGCGCCAGCCGGGCCTCCCCCGACAGCTCCAGCGTCACCGTGCGGCCCGCCTCGTCCGTGCCCACCAGCGTGGCCGAGAACGCCCCCTCGGCGCTGGGGGTGAAGCGCACCTTCACCGTGGCCTCCTCCGAGGGCCTCACCTCCGGGGGCAGCCCCTCCGCCGAGAAGGGCCCCTGCACCCCGTTCCACACCACCCCCACCCCGGAGCGGCCCGCGCTCACCACCCGGACCGAGGCCTCCCGCGAGGTACCCACGTACGTGGCCGGAAAGGCCAGCGCCTCCTGCGAGAAGCGCACCTGGCTGGAGGACCCCACCAGGGGCGGCCGCTCCTCACGGCAGGCCCCTAGCAGCCCGCACAGCAGCATCGCCGCCAGCACCCGTCCCCAGCCGTCCACTGTCGTTCCGCGCGCCATGCGTGAGCCCCCGCTCTCACGCCTATAGGCCTCGCCCCCCCCGAGCGACGAGGGGGCCCGCCCCACATCCACCTCCGTCCCGTTCACCAGCCCACCCTCGCGCGCACTGGCGTTTCTACGGTCCACCCCCGGGGGAGCCCCGCCAACCCCTCGGAATCACGGGCCTCACCCCCGGTATGCTTCTGGCAGGTTCCCAGGTCATGGCTTCCATCGAATCCGCCATTTCCGAGCAATTGGCGCAGGCCTTCACGGTCTGCATCCCGTACGAGCTCCAGCCCGGAATGGACCAGCTGCCTTCCGACACCCGGCACACCCTGCTGGGAGAGCTCTTCCGGCTCGCCGTCCAGGCCTGGCAGGAGCGATGCCTGCTGCCCCGCCACGGCCCCGTCACCCTGGAGTTCCTCCTGGCCGGCTGCGACGTGGGGATCGAGCTGGACGCACCCCGCGCCCGCCTCACCCTCGTCTCGCTCATCCGTGGCCGGAATTGAAGGCTCGGGCCGGGGGCCGTTCTCCACAGTTCCACTTGTCCCCAGGGCCCTCTGTTTCTGTACTGAGTGAATAGGTATTTATATTGATCAGGGGTAACAGTAGGGGCTGTGGGCTTGTGGAGAAATCAGTAAGCTCGCGGAACCACTGAGGAATCCCGAACCTGCTACATGTGGGGAAGTTGGCGCTTATCCCCGGCCTTCCACAGGGTGTGGATCATCCCCTGGGTTATCCACAGAGGCAGCCCCCGCCATCCACAGGCCGTCCACAGGGTGTGTGGGCTATGGTGCGGCCATGCATTCCGCCATTCCCGATCCGCACCAGGGCGAGCGAATCGGAAGATACGAGGTGCTCACCCAACTGTCGGTGGGTGGCATGGCCGAGCTCTTCCTGGGCTACACGTCGGGGCCGGGCGGGTTCCGCAAGTATGTAGCACTCAAACGGGTGCTGCCGGACGCTCGTGGGGACGAGCAGTTCGAGAAGATGTTCCTGGATGAAGCACGCATCACCGCGGCGCTCAGCCACCCGAACATCGGCCAGGTGTTCGAGCTGGGGCAGGACGGAGAGGGCTTCTTCCTGGCGATGGAGTTCATCGCGGGGCAGAACCTGAACAAGGTGGCGCACGTGTGCCAGCGCCGGGGCAAGGTGCTGCCGGCGGGCTTCAGCCTGGCGGTGGTGCGGGACGTGTGCCTGGCGCTGCACTACGCCCATGCCTTCACCACGCCCGGGGGCAAGCCCTCTCCCGTCATCCACCGGGACGTGGCCCAGAAGAACGTGATGGTGACGTACGACGGGGTGGTGAAGCTGCTGGACTTCGGCATCGCCAAGGCGCGCGGCGCGGTGGTGCGCACCCAGGCGGGGATGGTGAAGGGCACCACCGGGTACATGTCCCCCGAGCAGGTGCGGGGCGAGCCGCTGGATGGGCGCAGTGATCTGTTCGCCGCCGGGGTGATGCTGCACGAGCTGCTCACGGGCGAGCGCCTGTTCTCGGGGGAGACGGAGCGCCAGGAGATGGAGATGATCCTGGACGCGCCCATTCCGGTGCCGGGGGACAAGGTGCCCACGCTGCCACCGGAGGTGTCCACGGTGGTGCTCAAGGCCCTGGCGCGCAAACGGGAGGAGCGCTTCGCGAGCGGCCGGGAGATGGCGAGGGCCATCGAGGCCGCGGCGGGCGGGCTGCTGATGGACGCGGAGCAGCGAGCGGCCTTCATGCTCGAGCACTTCGAGGACCGGATGCAGGCGACGCGCCGGCTGCTGGAGAGCGTCGAGTCGGCGAAGGAGCCGGTGGACCTGGAGGCGGCGCGGATGCTGGGAGGCCGTGAGGAGCCGGCCATGGCATCCACGGCGCCGGACGCCCCGCGGCCGGGTGCGCGTGCGGAGAAGCCGGAGGAGCCGCGGCGGGCGGATCCAAAGGAGACGATGCTCGCGCGGGGCCAGAGGGCGAGGAGGGCGGAGACGGGGGAGGCGCCGGCGGGGGCGGTGCACACCACGGGGAGGCGGGTGACGCGGGAGGCGCCCCTGGAGGCGAAGGACACGCGGACGACGGAGCAGCCCGCGCGCAAGGGGACGGGGATGTTCTGGGCGGCGCTCATCGCGCTGCTGGTGGTGGGAGGGAGCGCGGGCTACGGGGCAGTGAAGCTGTTCGCGGCGATGAAGGCCCAGGAGGCGGACGGAACGCCCATTCCCATGCCCCTGGCGGACGTGTCACCGATGACGCCCATCGAGCCTCCAGGGGGGCAGAGGAAGGCGGAGCCAGAGCCCACCGCACTGGCGGCCGAGCAGGCGCGGACTTCGGAGCGGACGCAGGAGACCCCGGAGGAGCCGGCGAAGAAGGACGGTGACGACGAGCCGGTGCGAGGCGTGAAGCAGGGCACGTTGACGCTGGTGGTCCTGCCGGAGGCCGAGGTGTTCCTGAACGGGCGCTCGTTGGGGAAGACGCCGCTCATCAAGAAGCCGGTGCCGGTGGGCAGACACCTGCTGCGCATCAAGGGAGCGGATGGAAAGCGGCGGCAACTGTCGGTTCCCATCCGGGCGGGCAAGACGACGCAATTCAAGCTCAAGCTGGCGGACATCCCCGAGCGTTGAGAACTCCCTCTCCCTCTGGGAGAGGGTTGGGGTGAGGGTCTACTCCCAGGGCCGCTAGTCCTCCACGTCAGCGGACTTGGGATAGCAGCCTCTTCCCGCCGAATTCCCCTCGAATGAAAGCGTATGGGTGGGACGGATGGCGGTGCCCTGCTTGTTCAACAAGAGCCATTGCATGGAGAGGGCTTCGTTGATCAGGTAGCGCTGGACTATCTTGAGACGTTTCTTCTTGTCCCGGGCATCTCCTGAAAGATAGCCATAGTGGAAGAACCGGGGACCTTGCGCGATGCGCACCGTGTTCGGGTTCTCGTATCCACGGAGAGCGTCCATGATCTTGACTGAATTCAGGTGCTGCTTCAGCCGGGTTCGAAGCGCGAGCGTTTCGCCAATGTAGAATGGCTGCTCCACACTGCTCCCGTGTTTTCGAGCGAAGTAATAGACCCCCGCTTTGTTATCAATGGCTTCGATCTCGTCGTCTGTGTAGACGGGTTGCTTGTTCCTGAAAAGCAGGATGGGTTTCTGCCATTCGATTCTGATCTTCATCGAGGCACTCGTTCACTGTGTTCCGGCCTTCTCATCGGGTTCCTGGGAGAGGAGGTCGCTGCTTGATGGATCACTTCGTTTCGTGTCGATGGGCGGATTCTACCCGTCGCGGTTGGGCGGGACTACCTGTCACCCGCGAGTACGGATGGCCGGACTCCACCCGGGGCGCACGACCTGATACGTTGAGGTTCTACGAGGTAGGCCCCGCGTGTCCGCACCTTCGCCATCCCCCGCCCCCGTTCATCCCATCCCCCGTCACGGCGGAGGCGCCCTGAATCCGCTCGACCTCCCTCCGCTGCCTGTTGGCACGCTCATTTGCGGAGACGTGGTGGAGGGGGTGCTGGGCCGCGGCGGCTTCGCCATCGTCTACCGGGTACGCAGCCCCGAGGGCCGCCTGTTCGCTCTCAAGTTGCTGCCGCTGGAGGAGAGCCCCGAACGCACCGAGCGCGCCTGGCGTGAGCTGTCCCTGGGCACCCGCCTGCGCCACCCCAACCTCGGGCGCCAGGTGGGCGCGGGCCAATGGCCCGAGGACACGCCGCGTTTCCTGTGGCTGAAGCTGGAGCTGATTGAGGGCCCCACCCTGGACGAGTGGGGGCGGGACCCCGGGCGCACCTTGGGCGAAGTGATGGACCGGGTGCTGGAGGTGGTGCGCGGCCTGGCGGTGATGCACGAGGCGCGCGTGGTGCACCGCGACGTGAAGGAGGCCAACATCCTGGTGCRCCTGAGCACCRGCCAGGCGGTGCTGGTGGACTTCGGCGTGGGCTACCACGAGGGMGACCCCACGCTGACGAAGGGGATGTTTCCCCCGGGCACGCTGCCCTACCGGRCCCCCGARGCGTGGGCCTATGGCCGCGCGCACGCGGGCGAGCCGGGCGCGCATTACCGGGCAGGGCCGGGGGATGACCTGTACGCGGTGGGAGTCGTCCTCTACCGGCTGCTGACGGGCCGCTTCCCCTTCCGGCCCGCCGAGCACGGGGGCGAGGACGTGGAGGCAGTGCTGCACCAGCCGCCCCTGCCGCCACACCTGGTCAACCCGAACGTGCCCCGGGCGGTGGAGGAAGTGTGCCTGCGGTTGCTGGCCAAGACGCCCGAGGCGCGTTACCCGGGCGCGGTGGCGCTGTACGAGGCACTCGAGGCGTTGAGGGCCCGGACGGACGTGGTGTGGACGGTGCCGCTGCACCCGGAGCGCCGGCCCGTCGCGAAGCCATGGGCGCGCGGCTGGAAGATGCTGGCGGCGGTAGGCGTGGGGTTGGCCGTGGCATTGGGAGCCTGGTGGCTCACCCCTGGCCAGGAAATGGCGCCGGAAGGGCTCGCGCCGGAACCTGTGCGGGCCGTGGTCGCGCCTCCCGCCGAGACGCCCCCTCCCCCGGCCGCCGCCCCGCCGCTGGCGCCCCGAAAGGACAGTGCCCCCGTGAAGCAGCAGACGTCTGGCCCCCAGCCCGAAACGGCTCCCAAGCGCCGGGGAGCCGCCCTGCGCAATGCGTGTCTCGGCCTCACCGGTGCCGCCTTGCAGGCCTGCATGGGTGCCCCGCAGCAGGTGCCGCCCGAGCGCCCCGCTCCACCCCCCCAGGCGTGTCCCGCTGGGGCCGTGGAGACCATGACGGTCACGCTCGGCTTGCGCCTGGGAGAAATCAGGGAAATGCACTGGTCCGAAGTGCGGGGCAGGGCCGTGCGCGTGGACGAGGACACTCCCCTGTACGTGCCGGGCCACTGGGAGGTGAATGCCAATCGCTGGGGCCGAGGCGAACGCATCGCACTGCCGAACAACACCCGGCTCTCCGGGCGGCTGTACGTCAAGGAGGGGCGGGTGTTCGGGCGCTTCACCGAGGCTCGCACGCCTCTGGGGGTGACGTACCCGGTGTGCCTGGAGTTGCTCGACGCGGACAAGAAGGTTGGCCTCGAGCTGTGGCCCGGCAGTGCGCCGGGCAAGATGCTGGTGGACCCCGTTGTGCAGGTGCGGGTGGTGGATCGCTTCCCGTAAGGGCATCCGGGAAGCGAGACGGTGATGGGACGGGCGCGAGGCGGGCATGACCGGGCAGGAGGTGTGGTAGAGCCCCACTTCTCCTGTCCCGTCCACGTCCTCGGGAGACCCCTGCCCCATGCCCGTGCTGTCTTCCGCCGCCCTGTTGCGACTTGCGTTGCTCGCTGCTCCCCTGGAGGCCTCTACGCTGTCCGCGTCACCTGGCTGTGAGGCGGGTACGGGCCATCTGGAGCTGACGGAAGACACATACGGCGAGGCGCATGCGGTGTGCATCCACCCGGGGCTCTCCACCAGCTTCTTCTTCGACGCGAAACTGGGGCGCGTGGAGCTGACCGGGCGGGAGCATTTCCGGGTGATAGAGGATGAGAGGGGGCTTGCTCTCGTGCCCACGCGGGCGCTCATGCGGGGAGAGCGCGTGCCCATGACGGTCTTCTTCCAGGAGGGCACGGCCCCGACGAGCGCCCGCTTCATCCTGGTAGTGCACGCATCCGAGGCCGCGCGGCAGGTGGAGGTGACACGCCAGCCGCGCACGCTCGCCTCCTACCGCGAGGGCGAGCAGCAAGCGCGAGCGGAAGTGTGGCAATGCCGGGAGGACAAAGCGCGGCTGGAGGCACGGTGCAGCGGGCAAGCGGGGCTCCTGGGCCTGCTCGCCCAGGGGTTGCTGGGAGAGGGTGGCATCGCCGACAAGACCATCACCCAGAGCGTCATCTCGCGTCCGGGCAACACGCTCACCAGCATCATGGCACGGAGTTATCGCTCCAGCGCTACGCACGGGGAAGACGGGGGCAAGAGGGTGCGGCTGGCCGTGGAGCTGAGCTTGATGAACAACGGGAGCACGCCCTGGACGCCTGCTGGTGCGGTGCTGGTGGGGCCCGATGGCATGGAGTGGAAGGCGCTCGGCGTGAGTCCACTGGAGCCCATCGCTCCGGGGGAGTTGGGCCGCGTCGGAGTGGAGGTGGAGACGACGGAGGAGGCGGCGCGCGGCGTCTTCAACCTGAAGCTATGGGGCCAGGAGGCGAGCGGCGGGAGTGAGTTCTTCGATGGAGTGACCTTTCCCTGACTGGCTGACAGGCCTTACTCAGAGGCTGGAGGCCCGAGTTCTTCCGGAAGAGGCGTCCGAAGAAAACTCAGCCCCCTCGGTGATTGGACCACTTGGAAGCCTTGGCCCCCAATGCTAACGAGTTCTCCGTCGGCTGCTTTTCCGCTGGATAGCCACTCATCAGCCTCTTTCTGTGTCACAAACGCATGAGAAACCTTGACCCTGAACGCGGGGTCGAAAAACTCTTGGTAATACCCAAGGAAGTCGTCCAGTTTTCTTATGCGTCGGACGTAGAGCAGCGAAATCGCGGCAAGTTGGATTGTTGCCTCCTCTCTTGAGCCCGTCTGATACATCTTGCTCGCGGTATCCAAAATTCTGAGGGCGTCATCCATCTCAAAGTCTTTGATTTGCGTCATTTGAACACCGAGCCTTTTTAAAGAGCGAGGGGAGCCAGGATCAAAGCGCCGCCGCCACCCGTTGCAACCACGAATGCGACGCCCGCAACGACAACGACGGTTCCAATGGCCACCTCAGTGTTATGCTTTCTTAGCCATTCAAGCGCCGCGTCGATGTTCGAGAAATGCCGATCCTTCTTCCTCTCACGTTCTAGTTGCTCCTGTTCTTCGACACACTCATTGTATTCTTTTCGGCACTCCTCGGTACAGTATTCATGGTGCTTGCCAGAGCCCCTTTTAATGCTCGTAAGTGGGGGCGCCCGGTTCCAGCATCTATCGAAACACTTGATCTGTTCTTCGGCACAGTCGTAACCGCCCGCTCCCCCGACTCCGCTCGAATCATCGGAAATAACATAGACTGTCCGCTCCGGTGGTTGTTGCGGGTGGGCACATCCGGCGCCTGCCATTACAGCAAGCATGAGCAGAGAAATCACTCTCATGGTCTGGCCCCTGTTATTCCGTTCAAGCCTTCAGCGAAGTCTGACCGCTTCAGGAGACTCCGGATCGGGGTAGGCATCAACCTGCATGTCGCTGCGTGTCTCACTGGCGGTGGATGGTGAACAGCAGTTCGGTATCATCCGCCTGAGGCCAGGGAACCTGGCAGACCCCATCCCGGCTGGCAGGCCCGTGGGCTTCCCTTGCCCCGGACACAGGCCTCCGCTGGTCGGTTCACGTCGCGTACGGGTCCCGTGGGGTAGAGAATGTAGCTGCGAACGCCAGAGGAGACCTGTCAGGGTTGGGAGTCCAACCGCTCCAACAGCCGGACCAGCTCCGCCAGCGAGTCCACCGCCAACTTCTCCATGACGCGGGAGCGCTGCAACCGCACCGTCTGCTCGGCCGTCCCCAGCTCGGCGGCGATCTGCTTGTTGAGCATTCCCTGAGCCACCAGCCGGCACACCTGCCACTCCCGGGGACTGAGGGTGGAGAAGCGGGATCGCAACGCCTCGTGCTCCTGCTCGGCGCGGCTCGCCGCCCGATCCCGCTCCAGCGCCCGCTCCACGGCCGCCAGCAGCTCCTCGCTGCTGAAGGGCTTGGAGAGGAAGTCCACCGCTCCGGCCTTCATCGCCTTCACCGCCGCCGGTATATCCCCATGCCCGCTGATGAAGACGAGGGGCTGCTTCCAGCCCGCGCGGCCCAGCGCCTCCTGCAGCTCCAGCCCGTTGAGCTCCGGCATGCGCAGGTCCATCACCACGCATCCCGGACGTGGGCCGGGTCCCCGCTCCAGCAACTGCCGCGGGTGCGAGAAACCCTCCACGTCATACCCCTCCACCTGGAACATGCGCGTGAGGCCACGCAGCACCGATGGATCGTCATCCATCACGAACACCGAACCCCGCGTGGAAGGTGGAGGTATTTGCACGGCGAGAGTCCCCTGTACGCCGGCCCGCTGTACCCCCGGCGGCGAGCTCCCAGGTTACACGCTCGGACTTCGGGTGCGTACCCCGAGGACCCGGACTACACTCCCGGACCCTGTATGCGCCTCCTGGTCCTGCTGCTCCTGGGGTTGATGACTCTTCCCGCCGGGGCCTCCGAGCAGGTGAAGACAGTGCTGCTCTTCGTGCCGGAGGACGCCACGGTGCCGGCCATCGCGGACCTCACCCAGGGTTTCCAGCGCACGATGACGAACGAGGGGCGGGGGTCCGTCGTCGTCAACATCGAATACCTGGACATGGGCTGGTTCGAGAGCACCGCATACGAGCGGGCGCTGCGCGACTTCTTCCTGGTCAAATACCGCGAGCGGCGGCCCGAGGTCATCGTCGTCTACGCGGACGCCACCCCGTTCGTGCTCAAGCTGCAACAGGAGCTGTGGCCACGGGTGCCGCTCTTCTCCATCTACAACGACGCGTTCCTGGTCGACACGCTGCCCCAGAGTCCCTACGTGAAGGGCAACTGGGCGGACCTGGACGTGCCGGGCACCGTGCGGGCGGCCCTGCAAGTGCTGCCGGACACGCGCCACGTCGCGCTCGTCCTCGGCTCGAGTCTTCGCGAGGTGGCCGCCTGGGACTACGTGGCGCGGGAGGTCCGCGCCGCCGCGCCGGGCCGTGAGCTCATCGCCCTCACGGGGCTGACGTTGGAGGAGCTGCGGCAGCGGGCGCGGACGCTGCCCGAGGACACCATCGTCATCGTCGTGGGCTTCATGCAGGACGCGGCGGGGCAGAGCCTCGTCACCCGCGACGTGACGAGCCTGCTGCACGCCGGCGGGAGCCCGCCCCTCTTCAGCGTCCACGGGACGATGCTGGGCAGTGGCATCGTCGGGGGGGTGCTGATGGACTATGGGCTGCTGGGCCAGGACGTGGCGCGGCGAGCCCTGCGGGTCCTCCGCGGCGAGCCCCTCGCCCAGTTGCCTTCCGGGGCCCTGGAGTCCAACCAGCTCGTCTTCGATGCCCGGGAGCTGGTGCGCTTGCACATTCCCACCAGCAGGCTACCTCCCGGCAGCGTGATGCGCTTCCACGAGCCTGGCTTCTGGGAGCGCTACCGCTGGCAGGTGACGGTCATCCTGGGCGCGGGCCTGTTGATGCTGGCGCTCATCGTCGTGCTGTTGCTGGAGCGGCGGCGGCGCATGGGGGCCCAGCGGCTGAACGGGGTGGTGCTGGATTCGCTCCCGGGCTCCGTGGCCATCCTCGACAGCGGTGGGGTGGTGTTGCGCGCCAACCCGGCCCCGAGCCGGATCGAGGGCCCGGATGGACTGCCCGCCGGGAAGCACTGGGTGACGGGAGGCTCCTGGCTGGAGCCCTTCCGCGAGGCGGTGCGCGCGGGCCATGGAGGGCTGAAGGGTGTGGTGGAACTGGTCGAGGACGTCCTCGCGAGGCGCTCCCATGAAGGCGTGGTGGAGTTCCGTGGCCTCATGCCGGGCACCTGGTTCGAGCTGCGCGCCCGGCGGCTGGAGCGCTCCGAGGGTGGGGCTGTCGTCTCCCTGGTGGATGTCACCCCCCGCAAGCGCGCCGAGGAGGAGGCGCGCCAGGCCCGGGACGAGCGGGCCCACCTGGAGCGCGTGGCCGCCGTGGGGGAGCTGGGCATCTCCATCGCCCACGAGCTCAACCAGCCCCTGGCCGCCATCCGCACCAACGCCGAGACCGCCCAGCGCCTCCTGCAACGCACGCCCATGGACACGGTCCTGCTGCACGAGGTGCTCCAGGACATCATCGCCGACGATCAGCGGGCCGGTGAGGTCATCCGCCACATGCGGGCGCTGCTCAAGAAGGGCCAGTCGCAGTACGCCCCTCATGACTTCAACGAGCTGGTGAGTGGGGTGGTGCGTCTGGTGGGTACGGACGCCCAGCTGCGCGGGGCGAAGCTCACGCTCCACTTGTTCGACGCTCCCCTTCCCGTCTGGGGAGACAACGTGCAGCTCCAGCAGGTGGTGCTCAACCTGATCATCAACGCCCTGGACGCGGTGGGTGACGTCCCCGGCGAGCGGCAGGTGTGGGTGAGCACCTGGCGGCAGCCGGGCCAGGTGGAGCTGGTGGTGGAGGACACCGGGGTGGGGCTGAGCGAGGAGCTCCTGAAGCGCATCTTCGAGCCCTTCTTCACCACCAAACAGGAAGGGCTGGGCATGGGTCTGTCCATCAGCCGCTCCATCCTCGAGGTGCATCGAGGCCGGCTCCAGGCCGAGCACCGCCACGCGGGCCGCGGTGCCCTCTTCCGCTGCACCCTCCCGTCCGCCTGAGGACCGGCACACCCTCGCCCGTCTGTCAATTCAACAAAACGCTGAATCGACTTGATTGGGATTCGGTGGTTATTCCTTTCCTTCGACGCCACCCGTCGTGCCGTCCTTCAACCTCACATCAAAGGAAAGTGAAGCCATGTTCGGTCTGCTGCCTCCCATCGGTCTGGAAATCCCGAGCAGTTGCTACGCGGTCAATATTCCCCTCAAGCTCGACGTGCTTGGTATCGTCAACCTGGACTTCAAGGGGGGGATCAGGGAGCGGGTGGAGGCGAACCTCACGGGCGGGCTCGGCGGCGTGAAGCTGAAGGTGATTGGCTTCGAGGTGTCGGCCGACAGCCCCGTGCTGGGCAAGGTCACCATGAGTCAGGCCGATATCGACACGACGCCGCTCAGCCTGCTCGAGCTCACCCACAATCTCCCGCCGACCTTCCGGCAGACGAAGTTCCTGGACTTCACGCTGACGATCGAGAAACCGCCGGGCGGGGGCCCTCCCCTGGTGCTGTCGAATACCAAGACGGCCTGGCTGGTGAACGACAAGCTCTCGGCGTTTCCGCCGCAGGGCCACGTCTACCAGCTTCAGCAGCCTGTCGACCTCGCGCCTGCCGGTGCGCCGAACCAGGTCGTCGCCCAGCTCTTGCAATTCCCCAGCACCTGGTCGCACAACCCGTAGCCTACCCAGGTGAAGCCCATGGCCGAGACCGCTTACTTCTCATTCATGCAGCGGGAGGATCAGGAGTTCATCTTCGAATTGACCGACCCGGCGAAGATCCAGCAGGCGCGTGACATCCTCTCAGGAAAGGAGAAGAACCAGATTCACGTCATGGGCAGGATCGTGAAGCGCCCGGCGCCCTACAACCCCAGGTGGTCGTACCATCTGGATCCAAACACGATCACCTTCTTCACCATGGCCATCGAGGTGTGTGATGCCAATATGGCCTATGTCGAGGATCATCTGGACGAGGCGTGCGGCGCTTTCCTCCCGGGTTGCCACTGGTGTCCGTGGGACTCGCGGCTGAAACGGGAAGTCAAACCCTGACGGAGAGACCCGCTCTCTCCCTTCCTTCCCCACCTACCCAAAGCCAATCATGACCACTTCCACCACCGTCCAACCGCCGAAGGCCCCCGAGGGCCTGGAGGCCTATCGTCCGCCCGCGTCCATGCTGAAGGGCACGCATGGTGACGTGATCTGGTACCGCGATCTCGACAGCAACAGCCCGGCCTGCCTCGCCAACGCCCGGAGCAACGAGCTCGTGGTGTATCTCTCGGAGAGCGTTCACGGTAAGCCCATTGCCGTCTCGGGCATCATCGCCCTGCCGAAGAAGGCGCCCATCGACGGTGGCTATCCGGTCATCAGCTGGGCGCATGGCACCGTGGGCTGCGCCGACCATTGCGCGCCGTCCCGTGACGTCGTGGACGGGGAGGCGCACCGCTTCAACGTCTTCCCGCATCCCCTGCTCAACAAGTTCCTGGACCGGGGTTGGGCCGTGGTCATGACGGACTACGAGGGCCTCGGCACCGAGGGCCCTCATCCCTACCTGCTCGGCAAGTCCCAGGCCCGTGGCATCCTCGACATCGTGCGGGCCGCGCGCCAGCTCCACCCGGAGCTCTCCGATCAGTTCGCCATCGTCGGCCACTCGCAGGGAGGTCAGGCGGCACTGTTCGGCGCGCACCACGCGCCAGAGTGGACACCGGAGCTCACCTTGCACGGCGTGGCGGCGATGGCCCCCGCCTCCGCGATCGGAACGCTCGTCACGCTCGCCTGTGAGGGGGAGGAACCCGATGAGGGCAATGCCTTCATCGCCCTGTTCCTCTCCGGAGCCTTCGCCGGGGATCCGAGCATCAAGCCGGAGGACGTGCTGGGGCCGGAGGCCCTCAAGGTGTACCACCATGTCGAGGAGCGGGGCCGGATAAGGCTGGGCAGCACGGACTCCTGGGGGAAGTTGACGGGGAAGCAGCTCTTTCGTTCGGACAAGAGCACGAGCAGGCTCGCGCTGTTCAAGCAGTTCAGGGACATGCACCCGAACCTCTCCATCCAGGCGCCGATCCGGATTTCGCAGGCCGTGGCGGACCAGCGCGTGAACGCGGCCCTCACCACCATCCTCGTGGAGCAGCTCAAGGAAACGAACGGGGAAGACAAGGTCACGTACAGGCCGTACCTTCTGGTCCCGCCGGCCCCTGATCCGGAACTTGGAATCCACTTCGGGTTGATCAGCAAGGACTCGGACGCGGTGACGAACTGGCTTGCCGGCCTGCTCCCGAAGGTGGAATAGCGCTGTGTTGCGCATGCCCCCTCTCCCCTTGGGAGAGGGGATTTGTCAGGAGCCCGTGCGCCGGGTGTCCGCCGCGGGCAGCGTGAGTGCCGCGAGCCGCAACAACTCATCATCCGGGAGCTGCTCGGTGGCGAGCACCGACGGATCGGCCTTGATGGGCTGCACGTTGCCCTCGCGCAGCACGTGGAACTGACCGGTGGTCTGGTTGGGAATCTTCGCGGTGAAGTCCACCCGCGCCTCGCTGAGCATGGGCTTCATCTTCTCCAGCGAGTTCCTCTCCTTCACCCGGCCCACGAACCACGAGCGGATGGTGTCGCGGCACTTGTAGTCGAAGTCCCCCGGGCTCTGCGTGGCGAGCATCACCCCCAGGCCCGCCGAGCGCGCCCGCCGCAGCAGGTTCTCCATCGGCTGCTTGGTGGCCGGCTGCCGCGTGGCCGGCAGGTACATGTCCGCCTCGTCGAACATGAGCACCGCCTGCAGCGTGGTGGAGGGATGGTGGCCCAGCCAGCGCGACACCTCGATGAGCAGCTGGGACACCCAGAAGAGCACCTTGTCGGTGTCGCCGAGGAACTTGGTGCTGATGACACTCAGGCGCGTCTTCCCGGGCCGCGCGTGCACTCCCCGGCCGAGCAGCAGCTCCATGTCGAGCTTCTCCCCTCCACTGCCCAGCAGCGCCGAGGAGCTGATTCGCAGCGTCTCCAGATCCTGCACCAGCTTCTCGAACAGCTTCGTGTCCAGCTTGCCCACGGCGTTCACCAGCCGCGGATCCTTCTCGTCGATGAAGTAGACGAGCTTCTCCAGGGTGACGCCGGCGGGCGACAGCTGCACGAGCTGATCGATCGCTTGCGCGAGGACGGTCCGGCACGACTTGTCGCGCCCGCTGTGCTTGTAGTCCAGCATGCCGCCGAGCGCGTCGCCCGCGAGCTGCGTGGCCTGCTTGCGATCGAACTCGGACAGTGAGGCGAGCCCGTCCGGGACGATGGGAATGGCCAGCGGGCGGCCGTGGGGATGCCCGGGCGTGAAGAGCGCCACGTCGAGCCGATCACGCAGCAGGGCCCGGCGCTCGGAGCGGCGCGGGTCATCGAGGGGACGCGTCCAGACGGCATCGTTCGCGTACCCGGCGAGGTCTCCCTTGCGGTCCACGAGGATGGCCGGAATGCCTTGCAGGAGCAGTTGCTCCACCACGTTGAGCGCGAGCGTCGTCTTGCCGCTGCCCGAGCCACCCAGGAAAGCGGCGTGCTGGATGAGCTCCTTGGGGGTGAGATTGACGGTGTCGCGCGAGAGGCTCTCCAGCTCACCGATGCGCATGGGCTCCTGCTTCCGGGGAGGCTCCTGGGGCGGTTCGGCCTGACGCGGCGGTGCCGACCCCGCCGCGGGCTTCGGCTCCAGCATGACGGCGGATTGCGAGACGGCGGGTTTCGCGGACACCTGGGCCGGAGGCGTGCGGGCCACGGGACGCAGGTTCTCCAGGTCGAGGATGTCGCGCAGGGCCTTGGTCTGGGTGAGGGGCCGGGCCGAGCGCAGCCAGGCGGCGAAGTCGGCACGGGACTCGTGCTGGGCACGGAAGTCCCGCAGCGCGAGCAGGGTGCGGCAATCACTGTCCTCGAGCACAGCGCGCCGCCCTCCCTTGGCGATGAGCTTGCCGAGCTCCTCGGCCGCCTGCGTCTTGGGATTGCTGGGGAAGACGGTGGTGCGCACGACGACGGGCGTGCGGCCCTTGGCATTCTTCCGCGCCTGCTCGAGCTCCCTCGCGAGGGCCCCACCATTGGGCTTGCTGTTGCACAGCACCACCTGGAGCTTCGTGTCGCCGGGCAGCACATCCACCTGGATGGACTCGCCCAGGGTCCTGGCGTCGAAACGGTGGCCTCCGTCCAACTCCTCCGTGCTGACGCCCAGGGCCCACGTGAGGAGCACCGCCAGCTCCGAGTCATCATCCGGCGTCGAGCCCTTGTACCCGGTGCGGAAGTCGTTCCAGAGCGGATCCAGCTCCGACACGGACGTGGTCTCGGTGATGGTCTCCGGGGCGTCCGGCTTCGTCAGCCCCTCCACGAGCGGGAAGTGCTCGGGCAGATGGCCCAGACGGATGGCGAGCTCCCGGTAGCGGCGGCACTCGTTGAGCACGTCGCGGGCCCGCATGCCCGCGAGGGCCTCGAAGCTCTCGTGGGGGAAGGGGTACGTGGGCTCCGCGGCATCGAAGGGCGCGTTCTCTTGATCGTAGAGGTACTCCAGCCGCTTCTCCGCGATGAGCCGCGCCTCCTCCGCCGTGCGCAGGCTGTGCAGATCGATGGGGGCGGGATCCAACGTGACGCGGTCCAGCATCGGCCGCGTGAGCAAGGGGCTCAGCTTCGTCCAGAAGTCCTTCAGGCAGCTGATGACCACCAGCGACGAGGGCACGCGATCGGCCAGATCGCACAACGTCTGGATGGCGCGCCGGAAGGGCTCGCCCGCGTTGTTCTGATCATACATGTCCTCGAGCTGGTCCACGCAGATGACCAGCGAGTGTCCCAGCGCCCGCATGAGCCGGCCCAGATGCTCCACCATCCTCTTCGGATCCTCATCGTGCACGCGCGGCACCATCCCGCCGAGCACCTTGCGATCCGGATCCGAGAGATCCTCGCAGCGCAGATACTTGAGGACACGGTTCTTGATGCGCGACTCGCCGCGCTGCAGGTAGAGCAGTGCGCGCAGCAGATCCAGCTCCACCTCCTTGAAGGCGGGCTGATCGATGAGCTCGTCGGCCGCGTCGCTGACGATCTGGTGGACGTCGTCCGCATCCGTATCGGTCTGCGTGAGGCTGGCGGCCCACTTGCCGCAGCGCGAGAAGAGCGCGCTGGAGAGCTTCATCAACCCGGATCCGGGCTGCGAGGGCTCGAAGTAGGGCTGGTCCAGCGACTCGATGAGGTTGGAGAGGACGTAGCGCCCATAGTTGCCCGTGGACGTCGTCATCTGCAGGTAGCCCACGAAGCCCAGGGACTGCTCATGGACACGGGCGCGGAAGGCCCGCACCAGGTGCGTCTTGCCGCAGCCGGACTCGCCGAGCAGCAGCAGGATGCGCCCCGAGCTCAGGCCGGGCGGGGTGGTGGCGCGGGTGAGCAGCCGCTCGAAGGAGGCACGTGCGTCCTGGTGCACACGCTCCACGTCGAAGGGATCCGGCCGCCAGATTTCGTGGCGGTGCTGGATGGAGTGGAAGACCTCGGTGCGGTCCGAGAGGAAGGCGGAGAGGCGGAGATCGGACGGGCTCATGGGGAGTCCCTGGCAACCGTGGGAGAGGAGAAGCGACTACAGGGAGATGAAGTGGAAGGTGGCGCCGAGGTAGCGGGTCTCCGAGTCGGCGACATCCGCGGGATCCATGGCCTCCACCAGGTCGGCGCGGCTCAGCGAGAGGAACCGGGCCCGGTTGGCCTCCACGAGCCGGCTCTTGAAGGCCTGCTCGTCCAGGCCCCGCACCTGGCCCTGGAGGGCGCGCCAGACGTGGGAGATGAAGATCTTGTCCTCACCGAAGCGCCCGCTGGTCGAGGCCTTCGCTGCCTGCCGTACCCGGTCGGCGAAGGTCTGGAGATCCTCGCGAGCCGGAGCCGGGGGCGTGGCCAGCACGTTGCGCGAGGCCGGCGCGGTGGACGTGGCGGGCGCGGGTTCCGGGCTGGGAACGAGCCAGGAGCGCAGGGCCGCCAGACGGAGGCTCTCCGCGTCCGAGCGCTTCGCGCCCACGCTCTTCGCCGCGAGCTGCCGCATGGCCTGGGTGGGCTCGGCCTCGCGCGAGGCCTGCAGGACGCGGGCGAGCAACATCGCCTGGACGGCGGCCAGGGTGAAGGGTTTGTCCGTGTCCACGCCGAGCTGCTTCCAGCACAGCGCATCACGCACCTGGGTGAGGCTCTTGGTACCGGGGGACTCGCCGCCGAGCTGCTTCTGCACGAGCACCGCGCGCATGCCATCGGCGGTGCCCAGCCGGGCCAGGTTGCCGTTGGAAGGTGGCAGCTCCAGCACGCGCGCCAGGAGGTGCGTGTTCTTGAGCTTCTTCCAGGAGGTGTTGTCGGGCAGCCGCTTCACGCCGAGCCACGCGAGCGCATGCGCCCGCCCCTGGGAGGTGAGCTCGAGGCCATTGCGCGCGGTGCGCTGGGCGAGCCCCCCCGTCTCGAGTGCCGTGAGTGTCTCGTCGAGATGGTGGTTCCAATCGCTGGCGGTCCAGCGGTGCTCGGCGAAGGACTTCAGCGCGCGGGAGAGCTCGCTCCGGGCGCCCTTTCCCTCTTCGCGCGTCAGCAGCCACGTGAGCGCCAGCTCACCCAACCTGGAAACCTCAGGCCCCTGCATGTTCAACCTCCCAGCTCACGTCGATGCGAGATGACTTCCGAGATAGTGTCGAGGATTTCCTCGAGCCGCGCCACTACGTCCTGAGCGAGGAAGCGCAGCACGAAGTAGCCGTTGCTTTGCAGCGCGGCGTCCTTGCGCCTGTCCCGCCGGTAGGCCTCCGCGTCCTGGAAGTGGCGGTAGCCGTCGATCTCGATGGCGAGGCGGAAGCGCCGGGACAGCAGATCCACCTCCACCTCGCGGCCCGCGAGGCGGAAGCCCGGAGAGGCATTGAGCTCGAAGAGCCCGTGGGTGGAGGGGTGCGAGTCGAGGAAGGCGGAGAGGAAGCGCTCCTCCTTGCTGCGAGCGCGGTCGCCGGGGGCCTCGGGTGGGGAGGCCCGCTGGTGCTCGCGGACCACTTCACCGAAGAGCGCGAGCACCTCGTCCGGGACGCCCTCCGCGGCGAGCCTGGCCAGCGGGCGGGCGAGTTCCTCCGAGGGTTGGACGCCGAGTGCCTCGAGCTTCACACCGAATGCTTCGGGAGAGGGGGCGGCGAGCTCGATGAGACCTTCGCGCACCATGGCGAGTGACTGGGACTCGCCGCCATGCAGGTAGGAGTCGAGGGTGGTCCGGTCCGCGATCAGGGCGATGACGAGGGACGGGAGGGAGGCGCACAGCTTCGAGGCCATGCGTGCCGCGCGTGCGAGTTCCTCGGAGCCGGAGCCGGTGAGCAGCAGCGCGGGAGCGGTCCCGTGCGGGATGAGGGCGTGCAGTGCCGTGAGGGCTCGGAGGGGATCACGATCGAGCGCATCGAGTACCGCGCCGGGGAGGGCCCCTGAATTGTGGGTAACTTGTGACTGGAGCAGACCCCTGCATGCGATGGAGGCATCTCCATCGGGAGCGGCGGAGAACAGCTCCTGGAGGAGGACACCGCGCTCGTGGGCTGTCTTTCCTCTCAGACGGGCGTGGAGCTCACCCGGAGCGAGACCCCCGGAGGTGCCGAGGAAATCCGCGGCATCGGCTTCGAGCTCCCTGACGCGGGCGAGCGCCTCCATCCAGGACTGGACCACGGTGGCCTCGTTCGAGACGGGCACGGTGCAGCCGGACCTGTGGAGCGAGCCGAGCCATTGGCGCCAGAGGGAGGCCGCGGTGCCGGGAGGACCGGCGAGCACGGTGAGCGTGGGGATGCCCTGCTCACGCCGGCGCTGATGGCGATCCAGCTCGTGGAGGACGAAGGCCTCGCTCCGGTTGTCTGGTCTGGCGAGTGGCACGGGGGGAGAAGCGTCCTTGAAGTCGGGGCGTGACAGCAAGAGCCCCTCCCCCATGGCTGTGTCTGGCAGTGGTCACCTCTCACGCATGATGCACGGCCCCTACCGGATTCCATCTACCCCTCAGGTGGTATTGTTTCCAGGGGGGGCTTTCATGTCTCGACGCGCAATGCTCGCGGCCGTGGTGGGATTGTTGGTCCTGGGGACCGGCTGCCCGGATGTGTACGGGAAGGGTGGCAAGCTCGATCAGGCCATGGCGAAGGACATCAAGGACATGCAAGAGGAGCGAAGACGCGAGCTGGAGGAGAGACGAGAGGAGATGGATGACGATGAGGGGCCACACTGTCCCGAGGGCAAGGTGGAGATCCGTAACTGCACCTCGTATCCATGCAAGGTGGAGTGCCAGTGAGGTGGAGCACCCTTCTCGGTGGCATCGCCGGGTTGTTGTTGCCGGTGCCCTTGATGCTTCTTGCCGGCGAGATTCGGCGGGAACAGCGGGTCGAGATGTCTCCTACGAGGGAGCAGGTGTCTCCCGTCATTCCACTGAATGAGCAGAAGGCACTCCAGACCTTCGGGCTCGATTGTTCCGGAAATGAGGAGTGTGAATCTCCTCTTGGCTGCTTGTACTTCACGGGTGAGCGCCAGGGATTCTGTGGTGGCAGCACGTGTCGGGCGGACTTCCAGTGCGGTGAGGACTGGTTGTGTCGGACGGTCCGTACGCTAGGGAGTGAGGCCCTGGTACGCACTTGTATCCCTCCTGGGTTGAAGAAGGAGGGTGAATCATGCGTGCAGACCCTGGGAGTGAAAGAGGAGACGTGCGCGATGGGGTTCCGCTGCAACGCGGGATGGTGCGGCCGCTCCTGCCAGCCGGATGAGCCAACGAGTTGTCCACAAGGCTTCTTCTGCCGCGAAGGGATCGACGGTCACTCCTGCCTTCCCACCTGCGAGGAGACGGGCTGTTCCAATGGTCAGGAGTGCGTCTCCCTCGGAGAGGGCATCTCGGTCTGCGCGGTGGTGCGCGGGAACAACTGCCAGAAGGTGCCCTGCTCCGAGGGTGGCCTCTGCTCCGTCTGGCCTCCGCGCTACGAGGATTCCCGCCTGGAGCTGAAGATGGCCTGCTCCCGGGTCTCCTGCTCGGACGGTGGGCCCGCGTGCCCCCCGGGCACTTCCTGTGTCCAGGGGCTCTGCCGCCACCCGAGTGAATCCGGCCCCTTCGACGCCGGACCCCCGGTATCTCCACCGCGTCACCCGTAGTCCCCCCTCCCCCGCTCCACGTGCTTTTTCTGTCGCGCTCGCGCCTCCGTGCGTCTACTCACCGGGTATCATCCTCGTACCCCCCCAGGAGGCTCCTGTCCCCATGGCCGCGTTCACCTTCGGCTTCCTCATGGATCCCCTCGAGACGGTCCGGGTGGACCATGACTCCACCTTCACCCTCATGCTCGAGGCGCAGCGCCGCGGTCACCAGGTGCGCTACTTCGAGCAGCCCTGGCTCCGCTTCAGCGGCTCCTGCGCGGAAGCCCGCATGCGCACCGTCACCGTGCGCCGCGAGCCCGGCCACCACTTCGACATCCTCGACGAGCAGGTCCGCCCCCTCTCCAGCCTCGACGTCCTCTTCCTGCGCAAGGACCCTCCCGTCGACGCCGACTTCCTCCAGGCCACCCAGCTCGTCGAGCTGTGCAACGGCCGCGAGCCCGTCTTCGTCAACAACCCCACCGGCATCCGCGACGCCAACGAGAAGCTCTTCGGTCTGCGCTTCCCCGACCTCATGCCGGAGACGCTCATCTCCCGCGATCTCACGGCCATCAACGAGTTCGTCGCCCGCCACCCCCAGGGCACCATCCTCAAGCCCGTCGAGGGTTTCGGCGGCCAGGGCATCGTCTTCCTCCAGCCCGGTGACCGCAACACCCGCTCCCTCCTGGAGATCATCACCCTCGGCGGCAAGAAGGCCATCGTCGTCCAGGCCTACCTCCCCGAGAGCCGCCAGGGCGACAAGCGCATCATCCTCGTCGATGGCGAGCCCTGTGGCGCCGTCCTCCGCGTCCCCGCCCACGATGACCACCGTGGCAACATGGCCGCCGGCGGCACTCCCGTGAAGACATCGCTCACCCCCCGTGAGCTGGAGATCTGCGCCCGCCTCAAGCCCTCGCTCCAGGAGCGCGGCCTGTACCTCGTGGGCATCGACGTCATCGGCGACTGGCTCACCGAGGTCAACGTCACCAGCCCCACCGGCATCGCGGAGATCGACAAGCTGGACAACACCAGCGTCGAGGCGAAGGTGATCGACACCGCCGAGCGGCTCGTGGGCCAGCGGCGGCGCTGAGGCGCCAGGTCAGTACCGCATCGTCATATCGAAGCCCAGGAACCACCGCTGGAGTCGATCCTCCAGCGGTACCGAGAGCGAAATCCCGGGCTGGAATCCCGGCTGGCCGGTGGCGCGCCGCAACGCGAATCCGACGGAGTGATGGAGCTTGCTCCTCGAGGAGGGGCTCTCCGCGTACCGGGCGCCCGCGATCTCGAGCATGGTGACGAGGTATTGATAGCGATAGGAGAACCCCGCTCCCCAGCGAGGGGAGAATTCAAAGGCATTGTAGAAGGCGGAATACCCATCCAGCCCGGCCTCCAGCCGGAGCGTGCAGGACGAACAGAAGGCGCTGCCCAGAATCACCGAGGCGCCCACCCTTCCGCCCAGGGCTCCAGGCTGGAACAGCACGGCCTGGGATGGACGTTTCGCCGCCACGGAAGCATTCAGGGAGGAGCCCACCTCGTCCTCGTCCCCGGTGGGAAGCAGCAGCCCTCCCCGGAGCACGAGCCAGCTGTCGCCGAAGATGGACCGGCCCCAGGCCATTCCCACGTCGAGGTTGCTCAGTGCCGAGGCCGAGCGCTCCGCTCCCGTGAGCTTCGTCAGGGACACGGCCGCGTAGGCGCCCAGGCCGCATCCCCCCATGAAGGACGTGGAGAGATCGAGCCGGACGGGGACGCCGTCTCCCACGCCATCGAACAGGAACCCTGGAGCGAGGGAGATGTGGCTTCTTCCATCGAAGGGATCCAACAGGGAGAAGCGGGGCCCATACTCCTCATCATCGTCCGCGGCGGGAGCCGGGTAGGTGGGCTGAATCATCTCCAGCTCCTCCAGCTCGAGTCCCGTGGTGGCGGCCCACTGCCTGAGCAGGGGTGACTCCATCTCCCGGATGAAGGCGTACTTGTATCCGGCGGCAATCGCCCCGGCGGCCTCCCGGCCGAGCTCCTGTTCGAAGAGATACCCCACCGCGCAGATGCGTCCTCGCGAGTCGATGAAGGTGGGGCGCCGCGCATCGGGGTGACCGTCGTTCCGGGGGAACTCGCCTCGCTGGAGATAGGCCTCCAGCCGCTCGAGACTCCGTGTTCTGGCCTCGCGCGCGGCCGGGGAGAGCTCCGCCGTGGAACGCCGCCGCAGCCGCTCCAGCACGTATTCCAGGTGGACCCGGATCCGGAGATCCTCATCATCCTCCACCGTGGGAGGCCGCCCGAAGCGCTCCTGGAAGCTCTCATCCCCGAGGATGAGATTGATGGTGTCCGTGTGGAGCCGCGCGGGTGCTGGTGGAGCTCCACACGCGAGGAAGCCCGCCATCAGGAGAATGGCGGAGACAGCCAGATGCCGGGATGGGGTCATGGGAGAACCCTGACGCATCGCCGGGAGCCGGGCCGCACCCGGGGCTCATGGCTCCATCATGAATTCATCATCGGTTCAGCGGGACAGACGCCGCTGTGTTCCCTGCTCGCTCAGCTTGCGCGCCAGATCCCGGGCGACCTCGAGATCGAACGGCTTGCGCAGCCACTGCAGGTCCGCCCGGCCGATGCGCTTGGCCACCTCCTCCCGGGAGATGTCCGAGAAGGCGCTGCAGATGGCCACCTCCAGCCGGGGATCCTTCTCCAGCATGTGGATGATGGTCTCCAGCCCGTCCCACCCTGGCGGCATGCGCATGTCCACGAGGGCGAACGTGTAGGGACGCGACTCCTCCAGGGCGGCGATGACCTTCTGGTATCCCTCCATCCCCTGGGAGGCCGTGTCGATCATGAAGCCCGACTCCGCGGACGCGGCGGGTGGAGCGGTCGAGGCCGTGGCCGGCGGAGCGCCTCCGAAGAGCTTCTTCTCCAGGTTGTCCAGCGACGAGGGGCGCGATCTCTGCCCCAGCACCCGGCGCCACACGTTCAGGATGGCCGGGTCATCGTCGACGACCAGGATGCGCTTCGGACCCTGTGCCTCCGGCCTGAGTCCACCCGGCGACGTCTGGCGCACACCCTGTCCCTGAGCCCCATCGAGGGAGCCAGCCATCCAGGGAAGGTGCGGCTGCCACGGGAGTTGCGCCGGCTCGATGCTGCTGTTCGCCATGGGGTTTGTCCTCCAGGGCAGTCTACTCCGGCTCCTCCAGAGCGGACCATTCAATGAACGAACGAGGCGAACGAAGGGTTGCTCGCCTACACGCCCTGTCTGTCAGGTGGCCAATGGTGGCCCCGACGGGTCCGGAGCCCTCGGGTGGGGCTCACGGAGGGGAGTCCGGGGTGCCAGATACCCTCACCCCGTCCCTCTCCCGGGGGGAGAGGGGTGGTTGCTCGGGGTGGTTGCTTGGGGTGGGGGAAGGGGGGCTCGGGCGGGTGGGAGCCCGTGCCGGGGGGGCGCCTTCGCGCTCCTCAGTGGCTGGTGCCGCTCCCACCCGGGCTGCCGCTTCCCGTACCTCCCGCCGCGCTCCCGGGCGCTGGGGTCACCTCTCGCTCCGTGGGTTTCACCGAGGGGGTCGTGCTCGGGAAGAGGCTCGGCGTGTAGTCCGGCTGCCTCACCGCCAGCTGCCCCTGCCTCGCCAGGTCCATGGCGATGCCCAGGATGCGTGCCGCTTCCTCCGGCGCGTGGAAGCCCATCGAGTTCTCCGCCTCCACGAAGTCCACCATGAACTGCGCCCGCCGCTGCAGCTCCATCGCCGTCTTCAGGTCCGCGTCCGTCTTCCCCGCGCCCCTCGCCGCCTTCATGTCCCCAATCAGCGCCACCATCGCGTCCATCGCCCGGTTGCGCAGCTCGAAGGTGCGGTCCTGGATGGTCGTCACGCGCTGCGTCAGCTCCGCCTCCGGCCAGTTGTGGCACGTCTGGCAGGCCCGGTTCACGTTCAACAGCGGGCTGCGCACGTGGTGGTCGCTGATCTTCAGCGCCCCCTCGCGCTTGTAGGGCATGTGGCAGTCCGCGCACGCCACGCCCGAGCGCGCGTGGATGCCCTGGTTGTACATCTCGAATTCGGGGTGCTGCGCCTTCAGCACCGGCGCCCCCGTCTCCGCGTGCGTCCAGTCCTTGTGCGGGTTCTCCGTGTAGTACGTGAGGATGTTCTCGATCTTGATGCCGTTGGCCCACGGGTACGTCAGCCGCTTCTCCGGGCCCTTGAAGTAGTACTCCACGTGGCACTGCCCGCACACGTACGTGCGCATCTCCTGCCGCGTCGCCTGCTTGTTCACGTCGTAGTTCTGGATGCCCTGGCTCGCCTTCAGCGCGCGGATGCCCTCGATGAAGCCCGGCCTCGTCACCCGCAGCTGCATCGTCTGCGAGTCATGGCAGTCGATGCACGCCACCGGGTGCTCCACCAGCTTGCGCGCCTCGGGGTAGGGCATCGCGTTCACCTTCTCGAAGCCCTTGATGATGTCGCCCTCGCCCTGCTTCTTGTAGGTCACGTACACCGAGGCGTGGCAGTGCAAGCACGCGCCCGGCTGCTTCGTGACGTGCTGGCGCTCGGTGAAGAGCTGGTCCTCCAGGACGTAGGCGTGGCCGCGCTCCTCGCGGAAGTCCTCCGCGAAGGCGTAGCCCGCCCAGAACGTCTTCAGGCGCGGATCCTCCTCCAGCCGTGACTGCGCCGTCACCGTGCGGGGATCCTTCTCCGTGGGCGTGCGCGGGACGGCCTCACTGCCGCCGTACTTCGTGCGCGTCATGTCCACCGTGCGCTGGTAGTCGTCGTACTGGAGCGGGAAGTTCTTGCCCCAGATGGCCGGGTCCACCGTGTCGTCGGTGAGCTCGACGACGCGGTAGAAGGGGTTCCGGGCTTCCTGCTTGCGCTCCATGATGTTCACCGCCAGCGCGGCGGCCCCTACGGCGGCGCCCGCGGCGAGCACCATCGCGGCGAGCAGGAGCGTCATTCGGCGGCGGGTACGCGAAGCTTCCATACAGTGCGGTTCCGTGAGGAGGGGTGGGGGTCAGGGTCCGTGTCCGACGTCGTTGTGACAGCGGATACAGGAGATGGAGCCATCGTCACGCTCGTCCCGCGTGGAGGCCGCGTGCGCGTCGATGGACTGGACGATGGGCTGGTGGCACGAGCGGCAGCGCTGCTCGGTGATGGCGCGGTTGTGCGGGGTGATTTGAATGGGCTCGTGGAAGCCCCCCGCGGTGAAGGCCACCGAGTGGTGCCAGCCATTGCGTGCCTTGGACAGGTACTTGCCCACGAAGCCCGGCGGCGTGTGGCAGTCATTGCACACGGCCACGGTGTGGTGGCTGGAGTTGGTCCACTCCGAATACTGGTCCTGCATCACATGGCAGTTGGCGCACGCGGTGGGATCGTCCGTCATGTACGAGGCCCCCTTCGCGTAGGCGAAGGTGAAGCTCCCGATGCCGATCGCCACCCCGACAATCGCGCTCAACCCCAGGCTGAGCCATGTGAAGGCCGAGGGCCTCCGGCGCCTGGGGCCATGACTGGGCTCAGGTACAGGAGCCTCGTTGGCCACGGTTCAGTCTCCTTCGCCAGTGATGGAGAGCGTGTTAACACAGCCCCTGTCCGGGCTGGGCTCATTTGTGATGTCGATCGTGTTCAGGGTCGCCGTCAGCACGCGGCGGCCCTGGCGAAGGGACACCGAGCCCGAGGCGCTCAGCTCCAGCACCCGCGTCCCCCCGTCCGAGGCGCCGGTGGAGCGCACCACGACGGAGTCGATCAGGAACGAGCCGAGCACCTCCGGCCCCTCCTTCCGTCCGCGGGCGTAGACGTCCCCGATCAGTGGCATCTCGAGCCCCGTGGACGGATCGATGACGTGGAACAGGGCCCTCCGCCCGTCATCCAGTTGTTGCAGTTGCACGGTGGGCGCGAGCAGATAGGGACTGAAGGGGCACTGCCCCATCGGGGTCGCGGTTTTCACGGAGTACATCCCGGAGATGTCGGGGCAGCCGGCGATACACGGCTCCGGGTCGGCGCCGCAGCCGCTGGACGCCAGGGCCATGAGTACGACAGGAAGGGAGACGTGCCTCATGGGGCTCGCACGCTGTGCATTCCTCCCGGGACGCCAACCCCGGCCCGGTGGAAAAACGCGTCTTCCCCACGCTCATGAACAGCCCGCTAGAGTGAGGGTCCATTGTCCGACACTGACGAGACGCTCGACTCCATTGGCACCGCGGGCGTGAAGTTGTTGCAGCGCCGGAGCGGCTACCGCTTCACGCTGGATGCCGTGCTGCTCGCCGCCTTCGCCGCCACCGAGGGCGGGGAGGCCGGAGGCCCGTTGCTGGAGCTCGGCGCGGGCAGTGGTGTGGTGTCCTTCCTGCTGGTGCGCCAGTTCGGCCTCGGGCCGGTGGACGCGCTGGAGCTTCAGCCCGAGGTGCATGCCCGCCTGGTGCGCGCCGTGGCCCTCAATGACTGCGAGGGACGGGTCCGGCCGGTGCTCGGAGATTTGCGTGAGGCGCGATCGCTGTTCGCCTCGGGAGCGTACGCGCATGTGGTGTCCAACCCGCCCTTCCGCCCGGTGAATGCCGGCGTGCGCAGCCCGGATGAGGAGCGTGCCCTGTCCAAGCAGGAACTGGCGTGTGATGCACCCTCGGTGGTGGCCGCGGCCCGGCACGCGCTGGCTCCCGGCGGACGGGTGAGCCTCGTGTACCCGGCGGCCCGCGTGGCCGAGGTTCTTGGACTGCTCACGGCCGCGAAGCTGTACCCGGTGGCCCTGCGCTTCGTTCATGCTCGCGTGGAGGCCCCCGCGACCCGTTTCCTCGTGCACGCGGTGCGCGACAGGCAGCGCGGGCTCGCCGTGCGTCCTCCGCTCATCGCCCATGGCTCGGGGCCCGGGGGTTATTCGCCCGAGGTCGCCGCCCTCATGGATCCTCCCCTCGCCGAGCGCTCCGAGCCCGGGTGATTCACGGTGGGGAGGACGGGGCTCAGGCGGCGTGTGACGGCAGGACGACCCGGAACACGCTCCCCTTCCCCACCGCGCTCTCCACCTGGATCTCCCCTCCCAGCCGCTTGACGATTCCATGGCAGATGGAGAGCCCCATCCCCATCCCCTCGCCCGCCGGCTTCGTGGTGAAGAAGGGATCGAACAGTCTGCGTTGATCCTCCGGTGGAATCCCGCAGCCCGTGTCCGAGATCTCCAGCAGCACCCAGCCATCCTCGCGCCGGCGCGTGCGCAGGATGAGCTCGTTCCGGGTCTTGTCTTCCTTCGTCATCGCCTGCCCGGCGTTGAGCAGCAGGTTGAGACACACCTGCCCGAGCTGGGACTCGCTGCCGAGCACCCGGGGCACGTCCTCCAGCTCCTGGATGATCCGCGCGCGTTGCTCCAGCTCGTGCAGCGCCAGGTTCAAGGAGCGCCTCGCCACGGCGCGCACGTCGACCGCTTCCAGCCGCTCGTCGCCGCCACCGCCGCGCGCGAAGAGCTTCAACTCCTTGACGACCTGGTTGACCCGCCGCGCCCCTTCCAGGCTCTCCTCGGCCACCTGTCCCAGCTCGGCCAGCTCGCCATTCACGGCGTGATTGCCTTCCGCCGAGCGCGCCAGCTCCGGCAACTGCCTGGCGAGGAACGCCAGATTCGCCGTCACGTAGGCCATGGGATTGTTGATCTCATGCGCCACCCCGGTGGCCAGGGTGCTCACCGAGGCCAGCCGCTCCGTCAGCAACGCGCTCTTGAGCCGGGCGGCGTCCTCCGCGCGCGCCAGCGCCACCGCGAGCTCCGCGTTCGTCCTCGTCAGGTGCGCCGAGAGCGTCTCGTTGACGTAGCTGAGCTGGATGAAGTCCGCGATGAGCAGCATCCCCGCGCACAGCCCCAGGTTGATCATCGCCAGCGCGAAGAGGCGCGGCGCCTGCAACACATAGAGGTCGGTGAGCAGATCCACGACGCCAGCGGCGAGCATGCAGAGGATGACCGCCGCGAACACCCGATCCGGCGCGCGCTCGCGGCGATGAAGGGTGGCCGCCGTCAGCACCGTCACGTACAGCACGATCACGAAGATGTAGAGGGCGAAGAGCCGGTAGAGCATCGTGAGCCCGGCGAGCGGGCCGAATGCCTGCACCCCGGGGAAGGCGCCCGCGAACACTCCGCAGACGGCCCGGTGGACCTTCCCGATACGGGTGATGTGCCCGAGGCAATAGTGCTGGGCGAACTCCATCATCGACCAGACGATGCCCACCACCGTGACGGAGAGCGTCGTGAAGGTGAGGGGAGAGGACTGCCTCAGGGGCAGCATCCCGGTACGGGCGCCCAGATAGAGCGCCGCCGCGGCGATCACGAAGAAGGTGGAGCGCTGCAGGGCCCGCCGGGAGGAATCGGTCTCCCGGTGCATGAACATGCCCAGCAGCACCAGCATGAACGCGAAGAGGGCGAGCGCTCCGTTCTGGAAGAACTGACGGATGTCGCTCGCGCGCAGGTAGTACGGCAGCAGCCGCTCCCGCGTTCCGAGCAGCATGCGCGCGTCCACCACGCCATCGCTTCCGGGCAGCGTCCACTCGAAGTGGAGGGCGATGACATTGGAGCCCGGACGCAGCTCCCGGCTGTCCACCCTCCAGGCCTCCAGCCCATCCACCTCGCCCTTGAGTCCCCGGATGGACTCGTCCGTCCGGCCCACCTCGTGTCCGTTCACGAAGAGCGTCACACGGCTGCTCCGCATTCCACCCAGCGTGAGGAGCAGGGGTTCTCCGTGCAGCGAGGCAGGCAGCTCGAACCGCTTGCGCGCCCAGGCCCGGCTGGCCCGGTACCCCTGCGCGGAGTAGCCCCCGGGAAAGCGGATCTCCCCCCACCCCGAGTCGTCATACGCGGGGTCCGCCCACCCCACCCCGTCGCCTTCCTGGAGCTTCCACGTCCCGTTCAGGCGCAGCACGTGCGGCTCGAGGTGGGCGGGCAGGACGTACGCGTCGATGAAGAGCCAGCAGACGAGGAATGGGGCGGCCACCGCGAGCAGCACCGGAATGCGGCGAGCCAGTGTGTTGATGGGCACTGCCAGCGACCCCCCCGCACAACGCGTGAACACCGCAATCAGCGAAGCCGGATGTTACCAGAAGCACCCCACTCCCCCCTTCCACCGGGGTGGGTGGGGCTCCTCTCGGGGGGGAGCCGCCTTCTGTTCGTCAGTCAACTCAGGGAGCAGGCGGGGGGAACAGGTACTCGAGCACGCCGCCGAAGCGCGCCGCCCAGGACGCCTCGTTGTGCCTGCCGTCCTCCACCTCGGTGTACTTCAGGTCGCTGTCGAGCACCCAGCCCTTGTTCGTCAGGGCGTCGCGCAGCAGCCGCGTGTCCTCTACCGTCTCCTGGCTGCTGCTGCCCTCCTCGGTGCCGATGTCCACCCAGATGCGCAGCGGCGGCTTCCCGGGCAGTGCCTCCACCTTCGTGACGATGTCGTTGTTCCCCCAGAACACCGAGGGAGAAATGACGCCCAGGCGGGTGAACGTGTCCGGGTGCTTCATGCCCAGGTACATCGTCACCAGGCCGCCCAGGGACGAGCCGGCCAGGCCCGTGTACTCCGCCTCGGGCTTCGTGCGGTATTTGCCGTCGATCATCGGCTTGAGCTCGTTGACGATGAACTGGCCGTACGCGTCCGCCCTGCCGCCGTTGGCGCCGTCCACCTCGGGGTAGCGGTCGTCGGGGACCTGCGTGTACTCGGGGCCCCGGTCCGCGGTGTTGTAGATGCCCACGATGATGAGCGCATCCACCTTCCCGTCGCCGACGAGCTCATGGGCCGTCTCGTCCACGCCCCATTCCCCGGCGAAGGCCGTGGTCGCGTCCATCAGGTTCTGCCCGTCGTGCATGTACAGCACCGGGTAGCGGCGCTCGGTGTTCTCGTCGTAGTCCGGCGGCAGCCAGATGATGATGTCGCGCTTCTTCAGCAGCGTGTTGGTGGGCGTCACGTCGCGCAGGTATTCGATCTTCCCGGTGAGCACCCCCTCGGGCGGCACGCTGAAGTCTGCCCAGGCCCCCACCGAGAGCGAGACGCGCTGGAATCCGCTCCCCGTTTTGTGAAAACGGTTGCTGGGGAGCTCGGCGCCCGTGGAGGTCTTCTCCACCGTTCCCCACGAGCCGCGCGTCACCTTGTACTCGAGCGACGTCTCCGGCGGGAAGGCGAGCTCGATGGCGTAGCTGCTGTTCATCGCCTTGTAGAGCTTCGCGCCCGCCGGGTTCCAGCCGCCCAGCAGCTCATGGCCACCGGCCAGGTAGATGTCATCGCTCGGGGGAGTCGTCGCTGGCACCGCGACCACGAAGACGGTCCGCGGCTGGAGGCCACTGCTCGGCTGGCCCCAGCGCTCCACGCTGAAGCTCACGTTCTCCTCGTTCTCGCGCGCCTCGAGCCTCCTCGCGGGCATCGCGTTCCCCAGCATGTCGATCGCCATCTGCTCGGACGGCGCGGTCATCCGGATGGTGTAGACGAGCAGCTGGTTCTTGGGCACCCGTGCCTTGACGGTGAAGGTGTTGCCGCCCTGATAGACGAGTTCCAGTCCCTGCCCGGAGGGGCCCTTGAACGTCTCGTCCTCGCCCGAGAGCAGGAGCGTGGCGTTCACGGGGGTTTCGGGCGGAACCGTCACGTCGAACTGCACGTCGGAGTAGTTCTGCTCCGGAGTGGGTGTCGGGGGTTTGGGGCAGCCGGTCAGGGCCGTCAGCGTGAGCAGCAGCAGGAGCGGAAACCGCGTGGGGGGTCGGTGCGTCATGTTCGTGGGAACCCAGGGTGAGGGGAAGATTCGTTAGAAGAGGTGCTTGAGGGCCCGCAGCCCGGCGCCGACGAGCTCGATGCCCAGGTCGATCAGGTCCACGGCGTCCACGGCGTCACTGGCCCGCTCCGAGGTGCGCCGATCCGGGGCCTCGAGCGTGACGGTGGGAATGGCATTCGAGCGGTGCTCGGGCTTGTCGCGGGGCAGGGGCTTGCGGTGGAAGCCATTGAGCTTCAACTCGTTCATCAGCAGCCGGGCGGCCACCTCGGGAGCCACGTCCCGGCGCGAGCCGTCCGCCTTCTGCGCGCCGCGCACCGTGTTCTCCACGCACTCGGGATCCAACAGCGACAGCGGGGCCTGGCAGCGCGCGCAGGCCGTCATGTTCGCCAGCCGCACGGGCTCGCCGCAGTCGGAGCACAGGAGTGTGTCCACGTGCTTGCGCAGCTCGGTGAATTCCCGGGGCGTGAGATCCCGGGCAATCCCCTTCTCGCGCAGGAACTGGAAGAAGGTGATGAAGTGCCCGTGCTGCTGGGCGCAGCGCGAGTACTGGAAGCGGTTGTTGTGCGCCAGGTCATGCGCCAGCACCAGCTTCTCGTCGCAACGCGGACAGGACAGCACGCGGCGGCCGGGCGGGGGGCGCTCGCCCCGGCGGTCATACAGCTCGCGGAAGAGGCGCAGGGTTCCCGTCGCGGAGAGCTGGAGGCTCTCGTGGGTGTCGAACCACAGGCCCCGGCAGGTGTGGCAGACGTCGAGCGTCACCTGCCTTCCATTGTGGGCCTCGAAGGACAGCTCGGCCATCAATCCCTTGCACTCCGGACACTTCATCGCACCTCCAAGGCGCGGCGCAGGACGTGGAAGACACTCTTCTTGTTGCCGAACTCGGCGAGCACTTGTTTGACGGGCTCGAAGCCGCCGCGCTTCCAGAAGCGCTGGCCCGCGGCGTTGTGCTCGGACACGGCGAGGCGCAGGTACGCGGCGTCCCGCAGGAGCAACCATCGGGTCAGCGCGTCGAGCAGCCTGGTGCCCAGGCCCTGGTTGCGCTGAGCCGGGTCGAGCACCAGCAGGCCGAGGTACCACTCGCGCGGCTCGGGGTAGTCGCGGATGACGTCGATGGCGCCCACCAGGTGGCCCGAGCCATCGAAGACGCCCATGCCGAACTTGTCGTCGAGCGTCTTGCCCGGAGGCAGGTCCGTGAGGAGCTCGCGAATCATCTGCGCGGGGTCGGGCGGAGAGCCGTAGTGGAGCTCGAGATGCTCCAGGCAGCGCTCGCCCAGCTGGCGGATGATCGGCGTGTCCTCCTCCGAGACCCGCCGCACCCGGTACTTCCCGACCTCGAACAGGGTCTCTGCCCGCGGACTCATCGTGCGCCACATGCGGGCGGCAACCCTAGCAGGTGGGAGGGACCTGGGCCCACCCGGCTTCGCGGGCGGTGTGTCCTCCTCACGCGGCGAGCCCTGGCGGGGTGCGTCAGGGGTCCGTCCGGTCCCTTGGCCCGCCAGATGCTTGAGCGCGGCTGGCCATGTCTGGACCGCATGATCTCCTCGCCCGTTACATTTTCGGCCACCCCGAGCGGGCCGCCGCGGAACTGCGCGCCGTGTTGCCCGCGCACGTCGTCTCGGAGGTGGACTGGACGTCCCTGCGGCGGGAGCCAGGCAGCGTGGTGGACCCTGAGCTGCGCGAGACCGAGAGCGATCTGCTCTTCACGGCACGCCTGCGCACGGGACAGCCCCTGCTGCTGTACGTGTTGCTGGAGCACCAGTCCTCGGTGGATTCGTGGATGGCGCTGAGAATGCTGCGCTACGTGGTGCGGCAGGTGGAGCGCTGGAGACAGGAACACCCGGAGAGCGAGCGGTTGCCGGTCCTCATCCCGCTCGTCATGTACCACGGGCCGGACGGAGCCTGGACGGCGCCACGCCGGGTGGAGGAGCTCTTCGAGCTGCCGGGGGAAGAGTGGAGAGCGCTGGTACCTTGCTTCGAGTACCTGCTCGATGACCTGACGGCCGAGCGGGAAGAGGCGCTGCGAGCGCGCTCGGGTCCGCCGCTGGCCCGACTGGCGTGGCTGGTGTTGCGCTATGGACGCACCCAGGAATTGGCCCGGAAGCTGCCGGATTGGGTGGCGCTCTTCGCGCAGGTGGAGGCAGACGCCGAGGGTGCCGAGCACCTGGTGGTGATTATTCGTTATCTGGTGTGGGTGGGGGATGAGGCCGTCCACACAGCGGCGAGACGGGTGTTAAATTCGGTGCTGGATGAGCAGCGAGCGGAGGAGCTGATGGGCAGCTGGGCCGAGGAGATGATCGAGCGGGGAGTCCAGAAGGGTCTGGCCAGGGGCCGGCAGGAGGGTCGTGAGGCGGGACGTGAGGAGGGACTGATCCGGGCGCGTGCCGAGTACATCCTGCGGACGCTCACCGCGCGTGGCGTGCACGTGGACGAGGCGGCCCGCCAGCGCATCCTCACCTGCACGGACATGGCCACTCTCGACCGTTGGTTCGACCGGGCCCTGAACGCCACCGCCCTCTCCGACGTCTTGGAGGACCTGGCCCAGTAGCTCAGCCCACCCGGGACCGGGGCCGGCGCACCTTCACCGCGCCGCAGGCCCGCGCATGACGTGACAGGGCCTCGTCGAGTGCCGCGTCGTCCAGCTTCACGCCCTTTTCCCTCCACAACTTCTCCACACGCAGCACGCCCTCCTGCACGCGCGCCTCCAGCCTTCCCACCAGCTGGCCACGGTGCAACAGCGGGCACACGTACCAGCCCCAGCGGCGCTGTTCCTCGGGCTTGTACACCTCCCACACGTACTCGAAGCCGAAGAGCTGGTTCACCAGACCCCGGTCCCACAGCAGGGGATCCAGGGGGCCCAGTATCCGCATCCGCTCGTCCGGCGCCGTCACGGGCCGCGACCGGAAGCCCGCGGGAGCCAGGTAGCGCCGGGGTGAGCCGGGCAGTGCCACCTCTTCCAACAGGCCCTCGCGCACCATGACGTCCGGCAGCGGCGAGGTGCGCACCGGAGACAGGGTGGACCAGTGCGGACCACTCGCGCGCGAGAGCAGGCCCGCCGCCTCCACGCGCTCGGGGAGGGCCCATCGCGCGAAGCTCTCGTCGCTGGTGTGGCCGGCGGAGGCTCGCGCCACCTCGGGGAGGGCCCGGTGCGGCACGTCATAGCGTTTGCCCCCGGGGCCACGGCCGCATACGACGATCTCACAGCGCGTCCACAGCACCTCGAGCGCCATGGACGAGGCCTTGCCCGTGCCCTTCCACCCGCTCCAGTCGAGCGGCTGCACCGCGCCGTGGTCGGTCAGCTCCGCGGCGGTGAGGGGGCCACGGGCCTCGAGCTCCTCGAGCACGGCGCCCAGCACCTTCCCGGGCAGGCGCTTCAGCCGTGTGGCGAGGCCCCACCAGGGGGTCTCCAGCGAGCGCTCACGGTAGTGGGGAAAGGCGCTGGCGGGCAGGATGCAGCGCTCCTTGGCCCAGTGCTCGAAGGCGTGGCCGGGGTAGAGGTGGCGGTACACGTCTCCCTTGGAAATGCCGTCCACGCGCGCGAGCGCCACGAGGTCCGCGTTGGTGCCGATGACGTCGAGCGGATCCAACTGGATGTGGCGCAGCTGGCGCAGCAGCGCGCGCACGCCCTCGGCGCCCTGGGGCCAGGAGGACGTGGCGAGTCCGTGGTGGCTGACGAGCCAGGCTCGTGCCTCATCGGCGGGGAGTGTCACGGCGGGAGGAAGGGTCGTCCTGGGCATGGTGTCTGGGATTACGGTCCGGACCGGCGCAGCGAGTCCACGATGAAGGTCTTCAACGCCCGCGCCGCCGCCGTGAGGTACTCCTCGCCCCGGTGCACCAGCGCCACCTGCCGCCTCGGGCCTCCCTTCTCCACCTCCACCACGTCGAAGCCTCGCGACGCATGGTCTCGCGCCATCAGCGCCGGTAACAACGCCACCCCCAGGCCCCGCTCCACCATCCGCCTCAGCCCCTCGGCGTTGTCCATCTCCACCGCCACCCTCGGCTTCAGCCCGCGCGCCTCGCACGCCGCCTCCAGCGCGTGCGTGCCCGACATGCCCGGAATCACCACCAGCGGCTCCTCCACCACCTCCGCCAGCGCCACCGGCCTCTTCAGCTTCGTCAGCCGATGTCCCCTCGGCACCGCCAGCACCAACTCCTCCTCCCACAGCTTCTGCGCCACCAGGTCCACCCGTCTCATCGGCAGGTTCACGATGCACAGGTCCAGCTCGCCCCGAGCCACCCGCGCCTCCAGCTCCTCGTGCGTCCCCTCACTCAGCCTCGGCAGCACCTCCGGGTAGCGGCCCTTGAAGGTCCTCACCAGCTCCGGCAGCAGGTACGTCCCCACCGAATGCAGCGTCCCCAACGCCACCGTCCCCCTCGGTGTCGTCGTCAGCGCTCCCAGCTCCGCCGTCCCCGCCGCCAGGGCCTCCAGCGCCCTCCTCGCGTACGGCAGGAAGCGCTCCCCCGCGTCCGTCAGCACCGCCCCTCCCGGTGTCCTCACCAGCAGCCGCACCCCCAGCTCCGTCTCCAGCGCCTGCAGCTGTCTCGACAGCCCCGGCTGTGACACCCCGAGCTGCTTCGCCGCCACCGTGAGCCGGCCCTCCCGCGCCACTTGCACGAAGGCCCTGAGCTGTTCCGTATTCATGCGCTCTCCGCATCCACTCTATGCGCCAGATGCGGTTTCCGCATGCTCCCCGGAGGAGTACTCCTTCCCCATGGACGCCTCCTCCGGGCTTCAGCCCGCCGCCCTCCCCGGCACCGCCCGGCGCATGGCCACCACCGCCGTGCTGCTCGGCCTCGTCGTCTCCGCCTTCGAGGCCACCGTCGTCACCAGCGCCATGCCCACCCTCACCCAGGAGCTCGGCGGCCAGCACCTCTACTCCTGGGTCTTCTCCTCCTACCTCTTCGCCTCCACCCTCGGCATCCTCCTCTTCGGCAAGCTCGCCGATCACCTCGGCCGCAAGCCCGTCTTCTCCGCCGGCATGGGCCTCTTCCTCCTCGGCTCGGCCCTCTGCGGTTTCGCTCAATCCGTCCCCGCCCTCATCGCCTTCCGGGTGGTGCAGGGGCTCGGCGCCGGTGCGCTCCAGCCCACCACCATGACCATCAGCGCCGACCTCTACACCCTGCGCGAGCGCGCCGCCGTCCAGGGCCTCTTCACCGGGGCCTGGGGCGCCGCCACCGTCGTCGGGCCCCTCATCGGCGGCTGGCTCGTCATGCACGCCTCGTGGCGCTGGGCCTTCCTCGTCAACATCCCTGTCGGCCTGATCGCGCTCGCCCTGCTCCACGCCTCCTACCGGGACCCCGCCCGCTCCTCCTCCCGCGTCGATGTCTGGGGGCCCGCCCTCACCGGCGTCTCCCTCGGACTGCTCCTCTTCGCCCTCGAGCGCGGTGGCTCCTCCACCCTCCGCCTGTCCCTGGCCCTCGCCGCCTGCGTGGGAATCGCCACCGTCGTGCGCCAGCAGCGCTCCTCTCCCTCCCCGCTCGTTCCCCTCGCGCTCCTGCGCGATCGCACCGTCCTCTGTGGCGTGCTCGGCGGGGTGCTCGGCGGCGCCCTGCTCTACACCACCACCGCCCTCGTCCCCCTGTGGATGACCGGGCGCGAGGGCCATACCCCCCTCCTGGCCGGGCTCGCCCTGGTGCCGCTGCTCGGCGGATGGGCTTGTGGCTCCACCTTCGGCGTCCGTGTCTTCCTGCGCGGCGGCCTCCGGGCGAGCGCCGGGGGTGGTTTCGCCCTCTGTCTGGGGGGTGCCTGCCTGCTCGCCCTCGCCGTCTCCTGGGACTGGGGCACCCCCGCCGCCTTCGTCAGCCTCGGGCTGATGGGACTGGGCCTCGGGCCCGCGGCCTCCACCTCCCTGCTCGGACCCCAGACGCGCGTCCCCTGGCAGCAACGCGGCATGGTCACCAGCGCCGTCTATGCCACCCGCATGCTCGGCGGCTCCTTCACCCTCGCCGCCCTGGAGCTCGTTCCCCCCGGCTTCCCCGTACGCTTCGCCGTCATCGCTTCCCTCGCTGGCGCCGCCGCCCTGTCGCTCGCCCTCTTCGCCCCCGGCCGCGTCATCACCGAGGCCGACGCCGCCTCCTGAGCCCGGCTCCCGCTCGCCTCCCCTCCGGGCTCCCGGGCGGCGCTTTCCGGACGACGGGATTCTTCGCTCCCGGGCCCCAGACGCGCCATGATGCGCCCCCATGGGAAGCACGAGGTATTTTTCGAAGCGGCTTGGGGCCCCCCTGGCACTCCTGCTCGGAGCGCTGGTCACGGGCCCGGCCGCGCGCGCCCAGGACGCGAGCCCTCCGGAGCCCGCTCTGGAGCCCGGCACCGCGTCCACCGCGAGCCCGGCCGAGGCCGCCCCCGTGCCCGCTTCCTCCCTGACTCCTCCCGTTTCAGCCGTCGAGCCGGAAGTCACCCACTGTGGCGACACGCAGGTGGGCGTCGGCGAGGGCATGCTCCGGCCGCTCGGGCAGGGCTTCTACGCGGATGGCCGCCGGGTGCGCCGGGGCTGCACACTGCTGTTGCAGCGCCCGTTGAAGAACCGTCCGCCGGTGCCCTTCGCGCCGGACTCCTTCCGTCCCATCGGCTGCGGCTACTTCCGCTACGCCACCAGCATCTACTGGGGCCGGCCGCTGAGCGCGGAGGACCAGGTGGACGAGGCCAACGGCCAGCGCGCCGACGTGCTCACGCGCGTGGATCTGGCGGACGCGGAGACCTTCGAGGTGGACGCGGATTGCCGGCCGCGGGACGCGCGCTTCTTCTACCTCAACCACACCGAGCGCCCGGAACTGCCCGCCTTCGTCGCGGTACCGCGCGGGGATGGGCAGGGGTACGAGGAACTCGGCTGCGGCTTCGTGCGCTACGAGGGCCGCATCTTCTTCGGCGCCCGGCTCGTGGAGGGGGTGCATGCGCCGTCCTTCACGCCGGTGCTGGGCCGTCTGCCGTACATCGAGTGCGGCGCGGGCATGTATGGGAAGGACCGGGCGAAGGTGTGGTGGCAGCACCAGTTGCTGCGCGGCGCGAAGGCCAGGACGTTCCGCGTGCCCAAGGAGGAGAACCCCGAGTTCCGCGTGGCCTGCAATGGCAAGCGCTCGTTCCAGCTCGCCTCCGTGGACAAGAAGCCCAATCCGCTGTGCCGCCCCAAGAAGGCCGTGAAGAAGCGCGGCGGCAGGTAGACGGCGGTTTCACGCGGGGTCAGGACCCGGGCGGGCGGAAGCTGACGGCTCCATCGCTCGGGTAGACCTGGAGGTCGTGTATCCGCAACGGCTCCTGGTCATCCGTGTGGAAGGAGATGCCCAGCGCGTTCAGGCGGGCGTCCGCGTCATCCAACAGGGACAGCACCTGTCCGTTCACCAGCTCTTCATAGTCGCGGAAGAGCTCGAGGATTCGCGATGGAGTCCGCGAGAGATCTATGCTGCCGGAGTACAGGCCCGAGTGCTCCGACACCTCGACGGTGCCGGCGAGCTCACCCTCTGCGGTGCGGAGCTGTCCTCTGAGTCTTGTGGTCATTGCTCTTTCCGTCCGAAGACGAGCCGTCCCGGAAGCGCGAGTTCGTGGATGGGCCGAGCGTCCACGATGACCTTCACGTCGAGCTCGATGCCCTGGGTTTGAAGCGCTTGGAACTCGAAGGCGATGTCATCCACCTCCTCGCGATCGTTCGGATCATCTCGCTCGAGAACGAAACGAAGGCAAACGGCGTTGTGAGAAGTCAGCGCCAGGGTGACCCTGCGGAAGTTGGGCGTAATGGCGCCAATCATCGCCTGGAGGAGATTGAGCACCTGCGAGTTCTCCTCGGTGATATTCATGTGTGCCCGAGTTCAGTTGCTTGTTTATTGTGTCTACTCAAGCAGACGAAAGCTGACTGTTCCTTCGCTCGGATAGATCTGGAGGTCGCGTATTCGCAACGGCTCCTGATCGCGCGCATTGAAGGAAACAGCCATCGCAGCATCTGCCCGCTCACGATTTCCTCGTAGCCCTGGAATAAAACGATGATTTGCGCTGGGGTCATCGAGAGAGCGATGCTGCCGGAGTACAGGCCCGAATGATTCGACACCTCGACAGTGCCGACAACATCACCCCGTGCAATGCGGAGGAGCCCTCGAAATCCTGGGGTCGAAGCCATAGGTCTCAGAGCTTCACATCGTTGAAGGCCTGTGATAGCCGGCCAAGATTACTATCGCTGAATCCGGCAACGCCATCTGGGTGAATCAGTCGGCCATGATTCGGGAAGTTCTTGGTTGGATCTGGGATGACGTCGAAGCCCGCAGCCCGTATCTGTTCAAGAGTCGATTGCCCAACAACTTGTGCCTGTTTGTGCAGATTCGTGGCCTTGGGGAAGGCTTCAATCATTTGACGAGAGGCTCCGGCCGCATCCGTATCCAGCAACACCGAAATGCCAGGTGGGTTCAGCTCCTTTTCCTTCGGTTTGAGACGGAGATTCTCAATCCCACTCCCACCGATACGGTTGACGGTGCCAGCATTACACGACTTGCTTAGCCCCAGGGGGTCAGTGGCGGAGAGGGGATCCTCCGGGTAGCCATAGAGACTGGGCCCGGCGGCCAGCCCCAGCGGATCCTGGCTGATGTAACGCCCGGCGTACGCGTCGTAGTAGCGAAAGCGATTGTAGAGGAGGCCCGTCTCTTCGTCCTCGTATTGTCCCGGCCAGCGCCAGGGGCACTGCTTCAGGGCCACGTCGGACCTGCCCACGCCGAAGGCGTCCAGTTGCATCCGCCAAGCGAGCTGCCCCAACTCGTCGTACATCTCGGTGGGGGCGCCCAGGTGGTCCGTCACCACGGCGTAGCGCCCAGTGGCGTCTTCCCTGGCCAGCGGGGCGAAACGCTCCGGCTCGAACAGCCAGGTGGTGACGTCTTCGGAGGAGGTCACCTCGTGCAGTGGGAGGTGCCCGTCCCATACGAAGCGCACCTCGCGCGCGGGGGCCGCCCGGCCATCCGCCTCCTTGTCCTGCACCACCTTCCGCGTGCGTCGGGCCAGCGCGTCATACTCCAGGTGCACGCGCAGGCCATCCGGCCGCTGTACCTCGGAGAGGAGGCCCGCCCCATTCCAGCCATAGCGCCAGGTGCCCTCGGGCGTGTGCTTCTCCGTCAGGTTGCCATCGGCGTCATGGGTGTAGCGGGTGCCGTCCGCTTCCTGCAGGCGTCCGCCCGGGCCGTAGCGCCTGTCCTTCAGTCCGGGGTGACGGTAGAGGTTTCCCACCGCGTCCATGGCTCGGTGTTGGAGGCTGCCAGTGGGCTTCCGCTCTCCCACCAGCCGTCCCCAGGCGTCATGTAGGTACTCAGTGTGGCCGTGCGCCGCGTCCGACATGGCCGCCAGCTGCCCCTCGGCACGCCAGCGCCAGGTGCGTTGGGCCACCGTCCCACCACCCACCAGGGTGCGCCGCTCCATGGGGAGGCCAGCCTCGTCATGCTTCCAGGTGGCCACCACCCCGCCCGGCATCCACCGCGACACCTCCAGCCCGCCCGCGTCCCGCTCCATGCGGACCGCCCACTCCGGCCTGCCAGGGGAGGTGTACGTCACCCCCTTCACCGTCCCCAGCCCGTCCCTCAACAGCTTCTGGTGCGCGCCCAGGCTGCTCTCGACCTCCACGCGGTGGCCGGATGGCGAGTAGCGCGATGTCACCTCTCCGTCCGCTTGCTTCTCAGCCACTACCCGTCCCAAGGCGTCCCTCGTCAGGGCCACCATGCCCGACTCGTTCTCCGCCTCCATCAGGGCCCCGTCCGCCCGATAGCGGAAGGCGTGGAAGGTTCCGTCGCCGTACTCCACCCGTGACAGCCGCCCGGCTTCGTCGTAGGAGAGCCGCCGTGTCCGACCGCTGGGTTGGGTAACCTGCGACAGCCGCCCGGCCGCGTCGTACTGGTAGTGCCACGCGGCCCCGTCGAAGCCCTCCTCGCGCACCAGTCGTCCCAGCTCGTCCCGCGTGAATCGGTACAGCTCGCCCGCTTCGTTTTTCACCTCCACCAGCCGACCCTCAGCGTCATGGCGCCAGCTCAGGCGGGTGCCAGCCTCCTCACGGAAGGCGGGCCAGTGGAAGCCCGTGTAGCCCAGGCTCACTTGGCGCAGTGGCCCCTTTATTTCGAGAAGGTTGTCCTCCGCGTCGTAGCGGCGCTCCCACACCTCTCGTCCGGGTCCCTCCACCCGTACTGGCCTGTCCAGCAGATCGTATTGCACCCGCTGCCCGCCACCGCGCGCGTCTCGCAGGGAGATCGTCCGGCCCCGCCGGTCGTACTCCAGTCGCACCTGTCCCCCCGTGGGAAGGCGGACGCGGATGAGGTTGCACTGCGCGTCGTAGCTGTACTCCGTTCGCTCGCCGCCCGCGCCCTCCTCCGCCACCCGCAGGCCGCCCGCGTACTCGTAGCGCCGTGTTTCCTGCAACGGGTTAGTCTCTTCCAGCAGCTGGCCGCGCACGTCATAGCTCCAGCGCCATGTGCCGCCGTTGGCGTCGGTGACCTCCTCGGGCTGGTTGTGGGCGTTGTAACATGCCGCCATCGAGGCCCCGTCCGACCCCACCACCTTCGTGCGGTTGCCGCGTGCGTCGTACTCGTAGAGGGTGGTGTTGCCCAGCGCGTCCGTCTCCGACACCAGCCGCAGCGCCTCGTCGTACTCCTTGCGCTTCTCCCCTCCCAGCGCGTCCACCTCCCTCACCACCACGCCTCGCCCATCCGACTCGTACGTGGTGGTGTGCCCCAGCGAGTCCGTCACCTCGGTGACGCGTGCCTGCCTGTCGTAACGCAGCCGGTGGTCGAAGATGCCGCCGTCCCCCCACGTGCGCACGCACCAGGCATCCGGGCCCTGCCCGTCGTACTCGAAGTGGAAGGAGAGGCCCGTCCTGTCCGTCTCCCTCACCAGCAGCCCGCCCTCGTAGGCGTAGCGCAGGGCTTGCCCCAGTGCGTCCCGCACCTCCAGCAGGTGCCCCGCCTCCGAGTACACGTAGTGGTTGTGCGTTATCTGCCCCGGCTCTCTCGGGTGCGGCAGCGCCACCCGCAGGAGGTGTCCCGACGCGTCGCACTCGAAGAGCACCCGCCGGCCCGCGCTGTCCCTCACCCACCTCAGGTGGCCCCGTCCGTCGTACTCGTACTCCACCGCGTGCCCCGCCCGGTTGCGCGTGCGCACCACCCGGCACAGCCCCACCCGCGCCTCTCCGGGCACTCCCCGCAGCTCGTGCGTGAGGCCCTCCGCCGACTCCACCTCCCAGCGCTGCTCCCCCACCCGCCGCAGCGTCAGCCGGTCCATGGGCGCGTACAGCTCCGCCCCCACCTCCAGCCGCTGCCGGGGAAGTCCCGTGGTGTCGAATTCAATCTCCCGCCCATCCTCCGCCCGGTACACCACCCGCCCCGCTTCCTCCCAGACGGCGAGATCCAACGAGTGGTTCCACCCGTACCCCATCCCCGTGTCCCGCCACCCCAGGCTGGAGGAGTAGTGGCGCGTGAAGCGCAGCGGAATGGGCCCCGGCAGCTCCCAGTCCGTCACCTCCGTCACCACCCGCCCCGTCACCACGTCCACCGGGTGGCCCGTCAGCGTGCAGATGGCCTTGTGCACCCTGTCTCGGGCGCGAGGGCCCAGCCCCGCCTTGTCCATCACCCGCGCCGCCTTGCGGTGGATGCGGTGGGACAGGGCCTTCATCTTCCGGCTGCCCTTCTGCAACTTGCGCAGCTTCTTCAGCCCCTTCAGCAGGCCCGCCATCGCCACCTTCCCCATCAGCCCCGACATGGAGATGGTGGGCGGCCCTCCCACGATGACGGGCGGCCCCGCGGGAATGGACAGCGCGATGGAGGTGGGCAGTTGCAGTGTCTTCGCGCTCGGCCCCTTCTTGCGCGGCGGCGAGGGCATGCCGATGTCCTGGCAGCTGAGCACCGGCAGCAGCATGTAGGTGAAGGGCTCGTCCTCCACCACCACGGTGGAGCTGCCCATGAACGTCTCGTTCTCGTTGCCCGGTGGCTTCGCGAAGACGCCTCCAATCGGGAAGTGCGGAGGCAGCGTACGCCCGCCCGTGCCCGCCTGCGCTCGAGGCAGTCCGTTCACCACCACCGTCGCCCCGATGATGGGCAGGTAGTCGAACGGGTCGAACACGATGCCGATATGCGGATGGGGAATGGGCACCACCGGCCCGGGCGGGGTGATGATGAAGTGGATGTCCACGCCCAACACCGGGTCCAGGTGCTTCACCGCTGGCATCATCGCGGCTGCCCTCCCGCGGCCGGAGTCTCCGGCCGCCAATCACTTCCCAGTATCGACTCCACCTCCGACTCCATGGCCCGCGCCGCCTGCGCGCCCTGCCGCTCGTGGCTCAGCCGCACCAGCGCTTCCGCCATGTAGGGCAGCGTCGAGGTCTCCCGCGTCCCCGCGTCCATGGCCCGGCCCACCTCCCACGCGCGTTGGCCGTGCTCCCACGCCCGTTCCACCTCCTTCGTCAGCTCGCGGCACCAGCTCGCCATCCGCCAGCACTCCAGCTCCATGCGCGCGTCCTTCAGCTCTCGCGCCAGGGGCACCGTGTCCTCGTACAGCGCCGCCGCCTGGGCGTACTCCTGGGCCGTCACCCACGCGGCTCCCTGCGCCATGCGCGAGCTCAGCCGGAGCTGCGCGCCCTGGGGCTGTCCCTTCGCCGCGGACTCTCCGGCCGCTGCCTCCGCCTGCTGGTACTGCTCGAGTGCCTCCCGGGGCCGCCCCGCCCCCAGCAGTGCTCCGCCCACCGCGAAGTGCGCCGCCACCACCAGCTCGTACAGCCCCTGGCCGGCCGCCACGGCCACCGCCTGGGCCCCCAACGTCCGCGCCCTCTCCACGTCCCTCTTCGCCGCCGCGTTGCCCAGACGCACGAAGAGCTCCCGGAACTGTCCTCCGGGGCTGTCCAGGTTGCCGGCCTCCTGTGACAGCTCCTCCAGCGCCCGTCCCATCTCCAGCTTCGCCGGTATCGTCACCACCTTGCCGGGCCGTGTCTCCGCCAACGGCTCCAACACCAGCGTCCTCACGTCGTCCAGCACCACCAGGCGCACGTGCGCGGACCGCGCCTTCTCCACCGCGCTCCCCAGCCACTTCAGCCAGGCGCTCGCATCCGTCCCTTGCGCCGGCAGCAGCACCACCACCAGGTGCTCGCACAGGCTCTCGTAGTGGCCGCGCAGCGAGTCGCATGCCGCCAGGAAGGCCTCCACGTCCGTCCCCCCCTCCCTCACCGGCGGGCACTTCCAGCCCGACAGCCCCTCCTCCTCCAGCCCGGCGCGGCTCTCCTCCTCCATCCGCACCAGGGCCTCGCGCAGCGCGTACCCGTACCGCTCCGGCTCGTCGAAGGGCTCGTCCAGGCGCAGGAAGAGGTCCGGGCTCTCCCCCATCCGCTCATCGCCCTCCTTCTCCAGGAAGGCCTCCAGCATCCGCACCTCGTCCGGCTCCACCAACCAGCGCAGCAGGCGCGCCTCGGGCAGTTGGGCGAACTCCATCCACTGGTCGTGTAGCAGGTCCAGCCGCCGCTCCACCGCGTTCTTCCGCACCGTCATCGGGTTCCTCCCAGCGCGGAGCTCCTCGTCTCCTTCCCCCCCGCCGCTGGTGGCCCACGTCCGTCGGTGGGTGGCGCCTGTTGGAGAGAACCTCAGCCGAAGCGAACGCGCTGAACAGTTCCCAGGCTAGACGAACGCTTTCATGCCCCTCAACACTCCATTCCGCTTCCAATCACCCCATGCCTTTCCGCTCGAGGTGGATGGATTCGAAGCCCCGGAGCGGCTCATGAATCCGTTTCATCCCGCCGTTGGATCTGCCAGTGGATCCGGCATCACCCACAGTGCCGTGGGCTCTCCGTAACCCTTCTCGAAGGAATCGAGGATCGGCGGCCAGCGCTCCCAGAACGTCCCCCAGCTGTATTCCGTCGGCTGTGACGTCATGGGATTGCCGTCCCGGTCCTCATGGGCATACGCGTAATCCGCCAGCGTCCACTTCACCGTGCCGAACTGCACCACGAGCATCGGCGTCATCATCCTCATCACCTCCGGGCGTGACACCTCGTCCGCGTGCGCTTCCGCCGGCGTGAAGGCTCCCTGCACCGCGTCGTGCTGCTCCCTCCAGGCCAGGTAGTTGTTGGCCACCGCGATGAGCGCCTCGCGTTCCGTGGGGTCCTCCGTGAGTCTCGCCCGCTCGTACAGCGCGAACGCCGCCACCACCAGGCTCCTCCCCTCCATCCCCGGGAAGAGCGCGTCGAAGGCATACGGTCTCGGAGTGTCCTGTGCGTGGGTCCGCGCGTAGTCGTAGGCGAGCCGCGCCTCCTCGGGCCTCGCGCCGGCCAGCGGAAACTCCGACAGCACGCGCTCGGGGCTCACCACTCCGGCGGACTGGCGCCACGCCAGGTACGCGTTCGCCGCGCCGCCGATGTCCGCGAAGATGGCCACGTTGCCTCCATGCAGCGTGCGCTCCAGCGTGAGCACCACCGCCTCCGCCTTGTCGAGCGGCGACCACCCCGGTGCGCCCCAGTACAGCGCGGCCAGGCGCGACGCGGTGGTGGTGAGCGTGCGTGGATCCGCCAGCGCCTCGCCGTTCATCCCCGTGGTGAGCGCGCCGAGCGCCGAGGCCACGTCCGTGGGCAGGCCCCGCACCACCAGCTCCAGCGAGAGCTGCTCCACTGTCAGGCGCAACGTGCCCGTGAGGCCCACCCGCTCGAGTGCCTCCAGTACGGACAGAGAGGGCCGTCCCCGGGCCGCGTCGAGGATGCGCCTCGCGAGCGCCGTGGTGAGCATGCCCTTGCCCGCGGCCTGTGAGGCGTGTGGTGCGAAGGCGAACCAGTTGGGGCGCAGGCCGCTCGTGCCCCCGGGCTGGAACTCCGGGTCGAGCAGTGCCTGGAAGGCATTCGCGAGCTGGATGTAGCCCTCGGTGATGCGGCGGTTGTCCTCCAGCGGGGTGGCGCCTTCCGCGGCGCGCGCCGGTGGGGCGGACAGCAGGGCACTCAGCAGCAGCACGGTGAGCGGGCGCACCCGGTGTGGAGTGCGAGCGGAGGTTTCCAGCATGAGGGCTCCCGGTGTGGGGTCGGAGGGGGGAGCCCAAGGTATTCATTTTGTGTCAGGCTCCAACCCCACCAGGGCACGGGGGGATTCGAGGAGCCAACCCGATGGCTCCGGCACCCTCACCCCGTCCCTCTCCCGGGGGGAGAGGGGAAATGGTGTCCACCGCCACTTGTGGCGTGCGCTCAGTGGCAGGTGTCTCGCCCCTGGTCCAGCACGCCGCCTCCCACTGGGAGGAATTCCCACGTGTACGCGCCGTCCTCCAGCGTCAGCTTCATCAACCCGAACGTGCGCGCCTGGCGCACCTCGCTGTTCGGCAGCGTCGCGCCGAAGGCGTAGGCCGTCATTCCTCCCGTCCCCACCACGAACTGTCTCAGGCCCCGCTCCGGGTCCGCCTGTCCCTCGGGCGTCTGCGGAGCGAAGCGCTCGTAGAAATGGTCGTGCCCCGCCACCACCACGTCCGCCCCCGCTTCGTACAGCGCCTCCCACAGCGGCTTCACCCACGCGTTGTCCCGCCCCAGCCCCGAGCTGAACAGCGGCCGGTGCATGTACGCCAGCGTGCACCGCGCCGGGTGGGCCGCCAGATCCTCACGCAGCCACCGCTCCTGCTCCGCTCGCGCCCTCTCCGGCAGCTCCGTGTTGAGCGCCACCACGTGCCAGTCCCCCAGCTCGTAGCTGTAGTAGCCCCTGCCCGGCTCGCCCGCCGCCTCACCGAAGTACTCGAAGTACGGGCCCGCTCGCGCCGAGTGGTACTCGTGGTTGCCCGGCACCGGTCTCGTCCGCTGCTTGTGCCTCCCCCATGACGGCGCGTAGCACCGCTGGAAGTCCTCCGCCGTCCCGTCCGGATAGGCGTTGTCTCCCAGCGTGAAGACCGTCCCCTCGATTCCGTCCAGCATCGCCGCCGTCGCCTCGTCCTGGTCCGACTTGCAACTCGCGATGTCCCCCGCTCCCACCAGCACCTGGGGCTGGCTGGCCCGCGTTTCCCCTCCCGGTGCCGTTCCGGCCGCCGAGCCCGGTGTCTGGCACGCGCCGAGGCTCAACAACAGGGCCGCGCTTCCCGCGCGGCGCAGCAGATGTGTCAGGCTCATGGGGATCCACTCCGGAGTCGTTCTCGCAATCCAATGAGAAGCCATGTCCGTAGTCTGGGAGGAATCGTGCGCTCGGGTCTCCAGGGGCTGCTGCCCATGTCCGTTCTGATGGGCGTGATGACCGCGGGATGTTGGGTGCTCGACCCCGGCATCGAGGTGGATCCCGGCTACTACCCCTCCGAGGACGATCCTCCGCCCGGCGCCTGTGTCTCCCGGCTGGTGCCCTCCGGCTCCGTCCAGACGGGCCCCGTTTCCATCGACTACACCGGGGGCCAGGTGGCCGTGCGCTCCGTGCACAAGGTGGACGTGGATGCCATCGAGGACCGGTGCATCAGCCGGCTCGAGCTCACCGTGTCGCTGGCCCAGGGCGCCTGTCCCCTGAAGCTCGTCTTCGGCGCGGGCAACGGCTCCTTCGGCGGCCTCACCGAGGTGCTGCTCACGGCGGACTCGGCGTGCCCGGGCTTCCTGGACGCCGTGGAGGGGGTGTACAGCTCCCCCGCGGGCTTCGCTCCCTGGAGCTACCTCGGACCCCAGGAGGTTCCCGAGCGCCAGGCCTCCTCCGTGTGTCTGGAGCCGGTGCGGATGGGTTTTCCGGACCGCGTCATCCGTCTCTATCGCTCGAGCCCCTCTCCCGCGGAACTGGCGGTGAACCTGAAGGGCCTGGAGTTGAATGGACGGCTGCTGAGTACGGGCGAGGCGAATGGGAGGTGTTTCGACCCTTCGGCCTGCGGGCCCGGCCGGCACGACGGGGGTGATGGCTGGTGCGTCGGGTCGGGCTCGTGCTCCCCGGGCTACCACCTGTCTCCCACCGGGGACTGTACGCCCTGACACAGGGGCCCCTGCCGGCCTTCCGGTCACGCGTTGTATGAACTTGTCCAACTGTTGGACAAGTTCGTGAAGACCGCACCCGGCAGAGGCTCTCCGGCTTCCTCAGTCCGGCAGCGTGAGTGTCACTGTCTGGGTTTGCACGTGGCACTCGTCCTCGCCCACCGTGACCGATTGTCTCGCGGTGCGCTGGCCGTCCGCGCTCGTGGCCGTGACGACGTAATTGCCCGGCTGCTCGTAGCCTGTCACCCACGTGTCGCAGTTGCCCTGCGTCTGCTCGCCGCCATTGCACAGCGCCAGCTGCTCGGCGCTTCCATTCAGCGAGAAGGTAACGCGGGCGTCCCGTACCGGGTTGCCTCGTGGATCCACCACGTTCACCTGCACCGAGGCGCGCGCCTCGAGGGTACAGAAATCCCCGCCGGGAAGACCGCAGGCGGACAGGACGACGGACAGGGTGAGGACCGCGGCGATTCGCATGAGCTCTCCTCTCGGGGGAAGACCCTCACCCTAACCCTCTCCCAGGGCTGATCATTAGCCACATCTGGCCTGCCCCTCATTTCTCCCTCGGAGAATCCCCTTGGAAGGAGCAAGCAACCAAGCATCTTCCAGAGGGGCGCTCCGAGGGGGAACTGGAGATGTGACTAATGATCAGCTCCCAGGGGGAGAGGGGATCTACGCGAGGCCCAGTCTTCCCAGCGTTACCTCGCGCACCTTTTGAATCCTGAAACGGTAGAGGAACGCGTCCGCGAAATAGTGCGCCAGCACGATCGCGTTCGTCACCGTCACCCCCAGCGTCCACAGCGGCTCCTGCCTCAGCAGGAAGTTCGTCGCAGACCCTCCCGTGCTCGCGTCCACCAGCAGCACGAAGGGACTCTGCGCCACCCCCACCACGATGAGCGGCAGCATCACCCCCACCATCGCCATCCACACCGCTCCCCCTCGCAGCCTCGACTCCGCCTCCCTCGCCGTGGGCTCCAGCATCCGCCCCGTGAGGAAGAAGTACTCCAACCCGTGGATGCCCGCGCTCAGGATGACTCCCCACGCCGGCCACGCCAGGTACACCGCCACCACCGCCGCGTGCCCCAGCACGTACAGCCGCCTCGGGCCGCTCGGCCCCGCCTGCCCTCGCAGCGCCGCCACCAGCAGGCCCAGGAACACCCCCCACACCGCCAGCAGCACCCACGTGGTCCCGTACGGCAGCATCCCGCCCTCCGCCTGGCCCACGTTCACCAGCGGGAAGTCCCCCGCCCGGCTCGTCATCGGCACCGCCAGCGTGCGCACCATCATCAACACCAGCGCCAGTGGCACGAACACCCGCTGCAGCCGCCGCTCGGCCTCCGACAACGAGGGCACTCCCGCCACTCGCGCCTTCAGCCCGTGCAGCGCCCATAGGCCCTTCACCTGCGACAGCGTGTGGTGCGCCGCCAACAGGTGGATGCCCGCCGCCACCATCAGGTTGAGCTGCGGCGCGTGCTGGCTCGCGTACCAGAGCAGCGCGAAGCACACCGCGAACACCCCCGCCGAGCCCCCCACCAGCAGCCTCGCCTGCGTGGGCGTGGTGTGCAGCAGCTCGCGCCGTACCCCCACCAGCAGGAAGGTGAGGATGACGTGCGTGCCATTGAAGAGCACGTACTGCGACGCCCACCGGCCCAGGGCCCGCGAGTACCCGTCCACGCCCTCGCCCGTGGTGCCCGCCAGCCACGCCGAGAAGAACGTCAGCAGTGCTGGCATCAGCAGCAGACTCACGTCCACCCGCGGGGAGAAAAGCCACAGGCCGTCGAAGCGGACGGCGCTGGCGGACGGAGCCGCCGGGGGAGCGAGTGCGGGCGCGGATTGGGACATACCGCGCCCATTATAGGACGCTTGCCGCCTCTTCCCCGAGCCCGCCCGGCTGCTTTGCCGTCGAGCGCTGGACGTCCCTGAACGCATTTCTCGGGATGCGGCCCCGGCGCCTTTAAGATGCGCCCCCTCATGCGCTCCCGCTCTCTTCTGCTCTCCGTGCTCGCGCTCTCCGCCCTCGGTGGCTGCGCGACCGCTCGCGGCCCCTCCACCGCCGAGCCCGAGTCCGTCTCCCACTCCCAGCCCGCCGACGAGGGTTCCGCCGGCAGTGCCCCTTCTTCCGCTCCGGCGGCTGCTGCTCCGGCGGCTGCTCCGGCTCCGGCGGCTGCTCCCGCTCCGGCGGCGGCTGCTGCCCCCGCTGCTCCGGCCGAAGACCCTCACCCCAACCCTCTCCCAGAGGGAGAGGGGGCTTCCGCGGACTCGCTCTATGCCCGCGGCGTCGAGGCTCTCAAGGCCAAGGATGCCCCCGCCGCCATCGCCGCCTTCTCCGCCTGCACCCGCGCCGCCCCCTCCCGCATCGACTGCCACTGGGAACTCGGCTGGGCCTACTCCGTCCTCAATCGCTGGCCCGACGCCCTCACCGAGTGGACCTCCGTCCAGAAGCTCGACCCCAACTACCCCGACCTCGAGGACGCCCTCACCCAGGCTCGCGGCCAGTCCTCCCTCCAGCAGAAGCTCGCCCAGGCTGACTCGAAGTCCGCTCCCCGCGCCGCTCCTCCCAAGGACGCCCGCGTCCGCATCCGCGCCGTCGGCGACGTGATGCTCGGCACCGACTTCCCCGCGGGCCTCCTCCCTCCCGATGACGGCGCCTCCAGTCTCTCCTCCGTCTACCCCCTCCTGCGCGACGCGGACCTCACCTTCATCAACCTCGAGGGCCCCCTCTGCGACAACGGCGAGACCAAGAAGTGCCGCCGCGGTGGCAACTGCTACGCCTTCCGCACCCCCACCCGCTACGGCAAGTTCCTCGTCGAGGCCGGTGTCGACCTCGCCTCCACCGCCAACAACCACTCCGGTGACTTCGGCGAGCTCTGCCGCCGCGAGACCGAGGCCACCCTCGACTCCCTCGGCATCCCCTGGAGCGGCCCCGCCGGCTCCATCGCCACCCTCGAGCGCAATGGCCTGCGCATCGGCATGGTCGCCTTCCACACCTCCGCCTCCTGCAACCACCTCAACAACACCGCCACCGCCACCGCCCTCGTGCGCCAGGCCCGGCAGACTCACGACCTCGTCCTCGTCTCCTTCCACGGCGGCGCCGAGGGCTCCAAGGCCCTCAACATCCCCAAGGGCCGCGAAATCTTCTACGGCGAGGACCGGGGTGACCTGCGTCTCTTCACCCACGCCGTCATCGACGCCGGCGCCGACCTCGTCCTCGGCCACGGGCCCCACGTCGTCCGCGCCATGGAGTTCTACAAGGACCGCCTCATCGTCTACTCCATGGGCAACTTCGCCACCTACGGCTCCTTCAACCTCAAGGGCCCCCAGGGCCTCGGCATGGTCGTCGACGTCGAGCTCGACTCCCAGGGCCGCTTCCGCTCCGGCCGCATCCTCCCCACCAGGCAGGAGGGACGGGGGATTCCGGTTCCTGATTCGGCGGGCGAGGTCATTCCCCTCGTGCGCCGCTTGACCAACGAGGACTTCCCCGAGACTGGCGCCGTCATTGGAGCGGATGGCTCCATCTCCTCGCGCAAGGGCCCCATCGCCACCGGCGCGCAGTAGCGGCTCACAGTGGGGGTCCGCCGGGTAGGAGCACCGGGACGGGCACCCTCACCCCGTCCCTCTCCCGAGGGGAGAGGGGATATTGTGGGCCAGGCTGTGTTCCTGTTGGGCCTTCCGCTGTTTGTTCTTCCGAGCGTCCGGGGTTTTTTCCCGGGCGCTCTCGTCTTTTCCGGGGTTCAGCGCGGCAGCACGCAGATGGCCATCACGTCGTGTATCTCGATGCCCGGGTCCCTGTCCTCCTCCCCCTCTTTCACGGGCTCGGTGAAGAAGGCACCCTGGTTGTTCGCCTCGTTGTACTCGTTGCGGAAGACGGCCAGGCCCGAGTGCACGAACAGCGCCTGGATGGGCTTGCGCGGCTCCGTCACTGGCTGGAACTCCTCGCTCCTCCACTCGTGCAGCGTGCGCTGGCGGCAGGGCGTCGTGCACCGCTTGCCCTGACACAGCTCCTTCCGGCTCCACGTCACCGTGCCCGCCCCCGCGTTCCTCGCCACCGCGTCCTTCTTCGTGAAGCCGTACTCGCGCAGCAGCCCGGCGAGGCTCTCCGGAGGTGACTTCCAATCCAGTGGCGCCTTGAACTCAGCGTCCGCCCGCTTCAGCTCCGCCCAGGCCCGTGTGTCCTCCTCGGCGGACCCGGGCGAGGGCGGCTCCGCCACCGTCCGGTGCGGCACCTCCTTCCAGCCCCCGCCCGCATCCACCACCAGCCAGCCGAACTCGACCGTCATGAAGCGGTGCGCCCCCTCCCGGTTGACGGTGTAACGGGTGCGGAAGAGCACCGACCCCTTCCTCGCCGCCAGCGGAGTGAGCTTCACCTCCAGCGACGAGGGCCCCGTGGCTCCCGCCGTCCCCGCCACCATCAGGCTCAACAGCAGCATCAGCTTCATCGTTCGTGTCATGGCGCGTCAGCCTGACGCGTCACTCCTTCCAGGGCCACCTCCCTCCGGCCTCGTGGATTTCATTCCTTGTTTGTGTTCATACGAATTCGTCGCCACTGGAGGCTTGCCGGGTGTCTGCCCTGCCAGTTGGCGAGCATGCACTCGGCGTCGTGTGCGCAGGTGCCCACCGAGCACGCGTCACGCAGGTGCGTTACAAGGGTCGAGCCGTGACTGCCCTCCACCTGTCGCGCTTCTCTTCGCTCCGTGCTTTCGGGCACCGGAACTTCGTCTACGTCTGGTCTGGGGCGCTCGTCTCCAACATCGGCACGTGGATGGAGATCCTCGCGCTGGGCGTCTTCGTCACCACCGTGACCGGCCGCGCCGAGGCCACCGGCGGCATCGCCGCCATCACCTATCTTCCCGCCCTCGTCCTCTCCCCCGTCGCCGGGGCACTCGCGGACCGCTTCGACCGGCGCTCCTATGTCGCCGTGGGCACCCTCCTCCACGCGCTGCTGGCCGGCATCCTCACCGTGCTCGCCTTCACCGGCCACCTCACCGTGCCCGTCGTCGGCGTCATCTCCTTCTTCAACGGCTGCGTCAGCGCCCTCACCAACCCCGCCTTCTCCGCCCTCGTCTCCGAGCTCGTCCCTCCCGAGGACCTCCACAGCGCGGTGAGTCTCAACTCGGCCCAGTTCAACCTCGGCCGCATCATCGGCCCCGCGCTCGCCGCCGTGGTGCTCTCCGCCCATGGCATCGCCTGGGCCCTGCTCGTCAACACGCTGTCCTTCGTCGCCGTGCTCATCGCCCTGTGGCGCGTGAGCCCCTCGGCCAGGGCCAGCTCCCTCTCCCAGGACGAGCTCTGGCCCGGCATCGTCCGCGGTGCCCGCGTCGCCCGCGAGGACGCCGGCATCTTCCTCGCCATGATGGGCACCCTCGTCATGTGCACCCTCGTGGCCCCCTTCATCGGCCTGGTGCCCGTCTACGCCATCCGCGTCTTCAACCAGGGCGCCGGTGCCACCTCCCTGCTCGTCACCGCCCAGGGCGTCGGCGCCGTGCTCGCCGCCGTCATGCTCGGGCCCCTCGTCAACCGGCTCGGCCGCCAGCGCGTCCTCGAGGCCTGTCTGCTCGGCATCGGCCCCATCGCCGCCCTGTACTGGATGGCTCCCACGCTGCACCTCGCCGCGCTCGCCATGGTGGGGCTCGGCTGGTTCTACATGGCCACCCTCACCGGGCTGAACACCCTGTGCCAGCTGCGCGTCCCCCGCGAGCTCCAGGCCCGCATCCACAGCCTCTACAGCATGATGCTCGGGGTGGGTTACGCCGCCGGGGTGTGGGCCCAGGGGGCTCTCGCCGATCGCATCGGCGTGCGCTTCATCACGGCCAGCTGCGCGGTGCTGTTCCTCGCGATGGTGCTCACCCTGAGGCTGCTGCGCCCCCGCGCCTTCGACGCCACCGAGGCTCCTTCCAAGCTCGTGCCCTCCGCGGCTCCGGGCTCCGCCGCCGTGCGCCTCGAGAGCTCCGGCGAGTTCTAGTCAGACGGACCGTCAAGACAGACAGTCTTTGATTCGGGGATGGAAGAACTCCGCCCCCGGTTCGCTCTCCCTCTCGGGGGGAACACGGGGGCGGGCACCCTCACCCCGGCCCTCTCCCGGGGGGAGAGGGAGGGATTCTGGGATGGGCTTGGATTACTTCGAGTCCACCGTCAGGACCATCCAGCGGTCCGTGGAGTGGTCGATGCGCACGTTGTTCGCGCCCGAGTCCTGCAGTTGGATCAGCACCTTCTCCAGGAACTGCAGCTGCTCCTGCGTCGCGTCCACGAACACGTTCTTCGACCCCGGCCCCTTCGCCTTCGGCTTCTTCGCCGCCGCTGGCGTGCTCGCGTCGCTCGTCAGCACCGGCGCCGCCGCCACCACCCGCTGCTTCTCCTCCACCGGCGTCTCCTCGGGCTCGCTCACGCTCTCCTCCTCCTTCTCCACGCTCTCCGCCTCCCGCAGCGCCTGCTCGCGCAGCTCATTGAACGTCTTCGCGTTCAGCGAGGCCCCGAACTTGTCCTTGTACGCGTCCATCGCCTCGTTGCGGCTGATGTCCGGCTGGTTGCGGAAGAGGTCGAGCAGGAACGCGTGGCGCTCCTGCGCCTGGTCCTGGGAAATGCGTGCCATCGTTGATGTCCTCGGTTTGCTGCGTACTGCGGAACTGCCGAACGCAGGGCGGCGCAAACTACCCGAGCCCCGCCTGGAGCGGAAGTGGCCCCCAGCGAACCCCCACCCCACATCCCGCGACACTCCCCGACGGCGCACCCGGAAGCGCGCCGTCCAGGGGGTGGACCTCAGCGCTGGAGCGCCACCGCCACCGCGTCCGCCAGCGGCGTCGTGGCATGGCCGATGAGGCGGCGCAGATCTCCCGATGCGCCATTGAGCTCGCCGCGAGACGCGCCCACGTCCGAGTCCGCCAGGATTCCGGCGAAGGGCCCCGGCACCCCGGCTCCCTCCAGCACGCCCTTGTACTGCTCGGGCGGCAAATCCTTGTAGACGATCGTCTTGCCCGCCTTGCGAGACACCTCGGCGGCCAGCTCCGTCATCGTGAACGCGGTGTCTCCCGCCAGCTCGTACACCTTGTTCTCATGTCCCGAGCCCGTGAGCACCGCCACCGCCGCCGCCGCGTAGTCGGCCCGCGTAGCCGCGGCGACCTGGCCCTCGCCCGCGCTGCCCAGGATGGCCCCGTGCGCCAGCGCCGGCCCCAGGTTCTCCGTGTAGTTCTCCGTGTACCAGCCGTTGCGCAGCAACACGTACGGCACGCCCGAGGCCCGGATGAGCTCCTCCGTGGCCTTGTGCTCCGCGGCCAGTGCCAGCCCCGAGCGGTCCGCGTGCAGGATGCTCGTATAGGCCAGCAGCTTCACTCCGTCCTTCCTGGCGGCCTCCACCACCGCCTGGTGCTGCGCCGCCCGCTGCCCCACCTCGTTGGAGGAGATGAGCAGCACCTTCTCCACTCCCGAGAACGCCGCCCCGAGCGTCTCCGGCTGGCTGTAGTCCGCCTTGCGCACCTGGACGCCGCGCGCGCGGAGCTCCGCGGCCTTCTCGGGGTTGCGCACGGCCGCGATGACCTGGTGGGCGGGGACCTTCTCGAGCAGCTTCTCGAGGACGAGGCGGCCGAGCTTACCGGTGGCTCCAGTGACGAGAATCATGGGGTGTTCCTTTCCTGGCGTGAGGACTTCGTCGAAACGCGAGACAACCCTAACGGCCATGCTTACTTTTGGTAAGTACCTACCTTGAGGTAAGCTACTGACATGACAGCGAGCAAGCAGCCGAAGCACTTGCGCAAGGCGATGGCGAAATGGGCCGAGCAGCGGGGCGACCTCTACGCCGCCGCGTGCCCGTCCCGGGGCGTGCTGGACCACGTCACGAGCCGCTGGGGCGTGCTGGTGCTCGTGGCCCTGCTGGAGGGCACGCACCGCTTCAGTGAATTGCGGCGGAAGGTGTCGGGCGTGAGCGAGAAGATGCTCGCCCAGACGCTCCACGCGCTGGAGGAGGACGGCTTCGTCGTCCGCGAGGTCTTCCCCGTCATTCCTCCCCGGGTGGACTACAGCCTCACGCCCCTGGGCCAGGAGGTCGCCTCGCACATCGAGGCCCTCACCGATTGGATTGAAGACAACCTGCCCCGTGTCTTCGCCGCGCGCGCCCAGCACGCCTCCCGGAAGTCCGCTTCCGAGAGTGGAAGGCAGGGGCGGGCCGGACGGCGCGAGTCCTCCGCCTGAAAGGAGGCGGGCGCCGGTTCAGCGGCTCGAGGGAAACACGGCCGCCATCTGGCGCAACTGGGCGAGCAGTTGTCCGTCCCGGCTCCACAGCTCCGCGAGGTCATCCGCGTAGCCGTGCGCGGCGTGACGGGAGTGGCCGGTGCGCAGGTAGAAGGCCTCCGGCGAGGCGTCGAGCGGCAGCGGCGCGTAGAAGTGCGCCGTGTAGTCCATGGTGGCGCCGTTGCAGAAGCCGTCCACGCGGGTGAAGGCCGCGGGAGGAAAGGCATCCAGCAGGCCCACCACGAGCGGCGCATCGAGCGGCGTGGGGACTCGCGGGCGAATCCACCCGCCCACGCGGGCCTCGGCGGCACCCGAGTAGGGCACGGCACCCACGCACCAGCGGTAGTCGAACTGCGCGCCGAAGGTGGGCAGCATGGCGCTCGGCACGGGGGGCACGTCGTCCGGAGGCGGCACCCGGGGCGGGCGCGCGTCCGTGTAGACGAGCGGCGTCTCGCGCGAGGTGGCGAAGGTGGCGCTCGCCAGGCACGTCACCTGTCCCGCCTGCTCCATTCGCGCAGACAGGTGCGTCACCTGCCGCCCGGCGCGCTCCGTGCGCACCACGAGCGAGGCCTCGCCCTCGGCCACGGGCGCGCAGAAGTGCACGGTGAAGGAGCGCGGCGCACGGGCCGGCTCGTTCAGCTCGCGCATCATCGAGCGCAGCAGCGCGCCTCCGAGCATGCCGCCATAGGCGCCGCGTCCCTGGAACCACTCGGGGCGGATGTGTCCCTGGTAGCGCCCCTCCCCGAGCGCGTTCCAGGTGGTGGCGGTGAGGAAGGGAGAGTCGGAGGTGGTGATGGCCATGGATGCAACCTAACGAAGGCCCGGGAGGTGGGCCACGCTCCGTGCGTCGGGGCCAGGTGCGTACGGCGCGTGTCAGTGGAAGGCGCGGGTGCGTACACGGCGTGACGTGGGGGACGGGGAAAGTGCCCGCGTGGCCTGGGTTTGCTGTATCCCTGGCCAGTGCATGGCGGTTGCAGGGAGGGGTGCCATGGACGGCCTGCTGGGAGTGATGACGGCCCTGGTGATGACGGCGGCTCCGGGCGATTCCTGGGATGGACGAACGTACGTGGGCGTGGCGGTGCCGCTGGCTCCCGACGGTTTCGCGCTGGAGTCCGAGCAGGAGCGGGACGACGGGCTCTCCGTGACGCTGGGCCTGCGCGTGGGCTTCAACCTGGGGACATTGATTCCCTTCTTCGAGGATGCGGACCCCGCGTACCTGCGGGTGGGAATCGAGCCCGGTGCACGCTTCTATTTGAAGGGCCCGGTGCTGGATGGGTTGTGGGTGGGCCCGCGGCTCGAGGTGGTGCATGCGTGGGTGGACACCCCGCGCTCGCGGACGGTGTGGCAGGTGGGCGGCGCGGTGCTCTCGGGTTACAGCTTCCGGTTCGGCGAGGGCTTCACCGTGCAGGCCGCGCTGGGTCTGGGCGCTCTCTACCGGCCTCCGATTCCCGGCTTCAGCCCGTGGACCGTGATGGTGGCTCCGCGTGCGCAGTTGTCGCTCGGCTGGTCCCTGTGAAGCGCGCACTCCGGGTTCCTGGATGGGCAGGAGTGCCGGGCTGAGAATCGCGCTTCATGCGTCTCTTGCGCGTCTGGCTGGTGGTGTCTTGCCTGGTGCTCTCCACGGGGACCGCGCACGGCGCGATACCCGTTCGCGAGACGGTGGCCGCGCAGGTGATGGGCTCGGACTCGCTCAGGGCACATACCCTCGGCCTCCTCGCGCGCGGAGAGGTGACAGGGGCCATCGATTACTGGGCGGTGACTACCGGCAGGGCCGCACCCTCCTGGCTGTTCGCGCTCAAGACGGCCTTCAGTGCGAGCAAACAGGTGGCTGGGGCCTGTCAGGGAGTGGCCCGGTCCATCCACACGGCCTTCACTCAATTGGGAGGCAAGCCGGAGTTCGTGCGGTTGACCACCCGGGATCCGAATAAGTACGAGTACATCGTGATCAAGATGATGGATGGCCGGGACTTGAATGTGTCGCAGACCGGCTACCATGTCTTGGTGCGGATGAACGGCCGCGCATACGACGCATACACTGGAGCGGTGGGGATGCCGTGGGCGGAGTATCTGAGCCGGCTGGGGGCCCGCTCGGACATCGTCCAGACGGTCATCGAAGCCCTGCCGGAGACGCCATGAACCCTCAGCCCGGGGTCAAGCCTGTTATTCCCATGAAGGACATGCTGCTGCGTATCCGCGAGGACATGCGTAGCCGCACGTCGGGGCCGTACCTCTACATCGGCATGTCCGATATAGGCCGGGTGAGGTGCTTCATCGGAGGGTACGGGGAATGTCTTCGTGCTTTCGGTGTCGAGGAAGGCCCGGATGACTTGTTTGGTCATTGGATGTTCAACGTCAAGCAAGCTTTTCCGGCCCAGGGATGGGACAACGGCTACCTGGAGGAGTTCCACGGCGATCACCGGCGCGCCGTGCTCAAGTACCTGGACTTCGTCGCCGAGTTCCGCGCCCTTCCTCTCGAGGCGCTGGCCTCCATCGAATGGAATGGAGGGGGCGAGCACCCCTCGGTCCGGGTGCCGTCCCTGGTGCCCGTGCATCCACCGAAACCCACGCTGGACATGTTGCTGGAGGTCCGCCAGGAGATCGGTGACAGGCAGGGCCGGCTCTTCCTGTTCATCGGTCCCATCGAAGTGAAGCGGATGGCTGGCTTCATCGACGGCTACCGGTTGTGTCTGGCCCTCGCGGGCGCCCGTGACGAGGAGTATCCCCGCTTCGAGCGCTGGCTCCATGAGGAGAAGGGTGTTCCCGCGGGTCAGGACTGGACGCTGCCGTTCCTCGAGTCCCGCGAGGGAGACGCGGAACGGGCCATCCGCCGGCTCCTCGAATGCGTCGTGGAGTTCCGCTCGCTTCATCCGTCGCCCAGGTGAACGAAGCCCTCCGGCTCTGCCCTGAATCCGACGCAGGGAGTGTCCTTCACTCCTCCCTCCCGTCGATTGTCGTAACCCCTGGCCGCCGTTGCTTCAGGGTACGGCAACATCAGACGGGGGGTCTTCCATGTCATCCATTCCGCCTGGGTCCGAGGAGCGGGCCACGTGCGCGAGCCATCCGCACCTCGGCGCGGTCTTCACCTGTGAGCGCTGTGGCTGCTTCGGTTGTGAGTCCTGCCGCACCCACTCCTCGTCCAACCTTTGTCAGCCTTGCGCCCTACGCGTGGCGCCCGCCGTCACCCTCACCGCTGGCGAGCTGCTCCAGGACTCCTTCTCCCTCCTGAGCCGCAACCTCTCGGGCGTGGGCCTCCTCCTGGCGGGGAGTCTCGCGAGCTCCGTCCTCTCCGCGGCCTTCGTGCAGCTCTTCCTCTATGAGCCGGCCCGGAGCGGGCTCGTGCTCGTCCTCCTCTCCGCCTGCCTGTCCTCGTTCGTGACGGCAGTCTTCCTCTCCTGGACGGCGCAGAACCTCCTCCCGCGGTCCGGACTCACCCTGCGCTCGTCCCTCCAGGTGGGGCTGATCCGCTTCCTCCCCCTGCTCCTCATGAGCCTGCTCTTCGGCATCACCGTGGTCTCCGGGACGCTCTGCTTCATCCTCCCCGGTCTCTACTTCGTCGTCTGCCTGTCCCTCGCCCCCGCCCTCGTCGTGATCGAGGGCTACGGCCCCCTTGAATCCCTCCAGCACTCGTACCGGCTCACCCGGGGACACCGGTTGACCCTGTTCGTCGTCTTCGCCGTCATGTTCCTCCTGCAGGTGGGGCTGGCCCTGGCCGGTCAGCTCGTCCTGGGCTTCCTCCCCTCCCTGGGCGCGCCCTCCTGGTTGAGCGTGGAGCTCTTCTTCCCGCTCTGGCAGGCGCTCGGCTCGGCCCTCTTCTACGGCGCCGTCGTGCTCGCCTGGATGCGCATCACCGGGCGCGTTCCAGCGCGGGACTGAGACACGCCCCTTCACCCCGTGAGGCTCATGGACTCCTTCCAGACCCTGTCCTTCGACACTCCTGGCACCTGGGCCATGGCGGGCGAGGGCCGCTTCGTCCCCGCGGGCCCCGGCCTCCTCGAGTCCGAGGGCGGCTCCGGCCTCCTCTGGTACACCCCCTCCGAGTTCTCCGACTTCCGCCTCCAGGTGGACTGGCTCGCCCACTCCCTCGAGGACAACTCCGGCGTCTTCTTCCGCTTCCCCACCGCCGAGCTCGCTCGCAAGCAGCCCGATTGGAAGGCCGGCTTCGAGGTGCAGATCGACGACCGCGGCGTGGACCCCGAGCACGAGACCCTGGGCAGTCCCCGGATGGGCAGCCCCCTGCACCTCACCGGCGCCCTCTACACGCTCGCTCCCGCTCTGCGGATGGCCTCGCGGCCCCTGGGTGAGTGGAACTCCTTCGACATCCTCGCCCGGGGGCTGGAGCTGCGGGTCGTGCTCAACGGCGTCGAGGTGTGTGTCTTCACCGCGCCCGTGCACAAGCCCCGCTCCGGACGCATCGGGTTGCAGGCCCACCACGCGGGCTCGCGCGTCTGTTTCCGCGCTCCCCGCATCCAGCGGCTCACGTAGCGCGCCCGGCCTGCTTCTCCGCGTACTCCTGCATCTTGTCCAGGGTCTGATTCCCACCCTCCTCGGCGCCGTACTTCTTCACCGCCTCGAGCGCCTCGGCCGTCGGCCACACGCTGTGCATGGTGAGCCGCGTCTTCCCTCCCTCGTCCGCGAACGTCACCGTCACCTGGAACTGCTCGGGCTCCTCGCTCGTGCCGTGGCTGTAGACCAGCCGCTCGGGCCGCACCACCTCCCGGTACGTGATGAGATTGTCGAACTCCCCGTGCTCGGCGTGGATCATCAGGTAGTGCCACGAGCCTCCCGGCTTCACCTCCATCCGGTGCGTCTTCGTCGTGAAGCCTCGCGGACCCCACCACTTGTCCACGTGCTCCGGCTCCGTCCACGTCTTGAACACCAGCTCCCTCGGCGCGTTCAGGACCCGCACCCGGACGATCTCCCGGTCACTCATGCTCTTCACGTCTCGCTTCATGTCGATCATGTCCCTCTCCTCGTTGGCCCGCTCCCCCTACTTCCGGGGGCCCTGCTTCTTCTCCGCCCCCTGCAGCTCCTGCAGGTAGTCGTCCAGCCGGTCCAGCCGCTCCTCCCACACGCGCACGAAGTGCTCCGCCCACTCGCCCGCCTCCTTGAGCGGCGCTGTCTCCAGCCGGCAGGGTCTTCGTTGCGCGTCCCTCCCCCGGGAGATGAGCCCCGCCCGCTCCAGCACCTTGAGGTGTTTGGAGATGGCCGGAAGGCTCATCTCGAAGGGCTCGGCCAGCTCCATCACCGTGGCTTCCCCTTCCGCCAGGCGCGCGAGGATCGCCCTCCGCGTTGGATCCGCGAGGGCCGTGAAGGTGGCATCGAGACGGTCGGACGGCATTCGTGTTCAACCTTCTGGTTAATTAACCTGGAGGTTAAATAGACGCCGCACGGACGGGTGTCAAGGCACGCCTGGATTGGAGCCGGGCTCCTCATGCATCGGCCTGTCGAGCGGGCGCTCGTCCCTCCCCGGGAAGCTTGGAGCGCTCCCGGTTCGCCCCACATTGAGCCTCGTAGGGCCGCGCAACCCGCGCGTCCGCGTTCCACGAGGAGTCTTCACCATGGCCGACCACGAGAAGCGGAGGAAGTACGACCCCGTGCACCCCAAGGAGCGGGAAGACGAGAAGCCTCCCTTCTCTCCCGACCGGGTCGAGCGCGGTCTCGAAGCCGATGACACCCTCCCCCTCTACTCCGCGGACTCCATCCACGGCACCCGCGAGCAGAAGTTCGCCCTCGACAGCGACGCCGAGGTCGGAGGCTATGTCCCCGATATCCGCAGCCCCATCGACGAGGCCGATGAGGAGATCCGCATCCTCCGCGGACAGGAGGAGCGGGAGAAGGACAGGGACTGAGAAGGGATGTCCGGGTTTCCCTCACGGTGGGGAACCCGGGGACAGGCACCCTCACCCCGTCCCTCTCCCGAGGGGTGAGGGGTGTTGTGCTCGAGTGGGGTGAGGGACCTCCTTGTCACCGCGTTGCCGCGTTACTGAGTCACCCCGTTACTTCTTCGCCGGGGGCGCCACCGGCTCCTTCGCCACCAGCTTGCCCAGGTTCATCGGGCCCACCTGCTCCTGGATGACCGCCGGGTCTCCCACCAGCACCACCTGCATCGCCGCCGGGCCCAGGTACGCCTCCGCCACCCGCTGCACCTCGGCCGGCGTCGCCTTCTCCAGCCCCGTCACCGTCCGCGCGTACTCGTCCATCGGCCTGCGCAGGAAGAACAGCGACGCCGCGCTCGAGCCCAGTCCTTCCACCGACTCGAACTCGCCCGGAATCGCCCGGATGAGGCCCTCGCGCGCCGCCGCCAGCTCCTTCTCCGTGATGGGGCGCTCCTGTATCCCCTTCATCTCCCCGATGAACTCGTTCAGCGCCGGGCCCGTCACGTCCTTGCGCACCGCCGACGAGGCCGTCAGCGGCCCCACGCCCAGCCGCGCGTCCGCGCTCGCTCCCGCCCCGTAGCTGTACCCCTTGTCCTCGCGCAGGTTCATGTTCAGCCGGCTGCCGAAGAAGCCGCCGAACACCGTCGTCGCCAGGTCCAACGCGTACTCGTCCGAGTGCCCCACCGCGATGCCCGGCCGGCCCACGACAATCATCGTCTGGTCCAGCCCCGGCTTGGGCACGAACACCACCTGCTGCCGCGGCGTCGCGGCGGGCGTGGGCGGCACCGGCGGCGGCACGGCGTTGCCCTTCCAGTCGCCGAAGTACTTCTTCGCCAGCCCCACCGCCTCGTCCAGGGTGACATCCCCCGTCATCACCAGCGCGGCCGCCTTCGGGCCCACGCTCCTGCCGTAGAAGGACTTCACGTCCTGCAGCGTCAGCGTGTCCACCGTGGCCGGCAGTCCGCTCACCGGGTGCCCGTACGGGTGCTCCGCGCCGAACACCGCGTCCAGGTACGCCTGCTGCGCCAGGAAGCCCGGGCTGCCCATGGCGCGCACCAGCTCGGCCAGTTGCAGCTTCTTGCGCCGGTCGAAGTCCTTCTGCGCCAGGTTCGGCTTGCGCACCACGTCGGACAGCAGCGCCAGCGCCGCGTCCGCGTGCCGCTTCAGCACCCGCGCTCCGATGAAGGCCCCATCCGGGTTCACGCTCACCGCGGGCGACACGCCCAGGTCCTGGAAGGCCTGGTCCAGCGCCGTGGTGTCCTTCCCGGCCGCGCCCTCCAGCAGCATCTTGTACGAGACGTCCGCCAGGCCCCACTTGCCCTTCGGGTCCTGCGAGCCTCCCGACGCGAACGCCACCCCCGTGTACACGAGCGGCAATTCCTTGCGCGTGCTCACCAGCACGGTGAGCCCGTTGTCCAGCTTCGCCTGCTCGAATTTCGGCAGCACCAGCTCGGGCGGCTCACCCGGCTTGGGCGGCTGCTGGCGGAAGGCGTTGGGGTCCTCCGGCGGCGGAGCCGGCGTCTCGGGGGGCTTGGGGGCCTCGGGGACGGGCTCGGGGGCCGTCTTGCAGCCGGCGGCGAGCGCCAGCACGGACAGGGCGATGAACAAGCGGCGCATCAGTGCGTCTCCTTCGCGGCCGAGATGGGGCCCTTCTGCGTGGGCACGGCGTGCAGCACCACGCGGGCATTGGACTGGAGGAAGTCACGGGCGAAGTCGCGCGCCCGCTCCGTCGTCACCGAGTCGTAGCGCCCCAGGTCCTCGTCCAGGTAGCCCGGGTCTCCCGTGTAGTGGTTGTAGCTCTGCAGCACGTCCGCCTTGCCGCCGAAGCCACCCACCGACTGCAGCCCCGCCAGCATCTGCGTCTCGAAGCGCGTGCGCGCCCGGTCCAGCTCCTGCTGCGTGATGCCGCCGCGCCGCACCTCCTCCAGCACGGCGTCGATCTCCTTGGCCAGCGCGTCACTGGACACGCCGGGCCGGGCCACCGCCTCGATGAAGAAGACGGACTGCGCCCCGAGGCTCTGCTGGGCGGCGATCACGCTCTGCGCCAGACCCTTCTCCAGCACCAGGCGCTTGTAGAGGCGGCTGGACTTGCCGGTGCCCAGCGCGTTGGCCAGCACGTCCGCGGTGGCGTCCTCCTCGCTGAAGTACGGCGGGGTGAGCCAGGCCATCATCACCTGCGGCAGCGTGCCCACCGTCTCGTCGTGGCGGATGACCTTCTCGGCGGTGTGCTTCACCGGGGCCACCGTGGGCTTCTCCGGCTTGGGGCCGCCCGGCAGCGTGCCGAAGTACTTCTCGATGAGGGCGCGGGCCTCCTTCGGATCGAAGTCCCCCACCACCGCGAGCGTGGCGTTGGACGGCGCGTACCACTTGCGGAAGAAGCCCTTCACGTCCTCCACGTTGGCCGCGTCCAGGTCCTCCATCGAGCCGATGACCTTGCCGTGGTACGGGTGCGGCGCGGGGAAGAGCGCCTTCCACAGCTTCTCCTGCGCGAGGCCGTAGGGGCGCGTCTCCACGCCCTGGCGCCGCTCGTTCTTCACCACCTCCTGCTGGGTGCGCAGCTTCTTCTCGTCGAGCGCGTCCAGGAGGAAGCCCATCCGGTCGCTCTCCAGCCACAGCGCCGTGGCCAGGTGGTTGGTGGGCACCGTCTCGAAGTAGTTCGTCCGGTCGAAGTTCGTCGTGCCGTTGAGATCATTGGCACCGAGCTGCTCGAGCATGGCGATGTGCACGTCGTCGGGCACGTGCTTGGAGCCCTGGAACATCATGTGCTCGAAGAGGTGCGCGAAGCCGGTTCGGCCGGGCTGCTCGTTGTAGGCGCCCACGTGGTACCAGACATTCACCGCCACCACGGGCAGCTTCTTGTCCTGGGCCAGGAGGACTTCCATGCCGTTGGGCAGCGTGTACTTCTCGTAGGGGATGGCCAGTGCCTCACGCCCGGGGACCAGCGGTTTCGCCTCTTGTTGCTGCTGCTGCTGGGCGAAGGCCGGTAGGCCGAGGGCGAGGACGGCGGCGGTGATGAGCGCTTTCTTCATGCGGGCTGAGTGCCTCCTCGTTGTGCAGAGGCAACCGCTTAGCACGTGCTCCGTTTCTCGCGGAGTGGGAATCCCTCTGGGAATCGGGTTTCGGGCAGGGGGCGGTTCGGAACCGGCGAATACGGCCAGTTCTCCCCTTCCCCTGTCGATTTCTCGTCTTCCATTCCTTGCATGGAGTTGTAAGCCTTTTCGAGGCACTCCAGGTTACGCGCCAGCAGGTGATGGAGGGAACTCAATGAGACAGACAGTTTCGTTCGGGGTGGTGCTGGCGGCGGCACTCATGGCCGGAAATGCCAGGGCACAAGAAGTCGAGAATGTCCGCACCATCGTCACCAAGACGGTCGCCGACAGTGTTTGCCCGGTGGGATCCGCCGCGAGTTATGTGCCCGCGGCCTTTCGAGGCAAGACCGGCAGCGAGATCTGTGCCGCCGACTACCATGGGTGGAAGGCGTGTGTCGCCGTCAGATTCATGTTCGTGACCGCGGATAACAAGTACGGGAGGTATTCCCCCGCGGATGGTGCTTGTTGGCAGCCGGTCCACAATCCCTGGCCTTGGGGAGACACCATGGCTACTCCCACGACGTTTGGGGCCGATTGGGCCCACGGTAATACGCAGGTTGTCTGTTGTTATTGAGAGCGCCTTGCCGTGCCCAACCGATTGAGTCATTGCCTTGGTTTCACCCACCCGGGCTGGAGGCCACAGCTCGGGTCCGGGTGACGTTCCGGCTCACAGGGGGCAACCCGAGGCGTCAGGCACCCTCACCCCGTCCCTCTCCCGGAGGGAGAGGGGTTCTGCGTGCCAGTGGGCTCTGGGTCAACGGTTCCGTGTCGGGCGGGTTTGTGCATTGGGAGTTCCAGCCGCAGCCTCGCGCCTCCCTCCGGCCGGTTCTCCGCTGTCAGTCTTCCCCCGAATCGCTCCACCATCTCCCGCGACAGGCTCAGCCCCAGCCCCGTCCCCTTCTCCGGCCCCTTCGTCGTGAAGAAGGACTCGAAGAGTCTCGGCAGCACTTCCGGCGGGAAGCCCGGTCCGTTGTCCTCCACCAGCAGCGTCACCTTCTCCCCCTCCGCCATCCCCCTCACCCTCACCTCCCCTCCCTGCACCCGCGCCTCCTCCAGCGCGTCCCCCGCGTTCACCAGCAGGTTCAAAATCACCTGCGCCAGTCTCCGCCTCGTCGCGAACACCTCCGGCAGCTCCGCCGGTATCTCCACCGTCAGCTTCGCCACGTGCTTGAGCCGCACCCCCGCCAGCCTCGCCGCGTCCGACACCACGTCCACCAGCACGCACTCGCAGGGCTCTTCCACGTCCATCCGCGAGAAGCCCTTCAGGTCCGTGACGATCTGCCGGATGCGCTCCATCCCCGTGCTCGTCTCGTTGAAGACCTCCTGGAACTCCTGCCTCAATTCCTCTCGCAGCGGCTGCGCCAGCACCTCCGTGCGCAGGTACTCCAGGTTCGAGCCCACGAACGCCAGCGGGTTGTTGATTTCATGCATCACGCTCGCCGCCAGCCTCCCCACCGTCGCCAGCTTCTCCGACTGCGCCCGGTGCCGCTCGGCCTTCGTCAGCTTCTCCATCGACTCGCGGCGCTCGCGCTCCACCCGCGCCTCGTTCTCCGCCGCCTGCGCCTTGCGGAACTGCGACGAGCCGTACACCCCGAAGAACGTCGACGACGTCACCATCCCCGCCCAGGCCAGCGCGTTCAGTGCCGAGCCCTCCGTCCGCATCACGATGGCCATGGCCCCCAGTGCACACGTCGCCCCGCAGACGATCGCCGGCTTCGTGTCCCCCGGCCGGATGAGCGCCATCAACAGCGGCATCGAGGGCACCAGCGTCATGTACGGACTGTCCACTCCTCCCGTGAAGGCGACGATGCTCATGAACAAGCCACTCATGAGCGCGGTGTGGATGCGCAGCAGCAGCGGCAGCCAGCGCTCCTCCAGCGCCATCACCAGCCACGTGTAGAGCAGCATCTCCCCGGACCAGAGGACTCGCACCGCCAGCGTCGCGGGGCTCGGCTGCCCCAGCATGAACAGGTCCAGCGGGTAGAGCAGCAGGATGGAGGCCGCGAACACCCCACTCATCCTCCACCGCCGCCCCTTCTGCTCGGGAGAGGAGTGACGGGTGATCATCGCGGCGTCCGGGGACGGCAACAGCGCAGACATGGGCTCGGCGGGCTCCAGCGAAGGTGTCCGGCGATGCTATGCCGCCCCCGCCGCGCCTGAACAGCCGGGCTTCCCCTCACTGCCGGGTAGCGAGCACCACGCACAATCCATGGCGCGCGTACTTCTCTGGCAGTGCGTCCCGCCGCACCTCCACGTGGAAGCCTCGTGTCTCCAGCAGCGCCCGCGCGCGCGGCAGCAGGAACGTCAGGTAATACATGACGAAGGGCGGATCCCACACCGCGTTGCGTACCCTCATGGCCGCGTTGAAGGCCTTCGCCATCCAATAGCCCGGCCTCAGCCGCGAGGGCTCTTTCCCCGTCACGAACAGGAATCGGCCTCCGGGTTTCAGCACCCGGTGGATGGACTCCACCAGCCGCGGCTCGTCCTCCTCCGGGATGTGGCCGAAGGCGCCGAAGCTCGTCACCAGCTCGAATTCCTCGCGCCACGGCAATTCCAGTGCATCCCCGCGCACCCACTCCAACGCCGCGCTCCCCGGTGCGTCCGCGAGTCTCTGGCGCGCCTCGTCCAGCATCCCCTGGCTCAGGTCCACCCCCACCACCCGCTCGTGGCACAGCGCCCTCAGGTGGCGCATCGCCGCTCCCGTGCCGCAGCACACGTCCAGCGCGCTCGCCACGCTCCCCGGCGGGCCCGCCTGTTCCACGCTCGCCTTCAGCACGTCGTCCGGCGTGCGGAAGGGCGTGTAGTCGAACTTCGGCGCCAGCAGATCATACCCCCGCTCCACCGAGCTCAGGCCCTGCCGCATCAGCTCCACGAAGCTCGGTCCCTTGGGATGGAACATGGTTCAGGCGCTCGCGTGCAGGGGTTCGACGAACATGGGCAGTCCACCCTTGGGCCGCAAGGTGACGAGCGGCTCGGGTTCCACGGTGTGGCCCGGCACCGCTCGCAGCCGGAAGTGTTGCAACACCTCGGCGATGATGAGCGTGGCCTCCATGAGGGCGAAGTTGTTGCCGATGCACAGCCGTTGGCCGCCGCCAAAGGGCATGTATGCCAGGCGCGGGCGCTGCGCGGTCTGCTCGGGCGAGAAGCGCTCCGGGTCGAAGCGCTCCGGGTCCGGCCACAGCCTCGGGTTGCGGTGGATGGTGTAGGGCCCCGTGACGACGACGACGCGCGGGCTGGCGGGGATCCGCACCCCGCCGAGCTCGTCTTCCTTCACCGGCTGGCGGGCCATGATCCACGCCGGCGGGTACAGGCGCATGGCCTCCTCGAACATCTGCGTGAGGTAGCGCAGCTGCGGAATGTCCTGGGCCGTGGGCGTGCGGCCGCCGAGCACCCGTTGCACCTCGGCGCGGGCACGGGTTTCAATCTCCGGGTTCTGGGCGAGCAGGTGCCACATCCAGGCGAGCCCGTTGGCGGTGGTCTCGTGGCCGGCGAGGAAGAGTGTCATGGCCTCGTCGCGCAGCTGGGCGTCCGTCATGCGCTCGCCGGTGTCGGCGTCCTGGGCGGCCATGAGGGTGGCGAGCAGATCATCCCCCCGCGTCTCGCCGGCGCGGCGGCGGGCGATGATGTCGAAGACGACGGAGTCGAGGGTCCGCAGCGCCTGCTGGAAGGTGCGGTTGCGCGCGGTGGGGAGGAAGTCCGGGGCGTAGAGGCCGAGCGAGAGGATGCGGTGGTTCGTCTCGGCGAGGGCGACGCCGAGCGCCTGGCCGACGCTGTTGGCGTTGCCGCTGACGTCGGTGGAGAAGAGGGCGCGGCCGACGATGCCCAGGGTGAGGTGCATCATCTCGGCGCCGACGTCGAGGGGCTCGGACGCCGAGGGGCGGGCCCGCCAGCGTGCGAGCATCTGCTGGGTGGCCTCCACCATGGAGCCTGCGAGCGCGGCCAGGCGCTCCTTGTGGAAGGCGGGCTGCATGAGGCGGCGCTGGCGCTTCCAGAAGTCGCCCGAGCTGGTGAACAGGCCATTGCCGAGCACCGGCCACGCATCGCGCACCAGGCTGGAGGGCTTGCTGTACCGGTCCGCGTGGTCGACGAGGACGTGTTTGACGAGCTCGGGGTGGGTGATGGAGACGAGGCTGATGGCGGGCCCCATGCGGAGGCGGACGAATTCTCCGTACTCCTGGTGGGCGCGCACGAAGAGCTGGAGCGGGCTGTGGCGCCGCTCCTGGATGCTGCCCCAGAACCAGTGGCCTCGGGGTCCCGGGGCCTCTCCCAGCGTGCGTGCTTCCGGCATGGCGCGTCCCTCGTGTGTGGCCGGCCCCCGGGTGGAGACCGGACGAGCGGGACGCTAGCGGCTATGCCGGGTGGGACGCACGTCCCTCAGTGCATGGTGGTGGCCTCGGGCTCCTGGTAGGCGCCTCCGGAGACACCGGTGCGAGCCTCGAATTCCTTGCAGCCGCTCATCCCCGTCACCTGCAACTCGAAATCCCGCAGCTCGGGCTGTGTGCACTGGGCGACTTCGGTGTCATCGGGTTGGGCGTTGTGGCTGTTGAAGAAGCGGCAGCCCTTGCAGTTGCCCCACGTATGGTCCGCCATGGCGTTTCCCTCGTTCGGTAGTGGCCCTCCCCTTCGAGGGTGGGGGTGCGCGGTGGCGGCAACAAGCGGCGCCTGCCCCGCCCTTCGAGGAAGGGGCGGGCGGCTTCGTGAGATACTCGGGCCCATGCCCCCCGCCGGCGCCTCGGGCGCCACGCTTCCCCGCTGTGCCGTGCACCCGGACGTCCCCGCCGAGGGCATCTGCACGCGCTGCGGCGGCTTCTTCTGCCCCGGGTGCGCCACCTGGGTGCTCGGCGCCGTCTACTGCGCCGCCTGCGCCGCGCTCCCCGAGGTCAATTACCTGGAGGCCTTCCGGCTCAAGCTGTGGGGGCGGCGGGACTCGTTGGCCTGGTTCCTCGGGCTGGGCGGTCTGATGATGCTGGCGCCCGGCCTCACGCTGCTGCTGAGCGGAGACTCCCTGCCGGGAGCCTTCCTGCTCGCCTGCTCGGCGGTGGGCCTGGGGTGCTTCTTCGGCCAGCGGTGGGCCCGCGCGGGGCTGATCGCCCTGCCCGGAGGCCTGGGGGTGCTTGGGCTGGTGTCACAGGAGCCCCTGCTCGTCGTCCCCGCCCTGTTCCTCCTGGGCATGGGGGCCTCCGTCTACCAGGACCCGAGGCACAAGCTCTTCCACCGGGTGTCCATTCCGGACGGCGCCCTGCTGCGGCTGTGGAACCGCCACGAGAACAACCCCCTGGCCCTGGTGGGGTTGCAGCTCGGGGTGTACGGGGTGTTCTTCCCCCTCTTCGCACCGGTGGCCCTGGGGCTGGGCCTGACGGCGCTGCGGCGCGTGAATCCCGAGGCCCGTCCTCCCATCGGCCGCCGGGGACAGGCCCTGGCCGCGACGGGACTGGGCGCGGGTTCGCTCGTGCTGTGGGTATGGCTCTGGCCGCGCCTCTCCGTGCTGCTGGGCGAGCTGCTCGCCACGGGGTAGCGCGGGCCGGTCCGGGACTCTCGAGGAAATCCGCACGGCCCCCTCCAGGGTGGAGGCCTGGAGGGAGCCTGGTCCCGAATCCGCGGGGGGAGGCACCCACCGCGTGCGGACCGGCAGTCCTGGCGCGACACTGGGAGAGCACGCGCAGGTTGCCGGTTCGGGCTGTTTCGCAATCAAAGACCCCGGAGGAAATGCACCGGCCACACGCCGGGGGATGTGGGGCGGAGGCAGGGCGCGTCCCACCCCGAAGTCCATGGAGGACAAAAGGGCTGGGAGCACTTGAAGTGAGTGGGGTCGCGGGGTTGGACTGGCTCCATGAGACCTGTCCGAGCCGTGTTCCTCGCACTGACGCTCGCCGCCGCGCCCGCAGTGGCGAAATCGCCGAAGGAGGCGAAGCGCATCTCGTTGGATGTCACCCGGGCCAACGTGCACGACGTGCTGAGGATGCTGGCGGACGTGGGCCGGTTGAACCTGGTGGTGTCCGAGGAGGTTCAGGGCACGGTGACGCTGTCGTTGCGCAACGTGGTGTGGACGGAGGCGCTGGACGTGGTGCTGGCCTCGCGCGGGCTGGGCATGGAGCGGCGGGGCAGCATCCTGCGCGTGGCGTCGCTGAAGACGCTGCAGGAGGAGGCCGAGGCGCTCGTTCGCCTGAAGGAGGCGAAGGAGCAGGCGGCGCCGCTGCGCACGTGGCTGATTCCGGTCAACTACGCGCGGGCGTCGGAGCTGCTGCCGCACGTGCAGGGGGTGCTGTCTCCGAGGGGCCGGGTGACCGTGGATGCGCGCACCAACACGCTCATCGTCACGGACGTGGAGGCGCCGAGGCTTCCGTAGGTTCCGAGGGGGCCCCGGGGGGAAGACCCTCACCCTGACCCTCTCCCGAGGCTGAGCATTAGTCACATTTTCAGGCCCAGCTCGTGGATGCGCTGGAGATCCTCGGTAATGACGGCCAGCTTCTCAAGGCCCCGGCCCAGGACGATGGAGCCGGGCGGCCCTCCAGAGGATTTGGAGTAGCCGCCCAGGCGGGCAATCCACAGGACGGCCTGGCCGATGGTGGGAGTGGCGTCGCTGCGATAGCCGTTCGCGTCGTGCCTGAAAAGCAGGGCGCGAATCTCCCAGCGCGATAGTTCCACATCGGCCGGCGCTTCAGGGGCTTCACGCGCCAGACGCTTGAGTCGCTCTATTCGCAGGGCCACGGAGAAGAGCAGGGTAGCCCAGCGGGTGAAGCTGGCGGCACTCTCCAGGTTGCTCTCCTCCACCTTACAGACGGACTTCCAACACTTGTGCACCTCCTCCAGGCGCCAGCGCTGGGCGTAGGCGTGCAGCACACGGCAAGCGTCCGTGAAGTCGTGCACCGGGTGAGTGGTCAGCAACATCCACTCAATGGGCTGCTCGTTGGCCGGCACGGGGCTGATTTCCACCGCCTGCACGGCGAAGACTTCCACCGGCAGCAGCTTCTTGGTCCAGCCGTGTTTCAGTGGCAGTACCAGCGCAGTGGCTCGCACCTGCATGGTTGCCTCGCGTGCGGTGCGCTTGGGGCCAGCTGGCACCGGCAGCTTGTAGCGCCCCAGGGGCTTTTGGGCCTCCACCACCTGCCACAGCTTGCCCTCCAGCGGCCAGTCCACGCACCTGTCCTGCGCGGCACGTACTGTCATCCAGCCGTCCGTCATGACGGCCCAGTGCAGGATGTCCCGGCAGTCTCCCCCTCTGTCCAACTGAAACCAGGGCCGCCCCTCATACCCGGCCGCTTCTCGCGCTCTCAGCACCTGCTCCATGACGTCCAGCCAGTGGCGCGTCTCCTTGTCCTCCAACGCCCGGCTGGCAGCGGGTTTCTTGCGCACTGCCTTGCGCGCCCACATGTGCTGCCCGCTCGGCCCCAGTGCCACCCCCTTGTCATTGACCACGATGGCACTGACCACCTCCAGGCCCCGTGCTTTGGCTCGCGTCGTGCCCACCGGGCCGAAGCCCTTGGCCTTCGGTTTCTTGCGCGCCGCTGGCAGCGTCAGTGACGTGCCATCCACCGGCACGTACACGTACGGGCCCTGCGCTGTAAATCCTCGCCCGAGCCCGTCGTGACGCGAGAGCAGAGGCGTGAGCATGTCCGTCGCCCCCGTGAAGGAGGAGGAAGCGATGGAAATGAAGGAGCAGGCGGAGAAGTTCCGGCGGCAGGTACTCGAGCGGGGCGAAGTGGGCCCGCGTACGCGCTACACGCAGGAGCAGAGACAGGAAGCGGTGGCGTACATGCGAGCGCGCCAGCAACAGGGGGCGAGCAGGGAGGAAGCGGCGAAGGAGTTGGGCGTGAGCAGTTGGACGCTCAGCCGCTGGGGCAGCGCAGCTCGCCGTGCCACTCATGAGGAGCCCGCGAGGGCAGCGCTGGTCCCCGTGGAGGTGAAGGACGCGCGCCCCGAGGCCAGAAGAGGAGGGCTGGTGGCGCACGGGCCCGGAGGAGTACGGGTAGAGGGCCTGTGCGTTGAGGACGCGGTGAGGTTGCTGCGAGGGCTGCTGTGATTGGCTCCACGCGCAGGCTCGCGGTGTACGCCTACGGGCAGCCGTGCGACATGCGCAAGAGCTACGACGCGCTGAGCGGGCTGGTGACGCAGGCACTGGGCCGCGACTTCCTCTCGGGCGACGTCTTCCTCTTCGTGGGACGGGACAGGAAGAGGGCCAAGGCGCTCTTCTGGGACGGCACCGGGCTGTGCCTGTACGCCAAGCGGCTGGAGAAAGGACGCTTCGCGCCGCTGTGGCAGCCAGAGAGCGACAAGCCGCCGCTGGTGCTGACGGTGTCGGAGTTGGCCCTGTTTCTGGAGGGCAGCGAGCTGGTGGGACGAGCGCCGCTGTCGCCCGCGCCGTACACGCTGGCGCCGCTCTTCCAGCCGGAGGACGCTGGGGCGGTGACTTCGTGAGTCATGCCGCGCGCACTACTTGCGCGGGCGGGTGCTGGCATGGCACTACCCGCGCATGAGCTTCCAGCTTACGACGGAGAAGGACGTGGAGAGGCTGCGCCAGGCGGCCCTCCTGTTGGAGGCGGAAAACAGACGCCTGGTGGCGCGCGTGGTGGAGCTCACGCGCAAGCTGATGAGCGCCCAGGGCAAGGACGCCGAGGAGTTGCAGCTGCGTTTGCAGGAGTTGGAGCGGCAGCTCGCGCAGCGCACCGGCGAGCTGTTTGGCCGCTCCAGCGAGAAGCGCCCCCAGCGCGAGCAGGACGAGGGGAACAAACCCGAGCCGCCCACGCACGGCCACGGCCCGCGCGCCCAGCCCACGCTGCCGACGCTGGAGGTGGAACACACGCTGGAGGAGCCCGACAAGCAGTGTCCCAAGTGCGGCGGGGCGCTGGCGCAGATGAAGGGCTGCTACGAGGAGGCCGAGGAGGTGGACGTGGTGGAGCGGCGCTTCGTGCTGCGCCGCCACAAGCGCCAGAAGTATCGCTGCGGCTGCGGCGGGTGCGTGGAGACGGCCCTGGGCCCGCCCAAGCTCCAGGCCGGTGGGCGCTACTCCGTGGACTTCGCCGTGGAGGTGGCCGTGGCCAAGTACCTCGACCACATGCCCCTGGAGCGGCAGGTGGGAAGCATGGAGCGCGAGGGGCTGGTGGTGGACAGCCAGACACTCTGGGACCAGATTGACGCGCTGGCGCGGTTGCTGTCGCCCGCGCACGAGGCGCTGCACGCGGCGCTGCTGACGCGCGAGATTCTGGGGGGAGACGAGACGCGCTGGCCGCTGCTGGGCAGCAAGAGCCAGACGCGCTGGCACGCCTGGGCGCTGTGCGCCCCCGACGCAGTGGTGTACCGGATACAGGAGGGCCGGGACACCGAGGCCGCGCGCAACATGCTCCAGGATTATGGCGGAATCCTCATGGTGGATGGGCTGAGCACCTACGAGAGCGCCGCCGCGGGCTCCGGGGGGAAGCTGACCCTGGTGAACTGCTGGATGCACGCGCGGCGCAAGTACGTGGAGTGCGTGGAGGCCTTCCCCCAGGCCGAAGAGGCTCTGGAGATGATTGCCGGGCTGTACGCAGTGGAGCGCGAGTACAAGGAGGGACCCGAGAGCCTGGAGCGCCTGCTGGAGCTGCGACAGCACAAGAGTCGTACCATCATCGAGCGGCTGCACCAGTGGGCGTGCGAGCAGCGCGCATTGCCCCAGTCGGCGCTGGGCCAGGCAATCAAATACATGAGCAACCGGTGGACGGGGCTGACGCGGTTTCTGACGGACCCGCGGGTGCCGCTGGACAATGGGGCCACCGAGCGCGCCATGCGCGGGCTGGCGCTGGGGCGCAAGAACCACTACGGCAGCCGGAGCCGGCGTGGCACCGAGGTGGCGGCCCTCTACTACAGCCTGATGGAGACGGCGAAGCTGGGCGGGGTGGACCCCAAGCGCTACCTGCGAGAGGCCGCGCTGGCGGCCCTGCGCGGGGAAGCGATTCCCCTGCCCAACCAGCTCGCGCAGTCCGCTGCGGGCTGACTCGCCACGGCACTCATTCCCACCTGTCTTGAGCTGACCGGGCGCCGCGCTGGCTGTCGCACCGCGGTGAGCGCTCCCTCATGCCCCGCGCTCGTCGTCAAGCTCCTCGACCACGGGGCTCGGCGAGCATTTACGGTGCTCGGAGCGAGGTGCCTCTGCTGCCAGGCATCGAGGGCGTGCGCTGCTTCCCGCAGCGACTCTGTGGTGTGGGCCGCCCGGATCTGCTGGCCGATCTTGTCGAGTTCCCTGAGGGGAACCCGCTTGGAGGGGGACTCCCCCTGGAGGAACTTCCCCTGGAGGCGCAGGAGCCTCTTCATGAGCCATTCGTTGCTGAGTTCCTCCCGTTCCACCCGAGCAGGTGCTTGGTCCTTGTCCGCGTGGCTTTCCTGCTGAGCCTCTGGTGTTGAACCGCCCTCGGACGCAGTGGGACTGCTGCTTGGCTGTTTGTCCGTATCAGGGGCGTCGGGTGGTGGGGCTTCCCGGTTCTGCTCGGCCCTGGTCGACGGCTTCTCCGTTCCACTCGGCGGGAGGATGGATGCCGCCTCTTGCTTCACCTGCATCCGCACGGACTCGAAGAGCGCGTTGACCTTGGGGGCGACCTGTACAGGTAGCTTCGCGCCGGGCCTGAGCAGGAGGGCGGCTCTGAAGAGCGATGCCCCCAGGTCCTGTTTACCCATCTCGCACAGGATGATGCCCTCATAGAGGGAGAGGGTGACCTCATCGTCCGCGCTACGAAGCAGTTGGCGTGCGAGTTTGACCTGGCCGAGGGCGAGCTCGTATTCGAGATTCTCGTACAGACTGTTGATAGAGATGATGTGGCCGCGGATCGCGCCTTCGTTCTCAGCGGACGCGGCGAAGGGAAGGGACAGGGCCAGGACAAGGACGAGAGCGCCTTGAACGGCAGACCTCCCAGAATGCTCTCTCACGTCAATGCACGGTTTCATCAGGGGAATCGCCGTTGCTGCCAGGCATCGATGGCCTGCGAGGCTTGCTGCAAATCCTCGTGGTTGCGCGCCGCCTGGACCCTACTGACGAGCGTCAGGAGTTCCTTGACGGGGGACTGTGGGGAGGGCGGATTGGTGCTGAGGAATATCTTATAAACGGTGTTGAGCCGCTGGATGAGCAACTCACGTTCGCAGTCGGTACTGACAACGGGTTGGCACTTGGACGTATCCAGATTCGCGGCATCAAGGAACTTCTTCTTGATCAGAGCGCGCTCGGCTTCCCGTGGTATCTCGGCTTCTCGCTGCTTCGCTTCCAGCGCTGCTTTTAGTCGTTCCGCCTCCCGCCGCTCGGCTTCCTGCCGCTCCGCCTCTCGCTGTGGGTCCTCATAAATGAACTCACTGGCAAACTGGTCGATGTCCTTGGTGATGAGCGTCCGCTCGTAGCTGGTTGTCGCGTCCTCCATCCGGGCCTTCAATTTCGTCCAGCTTTCGGCGACGACTCCCTGGAACTTGCCGCTCAGGCAAAGCGCATGCTGCATGCGGGCAAGTCGCCACAACTGCTGGTTTATCTGGTCCCGGCTCGACACGCTCGAGGGCTTGGGCCCGCAGTCCTGTGACTTGGGGGGCTGTACCGCAACAGGCGCTTCCTTTTTCTGCTCCGCATTCAGGACGCTCGTAGCGGAAGGCATCGGAGGATGCTTCGTGTCAGTCTTGGTCACCTGGGCTGTTGACGCCCTGGGTTCCACGCTCGAAGACCCTTCCTTCTTGGTTGACTGCGCAATCCTCGTGTCCCCGTGCTTTTCCAGGGCAGGACTTGTGGATGGCGGAGCAAGAGGGTCCTCCCGTTTCTGCTCCGACTTGTTCGACGTTTTCTCCGTTCCGCTCGATGGGAGGAGAGATGCCACCTCTTGTTTCACCTGCTTGCGCACGAACTCGAAGAGCGCCTCGACCTTGGGCGCCACCTGCACGGGTAGTTTCGCGTCAGGCCTCAGCAGGAGGGCGGCTCTGAAGGCCGAGGTTGCCATGCTTGGCTTGCCCATTTCGCACAGGATGATGCCTTCATAAAGCGTGAGGGCGACCTCCTCATCCGTACTGCGAGGTAGTTGGCGTCCGAGTCGGATCTGATTGAGCGCGAACTCGTAGTCGAGGCTTTCGTACAGGCGGTTGATCGAGATGATGTAGTTGCGGATCTCGTTTTCATTCGCAGCGGGCGCGGCGAAGGGAAGCACCAGGGCCAGGAGCAGGAGCAGTGCTCCTGGTACGATGGACCTCCCGGAATTCAATCCTACGTATCGGTGCGGTTTCATTGAGGCAATTGCAGCTGCTTCCAGATGTCAAGAGCATGCGCGGCTTCTTGCAGTTCCTCTTTGGTGCGGGCAGCCCGGATCTCCTGGCCGATCGTGACGAGCTGCCTGAGTGAGGCGAGTTTGGAGGACGGATTCGTGCGGAGGAAATCCTCCTGAACGGAGAGGAGCCGTTGCATGAGCAGTTCGCAGTCGGCGCTGACGATGGGCTGGCACCTGGATGTGTCCAGGTCCGCGTCCTCGCGGGCTCTCTTCTTTTGCTGGGTGCGTTCGGCCTCCTGCCGCTCGGTCTCCCGCCGCTCCGCCTCCTGCCGTTCGGCCTCCTGCCGTTCGGCCTCCTTCCGCTCCGCCTCCTGCCGTTCGGCCTCCTTCCGCTCCGCCTCCTGCCGTTCGGCCTCCTTCCGCTCCGCCTCCTTCCGCTCCGCCTCCTTCCGCTGCTCCGCGGCCTTCCGCTGCTCCGCTGCGAGCCGCTCCGTGGCCTTCTGCTGCTCCGCTGCGAGCCGCTCCGCTTCCCACTGCTCTGCCACGAGCCACTCTGCTTCCCGCTGCTCTGCCGCGAGTCGCTCCGTGGCCTTCTGCTGCACTGCCGCGAGTCGCTCTTGCTTCTCTAGCTCTAGAGCCGAATGAGCGAACTCACGATCGAACAGGTCGAGATCAGTGGTGATGAGCCTCCGCTCGTCGAGCGTTGACGCGGTCTCTACCCGGTTCCTCAACTCCATCCATTTTTCGTAGGTGGACCCCTGGAATTTGCCGTTGACGCAAAGCGCCTGTTTCATGAGGGCAAGCCGCGACAACTGCCGCTCCCTTGCGGTCCGGTCTGGCAGAGAGGGCTCAGGCGTACAGTCCGGTTTCTTGATGGCCTGTAAGGCAACAAGCCCGTCTTTCTTCTGCTCCGCTTTCTGGGTGCTCGGAGCGGGATGCATGGGAGGAAGCTTTGTGTCAGTCTTGGCCTCCTGGGCTGATGGTGCCTTGGACTCCACGCTCGAGGGGTCTTCCTTCTTGGGCGACTGCGCAATCTTCGTGTCCTCGCGCTTTTCCTGTGTAGGACCCGTTGATGGAGGAGAGGGCGGGTTCTCTCGTTTCTGCTCCACCTTGTTCGATGGCTTGTCCGTTCCTCTCGAAGGGAGGAGGGATGCCACCTCTTGCTTCGCCTGTTTGCGCACGGACTCGAGGAACGCCTCGACTTTGGGGGCTACCTGCACGGGTAGTTTCGCGTCAGGTCTCAGCAGGAGCGCGGACCTGAAGACAGAAGCCGCCGGCCCATGCTTGCGCAGCTCGTATAGGATGATGCCTTCGTAGAGCGAGAGGGTGACCTCGTCGTCCGTGCTGCGAGGCAGTTGGCGTGCGAGTTGGATCTGCTGGTGGGCGAGCTCGTAGTCGAGACTCTCGTACAGTCGGTTGATCGAGATGAGATAGTTGCGGATCTCGCCATTGTTCTCAGCGAGTGCAGCGAAGGGAAGGACCAGGGCCAGGACAAGGGCGAGTGCGCCTTGAACGGCAGGCCTCCCGAAATTCACTCTCATGTAATAATTGCTCCCTGACGTGGGAGGTTATCCCGAAGCCCCAGCTGCGCAAAGCGCTCATCTGCCCTTGGAGAAGAGGAACTCCAAGAACTGATGCGGATGCTTCACTGGCTCGAGGGCTTGCAGGCGGGCATCGAGTTCATGCCGTGATTCCGGAGGAGCCCTGTTTCATTGAGTAAGATGCCTCTGCTGCCAGGCATCGAGGGCGTGTGCTGCTTCCTGTAGTGACTCTGTGGTGTGGGCCGCCCGGATTTGCTGGCCGATCTTGTCGAGCTCCCTGAGGGGAACCCTTTTGGAGGGGAAGTCCCCCTGGAGGAGCTTTCCTTGGAGGCGCAGGAGCTGCTGCATCAGCCATTCGCTGCTGAGTTCCGCCTCTGGCTGCTCTACTTTCAGCTGCTCCGCTTCCAACCGCTTCGTCTCCAACCGCTCAGCCTCCAGCTGCTTTACTTTCAGCTGCTCCGCTTCCAATCGCTCCGTCTCCAACCGCCTTGCCTCCAGCAGCTCCGCCTTGCGCTGTGGGTTCCCATATATGAACTCACGGGCAAACTGGTCGATCTCCAGGATGATACGCATCCGTTCTTGGCTTGTTGTGGCGCCCTCTATGCGGGTCTTCAAACCCATCCATTTTTCGGAGACGAGCCCATGGAACTCGCCGCGCAGGCAAAGCTCGTGCTGCATGCTGGCAAGCAGCCACACCTGCCGCTCCTTCACGCTACGGCTCGCCACGCGTGCGGGTTTGGGCCCGCAGTCCGACAGCTTGACGGGCTGGTCAGCAACAGGTTCTGCCTTCTTTTGTTCTGCTTCGGCGGAGCCTGGCTCTGAAGGCATGGGCGCACCCTTCGTTTCCTCGCGCTTCTCCACGGCAAGTCCCGTGGATGCCGAGGCGGATGGGTCGAGCCGTTCTTGCTCGGCCGTGGTCGACGGTTTCTCCGTTCCGCTCGGTGGGAGGATGAAGGCCGTCTCTTGCTTCACCTGGGTGCGCATGGACTCGAAGAGCGCGTCGACCTTGGGGGCGACCTGTACAGGTAGCTTCGCGCCGGACCTGAGAAGGAGGGCAGCCCTGAAGAGCGATGCCCCCAGGTCCTGTTTACCCATCTCGCACAGGATGATGCCCTCATAGAGGGAGAGGGTGACCTCATCGTCCGTGCTACGAGGCAGTTGGCGTGCGAGTTTGACCTGGCCGAGGGCGCGCTCGTACTCGAGATCCTCGTACTGACTGTTGATCGCGATGATGTGGCCGCGGATCGCGCCTTCGTTCTCAGCGGACGCGGCGATGGGAAGGACCAGGGCCAGGACAAGGACGAGAGCGCCTTGAACGGCAGACCTCCCGGAATGCGCTCTCACGTAACGATTGCTCCCTGACGTGGGAGGCTATCCCGAAGCACCAGACGCGCAAATCGCCCGCCCATGCCCCCGGTCTCCTCATTCTCACGGACTGAGAGCACGTGGCCAGCCCGGTGTCCAGACCCCTGATCCGCCCGTCCGCCGGAAAAAATTCGGGGGGTACGCAACTTCCACAGGGCTCCATGGGAGAATGGATCAACGGATTTCACACAAGACTACGTAGGAGCCCCCATGACCTCGATCAACCGCAACCCGCTGGCCCCCGTGGGCCGCCAGACCGTCGAGAAGGCCCAGCCGGTCACGACCCCGGCCGTGAACACCGTGAAGGCCGACTCCGCCAAGGTGACCAAGCAGGCCGGAGATACCTTCGAGGCGGGTCCCGCTCGCCAGGTCTCGGCGAGCCTGCTGGGTGGCAGCAAGCCCAAGGACAAGGTCTATGACGGCCAGTTCGTGGGCGCCGGCGGCCAGACCTTCCCGCCCGGCACGTCGCTGAAGGACATCCCCGGCGTCACCCCGCGCAACAACCCCAACCCCGAGAAGACCGTCATCTACGTCAACGGCATCATGACGGACAAGGCGGGGCAGTCCAGCGACCTCCAGGCCATCGCCGACAAGACCAACGCCAAGGCCATCGGCATCCACAACTCCACCGAGGGCTTCATCTCCGACCTGGCCCAGTGCGTGAAGGACAAACTGGACAAGGGCACCAACCCGGCCGTGGACACGCTCGCCGACACCGTCTACTCGGAGCTCAAGGCCGGCCGCGATGTGCACCTCATGGGCTACAGCCAGGGTGGTCTCATCACCAGCCGCGCGCTCAAGGACGTCTACAACCGGCTGCGCATCGAAGATGGGTTGTCCAAGGCGGACACCGAGAAGGTGATGAGCAAGCTGAACGTGGAGACCTTCGGCGCGGCCGCGGCCACCTACCCGGACGGTCCCAAGTACGTGCACTACATCAACAACCGCGACGCGGTCCCCACGCTCACCGGTCTGGGTGGCAGCGTGGATCCGCTCACCTTCATCAAGAAGGCCGGCAAGGACGCGGTCATCCACCGCTTCGGCGATGGCGGCATCAACCTCCTCAAGAACCACAGCCTCCAGGAGACCTACCTGAATCACCGCGTGCCCTTCGAGCAGGCGCGCGCCAATCAGTTCTAGCTCCAGGCAGCCACTGACGACGGGTTGCCCGTCCCCCGGGGGAGGCGCTGACAAGCGTCCTCCCCTTTTTCATGCCCTCATCCATCCGCACCTTTTCCGCGTAGGCCCTCTGGAGAGAACCTGGTGGGGGAGCCATGGAGGAGGATGGGGCGCTACTCGGCGCCATCGCCCGGGGCAGCAAGGCGGCCTTCCAATCCTATTACGAGCGGCACGCGGGCCGGCTGCTGGGCTACGTGCTGCGCGTGACGAGGGATCGCACGCTCGCCGAGGACGTGGTGCAGGAGGTCTTCACGGCCATCTGGCAGAAGGCCTCCAGCTACCATGCCGGGCAGGGCACTCCCCTGGCGTGGATGTACCGGATCGCCCGCAACAAGCTGGTGGACCGGTGGAGGCGTGGGCCGCCAGGAGTGGCGGGGGCCTCGGAGGCGGAGCGGCCGGTGATGGCGCTCGTGCAGGCGGACCCCGAGTTGTCGATGAGCCTGGAGCGGGCACTGGAGGGACTCAGCCCGGAGCAGCGCCAGGCGGTCGAGTTGGCGGTGCTCGGCGGCTACACACACGAGGAGGCCGCGGCGGAGCTCTCCGTACCGCTGGGCACCTTGAAGTCCCGCATCCGGATGGCCTTGCAACACATGCGGGCCCTGCTGACGGAGTGAAGCGATGATGCCCGTGAACCATCCCCCCTCCGAGCGGTTGCTGGCGTACTCCACGGGCGCCGCGGACGTGCCCCTGCGCCTGCTGTTGGAGACGCACCTGTCCTTCTGTCCCGCCTGCACGCGCGAGGTGGGGCGGCTCACCGCGCCCGGAGGCACCCTGCTCGAGGCCGTGCCCGAGGAGCCCGTGCCAGCGGGGCTCTTCGAGCGCATCTGGGCGGAGGCCTCCCGGCACGAGCCGCCGCGGCCGGTGGAGGGCGTACCGCTGCCGGCGTCGGTGCTGGCGGAACTGCCACCGGCGGAGGCGTGGCGCTGGCACCCGGTGCCGGGCAGTGGCAGCCGGACGGCACGTCTGGTGCGCGAGGCGCCGGGCGGGTGTGGGCTCTTCCTGGTGCAGATGAAACCAGGGGCCCGTTTCCCGAGGCACGCACACCCGGGCGGAGAAGAGGGGATGGTGCTGGCCGGAGGTGTCTGGGACCGGGGCCGCTTCCTGGAGGCGGGCGACTGGGGCAGCGCACCGGCGGGCTCCAGCCACGAGCTGCGCGCGGACGAGAAGGAAGGTTGCTGGGCGCTGATCCGCGAGGAATGCGAGGACGTGAAGCTGACGGGCTGGAGGGGCGTGCTGCAGCGGGCCGCCTCACTCCTGTCCCATTGAGTGTCCCCTCGCGCCGCGCTCCCTCAGTGCCACTGGACGCGGTAGGTGCACCCACCGCCCTCGGCGCGCGCGGGGTGCACGTGGGGCTCACGGGCTCCAGCGGCCCCGAGCGCCGCCTCGATGATGCCCTGGTAGTACGAGTGCATGCCGAGCGTCTCGTTGATGTGGACCTCGTACGTGGTGGGCGCCAGCTCCTTGAGCTGCATCTGCACGTAGTTGTCGGCGTTGCGGAAGTTGTGGTTCATCCGCATGAGCAGCCGGCGGGGCCCGAGCGCGCGGCCCAGCGCGAGCATTCCGCGGCCGAGCACCGTCTCGCTGACATCCGTCACCATCTTCTGGCCGAGCCGACGGTAGGCCTCCTCGTACTGCAGGTCGGGGAAGAGGTCCCGGACGACGATGTCGAGGGAGGGGCGCCAGACGGACGCCGGGTAGAAGGGGAGCGGCTGCCGGTCGAGGTGGAGTCCCATGTGCCCGAGTGCCGCCCGGGCCGCGAGGGAGAGTCTCCCGTGCAGCGCTATCTGGAAGAGGCCGTGGAAGGTGTTACCGAACACCACACGCTCATCCATCATCATCATGCATGACCCCCTATTGCGAGAGCCCCCCACATGGGGGCTGCGTGGCACCTTGCGACCCACAGGGCCGCACCGAACAGCACCCATGGTGACATGGAAGGCTGTTACCCGCCCGAAACCTACCCGGGAAAGTGTTGGGTGCTGAGCGATAGAGGTGTTGAAAACCCTACAAAGGGGGCGAATTCCAGAAAAGCCTGTGGCGGGAGATTCAGGACTTCTTGGAGTTCCTCTCCGCGCGGTGCAGGCGCTCGAGGCGCTCGGAGGGGTTGGAGTCGCCGAGCTTGTCGGAGATGTAGGCGCTGGCGGAGGCGAGCTTGCGGCGGAAGTCGTCGGGGGGCGGAGCCGGGGCGCGCGGGAGGTTGTTGAGGAAGTCGGTGCCCACCCTCAGGAGGGTGCGAGCCATGGTCTGGTCGTCCTCGGAGGCGAGGGGATAGAGGAGGGCGGCGACGCGGGGGTGCTCATGGGCGGCGGCCTTGAGGAGGGCGGACTCGCCCAGGCGGTCGGTGAGGGAGGGATCGGCGCCACCGGCGAGCAGGGTGCGCACGAACTCCTCATGACCGTTCTCGGCGGCGAGGATGAGCGGGGTACGGCCTTCGGAGTCGAAGGGATTGGGGTCGGCGCCACCGGCGAGCAGCGCCTCCACCTGGGCCAGGTCACCAGCGGCCACGGCATCGAAGAGGGACATGGGCAGAAGCATGGCGCGTTCGCTCCGCCCACGCCACCCACCCCATTCCTCCCTCTCCCTTTGGGAGAGGGTCGGGGTGAGGGTCTTCGCTCCAACTACCGCGCGGGATTCCTCGGGCGTCCGTTGAGCGTGCCGCTGGCGGGAGCCACCTCGCCGGAGGGTTTCTCCACCTGCAGGCCGGCGAACTTCCCCTCGCGCTCGAGGCGGAAGATGTCCTCGTCGGTGACGAACTCCTGCTGGAGGATCTCACGCGCGCGCTTCACCTTGGCGAGCAGGACGGGGTCGGTGATGGGAGTGCTGGTCTCCTTGGTGGGCCGGGGCGGCGGGCGCATGACGGAGAAGGTGCCGCGCGCGGGGTGGCCCTCGGAGCTGACGCCCTCCAGCGCATAGGTGATGGCGAAGACATCGGGCTCGGCCTTGGTGTCGAAGGACACCTGCACCTCGGCGCCCTTGCCTTCGGGGACCTCGCTCACGGAGAGGGAGGCGACGTCCACCTGCTCGGGGGGAGGAGGGGAATCTTCGTTGCCGCGGAAGGCGCGGACGGCCTTGACCTGGGTGATGCGCACGGGCCCGCGGAAGCGGTGGTAGAGGCGGAAGGTCTGGCGCACCACGCCGTCCGGGTCGAGCACGGGGAAGCGGGGCGAGCCCACGGCGAGCAGGGTGACGATGCCCTTCTTGTCGAAGTTCTCGAAGGAGGTGTTGAGCATCTGGAGCGAGGAGCGGCCGGTCTCCTTGCGGCCCGCGGCGTCGTAGGCGTCCACGCGGATGAGGTGCTGGGTGTACATGCTGCTGGCGCCCGTGTTGCTCAGCATGGAGTGCGAGACGATGGGGCCGGTCGTCGTCACGGGGGCCTCGTCGTCGAAGGTCCACACGAAGCGCACGGGCACGAAGGGCTTGGGCGCGGGCTGGCCGGCCAGTACGGGCCGCTCCACCAGCTTGGCGAAGAACTCGACGTCATCCTCGGAGTTGGGCTGGCGCCGCGACATCACGTGGATGAGCCGCTCGGGCTCGCAGTCCTTCACTCGATAGGGCGGGAGGGGGACGGTGACGGAGACGTTGTCCTTGGTGAAGACGGTGACACGCGGCAGCTCATACGAGCCGTCCGCGTCGTTGCGCCAGACGCGGATGGGGATGCGCTGGCCGGTGCCATCGCCCACGGTGTAGTGCAGGTAGGCGTCGTTGCCATCCGGCGTGTGGGCGCGCACGGTGATGAGGTTGTCCTCGCCCGAGCACACCTCCTGCTTCTCCACGAGGATTTCATCCACGATGGGAGGCTTCGGCTCGGCGGTGGCGGGAGCGTCGGCCGCCTCGGGAGGCTTTGGCGCGGCGGCGAGCACTGGAGAGGAGGCCTGCTCCGGGGAGGGCGGCGTGCGGGTCCGCACCTGGGTCACCGGAGCGGCCGGCGCGGGCTGCTCCCGCGAGAGGAGCCAGCCCACCACACCCCCGAGGGCGAGGAGTGCGAGCAGCAGCACCCATCGCCAGGGCCGCTGGGAACGGTTCTCGGGGGTCGGGCTCATCAGGTGGTGGCTCCTCTGCGAGGGGAAGCGGAGTGGGAAGGGTTACTGCCAGCAGCCGTAGACGTTGCCGCCCGAGTTCCACTGGAGCTGGTGCGTGTAGTCCGGGCCCCAGATGGTGTTGTTGATGGGGTGGACGCCCCAGCCACCGACGCGGTCCGGGCTGATGGAGGTGGCGGTGGCGTTGGGATCATCGCGCACGCTCTTCCAGTAGCGGCCATCGGAGGTGTCGCACATGTTGGCGGACATGCAGTTGGCCACCTGGTTGCCGGCGTTGCCGCAGACGTTGAAGGTGGGGCAGGCGACGGTGAGCGCCGCGTCGACGAACCAGCCGAGCGACGATTTGCACTCGTTGTAGATGCCCGTGTAGAGCGAGTTGGAGGCGTTGGCGATCTGCGCGTGCGAGTACTGGTGCGGCGTCACCACGCCCCGGCCCGCGTAGTTGTGCGCGTAGGCCATGAAGGTGGAGCACACCATGCCGTTGTTCGAGGCATTGCCCGGAATCTGGTGCGCGGTCTCGAGCGTCCGGTACTGGAAGAGCGAGTAGTTGACGCGGGCGCCGTTGCGCACCGGCCGGTCGATCCACTGGCCGGAGTCGATGCGGGACTGGTCGCTGGTGTACGCGTGGTTGTACCAGATGGAATCGCCAATCAGCGCGGCCTGGGCGGGGTCTCCCTGCTGCCAGCCGGTCCACTCGGGGCCGGGGCCCTTGCCGAACAGGGACATGTAGATGCCGCCCTGGTTGATCTGCTCCAGGCCCGGGTAGCCGTAGCGCAGGTCGAAGCCGCTCATGGGCTTGCTACACACGCCGGGCCAGGGGGCCTGGGTGGGGTTGGCCATGGTGGCGTGCGAGACGGTGGTGCCAGGGCCATGCGAGAGCATGGAGTGGGTGCGGTATTCGCCGATGGCATCCAGCACGTCGCGGATGGGGCCCTGGCTGCGGTCGAACACCACCGCGCCGTTGGGCGCGTTCCAGCCAGCGGACGTCGAGCCACACTCTCCTGCGGCGTGGACATTTCCCGCCAACGCCAGCGCGGATACTGCGACACTCCCTACGAGCAGACGACGCATCACGCTACCTCCCGGGATACGGGATGGGGTCGGTGGGTGGCCCGGCGTCTCGAGGCACTCTTCCCAGGCGGCGACAGGGGCCGGCCACACCGAGCGACGGAACGGTACCTGGGGATTCGTTGGTTCTACTCCGTCCGGTCAGGACTGACCAGGGTGGGACAGAGGAATTCCTTGACAAGGGATTGAAAGTGATTTCGCCCCGGCCCGTGAGCGTGCGGAACCCGACACTGGCGTCAGGCGCGCGGGAGGGCAGGCAGGAGAGCGGCCGCTCCACTCCCTCCCCGTGTCACCCCACCTGGGTCTCCACTTCCGGCCCGAGCGGCAGCACGAGCCGGAAGGTGGTGCCGCCGCCGGGAGGTGATTCGACGTGGATGTGGCCGCCGTGGGCCTCCAGGGTGCGCTGGACGATGATGAGCCCCAGGCCGGTGCCGGTGGCCTTGGTGGTGAAGAAGGGTTGGAAGAGGCGCTCGCGCAGCTCGGGGGGGATGCCGGAGCCGGTGTCGGTGAACTCCACCACGGCGCCGGGTTTCCCGGTGCAGCGGTACGCGCTCACCCGCAACGTACCGCCCTGGGGCATGGCCTGCACGGCGTTGAGGGCGAGGTTGAGGAAGCTCTGACGCATCTTCCGCTCGTCCACGGGGACGGGCGGTACGTCGGGTTGCAGGGCCCACTCCACGCGGACGCGGGGCTGGCCGTTCGTGGCGGTGCGCACGGCCTCCTCGAGCATGAGCGCCAGGGGGACGGGGTAGAGCTCGGGGGCGGAGGGGCGGGCGAAGTCGAGCAGGTCATCCACCAGCCGGTTGAGGCGGTTGGCCTCCTCCTCGAGGATGGTGACGAGGGTGCGTGCGGGCGCGTTGGGCTCGACGAAGCGGCGCAGGGTGGCCACGGCGTTGAAGATGGCGCCCAGGGGGTTGCGTACCTCGTGGGCCACCACGGCGGACAACTCGCCGAGCGCGGCCAGCCGCTCGTGCTCCACCAGTTGCCGCTGGGTGTGCTTGAGCTCCGCGTGGAGCCGGGCGAGCTCCTCGGCGCGTCCGCGCACCTGCTGGAGGAGCCGGTGGGACTCGATGGCCGCGGCGAAGTGGGAGCCCATGGCCTGGAGCGTCTCCAGCTCCATGACGGACAGCAGGCGGTGCTGGGAGAAGGTGATGACGAGCGTGCCCACCATGCGCGAGCGCACCTGCAGGGGCACCATGGCCACGGTGGAGCGGCCATTGCCGCGCAGGTGCTCACGCACGGGCTCGGGGAAGTCGTCGGTCTGCAGCACCATGGGGATGCCCAGCTCGATGACCTTGCCGAACATGGTGCCGCGCATGGGCAGGCGGAGGAAGGCCCGCACCGACTCCTCGGTGGTGCCCTGGTGCCAGACGAGCTCCAGCTCCTCGGTGCTCTCGGTGCGCAGCAGCAGGAGCACCGAGTCGCAGCGCAGCAGGCCGATGATTTCCTCGGTGCCGGGCCCGAAGAAGGCACGGGGCTCCGGGGCGGTGGCGGCCACGGCGGCCAGCCGGCTGAGCGCGGTGAGGGCGATGTTGTGCGTGGACAGGCGGGAAATGGTGTTGGCGGCCTCCAGGGCGGCGGACACCTGGGCGGCGAAGAGGCGCAGCGGGGGCAGCTCCTCCTCGCTCAGCCAGTCCGCGGCCAGCGCCAGCAGGGCCCGGGGTTTGCCGGCCTGGTCGATGCGGACGCAGACGGAGCGCAGGGGCCCCACGCGCCGCAGGTGGGTGAGCACCGGCTCGGCCCAATCGGGGCCCACGAACTGGGCCGTCTCGCGGGCGAAGTCGACCCCGTAGGCGGAACCCTCCGTCCACGCGAGCCGCAGCATGGGGCTCCAGGTGCCCGGCACATCCACCAGGTGCTGGCCGCTGAGGCGCGCCTCGCCCGCGGCGGTGCCGGTGGCCACGAAGGCATGGCCCAGCCACACCCGCTCCGTGTCCGGCACGAGGTAGCCGTAGGACAGCTCCAGCTCGGCCAGGCCCTGGAAGACGTGGCTGAGCACCTCCCCCTCGTCGTGGAGGCCGGGCAGCGAGGCGCCGAGCGTGGCCACCCGCTGGAGGAGTTGGCGGTGCACGACACGGCCGGAGAGATCGCGGACCCGCATCCACGTCTCCGGCCCCTTCATGGAGATGGACAGCTCCACGCGCCGCTCGCCGGTGGAGGTGCGCATCACCGTTTCGTAGGTGTCGGGGACGGGCTCGCCCTGCCGCCGGCGCGTGTGCCGCTCGGAGAGGAAGGCCTGCTGTTGCGGCGAGAAGAGCTCGAAGAGCTTGCCGACCACCTCTTCGCGGGGAAAGCCGAGCAGCTCGAGCAGCGCCGTGTTGGCGTGGACGATGCTTCGATCGCGGACGACAGCCAGGGCGAATGGCAGTGTGTCCAGGTGCTGGTACGGGGCCCCCCCCGCTCCGTCAGGCGTCGTCACGGGGGATGAGGATGGCACTCCGGACGGGTCGGGGGAAGCAGGCCCGGATGTTTTCCGGGCCTGTTGGAGCTCAATGGGGGCTCAATGCTGGTGGGAGTGGTTGAACTTCTCGTAGGTGCCGATGAGCTCCGTCTGGGCGAGGACGTGGCCCTCCAGGGCGCGCTCCAACTGCTTCCAGGTGACGTGCCCCATGTCCGGCAGCACGGTGTCCAGGGCATACACGCGGTAGAAGTAGCGGTGGCGGCCGATGGGCGGACACGGCCCGCCGTAGCCCATGCGCTTCCAGTCATTGAGGGCCTCGCGGGCGCCCTCGGGGAGGCTCTCTCGCAGCATGGACTCGGGGATGTCGTGGATGTTGGGCGGCAGGTTGTAGAGCGCCCAGTGCGTCCAGGTGGTCTTCGGATTGGCCGGGTCTGGTGCGTCGGGGTCCTGCATCACGAGCGCGAAGCTGCGTGTCCCTGGCGGCTCGCCCTCCCAGTGGAGGGGCGGGGGGAGGTCGTCTCCTTCGCAGGTGTAGGCGATGGGAATGGTCTCGCCATTCTGGAAGCGGGGAGAGGTGAGTTGGAAGGGGATGGGCATGCCGTGCTCCTCCGTAGCTGTCCAGGTGCAAGCTGGGAACGGCGGGACCTCCTGGCGAGGAGGGCCCGGTGGGCGGCTGCGGTGCCGGTCATCCTCCAGGGCGCTGCGCTGGCCGTTTCCCCTGGAGCGCCGGGGGCGGGAGTGTGAGCTTCATTCCATGAGCCAGAACGAGTCGTTGGAAGAGCAGGTGGCGACGGCGCTCGAGACCACCCCGGAGTTGTTGCCTTTCCTGCCGGAGTTGTTGGCGGACCTGGACGAGTTGGGAACCGAGGTCCGCGACATCGTCGAGCTGCTGCGTCCGCTGGGGCTGCCGGCCGGGGCGCGCGTGCTGGACCTGGGGTGCGGCAAGGGCACGGTGGCGCTGGCGCTCGCCCGGGAGCTCGGCCTGCGGGTGCTGGGGGTGGATGGCTTCGTGCCCTTCGTAGAGCAGGCGAGACGGCGCGCGGAGGAGCGGGGGCTGTCGGGCCTGTGTGAGTTCCGCCAGGGGGATCTGCGCGAGGCGGTGGGCGAGGTGGAGGGCGTGGACGTGGTGATGCTGCTCGCGGTGGGGCGGGTGCTGGGGGACGCGGCGGAGACGGTGGGGGCGCTGCGGCGTTGCGTGCGGCCCGGTGGGTACATGGTCATCAACGACTGCTACGTGGCCGAGGGCGTGGCGCTGGAGTCCTCGGAGGACCTGGAGGGCTACGTGCACCTGGAGGAGACCCGGCGGCGGATGCAGTCGCATGGGGACCGGCTGGTGGGCGAGGTGCTCCCCACCACGGAGGAGACGGACGCCTATAACGCGAGCAACACCGAGCTCATCCGCCGCAGGGCCGAGGCGCTCGCGCTGCGCCATCCGGAGGTGGCGGAGCAGGTGCGTGGGTTCGTCACGGAGCAGGAGCGTCAGAGCCGGCTGCTCACGACGGACCTGTTGGACGCGCTCTGGCTGCTGCGGCGAGGACCTTGAGCCCTACGCCCGGGAGGCGTGGGCGTCGCCGGGCATGTCCCGGGTTTCATCGGGCGGGCGCACCGGGAGCTGCCGGGTGAGCACCAGCACGCCGACGAGCGCGGCGAGCAGCAGCCACCCGGGCCATCCCGTGATGCCCACCAGGGCGGTGTCGGGCGGCGAGCCCGCGTGGCCGAGCATCATGACGACAGGGCCCACCGCATTGAGGGAGCCATGGGCGATCACCGCGGACCAGATGCTGCCGGTGGCCAGCCGCATCCAGCCGAGGAGGATGCCGAGCAGCACGCTGACCACGGTGAAGAGGAGGATGCCGAGCACGGGGTGCTGGGGGTAGTTGTGGCCCAGCAGGATGAGGGGGGCGTGCCACAGCCCCCAGATGACGCCGCTGAGCACGAGCGCGCGCCACTGGCCGAGTGGCAGCAGCCGGGGGAGCAGGTAGCCGCGCCAGCCCCACTCCTCGCCGAAGATGAAGGGCACGTTGAGCAGGGGTCCCAGCAGCGCGCCCTGCACCACCTGGAGGGCGAGGAAGACATGGGGCTCGGCGAGCTTCCCGAGCTTCTCCACGGCCGCGGGAGGCAGTTGGGCAATCAGGGCGCGCACGCTGGAGAGCCCGGCGAGGTCCATCGCCTGGGGGTAGACGAGGGCGGAGAGGAGCAGGGCCCCGAGCACCACCACGGGAGTGCCCAGCCACGCCAGCAGGAAGAAGCGCCACCGGTGCTGGCCGAGCCCCAGCCCCGTGTCCCGCTTGAGCGAGGGCAGGGGGGACACCCAACGGCTCACGAGGAGGGTGGCCACGGTGGGGCCGAACATGGACAGGGCGGCGATGGCCTTGAACATGCCGGGTGACTTCTCCGGCGCGGTGCCGAAACCCAGCACGAAGCCGAGGACACACAGCCAGGAGAATCCGTAGGCGATGGCCACGTAAGCGGCGACACCGCGCGTATCGAGCCGGGAGGAGGAAGGCATGGCGTGGGCTCCGAGCCGTCAGCGCTCGCGCACGGGCGAGGCGGAGAGGAGGAAGGAGTAGAGAGCCGGCGCGGCGCCGGACACGACGAGGGCCCCGAGGGCGGCGGGGGTGGAGAAGGGTGCGAGGGCCAGGGTGGCGAGCCCGCCGAACGTCAGGCTGTAGCCGCCGAAGCGCTGGGTGCGGTGCCACACCTCGTCCGAGCGCAGGGCCCAGGGGTTGCGGAAACCGGCGAAGGGGTTGCGGCGGAGCCGGGGGATGAGCTGGCCGGAGAGGATCCAGAAGACACCACACACGAGCGCGAGCGGTGTGCCGGCGGTCTCGGCGCGGCCGAGGGCCATGTACAGCATGATGAGGTGCAGGGCGGTGAACAGGGCCACGTTGCGCAGGGCCACCGCGTCCATGGGGGAGCGGGCGAGCGCGGCGCGAGGGCGGGCCGGGAGCAGGGCGGCGCCGGGGCGCAGCAGCACCCAGCTCACGAGGGCGAGCAGGGGCAGGAGGAAGGCGCCCCGGGTGCGGGGAATCCACCCGTCGGGCACGCCCTCCAGGTTGTAGTGCACGGGAACGAGCTCGGGCAGGCGGGGGTAGAGGAGGGCGGAGAGCCCCAGCCCGAAGACGACGAGGCCGAGGCTGGCCATGTCCGTGTGATTGAAGCGGGGCGGTCTCATGCCTTGCCCTTTCGCCGGGTGGCGGCCTTCACCGAGGCGGTCAGCTCCAGCAGCTCCGAGGCCAGATCCTCGAGGACATTGCTCTGCAGCGTGTAGACGACGTGGGTGCCGCGCTTCTCCGAGCGCACCAGCCCGGCGGATTCGAGCACCTTGAAGTGGTGGGAGAGGGTGGGGCGGGTCAGCTCGAAGGCGGCGGCGACCTCGCCCGCGGTGAGCGAGCCCTGGCGCAGCAGCCGGAGGATGGCGCGGCGGTTGGGGTCTGCGAGTGCCTCGAAGGGGCCGCGGGAGGAGGGAGCCATGTTTCGATGAATATCTATTTAGATGGATATCGAAATTCAAGCCCTTTCGACAGCGGGTGGGACCCCCGGGTCACCTGCGCTACAGTGGCGCGCCGTGAAGCGGACCCTCCTCCTGTTCCTCCTCGTCTCCCTGCCCTCGGCCGCGGCGGAGCGGCTCGCCGTGCGGCTGCTGCATGGGGGCGCGCTCGGCGCGGCCGAGTCCCAGCGCGTGCTCGGCCTGACGGAGGACGTCGCCCGGGAGTTGACGGGCCTCGACGTCACCCAGGTTCCGGAGGGGGTGCTGCCGGGGCGTTGTGGTGCGCAGGACGCGTGCCTGCGCGCGGTGGCGGCGGAGGTGAAGACGGAGCACGTCCTGGTGGTGGGCGTGACGCCGAAGCGCCAGGGTACGCTGGACGTGGACGTGGCCTGGGTGGACACGGTGCGAGGCAGCATCGCGCGGCGCGCGGTGGCGTCCGTCCCACCGGCGGCGCTGGCGAAGGAACTGCGGCCGGTGATGGCGGGGCTGGTGCCGGCCTTCGCGCGCAAGGGCTGGGGCGGCGTGGTGGCGCCGGGGTCGGCCCGGCTGCGCGTGGACGGGCGGATGACCGAGCCGGGCGAGGTGGTGGCGCTGACGGCGGGGCCGCACGAGGTGGACTTGTTGCTGCCCTCGGGCGAGGCGTCCCTCACCCGTGAGCGGATTGCCGAGGGTGTGCTCCTGCGCCTGGAGTCCCGGCCGGACTTCGTGCCCCAGCCGGGCGAGTCCCGGGCGCCGCGAGGCAAGGGGCTGCGCACGGCCTCCTATGTCACCTTCAGCGTGGGCGCGCTCGCGGTGGCGGGCTCGCTGGTGGCGGGCGGGCTGTCCCGGGGGGCGCTGCGTGGGGTGGATCCCTGCGCGGGGTACCCCCGCACCTGCACTTCCTTCCCCGAGGCGAGCCCCGTCTATGAGCGGGCGGGCCGCTATGCGCGCACGGGCAACGTGCTGCTCGGCGCGGGCGCGGGCCTCATCGCGGTGGGCGCCGGCCTCTTCGTCTTCGACCTCGTCTCTTCCCAGTCCGAGTAGAGCCCATGCTCCCCATCGACCGTCTCGTCCGTTCCTCCCTCCTCACCCTGGGGGCCTGTGTGGTGCTGGCCATCGCCTGCTACGAGGTGCCCGAGGTGCGCGACTACTACTCCTGCAAGGAGGACGCGGAGTGCGGTGATGGGGGCTTCGTCTGCGACGATGGCGTGTGCTGCCGCGAGCGGGAGGACCCCATCTGCATCGGCCGGGTGCTGGACGGGGGCGCGGACGGAGGCTCCTGCCTGGACGGCGGCACGCCCCAGACCTATTACGAGGACCTGGACGAGGACGGTTTCGGCAACCTCACCAGGCCCCTCTACCGCTGCGTCCCACCCCAGTCGCTGCCGACGGCCACCAACGGTGACGACTGCAACGACAACCCCACCGCGGGCGGCCGACTCTTCTTCCCGGGGGCCCCCGAGCAGTGCGACGGCTACGACAACAGCTGCGATGGCGTCGCCGACGAGGGGCTCGACGGCGGGCTCTACTACCTCGACGAGGACAACGACGGCTTTGGAGACCCCGCGCGCCCGGGCGCGTTCTGCCAGCGGCCGGTGGGCTGGGTGGACAACCGCAACGACTGCGTCCCGGACAGCGGCACCTCCTATCCAGGGGCCTTCGAGGTCTGCAACGGCCTGGACGATGACTGCAACGGCAAGACGGACGACACCGCCCAGATTGGTCAGGCGTGCACCGTCTCCGGCAAGCTCGGGGTGTGCACCGAGGGCGCCAGGGCCTGTGACGGCGGCGTGGACGTCTGCAGCCAGGTCAAGACTCCCTCGCTCGACACGTGCAACGCGAAGGACGACGACTGCGACGGCACCACGGACGAGAAGCCGGACTGTGGCGGGCCCATCCGCTTCGCCGGGGACCCCTCGGTCGTCTTCGGGGCCCGGCACCTGGGCTCGGCCCTCCAGGGGGTGATGGGCGACTGCCTCAAGGGCAGCACCCTGCCCAATACCACCCCGGCGGACGTCGTCTCCGGGGACGTGTGGACGGGCTCCGGCTCCACCTCCCACGTCTTCTGGGCGGAGCGTGATGGCGGGACGTGGGACCTTTCGCGCTCCTTGACCACACTCAAGCTCTTCGCCGATGTCGCCAGCGACGCGGGCACCGGGACGAACAGGGATGGAGGGTTGAGCCGCTGGTCGGACCATGGGCAACCCATCGTGCTGCTGTGCGGGCCGGGCGGCTTCCTGCGGCTGGTGCCCTCCCCGGCGATCCTCGATTCGACCGGGACCGAGGCCATCCGGGAGAACATCCCCCTGCCGCCCACGAGCACGTCGGGCTGGGTGGTGGGGGCCAACAGCTCCTCGGATATTCCGGGGGTGTTGCGCCAGGTGAAGCGCATCGAGGTGATCATCCAGCCGGCCGCGTCGACCGGGAGCTTCCGGTTCGACTTCCACCCGGACTTCGGCTTGCCCTAGGCATTCCGCCCCCTTCTAGATTGGAGCACTCCGGGAGCGTGGCGGTTGCGCGCCGCGCACCTTCAATGCTAAGCGGCGCCCGCGTGTAGGAACGGCGGGGTGGTCGGAAGGCAAACCCGTGGTTTTCCCGGGGGTTGTGGCGATGGCGGAACAGGAGCCCCGGAAGGACACGGACGGAAGCGAGCTGGGCGAGACGGCCCGGCAGATGCGGGCGGCGGAGCCGTACATCTCGGCGGTGTGGAAGCTGGTGGGCGGGGCGGTGGTGGGCGTGCTGGGTGGGTATTTCCTGGACAAGAAGCTGGGAACAACGCCCTGGCTGCTGGTGGGGCTGAGTCTGGTGGGCATCTCCGTGGGCTTCTACGGATTCCTTCACGAGATGGCACGGTTGGGGAAGCGCAAGCGGTGAGCGAGCACGAGGCGGACAAGGTCTTCCGGAAGCACGCCGGACTGGCGATGGGAGTGGCGGTGACGGGGCTGGTGGTGGCGGCCTTCCTCCCGAAGGCGCCGGAGGCCAGGCAGTCGGCCTTCATCGGGGTGGCGTTGGCGGCGGCGACGGGGGTGGTGGCCCTGGTGCTCAAGCGGCGGGCGGTGCGCAAGGACTTGAAGGAAGCGCTGAAGGCGGTAGGGGTGATGTTCGGACTTCGGGCCGTGGGCGTGGTGGCGGGGCTGTTGTGGACGGTGGAGTCGGGGCTGAATCCGGTGGCGTTCGTGGCGGGGTTCTTCGGGACCTACTTCGCGCTGCAGTGGATTGAAGTGAGCTACGTGATGGCCGCGTCCAAGGACGCGGCGGGCGGAGACGAGTGATGCGCAAGGCAATGATTCTTCTCGTCGGGCTGATGGCGGCGGGTGCGGCGTACGCCGCCGGCGCCGATTCGCACCAGGAGAAGGAAAGCGAGGATGTGGCGGGTTACATCCTCCACCACGTCTCCGACTCGCGGGAGCTGGAGATCGAGGTTCCCCTCAGCCACAACCACATCCCCATCCATCTGCCGGAGATCCTCATCCCCCTGAAGGCCGGGGCGTGTGAGAAGCAGATGACGGACCACGGCGAGGCCGTCCCCAGCCTGGGCGCGGGCTGCCTGGATCTCTCCATCACCAAGCACACGGTGATGATGTGGCTGGCGGCGGTGCTGCTCATCGGCTCGCTGCTCATCTGGAGCAACCGCGACAAGACGAAGCTGGTGCCCCGGGGCACGGGCGCCAACCTCTTCGAGATGCTCGTGCTCTTCGTGCGCGACGAGCTGGCCATCAAGAACATCGGCAAGGAGGAGGGCCCGCGCTACACGCCCTACCTGCTGACGGCCTTCTTCTTCATCCTCTTCATGAACCTGCTGGGCCTGTTCCCCTGGATGGCCACGGCCACCGGCAACCTGGCCGTCACGCTCGCCCTGGCGGTGTGCACCTTCGTGCTGACGCAGGTGGCGGGCATCCGCTCCGCGGGCCTGGGCGGCTACCTGGCCCACCTGACTGGCGGCGTCCACTGGGGGCTGTGGATCATCATGGTTCCGGTGGAGATCCTCGGCCTGTTCACCAAGCCCTTCGCCCTCACGGTCCGTCTCTTCGCCAACATGCTGGCGGGCCACATCGTCATCTTCTTCCTGCTGGGCCTCATCTTCATGCTCGGCCACCCGGCGGTGGCGCTGGTGAGCGTGCCCTTCGCCATGGGCATCTACCTGCTGGAGCTCTTCGTGGCCTTCGTGCAGGCCTACGTCTTCACCATGCTCTCGGCGCTCTTCATCGGCATGAGCGTGGCCATGGGCCACCACGGCCACGAGCACGCCGAGGAGCACGGCCATGGCGAGGGCGCGCACAGCCACGACCACGGCAAGGCCCACGTGCTGGGCTCCTGAGGTCCTTCCCAAGTTAGCGGGGCCCTGGAGTCCGGGGCCCCGGTGAGTACCCGGCGATTCGAAAGGTCGCCGGAGGTCGTCCCAAAGGGCAGTCACGACCCCCCCACAAGCGGGTCCCCCTCCGAAGAAAGAAGAAGCACTCCCATGACCAACGTCGCTCTCGCCTTCCTCGCCGCCGGCCTCGGTGCCGGCCTCTCCATCATCGGCGCCGCCCTGGGCATCGGCCGTCTGGCCGCCGCCGCCATGGACGCCACGGGCCGCCAGCCGGCCGCCGGCGGTGACATCCGCACCACCATGATCATCGCCGCCGCCCTCATCGAAGGCGCCACGCTGTTCGCGCTGGTCGTGTGCGTTCTGCTCGCCGTCAAGACCTGATCCAGGTTCTGGCAGTCGAGTAGGACCCGGGGTCCGGCGCCCGCTACAGACGGGGGGCGCCGGCCCTTGCATCATGTAGAGAATTCCCGCAGTCCCCCCTGCCGCCGTACCGCCGAAGGCCGCCATGCTCCTGCCCAACGTTCTCGCCGCCAGCAGCTTCGTGGAGGTCCGCCCGGGCCTCATCTTCTGGACCCTCGTCACCTTCATCACCGTCGCCGTCGTCCTGCGGGCGAAGGCGTGGGGCCCCATCCTGTCGCTGGTCGAGGAGCGCGAGAAGCAGATCGCCAGCTCCATCGAGGCCGCCAAGCGTGAGCGCGCCGAGGCCGAGAAGCTGCTCGCCGAGCAGAAGACGGCCATCGCCGAGGCCCGCCGCGACGCGCAGGAGATGCTCCGCCGCAACCAGCAGGAGGTGGAGAAGTTCCGCGAGGAGCTGATGGCCAAGAGCCGCAAGGAGGCCGAGGAGTTCAAGGCGTCCGCGCAGCGTGAGATTGAAGAGCAGAAGTCCAAGGCCATCGCCGAGGTGAAGGCCATGGCGGTGGACCTGTCCATGGAAGTGGCCAGCAAGCTGCTCAACGAGCGCCTGGACGACACCAAGCACCGCGCCCTGGCCGAGCAGTTCGTGCAGGGCCTGCCGGTCAAGCAGGGCCGGGCGTAACCCACCGGATTTCCGGGTCCGCGCACCGCTGTTCAGGAATCCAATATGGCGCTTTCCATCGGCATCGTCGGTCTGCCCAACGTAGGCAAGTCCACCCTGTTCAACGCACTCTCGGCAGCGGGGGCCCAGGCGGCCAACTACCCGTTCTGCACCATCGAGCCCAACGTGGGCGTGGTGCCGGTGCCGGACGAGCGGCTGGACAAGCTGGCCGCGCTGGTGAAGCCCCTGAAGAAGATTCCCACCTCGCTCGAGTTCGTGGACATCGCAGGCCTGGTGCGCGGCGCCTCGAAGGGCGAGGGACTGGGCAACCAGTTCCTCGGCAACATCCGCCAGGTGGACGCGGTGCTGCACGTGCTGCGCTGCTTCGTGGACGACAACGTCACCCACGTGGAGGGTGGCGTGGAGCCGGTGCGGGACCGGGACGTGGTGGACACCGAGCTCTGCCTCAAGGACATGGAGACGGTGGAGAAGCGCCGCGAGCGCTCGCAGAAGAACGCCAAGATGGGCGGCAAGGCGGGCGACGAGGCGAAGGCGGAGCTGGCGCTGCTGGACAAGGTGAAGGCGGGGTTGGACTCGGCCATCACCGTTCGCGCGCAGAAGCTGACGTCCGAGGAGCGGGCGCTGCTGCGCGACCTTTTCCTGCTGACGGACAAGCCGGTGCTGTACGTGGCGAACATCAGCGAGAAGCAGATTGGGAAGGAAGACTCGGACCCGATGGTGCAGCGGGTGCGGGAGATGGCGGCGAAGGAGGGCGCGGGGGTGGTGGTGCTGGCCGCGGCGATGGAGTCGGAGATCCAGCAGCTGCCCGAGGAGGAGCGTCCGGGCTTCCTGGAGAGTGCGGGGCTGACGGAGCCGGGCCTGCACAAGGTGGTGCGCGAGGGCTACAAGCTGCTGGGCCTGCAGACGTACTTCACGGTGGGCGAGCAGGAGTGCCGGGCGTGGACGATCCACAAGGGTGACAAGGCGCCGCAGGCGGCGGGCGTCATCCACTCGGACTTCGAGCGCGGCTTCATCAAGGCCGAGGTGATGAGGTGGGAAGACCTGCTCAAGCTCGGCAGCGAGGCGGCGGTGAAGGAGAAGGGCCTGCTGCGCGTGGAAGGCAAGGAGTACGTGGTGCAGGACGGTGACTGCATGCACTTCCGCTTCAACGTGTAACCACCCCTCTCCCTCTGGGAGAGGGACGGGGTGAGGGTCGTCGAGAGGGTGCCAGTGGACCGAAGGAGGTCCCGGCACCCTCTGTGCTTTGCGGGGGACGGAGCGTTAAGCCGGCCCGCGGAGCGCGGTGTAGAGCCACAGGGCGACGGCGAGTGCGGCGACGGCGGTGGAGAAGATGGCGGCGCGGCGGGAGCGGCCCTCGTCGGGGAACTTCCGGGCGCGCACCCACATGCCGCCCACGCGGATGGCGACGAAGCAGGCGAGCAGGGTGGCGCCGATCCACTTCCAGCCCGGAGGACGGGAGACGGCCACGGCCCAGGCGCCGATGAAGGCGACGTTGCCGAGCAGGAGCAGCAGTTGGAGGCGGGCGAAGGGGCTCATGGGTGCTCGGGTACGGCGTGGAGGGAGCGGAGTCCAGCGCATTGTCATGCGGCGTGCGCCAGGAGACGGCGGATGGGTCGTGATGAGCTCGGGTCAGGGCGCGGTGACAGGCGCTCCCACGTAGCGGGCCCTCGGGCGCAGCACGTGTCCCTGCTCGCGTTGCTCCAGCACGTGCGCCACCCAGCCCGCCGCTCGCCCCACAGCGAACAGCGCCGCCGCCGCTCCCGCTGGCAGCTCCAGCGCCGAGGCCAGCGCCACCAGGCCGAAGTCCACTGTCGGCGCCGGGTGGCCCGCCTCCCGCATCGTCTCCTCCACCGTGCGCAGCACCCGGACTCCCACCGTCTCCGGACGGAAGGCATACGCCGCTTCCAACAGTGGCGGTGTGCGGGGGTCTCCCTCCGGGTACAACTGGTGTCCGAATCCCGGTACCGACTCGCCCCGCCGCAGCCGCTCGTGCACCACCGTGCGAGCCCGCTCCGGCCTTCCCACCTCCTGCAGCAGCGCCTCGATGCGGTCGCATGCGCCTCCGTGCTTCGGCCCCGAGAGCGCCGCCAGCGCCGCGCTCATGCAGGCGTACAGGTCCGCTCCCGAAGACGCCGTCACCCGTGCCGCGAAGGTGGACACGTTCAGCTCGTGGTCCGCGCACAGCACCAGCGCCCGGTTCAGCATCTCCGGCGCCCGCTTCGCCGTCGCTCCCCACGCCACCGCCAGCGAGGCAGCCACCGTCTCCTCCTTCAGCGCCCGGGCCACCCGCGTCGGCGCGTGCGCCGCACACACCCAGGCCGCCAGATGCCGCAACAGCCGGCGTCCCCGCAGCCGCTCCTGCTCCGCCGGGGCCGCGAAGCGCACATCGTCCCAGGCCCCCAGCAGCGGCACCACCGCCAGCAGCACCGCCAACGGAGGCGAGCGCTTCGGCACCAGCTCCGCCACCGCCGAGGGCTGCACGGGCAGCTCCGGCGAGGGCCACCGCGCCGGCTGGGCCGGCAGGGTGCCCGTCCAGAGCAGCTCCGCCACGTCCTCGAAGCTCCGCCCCTCCACCGCGAGCCGCACCGCCGGGTACCCCCGGTACGCCAGTCCCTCCGTTCCCACCCGTGACACCGCCGAGTCGATGACGGGCTCGCCCCAGCGCAGCGCTCCCGCCGCCACCGCCGCGTGTCCCGCCCGTGCATCGTGCCGTGCCTTCAGCCGCTCGAGATCCGCCCGGACGTACCGGTTCTCCTTCGTCCCCGGCTCCGGCACGCACCGCACCAGGCCCCGGCTCACGTACGTGTAGAGCGTCGCCCGCTTCACCCCCAGCAGCTCCGCCGCCTCCGCCGCCGGCACCAGCTCTTCATCTCGACTGTCGAATCGAGATTGAGCCCCGGGCCCTCGCGCTTTAACCATTCGTCATTCCTCCCGGCGTGCATTGTCGACTCGACTCGATGGCGCGTCGAGTCGAGATGGAAGGAGCGGGTCACCATGCAGGTCGACTTCGGACGGACGGCGAATGACTACGTGAAGCACCGGGCGGGATTCCCGGAGCGTTTCTTCCAGCGGCTCGTCCGCGAGGAGGTCCTCCGTCCCGGGCTGCGCGCCGTGGACCTGGGCACCGGTACCGGCACCGTGGCCCGGGGGCTCGCCCGCAACGGCTGCCAGGTCACCGCCCTGGACATCTCCGCCTCCATGCTCGAGGGGGCCCGCCAGCTCGCCGCCCATGAGCGGCTCTCCATCGACTGGCGCCTCGCCCCCGCGGAGAACACCGGCCTGCCCGATGCCTCGGCGGACCTCGTCATCGCCGGTCAATGCTGGCACTGGTTCGACCGCGCCGCCGCCGCCCGCGAGGCCGCCCGGCTGCTCGTCCCCGGTGGCCGGCTCGTCATCGCCCACTTCGACTGGGTCCCCCTGCCCGGCAACATCATCGAGGCCACCGAGAACCTCATCCACGCGTTCAACCCCGGTCCCATCCAGCCCTACGTCCAGTTCGGCCACGGCACCGGCCTCTATCCCGCCTGGTTCAAGGACGCCGCTGGCGCGGGCTTCATCGGCCTCGAGAGCTTCTCCTTCGACGTCGCCGTTCCCTATACCCATGAGGCCTGGCGCGGGCGTGTGCGGGCCAGCGCCAAGATTGGTGCGTCGCTCGCTCCGGAGCAGGTCGCCCTCTTCGATGCCGCGCTCGCCTCGCTCCTCGCCGAGCGTTTTCCCGCGGAGCCCCTCGCCGTTCCCCACCGCGTCTTCGCTCTGATCTCCACCCGTCCGTAGACCCTCACCCCAACCCTCTCCCCGAGGGAGAGGGGGTTTCTCGGAGTTCGTCATGGCTCATCCCCACGTCGTCAACGCGCAGGACCTCCCCTGGTCCGAGAGCACCCGCGGTCTCCGCATCGCCATGCGCCGCAAGCAGCTCGGCGCCGCCGCCCAGGGACAGAAGCTCGGTTGCAGCCTCTTCGAGCTCCCTCCCGGCAAGCAGTCCTGGCCTCGCCACTACCACCTCGCCAACGAGGAGGCCCTCTTCATCCTCGAGGGCTCCGGCACGCTGCGGCTCGGCGAAGAGACCGTGCCCCTGAAGGCCGGTGACTACGTCGCGCTCCCCGCCGGGCCCTCCTGCGCGCACCAGCTCATCAACGAGAGCGGCTCGCCCCTGCGTTACCTCGCCTTCTCCACCATGCTCGAGCCCGACGTCATCGTGTACCCGGACTCGAAGAAGGTGGGCGTGCTCGCCGGGGCCGCTCCCGGGGGCCACAAGGCCGCGCGCACCCTGGAGGCCTACCTGCCCCTGAATTCCCAGGTCAGCTACTGGACCGGCGAGGAAGGTTGAGCCTGGGGGAGACGCCGTGGCACCCTCGCGGTCCCATGGCCTCCCTCCTCGACTCGCTCGAACGCTCGCGCCTCCTCAAGGACCGGGATGCGGCGCGGGAGGTCCTCAACCCCGCCGAGCCTCCCCATGTCTCCCTGCTGCGCCTGTGCGACGCCGGGCTGCTCGAGGGCGGCCTCACCGTGGCGTTCGGCGTGCGGCCCGATGAGCTCGTGGGTCCTCTCACCATGGCCATGGGCGGCGCCGCGAAGCGCTTCAAGGTCGTCGATGTCCGCGAGCGCCCGCGCCTCGAGCTCCACGTCCTCGCCGGAGAGACGTCCGAGCGCTGGGAGGTGGAGGACCTCTGGGCGCTCGTGCACAACCTCAACAGCCTCTACCGTGACGCTTCCGATGTGCGCGCCATCGCCCTGCTCGGCGAGTGGAACGACGCGCTCCAGCTCCTGTGCGTGGACAAGCGCGCCCTCCCGAGGCTCCTGCGCGAGCGCTTCTTCGCGCCCCAGAACAGGGACGCCTTGGAGCGCGAGCCCGAGCGCTCCTGAGGCCCGTCAGCGTCCCCGCCGCTTGAACTGCGCCAGGCTGAGCTGCTGGTTCAGCCGGGCGATCTCCTTGCGCGCGGCCTCGAGCTCCTCCGTGGGCTTCGTGCCACCGAAGAGCTCACGGAGCCGCTCCACCAACGAGCGTTTGCCGGAGGACGAGCGGGAGCCGCGCTTCGCCTTGGCCTTCGTCAGCGCCTGACTCGAGACCTCCAGCTGCTTCTTCAGCTGCTTCACCTCGTCACGTGCCAGGGAGGCTTCCCGCCGGGACTCGCTCAGTTCGGCCGTGCGCGTGGCGAGCTGCTGGTCCACCTCCGCGCGCGCGGAGCGGAGGGCGGTGTTCTCCTTCTCCAACGACTGCACCTGTGTCCGCAGGGCCTGGAGCTCCGCCGCTTCCTGCTTCTCGTCGCGCGGTGGCGCCACGGGGGCTGCCTTCTCGCGTGCGGCCAGCTCGGCCTTGAGGCGTTTCACCTCCGTCTGCGTCGTCTCGAGCAGATCCCTCAGCTCGCGCTCTTCAGACCTGGCCACGCTTCCTCCCCGGTGGCCGGGAGCATAGCACTCAGCTCGCGAGTGTCGGGGCCTCGGTGAGGGGAGTGGCCTCGCTCGGACCCCGCTTCTTGCGCTCCAGGTACCAGCGGCGGAACGCCAGCGTGGCCCGGTCCGTCGCCACGCTGCGCTCCTCGGAGGCCGGCGGCGATTCGACCGGGTAGCTCGACTCCACCACCGCCTGGTCCTCCCGCAGGATGCGCTTGTTGAAGCGGTCCAGCAGGGCCGCGAGCGGCTGGAACTTCAGGAAGTCGCGCGTGCTCACCAGCATCATCCGCGTGTGGTTCTCATCCACCGGCACGCACCACATGAACAGGTTCATGAGCCGCTGGGGGATGGGAACCCTCAGCGACATGCCGTTGGGCCGCAGCCAGTCCAGGTATGCGTCCGAGGCCACTCCATCCAGGGTCCACGAGGAGCGGAATCCCGTGGGCGTGGGGTGCACCTCCATCTCCATCTTCGAGTCCGGCTTCATCCTCCGCGCCAGCGCTCCTCCGATGGTGCGCCGGTGCACGAAGGGCAGGTGCGGCGAGTCCAGCATGTTCTCCATCGCCCGCGTCCAGTGCGCGTTCCACGTCTCGGCGTAGTGCCACACGTGCACGCCCGGCTGCTCCATCACGGAGGGCACGGACAGCTCCTCCGGTGCCTCCGCTCCCGGGCGCGTGTAGACCCAGATGAGGCCTCCGCGCTCCTGCACCGGGAAGGTCGTGGCGGCGAAGCGCCGGCGCTTCTCCTCGGGCATGGGGTTGAGCGGAATGTGCGTGCACGCCCCGCTCGAGGCGAAGCGCCATCCGTGGAAGGGGCACTCCAGGCACCCGTCCTTGCCCACCTTCCCCAGCGACAGCTTCACCCCGCGGTGCGGACATTGATCATGCAGCGCCGACACCCGGCCCTGGGCGTCCCGGAAGAGCACGAGGCGCTCACCCGCCAGCGTCAACGCGTAGGGCGCCTTGCCCACCTCCTTCGCCATCGCCACCGGCGTCCAGACGTCCGTGAAACCCTCGTCGGCGAAACCGTCCAACATGAAGTCCTCCCACGGGTACCGCTCTCGGGATAGAATATTCAGGTTGGTTTATTTAATTTCAAGTCGAAGTGCGGTGGAGGGGTGGCTCAGGCCTGGGAGGAGGTGGATTTCCTACCCCATGCGGGTTATTCAGAGGGCATGGCCCGGGTGAAGGGGAGCCGCAACGCCGACTACGAGAAGGAGCGCGAGCGCCTGCTGCAGGCGGTCCGGGAGCGCCTGCTCGCCAGTGACGGGGCGCAGGCGAGCTTCCGCGAGCTGGCCGAGGTGGCCGGGGTGAGCGTGGCCACGCTGCGCCATTACTTCGGCTCTCGCGAAGCGCTGCTGGCGGAGGTGATGACGGACATGCACCAGCGTGGCCTGCCCCACCTGCACGCCACCGCCACGGAGTTCCACGGCCCGGTGCGCGAGTCGCTCCAGTGGTTCCTCCAGCAACTCCTCATCGGCTGGCGCATGGGCGTGGGGGCGGTGCACGCCTTCGGCCTCACCGCGAGCCTGGGCCACGAGAAGCTGGGGCCCGTGTACGTGCAGGAGTTGCTGGAGCCCACGCTGCAGGCCACCGAGGCCCGGCTGTCCCGTCACATCGCGGAGGGAGAGCTGCGCCGCTGCGACGTGCGCCACGCCGCGCTGGAGTTGGTGTGCCCGGTGGTGCTCGGCCTGCTGCACCAGGTTCAACTGGCGGGTTCGCGTTGCCGTCCGCTGGACGTGGAGCGCTTCCTGGCGGACCACCTGGACACCTTCCTCCGCGCCCACGCCCCGGAGCCCCCAGAGCGAAGTCCAGCCGAGCCGCTCAAGGCACGCCGAGGATGAGCCCGAGCGTGGCCAGCGTCATCCCGGTGCCCTGCTTCGCGAGCGCGGGAGGAATGTCGAGGATGACGGGCCGCTCCGGCGCGCCTCCACAGCTGCGCGAGCCCACGTAGCTCCCATCCTTCGTCGCCTTCAGCTCGTAGCTGCACGGGCCCACCGTCCCGGTGAGCTCCTCCTTGCTGAGGTTCAGCTCCGAGAGCCGGCCGTAGAAGGAGCCCCGCGCGCGGGTGACGCCGTTGTCGTCCTCGAAGCTCATCCGCGTCAGCTCCCGGCCCACGGTGCCGCCCAGCTCCTGGCCGTTGAGGCCGAGGAACACCGTCTGGCCAAAGGCCCTCCCGCGCAGCGTCTTTCCATCGCGCGAGAGCTGGAGGTCGGGGCCGGAGACGCTGTCGCCCGTCACGCGGGCCGTGATGGCCGCGTTCGGGGTGCGCAGGTAGAGGTACTGCTTGCCGCCCTGAGCGTCCGCCGCCCCCACCGCGAGCAGGGCGATCATCCCGAGCGCTCGGCCGATTCCCTGGGTGTACAAGGAATTCATGCCGGGAAGATAGGAACGGGGGCACCTCCGTGTGCCGGACCCCTTGGCCGCCCGCTCGTGGGGAGGCGGGGATGGCGGGCTCCGCCAGGACGGCACGGCGGGCGTCCGCCCGGTTGCCGGGCGAGCCCGGGACATGGCCGTTATCCTCCAGCGAGACCGAGCCGCCGGGCACCCTCCGGCGAAGGAGCCATGTCCGTGGAGGTGTCTTCTCCGTCCAGCCGTCCACACGCCGGGCCACGGTCCAGCGGTCCCTCGGGACAGGTGCCCGTGGGTCTCATCCTCCGGGGCCTCCTCCTGTTGACCATGATGGTGGGGCTGGTGGCCGCGCTGCACTACTACCTCGGGGTGAGGCTCGTGTCGGACCCCGGACTCGCGCAGCCGTGGGCGGGGCTCGGCTGGTCGGTGCTCTGGCTCGGCTTCCTGTCCATTCCGGCGGCCATGGCCTCCACGCGGATGAAGCACTCGTGGAAGGAGCAGGCGCTGCATTGGGGCGGCATGCTGTGGATGGGTGTTTTCGGTCTGCTGCTGACGGCCACGGTGGTGGCGGACGGGGTGGGCTGGGTGTGGGGGCTCGTGGGCCCGGTGCCCCTGCTGGCCCAGAACAAGGCCCTGGCGGTGGTGGGCGTGGTGGTGCCCGCGACGCTGTTCGCCTTCCGCACCGCCCGCTCCCCGGCGCGCGTGGAGCGGGTGACGGTGCCGGTGAAGGGGCTGGGCGCGGGACTGTCCGGCATGAAGGTGGTGCAGATCTCCGACATCCACATCGGCCCCACGCTGGACCGGCGCTTCATGCAGCGGGTGGTGGATCAGGTGAACGCGCTCCAGCCCGACGTGGTGGCGGTGACGGGAGACCTGGTGGATGGCGGCGTCTCGCGGCTGCGCGACGAGGTGGCCCCGCTCGCCGGCCTGCGTGCGCCGCTCGGCGTCTATTACGTCACCGGCAACCACGAGTACTACCACGGGGGCGCCGCCTGGTCCGCCGAGGTGGCCCGGCTGGGCCTCACCGTGCTCGACAACGCCCACCGGGTGGTGGAGCGCGGGGGCTCGCGCCTGACGGTGGCGGGCGTGACGGACCTCGAGGGCGGGCGGATGGATCCGTCCCATGCGTGCCGGCCGGACGTGGCGCTCGCGGGCGCTCCGGCGGGCGTTCCCCGGTTGTTGCTGGCGCATCAGCCTCGTGCCGCGATGCTGGCCCGGGACCTGGGCGTGGACCTCCAGCTCTCCGGGCACACCCACGGCGGACAGCTCTTCCCCTTCATGTTCTTCGTGAAGTTGCAGCAGCCCGTCATCCAGGGCCTGGCCACCATCGCCGGGGTGCGCGTCTACACCCACCGCGGCACCGGCTACTGGGGCCCACCGCTGCGCCTGGGGCCCGCGCCCGAGATCGCCGAGCTCACCCTCGTGAGCGCGTAGCTCACGTACGCGCGGTGTTCACGGGTTGTCCTGGCCCCGTGGGATGCGTTGCCCCTGCTTCCTCTCCGGCTGTAGCCTGTGTCCGTGCCTTCCTCGTCCCAAGGCCGGGCCGCCTCCGGGCCCATGCGTGTCCTCTTCGTGGCGGACGACCCCGTGCTGCGCGACACCGCCCGCAGGGAGCTGTCGCCGGCCTTCGAGCTGCTCCCCGTCAACACCTTCGCCCTGGCCCTGCCCCTGCTCGACCTCGAGCCGGCTCCCACCGTCATCGTCCTCGACCTGGGGCTGGCGGACGCCCGGGGCGCGGCGGACTTCCTCGCCACCCTGGTGGAGCGCAACTACCCCGGTCCGCGCGTTCTTTTGTCCAGCAAGTTCCGCCCCGAGGAAGCCTCCACCCTCAGCCAGGCCAGCATCATCCACTTCGCGCTCGCCACGCCGTGGGCCGCCGGTGAGCTGCGTGTTTTCGTGGAGGCCGCGCTCGGCTTCCGCCCCTTCCCGAGCGCCCTTCACGCCATCTGATGTCTGATGGCAGGCGGCCAATCGGGCTCCGCCACGATGTCCTGCGCGCGCCCGCGCTTCGCATTATCCTGGCGCCGTTCCCCGAAAGTGTTTCGAGAAGAGTGGTGCCCCGTGCCGTCGTGGTGGAAGGTTGCCAAGAGGAAGCTCCGGCGCGCGCGCGTGCGATTGCTGCGCGGCTCGGGAGCTCCGGGTGAGATCGCCGGTGGCATGGCGCTCGGGTTGTTCATCGCCGTGCTGCCCGTCATGGGCCTCCAGCTTCCCCTGGCCCTCGCCGCCGCCGAGCTGGTGCGCCGGCTGACGCACTTCCAGCTCTCGCGCGTCGCCGCCGCCGCGGGTGTGTGGCTCAACAACCCCGTCACCGCCGCGCCCGTCTACGGCCTGTGCTACCTCATCGGCCGCCCCATCGCGCACCGCCTCCTTCCGGCTCCTCCCCAGTCCGTGGCGACGGCTGGCGCGGGCTCGTTCGACCTGAGCGCGCTGTCCTTCTCCGGCCCGGATGCGCTCGAGGTGGGGCTCGGCCTCGTCATTGGCGGCGTCGTGCTGGGCGTGCCCACGGCGTGGGTCGGCTACCGCATCACCTACGGCATGGTGTCCCGCCACCAGGCCGATCGTCAGCAGCGCCGGGCCCGCAGGTCTCGTGGCCTGAAGCTCGCCCCCGAGGCGTAGACGCCCGCGCGGCCCGGCCTCCGCCAGGGGGAGCCCGGATTCCGTCCTCGCTGGAGAGGCGGTAGGAAAAAGTATCTGTCGTATTTGAACCCACATACGCCAGGGCACTACGATTTCAACCAGGTGACACTTTTGTCATCTGGGAGTGACCCGGGGTGGCCAGGCGCGCCGCGGCACGTGTGCCGGGGTGGGTTCTCAGGCCGCTCGACGTTTCGAGGACGCTCCCATCTCCGCAGTCGTATGCACAGGGAGCTCCCCCACGTGAGACGGTTGGTTGCCACGCTGTCAGGGCTGGCGCTGGTGTTGTCGGGCACAGGCGCCGCTGCCCGGTCGTTACCGAACTACGATGCACTGCAGGATGTGAAACCCACGGGCCGGAGCTTCAAGCCCGTGGAGGAATCGGTTACGCGCGTTGCCCATCGGGACGAGCGGACGGATTCACCCACGTTCCTCTGGGTCAACAAGGGCAGTGCTCCCGCGAAGCGGGCCGCGCCCTTCGCGCGCATGGCGCCGGAGAAGGCCGCCCTGGCGCAGCTCTCCGAGCACGCCGGCCTCTATGGCCTGAGCTCCTTCGAGTCGGCGGGCGCGCGGGTGCAGTCCATCAGCGAGAACGCGCAGGGCATCAAGGTGGTGACGCTCACCCAGGAGGCTGCGGGCATCGAGGTCTTCCGCCAGTCGCTCCGCCTGCTGCTCAACCGGAGCAATGATCTGGTGGCCGTTTCCGGCTCCCTGTCCAAGCACGCCTCCGCGGACGTGCCTGCCTCGCGGGTGCGCTTCCAGCTGACGGCCTCCGAGGCCATTTCCCTGGCCTACCGGGACCTGACCGGAAGCGAGATGGACAAGAGCCTGCTCGCGCGAGTTGACGCGAAGCGGGAGACCGGCAAGTACGTACACTACGAGCCGGTGTCCTATGCGCGCCCGCTGGCGGAGCGGCTCCTCCTCCCGGCCCGGGCGAAGCAGGTGCTCTACCCGCTGCCGGGCGGACTGGTCCCCGCCTACTACGTGGAGCTCAACACGGGACGCGTGGACAGCAAGGAGTCGGACTACTACTCCTACGTCGTGTCCGCGGCCGATGGCCGGCTGCTGATGCGCAACAACCTGACGGCGGATGCGGAGTACTCCTACCGCGTCTTCGCGGACACCACGCCGCCGTACACCCCGCATGACGGCCCCTCGGGCACCAACGCCACGCCGCACCCCACGGGGACGCCGAGCGGCTTCATCCCGGCGTTCGTGCCGCCCGCGCTGGTCACCCTGCAGAACGTCCCCTTCAGCCGGAACGACCCCTGGCTGCCGGCCGGCGCCACGGTGACCACCGGTAACAACGTGGACGCATACGCGGACCTCGTCGCGCCGGACTTCTACAGCGCGGGCGATCTGCGCCCCAGCGTCACCGCGCCGGGCGTGTTCGACCGGACCATGCTCTTCGACATCGAGCCGAATGCCAATACGGCGCAGATCGCCGCGGCCACCACCAGCCTGTTCTTCTTGAACAACTGGCTGCACGACTGGTTCTACGACTCGGGTTTCGACGAGGCCTCCGGCAACGCGCAGACGAACAACTACGGCCGCGGCGGCCTGGGCAACGACGCCATCCAGGCGCAGGCGCAGGACTACAGCGGTCTCAACAACGCCAACATGGCCACGCCGGCGGACGGCTTCTCCCCGCGCATGCAGATGTACCGCTTCACCGGCCGCAACGCGCTCGTGAAGGTGCAAGCGCCCGCGAGCATCGCGCGTGACATCCAGGCGGGCGTCGCCGCCGAATTCGGTCCGCAGTCCTTCGACGTCGGCGGTGAGGTGGTGTCCGCCCTGGACGGCGTCGGCACCAGCACCGACGCGTGCACCGCGCTGTCGAACGCGGCGGAAGTGGCCGGGAAGATCGCCCTGATCGACCGTGGCAACTGCGACTTCACCGACAAGGTGACGAACGCGCAGAACGCGGGGGCCCTCGGCGTCATCATCGCGGACAACGTGGATGGATGGATCACCAACCTGGGGGGCGCCTCCACCACCATCACCATTCCCACGCTGCGCCTCACGAAGGCGGAGGGCGCGGTGCTGCGCGGTGCCTCCGGGGTCTACGTGCGGCTGTTCCGCTCGTCGCCCCTGAGCCTGGACGGCACGGTGGACAACATCATCGTGGCCCACGAGTGGGGCCACTACATCAGCAACCGCCTCATCGCCAACTCGTCCGGTCTGGTCAACAACCAGGGCCGCGCCATGGGCGAGGGCTGGGGTGACTTCACCGCGCTGCTGATGGTGACGCGCGCGGAGGACGCCCTGGCCGCCGCCAACGCGGACTGGAACGGTGCCTACGGCGCGGCCGAGTACGCCACGCGTGGCAGCTCCCCGGACTCCGCCTTCTTCGGCATCCGCCGCGTGACGTACTCGGCGGACCTGGCCAAGAACGCCCTGATGTTCCGCCATATCTCCGACGGCGTGGCGCTGCCCACCTCGGCGCCCATGGCCCCGGTCGGCGTCAACTCCCAGGTCCACAACTCCGGTGAGGTGTGGGCCACCATGCTGTGGGAGTGCTACGTGTCGCTGCTGCGCGCGCATCCCTTCGCGGAGGCGCAGAGCCGCATGAAGAGCTACCTGGTGAACGGGTTCAAGATGACGCCCGCGGCGCCCACCTACACGGAGGCGCGTGACGCCATCATCGCGGCGGCCACCGCCAACGACCCGGCCGACGGCGAGCGCTTCTGGAAGGCCTTCGCCCGGCGCGGCGCGGGCGTGGGCGCGGTGGCTCCGGACCGCTACTCCACCGACCACGCCGGTGTGGTGGAGAGCTTCAGCGTCGGGACGAATCTGGAGCTCGTCTCCGCCCTGTTCGCCGACGACGTGGCGACCGGCTCCTGCGACATGGACGGCGTCCTGGACAACGGGGAGACGGGACGCATCATCGTCACCGTGCGCAACACGGGCTCGATGCCGGCCAGCAACACCAGCGTCACCGTGCTCTCTCCCTCTCCTGGCGTGACGATGGGCAACGGGGGCTTCTTGCGCTTCCCGGTGATTCCCGTGGGGGAGGAGGCGGAGGTGTCCGTTCCCGTGACGCTCCGCGGCGCGACGAAGGGGCAGATCGTCTCCTTCAACCTCGCCTTCCGTGACGAGGGCCAGGCGGTTCCGGGTGACAAGGTCCACTCGTTCGGTATCAAGACGCATTACGACGAGGCGCCGGCCACTTCCGCCACGGAGACGGTGGAGGCTCGTGCGGTGCCGTGGATGGTCGAGTACAACCCCGCGCTGACCCCGGGCGCTTTCGGGATCGTCGAGTTCATCGCCGACCTCAACCGGGCCTTCTTCGGCCCGAACCTGGGTGCCGCGAGCGACCTGCGCCTCATCACCCCGCCGCTCGAGGTGAGCGCCACGGAGCCGCTCGTCGTCTCCTTCCGCCACGCGCATGACTTCGAGTCCGACTCCACCGGCCACTACGACGGTGCCGTCATCGAGCTCTCCAATGATGGAGGGGCGACGTGGGTGGACGTTGGTGCCCCCCTGTACAACGGCACGCTCGCCACCTACGCGGGCAACCTGAACCCGCTGAATGCCCGGCCCGCCCTCGTGGCGGCGACCCCGGACTTCCCCACGTTCGTGCCCGCGACGCTGAACCTGGGCACCACCTACGCGGGCCAGACGGTGCGGATCCGCTTCCGCATCGGCTCCGACGAGAGCTTCGCGGCGACGGGCTGGTTGCTGGATGACCTGGCCTTCACTGGCATCGTGAACAATCCGTTCACGGGCATCGCCGATGAGAACGGCGTGTGCATGAACCGTGCTCCCATGGCCAACGCCGGCGCGGACCTGACGGCGAACGAGCGCTCGCGCGCGACGCTGTCCGGCAGCGCGTCGGACGCGGATGGTAACGCCCTGAGCTACAGCTGGACGCAGCTGTCCGGCCCGGCGGCGGTGCTCGAGGGCGCCAATACGAGCACCCCGTCCTTCACGGTCCCCGATGTGACCAGTGACACGGATATGGTGCTGCGGCTGACCGTCAGCGATGGCGCGCTCACCGCCAGCGACACCGTGACGGTGCGCGTGTTGAACGTCAACCGTGCGCCCACGGTGAACGCGGGCCTGGATGGCTCGGCCGGCGAGCGCGGCAGCTACACGCTGTCCGGCTCCGCGAGCGACGCGGATGGGGACACCCTCAGCTACCTCTGGACGCAGGTGTCCGGCACGCCGGTGGCGCTGAGCAACTACGACAAGGCGTCCGCCACCTTCGCCACGCCGGAGGTCGCGTTCGACGAGGTGCTCACCTTCCGCCTGACGGTGAGCGACGGTCAGAACAGCGTCAGCGACACGGTGGACGTGGTCATCCACGACGTGAACCGCGCGCCGGTGGTGACGGCGTCCTCGGTGACGGTGGATGAGCGCAGCACGGCCTCCCTCGTGGCCAGCGCCTCGGACGCGGATGGTGATGCGCTGACGTACAGCTGGGTGCAGGTGTCCGGCTCGCCGGTGACGCTCTCCGGGGCGAACACGGCGACGGCCACCTTCTCCGCGGGTGAGGTGAGCGCCGACAGCGTGCTGACCTTCCGCGTGACGGTGAGCGACGGCAAGGCCACGGCCACCCAGGACGTGGTGGTGAACGTGCGTCAGGTCAACCTCGCGCCCACGGTGAACGCGGGCGTGGATGGCTCCGTGAACGAGCACGCGTCCTACACGCTCTCCGGCTCCGCGAGCGACGCGGACGGGGACACGCTGAGCTACAGCTGGGTGCAGGTGTCCGGCACGGCGGTGGCGCTGAGTGGTGCCACCTCGGCGACGGCGACCTTCACCGCGCCGGAGACGGCTTCCGGTGAGACGCTCACCTTCCGTCTGACGGTGAGCGACGGCAAGGCGAGCGTCAGTGACACGGTGAACGTGGTGGTGGTGCCGGTGAACCGCGCGCCGGTGGTGACGTCGCCCGCGGTGACGGTGGACGAGCGGAGCACCGCCTCCCTCGTGGCCACCGCGTCGGACCCGGACGGTGATGCGCTGACGTACAGCTGGACGCAGGTGTCTGGCACGCCGGTCACGCTCTCCGGGGCCAACACCGCGACGGCCACCTTCACCACGCCGGAGACGGCTTCCGGTGAGACGCTCACCTTCCGCGTGACGGTGAGCGACGGCGAGGCCTCGGCCACCCAGGACGTGGTGGTGACGGTGCGTCATGTCAACCGTGCGCCCACGGTGAATGCGGGCCTGGATGGCTCGGCCAGCGAGCGTGGCAGCTACACGCTGTCCGGCTCCGCGAGCGACGCGGATGGGGACACCCTCAGCTACCTCTGGACGCAGGTGTCCGGCACGCCGGTGGCGCTGAGCAACTACGACAAGGCGTCCGCCACCTTCGCCACGCCGGAGGTGTCGCTCGACGAGACGCTCACCTTCCGCCTGACGGTGAGCGACGGCCAGAGCAGCGTCAGCGACACGGTGGACGTGGTCATCCACGACGTGAACCGCGCGCCGGTGGTGACGGCGTCCTCGGTGACGGTGGATGAGCGCAGCACGGCCACGCTCGAGGCCACTGCCTCGGACGCGGATGGTGATGCGCTGACGTACAACTGGGTGCAGGTGTCCGGCACGCCGGTCACGCTCTCCGGGGCGAACACGGCGACGGCCACCTTCTCCACGGGCGAGGTGAGCGCCGACAGCGTGCTCGCCTTCCGCGTGACGGTGAGCGACGGCAAGGGCGGCACTGCCTCCCGTGACGTGACGGTGAACGTGCGCAACGTCAACCGCGTGCCCACGGCCAACGCGGGCGTGGACGGCGTCGTGAACGAGCGGAGCGCCTACACGCTGAGCGGCTCCGCGAGCGACGAGGACGGGGACACGTTGAGCTACAGCTGGGCGCAGGTGTCCGGCACGGCGGTGGCGCTGACCAATGCCACCTCGGCGACGGCTGCCTTCACCGCGCCGGAGACGGTCTCCGGTGAGACGCTCACCTTCCGTCTGACGGTGAGCGACGGCAAGGCGAGCGCCAGCGACACGGTGAACGTGATGGTCGACCCGGTGAACCGCGCTCCGGTGGTGACGGTGCCCGCGGTGACGGTGGACGAGCGCAGCACGGCCACGCTCGAGGCCACCGCCTCGGACCCGGACGGTGACGCGCTGACCTATAGCTGGACGCAGGTGTCCGGCACGCCGGTGGCGCTCTCCGGGGCCAGCACGGCCCGGGTCACCTTTTCCACGGGCGAGGTGAGCGCCGACAGCGTGCTCACCTTCCGCGTGACGGTGTTCGACGGCTTCACCAGCACCAGCTACGACGTGGCGGTGACGGTGCGCAACGTCACCACCAACCGCGCGCCCACGGTGAACGCGGGCGTGGACGGCACCGCGAACGAGCGGAGCGTCTACACGCTGAGCGGCTCCGCGAGCGACGCGGACGGGGACGCTCTCAGCTACGCCTGGGTGCAGGTGTCCGGTACCCCGGTGGCGCTGACCGGTGCCAACACGGTGTCCGCCAGCTTCACCGCGCCGGAGACGGATTCCGGCGAGACGCTCTCCTTCGTGCTGACGGTGAGCGACGGCACGGCGAGCGTGAGCGACACGGTGAACGTGGTGGTGGTGCCGGTGAACCGCGCGCCGGTGGTGACGGCGTCTCCGGTGACGGTGGACGAGCGGAGCACCGCCTCCCTCGTGGCCACCGCGTCGGACCCGGACGGTGACGCGCTGACCTACAACTGGGTGCAGGTGTCCGGCCCGGCGGTGGAGCTCTCCGGTGCCAACACCGCGACGGCCACCTTCTCCACCGGGGAGGTGCCCGCGGACCGCGTGCTCACCTTCCGCGTGACGGTGAGCGACGGCGAGGCCTCGGCCACTCGTGACGTGACGGTGAACGTGCGCAACGTCAACCGCGCGCCCACGGCCAACGCGGGCCCCGCGATCTCCGCGGTGTCCCAGACCACCGTCAACCTCGAGGGCAGCGGCCTCGACCCCGACGGCGGCACCCTGACGTACCAGTGGACGCAGGTGGGTGGTCCGTGGGTGACGCTGGCGGGGGCTGACACCGCCACGCCGTCGTTCCTCGCTCCGGCCGTGAGGTCGAGCACCGACCTCGTCTTCCGGCTGGTGGTGCGCGATGGCTCGCTCTCCAGCGATCCCTCCACCGTCACGGTCACCGTCTCGCCCTCTGGCAACCAGGCTCCGGTGGCCAAGGCCCGCATCCTCCTCTCTGGCAGCCAGGAGTCGATGACGCTCGACGGCTCGGCCTCCAGCGATGTGGATGGGGACGCGCTCTCCTACCAGTGGGAGCAGATCGGCGGCCCGGCCATGCAGCTCGCCAACGCGAACCAGGCGGTGCTGAACGTGGATGTGCCCGCGAGCGGTACCTACAGCTTCCGTCTCACCGTGACGGATGCCCGTGGTGCCTCGCACAACACCACCGTGGAGGCCACGGCCACGCTGTCCACGTCCACGCCGGATCCGGGCGGCTGCTCCTCCACCGGCACGGGCGCCCCGGCCAGCGTGCTCGGCCTGGCGCTCCTCGGCCTGCTGCGCCGCCGCCGCTGGCTGAACTGACATACCGCCGCCCTCCTCCTCTGGTTGTTCCGGAGGGGGAGGGGGGTGGAGTCTGAATCGTCGTGCCCCGGCGGCCGGCCCCTGTCACCCAGGTGCCGGCCGCCGGTGTTTCGGGGAACGCTCCATGGCTTTGGTTCCTCCTGGGAGCCGTGGTTTGCCTGTATTTGGTTGTGCCAGGAATCGGTTAGCGTGCGCCCCTTCATCGAGATGGTTGGGAGCGACAATTGCTTCGATTCAAAGCCCTGCTTGTCCTGTGTCTTGGCTTGTTGGCTGCCTGTGAGCCCCCGGAATCACCGTCCCAGACCCTGGCGGGGAGCAAGCTCGCGCTGAGCTCCACCTCGGCGGTGGAGACATCCGTGTCCGCACTGGACTTCGGCAAGCAGCCCGTGACGGTGGTGAGCGAGCCCCTCTCGTTGATGATCAGGAACTCGGGCACGGCCGAGCTGGAGATCACGCGTTTCATCCATCCCTCCGTGTTCTCCATCTCGCCATCGCCCACGGAGAGCGCGCCGCTGAGGATTGGCGTGGGCCAGATGGTGCCCGTCTATGTGTCCTTCACCCCGAGGACCCTGGGGATGGTGGAAGGCCGGCTCGACATCATCAGCAATGCCGTCACGGCGGCTCCTTCCGTGTCCCTGAAGGGCATTGGCATCGACGGACGGATGAGCCTGACGCCCTCCTCCCTGTCCTTCTCGGGTGTGGACGTGGGGGCTCCTGGTGTGGCGCGGAGCGTGACGCTCACCAACTCGGGCGAGTACAAGCTGACGGTCACGGGCGTGGATCCTCCCGAGGATGCGGCATTCACCGTCTCCGGTCTGCCTCCGGGAACGGTGCTGCAGCCGGGCGAGGATCGGCCGTTCACGGTCACCTTCAAGCCCGTGAGGCGCGGCTATGCCGGCGCCTCCACCGTCATCCGGAGTGATTCCGTGTTGAACCCCACCCTTCATCTATCGATGGATGGCACGGGACTCGCCGCCGCCGTGGAGGTGCTGCCTGCCGACCTCTCCTTCGGTAGAGCCAACGTGGGGGTGCCCACCTCCCAGAACCTCTCCATCAAGAACACGGGAGAGCGGGAGCTGTACGTCTCGAACATCGCCTTCGTGGATGCTCCAGCAGGAGCCCCGGGCGCGGCGCTGGATTTTGGCGTCGGCGGCTCGGTGACGTTTCCCTTGGCGGTGAAGCCCTCGGAGAGTGTCCTCGTCCCGATCCTGTTCACCCCGCAGGCGTTGGGCCTGCGTCAGGCCCGGGCCATCGTCTACACGAATGACAAGGCCGTGGAGGTGAACCTCCAGGGGGAGGGAACCTCGCCGGTCCTGAAGCTGTCGTCGCCGGGTCTGGAGTTTGGAAGCGTGCGGGTGGGCAGTCCTTCCGCGCCGCGCGTCCTCCGGCTCACCAACACGGGCACGGGTGTGCTCACCGTGCGTTCCCTGGTGGTGGGGGGCGCGGACGTGGCTTCCTTCCTCCTGACGTCGCCCGCGTTGCCCTTCTCCCTGGTGCCGGGGGCCACCTCGGAGATCGCCGTGACGTTCAAGCCGGAGGCGGAGCGGGTTTTCGCGGCCCAGCTCGTGGTGGAGTCGAACGACACGTATATGCCGGGCGTGGTGGTTCCGATGTCCGGTGTGGGCGTTCGCCAGCAACTCCAACTCTCGACGCCGGTGCTGGAGTTCGGCAGGCAGCTCATCCACTACCCCTCGAGCCCGCGCACGGTGCGCGTCATCAACAACAGCGACTCGCCCGTCACCCTCACGGCGGTGACGGTGGAGGGAGCGGGCGCCTCGCGGTTCTCGGTGATGGTGCCGCCGCTGCCGCTCTCGCTGGGGCCCCGTCAGGAGCAGGAGGTGATGGTGCGCTTCACCCCCTCGTCCGAGGCCGAGGTGGACTGTGTGTTGAAGTTCTCCTTCAGCGAAATGCCGGACCCGCTCGGAGTGGAGCTGAATGGCAAGGGCATTCCCGCGGTGCTCTCCGTCATGCCCACGCCGCTGGATTTTGGTGCGGTGCGCGTTGGGGGCGCCCAGCGCGTGCAGCCGCTCACCCTCACCAACCTGAGCAGCGATCCCATCATCCTCGCCGCGCCGGAAGTGACGTACGCCACGGGCGTGCCCTTCCTGTATGACGAGGCCCTCGTGCGGGATCGCACGCTGGAGCCCGGCATGTCCATCATCGTGCCGGTGGGCTACCAGCCCATGGTGGAGACGCTGTCCGAGACCCAGCTGTCCTTTGGCACCACCTTGCCGCCGAAGCCCCGCTCGGCGGAGGTCCAGCTCGAGGGCAGGGCGGTACAACGCTTCCTGAGCGTGGATCGGACGCGCCTGGAGTTTGGCCAGGTGGCCGCGGGTACGCAGGTGGCGCCCAGGGACATCACCATCACCAATCACTCCTCACAGCCGCAGCGCGTGGTGGTGAAGCTGAAGAACCTCGAGGGGACGCCTTTCTCGTTGGAGGCGAAGGCCCTGGCCGAGCCCCTCCCGCCGGGAGGAAGCGCGACCATCTCGGTGGCCTTCGAGCCCCAGACGGAGGGCGAGGCCGAGAATGAAGTGGAGGTGTGGTTGCAGGGAGAGACGGAGGCCGAGGCGCTGATTCCGGTGACGGGAAGCCTCGAGGCGCCGGAGCAGGCGGGTGGATGCGCCTGTGACAGCACCAGCGCGGGGAGCGCGGGAATGCTGGCGCTGTTGGCGCTGGTGGGCCTGGGTTCCCGGCGCCGGCGGAACGGTTAGTCCATGAGGGGCCGGAAGCCGCCAGTCACAGCGGCTTCCGGCTTCGCTGTCCGTGCTCAGTCCTCGAACGAGTCGTACTTGCACCCGGAGTTGACTGGCTCCGACTGTCCGCCCATGTCGTGCGGGACGCCGACCTCCACGGTGCTCGTGCACGTGTTGCCCTTGCTGTCCTTCGCCGTGAAGGTGATGCAGTACACGCGCCCGTCTTCCTGGCCGCTGCGCTCCGCCCGCACCTGCACCCGGTCCCGGTAATCGCCCACCCACCTCGCGTCCGGTTCCGTGTTGCCGTCACCCGGGCCATTCACGGGCTCGTCCTGCAGCACCTTCTTGATGGTCACCCTGAAGGGCTTTCCGTAGTCGTCCTTTCCGCTCAGCCTGACGGTGTGGAACTTGTGGTTCGGCGGCCACAGCAGCTCCGGGTCCGCCTTCACCTTCTTGCAGGAGGGCTTGTCTCCCTCGAGCGCGCTCACGTCACCTTCGTCCAGCGCCAGCTCCTCCTGCTCATCCGTGGGGCCCTCGTCCTCCATCGGGCCACCGCAACCGGAGACTCCCAGCATCGCCACCAGCGTGAAGAGTGCCGTCTTCGTCCAGGTTCCACGCATGTCCCATCCCTCCGTGCCTCATGCCGGGCGGGTCCTGTCACGAGCCCGCCTCCGCTCTTCAGGGTGGGGATCGGGAGGTGCCTTCTTCCATCGGGCGTCAGGGTGGGCGCTCTGCTCCCGCTCTCACGCGCGAGTGGCACTCGCGTACAGGGGGAACGCCCCTCCGCATGCCTGCTCACTCACGGGCGGTCATGGACGCCTGGGCCCTCTTCGAAGAAGCCGGGCCCTGCGCCGCCTCCGCCACTCGCACCACCCGCTCGCGCATGAAACGGATGGCCTCGTCGTCCTCGACCGTGCTCCGCCAGAGCAGCTCCATGGGCGCGCTCCCCAGGGACATGGGTGGTGCGACCGTACGCAGGTTCGGACGCACCGAGATGACCTCCCGGGCGACCATGGCGGGCACCGTGGCGAGCAGGGCGCTGCCCTCCACGAGCGCACCCACGCTGTGGAACGTGGGAACCGACACCCGCACGCGCCGCTGGACCCCCAGCATGTCCTCGACAATGCCTCGCAGATCCCCGTTGTACGAGACGATGACGTGCTCGTGCGCGAGGTAGCGCTCCAGGGTCAGGGTTCTTCCCAGCCGGGTGTGCCGTGGGTCGAAGAGACACACGAATCCTCCCGTGAACAGCTCGAGGCGCCGCGTGCCCGCGGGCAGTTCGTCGGCCACCGTCACCGCGAGGTCCACCGCCGCGGAGCTCAGGGCCTCGGCGATGGTGCGGAACTGCACCGGAACCACGATGAGCCTCATGCGGGGTGCCTCCTCGGCGAGCAGCCGGAGGAGCGGCGGGAGGAGCCAGGCTTCGTTCGAGTCCGAGAGGCCAATCCGCACCGTCCGCTCGCTCGTCTTCGCGTCGAACGCCGCTGGAGCGACGGCCGCCTCGACGAGCGCCTGCAGGTGCGGTTGCGCCGTGGTGAACAGGCGCCGCCCCCGTGTCGTGAGCGCGAGCCCTCGTCCCGCCCGGACGAACAGCGGTGCACCCACCGCCGTGGTGAGCCGCCTCAGCGCCGCGCTCACCGCCGGCTGTGTGAGGTAGAGGCGGCTCGCCGCCTCGGTGACGCTGCCCGCCTCCGCCACCACCACGAAGACTCGCAGCAGGTTGAGGTCGAGATCCTTTTCATAGATGCCGTGCATGATTCAGATACATCCTATTCATTGGATTTCAGCGTGTCGATCCATAGTCTTTGCGCAGAAGGAGAGACGAACGATGAGCACGCACGACTCGAAGCAGACGCAGCGCACGGTGAAGCTCGGCTCCACGGGCCCCGAGGTATTCCCGCTGGGACTCGGCTGCATGGGAATGTCTGGCATGTACGGTGCCACCGATGACGCCGAGAGCATCCGCACCATCCAGACCGCCATCGATCGCGGCGTCACGTTGATCGACACCGGTGACTTCTACGGCATGGGCCACAACGAGATGCTCGTGGGCAAGGCCATCGCCGGCCGCCGGGAGAAGGTCCAGCTCTCCGTGAAGTTCGGCGCGCTCCGCGGCCCGGATGGCAGCTGGGGCGGCGTGGATACGCGCCCCGCCGCCGTGAAGAACTTCGTCGCCTACAGCCTGAAGCGTCTGGGCGTGGACGTCATCGACATCTACCGCCCCGCCCGGCTCGATCCCAACGTCCCCATCGAGGACACCATCGGCGCCATCGCGGAGCTCGTGAAGGCTGGTTATGTGCGCCACATCGGCCTCTCCGAGGTTGGCGTCGAGACCATCCGCCGCGCCCACCGCGTCCACCCCATCGTCGATCTGCAGATCGAGTACTCGCTCGCCAGCCGCGGCCCCGAGGCGGAGATCTTCCCCGCGCTCGCCGAGCTAGGCATCAGCGCCACCCTCTACGGTGTCTTCTCGCGGGGTCTCCTCACCGGCAGCAAGCCCAAGGGCTCGGGCGACTACCGCGCGTATCTGCCCCGCTTCACCGGCTCGAACCGGGAGAAGAACGAGGATGTCGTGGGTGAGCTCCAGCGTTTCGCCCGGGAGCGGAACATGTCCCCGGGGCAGCTCGCCGTCTCCTGGGTGCTCGCGCGCCAGCCCACTCTCGTTCCCGTGGTGGGGGCAAAGACTGTCGCGCAGCTCGAGGACTCGCTGGGTGCTCTGAATCGGACCTTGTCCAAGGAGGACCTCTCGGCCCTCGATTCCATCGTGAACATCTCCGGCGAGCGGTATGGCGCGGAACAGATGAAGCACCTCGACAGTGAGCGCCACGCGCATCCGTAACGCGGAGCGTCGTTTCGCTCGGCGAACTTCTGGCGCGCTCTTGGCGCACACGGAGTCAAACCCGGGGGGCGTGGCACCCTCACCCCGTCCCTCTCCCGAGGGGAGAGGGGTTCTTGGGTTGGATTGACTCACTTGTCAAAGTGACCGGCTCGTCGTCTGCTCTCGCTCCGCAAGGAGACTGAATGGGCAACGAGCTTCGTTTCGACGGGAAGGTCGCCATCGTCACCGGTGCCGGTAATGGCCTGGGCCGCTCTCACGCGCTGCTGCTCGCGAGCCGTGGAGCGAAGGTGGTCGTCAATGACCTCGGCGGTTCCAGCACCGGCGGCGGCCGTGGTTCCGAGGCCGCCGACAAGGTGGTCGCTGAAATCAAGGCCGCTGGCGGCGAGGCCGTCGCCAACTACGACTCCGTCGAGGACGGCACGAAGATCGTCCAGACCGCGCTCGATACCTGGAAGCGCGTGGACATCGTCATCAACAACGCTGGCATCCTCCGCGATACCAGCTTCCAGAAGATGACCGAGCAGGACTGGGAGCTCATCTACCGCGTCCACGTGCTCGGCGCCTTCCGCGTCACCCAGGCCGTCTGGCCCCACCTGCGCGACCAGGGCTACGGCCGCATTCTCTTCACCGCTTCCGCCGCCGGCATCTACGGCAACTTCGGCCAGGCCAACTACAGCATGGCCAAGCTCGGCCTCGTCGGCTTCGCCAACACGCTCGCCATCGAGGGCCGCAAGAAGAACATCCTCGTCAACGCCATCGCCCCCATCGCTGGCAGCCGCATGACCGAGACCATCCTCCCCAAGGAGGTCGTCGATGCGCTCCGCCCCGAGTACGTCAGCCCGCTCGCCGCCTGGCTCTGCCACGAGGACTGCCAGGAGACCGGCGCTCTCTTCGAGGTGGGCGGTGGCTTCATGGCGAAGCTCCGCTGGGAGCGCACCCGCGGCAAGGTGTTCAAGCTCGGCCGCGCCATCTCTCCCGAGGCCGTCCAGAAGTCCTGGGAGTCCATCACCGGCTTCACCGGCGCCACCCACCCCACCGACGTGGCCTCCGGCATGCAGCCGGTCATGGACAACCTCACCTCCCAGAGCAAGGGCGGCAACGAGTTCATCGACGTCGACGCCGCGCTCGGCTACGAGTTCCCCGAGACCCGCTCCTCCTATGACGAGCGTGACCTCTCGCTCTACGCGCTCGGCGTGGGCGCCGCGCAGGATCCGCTCGACACGAAGGAACTCCAGTACGTCTACGAACTCCACGGCGAGGGCTTCCGCCCGCTGCCCACCTACGGCGTCATCCCCGCCCTCAACTCCGTCCTGAAGATGTCCGCCGAGGGCAAGCAGGCCCCGGGGCTCAACTACGGCCTGGACCGCGTCCTCCACGGCGAGCAGTACACCGAGCTGCTCCGCCCGCTGCCCGCCAAGGCCACGCTGCGCCACAAGGGCCGCATCAAGGACATCTTCGACAAGGGCAAGAACGCGCTCGTCGTCACCGAGGTCACCAGCTACGACGCGCAGACGGGCGAGCCGCTCGTGCGCAATGAGATCACCACCTTCGTCCGCGGCGCGGGCGGCTGGGGGGGCGAGCGCGGGCCCGTGACGGACATTCCTCCCCCGGAGCGCGCACCCGACGCCGTCATCACCGAGAAGACGCACGAGAACCAGGCGCTCCTCTACCGGCTGTCTGGTGACTGGAACCCGCTGCACGCCGACCCCGAGTTCGCCCGGAACTTCGGCTTCCAGAAGCCCATCCTCCACGGCCTGTGCACCTTCGGCTACGTGGGCCGCCACGTCATCAAGGCCTTCGCCAACGGAGACCCGCGCCTCTTCAAGAGCATCCGCGTGCGCTTCGCCGACACCGTGCTGCCCGGTGAGACGCTCCGCACCGAGATGTGGAAGGACGGCGAGCGCGTCATCATCCGCTGCAAGGCCGTCGAGCGCGACAAGGTCGTCATCAGCAACGCCGCCGTGGAGCTGCACAAGGAGATTCCCACGGCCCAGGCGAAGCCCGCCGCGCAGGCCAGCGCTCCCGCCGCGGCCAGTGGAAGCTCCGCCAGCGCCAGGGTCTTCGGGGCCATTCGCGCCTATGTGGCCCAGCACCCCGAGCTCATCACCCAGGTGGCCAACGTCTACCTCTTCAAGCTCACCCAGCCGGACAGCGCCTGGACGCTGGACCTCAAGAACGGCGCGGGCTCGGTGCAGGAGGGCGCCCAGGGCAAGGCCGACTGCACCCTGGAGCTCACCGACGCGGACTTCCTCGCCATGACCTCCGGCAAGGCGGATCCGCAGAAGCTCTACTTCGGCGGCAAGCTGAAGATCACCGGCAACGTGATGGCCTCGCAGAAGCTCGGCTTCCTCGCGAAGGTGGGGCCGGCGGGGGAGGGCTCGGCTCCCGCGAAGGCGTCCGCGGCTCCGGCTCCGGACTCGGGCGGCGAGAAGACGGGGAACGGCCAGGCTCCGGCCATCTTCAAGGCGCTCGGCGAGCGGCTGGCGCAGAAGCCCGAGCTGGCCCGCGAGCTGGGTGCTGTCATCCAGTTCCTCGTCACCGGCCCCAAGGGCTCCTGGGTGGTGGACGGTCGGGAGACTCCGGGCGTGCGCGAGGGGACTGTCGAGAAGCCAGACACCACGGTGCGCATCTCCGACGAGGATCTGGTCACCTTGAAGGAAGACCCGCAGTCCATCACGCGGTTGTACATGCAGGGCAAGCTGCGCGTGGACGGGGATGTGCTGGCGGCCCGGCGCCTGCGTTTCCTGTAACCCACCGGATGGTCATCAATCCGCTCCAAGAGAAAGGGACAACAACCATGGGACGTCGAGTCAATGTCATCGGAGTGGGGATGGTGAAGTTCGCCAAGCCGGGCGCCAGCGAGGAGTACGACGTCATGGCGTCCAAGGCGGCGCAGGCGGCCATCAAGGACGCCGGCATCTCCTATGGCGACATCCAGCAGGCCTATACGGGTTACGTCTTCGGTGACAGCACCTGTGGCCAGCGCGCCGTGTACTCGGTGGGCCTCACCGGTATCCCCGTCATCAACGTGAACAACAACTGCTCCACCGGCTCCACCGCGCTCTACCTCGCGCGCCAGGCCGTCGAGGGCGGCATGGCCGAGTGCGTCCTCGCGCTCGGCTTCGAGAAGATGGAGAAGGGCGCGCTCGCCTCCAAGTTCGACGACCGCGCCAATCCGCTCGAGCGCCACGTGGACACCATGAACCGCGCCCAGGGCATGAATCAGTCGCCCTTCGCCGCGCAGATGTTTGGCGGCGCCGGCCGCGAGTACCGCTGGAAGTACGGCACGAAGCGCGAGACCTTCGCGAAGATTTCCGAGAAGGCCCGCAAGCACGCCAGCAAGAACCCCTTCGCGCTCTTCACCCAGACGCTCTCGGTGGAGGAGGTCCTCGCCTCGGACGAGGTCTTCGATCCGCTCACCCGCTTCCAGTGCTGCCCGCCCACGTGCGGCGCCGCCGCGGCCATCGTCTGCTCGGATGAGTTCGCCCGGAAGCTGGGACACTCCAACCCCGTGTACATCGCCGCCCAGTCGATGACCACGGACCTGCCCTCCAGCTTCGGCGACAGCATGATCAAGATGGTCGGCTTCGACATGGCCGCCCTCGCCGCGAAGCAGGTGTACGAGAAGTCCGGCCTCGGCCCCGAGGCTGTGGACGTCGTCGAGCTGCACGACTGCTTCACCGCCAACGAGCTGCTCACCTACGAGGCGCTCTCCCTGTGCAAGGAGGGCGAGGCGGAGAAGTTCATCTGGGACGGCGACAACACCTACGGCGGGAAGTTCGTCACCAACCCCTCGGGCGGGCTGCTCTCCAAGGGCCACCCGCTGGGCGCCACGGGTCTCGCGCAGTGCACGGAGCTCGTCTGGCAGCTCCGTGGCCAGGCCGAGCAGCGCCAGGTCGAGGGCGCCCGCGTGGCGTTGCAGCACAATCTCGGCCTCGGCGGCGCGTGTGTGGTGACGATGTACCGCCGCGACTGAGCGGGCAGGCGGGCGATGGCGGCCCGCGTCACAAATGGCGCTCTCCCTCTCCATCCGCCCTGGACGACGGGAACCGAGAGGGAGAGTTGCCATGGATGATACCTCCACCGCTCCGCTGCTTGAGTGCGGCGCCGATTGCAGGGACGCGCGCCACCAGCCCCGGACCACGGGCGAGGCGCTGTGCTGCATGGAGAAGGAGCTGAAGATGCTCTACGCGCGCAATGACGGGCGCGCCATCTTCCTGCGCGCCTATTACGTCATGACCGCGCAGGTGAACGCGGCGGTCCATGGGACGGGGGATTTCGAGCAGACGGGCCCCATCTTCTTCGACCCCTCCTGGGTGGATCGGCTCGCGGGCCGGTTCGCGGGGCTCTACTTCGAGTCCCTCACGCGCTCACGGGCGTGCTACCCCGACAACAAGCCCATCTGCGAGGCCTGGGGCCTGGCGATGGAGCAGGCCGCGAGGCCCCGGCCGAGCATCCTTCTGTGCATGCTGCTCGGCATCAATGCCCATATCAACTTCGACCTGGCCCAGGGCATCCATGACGTCGTCCGCGAGGATTTGCTGCGCCTGCGGCACGAGGTGAGGGAGCCGGGGGCGAGGGAGCGCCGGACCCTGGAGCTCATGGCGCGGTGGAAGTTCGACCATGACCAGATGAACAACGTCCTCGTGCGCACCAACCCGAAGCTCCAGGAGGTGTTGGGCCGGGAGTTCCGGGGAGCCATGGGCCTGTTGAGCAGGGCGGGTGGAATGTTCGACGAGCTCGCCACCAGCGCGGGGCTCCGGTACTACCGCGACCGCGTCTGGAACAACGTGCTCGGGTTGCTGGCGGCGGGACCCGAGGAGCGTGAGAAGGTGAAGCTGCGGCTGGGCTGGGAGTCCCAGCAGATGGCCGAGTTCCTCATCAAGGGTGGCTGGCTCAACAACGCGGTGTTCCGCCTGGACAGGGGCCTGCGCCGGGCACGCATCGAGGGCAGGTTCCAGCCCGAGCTGGATGGGGTGGAGGTCCACGCGGGGGGAAGCATGGGCTACCGGCTCCAGCGGCCCTTCTGAGCCCCCAGGCTACAGGTGGCGGTGCTCTGGAGGTTGGGCTCCGAGTGCCTCCCGGGCCCGCTGCTCGAAGGCGCGGGCCCCCTGACGGCGGGCCACCTGGATGGCGCGCAGGAAGCACTCGCGCGCGTCCAGCTCGTGGTCGAGCACCCGCAGGGCCTCGCCTCGCAGCCGGTGCAGCTCGGCCTCGTAGAAGTGCTGGCCTTCCGTGGGCGCCCGCTCCAGCGCTTCATTGAGGAGCGCCAGCGCCTCGTGCGGCTGTCCCAGCTTCAGGTGCAGCTCCGCCATCAGGCCGAGGTCGTGGTGGAACAGGCCGGCGCTGATGCCCGGGCCCCTCCAGGCCGCGATGCCCTCGCGGATGAGCTTCAGCCCCGCGCGGGCCTGTCCCAGCTCGGCCATGGCCCAGCCCTGGATGAGCGTGGCCCAGATCTCCGAGGCCCGGAAGCCATGCTCGTGCGCGAGCGCGATGGCCTGGGCGGACCACTCCAGGGCGCACCTGGCCTCCCGGCGCAGCTGGCAGGCCACGCAGATGTAGTTCAGCACCATGGCCGTCGTATGCGGGTGGCCGATGCGCCGCGCCAACTCCAGCGCCTCCTGGCTGGAGCGCCGGGCCTCCTGCTCGCGCCCGAGCGCCGAGTACACCATGGCCCCGAAGGCCAGCGTCGTGGCGCGCGGGTTGATCCACTGTTTCTCGGCGATGACGCGGTGGGCCTCGAGCGGCAGGTCCGGACAGGCCAGTCCCCGCTCGACATGGTCCATCGCCGCGGCCAGCTCTCCCCAGATGTAGAAGGTGGCCGCCATCATCCGGTGCCCCAGCGCGAGCAGCTCCATGTTCTGGTGGCGCTCGCCCTGCGCCACGAGCCGCGCAGCGAGCTCGTGCGCCACGCCGTACTCGGCCCGGGAGAAGGAATAGACGAAGAGCCCCCAGTAGGAGAGTTGCAGCCGGGGGAGTGCCTCGCCCACCTGATGGATGAGCTCGCGGGCCCGGCCGTACGTGCGCTCCACTTCCGCGGAGCGGTAGCCCTGCACCTGGGCCAGCGGGATGCCCAGGGAGATGAGCAGCCGCAACTCCTCCTGGAGCCGCTCCGGCGTGTCCGGCTGCAGGCGCAACAGCCGCAGGGCCTGCTGGAAGTGGCTCACCGCTTCGTGGTTGGCCGAGCGCACGCTGGCGCGCTGCCCGGCCTGGAACCAGTAGTGGATGGCCGGCTCGTCCTCACCGGCCTCGGTGTAGTGGTGGGCGAGCAGCTCCGGCTGCGTCTGGCGTACCTCGGGGGACTGCTCCAGCAGGGCCTCGGTGATGCGGTGGTGCAGCTTCCGGCGTGCGCTGCGCGGCAGCGACTGCCAGGCCGCGTCCTGGATGAGGGCATGGCGGAACCGGTAGCCCAGCCCGGCCCGCTCGTTGAGGGGTTGAAGGAGCCCGGCCTCGACCAGCTCCTCCAGGTCGCGCTGGAGCGCCGCCGGGCTCCGGCGTGTCAGCGTGGCCAGCAGCGCGTGCGAGAAGCTGCGTCCGATGGCCGCGCACTCCTGGGCCAGTGACTTCTGCCGGGGGGCGAGCAGATCCAACCGCGCCAGCAGCAGCTCGTGCAGGGTGATGGGGATGGCGTCCGGGGTGCCTCGCTCCAACACCATGTGCGTCAGCTCCTCCACGAAGAGGGGGACGCCATCCGTCCGGGCCACCAGTTGCCGGATCACCTCCGGGGGCAGGTCGCGCCCTCCCGCGGCCTCGCGTACCAGCGCCGCGGTGTGCTCCGGAGACAACCGCTCCAGCGTGAGCCGGTGCATCCGTGGGTGCGCGGGCCAGGGCGGGTGGAAGTCGGGCCGGGCACTGAGGACGAAGAGGATGCGCTCGGGCTCCACGCGCTCCACGAGGTAGCCGAGCAGCTCCAGGGTGGAGGGGTCCGCCCAGTGCAGATCCTCCACCACGGCGAGCACCGGGTGCTGCCGGGCCACGTGCGAGAGCAGCGACGCCAGTGCCTCCAGGGTGCGCTCCTTGCGCCGCTCCGGGGAGAGCTGGAGGGGAGGCCGTGCCTCGGACTCGGGCAGGGACAGCAATTGGCTCAACAGGGAGGCGTGCTCCGCGGAGAGCCCCAGCGACTCCGGCCCCACCGCGCGCGAGGCGAAGAGGCGCCTCAGCACCTCGATGATGGGTTGGAAGGCACTGGTGCTGGTCTGCGGCCAGCACTGGCATTGGAAGTGGATGCAGGTGTCCTGGCAGACGCGTGCGTGCAGCTCCTGGATGAGCCGGGACTTGCCGACTCCCGGCTCGCCGGTGACGAGCACGAAGCCGTCCTGGCCCCGCCGGGCCTTCTCCCAGTACGAGAGCAGCCGTTGCAGCTCCTGCTCGCGGCCCACCAGCGGCGTGAGGCCTCCGGTGATGATCGCCTTCTCGAAGCGGTACGACGAGGGCCGCTCGCTCAGCACCCGGTACACGCCCAGGCGCGACGCCCCCGAGATGCCTTCGTAGACGAAGGTGCCGAGCGGCTCGGCCTCGAACCTCCCGCGCACCAGCGCCCAGGTGGCCTCGCTGGCGGCCACGGTGTGGGGCCCGGCCCGGGCCGCCAGCCAGGTGACCACCTTCGGGGCCTCGCCCTGCAGCACGAGCGTCCGGTTGCCGTGCTCGCGCGGGGGCTCGCTCAGCGTCACCTGGTCCGTGTGCAGGCCCACCTTCACGGCGAGCACGTCCGAGGCGAGCCGGGGCAGCTTGCGCTGGAGGGCGGCGGGCAGCTCCCGGGCCAGGGCCAGCCCCGCCTGGACCGCGTGCTCCGAGTCCTCCTCGCGCACCGCCGGGTAGCCGAAGCAGGCCAGCACCTCGTCGCCCATGGCCAGGACGATGGAGCCCCCGCGCTGCTGGACGAGCTCCGCGCACTGCTGGTGGAAGGCCTCCTCCAGCTCGCCGATGTCCTCGGCGTCCAGCACCTGCCCGGGCGCGGCCAGCCCCGTCAACCGGCAGGACACCAGCGTCACCTGCCGCCGCTCGGGCCTCACGCGGCGCGGGGCCTGCCCGCGCAGGCCGAGCGACTCCCTCACCTCGCGCAGCTCCTCGACGAGCTCCTGCGCCGTCTGGTAGCGCCGCTCGGGAGGCTTGGCCAGCATCGTGCGCAGCAGCGGCTCCACCTCCCGGGGCAGCTCCGGGTGGTGCTCTCGCACGGACGGGATGGGCTCGGGGGAGAGCACCCGGGCACGCAGCTCCTGCAGGTGGGCGTTCGGGTAGGGCGTGGTTCCGGTGAGCATCTCGTGCAGCACGATGCCGGTGGACCAGATGTCCGTGCGTTCGTCCTGCCGCTCGCTCCGCCATTGCTCCGGCGCCATGTAGGCCGGCGTGCCGGCGTTGGGCAGATCCTCGAAGCCCGGAGCGCTGCCCTCCTCCAGCAGCCACGCCAGGCCGAAGTCGAGCAGCTTCACCTCGCCCTGCTTCGTGAGGAAGACATTGCTCGGCTTGAGGTCGCGGTGGATGACGTGGTGCTCGTGGGCATGGGCCAGCCCTGCGGCGATGCCCGCCAGGATGGCGAGGGCACGCCGTGGCTCCAGCCGGGGCTCGCGTTGCAGCAGCACGGAGAGGGACTCGCCCTCCAGACACTCCATGACGAGGAAGGGGATGCGCGGCTCCCAGGCGGCTCCCACCCACTCGGCCGTGTCGAAGAGACGGACGATGTTCGGGTGGGCGAGCTGCGCGATGGCCAGGGCCTCCTGCCTCAGCAGGGAGAAGAGCTGGTGCTCGTCCAGCGGCGAGCCGGGGAGCAGGAACTTGAGCGCCACCTCGCGCCGCAGCTGAGCGTCCCAGGCGCGGAACACCCGGCCCATGGTGCCACCGCCGAGCTGCTCGAGAATCTCGAACCGCTGGCCGTCGCCGCCTCCCAGCCGCTCGCCGAGCGTGGGGATGCGCAGCAGGGCGGACTCCTGGGAGACGGCCTGGAGCAGCACGTCCCCGAAGTCCGAGTCCTCGAACCCGGAGCCCGAGCCGCCTCCAGTGCCATTCCGACCGGTGTTTCCCGCCATGGTCTTCCCCCAGCATCCCCACCCGGCTCCGGTGTCGCGTGCCGCGGCACCCGACATGGCTGGGCCCCAAGTTAGGGAGCGACCAGACCCCGGGCAATGCAAGCGGCCCGGCGGGGCAGGAAGGCGTTGGCCATCCACTTCCTGGAGAGAGTCGCGCCGCGGCCCGGGTGACTCGCCGGGCGGGTCACACCGGGGATGGGGCGGACTCCCTGAAGGGTTGTGCACCGAGCACCGGGTCCGCTCATCTCCCGCCGGCGCGTGAAGCTGGCCCGCACGTGTGGGGGAATGGCAGCGGACGCTGGTCTACCTGCCCGCCTTCATGACGCTGCTTCGCTCCTCTCCCTTCCATCGCCTGCCCCGGCACCTGTTGCCCGTGGGCGTGCTCGCCCTCTGCCTGCTGCTCACGTATTGCGTATGCGTGCTGCTGGGGTTGTCCGCGCGTGCGCGGGACGAGGCGCGCTTCGAGAACCTGGTGCAGTCGACGTCCGACCGCATCCAGCGCCGTCTGGACACGTACGTCGCGCTCTTGCAGGGGACGGAGGGGTTGTTCGCCACCCAGCAGGAGGTGACGCCGCAGGAGTTCTCCGCGTACGTGCGGCTCTTCGATCTCCAGTCCAAGTACCCGGGCATCCAGGGGCTCGGTTTCACGCGGCGCTTCCCGCGCGAGGAGCGCGCCCAGGTCGAGCACCGGGCGCGCACCACCCTGGGCCTGCCGGGCTTCCATGCCTGGCCCGAGGTGCCCGGGGAGGAGATCCACTCCATCACCCTGCTGGAGCCGCGCGACATGAGGAACCTGGCGGCCATGGGCTACAACATGTACTCCGAGCCCATCCGCCGGGAGGCGATGGCCCGTGCCCGGGACACGGGGGAGCCCGCCCTCACCGGGAAGGTGACGCTCAAGCAGGAGATCCGCGAGGACAAGCAGGCGGGTTTCCTCCTGTACCTGCCCGTCTACAAGGGAGGGCGCGTGCCGGCCACGCTGGAGGAGCGGCGCGAGCTGCTCGAGGGCTTCGTCTACTGCCCCTTCCGCGCGGATGATCTGCTCAACGGCATCTTTGGCGCCGAGCGGCACCCCCGCGTGGCCTTCCAGCTCTACGACGGCCTGGAGGTGGACGAGGCGCGCCTGATGCACCGCTCGCACCCCGAGGCGTTGGCGTACGAGCCGATGTTCACCACCACCACCACGCTGCTGGTGGCGGGGCGGCCCTGGACGCTCACCTTCTCCTCGCTGCCGGCCTTCGACGCGACGGCCGCGCGGCCCATCGTGCTGCTGCCCTTCTCGGGGCTGGGCGCGCTGGTGAGCCTGGGATTCTTCTTGATGATGCTCGCTCAGGTGCGGGCGCGTGGGGCGGCGGAGCGGAGCGCGGACGAGCTGCGCGTGGCGCTCGCCGAGCGGGCCCGCGTGGAGGAGCAGCTGCGCGAGGCGGACCGGCGCAAGGACGACTTCCTGGCCATGCTGGCCCACGAGTTGCGCAACCCCCTGGCGCCGGTGCTCACCGCCGTGCAGCTCATGGAACGCAAGCAGCGGGCGGGTCTGGGCACGGAGCGGGAGCGCGAGGTGGTGGAGCGCCAGGTGCACCACATGCGGCGGCTGGTGGATGACCTGCTCGACGTGTCGCGGGTGACGCGGGGCAAGATTCAACTGCGCACGCACCCGATGGACCTGGTGGCCTCGGTGGGGCGGGCGGTGGAGTCGGCGCGGCCCTTCGCGGAGTCGCGGGAGCACACGCTGCGCGTGGAGCTGCCGGACAGGCCGGTGTGGGCGGAGGCGGACCCGGTGCGGGTGGTGCAGATCTTCACCAACCTGCTGCACAACGCGGCGAAGTACTCGGAGTCTGGTGGCCGCATCACCCTGACGTTGGTGTGCGAGGGCGGCGAGGCGGTGGTGCGGGTGACGGACACGGGCATGGGCATTCCGGCCGAGGCGCTGCCGCACCTCTTCGAGCCCTTCATGCAGGTGGCGCGCACGCTGGACCGGGCGCAGGGAGGCCTGGGCCTGGGGCTGACGCTGGTGAAGCAGTTGGTGGAGATGCACGGCGGCCGCGTGGAGGCCGCGAGCGAGGGTGTGGGGAAGGGCAGCGTCTTCACGGTGCGCCTGCCGCTGCTGCCCGAGGAGCGCGTGCCGGTGGCGCCTGTGGATGTGCCGGCCGGGCAGGAGGTGTCCACCCGGGGGCGGCGGGTTCTGGTGGTGGACGACAACGTGGACGCCGCGGAGCTGCTGGGCGAGGTGCTGGAGATGGACGGGCACCGGGTGACGGTGGTGCATGACGGCATGGCGGCGCTGGAGCACCTGGGCGCCGAGGCTCCCGATGTCGTCTTCCTCGACATCGGGCTGCCGGGGATGGATGGGTACGAGGTGGCGCGCAGGATTCGCGAGCGCTCGGGCGGCGCGGGTCCGCGGCTGGTGGCCGTGACGGGCTATGGACAGGCCTCGGACCGGCAGCGCTCGCGCGAGGCGGGCTTCGATGCGCACCTCGTCAAGCCGGTGGAGCTCGAGCAGGTGCGCGAGCTGGTGGCGGACGCGGGAGCGGGTGGTGCCTCCACGGTGAACTGACGGCGCTCAGCGTCGGCCGTCTCAGCGGGGATGGACCTTCGGTGTGACCGCCGGGTCGTTTCCCTCGCCTCCGTGGAGGAGGGGGGACTCGCCGCTGCCTTTCACGTGCTCCTCCGCGAACGCGAGCACCCAGGCGCGGGTAATGGACGCGGTGCGCTCCGCCGGCTCCAGCGTTCCCGTGTCGAAGGTCTCGGCGCTCACCTTCGAGTCGTAGCTCTTCATCAGCTCCACCAGGAGCGGGAGGTCGGAGAAGGTGAGGTGCCCCGCCTGGGAGACGGTGACCTCGTAGACGGGCGCGTGTCTGTCCTTGATGAAGGAGCGATGGGTGCCGTCCTCGTGCGCCTGGGCGTGCATCAGGAGGAGCGGCTGGGTGATGCCCTTGTCCCAGGAGCCCTGGAAGCTACCGTCGAGGTTGGCGCAGGCGCGGACCCCCGTTTCCTTCTGGCAGACGATGGTGGAGGCGGCACCACCGATGGAGTGTCCGAACACGCCCACTCGCTCCAGATCGAGCCGCCCGGTGAAGCGGCCCCGGGCGTCCTCCGTGTCGAGCGCGCGGACCTGGGAGAGGACGAAGCGCAGATCCGTCACCACCACGTCGAAGTAGGGCGTGCCGAAGAGGCCGGTGGGCTCCTGGGTGTTGGGGGCGTAGCGGCCGTCGGGGAAGATGACAGGACCGTTGGTATACGTGTGCGAAGTGGCCACGGCCACGTAGCCATGGCTGGCGAGTTCCTCCAGCACGGACGTGTAGAAGGTGGGGGAGAAGCCGGCGCCGGGCGAGAAGAGGATGACGGGGAAGCGCTCGCCGGCCGCGAGGGGCGCCTCGGCCACTGAGTGGGTGTGGACGAAGTCCAGCACGCCAGGGGGCAGGTCGAGGCCGCCCTGTTTCAGCTGGGCGATGCCCTCGCGGCGCGCGAGGAAGTAGGGCGCGGGCTGGGTTCGCGGCGTGGGCGTGGCGGGATACCAGACGCGCATCATCAGCTCGCGCTTGTCTTTCTTGTCCTCCGTGAACGTCTCCTCGCGAGAGGAATCCACCCACGAGAAGGCGGTGGTGCCCACGGCATGGGGGCCTGAGGGCGCGGGGAGCCGGGTGAAGAGATGGCCCGAGGCCCGGGCCCGGTCGCATCCGTCCACCCGCGCACCGGCACGGGTGCTCGCGTCCAGCTTCAGGCGGCTCACCTCCGCGTGGAGGACGCCGTTCTCCCTCAATGCGGCAAGGGGAAAGCGCAGCACGACGTCCACGAGGCCGTCTCCGTTCACGTCCTGCTCGCGGAGCCCGGGCTCGGCGGAAACGCTCGGGGCGGAACCGTCCGGGTCGGACATCGTGGCGGTAGCCGGGTCGAGCGTCCGTGCATCGAGCGTGGCATCCCCGAGCACGGCCACTTCCAGGGCACCGAGGTCCGACGGCGCCACGACGTTCGGGTACGTGCCCGGGAGCACGTCGAGCGCGGTGGTGCCGGTGCAGAGCTCGGGAGCAGGAGGAGGCAGCGGCTTTTTGCCACCACATCCAGTGGCGAGCACCGCCATCGAGGTGAGGGCGGCGAGCAGCTGGGAGGGCTTCGCGGTCATGTCTGTTCTCTATCTGAACTCGAAGAGCGCGCGGACGGGGAAATGATCCGAGCCTCCGGAGCGCAGCACCCTGGCCTCGGAGAAGGTGAGCTCGCGCCCGAGGATGTGGTCGATCTCCACCATGGCGGGCAGGGCGGTGTTGGCGCCGGGCCAGGTGTTGCCACAGGAAGCCTTCGGTCCATCACAGGAGTGGGTGAAGCCCGCGGCGGCGAAGGCTTTCATCGCGTCGGCCTCGCGGCCCTCGTTCATGTCTCCGAGGAGCAGGATGGGCGCTTTCTCCTGGGCATAGCGCTCCATCAGGGCCTTGCCCTGTTTCGCGCGCAGCTTCGCGTTCTTCTCCAGCGATACGAGCAGGCCGTCGCTCTTGATGTGTTTCGCCCCGGGCGCCATGAGGTGCACGCAGACCACCTTCAGCCGCTGCCCGCCGAGTTTCACGTCCGCCTCCATGCCAGGAATGCGGTGGGGCTTCTCGGGGAAGCTCCGGGTGCGCGGCAGCGGATGCCGGCTCGCGATGCCCATGCCCCAGGTGCCCCTCCGGGGGACGAGCACGGTGTGCGGGTACTCCTTGCCCAGACGCTTGCGGAAGGCCTTGGCGAAGCCCGGTGTCAGCTCCCGCAGGCAGAGGATGTCTGGCTTCTCCCGCTCGATGACGTCGAGCGACTTCTCGATGTCCTCCGCGGGGGCGTCATAGAGGACGTTGTAGGCCATGGCCTTGAAGGGCTGGCCCGAGAGCAGGGCGAGCACCACGAGCAGGGGGGTGTGCATGTCCCTCCCGGGTGCAGGGGCGGGGCCAGGGGACTCTCGGCGTGGACGCGGCCTCGATGTGGGCTCGCGTGGCCGCTGGGACGCGGAGGCGTGGCCCTGGGGACGCGGGAGGTCACCCCTGGCGCGTGTTTTCGTCCCTGTCACTGCGCGGCGCGTCGTAAGGGCCGAATGTTGGGAAACGGACCTTCTTTCCGAGCCTGCCTGCTCCCCTCGGATTACCGGGTTTTGCCGGGCACTTGTTATGCTCGCAATTCACGCAGTTGTCACTGTGGGGGAGCGCGAGTGTCCTTCGTCCAGTTGCCCGAGAGCGTTACCACCTGCCGCAACCTCGTCGGAGGCGAGTGGCTGGTGCCACGCGATGCCTCCCTGCTCGACATACACAGTCCTTATACCGGAGGAGTCATCGGCCGCGTGCCGCTGACGCCCGCGGAGGGGGTGGCCCAGGCGGTGGAGGCCGCCCGGGCCGCGGCGCCCGGTTGGCGCGCCACGCCCCTGCGCGAGCGCACCACGCTCATGAGCCGCTTCCGCCACCTGCTCGAGTCGAACCTGGATCGCCTGTCGCACCTGGCGGCGAGCGAGGCCGGCAAGACGGTGGCCGAGGCGCGCGCGGGCCTGCTCAAGGGCATCGAGGTGTGCGACTTCGCGCTCTCGCTGCAGAACCTGGACACCGGCGGTGGCATGGAGGTGAGCCGCGGTGTCAGTTGTGAGTTCCGGCGCGAGCCGCTCGGCGTGGTGGCGGGGATTACCCCGTTCAACTTCCCGGGCATGGTGCCGCTGTGGATGTTCCCCATCGCCGTGACGGTGGGCAACGCCTTCATCCTCAAGCCCTCGGAGAAGGTGCCGCTGACGGCGTGCGCCATGGGCGAGTTGATGGTGGAGGCGGGCATTCCGCGCGGGGTCTTCTCCGTGGTGCATGGCGGCCGCGAGACGGTGGAGGCCCTGGTGGCCCACCCGGACGTGCGCGCGGTGGGTTTCGTCGGCTCGTCCTCCGTGGCGCGGCGCGTGTACGCGGAGGGCAGCGCGCAGGGCAAGCGCGTGCTGGCGCTCGGCGGGGCGAAGAACCACCTCATCGTCGTGCCCGACGCGGACGAGGCGCTCACCGCGCAGTCCGTGGTGGACTCCTTCACCGGGTGCGCCGGCCAGCGCTGCATGGCGGCCAGCGTGCTGCTCGCGGTGGGAGACGTGCAACACATCATCGAGCAGGTGCGTGAGCGTGCCTCGCGGATGGAGGTGGGCCCCGGCATGGGCGCCATCATCGACCGCGCGAGCCTCACCCGTCTGGAGACGGCCATCGCCGCCGCGGAGCGCGCGGGTGCGCGGGTGCTGCTGGATGGGCGCGGGAAGAAGCCGGCCGGGGAGAAGTGGGCGGGCGGCTACTGGCTCGGGCCCACCATCCTGGACGGGGTGCGCCCGGACATGGAGGCGGCGCAGCGGGAGCTGTTCGGCCCGGTGCTGTCCATCGTCCGCGTGCCCACGCTGTCGGCGGCGCTGGAGGTGGAGAACGCCTCGCCCTATGGCAACGCGGCGTCCATCTTCACCACCAATGGCGCGGTGGCGCAGGCGGTGGTCGAGGGCTCGCGCGTGGGCATGGTGGGCGTGAACGTGGGCGTGCCCGTGCCTCGCGAGCCCTTCTCGTTTGGTGGTACCGGCGAGTCCAAGTTCGGCCACGGTGACATCACGGGGGCGTCCAGCCTCGGTTTCTGGACGGACCTGAAGAAGGTCACCCGCAAGTGGACCTCGCGGACCGATGGCAGCTGGATGAGCTGAGAGGATTCGAAATTCCCATGCCTGATAAGAAACCCGTCAATCACATCCGTCTCACCTCGCATCCGGACAGCGACTCCCAGGTCACCCCCATCCGCTGGGGAGACCCGGAGCCCATGCGCCGTGGCCCCGTCATCGCCACGCTGACGGATCCCTCACAGCGCAACGTCATCGGTACACACTCGGGCTCGTACGCCATCTACCGGGCCGTCGCCGTGGCCGCCGGGCAGCTCACGCAGGACCACCGGGCGGACCTCACCAACACCGCGCCCGCGGTGCAGATCGGCCCCCACAAGGCCTGGGCGGACCCCGAGCGCATCGTGTCGATGGATCCGTGGGGCGCGGTGGCGCCGCAGGCCTTCCGCTCCTGGCTGGACCAGGGCGTGGACCTCCGGCCCTCCATCGCCATCACCCGCGCGCACATCAACATGCCCGAGCTGCGCGATGCCATCACCGCCGGACGTCTCAAGCCGGACGGCAACATCCTCTGCGCCAACGGCGACGTGAGCGTGGTGAAGGCCGCCGTGGAGCCGGTGTGGTACCTGCCCGGTATCGCCAAGCGTTTCGGCCTCACGGAGGCGCAGCTGCGCCGCGGCCTCTTCGAGCAGACCGGCGGCATGTTCCCCGAGCTCATCACCCGCTCGGACCTGGAGGTGTTCCTGCCGCCCATTGGTGGGCTCACGCTCTACTTCTTCGGGGACATGGACACCATCTCCAACCCGGACATCCCGCTGGCCGTGCGCGTGCACGACGAGTGCAACGGCTCGGACGTGTTCGGCAGCGACATCTGCACGTGCCGGCCCTACCTGACGCACGGGATTGAAGTGTGCATCCAGACGGCCCAGCAGGGCGGAGCGGGCGTCATCGCCTACTCGCGCAAGGAGGGCCGCGCGCTGGGCGAGGTGACGAAGTTCCTCGTGTACAACGCGCGCAAGCGCCAGGAGGGCGGGGACTCGGCGGCCACCTACTTCCACCGCACCGAGTGCGTGGCCGGTGTTCAGGACATGCGCTTCCAGGAGCTGATGCCGGACGTGCTGCACTGGCTGGGCATCACCCGCATCCACCGCTTCGTGTCCATGAGCGACATGAAGCACGACGCCATCGTGCGCTCGGGCATCGAGATTCTCGAGCGCGTGCCGATCCCGGAGGAGCTGGTTCCCGCGGACGCCAAGGTGGAGATGGAGGCGAAGAAGGCCGCCGGTTACTTCACCACGGGCAAGGTAGCCTCGAAGGAGGAGCTCGCGGAGGTGAAGGGCAGGTCTCTCGATGCGTGAGCCCTCATCCACCGTGGCGTACCTGCGCAGCCCTCGCACCATCCGCGAGCGCTGCCGGGCCCTGCTGGCGCTGGGCACCGCCGGCCAGCTGAAGCACTTCCGCGTGGACATGGATCGGCTGCCCGCGGTGGCGGACTACGTGCTGGCCGTGACGCGCGAGATGTACCCCACGCTGGACATTCCAGTGCACAGCCGGTGGGGGCACTTCGACGTGGGCGGTGTGCGGCGCAACGCGGAGCTGGATGCGCGGCTGGCCTCGCTGCCGCGCGCCGAGCGGGCCCGGGCGAAGTTGGACCTGGTCATCACGAGCGTGCTGCTGGACGCGGGCAGCGGGCCCACGTGGAAGTACGTGGAGCCCGGGGGGGGCACGTATGCGCGCTCCGAGGGACTGGCCGTGGCCAGCTTCCGCATGTTCCTCGCGGGGGCGTTCTCCTCGGACCCGAGCCAGCCCCTGCGGGCGGACGCCGAGGGGTTGCAGCGGTTGACGCTCGAGTCGCTGGCGCGGGGCTTCCAGGTGACGGAGGCCAACCCGCTGGCGGGCCTGGAGGGCCGGCTCGCGCTGCTGCAAGGGCTGGGACGGGCGCTGCCGAGGCCCGGTGCTCTGTATGACCAGGTGTTGGCGTGGGGCACGCGCGTGCCCGCGGCCGAGGTGCTGGGACGGGTGCTGGAGTCGCTGGGCTCCATCTGGCCCGGGCGTGTCACGCTGGAAGGGGTGAACCTGGGCGACGTGTGGCCGCACTCGATGATGGGGCGCGAGGGGAGTCCGGAGTCGCTGGTGCCCTTCCACAAGCTGTCGCAGTGGCTGACGTACTCACTGCTGGAGCCGCTGGAGGAAGGCGGCATCACGGTGACGGACCTGGACGTGCTCACCGGGCTGCCCGAGTACCGCAACGGAGGCCTGCTGGTGGACATGGGCCTGCTGGTGCCGAGGGACGCGCGGCTGCTGACGGAGGCGTACGCACCGGGCTCGGAGCCGATCGTGGAGTGGCGGGCGCTGACGGTGGCGCTGCTGGACGAGGTGGCGAAGCAGGTGCGCGAGCGGCTGGGGATGACGGCGGAGCAGTTGCCGCTGGCGAAGGTGCTGCAGGGCGGGACGTGGAGCGCGGGCAGGAAGATCGCCGCGGAGAAGCGTCCGGGAGGCACGCCGCCCATCCGCATCGAGAGCGACGGGACGGTGTTCTGAAGTGCCCTCCCTCTCCCTCTGGGAGAGGGCCGGGGGTGAGGGTCTTCTTTCTAGTACTCGAGCAACGAGGAGAGCGCCGTGACGTACCCTAACTGCACCGTGGTGGACCACCCGCTGGTGAAGCACAAGCTGACCCTGATGCGGCGCAAGGACACGAGCACGGCCTCGTTCCGCGCGCTGTTGCAGGAGATCTCCCTGCTGCTCGCCTACGAGGCGATGCGGGATCTGAAGGTGCGCGAGGAGACCATCGAGACGCCGATGATGGAGACGGTGGCTCCGGTGCTGGACGGAAAGAAGCTGGTGCTGGTGGCGATCCTGCGAGCGGGGCAGGGCATCCTGGACGGGATGCTGCAGTTGGTGCCGAGCGCGCGCGTAGGACACATCGGCATGTACCGGGACCCGAAGACGCTGGCGGCGGTGGAGTACTACTACAAGGTGCCGAACCAGCTGGCGGACCGTGACGTCATCATGTGTGACCCGATGCTGGCGACGGGGAACTCGGCGGTGGCGGCGCTCAACCGGGTGAAGCGCAGCAAGCCGGGGAGCCTGCGGTTCGTGTGTCTGCTGGCGTGCCCCGAGGGCCTGGCGAACCTGCGCGAGCACCACCCGGACGTGCACGTCTACACCGCCGCGGTGGACGAGAAGCTGAACGAGCACGGCTACATCCTGCCGGGTCTGGGAGACGCGGGAGACCGGCTCTTCGGTACGCGGTAGCTCGAAGTCCGAGGGCCATGCATGCTGCCGGAGCATGAGTGAGTGCTCCTGGCCGCGGATGGTTGTGGCCCTGTGGTGGCTGTTGTTGGTGTCGTGTGCCACGTCCCCGGAGGTGTTGCCTCCGGAGGGGCGGAGTGCGGCGCGGCCCACGGTAGTGCGGACGAGCACGTTGCCCGGTGGTGCACTGCGGCTCGCGTTCGGGCCGGTGGCGCCTGACCTTGCGCTGGAGCGGGTGAGGGTGGAGGAGGCGCGGGCGGTGCTCGCGGCCTTCCATGCGTCCTTCCCACGAGAGGAGAGCCGCCGTTTCCGGCTGGTGCGAGCGTCGACGGAGCCGGGGCCGGAAGAGTGGGAGCGGCAGCTGCGGGAGGAGTTCGTGTCCCGGTTCGGTGCGCCGGAGGTGGCGCTGCCCGGGTCCTTGGAGACGAGCCGGCTCCTCATGGCGCTGAAGCTGTCCCCCCACTACATGGGTCAGGGAGTCCGGGAAGCGGCGAGGGAGCTGTTCAGCTCACGCGTCTTCCTGACGAGCGTGGCCCTGTCGGTGCTGGTGTATTTCACGGCGTGGCTGACGCCCGAGCCCATTTTCACGAAAGCGTTCGTGGCGACGTGGACGCTGCGGCTGGCGCTGGCGGTGGGGGCGGTGGAGTTGAGCCGGTTCGCGAACGCGTGCGTGCGGCTGTACCAGGAGGCGCAGGCGGCGAGGACGGTGGAGGAGTTGGAGGCGGTGGCCGAGCGCTTCGGCAAGGCGGTGGGTGGAACGGGGCTGAGGGTGTTGATGCTGGTGGCCAGCATGGGTGTGGCCAAGGGGTTGCCCGAGGTGCCGCAAGGGGGACTCGGGGCGTTGCTGCGCTGGCCCCGGTTCGCGCTGCCCGAGGGGCTGTCGATGGGGGGCGCGCAAACGGTGCAGATGGTGGCCGATGGCACCGTCGTGGTGACGGGAGTGGCGGCGGGCACGGCGGCGGCATCCGCGGTGGGAAGTGCCTGCACGGATGGGAGCAAGAGCCAGGAGGGCTACCACTGGCACCACCTGGCCACGAACAAGAATGAAATCTCGACGGTTTCCGGAGGGCCCTGGACGCCCAGGTTCGAGCAGTTCTTCGAGTTGGCGGGGATGAGCCTGGACGCGGCAGAGAACCTCATTTACCTCAAGGGGCACAAAGGTCCTCACCCCGAGGCGTACCATCGAGAGGTATACAGGACGCTTGCCTCGGCGACTGAAGACTGCGGGTCCCTCTCTCAGTGCAAGAGCAAGCTCGCTGAGGCACTCCGGAGAATCGCTAGAGAGGTCTGCACTCCTGGATCACGACTCCATACGCTCGTGACAAAGTCGCAGGATTGAGGAGCCAACGAGAATCATGCCCAGGTACTTCGAACTGGAGGATGACCTCTACCATCCGGGTCGCTGGCACTTGAGGAGCCCCCTGGATGAGCAAGGGGAGCGAATCAACCCCTGGCAGTTCTTCAAAGGCAGGCAACTCGAGCTCCAGGGATTGGTCCGCTTGCCCGTCAGGCCAGATGGGGTGGCGTTGGATTTCAGCTGGGCCGGGGTCTCCATCCCCGTGGTGCATGGCCGCTTCGTCCAGCTCTTCGAGCGTCTGGGCGTCCAGGACGTGCAGTTCATCCCCGTGGAGGTGGAGGGCCATGCCGGGCCCTTCTTCATCCTCAACACGCTGTGCACCCTCCGCTGTATCGATGATGCCCGGTGCGAGGAAGTGCACTACTGGAAGCCAGAGGATGGTCAGCCGGAGAAGGTGGGGAGGTACCGCGTTGTCTCGGGCCTGCGCATCGATCCAACGAAGGTGGGCGATGCCCGCATCTTCCGCACCTGGGGCTGGTCACAAGGTCTCATCGTCTCCGAGGATCTCAAGCAGGCCCTGGAGGCCGAGCGCATCACCGGCACACGGTTCGTCGAGGTGTGAGCGGGCGGCCACTTCCCCGGTACCCGAGGGTTCCGCCCGGCCCCGGATTGCTTTCGGCGTGGACCGCGTTTACCTTCTTCGAGCGATGATTCTCCTGACGTGCCAGCGTCGATTTAGCCGCCCCCCGAGCCCCACCAGGCGCCGGGAGGCCGTGCTGCGTCGCTAGCCCGTTCTCCCTTCGCGGATCGCCTCTCGGCGTGACGCTCGCCTGGACCAGGGGTTCGGGGGGTGTCCGAGCGTCCCGGCGTCTCCTGACGCCGCCTCCTTCCACTCCAGCCCGAGAGCCCTTCCATGTCCGTCTGCATCCTCAGCACAGACTCCGTCCGCCGTGCCCTCTCCATCCGCGACCTGACCGACCCCTCCGCCGGCCCTCATGCCATGCAGCGTCTCGTCGAGGACGTGCTCGCCGCCCTCCGTGACACCTGGCGCTGCGATGTCCTCCTGCACCGGCGGAGCCCCATCGTCTCCGTCTCCGACAACTACGACCGGCTGCGCTACCCGCCCGATGGCGCCGCCCGCGACGCCCGCTACACCCGCTACGTCTGTGACACCGCCCTGCTGCGCACCCAGACCTCGGCGATGATTCCTCCCCTGTTGCGCCAGCTCGCCGCCTCGCCCCGTTCTCCTGGCGATGTGCTGCTCGCCTGTCCCGGGCTCGTCTACCGCCGCGACTGCATCGACCGGCTCCACACCGGTGAGCCCCACCAGATGGACCTCTGGCGCATCCGCCATGGTGCACCACTCGGTGTCCGGGAGCTGCTCCACATGGTGGAGACCGTGGTGCGCGCCCTGCTCCCCGGCCGAGAGCTGCGCACCACTTCTTCCCAGCACCCCTACACCACCGGCGGACTCCAACTGGATGTCCGCCACGACGGCGAGTGGGTGGAGATCGGCGAGTGCGGCCTGGCCCATCCCCAACTGCTCGCCGACAGCGGCCTGGACCCGTCACGCGTCTCGGGGCTCGCCATGGGGCTCGGGATGGATCGCATCCTCATGTTGCGCAAGGGCCTGGACGACATCCGCCTGCTGCGCGCCGAGGACCCGCGCATCGCCTCGCAGTTGCTCGACCTGGAGCCCTACCGCGAGGTCTCCTCCATGCCCGCCGTCCGCCGCGACCTGTCCCTCGTGCTCGAGGGCGACACCACCCACGAGGAGCTCGGAGACAGGGCGCGCGCCACACTCGGCGAACAGGCCGGCGTGGTGGAGTCCGTCGAGGTGCTCTCGGAGACGCCCTACGCGTCCCTGCCGCCCGCCGCCGTCCGGCGGCTCGGCATCGCTCCCGGGCAGAAGAACGTGCTGCTGCGCGTGGTGCTGCGCGCGCTCGACCGCTCGTTGACCCACTCCGAGTGCAACGAGCTGCGCGACCGCCTCTACGCGGCCCTGCACCGGGGCTCCGCCTGGCAGTGGGCCTCGGCCGCGCACCCTTGAGGCAGGCCCCGGCGCGGGGGACTACTCCGCCGCGCCGGTGTCCGGCTTCGCCGCGGCGTCGCGAGCCGCCTGCCCGCGCACCTGCACCGAGCCCACCAGCCGATCAATCCACATGTGGCTGATGCCGAAGTTCTTGTCCGGGCAGGCGAAGTGGTGCGCCATGTGGTGCGCCCGCATCGTCTTGCCCCACTGCGTCCACGGCTTCTTGTAGTGCACCGCCCAGTGCAGGTAGTCGTAGGCGAGGTAGCCCACCACGACGCCGAAGAAGTACGGAATCGTCGCGTCCGGCCGGCCCACCAGCCACAACAGTCCGCCGATGACGATGGCCAGCGGGATGCTCGCGCCCAGCGGCATCACCAGCCGCTGCGGATCATCCGGGTACGTGTGGTGGTAGCCGTGGATGATGGCGTGGAAACGCCGGGTCAGCGGCCCGTTCCCCTCCCAGTGGAAGAGGTTGCGGTGCAGCGTGTACTCCATGAAGCACCACGTGAGGTACCCCAGCGGCGCGAACAGGGCCACCTTCCCCCATTGGGTCGTCCCGCTCCACAGCGCCCAGCCCAGCATGCCCGTGATGAGCGGGATGTAGAAGGCGAACGGAGTGACAGGGTGGATCTTCGAGGCCGCTTCGAGGAAGTCGTTCTCGAACATCCGCGCGGTGCCGTGGCGCACGTACTCGGTCTTCATGGCCGTACTCGGGAGGGAGTCAAAAGGATGCTGCATGGCGGACAACCGCCCGCCGCCGTCCTTATATACCCCCCGGCCGCCGTGGGGGCGTGACGAAAATCCCCGGCTTCCCCCCGGTGTCCTCCAGTCCCTGCTGTCCGGCCCGCCTGGAGGACGGGCGGACGGGCGGGGTGTCTACCCTTGGACAGCCAGTTGCGGCATCCTGGATTTCCGTGGAGGGCATGATCCGATGCGCCGACAGCTGCTGAGCACCGTGTATGGCACCCTGCTGGTGGGGAGCACCCTGTTGTCCGGGTGCGCAAGTGTCTCCAGGACCGCTTATCCCCCCATTCAGGCGGATACGTCTCCCGAGGCGCTCGCGCGCGGCGAGAGCATCTTCCGCGGGGCCTGTGAGGGCTGCCACCGTGGGCCCGACTCGCAGCGCGCCACCGGAGCGCCCATGAAGGACGCGCCCGGGTGGCTCGGCGCGCTCCACACCGCCAACCTCACCTCCCACCCCTCCGCCGGCATCGGCTCGGCGAAGGACGAGGAGCTCGCCCGCGTCATCCGCTACGGCGTCAGCCGCGATGGGCGTGTCGTCCCCATGCCCGGCTCGCCCATGGGCGACAAGGACCTCGCCGCCGTGCTGGGCTTCATGCGCTCCCAGCACGCGCTCTTCGAGGCCGATGCCACCGTGGCGCCCCGCACGCGGTTCTCCTTCTTCGGCGGGCTCGCCTGGGGGCTGGTGTCCAAGGTGCCCGAGCATGCCGCCTCGGGCATCCCCGTGCCCGCCAAGGGGCCCACCCTCGAGTACGGCCGCTACATGGCCCACGTGCTCGACTGCGCCGGCTGCCACACCGACAGCCTCGACCCCGAGGACGCCAACGGGCCCAAGGGCTTCTCCGGCGGCCGCGAGTTCCTCGGCGCCGATGGCAACCCCATCCGCTCCAGCAACCTCACCTTCGATGCCACCGGCCTCCAGGGTTGGAGCCTCGAGGATTTCACCCGCGCCGTGCGCGACGGGCTCGCCCCCGGGGCCATCGTCCGCTACCCCATGCCTCGCTACCGCGGCGCGGATGACGTGGACATGAAGGCCCTCTACGAGTACCTGCGCTCGCTCCCCCCGCGCCGCCACGACGTCCCCGGCGCCCGCCCGCGCACCGCTCCCGAGGCCATGGCTCCGTCCGCCCCCGTGACGCCCGGCTCCGTGTCCACCCGGGCCGTGGAGCCCGGCACGCCCGTGCGCACCTCGGCCGCCGCGCAGCTCGCCACCCTCGTGCTCGCCCAGGCCGAGCCCCGCAAGGACGTGGACCCCGCCGCCCTCTTCGCCCGGCTGGGTTGCACGCTCTGCCACGCCCCGGGCGCCCGCTACCACGAGCGCATCGTCCAGGCCGCCGGCAAGCCCGAGCAGGAGCTGGCGAAGTGGATCCGCAACCCCGAGAAGTTCGTCCCGGGCACCACCATGCCCACCTACGCCTCGCTCGTCGACGAGCCCACGGCGCTCGCGCTGGCGAAGTGGATCAAGTCCGGCGGCCCGGCCGCTCGCAAGTAGGAGGCGCCCCATGCGTGTGCGCCAGGCCCTGCTCGTCGTGGACCTCGAGGGCGTGGCCGGCGTGGACTCGCCGGGTGCGCTCATCTCCGGGATGCCGGAGTACGTGCGCGCCCGCGCCCTGCTGACGGCCGAGGTGAACGCCGCGGTGGAGGGCCTGCTCGCCGCCGGCTTCCAACGGGTGCGGGTGAGCGACAGCCACCTGTGCGGCTCCGGAGAGTCCAACCTCCTGCCCGAGGCCCTGCACCCCGCCGCCGAGCCGTGCTTCCTCCCGGAGGACGCGTACGCCGCGCACCTCTTCGACGAGGTGGAGGCGGTGGCCTGTCTGGGCATGCACGCGGCGGCGGGGCCGGTGGGCTTCGCCGCGCACACCGTGGACGTGCTGGGCGCGTGGACGTGCGCCGGGCGGGCACTGTCGGAGGCGGACCTCGTGCTGGCGCTGGCCGCGGAGGCCGGTGTGCCGGCGGTATTCGTCTCGGGTGATGACGTGTTGCAGGCGCAGCTCGGGGGCCGCGTGGCCTACGTGCGCACCAAGGTGGCCCTCTCCGTCACCCGCGCTGACTCTCGCGAGCCCGAGGCCGTGCTGCCGGAGCTCACCCGCGCCGCCTCGCTGCCAGCACGGCCCGTGGAGCCCCTCCCGGACTCGCCGCTCGTCCTCACCTTCAAGAGCGGGCACCAGGCGGCGCTCGCCGCCCAGACCGGGGCCCGGCGGTTGGATCGCTACCGCGTGGAGGTGGAGGGGCCTGGCTTCCGCGAGCGCTACACGCGGGCCCTCCAGGCGGCCTCGGCCGCGGGCGCGGTGCTGGCGGACGCGGTGGCGGAGGGGCCCGGCGGCCCCGGCTTCCTCCGGGATGCCACGGCGCTCTTCCAGCTGCGCGGGCCTCCCACGCACCCGCCCGCCCGGCGGACGGAGGCGGTGGACCGCACGCTCGGGGCCTTCCTCTCGCTGACGGAGGGGCAGGACGACGAGGCGCGGGCCCTGCGCGCGCTGACGCTGCACATGTTGGAGGGCCATGCGCCCGGGGCCTTCGCGCGCCGGGGGCTGGGGCCCACGCTGGAGGCGGCGGTGGACGCGCTGGCCGAGGTGCCGCTGGCGCTCCCCGACGGGCTGTCTCCAGACGTGGGCATGGCGCGGGTGGATGCCTGGTACGTGCGCCGCGAGCGCGGCCTGCCCCACGCCCCGCTGGAGCCGTACCTCCTCCGGGCCTATCTGGAGCACCTGGCGGGCGAGGAGCACGGCCTCCACGCGTGGCTGCTGGGGGAGATGGCCGCCACGCGCGGTCTGGACGTGCGCCTGCCCATTCCAGCCCGCGCCATGCGCGACGTCTCCCGCGTGGCGGACCTCTACTGGCTCACGCATCTGTACCTGCTGGACACCCGCTACCTGCGCGCCGCGCCGGCGCATCCGGACGCCACGGCCTGGACGGAGGAGTTGCTGGTGGCCACGCCCTGGGTGGTGGAGCAGGGCAACGTGGACCTGGGCGCGGAGCTGGCCTTCTGCCTCCAGTGCGTGGACGAGGCCGGTGGTGGGGCCCACGAGGCCCTCCTGGTCCTGCTCGAGCGTCACCAGCAGCCCGATGGTCGCATGGAGGACGCTCATGCCACCGCTGGCGCCCTGCTCGCCTTCGCGGGGGCCGAGGAGCGCCTGCCGTAGCACCCTGGAGTGCCTACCAGAGTTCCCACGGTGACGAATGGGTAGGCTCCGGTGGGGCGCCATCTTTCCCTGACGGGGAAATTCCTTTCCATGGAGCGCCTGTAGGTCTCTGTGCGCACGCCCCGGGAGGTGTTGATCCTCTCACGTTCTGAGGAACCCACCGTCGCGCCTTGGACGGATGTGCTGTCGACAGGCAGACCTCTACGGCTTTCCTGGAGTTCCGGCCGATGCCGGGAAATTCCCGCATCTCCACCCTGACTTTTGCCACCTGGTGAGCCCCAGGCGGCCGAGAGCCGGAGGTGTGAGCCATGGGTTTCACGTCTTTCGAAGGTCTGCGGAACGGGATGGGCGGGCGCGTGGCGGGTCGGAGCGTGGTGGCGTGGGTGCTCACGACGGCGCTGGCGGTGAGCGCCACCGGCTGCGGGGTGGAGGAGCTGCCCCCGGAGGAGCCAGGCTCGGCGCCGGGCACCGTGGAGCAGGCGCTCGTGGAGAACAACGGCCTGTCGCTCAATGGCCTGTCGCTCAATGGCCTGTCGCTCAATGGCCTGTCGCTCAATGGCCTGTCGCTCAATGGCCTGTCCACCACGGACTTCGCCACCTGGTTCAACGGCAACCCGGCCGGCAATGCGCAGCTCATGCGCTACATGGTGACCTGCGCGGTGCCCGCCAACGAGAGCCGCACCTTCACGAACCCGAGCACGGGCCTTGTCTATACGTGGCAGGGCGGAATGGGCCTGGCGCCGGACTGGGCGGGGGGCGCGCCGGCCTCCCTGGTGGAGCAGCAGGTCATCTCCGCCTGCCTGGCGGCCCACGCCAACAACTACGGGCTGCACGTCCCCATCTCCCTGCTGGGCCGTGACTCGAAGGAGGTGACCATCCCCTTCAGCTCCGAGGAGATGGCGACCTTCGCCCGCAAGGAGTCGTGCTTCTTCGGCAACGTCTTCAAGAACGAGGGCCTCTTCGCCGGCAACGACCGCAGCGCGCTGGCCTCGGACGAGAGCTCCTCGCGCCCGTGCGGCCTGGTGGGCTTCGGGTTGCTGTCCAACTCCTCCTGCTCGCAGGTGCAGCGCGTGGGCCAGTGCGAGCAGCACTGCACGCTGGACCCCAACGGCGCGTTCTACACGCAGTGCACCGTCAACGGCGTGCAGTACAAGCCGCTCACCACCCGCATCCGTCCCCAGGACATCAACCGCTGCGGTGACGGCGTGTGCCAGCAGGGCGAGCGCTGCGGCTTCGGCATCACCGCGGACAGCTGCCTGCTGGACTGCGGCACCTGCGTCCTCTGAGTGGCGGCCTCAGGCCACGCGCACCCGGGGGAGTTCCTCGCGCCGCTCCACCCGCATGGGCATGGGGCCCCGGGGACGGAGGCTGACGTGGGGCTCGGGCACCACGGGCACCCCGGGCACCCCGCGCAGCCGGAAGCGCTGCGCCACCAGCGTGAGGATGAGCTGGGCCTCCATCATCGCGAAGTTGTTGCCGATGCACTGGCGCTGCCCGCCACCAAAGGGCAGGTAGGCCCAGCGCGGCCGGTCCTTGCTGTTCTCCGGGAGGAAGCGCGTGGGATCGAAGCGCTCCGGCTCGGGCCAGAAGTCCGGGTGGCGGTGGGTGACGTAGGGGACGAGGATGACGATGTCCCCCTTGGGAATCCGGTAGCCATCCACCACGTCGTCCTCCAGGGGCACGCGGGGAATGGCCCAGATGGGCGGGTAGAGGCGCATGGCCTCCTCGAAGACGCAGCCCACGTAGCGCAGCCTCGGCAGATCCGCCACCGTGGGCATCCGCCCGCCGAGCACCGCGTCCACCTCCGCGTGCAGCGTGGCCTCCACCTCCGGGTGCTGTGCCAGCAGGTGGAACGTCCACGCCAGCGCGGTGGCCGTCGTCTCGTGGCCGGCCAGCAGCAGTGTCATCACCTCGTCGCGCAGCTGCGCATCATTGAAGGTGTCACCGGTGTCCGCGTCGCTCGCGGCCATGAGCATGCCGAGCAGATCCTCTGCCTGCGTCCCGGCCGCGCGGCGCTGGGAGATGAGGCCGCGCACAATCCCATCCAGCGTGTCCACCGCCCGGCGGAAGGCGCGGTTGCTCCGCGTGGGCAGCCGGTAGAGCCACGGCTGGTAGGGCAGGGGGGAGATGATGCGCTCGTTGGTGACCTCGAGCGCGGTGGTGAAGGCCTCGCCCACGGCGTGGGTGTGTTGGGCCACGTCCACTCCGAAGAGGGCGCGCACCGCCACGGTGAGGGTGAGCCGCATCATCTCCTGGAACACCGGCAGCGGCGTGCCCCCGTCCGCCGAGCGCTCCCAGGCCGGCAGCATCTCGGAGATGGTGTCCGTCATCCGCGTGCCGAGCGCCGCCAGCCGCTCGCGGTGGAAGGCGGGCTGGGCGAGCCGGCGCTGGCGCTTCCAGAAGTCACCCTCGGCGGTGAGCAGGCCGTTGCCCACCAGGGGACGCGTCTTGTCGAAGACGGTGCCCTTCGTGTAGCGGGCGCTCGCGTCGGCGAGCACGTGTTTGACGTGGTCGGGGTGCGTGAGCTGCTCCACGTAGATGTAGCCCATGCGGAAGCGCACCACGTCCCCCAGCCGCCGCTGGCTGTCGAGGTACAGGCCGAGCGGGTTGCTCGCGCGCTCGGGAAGGTGGCCCCAGAGCCAGTGGCCCGGGGGCATGGGAGGCAGCGGTGCGGAGGAAGTCATGATGGGCGGGCCGTTTCGAGGAAGAGGCGGGATTGTGTCCGCCGTGGCGTGTGGGAACCAGCATCCACGGGGAGACTGACGGAACCTGACGTGTCCCCTCTTCCCCTGGGAGAGGGCCAGGGAGCGAGGCCATGGATACCCGGCGTGAAGTCATCGGTGTGCTGGGCTCGGGGAAGGAGGAGCACCGGGCCTGGGTGGAGCCGCTGGCGCGGTGGATCGCCCTCAGGGGTTTCCACCTGCTGACGGGAGCGGGAGGCGGGGTGATGGGCGCGGCGGCGGAGTCCTTCGTGGCGGTGGAGGGGAGGGCGGGGTTGTCGATCGGCATCGTGCCGGGGGCGGTGGTGGACGGTACGTGGCGGCCCAAGCCGGGTTATCCCCATCCGGCGGTGGAGCTGCCCATCCATACGCACCTGCCGTTGAGCGGAGAACAGGGCACGGAGCCGATGAGCCGCAACCACCTCAACGTGCTCACCGCGCGGGCGTTGGTGGCGCTGCCCGGCGGCGCGGGCACGGTGTCCGAGGCGGTGCTCGCGCTGCGCTACGGCAAGCCGCTCATCCTCTTCGGCCCGCGCGAGGCCTTCCACGCCTTCCCCTCGGAGCTGGAGCGCACGGAGTCGCTGGAGCGGGTGTGCGCCTTCCTGTCGGAAGCGGTGCGCTGACTTCAAAAAATCATCGTCCGGGTGCTTTCGGGGCCGGCACATAGCGGGCCGTCGTCACGTTGCCTCCGAAGTCGACGGTGATGAACGGCTCGGCGATGTCTCCCTCGGGCATGGAGCCGGAGAGCCCTGGCTGAGGGAGGACGAGGAGCCCGCCCCCCTCGAGCGTCATGACGTGGCCCTCCCGCGTCACCGGCGTGCTCGACAGGTGGAGCGTGATGGACGTCGCCTCCACGAGCGTTTCCGGGTTCTCGAACATCGGCGTGGAGACGTGTACGGGAAGGGCGGGGACACTCACGCCCTCGCTGGAGCACGTCCAGGAAGTCCCCTTGTCCTTCGGTGATGGAGCGGCGGCTTCCCCCGGCGTGATGAAGACGACACGGGCGGGAGTGGCCACGGTGGCCTCGCCGGCCGGGCCCACGACGTAGGCGCAGGGGGGCTCGGCCGGGGTAAGGCTCCAGACCATCGCCCCCGCGAGCAGCACGCCACAGAGCAGCGGCAGCCACTGGCGGAAGTTGGCTCGTTGCTTCTGGCTTGGACCGGAAGGGCTCACCTGTCCAGGCATTGATGCCAGGACAGGCGATTGGATCTTCCGGCGCTCAATACACCATCAGCCGCAGGGTGAGCGTCGAGGGCGCCGGAGGGAGCAGGCCCCCGGCCGTGGCGGTGACATTGAATTCATACATCCCCACTTGTGTGGGCATGCCGGAGATGACACCCGTTCCGGCATTCAAGCCGAGGCCCGGTGGCAGGGCGCCGCTGTCCGTTTTCTTCCAGGTCCAGGTGACGGAGGCGGGGGTGCTCTGGAGGGAGTGGGTGTACGCCGAGCCCACGCGCCCATCCGGGACGGCGCTGCTCTTGATGCAGACCTCGCCGCCGGAGCACGAGATGGAGGTGAGCTGGAGGCGGCGCACCCGGGTCTGCGGAGGCTCGTCGGAGTCCGTGACGCGGACCTCGAAGGGGGGCGTGCCGCTGCCCGCGTAGGCCGCGCCGTCGAGTCTGCCATTGCCACGCAGGACGATGCCCGAGGGCAGGGCGCCACTGGAGAGCTCGAAGGTGTAGGGCGGCTTGCCGCCGGTGGCCGAGAGCGTCTCCACGTAGTCCTTGCCGCTCTCGAAGTACACGAGGACGTCCGGTCCGGCCAGGTGCAGCACGGGCCGGATGCTCACGGAGAACTCCTGGCTGGCGCGCTGGGGCTCGGCGCCCTGGTCCACCACCTCGACGGTGAAGGTGGACTTCCCGGTGGTGAGCGGCTTGCCGGAGAGCTCTCCCCGCCCGGTGTCGAAGGACAGGCCCGCGGGCAGCTCGCCCTCGGTGGAGAAGGTGTACGGAGGCGTCCCGCCGCTGACCTGGAAGCGGTGGAAGTAGCTCACCGTCTCCGTGCCGGGGCCGGGCGCATCCGGGATGAGCACGAGCCGCGCCGGGACCGTGTCGGGGTTGCCCCCATCCGTGCCCGCGTCCATGCCTCCGTCCGTGCCCCCGTCGGCGCCCATGCTCGAGGGCTCCTCGCCGGTGCAGGGCCCGCGCTCGCCGCAGTCCGGGAGGCAGACGCCCTCGGAGGCCAGACACGTCCAGCCCGAGGCACACGCCCCCTGCCCGTCACACGCGGGGAAGCGGGAGAGGTTGGGTTGGAAGGTGCAGGCCCCCCCGGTGCAGGTCACCACTCCGAGGAGCACCGCCAATCCCAGCCACGTCAGCCCCTGTCTCATGGCAGCTCCCAGACGAAGAAGACAGCACCCCCCGCCCCCAGCAGCGCGCCCGCCCCCATCAGCACGTTGGCCGTGCGCGCCTGCCGCTGGCCCTCGCGCAGCCGGCCGGTGAAGCAGGAGCGGAAGGCCTCGCCCTCACCCGAGCAGCCCGCGTTGCCCTGGGAGAGCACCGCCTCCGTGTTGCGCGCCGCCAGTCCGAAGCCCACCCCGGCCGCCAGCGCCACGCCTCCCGCCGCCAGCAGCACCGTGGGCCACGCGCTGCCCGGGCGCTTCACCGCGCCGGCCGGCGACAGGTGCGTCTTCCTCAGCTCCTGGACGGCCTCGCGGGCCCGCGCCTCCTCCTGGCCGGGTGGCAGTCCTTCTCCGGAGAGCGCGACGACGGCGTGGGACTCGAGGCCCTCGCGGTCCACCAGCGTGAGCGCCACGCTGCGCCCTCCGCCCACGCCGAGCGCCACCCCGCGCACCAGCCGCTGCGCGCCGAGCGCCTGCGCCTGCGCCCCCCGGCACGCCGCGTCCACGCACCCGGGGAGCCGTCCACCCCGGGCGCGCACCTTCGCCACCGTGTCCGCACGAGGCTCCAGGCACACGCCGGAAGTCTGCTCCGCCGCCCGGCGCACGGCGTCCTCCACCTGCCGGGCCTCGGCCGTGCTCAGTGCCACCGGTTGGAAGGGGAGCATCACCCACCGCTCACCGCTCCTGCACGGGGTTGGGCTCTGCGCCAGCGCCAGCGCCAGCGCGAGGGAGAGGAGGCTCATGGCGAGAGGTCGGGCTGTTGCTCGGGCGCCACGGGCGTCTGCCCGAGGCTGGCCATGTACCCGTTGTAGAAGCGCGGGCCGAAGGGCACGGAGAAGAGCCTGTCGCGCAAGGCGTCCTCCATGGCACCCCGTGCCGCCAGGGCGTTGTCGCGCCAGGAGAGGCCCGCGCCATCCACCACCGCGCCCGCGCGGGCGAAGCGGAAGGAGGCCTCGCGCCCCGCGCCCCGCAGGAAGTAGCCCTGCGCGGGAGGCAGTCCCAGCACCACCGAGCGCTCGCGCTCCTTGTGGAGCTCGGCCACCCGCAGGCCGCGCGCGTCCTCCACCCACAGCCGGCCCTCCAGGCCCGCCGGCAGCAGGAGGAAGCCCAGGCGCGCCTTGTCCCCCATGTCCACCAGCGCCGCCGCCCGGTCCAACGCGGGCGGCTGGATGGACACCTCGAGCCGGCCGCGCACGTCCTCCACGCCCTGGTTGGCGGCGGCGACGAAGGCGCTCAGCTCCGAGTACTCTACCCGCCCGTCCGCGTTGACGTCCGCGGCGCCGGAGAGCGCGGAGAGCACCTGGTGGCTGAAGACGCCCGAGCGGATGGCGCTCCACTCGTGGCTCTCCTGCTCGCGGGTGGTGGAGAGCACGGCGCCCACGTTGGGGTAGCGCGTCAGCTCGCGTGTGGCCAGCAGGCCCTTCACCGCCTGCACCTGGGCGGGCGCCACCGGCAGCGCGCCGCGCGAGTTGACGAAGAAGTACGAGTCACACGCGTCCACGATGAGGTGGACGAAGGAGGCGGTGCTGGGGGCGATGACCTGGGAGTAGAGGTCCGTGCGGGTGAAGGCCCCGTCCAGCAGGCTCACCGCGCCCTCACCGGCGGGCCCGCGCTTGCCGTGGCCGGTGAAGACGAAATACAGCACGGGCGAGTCGCCACGGGCCTTGTCCTCGGCCATGCGCGCGTTGAGCTGGCGCAGCGCCTCCTTGAGGGCGGCCCGCGTGGGAGGACGCGTGCGGGCGGCGAGCCCCGGGTGGAGCGCCTGCGTGTCCGCGTCCAGCACGGAGAGGAACACCGTCTCCTGGGTGCGCGAGGAGAACAGCTCGTAGTAGCGCGCGCCGTCGTCATCGGCGTAGCGCAGGGGCGCCTGCTTGGGTTCGGTGCCGGTGTTGTTGGCGATGATGAGCGCGTAGGCGGCCCGGGTGGGAGCTGCGCTCGCGGCGGAGCCGGCGAGGAGCGCGAGCCACAGCAGGGCTGCCGGAGCGCATCGGAGCGGTCGCATGCGCGGGGGGGTCTCCGGGGGGACAACGAGGGTGTTCAAGGTGCCACGGTTGCATGTGGGGAATCCACCCGCCCTCCGTGGGGGCTCGAACCCTCCAGGGGGTGTGTTGCTCAGACGACCCTGTGCGTCATGGATGAGATGCTGCTCCCACCTGCGCGGCACCAGGGGGATGACCTGGGTAGGTGTGGCGGAATCGGGTTCATCCCCCCACCCGCGACCGCGACCGTCCACGGCTCCCCGGCTGGTGGGCAACCCGCGGGTAGACTGGACGTCCGCCCCACGGAGGCGCTGATGACTTCCAGGTCGCTGGTGGTGCTGCTCGTACTGGCCCTGCTGTCCAACGGCTGTGCACCGCTGACGCCACCGCCCGGCCGGGGGATGCACTTGCGCTCCACGCACGGAGAGGGCGCCATGGCCGCATGGTCGGGTGAGCCGTCCACACCTGGGGCCGAGGGGGCGCGGCGGCTGCATCGCCGCCAGGATGCGCGAGAGGTGGTGACGGCGGTGGGGCCGGGTGGTGCGGAAGACACCGGGAGCGCCCTGGTGGCCAACTTGGCGTTGCTGGGGGCCGTGGACGAGGTGTCCGCCTCCACGCACCGTGTCTCCCGTGAGCTGTCCAGACTCAAGGCCAGCCACCAGGGCATCGCTGGCGCGGGCAACGGCCTCTTCGTCCGCTACGTCGAATATGGGGAACGTCAGTTGCGGTGGATGGACGCCGAGCTGGCCGCTGCCACCCAGCTGGCCACCGCCGCCTCTCAAGTGGAGGAGCCGGACATGCAACTGGCGCTGCTGCGCCTGGCTGGCCCACGGTTGGAGGCCGCCATGATGGGCTCCCTGCTGCTGGCGGTCTGGTTCGACTTTCTCCACCTCGGCGACGACGTGCTCTCCCGGCGCCTCTACAGCGTGGAGCGGCTGTACGTGGACATGGACCGCTTCCAGAAGATGCTCGAGCCCGCCATGACGGCGCTCTCCTCGCTGGAGCCAGCGCAGGTGGAGGCAGCGGCGGATGACCTGCCCGCGCTGGTGGGCCACCTCACCGGCGAGTTCGATGCATTCCGCGAGGCCGTGCGCCAAGGGGCGGAGAACCTCCAGAAGGCGTTGGTGCTCAAGGAGTCCGTGGAGGCGCTCACCCTGGTGTCGGCGCTGAAGTTCACGCTGCCCGCGCTGCGCGCGGCGGCTCCCGCCACGCTGGGCATGGGGTTCATGGTGGGCTCTGGCGGCGTGATGATGGGCACGCGCATCGTCGTCTCCGCCGAGTGGGTGGAGATGATGCAGCGGCTGGTACGGGCCGGCGTCCTCTCGCTGCCCGCCGTGAGCGCCGCGGTGCGGATACAGGCCGGTCAGGTGATGATGGCGCACGGCGAACTGCCGCGCGGCGTGCGCGAGGCGCTCGGCGAGGGGCCCGAGGTGCGGGCCATGCGCGTGACGGGCAGAACGGGGGCTGGCATGGCCAGGCGCCCCCGGCACCATGTGCTGCCCAAGGAATTCCGCGAGTGGTTCGAGCAGCGCGGCTTCACCGGCGAGATGGACATCGACCAGTTCTGCGTCAGGTTGGAGCAGGCACACCATCAGGCCATCCACGGCGGGGGAAATTGGAAGCTGGGGCGCACATGGCCCGATGAATGGAACCAGATGATCATGAGCGTACTGCGCCAGGCTGAGGCCAAGGCAGGCCGGATGTTGACGCCGACTGCGGTCCTGAAGCTCGTCGCAAGAGAGATGAGGCGCTATAAAATCCCGATGAACTTCGTCTCCGGGAGAAGGTGATGAGCGAGGGCCGTTCCTGGCAGGGAAACTGGGCGAACCGCCTGTATGAGCGGGTCCGTGAGCGCGGCTTCAGTTCGCTCACCGCTTTCGCTGACGCGCACCCAACCCTCCCACTGGTTGAGCTAACCGAGGAACTGGGGGATGACCTCAACGCGGTGCAGGTCTTCAAGGGGCTGGTTGACGAGGCGGAGCGAAGCCATCGAGTGACTCGCCTGGTACGCGGCCAGCTTGTGCGTGAACTGTACGAGAGCTTCCCCAACGGTTGGCCGGCCCTCATGGACGACGAAGCCCGCATGGAAGTCGCCATGGCGCTCGGCTCGTGGTTCGGCTTCACTCCAGTGACTCATCAGGAGCGCGTCAACCGGGCCAGCGATGCGCTCCTCGCCAAGCCTCCACCACCCGGTTGGCGCCCGCTCGGGCCTGACGACGAGCTGCTGCTCACGCTCCTGCCCGACGAAGAAGCCTGAGTTTCACCCCTGGAGCGGACCCTGGGCGAGGACCGTTCTGGGAGGGTGACCTTCATCCGCTGGAGAGGGCGATGAGCGACGGACGTGCGTGGCAGGGCAACGTGAAGGTGCGCCTGTACGAGCGGGTTCGCGAACGTGGTTACGATTCGCTCACTGCTTTCGCTGATGCGCGTCCTGCCGTCCCGCTGCACCTATTGGCAGAGGAACTGGGCAAGGATGATGTCGCCGGAGTACAGGTGTTGAGTGGTCTGCTCGCTGAGGCGGAGCGGCGTAAACAGGTCACGCGTTTTGTGCGTGATGTGTTCGCGCGCCTGTGGTCACAGAGCGTCCCCGAGGGTTGGCCGGCCGTGCTGGACGACGCCAACCGTTTCAAGGTTGCCGAGGCGCTCGGCTCGTGGTTTGCCTACACCCCGGAAACTCATAAAGAGCGCGTTGATCAGGCCAGCGATGCACTCTTCGCCACACCACCTCCGCCCGGCTGGCGTCCGCTCGGCCCCGACGACGAACTGCTCCTCTCGCTCCTGCCCGACGAAGAAGCCTGAGTTTCACCCTGTGCGCTTCAGCCCTGCCAGGCACGTCCGTCGCTCATGCTGGGCTGGCGGGCGGCCGCCTCAACATTGCCAAACCGTATAGTTCCCGCCAAAGCCCGGTCATCGGCCGTGTGCAGGATGAGAATCGTTCAGGCATGCCGCCTGGACGGTTCAGGGAACTGGAGACGACTCCCATGGCACGACTGAAAACCTTCTTCACCACGGTCGCCGTACTGACGGGGCTCGCGGCGGGCTCGGCGATGGCTTCCGATGCGGAGGAGCTCCGCATGCTCGCGCAGACGAAGATCACCTTGCAGCAGGCGATCGACGCGGCCCAGCAACACCAGGGCGGCCAGGCCTTCGAGGCGTCGATCGACGACGACAGCTTCCAGCCCGTCTATGAAGTCAGTGTCGTCAAGGACAACCGCGTCTACGATGTGTGGGTCAGCGGGCTCGACGGGAAGGTGCTGCGGGTGCGCGAGGACACGAAGCACTGACGCGGTGGTGACGGGAACGAGAGGGGCGGCGCTGCCTCTCTCGCCTCGTCTGGCAGGAGGGCTCGCTTGCGCATTTTGTTGATCGAAGACGACGCGCAGACAGCGGAATACGTCCGCCGTGGGCTGACCGAGCTGGGCCAGGTGGTCGACCATGCGACGGATGGCCAGGAGGGTCTGCTCATGGCCACCACCGGCCAGTACGACGTGCTGGTCATCGACCGGATGCTCCCGAAGCTCGACGGGCTGACCCTGTTGCGGATGCTGCGGGAGGGCCACGTCCGGACCCCCGCGCTGTTCCTCTCGGCCATGGGCGCCATCGATGACCGGGTGAAGGGGCTGGAGTCGGGGGGCGACGACTACCTGGTGAAGCCCTTCGCCTTCTCCGAGCTCTATGCCCGCATCTGCTCGCTGGGCCGCCGGCCTCCACTCCAGGACGTACAGACGGTCCTCTCACACGGGGACCTGGAGATGGATCTCCTCAAGCGGACGGTGGTGCGCGCGGGCAAGAGCATCGACCTGCAGCCCACGGAGTTCCGGCTCCTGGAATACCTGCTGCGCCACGCCGGCCGTGTCGTCACGCGCACCATGCTGCTGGAGCACGTCTGGAGCTTCCACTTCGATCCGAAGACCAACATCGTCGAGACCCATATCAGCCGCCTGCGCGCCAAGCTGGACCGTGGGTTCGAGACGGCGTTGATCCACACCGTCCGCGGCGCGGGATACAAGCTCGATGTGGCACCGTAGGGTCCTGCGCACGGCGAACTTCCGCCTGGCCCTGAGTTACGCGGCCGTCTTCGGGCTGTCCGTCTTCCTCCTCGGCGTCATCGTCTTCTTCGGGGTCCGCTCCTCGCTCGAGCAGCAGCTGCGCGGGCAGGTCGAAGCGGAGGTCGTCCAGCTCCTGGGGGACTACCGCGACGATGGGCTGGAGGAGCTTCGCCACGACATCCACGAGCGCATCGAGGCCAATCCCGCCCGGCGGCTGTACTACTACCTGCAGAATCCGGAGGGCCGTGTCGTCTTCGATCCGTTGCCCGCCATTCCCACCCCGGATGGCTGGCACACCGTGCGGGTTCCCGCCCAGGGAACGCCCGACGCCACGGCCTCCGTCCTGCTCCATTCGCTCACCCTGGAAGGGGGCTACAAGCTGGCCGTGGCGGCCGACCTCGCCCCCATGCGGGATGCCACGCGGGCCATCCGCCAGGCCTTCGGGTGGGCCTTCCTATTCACGCTGGTGGCGGGCGCCGTGGGAGGGCTGTGGATCGGCCAGCGCTTCCTCTCCCAGGTGGATGCCATCACCCGGGCGGCGGACCGGATTGGCGGGGGGGATGTGACGGGGCGCCTCCCCACCCGGGGGACGGGGGATGACCTGGACCAGCTCACCGCGGTCATCAACCGCATGTTGGATCGCATCCAACGGCTGCTGGAGAACGTCCAGCAGGTCAGCACGAGCATCGCCCATGACCTGCGGACGCCGCTGGGACACTTGCGGCAGACGTTGGAATCCCTGCGCGAGGAGGCGCCGCGAGACGCGCTGCGGAACGAGGCCTTGCGGCAGGTGGATGCCATCCTGGAGACCTTCACCGCCCTGCTGCGGATCGCCGAGGTGGAGTCCGGCTCGCGCAAGGCGGGCTTCGAGGCCGTCTGCCTCTCCGAGGTGCTGGAGTCCCTCGCGGACGCCTACGCCCCCGTCGCCGAGGACAACGGGCAGTGCCTGACGCACCGGCTCGCTCCGGGGCTCCACGTGCGGGGTGACCGCAACCTGCTGACCCAGCTCTTCGCGAATCTGGTGGAGAACGCCTTGCGCCACAGTGGCGGGGGCAGCGCCATCCACCTGGGGCTGGAGCAGGGGGCGGACGGGCGCTTCACGGCCACCGTGTCCGATACGGGCCCGGGCATCCCCAACACTGAACATGCGCGGGTCTTCGAGCCCTTCTACCGGCTGGATGCGAGCCGCTCCAGCCCGGGCAGCGGGCTGGGGATGAGCCTGGTGGCGGCCATCGCCCACCTCCACGAGCTGTCCGTGACGCTGGCGGACAACGCCCCGGGCCTCGTGGTGCGTCTCCAGGGGCATTGCCAGGGCCCCTCCCCAGAGGGTGACGCGGTGCGTGAAAGCTGAGGAGGGGGTCCCACAGCCCCCACCCCGTGGGGCGGGCGGGCGGCCGGGTCCCTGGGGATGATGATTGTCGGGACCCCGAGGATCCAACCCGGCGGGCAAATCGCAATGAACCATGAGCGATGGGTGACGGGGGTGGGCGGGGCACGGTAAGTCGCCGAGGGATGGAGTGGGATGCGCGGACATTGCAACGCTTCCGGGACGGTGAGCCGGAAATCCTGGGCCAGGTGTACCGGGCTCACGCGGAGGCGTTGGCGCGGATGCTGCGGGCCATGGCGTGGCGGGGGCGGGGTTTCGGGCAGATGAGGGGCGCGCTGGAGCTGGAGAACACGGTGTTGGAGACGTTCGCCCGGGCCTTCGAGCCGAGGACGCGGGCGGCGTACGACGGGGTGAGGCCGTACGGGCACTTCCTGGTGGGCATCGCGCGCAACGTGCTGTTGGAGCAGACGCGGCAGCGCGAGGTGGCGGTGGGGTTGGAGCCCTTCGAGGAGTCGGGAGGGGTACCGGAGGAAGGCACGGGCCTGGCGCAGACCCTGGAGGACCGGGAGGTGGAGGGGTTGCTGGCGGCCTTCAAGGAAGGGTTGTCGGAGGAGGAGCGGCGGCTGTTCGAGCTGCGCTTCGGCGAGGAGGGGCTGGCACAGGAGGGCGCGGCGGAGCAGCTGGGGCTGACGCGCATCCAGGTGCGGCGGAGGGAGCTGGGGTTGAAGACGCGGCTGCTCGAGTTCCTGCAGGCGCGCGGGTACCTGGAAGGGATGGAAGTGAAGGGGTGGAGCTTCTTCAAGCGGCGAGGCCAGTCATGACGAGGTGCGGGGACCGGCAGGCGAAGCAGGCGCTGGAGGCACTCTTCCGGGGCGAGCTGGACGGGGAGGGCTTCCACCGGTTGCGCGCGCACGCGGCGGGGTGTGCCGAGTGCCACGAGGCCTACGACAAGCTGGGCCGGGTGGAGTCGACGCTGGAGAAGCGCGCGTTGCCCGCGGGCCGGGAGGCGCTGCTGGAGAAGGAGCTGATGGCGAGGCTGAGCGCCACCGCGAAGCCGGCCCGGGCGCCGGTGCGGGCCGGGCGCGAGAGCTTCTTCCCCCGTTTCCTGGTGCCGGCGATGGCGGGGCTGGCGATGGCGGGGGTGGCGCTGCTGGTGGTGGTGCCGCAACTGAAGACGCGCGAGTCCGAGGAGTGGGGGGCGCGTGGCGGAGAGACGGGCACGGCGGCCTGGGGCGTCCGGGTGTTCTGCGTGGGCGCGGACGGACAGGTGCGGGGCGAAGCCCGGCCGGGCGGAAGGCTGGTGTGTGGAGAGGGGAGCGCGGTGCAGTTCAGCTACACGGCGCCCGAGGCAGCGAGGCTGACGGTGGAGGCGACGTCGCCCGAGGGTGAGCCGTTGCGCTTCTTCCCGCCGGAGGGCACGGGGCAGGAGGTGGAGGCGGGAGTGGACGTCCTCCTGCCGTTGAGCACGCCGGTGCAGGAGGGCTGGCTCGCCGGGCCGCTGGAGGTGCGAGCGACCTTCGAGGATGCCCAGGGCCGGCCCCTCTCCAAGACACACCTGACGCTGACCCCGCGCTGACCGCCGTCTTCCCTCTCCCTCTGGGAGAGGGCCAGGGTGAGGGTCTACCAGCCAGGCGGGCCCATCCACCGGACCCCTTGGCGTGCGACGGTGGCCCACCCACCGTCAGTCGCGCCATGAACCCCCACCATGTTGTCCGAGTCCTCTTCCTGAGCATGGGCAACGCGGCCCGGAGCATCATGGCCGAGTACCTGCTGCGCCGTCTGGGGCACGGGTGCTTCGAGACCTTCAGTGCGGGCGTGACACCGAGAGGCATGGTGCACCCGCTGGCGCTCAAGGTGCTGCGAGAACGCTTCCGGCTCGAGCCGGAGGGAGCACGCAGCAAGTCGTGGGAGGAGCTCCGGGAGGAGCGCTTCGACCTGGTCATCACGCTCTGTGACAAGGCGAACGAGGCCTGGGCGGTGTGGCCGGGACAACCCCGCGCGGCGTACTGGGATGAACCAGACCCGGTGGCCTTCGAGGGGAGCGAGGCGGCGCGCGAACGGCTCTTCATCCAGGTGGGGCGGGAGCTGTCCCAGCGCCTGGACCTGCTGTGCGCGCTGCCGGTGGAGAAGCTGCTGCACCTGCCGCCCGGTGACGCGCGGGCGGCGGTACCGCTGTAGCGATTCAATTCCCCAGGCGAACACCTCCGGGTGCTGGTGCGGGGAATCACGGGACACGTGTGCGCTCGGTTGGCTGCCCGCCCTCTGAGGGGCGTTTCCCTACCCAGGAACGAACGCGAAGGCTCCTCGGGTTGGGAAATCGCCAAACCTCAGCACTGGAGCAGGCCTTTGAATCGTCGCAGCAGCCATTCCAGCCGTACCCAGACTGGGAAGAAGACCCGCAAGCCGACCACCCTCGCCCGCCACGCGCACGCCCGTCCACGACGGGTCGCGACGCTCGAGGCGCTCGAGATACTGCTGGAGTCTTTGCGCGCCGTCACCCACGGAGACTTCTCCGTGCGGCTCCCGCCGGAGGTACAGCCCCAGGCGATGGAGGAGATCGCCCACGCCTTCAACGCGATGGTGGCGATGAACCAGCGGATGCAGGACGAGCTGGTGCGCGTGGAGCGCGTGGTGGGCCGCGAGGGCCAGATGGCGGAGCGCGCGTCGCTCGGCCCGGTGAGCGGCGGATGGGCGTCGAGCATCGGCTCCATCAACTCGCTCATCGCGGACCTGGTGCAGCCCACCACCGAGGTGGCGCGCGTGCTGGGCGCGGTGGCCCGCGGTGACCTGACGCAGAAGATGGCCTTGGATCTACCGGGGCAGCCGGTGAAGGGCGAGTTCCTTCGCATCGGCACCACGGTGAACGCGATGGTGGATCAGCTCAGCTCGTTCGCCGCCGAGGTGACGCGCGTCGCGCGCGAAGTCGGTACGGAAGGAAAGCTGGGAGGCCAGGCGCGTGTGCCCGGAGTCGCCGGTACGTGGAAGGACCTCACCGACAGCGTGAACCAGCTGGCCAACAACCTCACCGCCCAGGTGCGCAACATCGCCGAGGTGACCACCTCCGTGGCCCGCGGTGACCTGTCGCGGAAGATCACCGTCGACGCGCGTGGCGAGGTGCTCGAGCTGAAGAACACCGTCAACACGATGGTGGATCAGCTCCGTTCGTTCGCGGGCGAAGTGACGCGCGTCGCGAAGGAAGTCGGTACCGAGGGCAAGCTGGGTGGCCAGGCCGACGTGCCCGGCGTCTCCGGCGTGTGGAAGGACCTCACGGACAACGTGAACCTGATGGCCTCCAACCTCACCACCCAGGTGCGAGGCATCGTGAAGGTCGTGACGGCGGTCGCCAACGGTGACCTGTCCCAGCGCCTCGTGGTCGATGCCAAGGGCGAGGTGGCCGCGCTGGCCGACACGCTCAACAGCATGACGAAGACCCTGGGCATCTTCGCGGACCAGGTGACCAGCGTCGCCAAGACGGTGGGCGTGGAAGGCAAGCTGGGCGCCCAGGCGGATGTGCCCGGAGTCGCCGGTACGTGGAAGGACCTCACCGACAACGTGAACCTGCTGGCCAACAACCTCACCGCCCAGGTGCGAAACATCGCCGAGGTGAGCACGGCCGTTGCCCGCGGTGACCTGTCCAAGAAGATCACCGTCGACGCCCGCGGCGAGGTCCTCGAGCTGAAGAACACCATCAACACGATGGTCGAGCAGCTCCGCTCGTTCGCCGGTGAGGTGACGCGCGTCGCGAAGGAAGTCGGTACGGAAGGAAAACTGGGTGGCCAGGCCGACGTGCCGGGGGTCTCTGGTACCTGGAAGGACCTGACCGACAACGTGAACTTCATGGCCTCCAATCTGACCGCCCAGGTGCGAAACATCGCACTGGTGACCACCGCGGTGGCCAACGGAGACCTGTCCAAGAAGATTACCGTGGACGTGAAGGGCGAAATCCTCGAGCTGAAGAACACCATCAACACGATGGTGGACCAGCTCCGGTCGTTCGCCGCCGAGGTGACGCGCGTCGCGAAGGAAGTGGGTACGGAAGGAAAGCTGGGCGGCCAGGCCGAGGTGCAGGGCGTGTCGGGCGTCTGGAAGGACCTGACTGACAGCGTGAACTCGATGGCCTCCAACCTGACCAACCAGGTGCGCAACATCGCCAAGGTGACCACGGCGGTGGCCAATGGAGACCTGTCCAAGAAGATCACCGTCGATGCGAAGGGTGAAATCCTCGAGCTGAAGGACACCATCAACACGATGGTGGATCAGCTCAACGCGTTCGCCTCCGAGGTGACCCGCGTCGCGCGCGAGGTCGGTACCGAGGGCAAGCTGGGCGGCCAGGCGCGTGTGCCCGGTGTCGCCGGTACGTGGAAGGACCTCACCGACAACGTGAACCTGATGGCCCGCAACCTGACCACGCAGGTGCGCGGCATCGTCAAGGTGGTGACCGCGGTCGCCAACGGTGACCTGACCCAGAAGCTGGTGGTCGACGCGAAGGGCGAGGTGGCCGCGCTGGCGGACACCATCAACAGCATGACGGACACGCTGGGCACCTTCGCGCAGCAGGTGTCCACGGTGGCCCGCGAGGTGGGTATCGAGGGCAAGCTGGGTGGCCAGGCCAAGGTGCCCGGTGCCCGCGGGGCCTGGAGGCAGCTGACCGACAACGTGAATCAGCTCGCCGGCAACCTGACGTCCCAGGTGCGCGCCATCTCCGAGGTGGCCACCGCCGTGACGAAGGGGGACCTGACGCGGTTCATCTCGGTGGATGCGGGCGGCGAGCTGGCCGCCCTGAAGGACAACATCAACCAGATGATCGTCAACCTCAAGGAGACGACCCAGAAGAACACCGAGCAGGACTGGCTCAAGACGAACCTCGCCAAGTTCTCCGGCATGATGCAGGGACAGAAGAACCTGGAGGCCGTCTCCCGGCTCATCATGTCCGAGCTGACGCCCCTGGTCTCCGCGCACCACGGCGCCTTCTTCCTCATGGACACCGAGGACGGCCACCCCGTGGCCAAGCTCACCTCCAGCTACGCCTACCGCGAGCGCAAGAACGTGGGCAACCGCTTCCGCCTCGGCGAGGGCGTGGTGGGCCAGTGCGCCCTGGAGAAGAAGACCATCCTCCTCACCCACGTGCCGGCGGACTACATCCGCATCACCTCCGGCCTGGGCGAGGCCAGCCCCCTCAACGTCATCGTCCTGCCCGTCCTCTTCGAGGGCGAGGTCAAGGCCGTCATCGAGCTGGCCTCCTTCCACCCGTTCAGCGCCATCCATCAAATCTTCCTGGACCAGCTCACGGAGAGCATCGGCGTGGTGCTCAACATGATCATGGCCAACATGCGCACCGAGGAGCTGCTGCGTCAGTCGCAGAGCCTCGCCAACGAGCTGCAGAGCCAGTCGCGCGAGCTCACCCAGCAGCAGGAGGAGCTCAAGCGCTCCAACTCGGCGCTGGAGGCCCAGGCCCTCGAGCTGGAGGAGAAGGCCAAGCTGCTCGAGCAGCAGAACATCAAGGTGGAGGAGAAGAACCGCGAGGTGGAACAGGCGCGCTCCTCCCTGGAGGAGAAGGCCGAGCAGCTCTCGCTCATCTCCAAGTACAAGAGCGAGTTCCTCGCCAACATGTCCCACGAGCTGCGCACGCCGCTCAACAGCATGCTGGTGCTCGCCAAGCTGCTCGCGGACAACTCCGACGGCTCGCTGGGCCGCAAGCAGGTGGAGTACGCGGAGACCATCTACTCTTCCGGTGGGGATCTGCTGTCCCTCATCAACGAAATCCTCGACCTGTCCAAGGTGGAGGCCGGGAAGATGCAGGTGGAGCCGCGAGACTCCGCCGTGGCGGAGCTGGTGGAGTTCGCCCGCCGCACCTTCGGCCCCGTGGCCGAGCAGAAGACCCTGGGCTTCCTCACCGAGGTGGGCCCGGAAGTGCCGGCCACCGTCTTCACGGACCCGAAGCGCCTGCAGCAGATTCTCAAGAACCTGCTGTCCAACGCCTTCAAGTTCACCAGCACGGGCCAGGTGACGCTGCGCATCCGCATGGCGGACACCGAGGAGCGCTTCGCCGCGCCGGAGCTGGTGGAGGCCGACCAGGTGCTCGCCTTCTCCGTCATCGACACGGGCATCGGCATCCCCGAGGACAAGCAGAAGCTCATCTTCGAGGCCTTCCAGCAGGCGGATGGCACCACCAGCCGCAAGTACGGCGGCACCGGCCTGGGTCTCTCCATCAGCCGCGAGCTGGCGCGTCTGCTCGGCGGTGAAATCCGCGTGCGCAGCGCGCGCGGGGCGGGCAGCACCTTCACCCTCTACCTGCCGCGCAGCTACAGCGGCCCGGAGCGGGGTGGCGAGCCGGCCAGCGACACGGACGTGGGCTACACCCCCATGCTGCGCGAGCTGCTGCCGCGCGACGAGGTGCATGGCACCGCGGCCCCCCACCCGCTGGCGGACGACCGGGACGACCTCGGCCCCGATGACCGCGTGCTGCTGGTGGCGGTGGATGACCTGGAGTTCGCCCGGGGCCTCGTGAACACGGCCCACCAGAGCGGCCTCAAGGCGCTGGTGGCCACGCGCGGTGACGTGGCGCTCTCGCTCGCCCAGCGGCTCAAGCCGTACGCCATCGTCCTGCAGCTCGGCCTGCCCGTCATCGACGGCTGGAGCGTGTTGGATCAACTCAAGCGCGACCCTCGCACCCGCCGCATCCCCATCCAGGTGGTGAGCGTGGACCGGCTGCGCGGCGCCTCGTGCGGCGGCGGCTTCGTCTACCTCGACCGGCCCTTCACCCCCGAGGCCATCCAGGGCGCTTTCAGCCACCTGGAGCTCAAGGCCAACGGCCACCCGCGCAAGCTGCTGGTGGTGGACCCCAAGCCCGAGCTGCGTGACTGCGTGCAGCAGCTCATCGACTCCGGGGAGTCGCTGGAGATGCGCCAGCTCGAGTCCCACCGGGCCGTGGAGGCCCTGGACCGCGGCGAGGTGGACGCGCTCGCCCTGGACCTGGCTTCTCCGGGTGGCCGGGGAATGAAGCTGCTGGTGGAGCTGGTGCGCCGGCCCGCCCGCCTGCCTCCCGTGCTCCTCTATAGTGGCTCGCAGCTCCTCCCGGATGACGAGCGGCGGTTGCGGCGCTCGGCCGAGGCCGTGCTGCTCGAGGCGGCCGCCCGCTCACCCGAGGCCGTGCTCGCCGAGGTGGGCCGCTTCCTGCGCCGGGTGGGAGACCAGTCCCGCGTCTCCGCCGAGGAGATGAGGGAGCTCTCCCGCTCGCTCGCCGGCCGCAAGGTTCTACTGGTGGACGATGACGCCCGAAACATCTTCGCACTCACCAGTGTCCTGGAGAACCATGGCATGCAGGTGACGTTTGCCCAGGACGGACGGGCGGCCATGGACCTGATGGAGAAGAATCCTGAATTGGATGTGGTTCTGCTGGACGTGATGATGCCGGAGATGGACGGCTACCAGGCGATGCGCGCCATCCGGGCGGATCCCAGGTGGGCGTCGTTGCCCGTCATCGCCATCACCGCGCGGGCGTTGAAGGACGACCGCGAGAAGTGCCTGGAAGCAGGCGCGTCCGATTACCTGTCCAAGCCGGTCGATACCGAGCGGCTGTTGGAGTTGATTCGCCGTTGGGTAGAGCCTTGCGCGGGAGCGAGATGACAGCGATGACGTGGGCCGAGGGGGGTAATAGCGGGAGCTTGCCGGTTCAACCGGAGCTGTCGCGGGCACGCATCCTGGTCGTTGACGATCATGCTCCCAACCTCCTCACCCTGGAAGCCACGCTCGGCGACCTGGGTGAGGTGGTGAAGGCGCACTCGGGGGAAGACGCCCTCCTGCACCTGCTGCGCGAGGACTTCGCCCTCATCCTGCTGGACGTGCAGATGCCGGGCCTGGACGGTTTCGAGACGGCCCGGCTCATCAAGGAGCGCGAGCGCTCGCGCTTCATTCCCATCATCTTCCTCACCGCGCGCAGCCGGGACGCCTCACACGTGTTCCGCGGCTACGCCCAGGGCGCGGTGGACTACGTGCTCAAACCCTTCGCGCCGGAAATCCTGCGCTCGAAGGTGGCCGTCTTCGTGGAATTGTTCCTCAAGGAGGAGCAGCTCAAGCGCCAGGAGGCGTTGCTGCGCCGGCGCGAGCGCGAGGCACTGGAGCGGGAGAGCGCCTACCGCTACCGCCTGCTGGGCGATGCCATGCCCCTGTGCGTGTTCGCCGCCGGCCCGGATGGCCGGTTGCGTTATGGCAATCGCGCCTGGACGGAGCTGTCCGGCCTGCCCTCCGAGGCCGTGGAGAACCTGTGGCGCTCGGAGGTGGTGCACCCGGAGGACCGCGAGGGCGTGTACGCCGCCTGGTGCCACTCGGTGGGCACCGGCCAGCCCTTCGAGGTGCAGTTCCGGCTGCGCTGCCAGCGCACCCAGGCGTTCCGCTGGCACCTGGGCCGTGCGGTGCCGGAGCGCAACGAGCGCGGCCGCATCACCGGGTGGATCATCACCGCCACGGACATCGACAACCAGAAGCGGGCCGAGGAGGAGCTGGCCCGGGCGAGCGTGGCGAAGGATGCCTTCCTGGCCGCTGCCTCGCACGAGCTGCGCACCCCGCTGGCCGCGGCGAAGATGCAGGTGCAGCTTGCCCAGCGCAAGTTCGGTGCCGAGCTGACGGACGGGCCGCGCCGGGCGCTCGAGGGGTTGGATCGGCAGGTGGACCGGATGACCAAGCTGGTGTCGGACCTGCTGGACGTGAGCCGGCTGCTCACCGGGCGGCTGTCGCTGGAGCTGGAGGAGTTCGACCTGGTGCCCCTGCTGCGCACCACCTGCGAGCGTCTGCAGGCGCTCTCCACCGAGCACCGGCTGCGGCTGGAAACGCCCGAGACGCTGCTCATGCGGGGAGACCCCGGGCGCCTCGAGCAGGTGGTGACCAACCTGGTGGCCAACGCCATCCGTTACTCGCCCCAGGGCGGCGAGGTGGAGCTGCGCGCGTGGTCCGAGGAGGGCAACGTCGTGCTCCAGGTGCGCGATCAGGGCATTGGCATTCCGGCGGAGAAATTGCCGGTCATCTTCGAACGCTTCGGCCAGGCCCACGGGGCGAGGTATGGTGGCCTGGGCCTGGGGTTGACCATCTCCCAGGGCATCATCGAGCAGCACGGCGGGCGAATCTGGGCGGAGTCGCGGGGAGTGGACGGCGAGGGCAGTACGTTCCACGTGTGCATGCCGCTGCAGTCCTAGCTTCCGGAGTGGAGACTTCCGTCGTAGAAGGAGCCGTTTTCCGAGGTGGGGAGAAAGGGATGATGTTTGCGCGCGGGCGATCTTCCCGAAGTCGTGCGACGGCTGATTGCCGACCACATTGACTCGGTCGAGCAACTGGAGATCCTGCTGCTGCTCCAGCAGCACCCGGAGCGTTCCTGGACCGCGGAGTCGGTGGCCCGGGAGCTGCGGATCTCCCCCTTGTCCGCCGGGGACCGGCTGAAGGACATGGCTCGCTCGGCGATTCTGGCCAGGGTTCAAGGCAGCGAGGCGGAATACCGCTACGCGCCGGAGAGTCCTGACATGGCGGAGGCGGTGGCGGGGCTCGCCACGGCGTACTCGGAGCGCCGGGTGACGGTCATCAACCTCATCTTCTCCAAACCCGTCGACAAGATCCGGACGTTCGCTGATGCCTTCCGGCTCCGGAGGGACGATGATGACAATGGCTGACGCGGTCTTCCTGCTGTGTGCGGCGACCAGTCTCGCCTGTGCGGTGCTGCTCCTGCGGGGGTATGCCCAGAACCGGGTGCCCCTGCTGTTGTGGAGCTGCCTGTGCTTCGTGGGGCTGGCGGTGAACAACATCCTGCTGGTGGTGGACCTGATGGTCATCCCGAAGGGGCCTGACCTGACCACGTTCCGTCATCTGTCCGCGCTGGTGTCACTGGCGCTCCTGGTCTTTGGCCTCATCTGGGACTCCGAATGAACGACTTCCTCTCCGGCACGGTGTTTGCCCTGTGCCTGGTCGCGGGGCTGTTCTTCCTGCGGTTCTGGAGGAAGACGCGGGACCGGTTCTTCGCCTTCTTCGCCGCCTCCTTCGGGCTGATGGGGCTGCACCGGCTGGTGTTGATGTTGATGCGGCTCACCGACAGCGAGCACGTCATCGCGGCGTACCTCATCCGGCTGCTCTCCTTCGTGCTCATCCTCCTGGCCATCATCGACAAGAACCGGGCGGCGCCTCGCAGATAGGGACGGGCGAGGAGCCCGCTGTTTGCGCACGGAGGGCAGGAGACTGCTCCCGGTGATGACCTGAGTACCCACCCGGTGTCCGGTGGACGTGTCTGTCCTGCCCCGGGGCATGGCACTCCACTTGCGATGCTTCAGTCTGGCACTGGACGGAGTGTCCGGCGGCGGTCGGTGGAGGCGTACCAGGGTATGAACGGGCGGCGTTGGTGGACGTGGGGCGTGGCGGGGCTGTTGGCGGCCGTTGTGGCGTGTGGGGGCGGCCAGCCGGACAGCGGAGAGTCTTCCGCGCGAGATCGAGATGAACAGGGGCAGGGGAGCTCGGACGCGGGCACGGTGGAGCCCGATGCGGGCACGGTCGAACCGCCACCGCCACCACCACCACCTCCTCCTCCTGTGGACGCGGGGACGGTCGAGCCCGATGCGGGCACGGTCGAACCGCCGCCGCCACCACCGCCTCCGGTGGATGCCGGGACGCCCGACGCGGGGACGGTGGAGCCCGACGCGGGCACGGTGGAGCCCGATGCGGGCACGGTCGAGCCGCCGCCTCCGGGGGACGCGGGGACGCCCGATGCGGGCACGGTCGTCTATCCCGACGCCACGGGGTGGACGTTCCTTGGTCCGGAGCACGGTGCGCCACACGAGGTGCTCGGCGTGTCGGAGGACGAGGGCGGCAACCTCTGGGTCGCGGGTGGTGAGGAGGGGCTGTTCCTCCTGCGTCCGGGGGCGGCCACCTTCGAGCGCTTCACGATGGACGATGGTCTGCGTCCCTATGGCTACCTGAAGGACGGGAGCGTGCCGGTGGGGCCGAAGTACCTCAAGGTGCTCTCGGTGGCGGGAGGCCCGGCGGGGACGGTGTTCGTGGGCTACCAGGGAGCACCGGACTGCGAGAGCAACTACTACACGCCGGGCGCGAAGAACCCGAACAGCTACAAGAGTGGTGACGCGGACAAGGTCACGCTGACGGAGACGGGCATCGACGTCGTCCACTACGACATCTCGTCCGGCCCGGGCGTGATTGGCGAGGAGTCGGGTGGGCGCGAGAAGCTCTGCTCCATCCTCCGCATCGTCTGGGACAAGAAGCACGGCAACCTGTGGTTCGGCGCGAACCACGGCTTCGCCTGGGGCGACCCGGACTACACGGGAGACCCCACGTGCAACGGCCAGCGGGAGTGCTCGGGCGTGAAGGAGCACGCGCATCCGCACATCAACGCGAAGGATGCCAGTGGGCACGTCTTCCGGCTCACGGATGCCTATTACGGCGTCGCGGTGCGGCCGGACGGGGACGTGTGGTTCGGCGGGGCCAATCGCTCCACGCGCTTCCGCTACATGACCATCAAGACCCCGCGGGACTTCGAGACGGCACGCAAGCAGACGGAGAACGCCTCGGCCATCAAGAACCGCATCGATGTGTGGCCGGACCTGGTGGACGAGGTGGGGATTCCGGGCCCCTCGGACCGCGTGGACGATCTGGTGTCGGGCATGGCGCTGATGCCGGACGGCTCGGTGTGGGTGAGCTCCTTCGCCCGGGGCCTGGCACGCATGGACGCGACGGGCGTGGTGAATCAGTACGCGCTCGGCACGGGGGCGGACCGCTACGTCTCCGCGCTGGGGAAGGATGGGGCCGATGACAGCGTCTGGGCGGGCCACCGCTGGGGTGGCGGGCTCACGCGGCTGAAGGCGGACCTGGTGATGCGCTACAGCCAGGCGCTCGGGGCGCTGTCGTACCACCCCGTCTGGGACATCCAGTCCGTGGGCAGCGGGCCGGAGCGCCGGCTGTTGGTGGCCTTCGGCAGCGAGAGTGGGCGCCCGGGAGCCATCGGCATCTACCGAGGCGAATAGCAGGGGACGAGCCGGGCCTCGTACCTGGACGAAGCGGAGCCAGGACGCGGCTCGGATCCGCCCATGTGCCTCCATGCGGCTCTGTGTCATGCTCCAGGCCGGCTCACCCACGGAGTCGGTCCATGCGCATCGTGCGAGGCTTCTGGAGCATCCTGCTGGTGCTGGCCGGCTGTGGCCGTGCGCCCCCCGCACGGCTCGTGGATCGGATCAGTGCCGAGGACGAGCTCTACGCGATGGCCACGCGCGAAGTGCTCGATGAGCCACGGATTCCAGCGCGCTACGACCTCGGGCAGGATGACATGCTGTACTGCCTGGACCTCCATGGCCGTTCCCCCCACCCGGCGGTTCTCGCGCGCTTCGCGTCCCATCCCGTACGCGTCGGTCCTCGGACCGCCTGCGCCCCCTCAGGGTGGCACCCTCTTCCCGAGGGAGGGGAGGCTCTCTCCCTTCCCTTGAAATTCGATGCCATTGACTGGAGTGACCCAGAGAAGCCGCTCGTGCATGCGGTGCTCCCGGTTATCACCGGCTACGAGGGCTTCGAGCTCGAGATGCGCTTCTCGCGAGACGGGGAGCGCTGGCGGGTCAGCCACCGCAGTCTCGAGTTCTACAGCTGCACGGAGAATGAACGCCTGTGGTGATTGCCGCCCGGGCCCGAATGGGAGCCAGCACTACAGCGGGAGGACGGCCTCCTTGCCGCGGAGTTGAGGCGGCATCACACCGTCCACGGGCAGCTTCAGCTGGAAGGCGGTGCCCTGGCCCGGCTGGCTGCGCACCTCGATTCGTCCGCCCATGCCCTGCACGATGCTGTTGCAGATGGCCAGCCCCAGGCCGGTGCCCACTCCCACCGGCTTGGTGGTGAAGAAGGGCTCGAAGATGCGCCGCTGGATTTCCAGCGGAATGCCCTGCCCGTTGTCCTCGACCTGCAGCACCACGTGGTGGGGCCCCTCTCGCCACGTGGACACCTGGATGCGGTTGTCGTCGGCCGTGCGCGCCGGAAGCGCCTGCAGCGCGTTCACCAGCAGATTGACGAGCACCTGTCCCAGCCTCGCCTCGTTGCCCCTCACGAGCGGCACCTCGCCGAACGCGCGCACCACCTGCGTGCGGTGCCGCAGCGCGCTGCGCATCAGCCTCAGCGCGCTGTCCACCACCCGGTGCACGTCCACGGGTCCCACGCGATCGTCGTCGGCCCGCGCGAAGGACTTCAGGTCCTGCACCAGCTCGCGGATGCGCCCCACGCCCTCGCGCGTCTCCGTGAGTACCTCGCGCATCTCGGGCAGCGCCTCGGGCAGCACCATCATCCCCGTGAGCTGCTCCTCCAGGAAGGTGAGGTTGGCGGAGACGAAGGTGAGCGGGTTGTTGATTTCGTGCGCCATGCCCGTGGCCAGCGTGCCCGCCGATGCCATCCGGTCCGCCAGCCGCAGCTGGGATTCCAGCCGCTTGCGCTCGGTGACGTCCCGGCAGAGCACCATCAGCAGCGAGCGGCCCCCGCCGGTGAAGAGCGTCTTCCGGCTGAGGAGCACGCGCGCCTGGCCGGACGCGTCGGTGTAGGTGTCCTCGGCCTCGTGCGGTTGGCCGGTGGTGAAGACCTGCTCGTCCTGCCGCCGCGATGCGTCCGCCTCGGCCTTGGGCAGGAGGTCCCGGTCCGTCATGCCGAGCAGCTCCTCCAGCGGGCGCCCCACGAGCCGGCAGAAGGCGCTGTTCATGGCGATCCACCGGTACCCCCGGTCCTTCACCAGCAGCGGCTCCGGCACGGTGTCGAGCGTCTTCTGCAGCAGGTCCCTGGAGCGCTCCATCTCGTCGCGCTGGCGCCGGCGCTCCAGCTCGAAGCCCGCGCGCACCGCGAAGGCGTTGATGAGCGCATAGTCCAGCTGCCGCGCCTCGAGCGGACGATCATGGAGGATGGCCAGCACGCCGATGGGCTGGCCACTCGAGTCCCTCAGCGCCGCGCCCAGGTAGCTGCGCAGTCCCTGCTCGCGCAGCATCGTGTCCTCGGGGAAGCGCGCGGCCACCCCGTCCGGGTAGTGGCAGATGGCCTGGTCGACGGTGATTTCACACGGCGTTCCGGCGAGCACATAGGGCGGCAGCTCGCAGAAGTCGCCCAGGTTGAAGCAAGCCAGCTTGCGCACCGCGTCCCCGTCCAGCTCGCCCACCAGCGCGCACGTGACGCCGAGCGCCTGGGCCAGCTGCCGCACCATCACCTGGAAGAAGTCGGGGCCGGGCTCGGCCAGGGTGAACTCCAGCAGCGCCTGGAGCGTGGCCTCCGTCCGCATGCGGTTGCCACTGGGGGCCACCAGCGCCGAGTGCTCCAGCGCGCGCAGCCGCCGCTCCAGGGCGATCAGCCGCGCGCCCCAGCGTCCCCCCGGAGGCGGCAGGCACTCGTCGGCGCCGGCCTGCTCCAGGGTGTCCAGCTCGTCCGGACCGCGGGGCGTCACCACCACGAGATGGGAGTGCACCGGGTCCCTGCGCGCGTGCAGCCGCTGGCAGAGCGTGAGCGTGTCCTGCACCGGCCCGCCCGCGTCCCAGAGCACCAGCAGCCCACGAGGCAGCAGCTCGGGCAGCTCCTCCAGGCCCCGTGCGTGCTGGACCTGGCACTCCACCGCGTGACGCCTGCCCTCCTCGCGCAGCCCGCGCTCCCATTCCTCGCTGATGGTGTGGGGAACTCCCAGCGTGACGACGTGCATGGCATTCCTCCCCCTTGCCGCACTTTTGTCGCACGGGCCCGTGTGGCTTGTCTGGCGTCAAGGTGGGTTGACGCACCACATCATATCGGCCTTTGGACGGCCATCCCGGTCTACTCCCGGTGCGGGACCGGGAGCGAGGGGCCGGTGTGTTGGCTGCTGGACGTGCTCAGGGCTCGACGGAGACGGAGAGGTCGCCCAGCCCCTCGACGGTGAGGCGGATGCGGTCCCCGGCCCGGAGCGGGTGGGCCGCGGTGGCCGCCCCGGAGAGCACGATGCTGCCGGCGGGCAGCGGCTTCCCGTGCTGCTCGAGCAGCTCGCACAGCTGGATGATGGACACCACAGGGTCTCCCGAGATGGCGTCCGAGCGCGCCGCCTGGACGCGCTCGCCATTCACCTCCATCACCATCTGGAGGTTGGGCAGGTCCAGCTCGCGCGGCGGACGCTCGGTGGTGCCCAGGACGTAGCGCGAGGCCGAGGTGTTGTCCGCCACCACGTCCGGCAGGGAGAAGTATTTGAAGTCGATGAAGCGCGAGTCGAGGATCTCCATGGCCGCGAAGACGGTGGAGCAGGCGTCGAGCGCCTCCTCGCGGGTGATGCGGCCGCGCAGCTCGCGCGAGGTGCGGAAGGCGATCTCCGGCTCGATTCGAGGGTGGATGGCGCCCTGCATCCGGAGCGTGCCACCGGCGGGCACCGCCATGCGGTCGGTGATGAAGCCGTAGATGGGCAGGTCCAGGTTCATCTGCCGGCGCTTGGCCTCGGAGGTGAAGCCCATTTTCAGGCCCACCACGCGCTCGCCGTGAGCGATGCGCAGGCGGCGGCCCTCGGCCTGGATGGCATAGGCGTCCGGGAGCGAGAGGGTGGGGTGGGCCCGGGTGAGGGGGGGAACCTCGCGAGCCTCCAGCCGTGCCTGATCCAACAGCCGGGCCAGCTCCTCGTGCATCTGTGCGCTCATCGCCATCTCCGAAGTGGGGAACGGGCGCGTTTTCCAATGCCTCCGCCGCGAGCGCAAGCTGCCTTTCTGGCGCGGTCCGGTGAAAGACGCCTAGGTTGCGCTCCCACAGGAGGCGCACGCATGGCGAAGCGGACGTTCGAGGAGTCGAGCAAGGAAGGCGGTCTGCACCACCGGTTGGGTCAGCTCGCCGGGGAGTGGGAGGGGACGACGAAGACGTGGTTCGAGCCGGACAAGCTCGGGGACGAGTCCCCGTGGCGCGGCACGCTGCGCCCCGTGGCGGGAGGACGGTTCGTGGTGCACGAGTACGAGGGCTCGTTCCAGGGCAAGCCGCTCTCGGGCGTGGCGATTCTGGGCTACCACCTGGACCCGGACCGCTTCGAGATGGCGTGGGCCGACAGCTTCCACACCGGCACGGGCATCATGTTCTTCAAGGGGGCGAACGAGGGCCGGGGCTTCGGGGTCCTGGGCAGCTACGAGGCCCCGTCCGGACCGCCGTGGGGCTGGCGGACGGAGATTCAGCAGCCCGAGGCGGATCGGCTGATCATGACCCACTACAACATCACCCCCGACGGCCAGGAGGCCAAGGCGGTGGAGACGGTGTACCGGCGTAAGCGCTGAACCGTGGCAACTGGCTGGTCAGGTGAAGCACTGCCTGAACCAGCCGACGAAGCGCAGGGCCTCTGGTGAATCATGACCGAGCACTTCGGTGGTTAGCGCTGTGCCGAAGGGTAGACCTGGGTCCCTCTGCCACGCGAGCCATGCATGGATGGCCCCCTTGAGATGGTCGCGCGGATTCAGCCTGGCGCCCAGCGCCAGGGCCTGTGTGGTCGTGGCCTGTGCATGCGGCCAGACTGTGTCTCCCTGGGGGATCAGCTTCTCGATGAACTCCTCGACTCGCCCGGGCTGCGAGTTGTCTGGCATGAGCCAGATGCCGACGCGCGAGTTGGGGCGGATTCCTTCGGTGACCGTGCCGTCTGGAGAGGGGGTCGCAGGCAGGGGGGCGCCCAGCTCTCTGAAGAGGTCCCTGAGCTGCTGCCATCGATGGGGGGGAGACAGGTCCGCGTCGAGGACGAGCCCGAGCCGGTCGTACGTCTTGAGCGCCGTGGAGAGCGTGGCCTTCACGAGCAGCTTCTCGATTCCTCCAGCGGGTTCAACGTAGGGACGGATGATGCGGTCATTCTCCCAGTCGTATCCATGGCGGCGCAGGAGGTTGATGATCGTGTATTGATCATCTGGCCCTTCGACCATCAGCCGGTAGGGACTCTTGGGGAGGGGCCTGCTCACCGGAGCTCCATCTGATGCTGGGAGGCCGCGAGGATTTCATCGGCGGAGTAGGGGACACTCGCTTCGGTGCCGCGCTCGATGCGATGCAGCGAGATGAGGTCGCGGACGCCTGGGGATTCCTCGTACAAGGCCGCCAGGGCCCGGACGCAGTCGAGGCTGTGGGTCGTGGCCAGCACCTGGACGTTCAGCCGCCGCGCCACCTCCACGACGAGCCGCCACATCTGCGTCATGACGGAATGGTGCAGCCCCGTGTCGATTTCATCGATGAGCAGGTAGCCGCCCGCGGAACTCACGAGGTTCATACTCAAGGCGAGGAGCCGTTTGATTCCCTCTCCCATGCTTCCCAGGGGGATGCGTTCGTCAGAGCCTCTGAGCTTGACGAACATGCTTCCCCCCCTTTCCGACCTCGGCCCGGAGAGGGCAGCGAGGCGTTCGATGTCTGGCTCGATGATCTGGAGCGCGTTCGTGACTTTTGCTTCTTCCGGGGTCAGTACAATGTCATCCCATAGCAGCTGGAGTTCCGAAACGGGTGGTGCAGCCGTTCCCATGAACCGGACCTTCCAGTCGTTACCGGCAGGCTTCGCCACTGCATTACGCAGTAGACGAGACATGACGTTGTAGCCAGCCAACGGAAAGATGTAGCCCTCCGGGCTCATTCCATCTCCTGAAATCGAGAGGGCGAGGCTGGGGGAGCCAGACCTGAGAAACTCAACAGGCGGTGCAATCTCGTCGCCCTCCATCTTTCCTGGGGGGCGGGGAATGATCCTACAGTTGATGAACCGAGGGTGCTCTCCCACGACCGACTCGATCTCGAAGGATTTTTCGGGTTCGAGAGTGTGGCCATGGAAGAGATGGTTCACCTCGATGTAGCCGCCGCTAAAATCCCGGAGGGGAACGTATTCGCCTCGGCTCCGCGCACTGCGTTCGAGAATGGAGGGGCCTGTTCCGCCGAGTACCAGCTCGGCCGCTTCGAGCACCGAGGTCTTCCCGGCGTTGTTCGTACCGACCAGCAGGCTGACCCGGGTCAACCCTTCCACGGTGAGCTTGCGGAAGGAGCGGAAGTTATCAATCCGCAGAGTGGACATCATGCTGGAGACTCCAGGCAGAAGAGGTCAGGCCACTCTGGCGTCTACCATCAGCATCCCCAACGCTCCAGTTGTGAGCGCGGCGACTGGTGCGACCGGGTCCTCGCTTGGGGCGGACTCCGGAACTGAACGCTCCGGCGCCGCCACCCCGGTAGCCGGGGTGTGGGGCCCGTGGTATTCCGGGCCCCGGCTTGCCCGAGGAGGATTCGCGCATGGAGAAGGTTCTCAACTACATCGGTGGAGAGCTGGTCGCCCCGAGCTCCCAGGTCTGGTTCGACAAGCCGGACCCCGCCACCGGGGAACTCTCGGTCCAGGTGCCGGACTCGGACGAGAAGGACATCCAGCGCGCGGTGGAGGCCGCCCGGAACGCGTTTCCGGCCTGGTCTGCCACCCCGGCCGCCGAGCGGGCCCGATTGCTGCGCCGCGTCGCGGACACCATCCGCACCCGGCTGGACGCCTTCGCCCGCGCCGAGGCCATCGACACCGGCAAGCCGTTCAAGCTGGCCTCCACGGTGGACATCCCCCGGAGCATCCAGAACTTCGAGTTCTTCGCGGATGCGGTGACGCAGTTCTCCACCGAGGCCCACGTCATGGACGGCGGGGCGCTCAACTACACGGTGCGCTCGCCCCTGGGCGTGGTGGGCTGCATCTCGCCGTGGAACCTGCCCCTCTACCTGCTCACCTGGAAGCTCGCGCCCGCGCTCGCCATCGGCAACTGCGTGGTGGCCAAGCCCTCCGAGGTGACGCCCATGACGGCGTACCTGCTCGCCCAGGTGTGCCGCGAGGTCGGCCTGCCTCCGGGTGTGCTCAACATCGTCCACGGCTACGGCGCCAAGGTGGGCTCCGCGATGAGCCGCCACCCGGACATCAGCGCCATCTCCTTCACCGGCAGCACGCGCACGGGCGCCGAAATCGCCCGCGTCGCCGCACCGGTCTTCAAGAAACTCTCGCTGGAGATGGGCGGTAAGAACCCCAACGTCATCTTCGCCGACTGCGACTTCGACGAGGCCCTGGCCACCACGGTGCGCTCGTCCTTCTCCAACCAGGGGCAGATCTGCCTCTGTGGCTCGCGCATCTTCGTGCAGGCCCCCATCTACGAGCGCTTCAAGGCGGCGCTGGTGGAGCGCACGAAGGCGCTGAAGGTGGGCGACCCGATGGACCCGTCCACGGACCAGGGCGCGCTGGTGTCCCCGCAGCACTTCGAGAAGGTGATGGGCTGCATCGAGGTGGCGCGCAAGGAAGGCGGCCGCGTCCTCACCGGAGGCAAGCGCGCCGAGGTGCCGGGGCGCTGCGGCAATGGCTGGTTCGTGGAGCCCACGCTCATCGAGGGCCTGGGCCACGCGTGCGCGACCAACCAGGAAGAGATCTTCGGCCCGGTGGCCACGATCACCCCCTTCGAGAAGGAGGAGGAGGTGCTCGCCTGGGCCAACAGCACCCGCTACGGGCTGGCGGCGAGCGTGTGGACGCGGGACGTGACGCGGGCCCACCGCTTCGCCGCGAAGCTGGAGAGCGGCATCGTCTGGGTGAACTGCTGGATGCTGCGCGACCTGCGCACGCCGTTCGGCGGCGTGAAGGAATCGGGCGTGGGACGCGAGGGCGGCCTGGACGCGCTGCGCTTCTTCACCGAGCCCAAGAACGTGTGCGTGAAGCTATGAGCAACTCCGATCGAGTCGACTCCCAGAAGGCCCCCGAGCCCGTGGGCCTCTATCCCCACGCCCGGCGCGTGGGCAACCTGCTGTTCCTCTCCGGCGTGGGCCCGCGCGAGCGCGGAAGCAAGAAGATCCCCGGCGTCGAGCTGGATGCCCAGGGCAACATCGTCTCCTACGACATCGAGACGCAGACCCACTCGGTGTTCCGCAACGTGCGCTACATCCTGGAGGAGGCGGGCTCCTCGTGGGACCGGCTGGTGGACGTGACGGTGTACCTCACGGACATGAAGAAGGACTTCCCCACGTACAACCGCCTGTGGGCCGAGTACTTCAAGGACGTGCCCACCCCGCCGTGCCGGACGACGCTCGGCATCACCTCGCTGCCCACCCCCATCGCCATCGAGCTGAAGTGCATGGCCACGATTGGAGACTGAGATGAGCCGACCGCATCCCCTCAACTTCAAGAAGTGGATCGACGAGCACCGCCACCTGCTCAAGCCCCCCGTGGGCAACCAGATGGTGTGGCAGGACCGGGACTTCATCGTGATGGTGGTGGGCGGGCCCAACTCGCGCACCGACTTCCACATCGACGAGAGCGAGGAGTTCTTCTACCAGGTGGAGGGGGACATCAACCTGCGCATCATGGAGGACGGCAAGCCGCAGGACATCCCCATCCGCGAGGGGGAGATCTTCCTGCTGCCGCCCCGGGTGCCGCACTCGCCGCAGCGCCCCGCGGGCACGGTGGGCCTCGTCATCGAGCGCAAGCGCCGCGAGGGCGAGCTGGATGGCTTCGCGTGGTTCTGCCCCCAGTGCAACACCCCGCTGTATGAAGAGTTCCTCCAGGTGACCAACATCGTCACCCAGCTGCCGCCCATCTTCGAGCGCTTCTATGGCAACCCGGAGCACTGCACCTGCAAGCAGTGCGGCTTCCGGGTGACTCGCGAGCCGCGCAAGTCATGAAGATCGACATCCACACGCACCTGCTGCCTCCCGAGATACCGCGCTTCGCCGAGCGCTACGGTTACGGCGGCTTCATGACGCTGGAGCACCACGCCCCATGCCGGGCGCGCATGGTGCGCGACGACGGGAAGTTCTTCCGGGAGATCGAAAGCAACTGCTGGGACCCGGTGAAGCGCATCGAGGAGTGTGATGCGCACGGCGTCAGCGTGCAGGTGCTGTCCACGGTGCCGGTGATGTTCGGCTACTGGGCGAAGCCGGAGCACGGGTTGGACCTGTCGCGCTTCCTCAACGACCAGCTGGCCTCGGTCGTGAAGGCGCACCCGAAACGCTTCGTGGGCCTGGGCACGGTGCCCCTGCAGTCCCCGGAGCTGGCCGTGCGCGAGCTGGAGCGCTGCGTGCGCGAGCTGGGAATGGCGGGCGTGCAGGTGGGCTCGCACGTCAACGGGCTCAACCTGGGTGAGCCGGAGCTGTTCCCCTTCTTCGAGGCCGCCGCGGACCTGGGCGCCGCCATCTTCGTCCACCCCTGGGACATGCTGGGCGAGGCGCGGATGAAGAAGTACTGGATGCCCTGGCTCGTGGGCATGCCCGCCGAGGTGGCGCTGGCCATCTGCTCGCTGCTCTTCTCCGGCACGCTGGAGAAGCTGCCGAAGCTGCGGGTCGCCTTCGCGCATGGCGGCGGCGCCTTCCCGGGCACCTTCGGCCGCATCGAGCACGGCTTCCAGGTGCGGCCGGACCTCGTCGCGGTGGACAACCCCGTGCCGCCTCGCGACTACCTGGGCCGCTTCTGGGTGGACTCGCTGGTGCACGACCCGGACATGCTGCGCTTCATCGTGCGGATGTTCGGCCCGGACAAGGTGGCCCTGGGCAGTGACTATCCCTTCCCTCTCGGCGAGGACCGGCCGGGCACGTTGATCGAGTCCCTCGCGGAGTTCGATGCGGCCACCCGGGAGAAGCTGTTGTGCCGGAACGCGCTCGCATGGCTCGGGCGCTCGTATGAGGAGTTCAAGTAGATGAGCGGTGCAGCGGTGCGGTACGAGGCCAGTGAGGCGTTCGCCCGGCGGATGGACGCGGAGGATCCGCTCCGCCACTTCCGTGACGAGTTCCTCTTTCCCCGCCACCACGGCGAGCCCGTCATCTACCTCGTGGGCAACTCGCTGGGGCTCCAGCCGCGCAAGGCGACGCCCTACGTGCTGGAGGCGCTGAAGGACTGGGAGATGCACGCGGTGGAGGGCCACTTCCGCGGCTCGCACCCGTGGATGCCCTACCACGAGCTGCTCACCGAGCAGACCGCGCGGCTGGTGGGCGCCCACCCGCTCGAGGTGGTGGTGATGAACACCCTCTCGGTGAACCTCCACCTGATGCTGGTGTCCTTCTACCGGCCCTCGGGCGAGCGCCGGAAGATCCTCATCGAGGCCGGTGCCTTCCCCTCGGATCAGTACGCGGTGGCCTCGCAGGTGCGCTTCCACGGGCACACGCCGGAGGACGCCGTGATCCAGCTCGCTCCGCGCCCCGGCGAGGAGACGCTGCGCACCGAGGACATCCTCGACACCATCGAGCGCCACGGGAAGGACATCGCCCTGGTGCTGCTGGGCAACGTGAACTACCTCACCGGCCAGGCGTTCGACATGGCCACCATCACCCGCGCCGCGCACCGGCAGGGCTGCAAGGTGGGCTTCGACCTGGCGCACGCGGCGGGCAACCTCCACCTGTCGCTGCACGACGACGGGCCGGACTTCGCCGTGTGGTGCTCGTACAAGTACCTCAACGGTGGTCCGGGCACGCTCGGTGGTGTCTTCGTCCACGAGCGCCACGCGCACGACAAGACGCTGCCCCGCTTTCAGGGGTGGTGGGGCCACGACAAGCAGTCGCGCTTCCAGATGGGGCCGGACTTCGACCCCATTCCGGGTGCCGAGGGCTGGCAGTTGTCCAACCCGCCCATCTTCCAGATGGCGGCGCTGCGTGCGTCCATGGAGATCTTCGACAGAGCCACCATGCCGGCCCTGCGCCGCAAGAGCGAGCTGCTCACCGGTTACCTGGAGTTCCTCCTGGACCAGCTCCCTCCCGGCTTCGTGCGCAGCATCACGCCGAGGGACCCGAAGCAGCGCGGTGCCCACCTGTCGCTGCGCTTCAGCAAGGAACCCCGGAAGCTGCTCGAGAAGCTGACGGCGCAGGGAGTCCTCTGCGACTTCCGTTCACCGGACATCATCCGCGCCGCGCCGGCTCCGCTCTATGTGAGCTTCCTTGACGTATACCGCTTCGCGGGAGTGCTCGAACGGCATGCACGAGATTGAGCAGACGCAACGTGTGACGGTGGTGGGCGCGGGTCTGGTGGGCTCGCTCCTGTCGATGTACCTGGCGCGGCGCGGCTTCCAGGTGGACGTCCTGGAGTGGCGCCCGGACATGCGCCGCGAGGAGATTGGCGCGGGGCGCTCCATCAACCTCGCCATCTCCGCCCGCGGGCTGTACGCCCTGAAGCAGGTGGGGCTGGAGGACGAGGCGCTGCGCCATGCCATCCCCATGCGCGGCCGGATGATCCACCCCGTCTCCGGCGCGCTGGCCTTCCAGGCCTACGGCAAGGACGAGTCCCAGCACATCAACAGCATCTCGCGCGCGTGGCTGAACAAGTTCCTGATGACCCACGCGGAAGCCACGGGCCGGGTGCGCATCCAGTTCGAGCAGAGCGTGCAGCGCGTGAATTTCCAGAAGGGCTCGCTCGAGGTGCTGGAGAGGCGGAGCGGCGCCGTGCGCGAGCTGCACAGCCCGGTGATTCTCGGCACGGATGGTTCGGGCTCGGCGGTGCGGCGCGAGATGTCACTGGCGCCGGGCTACCGCGCGGCGCAGGAGCAGTTGAGCCACGGGTACAAGGAGCTGTCGATTCCCCCGGGCCCGGGCGGCGCCTTCCAGATGGAGAAGCACGCGCTGCACATCTGGCCGCGTGGCTCGTACATGCTGATCGCCCTGCCGAACCAGGATGGCAGCTTCACCTGCACGTTGTTCCTGCCCTTCGAGGGCCCGGTGAGCTTCGAGGCGTTGAAGACGCCGGAGCAGCTGGTGGCCTTCTTCGAGGAGCAGTTCCCGGACGCGCGGGCGCTGATGCCCCACCTGACGGACGAGTTCTTCCACAACCCCACCGGGACGATGGTGACGGTGAAGAGCGAGCCGTGGCACGTGGGCGGCAAGTCGCTGCTGCTCGGGGACGCGGCGCACGCCATCGTGCCCTTCTTCGGGCAGGGGATGAACTGCGGCTTCGAGGACTGCGTGGCGCTGGATGCGTGCCTCGGGAAGCACACGCGGTGGGAGGACGCCTTCGTGGAGTTCTTCCGGCTGCGCAAGACGAACGCGGACGCCATCGCGGACATGGCGGTGGAGAACTTCGTGGAGATGCGGGACAAGACGGCGGCCCCGCGCTTCCTGCTGGAGAAGGCGGTGGAGAAGGAGCTGCTCAAGGCCTTCCCGGGCGAGTTCCTGAGCCGCTACACATTGGTGAGCTTCAGCCTGACGCCGTACCGTCTGGCGTACGAAGTGGGCGCCATCGCGGGCGGCATTGTGTCCGAGCTGAGCGAGGGGCTCGGCCGGGCGGAAGACGTGGACCTGGACAGGGCGCGCACGCTCATTCGCGAGCGGCTGGTGCCCTTCGTGAAGGAGCATTCGGATGGATTTGGGACTGCGAGGTAGGCGGGCGCTGGTGCTGGGCGCCTCGGCTGGACTGGGGTACGCGATTGGTGCGCAGCTGGTGAAGGAGGGCGCGCGGGTGGCCATCTGCTCGCGCGACGAGGCGCGCATCCGTGACGCGGCCCAGCGCATGGGCGCCGAGTTCGGCGTGACGGCGGACCTGACGAAGCCGGGCACGACGAAGGAGCTGGTGGAGAAGGTGATTGGGGCGATGGGGGGCGTGGATGTGCTCGTGGTGAACACGGGCGGGCCGCCCAAGGGGAGCATCGAGAAGATCACCGCCGAGCAGTGGCAGGAGGGCTTCCAGAGCCTGTGGATGAGCGTGGTGGAGGGCCTGCAGGCGGCGCTGCCGGGGATGAAGGAGCGGCGCTGGGGCCGCATCATCCTGGTGACGTCGGTGGCCGCGCGTGAGGCGATGCCGCTGCTGACGGTCTCCAACGGCCTGCGCGCGGGGCTGATGGGCCTGGTGAAGACGGTGAGCAACGAGGTGGCCGAGCACGGCGTCACCATCAACGGCGTGCAGCCGGGCTACCACGCGACGGAGCGCCTCAAGGAACTGGGAGTGCCCGAGGACAAGATTACGTCGGCGATTCCGGCGCGCCGCCTGGGCAAGCCCGAGGAGCTGGGAGCGCTGGTGACGTTCCTCGCCTCGGAGCAGGCGGGCTACATCACCGGTCAGTCCGTTGTCATTGATGGCGGCTGGATGCGCGGCTTCTGAGGGGACGGCACAATGACGTCAGCAGTTCCGCTGAAGCTGGTGGTTCTGCTGGCCGTTGCGGCAATGGGCGTCAGTGGGTGCGCCCATTCGCAGACGCCGGAGCGCAAGATCTACTTCATCTCCGATGAAGCGGGCGGAGTGGGTGGCTCTGGCGGCTACGATTGTGACGAGGAATTCAAGCAGTGCATGAAGAGGTGCTGGGACAAACGCTACCCGTGGCCTCATAACGAACCGCAGTCTGGCTGGTATCACGAGCGCTGCGAGCAGGATTGCAACAAGGCGTACAACGACTGCGAAGACGAAAAGGAAGAAGAGGCGAAGAGAAAGAAGCTGAAGTTCTCACGCATGGATGACGCGATTGCCTGGCTGAGGAGTCACAAGGCCGAGGTCGCGCTGGGCACTGTCGTCATCATCGCTGGCGTCGCCTTCGTCCTCACTACGGGCGGTTCTGGCGCGCTGATCCTGGCTCCACTTGCCCTCTGATTCTCGGGCCGGCTCTGGATTCGGACATGAAATACAATCCTGACTTCGATGTTGACTCCGTCCTCGACATCCTGCGCACCGTGAATGAGAAGTATCCGGAAGGCTCGCCAGAGGATGAGGCAATCCGGGTCGCTTCGGTTGCGCTGTTCTACGTCCGTGAAGCCCAGAGGCTGGAGGACTACCGCGAGTTCTTCCGGAAGTTCTACACGCCTGCCATCGATTACATCGTCCCTTCTCATACGTTCGCGACGAGGGAGGATGCGGACCAATGGCTCGTCAATGGACGGTTGAAAGAGGGGGACCTCGTCAAGATCGCTGGCGAGGGCTTCCGTGTCATTCCTCGACGGGATGGGAATGGGCTCAGATTCCGTCCGACGCCTCTTCCGGAGGAGTTGATGAAGATGCCTCCTCCCGATCCGAAGTAGGTGCCTCCCAGCAGGCTCCCGACGTGTGTCGTATCGAGGAATTCAGGAGGCTGTCATCGACGGAGGCGGGAGGTGCGGTTCCTGAGCGTGATGCCGAGCGCCGTGAGCAGCAGCAGGGCCGTCGTGGGCCCTCCGCCCTCCGGACCCGCCGCGCAGCCTTTGCCCGGAATCTGCTCCAGCTCCCTGTCCGTCACTCGCACGGTGACGGTGTCCTCGCTGGTCTGTCCCAGGGCGTCCTTCACCTGGAGCTGGAAGGTGAGCACCATCTCCCCGTCCACCTCCGGCGCGTTGAACATGGCCCTCGGGCCCGCCTGCAGGAGGTTCACCTTGGGCTCCCCCTGCTGTGTCCAGGTATAGATCAGCCCCGACTCCTCCGGATCCCTCGATCCCGAGCCGTCGAGCGTCACCCCGCTGCCCTCGCGGACCACCTGGTCTTCCCCCGCCTGCGCCAGCGGCAGCGGGATGTCTCGCACCTTCACGATCACCAGGTCCGGCGGGCTCGTGTTCACCCCATCGCTCACCCGCAGCTCGAACTGGAGCTCCGTGTCCCTCGTCACGTCGGGCGCGAGGAAGGTGGGGCTGGACGTGCTCGCGTCGTTGAACGTCACGGACGGGCCCTTGGACTGCGTCCAGGCGTAGGTGAGCTTCGCTCCCTCGGGATCCGTTCCGCTGCCGGAGAGCGTCACGAGGCGCCCCTCCTCGACGGTCTGGTCCTCGCCCGCGTTCGCCACCGGCGCCCGGTCGGTGCACTTGCCCCGGTGGGGTTCCAGCGTGGTGAAGGGCGTGTTCTTCACCCCCTCCAACTGGAGATCATCCAGATCCCAGCCCGTGTCTCCCTTGCTGCTGTCCGTACCGATGCGGAAGCGGAGGCGCACCGTCTTGCCCGCATACGTGGTGCCGAGGTTGAGGGTCGCCTTGGTGAATGCGGGGTACCCGATGCTCTGCCCTCCATACGCCTTCTTGCCCTTGAGCGGGTTCTCGTCTCCCGCATAGATGGTCGCGTTGTAGGCGGGGCTCACGGCGTCCTCGACTCCCACCCAGCTCTTCCCATCATCCTGGCTCAGCTCGATGACGGCGCCGTCGTAGTAGACGCCCGCGGGGCTCGCCTCGAAGGCGTAACGCTGCTGGAAGATGACGCGGAATTCCTCCGTCTCAGACACCTGGATGGGCGGCGAGACGAGCGAGAGGTCCGCGGTCCGCCCGTTGGCCGGTCCCCGGAAGAACCAGACACCCGCCGGATCGGACGTGCGCGCCCAGCTCACCAGGCCCGCCGCGGGGACGGTGACGGTCCACGGGTGACGGGCGGAGTCCACCGTCTCGAGCGTGCTCGCCTCCAGGCGCTCGTCCATGTTCACGCGGTACGTCACCGTGTGCGTCTTGTCTCCGGGCTCCGTCTGATCGTCGTCCCGGTAGTCGATGCGCAGGGAGATATCGGCCGGCGTGTCGGGGGCCAGGAGCCCCACCGGCATCTCCACGCTGGCGGACTTGCCCGCTTCGATGGGGGGAAAGTACACCTTCGGTTCCTTGGGCAGGACCACGCCCGAGTCCGTGCTGGAGAGCGTCATGCTCGTCAGCTTGAGCAGCTCGGTGCCGCTGTTGCGCAGGGTGACGCGCAGGCGCGCCGTCTCGCCCTTGTCGAGCACTCCGTCGTCATCACACGACGCCGCCCCCGTGGTGCCATCCAGCAGCTCCACGCTGCCGAACGTCACCTCCTTGGCGACGGCGAAGCCGACGGCCTCCACCGGAACGAACAGGAACAGACCCAACAATGCGGCGACGCATCGCTTCACAGGACAGCCTCCAGGGTTCAGGCGGCCCCTGGATTCTAGCTCCCTGGCCACCGTGCTTCACAGGAGGGAGGCGATCGCCTCCACCACCCGGGGCCACTCCTTCGCTCGCGGATCGATGACCTCGAAGTGCGCCGCGCCCGGCAGGCTCACCAGTTTCACGGTGTCCCCGAGCTTCGTGGCGCGCGCATGGTACTCGGTGCTCACCAGCAGCGGGACGATGGTGTCCTCCGCTCCGTGCACCAGCACCTGCTTCACCCCCAGCGGCAGCAGTGCCGCCGGAGACGCAATCTTGTAGCGCTCCGGTACCCGCGCGGGCGTGCCTCCCAGCAACGACTCGACGATGCCGTCCCCCAGGCGCAGCTCGAAGGCCCGCTCCAGGTCCACCACGCCCGCCAGAGACACCGCGCCCCTCGGCTCGAAGGGCTTCTGCGTGTACAGCGGTTGTCCCGGCTTCAGCCGCCCGCGCCCCGCGAGCCACAGCGCCAGGTGTCCCCCGGCCGAGTGCCCCATGAGGACCACGCGCTCCAGGTTCAACGGGTAGCGCGTCGCCAGCGTGCGCAGGTAGTCCGTCCCTTGTGCCACGTCCTCGAAGGTGCCCGTCCAGCCGCCGTCCGGATGGCCCACCCGACGGTACTCGAGGCTCCAGGTGGCGTAGCCCCGCCGCGTGAGGTCCTCGCACAGGTGGCCCACGTGCTCCAGGTCGTACCGCGCCCGCCAGAAGCCGCCATGCACCATCACCACCACCGGGTGCGGACCCTCGCCCCGAGGCAGGCGCAGATCTCCGAACTGGTGGGTGAGCTCTCCATAGGGAATCCGCGTGTCGGCCTGCGGCGCGGGCGTCTCGAGCATCCAGGGCTGGCTCATGGGAGTCGATGATGGGACAGGGGTGGTGCGTCCATCAAGCAGGCGGCCTCACCGGGGAATGACGATCCGGACCTCGACTCGCACGGGGTGGGCGGGCGAGGAGCCCTGCACTCGCGTGCACAGCGAGCCCAGCAGCTCCACGCCTACTTTGTCCTTCAACCGCCAGGTGTCGTCACCGGCGCTGAAGCCCTCCCCGTTCACCAGCACCCGGGCCAGCTTCGGCGAGGGCGGGAACTGGTCCGGCGCCAGCTCGATGAGGCACGGGTCTCCCTCGAAGCGCTCGCTGATCTGACGCAGTGCGTGGGCGAGCTCGTCCTGGTTGGCCGCCTGGTAGTAGCGGCGCTGGCAGAGCCCGGCCGCCAGGTCGCAGGCGTCCCCCGTGCCGCAGCCGGCATCCGTCTGGCACTTGCGCGCGAAGCCTCCGGCCTCGGCCATGGCGTTGAGCACCGCCGGCCCTTGGCCCGTGGCCGTCTCCGCGCCGAAGCCGATGACGATGGTCTGGATGTCCCGCCCCCGCAGTGCCTTCACCGCGCTCACCGAGCCATTCTGGTCCAGGCAGCCCATCCGCTCGAAGGTGCCCCTGCATTCGATCAGCGTGCAGCGGCACTCCAGCGACGCGCCGGACGCCTCATGGTTCTCGTTGCAGTTGGGCAGGCCGTCCGTGAGCAGCAGCACGAAGTCGCCGCGCTCGTCCGTCCGCAACTGGGGCAGGGTGCCCACGTACTGGAGGCTCGAGCCGGTGGGCGTTCCTCCCGTGGGGCCGCCCCGGGTGCTGTTGGGAATCCCTCTCAGCTTCGCGTTGATGGCGAGCGCATGGGCCCGCAGGGCATCCGGATCGTCGTCGGCCGGCAGGTCCAGGGTGAGCGAGTCCGAGCCGCCGCACTGCTCGCCCTGGACGAGCTGCTTCCCCGGATAGAGCGCGAGGCCCATGCGCGCGAACGCGCCACTGGCGCCCAGGAAGGAGTCCATGGCTCCCTGGAGCGCGCTCCAGCGCGTGGGGCAGCTGGCGGGACACCCCTCCCCCCGGCAGAGCACCCCCGTGGTGGGCGAGCGGCAGGCGGAGCTGGCGGGGTTCATCGGCTCCAGCATCGAGCCGGACGTGTCCACGAGCAGCATCAGGTTGGGCGTGCTGCCCCGGGCGGCGATCGTCTTCTCCACCGAGGGCACGGAGATGGCGGAGGGGGCCACGGGCTCGAAGTCGTACGTCTGACAGCCAGCGGCGAGCGCGGCGCAGACGAGCAGGGACGTGAGGGCCACGGAGGGGTGCGACCGGGTGGACATGGGTGCTCCTGGGGTGGGCTCGGCGAGCGCCAGGGCACGAGGGAGCGCACCCGGAAGGGCCGGGGCCTCGGCCGGGAGTGCCGGTTGCGCGGCGCTCAACGCTCGGAGGGTTCCCCGGTGTTCAGTGTCAGGCCCCAGGCGTGGCGCGCATCAAATCCATTCCCCCGCATCCGCCATGGCGGTAGGAACGGGCCAACGAAACCAGGGATTCGATGCCGAGGGGAGATGCGATGACCGAGCGTCAATTGTGGGAGCGCTACAAGAAGTATCTGTGTGGGGTGGAGCCGGTGGGGCTGACGCTCGACGTGTCACGGATGAACTTCCCCGAGGACTTCCTCGAGCGGATGCGCGGTCCCATGGAGAAGGCCTTCGACGCCATGGCGGCGCTGGAGAAGGGCGCCATCGCCAATCCGGACGAGAAGCGCATGGTGGGCCACTACTGGTTGCGCGCCCCCGAGCTCGCTCCCGAGCCCGGCCTCACGAAGGAGATTCGCGACACGGTGGCCGCCGTCCGCGCCTTCTCGGACGACGTGCACGCCGGCCGCGTGAAGCCCCCGAAGGCGGACCGTTTCACCCGCGTGTTGCTGGTGGGCATCGGCGGCTCGGCGCTGGGGCCGCAGCTCGTGGCGGACGCGCTCGGCACGGCGGCGGACCGGATGCAGGTGTTCTTCTTCGACAACACCGACCCGGATGGGATGGACCGCGTGCTGGCGCAGCTCGGTGACAAGCTCGCCGAGACGCTCACGGTGGTCATCAGCAAGTCGGGCGGTACGAAGGAGACGCGCAACGGCATGGTGGAGGCCGAGCGCGCGTACCAGCAGAAGGGCCTCGACTTCGGCCGGCACGCGGTGGCGGTGACGGGCGAGGGCAGTGAGCTGGACCGCTCCGCGAAGAAGGGCAACTGGCTGCGGACGTTCCCCATGTGGGACTGGGTTGGCGGGCGCACCTCGGTGCTGTCGGCGGTGGGCCTGCTGCCGGCGCGGCTGCAGGGGCTGGACATCGACGGCATGCTCGCGGGCGCCCGGGACATGGACGTGGCCACGCGCGAGCGCGACGTGCTGCGCAACCCCGCCGCGCTCATGGCGCTCATGTGGTTCCACGCGGGCAACGGGCGCGGCCAGAAGGACCTGGTCATCCTCCCGTACAAGGACCGGTTGTTGCTGCTCTCCCGCTACCTCCAGCAGCTGGTGATGGAGTCGCTGGGCAAGGAGAAGGACCTGGATGGCAAGGTGGTGAACCAGGGCCTCGCCGTCTACGGCAACAAGGGCTCCACGGACCAGCACGCGTACGTGCAGCAGCTGCGCGAGGGCGTGAGCAACTTCTTCGCCACCTTCGTGGAGGTGCTGAAGGACCGCGAGGGGACGTCCATGCGCGTGGAGGAGGAATTCACCAGCGGCGACTACCTGCTGGGCTTCCTCCTGGGCACGCGGCGGGCGCTCTTCGAGAAGGGCCGCGAGTCGATGACGCTCACCGTGCAGGACGTGAGCGCGCGGACGCTGGGCGCCCTCATCGCGCTCTACGAGCGGGCGGTGGGCCTGTACGCCTCACTGGTGAACATCAATGCCTACCACCAGCCGGGCGTGGAGGCGGGCAAGAAGGCGGCGGGCGCGGTGTTGGAGCTGCAGCGCAAGCTGCTGGCGAAGCTGCGCGGGGACAAGGCCAAGGGCCACACCGCGGAGGAACTGGCCACGGCGGTGGGCTCGCCGGACGAGGTGGAGACGGTGTTCAAGGTGCTGGAGCACCTGGCGGCCAACGCGGACCAGGGCGTGAAGCGCGAGCCGGGCGCCCAGCGTTTCGACACGCGCTTCCGCGCGGGCTGAGCGCGGCGCGAGGGTCCGGGAGTCCTTTCCATCGCGATTTCATGAAGTAGAGTTTTCCAGGAAAATCAAGTGAGGGCCGTTCATCCGCGAGCATGGGAGATGTTCTTCCCGTGGCTCGCGGGGGAACACTTCCTGGCGCGGCGCCTCGCTTGTTCCTACAAACGCGGCGAACTGGCGCAGGAGAGGACCCTTACATGGCAACGCTTGGATTCATTGGCGCGGGACACATCGGGAGCACCCTGGCGAAGCTCGCGATCGCCGCCGGGTACAACGTGGTGCTGAGCAACTCACGCGGCCCGGAGAGCCTCGCCAGCCTCATCGCCGAGCTCGGCCCCAAGGCCCGTGCCGCCACGACCCAGGAGGCCGCGGCCGCCGGGGACATCGTCGTGGTGACCGTTCCCATGAAGGCCTACAAGTCCGTCCCCGTCGAGCCGCTCGCGGGCAAGCTCGTCATCGACACCAACAACTACTACCCCGGCCGCGACGGCCGCATCCCCGAGCTCGACGCGGAGACCACCACCAGCAGCGAGCTGCTCCAGGCCCACCTGCCCAGGTCCAAGGTGGTCAAGGCCTTCAACGTCATCTACTTCAAGCACCTCGAGGAGCACGCGCAGCCCGCCGGCTCCAAGGAGCGCCGCGCGCTGCCCATCTCCGGAGACGACGCCCAGGCGAAGAAGACCGTGGCCGCGTTGATCGACACCTTCGGTTTCGACGTGGTCGACGTGGGCCCGCTCTCCGAGGGCTGGCGCTTCCAGCCCGACCTGCCCGCCTACTACCACCGCCACAACGCCGAGGAGCTCGAGGCCGCTCTCGGCAAGGCCAAACGCTACGCCGAGCTCAATCGGCGGGATTGAGCCGCCTCTCCCGGCACGGGATGAAGGTCCATCACCCACCCGTGCGGGAGAGGACGTCCAGGCTATCGGTTGTCGCACAGCGGGCCCCTCGCACTGTTCACTCCTCGTCGTCACACCGGTTCCCGGACACCGCGAGTGGCGAAGAGGAGGGAAACACGAAATGAATTGAATCCAGGCAAGTCGAGGGGGTCCTTGTGAAACACACCGTTCTGCTGGTGGAAGACAGCCACACCATCCGGCACATCCTCAAAATCTATCTGCTCAAGCTGGATCTGGACTTCCTCGACGCGAGTGGAGCCGAGCAGGGGTTGAAGTTGCTGGAGACGCACCGCGTGGACCTGGTCATCGCGGACGTCAACATGCCCGGCGGAATGGATGGCCTGGAGTTCGTGCGGCAGGCGCGAGCGAGCGAGCGGGAACCGGTGCGCCGGGTGCCCATCGTGTTGCTCACCGGCGGGAAGGCGCCGGACCTCGAGGCCCGGGGCCTGCGCGCCGGAGCCTCCGAGTTCGTGCGCAAGCCCGTCTCCATCGACGCGCTCGCCAACGTGGTGCGCCGTCACCTCCCGGCGGCCGAGCGCGTGGAGCACCTTGTCGCCTGAGGTACTCCGGGGCCGTCGCTTGCTGAACACCGCCCCGGGACCGCGGTTCGACACACGCGGGGCCTTCCGGAATCCTGATCGGGGGGTTCCATGAAGCGCACAGTGCTCATCGTCGATGACAGCGACACCATCCGGCACATCCTCAAGGTCTACTTGATGAAGCTGAAGCTGGACTTCCTCGACGCGGACCGGGCGGACCGGGGGCTGTGGCTGCTGGGGGCGAACCCCGTGGACCTGGTCATCGCGGACTTCAACATGCCGGGGATGAGCGGCCTGGAGTTCGTGCGCCATGTGCGCGCCGACACGCGGCACGAGGTGAGCCGCGTTCCCCTCCTGTTGCTCACCGGCGGCAAGGCACCGGACCTCGAGCAGCGGGCGCTCCAGGCCGGAGCCTCCGAGTTCGTGCGCAAGCCCGTCTCCAGCTCGGCGCTGTCGGCCGTGGTGCGCCGGCTCCTGTCACTGCCCGAGGACCGGGGCGATCTCGTCGCCTGAACGCCCTCTCCCCCTGGGAGAGGGTCGGGGTGAGGGTGTACCTCAAGGCAGCGCGTAGACGCTGTCCCCATGATCCTGGGTGAAGCGGTTGCCCTGCTCATCGGTGATGGGCTGTCCGGCCGCGTCCAGGGCGGTAGTGCACGGGTAGCTGGCTGTCTGCTGGGCGCGAGGCTGGACGAACATGGGCTGCACCAGCCACGAGCCCTGGTGGTTCGCGTACGCGTTGCACATGAGCTGCACCTTGTTGCGGTTGATGGCCAGCTTGAGGTGCGTCGCGTCCTGCACGAAGGCCAGGTCCGTGTCCGAGTCCCCCGCCGCGAACACCTGGCGCACGCGTGTGTCCTCCTGGCGCGTCAGCTGCCGCGCCGTGGGCTGACGGAAGATGAGCTTGTTGATCCAGCAGCGCTTGCCCTGGTCGTAGGTGATGAGCGTGTCCTCGCCATCGGCCACGGTGCCGCAGCCCTGGAAATGGGCCGTCACGCGGCCCCGGGCGTCCGTCAGGGTCCGGATGCCAATCACCCGGTTGGGTTTGATGCCGGTGAGCTCCTCGGAGACGGCGTCGATGACGAACTGCGGCGAGGCGGTGGCCACCCAGACATCGAAGCCGTTGGCCTGGAGCGTCTCGATGAGGTCCACCATCTCCTCGTACACCTGCACGTGGTAGGCGAGCCCCGAGGTGGTGCCCACCGTCTGCGTGGTGCCCGGCGGGTTGAAGGCGTTCTCCGCGTAGGACGAGCGGGCGAAGCCGCGGAGCTCCTCGGGCGTGTAGCCCGCCTGGAGCTGAGCCACCCAGGCATACGAGGTGTTGAGCGTCAGGGTGATGGCGTTGTTCCACGCGGCCTGGCCCGCGCGCGTCTGGCCGCGGTTGTAGATGCTGACGAGCTCGTCCGCGCAGCCCGGAGTGGTGCTCGTCGGGAGGGGCTCGCCCGGACTGGCGGCGGCGTCACACGCACCGTTGAGGGCCTCACGGGCCTCGGGAGTGAGATGGCGGCTGGTGGTGCTCCAGTCCTTGTCCGCGGGCTGGAGCACCTTGTCGTGCTTCAGCATCCAGAAGAACGTGGCGTCGCCCAGGTCGTTCTTCACGACGGTGTTGTCCCAGTCGAACACGGCCACGGGACGGTTCTTCGGATCGAACGTGGGGCTGGCGATGCCCAGGGTGGAGATCATCGTGTTGATGCGCGTGCGGTTCTCCGGGAGCCAGCGGCCGACCTTGTCGTCCAGCAGGCGCACCGGGAGGGGAACGCCGTCCCTGCCCGGAGTGCCCTGGGGACCGGCGTCGCCCTCGGGACCCTGGGGGCCCACGCAGGCGAGGACACCACTGGCGAGGCCTCCGGCCAGGGCGAGCGTGGAGAGTCGGAAACCCGCGAGGCTTCTGGCGAAGGATGGCATGGGGTGGCTCCTGTACTGGATGGCCGCGGCGGAGATCGGGCCATGAAGCATCCGGACCCGCAGCGGGTGGATGATAGAGGAGTCCCTGGAGCCCCGTGAGGTGGGCTGGGATTGTTAGTTGAGTGGAGGGCGGAGTGGTGCTCCCGGCCGTCAGGCGTCGCCCGGTGGAGGCGCTTCGCCGGCCTCGGGCGTCCGTTCCGGCGCGGGCCCGAGCACGCTCAGCGCTCCCCGGGCGGCGAGCCCCAGCAGCAGCAGCAACAGGCGCCATTTGCGGTGGGGCGTGGTGGCCAGCGGAAGGGTGACGCAGAGCGCGTCCTCGTCTCCTCGCACGGGCGTGCCGTCCGGGTTGAGCTCGCCGAGGAGGCGGAACATCGCCGCGTTACCGGGGAGCACGAGGAACTCGAAGCGCTCCACCCCGCGCTCGCGCGCCGCTTCCACCAGACGCTCCAGCAGGAGCCGGCCGAGCCCCTTGCCCTGGGCCGCATCCACCACGGTGACGGCGGCCTCGGCCACGTCGGAGTCCCGGGCCATCCGGATGAAGCGGGCGATGGCCAGGCCTTCCTCCTGTCCCTCGGGACTCCGGCTCACCGCGCCCAGGGCCAGGTGCTGCTCCCCATCCACGGAGGTGAAGTAGTGCACCTCGGCGTCCGTGAGCCGCGACTTGGGCGCGTGGAAGCGGCCGAGCCGTGAGCGCGGAGAGAGCTGCTCGAAGCCCTGGCGCAGCAGCTCCGCGTCCTCGGGCCGCACCAGCCGCAGCTCCACCTCCGTCCCGTCGGCGAGCGCGAGCCGTTCCCTCCAGTGGGTGTCGAATTGACGTGCTGGCTTCATCCCGTACCACCCCCTGAGACTCCCAGCATCCGAGGGGATGATGCATTGCGTCAAGAGGGCCCCGGGGCATTTTGACCCGCCGCGTCACACGGCGGACAGAGCTACCCGAGGGGCGTGTCGCCGACGCTCGCGGAGGCCTGCGCCAGGAGGAAGTCGAGGAGGACGCGGTTGAAGTCCTCGGGGCGCTCCAGGTTGGGCGGGTGTCCCGCGGCAGGGAGGGTGACGCGGGTGAGGGTGGGGACGCGCCGCGCGAGCAGCTCCGCGTTCCTCAGCAGGGCGGGGTTGTCCCTGTCCCCCACCACGACGAGCGTGGGCATGAGGATCTGCTCCAGCCGGGTGAAGGCCGGAGGCTCCAGGAAGCGGGGGTGGTGGACTTCCGCCAGGCCTCGCATGTCGTCGAGCGTCCACTCGGGCGCGGCGAGGACGAGGCAGGAGACGCGCTCCGGCCAGGTCAGGGCGAAGTCGAGCGCGACGCGTCCGCCGAACGACAGGCCGACGACGTGGGCCCGGTCCATGGAGAAGTGGTCGAGCAGGGCGCGCAGATCCTCGTGGGGCGCGTAGGGTCCCTCGGGAGCCACTGTCTTGCCGAAGCCCCGCTGGTCATAACGCAGGGTGGTGAAGTGCTGGGCGAGGGGCTTCACCTGTCCGTCCCACAAGCGCAGGTCGAGCAGTCCGCCGTGGAGCAACACGACCGGGAAGCCATCTCCCTGGAGCTCGTAGTGCAGGCGTGCCCCGTTCACTGGAGCGAAATCCCGGACGGGCGGAGGTGGAGTGGTCATGCCCGGCAGATGGTATGCACTGGCCCTCGCTGGTGGCGGATGTCCCCGGGTGCCAACCCATGCCGCCCGCTGAACGTTTCCCGGAGCCTCCATGAAAGCCCTCTTCCTCGCGGCGGCACTGGCCGCCAATCCGCAGCCCGCACGGACTCCCGCCCCGAGCACGCCTCCCGCCGAGGCCGCCCAGCCCTTCCTGGTGGAGCGGCTCGGCCATGACGCCATCGCCCGCATCTACGCGCCGGGCGTGTCCACTCTCTCCCGGGACGAGAAGCGCGTGGCCTGGCATCTGTCGCTCGCGGCGCACGCGGGCGAGGAGATCGCCTATGACCAGCTCGGCTGGGACACGGTGGCCATCAAACGGCTGATGGAGTCCGTGTACCTCTTCGGCCGCGAGGGCCACGCGGAGCCGGGCTCGTTCGACGCGAAGCTCTCGGACTACCTGGCGCGCTTCTACGCCCAGACGGGCAATCATGATCAAACGACGGGCCAGAAGTTCGTCCCCGCCTTCACCCCCGCCGAGCTGGAGGCCGCGGCGCTGCGGGCGCTGAAGGCCGGAGCGCCCCTGGGCGTGAAGGACGAGGCGGCGCTGAAGACGTGGCTGGGTGGACTGAGGCCCTCGCTCTTCGACGCGGGCGTCGAGCCGCAACTCACCTCGAAGGCGCCGCCGCCGGGGCAGGACATCCTCACCGCGTCGGCGAACACGGCGTATGGCCGGGGGGTGACGCTGAAGGACCTGGAGGGCTTCCAGGAGAAGAACCCGCTCAACTCGCGCGTGGTGAAGGTGGACGGCAAGCTGGTGGAGCAGGTGTTCCGCACCGGGACGCCCGACGGGAAGGTGCCGCGGGGCCTGTACGCGGCGGAGCTCTCGCGCGTCAGGGCCCACCTGAGCGAGGCGGCGAAGTCCGCGCCGAAGGAGCAGAAGGCGGCGCTCGTGAAGCTGGTGCGCTACTTCGAGACGGGGAACCCGAAGGACTGGGACGCGTACAACATCGCCTGGCTGAAGGCGAACCCCACGGTGGACGCCAACGTCGGCTTCATCGAGACGTACGTGGACGCGCGGGGCCAGAAGGGCCGGTGGCAGGGGCTCATCAACTACCGCGATGCGCGGGAGAACCGGGTGATGGAGGTCATCGCCCAGCGGGCACAGGATTTCGAGAACCGGATGCCCTGGCCGGACGCGTACAAGCGCAAGAAGGTGGCCACGCCGGTGGCCAAGGCCATCAACCTGGTGACGAGCACTCCGTCGCCGCCGGCCGGCATCAACCTGCCCAACGAGCAGCACATCCGTGAGAAGTACGGCAGCAAGAGCGTGCTGGTGAGCAACGTGATGGAGGCCGCGGCGGCGATGAAGCGGCTGCCGCTGGCCATCGAGTTCTCCCGGACGCCCGAGGACGCCGCGAAGTCCCGCCAGTACACCGTCACGGCGCGCAAGTGGCTGGTGGCGTTCCACGAGGTGCTCGGACACGCCTCGGGGCAGGTGGATCCGAAGCTGGAGGGGAACACCTCGCGCTACCTGAAGGAGTACGACAACACCCTGGAGGAGGCGCGCGCGGACCTGGTGGCGCTCTGGCACGCGTTCGATCCGTCGCTGGCCACGCTGTCGCCGGAGCACGAGCGCATCGCGGAGCAGATGTACCGGGACTACCTGGTGGAGGGGCTCACCAACTTCAATCAGGTGCCGGAGGGAGACGCCTTCGAGGAGGACCACCAGCGAGGCCACCACATGACGGTGAACTTCCTGATGGAGAAGGGGGCGGTGAAGCAGGTGGTGGACGGGGGCGGGGAGGGGAAGCCGGGGCGCACGTCCTGGGTGGTGGAGGACTACGGGAAGATGCGCGTGGCGGTGGGTGAGCTGCTCTCGAAGCTGATGGTCATCAAGGCGACGGGGGACTACGAGGGAATCCGGAAGCTGGTGCAGGAGAAGGGAATCCGGTTCGACCCGAAGCTGCGCGACGAGGTGGTGGCGCGGGTGCGTGCGGTGGAGGTGCCGGCGGATGTGGTGCTGATTTCACCGTGGCTGGTGCCGGTGGTGGACGGCAAGGGGCAGGTGGTGGACGTGAAGGTGCGGCACGACCAGGGTTTCATCGCGCAGCACCTGGAGCGGAGCGTGCTGGGCAGGCTCCCCCCGGCCGAGGCCACCCGGGTGGCGGTGAGGCTCGCGGACACTCCGGAGGCGCTCGCGGAGGAGTACCGGAAGTTGCCGCGATAGCACGCGCAGGCCACGAGTGTCCTGCGCCACACTGCCGTCTGGGCCGGAGCCGGCTAGTCCTCCTGGACTCCTGGCCCTGGGGCGGTAGTTTCCTCCATCGAGGAAACGACCCATGCCCTTCTCCGTCTGGTTGACGTCGCACCGCCGCATCGAGGACGTCCGGGCCGGTGCGCCGGACCGGCTCACCCTCGAGGATCTGCGTGCCTGCCTGGAGCTGCTCGCGCGCTCACGCCCCACGCGAGCGGCGCTCCGGCCCGATGGTTCCACCTGGGTGTTTCGCGCGGGAGAGGAGCTCGCGCTGGCTCCCCTGTTGTGGGCGGGCCTGCGGCCCAACAATGGCCCTCAATCGGGGACCATCCAGCTCTCGGTGAGCGCCACCCACCCCTTCTTCATGGCCAACGTGTTCGAGCTGCTCTCCCTGGCGGCCCTCGTGAACGAGGAACTGGGACTGCATGCTTTCGAGGGCGTGAGCGGCCGTGAGGTGACGGTGGAGTCCCATCGCGAGCTGCTGGATGTGGAGGGCACGTACTCGCGCGAGCTGGCGCGCTCGTGGCAGCAGAACCGCGAGCAGCTCCATCCCAACCTCCGGATGCCGCTCGAGTTCCCCGCCGGCCAGCAGGACGACGCCCCCAACATGTTGATGCTGCGGCTCGAGCACCCGAAGCCGCCACCCCTGGCGGAGTTGCTGGCGGAGCCGCCGGAAGGCCAGGAGGTGGAGATCCGTGGGCCCCAAGCGGTCTGGTTCGATCGCGCCACCCAGGCACCGGTGACGTGGTTCCTCCTCAACAACCCCCAGGAGGTGCTCATCTGGCCGCAATGGGGAGAGGCTCCCTTCTCGCGAACGGCGCACTCCCTCTTCGATGTGGCCGTGCGGATGCGGGCGCGCTCCGGGGGGCGGTTGATCTGGAACGGAGAGCCCGTCACTCCGGAGCGGACCTCCTGGTTGCAGCGCTATCCGGAGTTGCTGGGTGTCGAGCTCCTCCAGTTCGTCCTGCTCGGCTGGGAGCCCGTTACCGTCCGGGTGTAGTCGTACCGCTCCCCGGCGGTTGATCCACTCCGAGCTCCTTCCGTCAAACAGAGCAGAGCGCCCCTTCCGGTACCTGGCCGGATGGCCGGAGGTGGCGCCTTGTGCGTGAGGAGACGACCTTGAAGACGACGACGCTTCGCAACCTCTTTGCCGCGCTGGTAGTGCTGGGACTGGGCACGGGGTGTGGAAACACGGTGCAGGTGAAGGGCCGGGTGACGGACGGCGAGGGAACGCAGCCGCAGGCGATCCTGGCGGGAGCGGCTTCACTCGGAGGCTCGGGCACGGTGGCGGCGACGGCGCGAGTGCGCGCCAGCACGGTGGGGCTGGATGGCAAGCTGACGGTGGTGGCCGAGGGCAAGCTGGAGGACCGGGGGTACTACACGCTGCAGGTGCCCGGGGGTGAGGAGCGTCTGGTGTTGGAGGCGGTGGACGCCTCGGGCCAGGTGGTGGCCTCGGCGCTGCTCGAGGCGGCCGCCGAGGGCAAGGACGTGGTCGCCGCGCCCATGGACTCGGAGACCTCGCTGGAGGCCGAGGTCTTCCTGCAGATGATGGCGGACAAGTCGCAGGCGGAGACGGTGGACATGGTGGACGTGCGTGCCCGCATCACCGCCCAGGTGGCGGCGGCGGCGCGGCAGGGCGCCTCCACCACCGAGGCCTTCCGCTCCCGGGTGGAGGCGCTGGCGGACGCGGTGCGCGCGGCGCAGCAGGCCGAGCTGGAGATGTATGCCAGGGCGGGGGTGCAGACGAGCCAGACGGCGCTCTTCCAGAAGGAGCTCATGGCGGCGGCGGTGCTGAGCGCGGGGTTGGAGGGCGGTGGCCCGGTGAACGAGCTCTACGACACGTTCCACGCGAATCTGCGCGCGGCGGCCGAGCAGCTGGGCGTGAAGGTGGAGCAGCAGGCGCAGGCCGAGCGCGCGGCGAGCGCCTCCTTCCGGGCCACGGTGAAGGCGCGCCTGTCGGCCGAGGACGCGCGGCCGCTGGTGGACGCGGCGCTGCGGGCCTCGGCGGGCGTGGAGGCGCGGGCCTCGGGCGCGGCGCTGTCGGCCCTCCTCACGGCGGGCGGAGCGGTGGATGACGTGAAGCAGCAAGCGGTGACGGTGAGCACCACGCTGCGCACCCAGGTGCGCGCGTCCACCAGCGTCGCCATGGCGGCCAATGCCTTTGCGAGCTTCGAGGCGGGTGTGTCCGGGAGCGCCGATCTGCAGGCCTCGGTGCTGGGCCGCTACCTCGGGGTGAATGCGTCGAACCAGCTCGTGGTGGGCGCGGCGGTGCAGGCCACCGTGACGGCGGCGGCGACGCTGGATGCGACGCTGGACGCGGCCGTCTCCTCGACGGTGTCGGCGAGCACGGTGGATGTCTCGCTGCTGGCCACGAAGACGGCCGAGGCCTATCAGTCCTACGCCACGGCGGTGCGGGCGCAGGCCACCGCGCTGTCCCCCCTGTTCGGTGCGAAGGCGACGCCCGCGGTGGAGGTGCTGCTGGTGGCCGAGGGCTCCTTCCAGATGGGCCTGTAGCCCCACCGTGGACACGGTGACCGGGCGGGCCGGGCTGTCCTGACAGTCTGTCCCGCGTTCCGGGACGTCTCCCGGTCAGTCTGTCGTTGTCGCGCGCCACGCTCCTCTCGGGCACCCGGGCAGGCAAGCGTGGCGCGTGCGTTGCACAGGGCTCCATCCACTTGCGCGAGAGCGCGGAGGGGGAACCCATGCGTGGATTGAACAAGCTGTGCTGGATGGCGTTGGCTGTCGTGGCGGTCCTGGGTGCTGGCTGCGGCGGAGGAGGGCTCACCCCAGAGGAGCAGGAGCGCCTGGTGGGCTCCTATCGGTTGCCGCAGGACGGCAAGCCCAACGACAACGCTCCCGTGGGGCCCTTCTGCTGCACGGGGCATACGCTCATCGTCCGTGAGGCCAATGGGGAAGGTGTGCTCGGCTACTCCTACTTCTATGGCTGGGAGGGTCAGGCGTACATCTTTGGGGACAGCTCGGGTGCCCCGGATGTCTACCTCCTGCTGAGCGGCCGGTCGGCGCTGGACTCCGGAAATGGTGATGAGGAGAAGGGACAGATTGCCTTCACGGCCGCGGAGCTGAAGGCAGGCGCCTCCAAGCGCCAGCGCGTGGGGGCGCTCGAATACATCGTCACCGTGGATCGCGTGGAGACGTTCGAGCACCAGGGCCGCCCGTACTTCCACATGGATTCGCTGGAAGTCTCGGTGGATGTCCTGCGGGCGAAGAGCTGACGGACCCGGCCTGGAGGAGAGCAGGGAGGCAGCCGAGCGGCCGCTGCTCCACCTCCCGCACGGATACCTCTTCCGTGACGGAATGGTTACTCCTCCCGCCACGGCGGGGAGGGGGACATGAGGGGCGGAACGTGGTGGGGCCGGTGCGCGCTGGTGCTGGTGGCGTGTCTCGGTGGCGTGGGCTGCGAGTCCTCGCGGGACAGGAACGGCTCGCTCGGGACGGGATCGGACACGGTCACGCCCGGGGAGCCGGCATCTCCGGTGCCCTCGGACGGAACGCCGCCCACTCCACCTCTGGATGACCCGAGCCCTCCGGCCTCACCGGACGCGGGCACGCCGGAGCCGGGGCCGGGCACACCGCCTCCGAAGCCCACCGTCTGCGCGCCCACGGGAGACGGTCCGCACTGGCTCCAGGAAGGCGAGCTCCTGACGGTGACGTTCCGCTGCGGCACCGGCTACACGGCGGCGGGGCTGCGCTTCAGCGTGTCGCCCCTGCCGGCCGGGGCGAGCCTGGACGAGGCGAGTGGCACCTTGCGGTGGACACCGGGCAAGGCCCAGGCGGACGTGTGGCTGCTCACCGTCACCGAGCACGGCACGGGCGAGACGGGCGTGGTGAAGGTGGGCGTGGCCGACAACTGGCTGGCCCCGGGCAACGTGCGGGAGCTCAACCCCGTCACGTACACCGAGGAGTACGGGCTGCCGGTGTTGCACCTGTCCTTCGAGGGCCAGCTTACGGCGGGTGGCTACCGTCCGGTGCAGCTCGTCTACCGCGGGCACCGCTACACCGCCGAGGCCAAGTACCGCGGCGCCACCTCCAGCATCTTCCCCAAGCGCAACTACACCTTCAAATTCGACAAGGAAGACCCGTTCAACGAGCCGGAGCTCGCGGGTGGATTCACCGGCCGGCGCAACCTGGTGCTCATCACCAGCTTCAATGACAACTCGTACCTGCGGCCGAGGCTCGCCTTCGAGCTGTGGAACCGGATGTCTCCGGACCACATCCAGGTGAAGACGTACAGCGCGGTGCTCTACGTGAACGGGCGCTTCTGGGGCCTCTTCACCGTGGCGGACCATGTGAACGAGCACCTGATGGAGCGCCACGGCCTCTCCGATGATGGGGACCTCTTCAAGGCGGTGGAGGCGGACGCGAACTTCTCGCGGCTCGACAAGAAGGGCGCGCCCAAGCAGCCCCTGGAGCTTGGCTTCGAGAAGAAGGAGGGCACGCCCAAGGATGGGTGGGTGGGCGCCTATGACACGCTCAACGCGCTCACCGCCTTCATCGCGGACTCGGACCGGGAGACCTTCCGCACGCAGTGGGGCTCTCGGCTGAACACGCGCGACTACGAGGACTGGTGGATCTTCAATACGGCCATTCTCGGCAATGACTCGGGCGCGAAGAACGCCTACCACTACTACGACCCCGTGACGCAGGCCCCCTGGCGCTTCATCCCATGGGACCTCGACGCGAGCTTCGGCCAGGACTGGGATACGCGCCGGCTCGGGCCCACGCTCCTCCCTGACTTCTCCGGAGGCAACCGGCTCTTCGCGCGCATGCTGGAGGAGCCTTCCATCTCCGGGCCCATGCGCGAGCGCTACCGCTCGCTGCTGCGCGGCCCGCTGGCCAAGGAAGAGGTACTGAAGCTCATCGACGGCTACGTGCGGGAAATCCACCCCGTGGCCCTGCGGGACGAGGCGCGCTGGATGCAGCAATACCGCACCTTCGAGCGATGGAGCGACCGCACCGACTTCACCACCCACGAGGAGGAGGTGGAGTACCTCCTCCGGTGGGTGGACGAGCGGTGGAATCTGCTGGAGCGGCGGCTGCCGTAGGGCTCACGAGCCCTGCTGGATGAGCTCCACCCGGTAGCCATCCGGGTCCTCGACGAAGGCGATGACGGTGGTGCCGTGCTTCATGGGGCCCGGCTCGCGCACCACCTTGCCGCCGGCCTGGCGGATGGAGTCACAGGTGGCGTGGATGTCCTTCACTCCCAGCGCGATGTGGCCGTAGGCATTGCCCAGCTCGTACTTGGAGGTGTCCCAGTTGTGCGTGAGCTCGAGGGCCGGGTGGGTGTCCTCGGGGCCATAGCCCACGAAGGCCAGGGTGAATTTCCCATCCGGGTAGTCCTTGCGGCGCAGCAACTGCATTCCGAGGACGCGGGTGTAGAAGTCGAGCGACTTGTCCAGGTCGCCCACGCGCAGCATGGTGTGGAGGATTCGCATGCGCGTTACATACCCTGGAACGTGCGGCTCCAGGCCAGCAACCGCCGCTGCAGCGCGGTGAGTGTCCAGAGGTCCGCCGGGTTGTCCGGGGCCACGGCCGCGAGCGCCCGCTCCAGGTGGGGCAGGGCACCGGGCTCGCACCACTCGGAGAGCCGGCGCAGGGCGGACAGCGAGGGGCCCACCTCCAACGCGGCCAGCAGCGTGTGCACCACGCGCGGGCTGCGCTCGCGGCACAGCCGGTCCACCGCCTCGTGCCGCTCCTCGAAGGAGGACTCGGGGTGCAGCAGCACAGAGGCGAGCCCCTGGAAGGTCTCCTCCGGCAGCAGCGGCTGGGGCGCCGGGTGGGGCCAGTGCTCGAGCGTGATGCCGGTGGGCCCCGCCGCGCTGCACTCGCGCTTCACCCCGTCCTCGCCGAGCAGCTCCAGCAGCCGCCCCGCGGAGGGAGTCCCCGCCTCCAGCACCCGCCGGGCCCGCGTGGTGAGCGCCGCCGAGTGCCCGAGCAGGTGCAGGCGCAGCACGGACACTTCTTCCTGAGCGCAGGCCTCCTTCTCCACCCGCTTCCACTTCACGAAGACCTCGGCGAGCCCCCGCTCGTGCACGTACCAGCGGTACTCCAGCCACACGGCGCTCAGGCGCTCGTCGAAGCGCGAGTCCTCGGGCTCGTACATCCGGGCGGCGCCCTCCTCCACACCCTGGAAGGAGGAGTCCAGCAGCGCCTGCACATGGCTCAATCGCATGGGGGCAAGGCGCAGTGTGCCATGAAAGGCCGCTCGACGGCGCGCGGCCGGAGGGCTTTACTCCAGGGGATGTGGCACCGCGGTGCCCTGTACTCCCAGGAGGAACATGATGGCGGATGGCGACAAGGTGAATCTGGCGACGCTCGGCGCGGAGACGGAGTTGGTGCGGCTCGGGACGGCGGTGGCCGACGTGCTGGCGAAGCTGAACGAGGTCTCCTCGCAGCAGCAGCGGAGCATCCTGCAACTCGTGGTGGAGGCGCGCGTGGCCAGTGAGTCCGTGCGCGGCCCCGCGCCCGAGTCGAAGTCCGCCTCCCTTCCCCCCATCGAGCCCGCGCAGTCCGCGCCCCCGGCGGAGCGGGCCCCGGAGTCCGGCGCGCCTTCCTCCCACCCCGACGAGGCGCGGGCTCGGGCCCTGGCCTCCGTCTACGAGGCGGCGGCCCAGGCGCTCGGCCTGGCGTTCCAGAACGCGGTGGCCAACCAGCAGCAGCTCAACACCCTGGGACAGGCGGCGTTGAGCCAGTCGGCCGTGCTCGTGCTCTCGGCCGGCTCCGCCGGTGAGTCGCAGGGCGCGTCCCAGCCGGCCGGGGTCCTCAAGGCCGGCTGAGCCGCGGCCGCTACGGGTGGCAGCTCGAGTCCGAGCCGCCACACGTGCCCTGGGCGCACGTGGTGCCCAGGACACAGGCCTTGGGCTCGTCCGCGCACGGCTCGCCGAATTGCCGGCGGGGCTGGCAGGTGTGGGACGTCTCGGAGCAATGGAGGAGGTTCCCGCAGAGACGCTCGGTGCAATCCTCGTCCTGTCCCGCGAGCCGCCGGCAGGTGCCGCGCTGAGCGCTGGAGGGGTCGTATCCGTCGCAGTAGAGGCTCCGGTCACACTCCTGGAAATCCCGGCACGAGGCGCCCTCGTCGAGCAGCTCGCGGCACTTGCCGGGCGCGCCGGGCTCCGCATCACAGAAGAGCTCCTGCTGACACTGGCTCAAGTCGAGCACGGGGGACGTGTTCCTGGGCTCGGAGGTGCAGCCGGCCCCCTCGCCTCGCGGCGGCTGGCAGGTGCCGTCGATGCAGGTGAGGGTCCAGTGACATCCACTCCACCACGACTCGCAGGCTTCGCCCTGGGCGGTGGGACGCCGGCAGCGCTGGGTATCCAGATCGCAGATGAGGCCCTGCTCGCATGGCACGTGGCCGGAGGCACCCGAATCCGCGCAGGACTCACCCTCCGCCAGGGGCTTCCGGCAGATGGACTGGGAGTAGACGAGGCCCTCCTCGCACAGAGAGGGGGATGCGCTCGTCATTCCCTCCGCGCGCCGGGGCTGGCACGTGCCGCAGGAGAACAGGTTCTCCGAGGTGCAGGCGGACCGGGCGCCACACTCACCGCTTCCATGGCAGGGCTCGCCGTCCTCCACCTCCCCGAAGAGGAACCGGCAGTCCACGGACATTCCCACGCCTGGCGTGAATAGCCGCGCGTGCAGCGGATACACGTCACAGGTGCTGGTCCGGATCTTCTCCAGACACGCGCTGGCCGCGGTCGCGTCATAGCGTATCCGGCCGGCACGGAAGTCCTCGCGGTACTGCGTCAGCCCGCGCTGGCCGATGAGCCCCTGCAACTGGTTGCGTTTGCAGGAGTCCTCGTCATGGGACACTCCGCACTGCACGTATTTCTCGCACACGGCCTCGGCGAGCTCCGCGTCGAAGTCCTCCTGCTTCACACCACTGCTGCACGCCGCCAGCCACAACCCCAGGATGGCCAGTGCCGTCCGGTACCCATACATGGATGTCTTCCCCCGCGTTGATTGGGGATACATCCGTATCATGCTTCAGCGCCGGGTGACGGCGGCCGGGGCCCTCCAGTCCAGCTGCGAGAGGCCGCCCTCCGTGCCGAAGAGGACCGTGCCCTCCTCCACCAGCAGTGCGTACACGCGCGGGTCCGCGAGTCTCGGCAGCGGGCGCACCGTGCCACTCAATGCGTCGTAGTGCGCTGCGCCCAGCAGTGTACCCAGCAGCGCTCCACCCGGCACCAGCGCCGCCGACACTACATAGCGGCTCGGCAGGCCTTCCGCGTCGCGCACCCGCGTCCAGTGCTCGCCGTCGAAGTAGCTGAAGCCGTCCTGGCACGTGCCCACCACCGCGCGCCCCTCCTCGTCCGCCGAGAGCGCCGTCACCCAGTTGTCCGTGAGGTGCTTCCCATCGTGGTAGCGCGTCCACTGCATGCCGTCCCAGCGCAGCAGGCCCCGGTCCTCGCTCGCCACCCAGAGGTAGCGCCCGGCGCCGTGCGCTCCCGAGACATGGGTGCTCCACCCCTCGGGCAGGGGCAGCCGCTTCGCCAGCTCGAGCGGCTGGCTCGCCCGCTTCACGAAGGAGGTGCCCCGCCCATCCACCAGCGCGACGCCGTCCTCGGTGTCCGCCACCGCCGCCAGCACCGACAGCTTGCCGAGCGCCACCGGGTTGCGGCCACCGTACGCCATGGGCGTCCACGTCTTCCCGTCGTACAGGCCCAGCCCGTACATCGTGGCCACGTAGAGGTTGCGTCCGTCGCTGGCCAGGCCCAGCACGTGGTTGCTCGGGAGGTGGGGCGCGCGGAACGTCCGCCACTTCCCGTCGGGCTGCTCCCAGCACACGCCCTTGTCGAAGGTGCCCACCACCCGCCGCCCCTGGTGCCGCGTCAGCGCGGTGATGTGGTTGCCACACAGCTGGCCCGTGGGCGTCACCCGCTTCCACTCCGTGCCCTGTCGCCGGAAGACGCCCTGGCCCCGCGTGCCCGCCCAGGCCACGCCATTCAGCTCGACGGTGCTCGTGGTGGCCGGGGGCAGTGCCCGGGCCTCGCCGGAGCGCTCCCCCCACCGCCGCGCCTCGCCCTCGGCACCGAGCACCCGCGTCCCGCCCTTCGCGTCCTTCGCGTACGCGAGCGGGCCCGTGGGCACGGGGAGCGAGACGAGCCCCTCGGCTCCCAGCGTGAAGGCGCCCTCGGTGGTGCCCACGCGCAGCGTGCCGTCCGTCTCCTCCAGCATCCGCACCGGTCCCGGCATCGTCCACATGCGCCCCGAGCCCGGCGCCATCACCCGCCCGTCCGCCGTGCCCAGGTAGCCCTCGGTGAAGGCCGTGTACGTGGGGCCCGCGGGCAGCTGCTCCGCGAGCCAACCGAGCGCCGCGCGGTAGAGCTCCGCGTTCATTCCCCCCTCCGCCGGCAGCGCGTGCCACTTCGCCCCCACCACCGGCTGTACGCGCCAGCGCTTGTCCACCACCACCACGCCCTCGTCCGTGGCGGCGAAGAGTTGGTCCCCCGCCACCTCCAGCGCGCGGCAGAAGTGGCTCGGCAGGCCATCGTCCACCGTCAGCGTGCGCACCGCACGGCCCGCGTGGGTGAAGAGCTCCAGGCCGCCCTCGGTGCAGGCCACCACGTGGCCGTTGTACGTGGCGAGGTCATGCACCGTCTCCGTGTTGGTGACGGTGGCGGAAAGCAGGGCGGCGGTCAGGGTGGAGAGCAGCATGGCGGTTCCTCGGGACGAAGGCGGTGTGCGCCTTCCCTCCGGGTGTCATTGCGAAGCCCGGGCCAGCGCGTAACCGCTCGGAATCGCTCGGCGGCGTCTTCCGCTGGCCTCGGAGTGTGGCCGGGCGTCAGCACCCGGCCGGGGACAGGAGGCGCTACTCCTCGACGGTCAGGGCGACGCGGACCTTCTCGCGGCGCTCGAACCGGTTGCCCGCCGCATCCCGGGCCACGAGCACCAGCTCGTATTCCCCGGGCTCCATGCCGGCGGGCACCCTCAGCTCGCGGGAGAAGCGCAGGCCGTCGCGCGTCTCCAGCAGGTGCTGCGTGTCACCGAAGAGCTCGCCGTAGACGCTCACCTCCTTCGTGGCCTCCACCGCGTCCACCTCCAGCCGCAGCGTCTGGCCGGGCGCCAGCAGCCGCGAGGACAGCGTCACCTCGAAGTCGTTGCCCTTGGAGTCCAGCCGGTAGCGCACCTCGCGCCGGCGCACCGTGCCGTCCGGCATCTCCACCGCCACCAACACGTCGTAGTACCCGTCCTCCACCCAGAGCGGCACCAGGAAGCGGCCCCGCCAGTAGCCCGACACCGTGTCGAAGGTGAGCGGCTTCACCAGGCCGAAGGGGAAGTAGGCCGTCACCCGGCGCGCGTTCCTCGGCGCCACCACGGAGATGATGGGGTCTCCCGGCGGAATCTCCTCGCGGCTCAGCTCACCGGTGACGGCCGCGTACGAGGTGCCCTCGGGCAGCTCCACCGGCACCAGCTCGCGCACCGTGTCACCGCCGGGCTTCGTGCGCGCCACCTCCTCCACCGCGACGAAGGAGGTGTACCTGCTCATCAGCCCATACTGGAGCGCCGTGGCGGTGATGGCCTGGACGACCTCGGGCTTCTCTCCGCGGTAGTTCTCCACCGTCAGCTCTTCAATCCGCTGGCGGGCCCAGAGGCTGCGCAGGGACGCGTGCTCCGGCGCGGACTCGGGGAGGGTGAGGGGCACCTCGAAGTGACGCTCCTGTCCACGCACGCGGCCGGTGATGCGCAGCAGGCCCTGGCCCGTGCCGTGGAACTTGCCGATGAGGAACAGCGGCTGGCCACTGAAGAGGTCCGGCAGGGTGCGCGGGTAGACGTCCGACACGGGCAGTCCATCCGTGGCCACGCGCACCGACGTCAGCACCGGGCCGCGGATGCGCGACTCGAACTCACGGGCCACCTCGTCCTCGGGCCGCTTCAGGTTGACGAAGGTGGAGGCGCCTCGCCCCACCTCGCCCATCTTCGCGACGAGGTAGCGGTTGACGTCGTTGCCCACGCCCACGCTGAAGACGCGCGTCTCCTCGCGCAGGTGCTGCTGGAGCGTGCCGAGCACCTGGCCGTCATTGCCGATGAAGCCGTCCGTCATGAGCAGCACCATGCGCAGGCGGGCCGGGTCGTTGGCGGGCACCATGGCCTCCTGGGCCGCCACGCGCACGTCCGTGCCGCCACCGCCCCAGAAGTTGGCCACGTAGGGCAGGGCGCGCGCCACGTTCTCCGGCGAGGCCGGCACCGCGGCGGGGGCGAACTTCGTCACCTGCGTGTCGAAGTTGAGCACCTGGAAGGTGTCCTCGGGGTGGAGGTGACGCAGCACCTCGGCGGTGATGGCCTTGGATTTCTCGATGGGCGGGCCGGACTGCGAGCACGAGGTATCGAGCACCAGGTACAGCTCGCGCGGCACCACCTCCTCCTGCTTCGGCGCCAGCTGCGGGTTGAGGAGCACGAGGAAGTAGCCCTCGTCGGCGCCGGGTTCGCGGTGCACCAGCACGGCCGGGCGGATGAGCGCGTCGGCCACGCGGTACTCCAGGGTGAAGGTCTTGTTGGGGATGCGGTCGTCCGGGGCCAGCTCCACGCGGGCGCGGTTGGAGCCCTCGCGCGCCGCCGTCACGCGGTGCGACGTGGAGCGCAGCTCGTGCACGGGCACGCCCGCGTCCAGGCGCACGTGGAGGCGGATGTCATGGCCACTGCGCACCTCGGGAGGCAGCACCGGCGGGGTGATGCGGCTCGCGTCGGGGACGGTGGTGGTGTCCGGCGCGGTGCCCTCGCCCTGGCGGAAGGCCAGGGGCTCGCCGCCGATGTAGCGCGGGCCCACCGTCATGGGGAAGTTGAAGCTGTACTTGCCGTCCTCGTAGACGAGCCGCTCCACGTAGTGGATGCGCACGCGGATTTCCTCTCCCGGGAGGATGTTGGCCACCGATTGGGTGAAGAGGTTGGGGCGCTCCTGGTCGAGCAGTGCGGCCGTCTTGCCCTCGGCGCGGGCCCGCTCGTAGGTGTCACGCGCCTGCTCGCGCGTCTGGATGACGCTGCGGATGACGCGCTGGCCGATGACCAGCTCCATGGCGTCCACCGCCGCCTTCTCCGGCAGCGGGAAGACGTAGAGGGCCTCGAGCGGCTCGGAGTAGGGGTTCTCGAAGACCTGGGTCACGGTGACGCTGGCGAGGAAGCCACTCACCTCGGCGTCGACCTCGGTGTGCTTGAGGCTGAAGTGCTGGGGCTGGGCCCCTGGGCAGCCCTGGGCGGAGGCATGGCGGCGGAGCTTCGCCATCAGCGTGCCCTGGGTGATGGCTCCAGAGCTCAGGGGCGAGGCGGAAGCGGGGCAGGGCGTCTCGGCGTCCCGTTCCTGGGCGGAAGCGGGGACGGACAGAAGGCAGACGAAGAGCGCGACGAGTGCGGCTCGCATGGAATTCCTCGGACGGGATGGGTACGTGCCGGGGGATTGCAGTCCGCGGGCCAGCGTCTGGGACGCGCCAAGTGCCTGAAAACACTGAGGGCGGGGCTCCAGGGGGCTGTGGCTGCCCGGCCACACCCACCTGAGACCCCGCCCTGTTTCACTGGTCACCGGTGACGAGTGGAATGGACCCACTCCGTTTCACTGGTCACCGGTGACGAGTGGAATGGACCCACTCCGTTTCACTGGTCACCGGTGACGAGTGGAATGGACCCGCCCCGTTTCACTGGTCACCGGTGACGAGTGGAATGGGCTGGTGCCCGGACTACTCGGCGATGGCCTTGTCGAGGGCGCCCTTGAGCTCCTTGCTCTCCGGCGTGACCGAGCTGGGGTAGGCGGCGCGCACCTGGCCGTCCTTGCCCACCAGGTACTTGTGGAAGTTCCACTTGGGCTCGCCGTGCTTGCGCGCGAGGAACTCGTAGATGGGGGACTGGCCCTCGCCCTTGGTCTTCACCTTCTCGAGCATGGGGAAGGTGACCTTGTAGCGGAGCTCGCAGAACTTGGCGATCTGCTCGGAGGTGCCGGGCTCCTGGCCGCCGAAGTCGTTGGAGGGGATGCCGAGCACCACCACGCCCTTGGCCTTGTACTCGCCCCAGAGCTTCTCGAGGCCCGCGTACTGGGGGGTGTAGCCGCACTCGGAGGCGGTGTTCACCACGAGCACCACCTTGCCCTTGTACTCGGAGAGGTTGATGGGCTGGCCGTTGAGCTGCTTGGACTGCAGATCATGGAAGGACATCGCACGCTCCGCGGAGACGGCGGCGGTGCCCAGCAGGAGCACGGCCGCGGTGAGGGAAATCAGTCGGTTGGACATGCCCCCCAGGATGCCTGAAGCGGTGGTGCGTTGCGCGGCCCGCTAATCGAGGAAGCGGCGCTCCCAGCGGCGCTTGTCCTCTGGCGAGAAGTCGTGCTCCCAATTGCTCTGCTCAGGATAGGGCCACGGCTCCGGGAACGGCTCATGGTAGAGCCATGGCTCCAGGACGCGCGCCAGCTCCCGGTAGGCGGGGAGCGTCAGGCCCTGCTCGGTGTCTCCCGCTTCTGGCCAGGTGCCGAGGGTGACGACGGCGCGCTCTCCATCCAGCTCCTGGACGGTGGTTCCTGGTGAGGACAGTCGTGAGCGCAGACTCGACGCGCCGCCCAGCTCGCCCAGGATGGGTTGGCCCAGGAAGGTGAGCCAGGAGGGTCCGCGAATCCGGAAGCCGAGCTTCCACGAGTGCCAGCTCGGATCCGGGATGTCCAGGCCCGGGTAGCGGAAGCACCGCGCGCGGATTTCCGAAGGGACGCCGATCAGGTTTAGCTGACCGTTGAAGGAGAGCCCCACCTGTCCGAAGTAGAAGGGTAGAGGGGCGGCCAGCTTCAGTGCCAGCTCACGCACGTGGCCCGGGCCGTGTTCTTCCAGGTACTCGGTGGGAAGCGAGATGCTCAGCGCGGAGGATGCATCCGGATCGTCCTCCAGGCGTGGATCTCCCAGCGGTTTGCCGAAGTAGTCGAAATCGTAACGTTGTGGATCTCCTGATGCTTGTACCAGCCGGATGTTCGGCCATGTCCCCTCGATGAGCTCTCGCCGGATGTGCTTCCACCCGGTGTCATCAAGAGCTTGAGCCTCTCCATCGGCATCCACATACCAGCCAAGAGTTTCTGGTTCTATCGCGTGCAGATAGGTGTCCAAGGCGGCGAGGACGGCTCGTGCTATCTCCTGATGGGCGCGATGGATGTAGAAGCAGAGGCTCAAGCCTTCACGGACCAGGAGGTGCCCGTTCGGTGCGCAGATGCGGATACGGGGGTAATGAGCGCTCATGGTGTGACTCCTAACCAGGGTTTGATCGCGCGTACGAATGGGCCCAGGATTTCCTTGTACACTTCGTCTTGGGAGCGGCCCGTATAGGGTCCCTGGGTGTATTGGCACCACCCATCGCTTTTGCTGCTCGCACTGCTCGTACACGGAAACTTGAAGTCATAGACGGCCAGGGGCAAGAGCGGATTGCCCGCGTGGATGACGATGTCTGGCTTGATGGTGCCGCGCAGCTCGCTGTAGCAACCCTCCTCCAGCAGCGCCTCCTCTTTCTCCGGGCTGATCAACTCACGCCGCCGGGTGTCCTGAACCGCGCGAGTCTGGCGGAAGCGTGAGCCGGGTCAAGGCACTCGGGCCCGGCTCCCCTCAGTGCACGGTGTCACACGGCAGGGGGCTCGGCTCGTGGGCCTTCTGCTGCAACTGGCTCCAGCGCTGCTCGATGAACCGCGCGTCGCGCTCGCGCTGCTCGGCGAGCCGGGCCGCCTCGTACACCGCCCGCCCTGTCTGCACGAGCGCTCCGCGCATCGCCGGGTTCACCTCCACGCTGGCGATCTCCGTGAGCACCTCGAGGATGCGGAGGATGACCCGTGGCTGGGTGGTGGCGGCGAGTGGAATCTCCCCGAACGCGTCTTGCAGGAAGGGCACGAGCCCGAAGGCGGGCCGCAGCATCGTCACCTTCCCGCACCGTTGCATCCACCAGCCCTGGCCGAGCCTCCCCCGGCTCGCCACCGCCCGGCCCACCGCGCCCAACTCGTTGATCACCATCACCGCGGTGGTGACGTCGTTGATGGCGGGCGAGAGCGCCTTGAGCGCCATGTCCACCATCTGCCGCACGCCATACAGCACGTCCTGCTGCGTGGTGCGGGTATGGCCCACCGCGAAGGCGGCGTGGAGCCGCCGCTGCTGCCACGCATTCAGGGACACCCTGGGCCAGAGCGTCAGCAGCGGCAGCCCCGGAATGAGGAAGTCTCCCGTCCGCACATCGAGCCGCACCGTGTGCACGCCCCGGGGCAGGGCCGAGAGCAACCGCTCATGGTCCACGAGCTGCACGTAGCCCGTCTCCCGTGCGGCGAGGACCGTGGCCTCCTCCGGGGGGCCGGGCAGCGGGTCGCCCAGCTCCCGCACCTCCGTCACGTTCAGACGCCCCAGCTCCTGGATGACCTCGCGCCCGATGGACGCGATGACGTTGCTCGCCTCGATGGAGCGGGCGGCGTGATGGAGGAAGTAGGGCAGCAGCAGCAGACACAGCAGGGTGAGGGTCAGCGCCACTCCGAGCGACAGCACGGGCAGCGGCACCCGTCCGTCCTCCTTGTCCGGAGTGCCCAGCACGCCGAGCAGCAGCAGCAGGTACACCACGGTGAGCAGGTAGCTGCCGAGCACCCGCTGCGTGATACGGTCCGCCATGAAGCGCGCCAGCAACCGGGGGGTGTACTGGGTGGAGGCCAGCTGCACCGTGACCATTGTCATGGAGGTCGCCACGGTCATGACGGTGACGAGCGCGGCCACCATGCCGAGCAGTACCTCGCGGCTGCTGTCCGGCGTGGTGGGGATGTACACGGACAGCCAGCTGGCGCGGAACGCCTGGCCTGGGCCGGGCCAGTGCCGGTCCAACGACGGCAAGGACAGGCCCAGCGCGATTCCCAGCGTCAAGAACAGCACGGGCCGGAACCAGAGGCTCACCTGGAGGGCGTTCCACCCTTTCAACAGATGCGGTGACACCCCGTAACGGTGGGCCCGGCCCGTCAAGGCGTGGAGGCGGGGGGGGTCTGTCCTTCGGGCCAATTGCCTGGGTAGCATGCGAGCGTGCTCGTCCAGGCGTTCCTGCTCGTGTCCCTGCTTCATACCGCTCCTCCCGAGCGGGTGGAGCTCGTCTTCGGGGGAGATGTCATTCCCCATGGTGAGGTGAAGGAGGCCGCGGCGGACCACGCCCGCTCCGACTCCGGGGATGCCGGCCCCGCCCGCTCCATCAACCACGAGGGGTGGGATCATGTCTTCGGGCCCATCGCCGACGTGATGCGCTCGGCGGATGTCGCCATGGTGAACCTGGAGACGCCCAGCACCGGCAATCCGCTCGCCCGCACCGCGCCCCTGCTCTTCGACGCGCCGCCCGCCATGCTGCACGCTCTGGCCGCCGCCGGGGTGGACATCGTGTCCACCGCCAACAACCATGTCTTCGACCAGCGCCGCGCGGGGGCCGAGGCCACGTGGAAGCACCTGGCCGAGGCCGGCCTGAAGAGCGTCGGTACGGGCCCCTCGGAGGCCGCCGCGTGGGAGCCCCTCATCGTCGAGAAGCGCGGAATGCGCATCGGCTTCCTGTCCTTCACCCGGTGGCTCAACGGTGCCCGCAATCCCGAGGGACCGGAGACCTCGCCCCACGTCGCCTACGTGCCCTACCGCGGCAAGGTGAACGGGAGCTGGCACTCTCCCGAGGCGGCCGTGGAGCTGGTGCGGGCCGCGGCCCGGCGCTGTGACGCGCTCATCGTCGCCGTCCACTGGGGCACCGAGTACTCGCACACGCCCCACCCGGAGGACCGCAAGCTGGCCCGCGCCCTGTTGGAGGCCGGCGCGCTCGCCATCATCGGCCACCATCCCCACGTGCTGCAGCCCGTCGAGTCGTACCGCACCTCCTCCGGGCGGGACACGCTCGTGGCCTTCTCGCTGGGCAACCTCATCGCCAACCAGGACCGGCACTACGTCCATCGCCGGGCGGGGGAGGCGGATGGCAGCAAGCGCGACTCCGTGCTGCTGCGCTTCTCGCTCACCCGTCCGCAGCCGGGCGCGCCCGTGTCGCTCGAGGGTGTGTCCGTGCTGCCGGTGTGGATCGAGAACAACCACTACGTCGCGCTCGGCCGCAACCGGGTGCCGCGCCACATCCAGCCCGTGTTGCTCGACGAGGAGCTGCGGGCCATCAACGAGCGGCTCCTGGCGCTCTCGGCCCGCGCCCTCACCCAGCCACGCGAGGTCCGCCAGGAGCGCACCGCGCTCGAGCGCCGGTTGGACATGGCCCGGTACCGGCGCGAGCTCATCCTTCGCATCACCCGGCCTCCCGGCTCCGACATGGGCCCGGCGGAGCCCGGGAGGCGTCCCGCGGGTTAGCTACTCCTGGGGCTGCGGGCGAGCGCCCGGCGGGGAAAGGGTGTCCTCGTCCACCTGACCTTCGTTGTGGTCGAGCCCCTCGTCGTTCATGCCCGGCTGGAGGACACCCTCGTCCTCGTCGCGCACATCGTCTTGTCCGGTGCTGCCCGCGCCGCCGGTGCCGGGCTCATCCAGGACGTCCTCGTCCGTGCTTCCCGGGTCGATGCCGCCCGGGCCCACCTGGCCACCGGTGCCGGGCTCGTTCAGGACGTCGTCCTGCGTGGTGCCCTCGTCCTGCTGTTGCGTGTTCGTGTCACCCGCGCCACCGGTACCGGTCTGGTCCTGGGTGGTGGTGCCCCCGCCCTGCTGCTGCTGCGGCTGTTGGAGGAGATCCTGCGGGCGGGGCCCGGCCTCCGCGCGCGTGCAACCAGCGCCCAGGGCCACGGAGCCGGCGAGCAGTCCCGCCAGCATGAGTCGCGTCGTCGTCTTTCCGGCCATCGTTCCAGCTCCTTTCAGGGATGGGCTGCTTGAAACCGGAACGTGGGCACGTGAGTGGGTGGCCCGCAGGAGGCGCCTGCCCTCCCGGGCGCTCCCCGTCCGCGCGGAGGAGAGGGGACGCCCCTGGTTGGGGGGGCTTGCACGACCCATGAAGCAAGTCCCTAGGCTTGGGTTGGCCTCTCGGGTAATGTCCTCCAACGTCTCTTTGGACGTCACGCACCATGGTCTCGAAACGCACCCCTCCGCCCCCGTCGCAGCAGCGCATGGATGACAAGTTGGCCCTCGCCCTGGGGGCCGCGGCGCGCGCCGCCCGGGTGCGAGCGGGGCTCACTCAGGCGGAGGCGGCCGAAAAGGTGGGTCTGGCCCCGGGTGTCTACGGCCGCATCGAGCGCGGGGGGATGATGCCCAGCGTCCCCACCCTCCGGCGGCTGAGCATCGTCCTGAAGATTCCCTCCGACACACTGTTGAGCCTGAGTCACTCGGAGGTGACGGCGTGGGTGGACTCGCTGCCCGCCAAGGAGGAGCGCTCCCCGGATTTGCGGCGGCTCTCGCGCTCGTTGCGCAACCTGTCCCCGGCCCAACTCAAGGTGCTCAACGTCATCGCCACCGCGCTCACGCGCTGAGCTCCAGGTCGGGACGGCTCGACCGACCTGATTGGAGAGGTTGGCCATGTTGGAGGCGCGGCGGTGGTGGTACGCCCTCAAGCCGGCGAGCTGGCCGAAGGTGCTCGTGCCCGCGCTGTTCGGTCAGGCCGTGGGGGCCGCCGCCGTGGGCCACCTGTCCCTGGGGGCACTCGTGTTCGGCGTGCTGTGGATGGTGGCCGACGTCTCCTTCATCGTGTTGCTCAACGACTGGGGAGATCGCGAGGTGGACACCCTCAAGCGCCGCATGTTCCCCCAGGGCTGCTCGCCGAAGACGATTCCGGACGGCATCCTCCCCGCCAGGGCGGTGCTCGGCGCGGGCCTCGGAGCCGGTGCGGTGGCGCTGGTGCTGGCGTGGGGCGCGGGCCTCGCGCTGGGGCGGCCGTTGTTGCTGCCGCTCGCCGCGCTGGGTCTGCTCGTGTTCGCCGCCTATACGCTGCCACCCCTGCGGCTCAACTACCGGGGCGGGGGCGAGCTGCTGGAGATGGTGGGCGTGGGCGGAGTGCTTCCCACGTTGCATGCGTATGCCCAGTGCGGCCAGTGGGCTCCCGCGGAGTGGGTGGCGCTGGCGCCGGGCCTGCTGGCACTGTCCCTGTCGAGCGCCCTGGCCAGCGGGCTGTCCGACGAGGAGAGCGATCGCGCCGGGGGCAAGCGCACCTTCACCACGTGGTGGGGCAACGCGGTGGTCCGCCGGGGCACGGAGGTGTTGCTGGGGGTGGGGTTGCTCCTCTGGCTGGCGGCGTCCTGTCTGGCCGAGGACGCACCGCCCCTCGCCGTGGTGGTGCCGGCGGTGGGGCTCGCATTACCTTTCGGCGTGCGTCTGGTGAGGAGGAGCCCGTCCGCGGTGACGAATGCCTTTGGTGCGCAATCGGCCTACAAGGCGGAGCTCCACCGTGCCATCTGGTGGGGAACATTCGCGCTGTCGGTAGGGGTGCTCGCCGTGGGGCTGGGAGGGTGGAAGTGAAAGGACTTCCAGAAGACATCCTCGCCGGGCTGGAGCCCTTGTCACCCCTGGTGGGAGAGGCGGCCTCGCTCGACACGCGCCGGCCGCGTGCGCTGCTGCCCGTGGAGCTGGCGGCGCGGTTGATGGACGGCGAGGCCAGTGGGGACAAGGCACGGGCCTTCACCCAGGGGCTGGGCAACGTGGTGCGGGCGCTCGCGGAGGACTTCCCGGAGAACATCTTCTGGGACCTGGACTTCCTGTCCTGCCGCATGTGGAACGCCGGCGGGCCCGAGGAGGTGCTCGGTTTCGCGCGCCGGGTGGTGACGTTGTGCCGGGGTTTCGGCAACAAGTCCGAGCTGCGCTTCCGTTACGCCCATGACTTCCTGTACGGCTACGACTGGGCCCGCTGGGTGGTGCGCCAGCCGGAGAAGCGCGCCACCATTGGCCCCTTCGACCTGGCGTTCTTCGACTACCTCGAGGGCCGGCTCCAGACGCTCGTGGAGCTCATCGCCGAGAACGACGACAAGTACGGCAAGCTCCAGGGCCAGGAGTTCCGCAACCCCTTCGGTTTCTGCCGGGAGCCTCGCGAGGAGGCGCACCTGCACCAGGTGCTCGCCCAGGCGGACTTCATCCCCGTGAAGGCCTGGCGCTTCGATGGGGACTGCCGCTGGGATCTCCCCTTCACCGACCTGCGCACCGAGGCCGCCCGGCGTCTGGGGCTGGCGCGTGAGGCCACCTCGTGAAGGCCGGAGGGGGCACGCTCCGGGCCTGGCTCCAGGCCTCGCGGTTGCCCTCGCAGTCGTACCTCGCGCTCCCCCTGCTGCTCGGGCAGTTCGTCGCGGTGCACTCGCGCGGCGGGGGGCTCGACGTGGGGACGCTGGTGGCGGTGCAGCTCTTCGGGGTGTTCGATCAGCTCTTCATCGTCTACGCCAATGACTGGGCGGACCAGGAGACGGATCGCCGCAACCAGACGGCCACCCTCTTCTCCGGCGGCTCCCGCGTGCTCGTGGAGGGCAGGCTCTCGCCGCGTGCGCTCGGGCTCGCCGCCGTCGTGTGCGCGGGCGCGATGCTGGTGCTGTCCGTGGGGCTGGCGCTGCGCCGGGATGCGCCGCTGCTGGTGCCGCTGGCGGTGGCGGCGCTAGGGCTGCTGTGGGCCTACAGCTATCCGCCGTTCCGGCTCTCCTACCGGGGTGGTGGCGAGCTGCTGCAGATGGTGGGCGTCGCCGGGGTGCTGCCGCTCTATGGGTATGTCGCGCAGGGAGGGGAGCCGGGGCGCTTTCCGTGGGCGCTCGTCGCGCTGCTGCTCCCCACGCACCTCGCCTGTGCCATCGCCACCGCGCTCCCCGACGAGCCCTCGGACCGGGAGAGCGGCAAGCTCACGTTGCCGGCGCGCGTGGGCGGTGAGCGGGCCGCCTGGGTCATCGTGGCGCTCAATGGCCTCACCGTGGCACTGGCGCCGTGGGGCCTCGGTGTCCTGGGTTTGAGCGCGGGCCTGGGGCTGCTGGTGCCGGTGGTGGCTACGCTGGTGGTGCCCCTGGTGCGTCCCGCGCCGCCCGGCTCCCTCCGCGTCCAGGTCCGCGTCGCCGCCGCCATCACCGCCACGCTGGCCACGGTCGCCATTCCCCTCATGTCCCTGGCGAGTCCCTGAGCGCGCCATGACGTATGAGTTCCTGGTGATGGCGCTGCTGTTCCTGGTGCCGGGCGCCGTCTTCTGGCTCGTGCGCGCGGACCTGCGCGGGTTGATGCGGAGGACGGTGCTGGCCTCGCTCCCGTTCGCGGCCACCGAGTGGTTGTTCTATCCGGAGTACTGGACGCCGCGCTTCCTGTTCAACCTGGCGGACCGCATTGGCTTCGGCGTGGAGGACGTGCTCTTCGTCGCCGGGCTCGGGGCCTTCTCCTCGTGTGCCTACGCGGTGGCGTTCCGCCGGACGGTGGTGCCCCGGGGCCAGGGGACGCGGCCCTGGGAGCGGGCGGTGGGAGGCATTGCCGCGATGCTGGCCCTGACGGGGCTGTTGCTCGCGGTGGGCGTGCCCATCCTCTACGCGGCGGTGGCGGCGATGGGGGTGTGCACCCTGGTGGTGCTGGTGGGACGCCCGGACCTGGTGCTCCCGAGCTTGCTGGGAGCGGGGGTCTCGTGCGTCATCTACCTGGGCTTGTGCCTGCTCTTCGCGCGGCTGGTGCCCGGTGTCTTCGAGCGCACGTGGCGGCCGAGCCTGTTGCTGCCCGGCCGTTTCCTCGGGGTGCCGTGGGATGAGTTGCTGTACGGAGCGGGCGCGGGCCTGGTGGCGACGGCCTTTCCGGCCTGGGCCTTCCGGTTCGCGTTCGCCCCGCTCCCCGGGCGAGAGTCTACGTCCAGAAACCCTCGTGCACCGCACGGGCCTCCGGCAGCTCCACCGGGCCCACCACCTCGGTAGGCTCGGAGCCGCGGGCGAAGACGTCGCGGCAGGACATGCGCAGGGCGGGCTCGTCCGGGCGGGTGAACTGGCCCAGTTGCTCGGAGGAGAGCGCGAAGACGACCCGCCGCACTCCGCCCCAGAAGATGGCGCCCGCGCACATGGCACAGGGCTCGGTGCTGGCGTAGAGGGTGCTGCCGGCGAGCTGCTCGGGGGCGTAGTGCTGGGTGGCCTCGCGCATGAGGTTGGACTCCGCGTGGCCGGTGCAGTCCCGCTCCGTCACCACGGTGTTCTCTCCCTCCAGCAAGACACGCCCGCTCCGGTCCACCAGCACCGCGCCGAAGGGGTGGTTCCCCCGCTCGCGGGCCTTGCGGGCCAGATCGATGGACTGTTTCAGGTACCGCATTTCCTCCGGTTGCATCCGTGTCCTCCGCCTTGGGGAATGGCGCTCAGGGTAGCGTGTCCAGGCCGGCCAGGAGCCGGTCCACCTCGGCGAGTGTGTTGTAGTGCAGCAGCGAGACGCGCACCGCGCCCTCGGGCATGAGGCCCAGCGCCTGCATGGCCAGGGTGGCGTAGTAGTGGCCCGCGGCGACGCCCACTCCGTTCCGGGCGAGGTGCTCGGCCACGGCGCGCGGTGGGACGCCCTGCACGTTGAAGCAGAAGGTGGCCACGCGGCCCTTCGGCTCGGGGATGCCGTACAGGCGCACGCGTTTGTGGGCGCGCAACCGCTCCAGCGTGGACTCCAGCAGTGGACGCTCCAGGGACTCGATGCGGCGGAAAGCCTGCTCCAGCCCCGCGCGCCCGGGCTGCCCGCCGCCGAGCACCTCGCGCACGTAGCGCAGCGTTCCCAGCCAGCCCGCGAGGCCCTCGTGGTTGGCGGTGCCGGGCTCGAACTTCTGCGGGCTGTCCTCGGGGACGAACCACAGCTTGTCCGCGGGCAACCGGGGCAGCAGCTCCTGGCGCACGTACAGGCAGCCCATATGCGGGCCGAAGACCTTGTAGGGCGAGAAGACGGCGAAGTCCGCGCCCCAGCCCCGCACGTCCGGGAGCTGGTGCGGGCTGGAGTGCACCGCGTCGACGATGAGCCAGGCGCCCACGGAATGGGCGAGCGTGGCGGCGGTGGTCACGTCAGGCGCAGTGCCCACCGAGTTGGCGGCGGCCGTCACCGCGACGAGCCGGGTGCGCGCGGTGAGCAGGGAGCGGAGGTCGGACGGCTCCAGCCGCCCCTCGGGCCAGCGGGCGCGCCACATCTTCACCACCGCGCCCTGGGCCTCCAGCCAGCGCCAGGGGCTGGCGTTGGACTCGTGCTCGAGCTCCGAGATGATGATTTCATCCCCGGGTTGGAGCAGGCGGGAGAAGGCGCGCGAGAGCTGGAAGGTGAGCGCGGTGGCGCTGGTGCCGAGCATGACCTCCTCGGGCCGGCAGCCGAGGAACTCGGCGGTGGCGGCGCGGGCCTGGGCCTTCACCTCGGTGGCGCGCACGGAGGCCGGGTAGGGCTGGCCCACGTTGCAGCTCCCCTGGGTGAGGAACTGGGTCATGGCGTCGATGGTGTGCGAGGGCACCTGGGCCCCGGCTGCGTTGTCGAGGTAGCTGAAACCCGACCGCAAGGCGGGGAAGTGCTCGGCGAAGGGGGAAGTCATGGGGCGCGCAGCATAGCCGCCCGCGATTCGGGCTGCTCTTCATGGCACTGGAAGCGCTCATGACGCACCGGTACGTTCCCGTGCCGCATGCACGTCGTCACCCAGCGAGCCTTTGGCGGAGTCGAGCAGTTGGTGGATGAGGACTGGCCCTTGCCGGTGCCGGGCCCGGGCGAGGTCCGGGTGCGCATCCGGGCGGCCTCCTTCAACCCGGTGGACGTCCTCTTCCGGCAGGGCGGCTTCGGAGGCCGGCTGCCTCAGGTGTTGGGGAGGGACCTGTCGGGCGTGGTGGATGCGCTGGGCGAGGGCGTGACGGGACTTGGGGTGGGGGAGGAGGTGCTCTGCTACCGGGCGGGACAGGGCAGCAATGGCTCACACGCGGAGTACACGTGCGTGCCGGCGGTGCTGGTGGTGCCCAAGCCCAGGCGTCTGGGATTCGCCGAGGCGGCCGCGCTGCCCGTGGTGGCGCTCACGGCCTGGCAGTGCGTCACGCGGGCCCGGGTGCGGCGGGGCGAGGCCGTCTTCGTCGCGGGCGGCTCGGGGGGTGTGGGGTCCATGGCGCTCCAATTGTTGCACCACCTGGGAGCCCGCCCCGTGCTCACCACGGCCGGGAGTGACACGAGTGCCGGGTACCTGGTGGAGCACCTCGGGGTGGAGCCGGGCCACCTCCTGCGTTACCGGGGGCGGACGCCGGAGCAGTGGCTCGCGGACGTGCTGGCGATGAACGGAGGGCAGCGGGTGCCGGTGGCCCTGGACTTCGTCGGGGGCACCATGAAGGAGCTGTGCTTCGCCGTGGCGGCGGTGGATGGGCGGGTGGTGTCCATCGTCGAGGAGCCGTCGGACTCGTCCTTCAACCTCTGGGACGAGACGCGCAGCCCGCTGATTCTCCGCTCGCTGGAGTTCCATTTCATCCAGCTCGGGGCCCGGGCCCTGTACGCGCCGCGCGAGACGTGGACGGTCTACCGCGAGCAGCTGGAGGCGATTTGCCGGCTCATCGAGGAGGGCGCGCTGAAGCCGCCGGCGGTCCGGAGCGTGGGCCCGTTGTCGGCGGCCACTGCACGCGAGGCCCACCGCCTGCTGGAGGAGGGCCGCGTGCAGGGGAAACTCGTCATGGAGTGCGGCGCTCAGTGAATCGCCGCGCCGGACTCGTCGAGGTTCACCTTCTCGTTCTCGCCGGGGCGGTACGGCTCGCCGGTGAGCACGCCCTTCACGAAGCCCACCAGTTGCACCATGCGCTTGTTGGGCGTGTCCCAGAACTCGGCCTTGTTCACCGTGACACACAGCAGCGCGAGCTCGGGGTCATCCACGCCCTGCGGGAACCAGGCCTTCAGCGTGGGGTTCCACAGCTCGCGCGCCTTCTCCTTGTCGAGCACCAGCCGGGCCACGCCGCTCACCGACACGTACCGGTCCTTCGCCGTGTCCGCGTAGGACAGGCTCACGTGGTTGTCCCGCTCCACCTCGTCCACCTTGGGCGAGTGCTCCCGCGTGAAGAACCACAGCTCCCCGTCGAAGTCCCGGTCGTGCGTCCACATGGGCCGGCTGCGCAGCGTCCCGTCCTCCTCCACCGTCGTCATCATCGCGACCTTGATGCCGTGGATGAGCTCGCCCAGGTGCACGACAGGATCCTTCTTGTCCGTCTTCTTCGTGGTCATTCCTGCCTCCCGTGTGCTGACGGTAAGCAGGGCCGGCGGGCGTGACAGGCACACCGGTTCCGCTCTCCCGTCCTCACACCAGGGGAGCCCGGGGGACGGGTTGCCTCCCACGCGCACCATGCGTATGCGCCGCACCGCGTGTTGCTCCCCAGGCAACACCCCCGCGTGTTGTCTGCCAGACAACAGCCATGAAGACAGCCACGGCCGCGCGGAGGGGATTATCGGACTGCGAGAGTAATGGGCTTCACGCGAGAGAGTGTTTCCCAGTGGCTGGGATTCGTAGCTTGTTGAATGCCTGTTTCTTCTCGTATGGTCGCGCTTCTCCCTCTCTCTGTGTCGCTGTGCAGCCGGGTAGGCAGCATGTAGGCTGTCTTTCTGTTCTTCGCGGCCGTGGCCGCAATTCCGGACAGGGGGGCTGTATGGCTGGCATCCAGGGAATGGAAGGCCTGTCCACAGCGCAGGTGCAGGATGAGCTGCGACGCGGTGGACGGTTCGTCGTATTCGAGTACTGCGTCTCCTTCTTCGTCACGACGATGCGGCGCTCCTCGGACGTCTACTTCGTCAGGGCCGGGCAGGGGACATTCGGCCTGAGTCTCGGCTACACGCTGCTGTCGTTGTTCCTCGGGTGGTGGGGCATTCCCTGGGGCTTCATCTACACGCCGCTGTGTCTCTCCACCAACCTGCACGGCGGCAAGGACGTGACGGAGCTGGTGGTGGCCTCGCTGCTGGCGCCCCGGTACGACCCGAGCCTCGGGTACTAGCGGACGGCGCTCACTGCACGGCCTCCCACGAGAAGTGGGACATGAACATGGAGCGCCGGCCGAGGTGGTACGTGAGCGCGAAGTCCGCGTAGTCGTACGCGCCCGCCCTGGGCAGTTGGAAGCTCCGGCCCGCGGAGAGCTGCGCGCACGAGGCCACCAGGGCCATGTGCGTGAAGGCCTGCGGGAAGTTGCCCATGGCCTCGCCCGTGCCCGGCACCGCCTCCTCGGCGTAGAGGCCCACGTCGTTGGCCAGGCTCAGCAGGTAGCGCAGCAGCTCCTCCGCCTCCCGCGTCCGGCCCGAGTGCACCAGCACGTCATGAAGCCAGAAGGAGCACAGCAGGAAGGTGCCCTCGCCGCCGCTCAGTCCGTCCGACGCGTGGTAGCGGTATAGAAGCCCGCCCTTCTCCAGCCGCTGGCGCACCACGTCCACCGTGCGGCTCACCAGCGGGTGGGCCGACGGGAGGAAGCCCAGCGCCGGCAACTGCAGCACCGAGGCATCCGGTACGCCGGAGCCCACCGACTGGGGGAACCACCCGTGGCGCGCGCCCTCCTTCAGCAGGTACTCGCGCACCGCCGCGCGCTCGCGCACCCAGCGCCCCACCGGGGCCGGAAGCTTCCGGGAGCGGGCGATGCGGATGGCCCGGTCCAGCGCCACCCAGCACAGCAGCTTCGAGTGGATGAAGTGCCGGGGCGCGTCGCGCACCTCCCAGAGGCCCTGGTCCGGCTGACGCCAGCGCTCGCACACGTTGTCCACCAGCCCGCGCAGGAACTCCCAGTTCCTCTGCGACATGCGCCGGCCCATCTTCGAGAAGAGCCACTCTCCCTCCAGTATCTCCCCGAAGACGTCGAGCTGGAGCTGCTTCACCGCCCCGTTGCCGGCGCGCACCGGCCGCGAGCCCCGGTGTCCCTCCAGGTGTGCCAGCTCCACCTCGGGCAGCAGCCGGTGGCCGCGGATGCTGTACATGATTTGAACGTCCTCGGCCCGGCCCGCGCTGGTGCGCGCCAGCCAGCGTTGGAAGGCGATCGTCTCCTCCTGGTAGCCCAGCAGCATCAGCGAGATGAGCGTGAGCGTGGTGTCGCGCAGCCAGGTGTAGCGGTAGTCCCAGTTGCGCACGCCGCCCGGCTCCTCGGGCAGGGACGTGGTGGGGGCGGCGACGATGGCGCCCGAGGGCGCGTACGTGAGCGCCTTGAGCACCAGCGCCGAGCGCCGCACCACGTGGGAGTACTCGCCCTCGTAGGCGCAGTGGGAAATCCACTCGCGCCAGAAGGCCACCGTCTGCTCCAGCCGGCGCCGCATCGCCGCCAGGTCCGGCATCTCCGCCGGGCCGCGCTCGACGAGCGAGGGCGTCCAGGCCGCCTCCACCCAGGCCTCGTCTCCGGCCCGCATGGACCAGTGTGCGCGCAGGGCATTGTCGTGCGCCACCAGTGGACGCGTGGCCGTCACCCAGAGCGCGTCGGCGCCGCCCACCAGCTCCGCCGTCTGGGGCGAGGTGAGGCGGATGCGCGGCACGAAGGCTCCGTACTCGAAGCGCGGGGCCACCACCACGCGCGCCCGCACCGTGCCGCCCACGCAGCGCAGCCGCCGCAGCAGCGCGTGCCGGGTCCCCGTGCGGGGGCTGTGGGACATGCCGGTGCGCACGGGCATGCAGTCCGTCACCTCCAGCACGCCACCCGGCGTGGTGAAGGTGGTGACGAGCACGTTGGTGTCGTCGAGGTAGCGGCGGGTGGACTGGGAGGGGCCCTCGGGGCACACCCGGAAGGAGCCACCCCGGCCCACGTCCAGGATGCGGCAGAAGGCCGCGGGCGAGTCGAACCGGGGAAAGCATGCCCAGTCGATGGAGCCATCCCGGCCCACCAGGGCAGCGGAATGGCAGTCTCCCAACAACGCGTAGTCGTCGATCCGCTGCCGCATTCCGTCTCCCGGGAGCCGCTCCAGGATGAGCGGCCTCCCTCGTCATTGAGTACGGAGGGGAGCCGTTGCAACCGAGACCGGAGCGCGACCGGTCCCGGTGTGCCCGGGCTCCAGGCGGGGAAGCGAGCGCCATGCCCTCCCTCTCCCCCTGGAAGAGGGTCGGGGGGAGGAGCCCCCTCAGTCGAGCGGCATCCGCAGCAGCACCGAGCCGTCGTACATGTCCACGTAGACGAGCTCCCGCATGAGCACGCCGTCGCTGTCGGTCCACGTCACGAGCACCTCGTAGGCGGGCACCTCGTCGGCGACGAGGGCGGGGCGGACGGCGTGGGGACGGACGTAGGTGATGCCGAGCACCTGGTCCGTGGTGATGACTCCGGAGATGGCGGCGGCCGCCGCGGCGCGCGCCTCGTCCGGGCTCAGCCGCTTCTCGGCGAGTGGCGATTCGACGGCGGCAATCCCGCTCATCTCGGTGGAAGACAGCTCCTCTTGGGGACCACAAGCGACAACGGCGAGCGACAGACCAGCGGCGGCCACGGCGCGGAACAGCGTCGGCGAGTTCATGAGGTTGCTCCCATTCTGGGAAGGGGGTGGAGCCTCCAGGCGGGCTCAACACGCGAGGCCTGGAGGAGGGGAGGCCCGGGCGAGCACCTCCGCGAGTCAGTGCCTTCGTGAAAGGCGGCGGGAGGGTGCCCCGAACTCCACGAGAATTCCAGTTTTACTCGTAGTGCAATTCTGGGGCAATTTTCGACTTAGGCGGTTACTAGTTTGACGCTGTCAGTCATTGGCCTGGGCGAGCAGCCGGCGCGTGGCTTCGTGGCGCGGCGCGTCCAGCACCTGCGCGGGCGGGCCCTGCTCGACGAGGTGGCCGTGGTCCAGCACGAGGACGGTCTCGGCGGCGCGCGCGAGCTGCACGTCATGCGTCACGACGAGCTGTGTCATTCCCAGCGAGCGCACGCGGCGCAGCGTCTCCACCACCTCGCGGCGCAGCGAGGGGTCCAGGGCGCTCGTCGGCTCGTCATACAGCAGCACGGCTGGATCCATGGCCAGGGCCCGCGCGATGGCCACGCGCTGCCGCTGCCCGCCGGAGAGCATCTCCGGCCACGCCTGCAGCCGGTGTCCCAATCCCAGCTCTTCCAATAGCTGGCGTGCGCGCGCCTCCGCCTCGGTTCGCGAGCGTCCGGCCACCAGCCGCTGCGCCAGCGTGCAGTTGTCCAGCACCGTGAGGTGGGGGAAGAGCTCGAAGGACTGGAACACGAGCCCGGCTTGTCCACCCAGGTGGATGGAGCCCGCGTCCGGCCGCTCCAGGCCCATGATGCAGCGCAACAGCGTGGACTTGCCCGAGCCGCTCGGCCCGAGGATGGCGGCCAGTCCGCCCTTCTCCAACGTGAAGGACACGCCGTCCAGCGTGGCCGAGGCCGCGCCAGGAAAGCGTTTGCGCACGTCCTCGACGCGGATCATCGCGGCACCTCCTTCAGGTGACGGCCGAGCCGCGCTTCCACCGTGCGCGCCAGCCGCGCGAAGGGCAGGCCGAGCAGCAGGTACAGCGCGGCCACGAGGAGCCCCAGGCCCAGGTGGTCCCTCATGGCGTTGGCGAGGTTGAGATAGGTGCGCGTGAGCTCGGTGAGCGTCACCAGGGACACGAGGGAGCTGTCCTTGAGCAGCGCGATGAAGTCATTCGTCATGGGGGGCAGGGAGATGCGCACGGCCTGGGGCATGACGACGTGCCGCAACGTCTGCCATCGCGACAGGCCGAGCACCCGCGCCGCCTCGTGCTGGCCCGCGGGCACGCTGGAGAGCCCGGCCCGGTAGTTCTCCGCCTCGGCCGCCGCGTAGTTGAGCCCCAGTGTCAGCACGCCCGCCGTGAGCGGCTCCAGGCGCAGGCCGAGCTGCGGCAGCCCGAAGTACACCAGGGTGAGCTGCACCAGCAGCGGCGTGCCGCGCACCACCTCGATATAGGCGGTGGCCAGCCAGCGCAGGGGCAGGGGGCCGTAGACGCGGGCCAGCGCGAGCACCACGCCCGCGGCCACCGCCAGCGCCATGGACAGCAGGGACACGCCCAGCGTCATCAGCGCTCCACGGGCGAAGAGCGACAGCGTGGCGGGGTAGCGCTCCGTCACGCGCTCGAGGAAGGGGGGCACCCGGCCCACCGCGGCCCGCCAGGACTCGTACTGCTCCGGCACGCCCCGGGAGTTCGGGTCCGGGTCTCCCAGCAGCTCCGCCGTCTCGGCGTTCCACAGGCCCCACCGCTCGTAGATGCGCCGCAGCGTGCCGTCGCGCGTCAGCTCCTCCAACGCCGTGTCCAGGGCCTGGCGCAGCGAGTCCTCTCCCTTGCGCACCGCCACCGCGTAGCGCACCTCGCCGAAGGCGCCCGGCACCACCTCCAACTCCGGGTCGATGGCGCCGTAGTACCGGGTGATGGGCTCGTCCAGCAGCACCGCGTCCGTCCGGCCCAGCCGCAGGTCCGCGTAGATTTCGTCCTGGCCGCCCTCGTATGTCTTCACCTGGGCGCCCTCGCGGCGGAGGATGCGCTCGGCGAGCGAGCCGGGCAGTGTCCCCACCCGGCGCTCCTTCACCTGGGCGAGCGAGTGGGGGGCCTGGGTGTCTCCCCGGCGCACCGTGAGCCGCTCGGCGGCGGCGTAGTAGGCGCGCGAGAGCTCGCAGACGCGCTTCTTCTCCTCGGCCACTTCAATCCCGTTGAGCGCCACGTCGAAGTCGCCGCGGGCCAGCAGCTCCAGCAGCGAGTCCCACGGGCCGAGCACCGGCCGCGCGCGCACGCCCAGCTTCGCGGCGAGCGCCTCCGCCAGGTCCACCTCGAAGCCGATGAGGCGGTTGGGGTCCATGGGATCCTGGAAGACGTAGGGGGCGCCTCCTTGCGCGTCCGCGCCCCACAGCAGCTCGCCGCGGGCCCGCACCGCCTCGAGTCCCCGGGGCTCGGGTGCCTCCTGCGCGAAGGTGGGAAGACAGACGAGGACGAGGCCGAGGAGCAGGGCTCTGGTCACGAGGGGGCGCAGTGTACCCCCTCGTGCCCGGCCGTCGAGGTCATGGCCGTCCCGGGGGTTGCACCTTCCACACCAGCGGGGTGAGCGAGCCGAGCAGGACGAACAGCCCCTGCGTGCCGTGGGCGAGCAGCGCGATGGACATGGCCCGGGCCGGGGTGGTGCCGAAGGCTCCGGCCGAGAGCGCGAAGGCGCCCTCCCTCACGCCGAACTGTCCGGGCACCAGGGCGCCCACCGCGAGGGACACCAGGTGGAGCCCCTGGGCGATGAGCGCCTCCACCACCGTGGTGTCGATGCCCACCGCCATGGCCAGGATGCCGTATTGCACCACCTGCAGCGTCCGGCCGAGGAGGGCGGCCAGGAGTGTCCGGGCCGGTGGCAGTGCGCGGCCCTTCGTCCCCGCGTGCATGCCCAGGCCCATGAGCAGCAGCACCAGCGCGTGCACGCCGAACACGAGCGTCAGCCACGAGGCCCCCGTGCGCAGGTACGCCGCGAAGGCACAGAGAAGGCAGATGAGGCCACCGGACACCAGCGAGGCCGCCTGCGAGGTGGCCGCCGCCGCCAGGGCCGTGGCGCCTCCCGTGTATTGGCCCAGCAGTGCCGCCTTCGCCGCCTCGCCCGAGGCGCGTCCCGTGGGGGACACACTGGACACCGCCGTGCCGATGAGCTGCGCCCGGAGCATGCGGCGCCAGGGCACCTCCCGCGCCCGGCTGCCGTACGCCACCCGGGTGGCCAGCGCGTCCAGGAACAGCCGCGTCACCTCGAGCATCAGCACCAGGGGCAGCCACGGCGCCGCACGTGACAGCTCCCGCCCCAACTCCTCGGCGCCCGCGCGCTGGACGAGCATCGCCAGGAGGGCCACGCCCAACACCGCGCACACCGGGTGCAGCACCGCCAGCACCCGCGCTCCCAGGGGCATGGTCAGAGCACCCAGGCTCCATTCCTGTCGCTCGCCTGCCCCCATACGCCTCTCCCCCTTCAGCCCGCCAGCGGCGGATGTCCGTAAAGGTGCGCAGTGCTCGCCATCTTGGCGACCGCCTTTGGGACGCGGTCCGCGGACGGAGGCTCGCGTTGGCGGGTGGACGGGACACCTGGACGGGAGTCGGAGGCGGAGGAGGGGCCCCACGTGGGGAGGGAACGTGATAGGGGGCAGCGCCCTGCCCGCGGGACGTGCCCCGGCAGTGGGAGTGCGGGCCGCACCTGGCCCGAGGAGATGGACGGCGATGCTGCGTACGGCGATGAACGAGTGGGCGATGAAGGCCATCCAGTTGGAGACGGCGCTGATGGCGCTGGACGAGGTGGGCCTGCCCGCGAGCATGAAGGGGCTGCAGGAGAAGGCCGAGGAGGCCATGCTGGCGCTGGTGCGCGGCTGGATGGCGCAGAAGCCCAAGCCGGACGAGCGCAAGTGGAAGGTGACGCCGGCGCAGGAGGGGGGCACGCCCAAGGACGAGGAGCTCGCCGAGGTGGTGTCCCAGATGAAGGAGGACGGCGTGGAGTGGAGCGTCTACCTGGCCACCAGCGACAAGGGGGACACGGTGGAGACGCTCGTGGCGGAGGACAGGGCGTGGATGGCGGCCGGCGGCGAGTACTACGTGGGCCAGTGGGACGAGGAGACGCAGCAGCTCGAGCACGGCCGGGATGATGAGGAGGGTGAGCTGGGCACCGGCCTCGTCTTCACGCTGAAGGGCGAGCTCGTGTTCGAGCCGCAAATCGAAGAAGCCTGAGCGCGGCTACAGGCCGAGGTACTCCACCATGCGGGCCCGGGTCTTCTCGTCGGGCAGGCGCCCGGAGCCCGCGCGCAGGTTGTCCTCGAGGTGGCGGGGGTTGCTGGTGGCGGGGATGGGGCACGTCACGGCCGGGTGCCCGAGCAGGTATTTGAGGAAGAACTCCGCCCAGCTCTTGCAGTCGAAGTCCGCGGCCCAGGGCGGCAGGGACTTGCCCTTCACCTTGCGGAAGAGCTCTCCGCTCTCGAAGGGCTGCATCACCAGGACGGCGGTGCCGTGTTCGGCGGCGGCGGGGAGCAGCCGCTGCTCGGCGTCGCGCCGTGCGATGGAATAGGGCAGCTGCACGAAGTCCAGGGACTCCTCGCGGATGAGCTTCTCCAGGTCGTCGAAGGCCCCGCGCTGGTAGTGGGTGACGCCGAGGTAGCGGATGCGCCCGGCGGCCTTCCACTCGCGCAGGACGGGCAGGTGCGTGCGCCAGTCCACGAGGTTGTGCACTTGCATCAGGTCCATCTGTCCGGGCCGCATCTTGCGCAGCGAGTCGCGCATCTGCTCCACGCCGGCCTCACGGCCCGTGGTCCACACCTTGGTGGCGAGGAAGGGGGTGCTCTCCTGGCCGAGCTCGCGCAACAGGTCTCCCACCACCTGCTCGGCGCGGCCGTACATGGGGGAGGAGTCGATGACGCGGGCGCCGGCCGCGAGGAACTTCTGGAGCACCTGCTTCTGGGACTTCCGCTCGCCGGGGGAGGGCCCCACGTCGAACGTCTGCCAGGTGCCGAGCCCGATGACGGGCAGCTTCTCACCGCTCTTGGGAATGGTGCGCGTCAGCATGGGGGAAAGGTAGCAGGTGACAGTTGTGCGGGGGGCCGGTGTTTCAGTCGCCGATGGCTGCATTTTCCAGAAAAGGTCAGGCGATGAAGCTCCAGGTCTCGGTGTGCGCGGGAGTCATGGCGGCGATGGTGTCGTTCCCGGTGGGGGCCGAGCAGCCGGCGGCCGAGGTGGCACAGGCGCCGGCGGTGGAGGTTTCCCAGCCGGTGTCCGCGCGGGACGTGCACATTCCGTTCAGCATCTCGCTGCTGCCGGGCATCAGCACCAACGGTTTCGAGAGTGGCCGGGTGGTGAACAACATTTCCGTGGGGGTGCTGGCGACGCATGCGGGGCGGGTGGACGGCATCGCCATGGCGATGGTGGGCAACTGGGTGGACCGGGAGCTGCGCGGTGTGGCGTGGGCGATGGGGGCCAACTACGCCGGGCAGGTGCAGGGCACGCAGATGGCGCTGGGCGTGAACGTGGCGGGGGGCTCGCTGAAGGGCTGGCAGACGGCGGTGGGGGTGAACGTGGCGGCGGGGGAGATGGTGGGGGCGCAGTTCGCCGTGGGAGTGAACGTGGCGGCGGGGAAGTCCTGGGGCATGCAGGCGGCCACGGGGCTCAACATCGCCGAGGAGCTGCGGGGCGTGCAGTTCTCCTCGGGGCTCAACATCGCGAGCAACCTGCGCGGTGCCCAGTTCTCGCTGTTGAACGTGGGCGGTGACGTGAGTGGCGCGCAGGTGGGACTCGTCAACGTGGGCCAGAAGGTGAAGGGCCTGCAACTGGGCCTCATCAACGTGGCGGGCGAGGCGGACAGCTCGATTGGCCTGCTGAGCTTCGTGGGCAATGGCCAGCAGCACGTGCAGGCGTGGGGCAGCGAGATGGCCATGGCGAACGTGGCGTTGAAGCTGGGGGGGCGGCACATGCACACGCTGTTCACGGTGGGCCTGCGGCCGGAGCGCGAGGGCCGGCACCGCCTGTGGTCGGCGGGCCTGGGGCTGGGAGGCCACATTCCGGTGGGTCCCTTCTTCGTGGACGTGGACGCGCTGGCCCACTCGCTGCACACGGGCGGTTTCGTCGAGCCCACCGGGCACCTGCTGGCGCAGCTGCGGCTGGTGGCGGGCTGGCAGCCGTTCCGTCACTTCGCGATTTTTGGAGGACTGACGGCGAACACGCTCGTGTCCTTCGTGGATGAGGAGTTGCAGGGGGTGGACCGCTTCGGGCTGGGCGCGGTCTACGATTCGGAGCGGGTGCGAGTCCAGACGTGGCCGGGCCTCATCGCGGGCATCCAGATCTGAGCCGACATCCCCTCGCCCCCCGGGAGAGGGACGGGGTGAGGGTGCCTGTCCCGGTGCTCCCCACCGTGAGAAAGGAAGCGAGCCCCGGGTTGCACCTCGACCCCCCAGCCGTGCGCCAGGGAAAGGGGGTTCCCACGGAGGGAAGCGTGCCCAGGTTCCAGATGCGTGCCCGGCACGGGACGATCAGTTGGTGTCCGGTGCGGGACGGGGTGGGTACCGGATGGTGGGTGTGGGGCAGGCGAAACCGTGCCGGACGCGCTCCTCTTCGAGAGACCAATCCAAGAGCCCAGGGTGAGAAGGTTCCATGCGAGCCATGGTGCTGCATGCGCCGGGGGAGCCGTTGCGACTGGAGGAGCGGCCGATACCGGAGCCGGGTCCCGAGCAACTGCTATTGAAGGTGCACGCGTGCGCGGTGTGCCGCACGGATCTGCACGTGACGGACGGGGAGCTGGCGAGGCCGAAGCTGCCGCTGGTGTTGGGGCACGAAATCATCGGCACGGTGGTGAAGGCGGGCGAGCGGGCGGACATCATCGCGCCGGGGACGCGGGTGGGGGTGCCGTGGCTGGGGTGGAGTGACGGCACGTGCCGCTACTGCCTCACGGGCCGGGAGAACCTCTGCGACAACGCGCGCTTCACCGGCTATCAGCTCGACGGCGGTTACGCGGACTACACCGTGGCGGACCACCGCTTCTGTTTCCCCATTCCACTGGGTTACCCACCGTTGCAGGCGGCGCCGCTGTTGTGCGCGGGGCTCATCGGCTACCGCTGCCTGCGCATGGCGGGGGACGCCGGGCGGTTGGGATTGTATGGCTTTGGCGCGGCGGCGCACGTGCTCATCCAGGTGGCGAGGTACCAGGGGCGGAGGGTGTTCGGCTTCACGCGGCCGGGAGACGTGGCCGCGCAGGACTTCGCGTTGCGACTGGGGGCCGAATGGGCGGGGGACTCGGACGTGCTGCCGCCCGAGCCATTGGACGCGGCCATTCTCTTCGCGCCGGTGGGGAGCCTGGTGCCCGCGGCGCTGGCCGCCGTGGTGAAGGGCGGCACGGTGGTGTGCGGGGGCATCCACATGAGCGACATCCCCGCGTTCCCCTACTCATTGCTGTGGGGAGAGCGCACCGTGCGCTCGGTGGCGAACCTCACGAGGCAGGACGGGTTGGACTTCCTCGCGCTGGCCCCGAGGGTGCCGGTGCACACGGAGGTGCAGCCGTTCCCACTGGAGGCCGCCAACGAGGCGCTGGCGGCACTCCGGGAAGGACGCGTGCGAGGCGCGGCGGTGCTGGAGATGGGGTCAGAAGGCGGTGCCGTTCACGCGCAGGCCCGGTGAGGCGCTCCGGGTGGAGAGGCTCGTGTGGAGCACGAAGCCGCCGGTGGCGCTCGCATCGGGGCTGCGGTTCATGGACACGCCGTCCTGGCTGGCCAGGCTGCTCGTGTAGCTGAACGAGTCGATGGTGGCCGCGCCCTGGGCGGTGGATGTTTTCACCCGCACCGTGTCGCTGCTGTTGTTGAGGCTGAGCGTGCCGGTGGAGGCCACCACCGCGTTGGGCGTTCCCGAGGGAATCCCGGTGGTCCCGCCGAACACCACGATGGCCTTGCCCGCGGCGAGCACCGTCCCCGCGGCGAAGGTATGCCGCACCGAGGTGGCATCCGAGATCGTCCATCCGCTGATGTCGATGGCCGCGCCGCCCACGTTCACCAGCTCCACGAACTCACCGTCGGTGTCGCTGCCGGGCTCATTGGCGAGCATCTCGTTGAGGATGACCTTGGCGGGCGTGGCGGAGGCGGTGATGGTGAAGGTGCCATCGCTCGTGTCCGAGGTGGAGCCGAAGGCATCCGTGGCACGCACCCGCGCCGCCGTGCTGGCCGAGTTGGGCACCACCCACGTGTAGCCGCCGGTGGACGCGGCCGCGCTGCTGGCGATGACCTGCCACGTGCCGCCGTTGTTGAGCGTGTACTCGAGCTTCACGTTGGAGATGTCCTGGGACGTCCAGGTGATGGCCATGGCGCCGCCGCCGGCCTGGCTCTCGCCGCCGTTGGGGCTGGTGATGGTGATGAACGGCGCGGGCGTGCGCTTGGAGACGCTGGCCGGCGAGGACTCGTTGCCCGCGGCGTCCACGGCCGTCACCTGGTAGCCGTAGGTGACGCCGGCCGTCAGGCCCAGGTCCGCGAAGCCGGTGGTGGAGGACGTGCCCGCCAGCGTGTAGGCGCCACCGTTGATGCTCCGGTACACCCGGTAACCCATCACGCCCCTGTTGTCGGTGGAGGCATTCCACGACAGGGAGATCTCCGTGGAGGAGAGGGCGCTGGCCACCAGCGCGCCCGGCACGGAGGGCGCCTGGGTGTCCGGACCCACGCCCTTGGAGGCATAGGAGACGCTGCGCGTGCCCTGCGTCACCATGAAGGTGTCACCCGAGGAGGAGCTCAGCTGGATGTGGCCCAGCAGCTTGTTGGTGGCGGGGTCCTCCGTCTGCCAGATGTCCGAGCCGTGCGCCGTCAGCCGCTGCAGACACTCGGGCGTGGGATGGCCATAGGTGTTGTCGCGGCCCACGGAGATGAAGGACACGGTGGGGTTCGTCGCGTCCAGGAGCGGGTTGCCGGACGAGTTGCGCGAGCCGTGGTGGTGCACCTTGTACAGCTCGAGCTCGCCCACGCTGGAGAGGATGGTGGACTCGACGTCCGGGCTGCTGGTGAGGTCTCCGCCCACGAGCGCGTCGAACGCGCCGTAGGAGATCTTCACCGTCACGGATTTGGTGTTCTCGTCCGTGCTGGAGACGCCGTTGCCGTTGGCGGCGACCACGGTGAGCGTCACCTGGCCGCACAGCGAGAAGCTCTGCCCGCGGTACACGGTGTTGCGCCGGCCGCTGAAGTGGCTGGCGTATTCATCGTAGGCGCTCGAGTTGTACGTGCCGCCGTGGTCATACACCGCGTCGATGGAGACGGCGTTGGTGCCCACGTCCACCTCGTCGATGCCGCCCATGTGGTCCGCGTGCATGTGCGAGACGAAGGCCATGTCGACGTTCGTCACCCCCAGCGACTTGAGGTAGGCCTTGATGGTGGTGCCCGAGCCGGTGGGGCCTCCGTCGAACAGCGCCACGCACCCGCCGGGTGCGATGAGCACCGCCGCGTCACCCTGGCCGATATCCAGGGTGGTGAAGCGCAGGCCCTGTGACCAGGCGAGCGTGGGCAGCAGGGTGAGCAGCAAGAGGGGACGCAGCAGGGACCACGGGCGGGTGAGCATGGGCTCGCCTCCAGGCGCGAAGGGCTTGCCCCCGTGGCTATCTCATTCCTTGAGAATCCAGCAAGGCGGTAGGTTTCGATATCTCCAGAATTCCTCGCTGGGTGCGTCCCGAGGCGCACCGGGCGGGGGAGCGGCGCGTTGTCTGGAAGGCCGTTTCTCGCTTGGGGCGGAGGGGAGGGATGCGCAGCCTTGTCCCCGGGGACGTTGCCAGGCCGAGGACCCCGAGGAGACCTTCATGCTCACGCCCTTGCAGGACAGAGGCTTCTTCGCCGGCTACCGGGACGAGGAGACGCCGCTTGGCTCCTATGCGCTCCTGATGGGGGCGTATGGCACCGCGCTGGGGGGATTTCTCGGCTGGCGCCATGGGAGGGCGTTGCCGGTGCGGCTGACGCTGCGCGATGCGTTGCTGCTGGGCGTGGCCACCCACAAGCTCGCACGCATCCTGGCGCGGGACTTCGTGACGAGTCCCCTGCGGGCGCCCTTCGTCCGTTACGAGGGAAAGCGTCCGGCCGCCGAGGTGAGCGAGTCTCCGCGGGGCCACGGCCTGCGCCGGGCAGTGGGAGACCTGGTGTCCTGTACCTTCTGCCTGGGGCCGTGGGTAGCGGGGGCACTCGTCTGCGCGCACGCGGTGCGCCCGCGCGAGACGCGGCTCGTCGCGTCCATCTTCGCCCTCACGGCCGTTTCCGACTTCCTCCACCGGGCCTACGAGTGGGTGGGCGAGGGGCTGAAGCGCACCCGCCGGAGCGCCCGGGCGATGGAGGTGTCCGAGGGGCCCGTGACACCTGTTTCGTCCCAGGACTCCCGCGAGTCCTGGGTGACGGTGCCCTGAGGCGGGTTCATTCCCGGGGCTCTTCGTCCTTGCGCGCGGGAGCCTCGTCGCTGGGAGAGAGCCGCGCCACCTGTTGCTGGCTCTCGGACCAGGAGTCATCCGCGTCGTGGGCATGCACCTCGGCGGCGGCTTCATCGTCCTGCTTGCTCGCCCAGGTGGTGTGGCCACCGGCATAGCCCTCGAGCGGACGCGGGCCGCGGTTGGACTCCACCTCCAGGTCCTTCGCCTCCAGCTCGCGCAACCGCTTGCGCTCCTGCTCCCGCTCGCGCTGGTGCATCTTGTCCAAGGGATCGTTCGCCATTGGAATCTCCTTTGCCCGAAGGTGCGAACGGTGCTCGCCGGTTTCAGCGGGCCAGGGCGGGAGACATGGGCCTCGTGTGTCCGGCCGCCGGGCGGGGAGACAGGAGCCTTGCGAGGGTGACGCTTCCCCCGGAAGCTGCGCGCCATGAAGACGGTCCACTGCGCGTGTGTGGTGTTGTTGCTGTGGGGAGCGGTGCTCGCGGGATGCGGTGCCGCGCGGGTCAACGTGCCTCCGCCCACCGGGGACGAGGTGACGATCCTGGTCCCCGGCTACCGGGGCAGCTTCCTCGTGACGGAGGGCCCCGAGCCCGAGCGGGCATGGCTCACGGTGGGGCAGGCGCTCTCGCGGGGAGAGCGCACGCTCGCGCTGCCGTTTCCCGGTCAGCGGCTGGTGCCGGGTTATGGGCCGCTGCGGCCGGACGGTCCGATGACGCGGCTATCGGCGTTCTTCGTGTCGGTGGATGCGTACCGCTCGTTCATGGAGTTCGGGAAGGAGCACCTGCCGGGCTTCGTGCCGTTCTCGTACGACTGGAGGAAGGACATCCGGGAGAGCGCGGGGGCGCTGTGCGAGCGCATCGAGCAACTGGTGGCGGAAGGGGGAGGGAAGCGGAAGGTGAACATCGTGGCGCACAGCATGGGGGGGCTGGTGACGATGCACTGCCTGCTGCACGGTGGCGCGCGAGCGGGTGAGCGGCCGTGGGTGGGGGCCGGGCACGTGAAGCGGGTGGTCATCATCGGCACGCCATTCACGGGAGGCCCGGGGCTATTCGATGACCTGCAGGTGGGCACGGAGACGCTGCGCAACCGGGCCCTGCTGGCGCCCGAGGCGCTGTTCACCTTCGCGTCCGCCTTTCAATTGCTGTCCACGCGCAGCGACTTCTTCGTGGATGCGGAGGGCAGGCCCGTCGAGCTGGATGCCTTTGATGCAGCCGTCTGGTTGAAGCAGGGCTGGGGGCCGTTCGCGGACGCGACGCTGCGGGAGGACGAGGCGTACCGGGCGCAGCTGGTGCGGATGTTGGAGGCACACCGGGAGCTGCACGAGGCACTCGGGCCGAGGCCGGGGCTGCCGACGGCTCCATTCGAGACGCTGGTGGTGGTGGGGACGGGGAGGCCGACGGTGAGCGGGATGAGGATGGTGGATGGGAAGCTGGACGTGAAGAACCCGCCGCGAGCGGATGGAGATGGCTCGGTGTTGTCGGCGCGGGCGGCGCCGGTGTTGCCCCTGGTGTACCAGCGCGTGGACAGCCCGGCGGAGCACGTGGCGCTCATGTCCGACCGCGAGGTGCTCCACGCGGTGGAGCGCTTCCTGCGTGGAGAGACGGTGGGAACGGTCCACCAGCCGTGAAGTGACTGTCAGGAGCGGTGGCGCTCGGCGACGCGGTAGAGCTGGGTGAGGGAGGAGTCGAGGAGGGACTGGCGCGAGCGCATGTAGCGCCAGGCGCGGACGAAGGGAAGCCAGACGCGGCTGCCCACGCGGACCTGGGACTCCTCGAGCTTCTGGCGAGGAATCCACTGGCCGCCCAGGTGGCGCACGAGCACCTGGCCCAGGTAGGCGCCGATGGCGGGCACTGCGTGCTCGTCGATGTGGTGGCGCTCGAAGACGGTGGGGAAGTCCTGGTGCCAGAACTGGTAGTCGACCTCGGTGAGGGACTGGGGAGTCTCGTCGAAGACGGAGGGCACCTGGGAGTGAAGCAGCGCGACGAGGTGCTCGGCGAGGTCGCCGTAATGCCCGAGAGCCCGCTGGGGGTCCGTCACGTCGGAGGGCAGGGCGTCGGAGGCGGGGAGCCACTCGTCGGGCTCGGGGGGTTGGTAGTGGTTGAGCTCTGCGATGCGGCGCTGGCGCTCGTGGATGGCGCAGTCATCCACCACGCGTGAGAGGAGCGGGGCGACGTCCGGGTGGAAGCGGGGCTCGACGGGAGCGAGCGCGGCGCTGCGTTCGCGCAGGGTGCGCAGCAGGGTGGAGAAGTCGAGGTCTGGCCGGAGGTGGGCGTGGGCGCGGGCCTGGGCGATGCGGGCCTCGTCACTGGCGAAGTCGGCGGCGGTGGGCCAGGTAACGAGGAGGACGGAGCCGTTGGGTAACTCCTCCACCCGGTGAGCTGGCGTGGACAGCATGCGCTCGCGGCCGACGGATTCCACCAGCCTGGGGCCGAAGACGTTGAGCCAGAACACCTCGTAGATTTTGTCGAACCCGTCTCGAATGGAGGTCTCCATGTCGCGGCCGAAGAGGGGCGAGTCCGCCAGCCCCCTGTCAGCCAGGCTGTGGGCTGAGGCATGGGAGACCGGGTAGCGAGAGGCCCAGGTACGCACCATTTCCACGAGCTTGAGGCAGCGCTCCGCCTCCGCGAAGAAGGAGAGGGGCTGTACCTTGAGCGAGAGGCGTAATTGAGGAGGGAGTGGCGGGAAACGGAGGTCGAGCATCATGTACAACGCGGGCCACGTCGTACGACCGAACACGATGTCGGTGTTCTTCTCGTCGCGCTTCTCCTCAAGGGATTTCCAGATGGAGGCGCGGGAGTATTTGCGTTGCCGCTGGCCCTCAACGACATCCGGCATCCACTCGCCTGCGTTTTCCTCGAGTGCTTGTAGCAATGGCTCCAACTCGTGCTCGAGTTCTGCCTGCTGGTCGAGGGAGCCTTCGAAATCGAGCCGGAGGCGATCCTCCTCCTTCAAGTCCGAGAACTTCAGACGCTTCATTGGAACAGCACCTCCACTGCCGGAGCAGCGTCCTTGGCGGCGCTCACGGCTGCCTGCAAGTCGGCTACATCCTTGGGCTTGAGTGCACCGCCTTCGTAGATGAGGCGGACCTTTTGGACCGACACGTTGCTACCCTCGTGCACAAGGTGTTGAAGGGAAGGCCGACGGATGTTCAGCGCCCCTCCGTAGTACCGCAGGGCTTCGCTCGCGTCCGCCTTCATCTGTGTCTTCATGGCTCCTTCCTCTAGCAGGGAGAAGTCGCGGCTCTTGAAGCTGAACGTCTCCACGCGCGGCGGGGTGCCAGCGAGCGCACCTTCTTCGATGACGAGCACATCGGCGAAGCGCAGGCCGCTCTCGGCTGTCCTCACACCCACATAGGTTTCGATGCGGGGTTGGAGGAAGTTCCCCAGGAAGCGGCGCTCTGCCCGAGGCCGCTGTGCGTCGATGCGCAGCATTTCCACCATGATGCGCTCGAAAGCCAGCCCCCGGGCGAACCATCCCCGCATCCGTTCATAGCTGGCCCAGGCCAGGGGCGGTTTCGCTGCCGTCCCTTGTCTCATCTCCCCGAGACGCTTCTCGTAGTAGGTGACGTACTCACTCCAGCGCGGGTTGCTCTGTGCTCCGGGCGGCGGGGCATCGAGGACAGGGCGCTGCTTCTCCAGCAACCCGACGTTTCCGGGGAGGCGTGGGCTCGACGATTCGAGCTCCACCCGCAGCCACTTGGCTTCCACCACTTCTGGGGTGAGACCCGCCTGCTCGTCCACCAGTGAGGACAGGCTGGTCTGGTGCCTGGGGGCAGGGGTTGTCTTCGGGGTGGAACGTACTGTGTCGTCCGCCAGGGAAGTCACTTCCCCGGGACCCTTGCCCGCACCACCCCTCGCCGCGGTGGGAGCCGCGCGCTCGGGTCTGCGTTGGGACAACCAGGCTTGTGCCCTGGCGGCATTCCCCCGCGCCTCGCGCAGGGCCAGGGCGGCGTCCACGCCTCCCACTGCCACGAGTTGACCCGCCTCGCGGCTGGAGCGGATGTCCCTGGCCAATTCCCGCAGGCCGTCCACGCCCAGTTTCTCTTCCAACTGCCGCGCCATCTCCTGGAGCGCGCGCATGCGCTGCTCGGGCGGCGGGAGTCCTCGCGGAAGTCCCGAGCCACCGCGAGCCTGGGACAGGGCACTCAGGCCCTTGCCTCCCGCATACAGGGCCACCAGCAGCGTCGCGGGTGCCAGCTCCCGTGTGGCCTGCTCGTACTGGCCCTGGGAGAGTGTGTAGGCGCCGTGGCCCGTGCCGGCCACCAGGTGGAAGAAGCCCAGCGGCACGCCGAAGGTCAGCGAGTCGAAGATGCCCACCACCATGTGGCCCGGGGCGAAGTGTCGCTGTGCCAGGGCCTGCTTCACTTCGTCGAAGGCCCGCTGGTAGGGCGGCGGTAGCTGCCCCCTCATCGCGTGCAGCGCTGTGTACCTGGCGCCGTCACTGATCTGGCTACTGGAGAGTGCGTCCCGGGCAGCGCGGCCGAGGCCCCGTAGGATGTCGCTGGCCTGTTCGGCCCGGTCCGGGAAGTGGGGGAGCGGCAGGCCCCGGGCCTCCAACTCCTCGCGCACCGCGGGCATGAGGCCCAGCGTCTGTCCCAACTGCTTGTCCTCGGCCAACAGCCGCAGCATCTCCCTCACTTCGTCGTCGTGGGCCGAATGCAGGACGAACAGGGCGAACACCTCGGCGTACGCGAGGCCGTGCAGCTCGGTGGTGGTGAGGAGGAAGGCGACGCGTTTGCGCTGCAGGAGGGGCACGGCATCATCTCGCACGGGCCCCAAGGCGCCGAGCCTGACAGCGCCCCAATCCTCCAACGCCTCCACCAGTCGGGGCATGTCCACCCGTTGCTGTAGCTGGAGGAATTCCGCGGGGGAGCACCCCCACAAGGGCGCCAGCAACTCCTCGTCGCTGGAGGACAGGTCGGGCCAGCCCGGTGGAAAGGCCACGCCCGCGCAAGAGAGCGGGGCCGGTGCGAAGTCTTCCCAGGAGGTTTTCTCCCATGGAGCGTCGTCTCCGCTGTGCCGGGGGAAGCCGCCCGCGCCACCCGCGGCCTCGGCCAGTACCGGAGTGGTGGCGGGCCGCCGGGAAGCGGAGCGGGAGTGGAGGCCGAAGCCGCCCGTCAGACTCCCTCGCGGGTGGCCCGTGCCGCAGCCAGCGAGCAACGCCAACATGGCCAGCGTCAGGACAACCAGGGGCGCATTGAGGCCTGGCCGCACGTCTGCCGGGTAAGGGCCAACACGATGGGTGGACATGCCGCGCCTCACTGCCCCGCCATGGGGCTCCCCAACAGGTGCGGTCATGGATGACCGGAGTGCCGGGGTGTCTAGCATGAGAGAAGGCTCCCAAGCCGGAGCTTCGCGGTGAGTGCAGCCCGGGTGTCGCGGCGGTGAGATCCGGGAGCGGGCCCGGGCTGGTCTGGCAGCCTGTCTTCGAAGTGCGGGACACTGGCCGCCATGTGCAAGGGCTGGAGGAGCCGGACATGAAGCCGAGAGTCACGCGCGTCCTCTGCGTGTGGATGCTGGTGGCGCTGGTACTCCAGGCGGGGCCGGCGGGAGCCGAAGCGGGGCCGCCGGTACTGGAGCCGGTGGGAGTGAGTGGGTACCAAGGGGAGGCGGGACAGGGGCTGCGGCTGACCTTCAAGAGGTTGGCGCCCAATCCGGAGCTGGCGCGGTGGAGGGTGGAAGAGGCGAGGAAGGTGGTGGAGGCGCTGGAGGGAGAATTCAAGGAGGCCAGGGTAGGGCCTGGCCTGAGGCTGCTGTCGGAGGCGCACACGCGGACGATGGCGGGCCTAAGCCCCTGGACATAGATATTGTCCACCCCCGGGATGAGACCGCGAGGGGTAGACGAGAAGATGCGCGCTCAGCTGCGAAAGCTGAGCCGCGCACCTGATGCAGGCTGGTGGGTGCGTGAGCGGGTCGACATGGTGCTGCTGGCCGCCAAGGGCTGGAGCGCGCCGCTCATCGCCCAGCACCTGGGATGTAGCGACAAGACCGTGCGGCGTGTGCTGCGCGCTTTTGAGGCCAAAGGGGTAGAGGCCCTGGAGCGGCAAGTCAGAGGGCCGCCACCTGACCTGGCCCAACGCCAACATGTCCACGCCGCTCTCGCCGCCCTCTTGGCTCAGCCACGCACGTGGACGTCGGGTCAGCTGGCGCTCGCCTTGCGCGAGCATGGCGTGCGGCTGGGAGCCCGGCAGGTGCGGCGCTATCTGGCGGACCTGGGGGCGAGCTGGCAGCGCACGAAAATGACGTTGGCCCACAAACAGCGGACGGACGAGGTGGCACGTGCCCGCCGTCATCTCTCCAGGCTAAAAAAACGCCCGAGCAGGGAGGGTAGACCTCTACTACCTGGATGAATGCGGCTTCTCGCCGACACAGCCCACGGGTTACAGCTGGGCGGCGCTCGGCCAGCGTAAGCTCGTCCCGTACGAAAACCCCCAGGGGCGGAGAGTCAACGCGCTGGTGGCTTACAGGCCGCTGGGCTCCAGGCCCACGCTGCGCTACCTCGTGCACCCACGCACGCTGACCAGTCGCGACGTGTTGCACCTGCTCGAGCGGCTCGCTTCGCCCCCGCGCTCCTGCGTGGTGGTGCTGGACAACGCGGGCATTCACGTCAGCAGGCAGGTGCGCGAGCAGTTGCCGCGCCTGGCTCGACGGGGACTGACGCTCTACTACCTGCCGGCGTATGCGCCTGAGCTCAACGAGGTCGAGGCGGTGTTTCAAGTCCTCAAGCAGTACGAGATGCCCGAGCGCAGCTACCACACCCTGGCGCAGCTGCTCGCCGCCATCCGGCGGGCGCTGGCCAGCTACAGCCAGCGCCTCCACCGACGTGGACAGAAACCGTGTCCAGGGGCTTAGCTGTCTTCCCTCGCCCGCTCGACGCCGGTGTGGGCGTCGAGCGGAACCTCCAGCCGCGGCGGCTACTTCTTGCAGGGCAGGTACAGGCCGAGCTGGGCATCCACCTGCACGTAGATGCGCAGGAAGTTCGGGTGGGGGTAGATGCCCGTCACCTCGGAGCGGAGCACCTGGCCGCGCACGCAGCCGAGGTCCTCCGAGAAGCTCATCTCGGTGGACATCTTGTCCTTCACCGCGGCGAGCCGCTCGGAGATGTCCACGCGCAGCGCCTGCCGGGCCTGGTCGCGGATGGACTTGTAGTCCAGGGCGAACTTGAGCTTGAGCAGCTCGCTGGCCGTGCCCGGGGTGATCTCCAGGTCGGGCACGGAGATCTGGTTATCGATCACGTGCGGATGGCCGGCGAAGAAGAGCTCCCCCTGCATCGGCACGGAGTAGCTGCCCACGCTGGCCTTGCCCCCGAGGTTCATCTTGATGACCACCGTGTCATCCGAGGGGTAGACCTGGGGGTTCTCCATGTACAGCTCCGGGTGCGACTCGGAGAAGTGGAGCCGGCCCTTCATGGAGGCCTCGAGCGCCTTGGAGAGCTCCTCGTAGCGGGCGGCCACGGGGATGACGACCTTGAAGGGGCCGGAGGGCAGGGTGGAGACGTTCTGCAGCATGGGCATGGCCACCTGCGTGGCCGGAGGCGGAGGCGTGCCGGCGTCCGTGCTGGTGCCGCCATCGCTGGGGACGGCGGTGGTGTACATCGCCGTCTGCGTGCCCGCGTCCGGGCCCGGCGTGCCGCCATCCGCGCCCGGGGTGTAGCTGGCGAACTGGGTGGTGCTGCCCGGAGCCGGCGTGGGGCCGGCCGCCTGGAGTCCCGCGTCGGTGCCCGGGGTGCCGCCGTCGGTGCTCGTGGACTGGACGAGGCTGGCCACCGGCGTGCAGGGCAGCGTCACCGAGGGCATCACGATGACGCCGAGGTCCTTCTCGAAGCCATCGGCGAGCATGGTGGGGGCGGCTTCCAGGCTCGTCACCTTCAGCTCGGCGCAGGCGTACTGGTCTCCTCCCACGGGAATCTCGATGGGGCGGGCGAGCCGGGCGAAGGCACTGGCGAGCAGCGGGCGCACGTCGAAGCGGAACTCGTCGAGCGTCTTGCCGATGAGCTCCTTGAGCTTGCCCTCGACGGTGCGGTTGACGGCGTCCACCGGGCCGGAGGCCACCACCTGCACCTCGGTGGACTGCAGCAGCGCCTTGAAGTCCGCCGTCATGACGGGCTCGCCGGCGATGGTGACGGTGATGGGCATCTCCCGATCGCCGAGCATGTTGAAGCGGCCATGGACGGGAACGCCCACCACCACCCGGCCGCGGTCGAACTTGATGGTCAGCGGCTCGCGCTGCCAGGTGTAGTGCAGCGTCTGGCCGGCGAAGAGCTGGGCATTACCCTCACCCGAGCGTGGCAGGCTCTCGGCCATCTTCTTGAGGAGCGCCTCGCGGAAGATGGTGGCGTGGATGACGATGCGCGAGGGCGGCGGATCCGACACCGGGCGTCCACCGTTGGCGGTGGGCGGAGGCGGCTGCAGGGTCTGCGACTCGATGCGCGGGCCGGCGCAGGACACGAGGGCCAGCGACGCGAGGAGCGCGGGGAACGGACGGAAGCGCGACTGAGGCATGGCGAGGGAAATACACCGCGAGTGTGGGCGTGGAGCATAGCCCATTCGCCCGGGGAACTTCAGCCCGCCGGGCGGGGGAGGCCCGGGCGGCCATGAGATGGACGGGAAGAAGCGAGCAGGCATGCTCGTTGGAGCAGGGATTTTCCGTATTCACCCCAGTCTGGAGGCATCTCCTTCATGCGTAAGTTCCTCTTCGCCAGCGCGGGCGTGGCCGCGCTCGTGTCCGCCGGGTGCGCGACGACCAGCCAGGAGGTCCGCGAGGCGGCTCCCTCCGCTCCGGCCGCCCAGGGCGCCCCGGCGGCCCAGAGCGCCCCGGCCCAGCCCGCCCCGGTCCAAAACCCGCTGCTGGTCAAATGGACCGGTCCGTACGGCGGGGTCCCTCCGTTCGACAAGGTCCGGGTCGAGCAGTTCAAGCCCGCGCTCGAGGCCGCCATGGAGGAGTTCCGCCAGGAGATCGCCGCCATCGTCAACGACCCGGCCGCGCCCACCTTCGAGAACACCATCGCCGCGATGGAGTCCGTCGGGAAGACCCTCGATGACGTGGAGACGCTCTATGGCATCTGGGGCTCGACCATGAGCGGGCCGGAGCATCAGGCCATCCAGCGCGAGATGGCGCCCAGGCTGGCCGCCTTCGGCGATGAGATCACCCAGAACGAGAAGCTCTTCCAGCGCATCGAGGCCGTCTACCAGTCGCCCGACAAGGCGAAGCTGACGCCCGAGCAGCAGCGCCTGACGTGGCTGCGCTACACCAACTTCGTCCGCGCGGGCGCGAAGCTCGACGCCGAGGCGAAGAAGCGCCTGGCCAGCATCAACCAGCGCCTCGCCTCGCTCTACACCAACTTCAGCCAGAACGTGCTGGCGGACGAGGAGAACTACGTCGTCGTCCTCGAGTCGGAAGCGGACCTCGCCGGCCTGCCCGACTCGGTGCGCGCCGGTGCGGCCGCCGCGGCCGAGGCGCGCGGCATGAAGGGCAAGTGGGCCATCACCAACACGCGCTCCTCCATGGAGCCGTTCCTGACGTACTCGGCCCGGCGTGACCTGCGCGAGAAGGTCTGGCGCAACTACGTCAACCGCGGGGACAACGGCGACGCCCGCGACAACAACCAGATCATCTCCGAGGTCCTCCAACTGCGCGCCGAGCGCGCGAAGCTGCTGGGCTACGCGACGCACGCCCACTGGCGGCTCGAGAACGCCATGGCGAAGACGCCCGAGCGCGCCATGCAGCTCATGGAGGCGGTGTGGACGCCCGCCGTCGCCCGCGCCCGCGAGGAGGTCGCCGACATGCAGGCGATCGCCAACAAGGAAGGCGCGAAGCTGAAGATCGAGCCCTGGGACTACCGCTACTACGCGGAGAAGGTCCGCAAGGCGAAGTACGACCTGGACCAGAACGAGGTGAAGCCGTACCTGCAGCTGGAGAAGCTGCGCGAGGGCATGTTCTGGGTGGCGGGTGAGCTGTTCGGCTTCTCGTTCACGCCGGTGACCGACGTGCCCGTGTACCACCCGGACGTCCGCGTCTGGGAGGTGAAGGACAAGGCGAGCGGCAAGCACGTGGGCCTGTGGTACTTCGACCCGTACGCGCGGCAGGGCAAGCGCTCCGGCGCGTGGATGAACGCCTACCGGAGCCAGGAGCGGTACAAGGACGAGGTCACCACCATCGTCTCCAACAACTCCAACTTCGTGAAGGGCGCGCCGGGCGAGCCCGTGCTCATCAGCTGGACTGACGCGGAGACGCTGTTCCACGAGTTCGGCCACGCCCTGCACGGCCTGAACTCCAACGTGACGTACCCCACGCTCTCGGGCACGGCGGTGGCCCGCGACTACGTGGAGTTCCCCTCGCAGCTGCTGGAGCACTGGCTCTCCACGCCCGAGGTGCTGAACACGTACGCGTTGCACTACCAGACGGGCAAGCCCATCCCCGCGGCGCTGGTGGCGAAGATCGAGAAGGCCTCCAACTTCAACCAGGGCTTCGACACGGTGGAGTACCTGTCGAGCGCGCTGGTGGACATGAAGCTGCACCTGGCGGGCAGCCAGAAGATCGATGCGGACGCGTTCGAGCGCGACACGCTGACGGCGCTCGGCATGCCGAAGGAGATCGTCATGCGGCACCGCACGCCGCAGTTCGGCCACGTGTTCGCGAGTGATGGGTACTCGGCGGGCTACTACAGCTACCTGTGGTCGGACACGCTCACGGCGGATGCCTTTGAGGCCTTCACCGAGGGCAAGGGCGCTTACGACAAGACGGTGGCCGATCGTCTGCGCAAGAACGTCTTCTCCGTGGGCAACACGGTGGACCCGGCCGATGCCTACCGGAGCTTCCGCGGCAAGGATGCCGGCACCGACGCGCTGATGCGCAAGCGCGGCTTCCCGGTGAAGGGCGCGGCCCAGAAGAAGCCGGCGAAGTGAGCTGAGCCGGGCTGTTGTCATCCGGGGCCGGAAACCGCTGAGCGCTCAGGGGTTTCCGGCCTCGTTACGTTCGGGTTACCCACGGCGGCCCCGCCTCTTCGTACCTTGCCTGTCATCGGGTCGAGAGGAGACACATGGGTCGCTACGGGGTGTGGATGCTGATGGCCGTGTTGCTGAGTGGGTGGGCGGCGCACGGCGAGGAGCGGAAGGACGAGGGAAGCTCGGGGGCGCTCCGCCTGGAAACCGAGCGCGCGGTCATCTTCAAGGACGGGTACGCGCTGTTGGTGAAACGCGCGGAGGCCGTCGCGGATGCGCGGGGGACCGTCTTCACGGAAGAAGTCCCCGAGAACGCCGTGCTGGGAACGTTCTGGGCCTGGAGCGAGCGCGGGCCCGCCATGCGCGCCATGCGCGCCGAGTGGGTGGAGCAGGAGGTGGACAAGGAGGAGCGCGGTGTGTGCTCGGAGCCGGCGGCGATCCTCGTCGCGAACCCGGGCAAGCGCGTCACCGTCGAGCTCGAAGGTGCCTCGCTGACGGGGACCGTCCTCCCCGTTCCGGCGGCGGCACTGCCCGTCGAGCAGCCTCGCTTCGTGGCCTCCAGGTATGAGCCTTCCGCCATGTCCGCCGTTGTCCCCTCCACCCAGATCGTCGCCCTATCGGTGCCCGAGCGGGGCACGGTGGTGCTCTCGGGCCGGGACATCCGCCGCGTGGAGGGTCCGAAGCTCTCGCTCGAGTGCAAGCGGATGGTGCACGTCACCGAGCGGCGCAAGCGCCTCTCCCTCGACTTCGGCGCGGAGGCCGCTGGCAAGAACCTGTCGGTGCGGATCGTCTACTTCACGCCGGGGCTCCGGTGGATTCCCACGTACCGGCTCGACCTGAAGGACGGAGGCAAGGGGTCGCTCGCGCTCCAGGCCGAGCTGGTGAACGAGCTCGAGGACCTTCGCGGCACCCACCTGGATCTCGTCGTCGGGGTGCCGAACTTCCGGTTCCGCGATGTCTCGTCTCCGCTGAGCCTCGAGGGCGTGGTGCGCCAGACGCTGTCCCACGCGGCGCCCTCGCTCATGAACTCCCTCAACCTGGCGAACAACGCCACGTTCTCCCAGAACGCGGGCCAGTGGGATGGCGGTGCGTCCCAGGCCCAGGGCGTGGCGCAGAGCATTCCCGAGTTCGGTGGGCGCGGCGAGTCCCCCGACTTCTTCATCCATTCCGTGCCGGCGATGGTGCTGCCGAAGGGGGCGCGTGCCGTCGTGCCCCTGTGGAAGGAGGAGGTGCCCGTGCGCGACCTCTACACGCTCGACGTGCAGGTCCGGCGCGACCCGAACTCGGACACGGTCCGGTATGGGGGCTCGGCCTCGTCGGGGCAGGTGTCGCCCCTGAAGCTCGCGCGGGGCGAGGTGTGGCACCAGCTCGAGCTGAAGAACGAGACGAAGTACCCGCTGACCACGGGGCCGGTGCTCGTGATGCGGGGGCAGGTGCCGCAGGCGCAGGAACTGCTGACGTACACTCCCCGGGGCGGGAGCACCCTGGTTCCGCTGACCATCGCCACGGATGTGCGCTCGCTGCACGAGGAGACCGAGCTGGAGCGGAAGCAGAACGCGCTCACGCACAACCGTGTCCAGTATGCCAGCATTCACAAGAAGGGGACGCTCGCGCTGGCGAACCCGCGAGGCGTGCGCACGCCGCTGCGCATCCGCCTGTCCACGGGCGGCAAGGTGGAGCAGGTGTCGGACGGAGGCCGCGTGAAGCTGGATGACTCCCGCACCGAGGACTGGGGGAGCACCGAGTTGGCCGCCGTGAACACCCACAGTGACGTCGAGTGGACGCTGACCCTGGAGCCGGGCGAGCGCCGTACACTCACCTACGAAGTCGGCTTCTGGCGCTGATTCGGAGAGGATGGAGGCCGCATGCCCGCGCGACGTGTTCTCGTGGTGGAAGATGATGCGGCCATCCGCCGGGGCGTGGTGGACGCGCTCCGGTTCCAGGGCTACGTGCCGCTGGAGGCCGCGACGTTCAAGGACGCGCTCGCGAGCGCCACGCGGGACAGCTTCGAGCTGCTGTTGCTCGACCTGGTCCTCCCCGGGGGTGATGGTCTGGACGTGCTCGCCGAGGCACGGAAGGCCCGGCCGGCGCTCCCGGTCATCATCCTCACCGCGCGGGGTCAGGAGGACGACCGCGTCAAGGGGCTGCGGCTGGGCGCGGACGACTACGTGGTGAAGCCGTTCAGCGTGAAGGAGCTGCTCGCGCGCGTGGAGGCGGTGCTGCGGCGCAGCGCCGAGCGGCCGTTGGACGTGGAGGAGCTCCGCTTCGAGGGGGGCGTGGTGGACCTGCGCAAGTGCGAGCTGCGCTTCGAGGACGGCGCGGTGGAGCCGTTGTCCGAGCGGGAGCTGGAGCTGCTGCGTTACCTGGGGCTCAACCGGGAGCGGGTCGTCTCCCGGGACGAGCTGCTCCAGCGGGTGTGGCGGTTGCCGGCGAGCCTGGCGCGCACGCGGACGGTGGACATGCACGTGGCGCGGTTGCGCGACAAGCTGCGCGATGACGCGGAGTCGCCGCGCATCCTCCTGACGGTGCGGGGGAAGGGATACCGCTTCGCGGGTGGGGGGCCGGCTTGAAGCGGACACTGCCCATCTGGCTGGCGCTGGCCGCGTGTGTCGCGCTCGCGTGTGGTGCCCTGGCGTGGTTGAGCCTCACCACCGTGCGGCTCGAGCGGGCCGAGGCGAAGTCGCGGGCGGATGCACTCGTGGAGGAGCGCGTCCGGCTGGCCCTGTGGCGCATGGATGGCCGTATGGCGAGGCTCATCGCCCAGGAGAGCACGCGGGCCGTGGATGCCTGGGCGCCGTTCTACGTTCCGCTGCGCGCGTTCGACCTGGAAGGGGCGACGCGTGAGCCCTCGACGACGCGGATTGCCTCGACGCTGCTGTTCGGGACGCCCGAGGGGGTGCTGCTGCACTTCTCGTTCACGGGCGCTGGCCCGTTGGGGTCTCCGCAGGTGCCCGGACAAGCGCAGGAGAAGCTCACCCGGGCCACGAGGGTCGATCCCATGCAGGTGCAGGAGTACGGCTTTCTCCTGTCCGAGCTGGGGAAGAAGCTGGACCGCCGGATGTTGCGTTCGATCGAGCCGGGGGCGCCCTTCGACGAGGCCCTCATCGCACCTCCTCGTGGAGCCATCGAGTTCGAGCGCCGCATGTCGCAGGCCACGATGAACGCCGCGTTCTCCGAGGCCCAGGGAGATCTTCCCCGCACGACGCTGGGTGCTCATGACCGTGGGGTGACGGTCTCTCCCATGGTGCCCGTGTGGATGGAAGACGAGCTCCTGCTGGTGCGCCGGGTGCTGCGCGCCCAGGGCGAGATGGAGATACAGGGCGCCTGGCTGGACTGGCCTCGAATCCAGACCGTCCTGCTGGAGGAGGTGAAGGACCTGCTGCCTGGAGCCTCGCTCGTCCGCGTGGAGTCGGGGACGGGGGACCTGCTCGAGCGCCGGCTGGCGTCGCTTCCGGTCCGGCTCGTTCCCGGGCCCGTCCAGGTCGAGGTGGGGCGGGGTGCTCCGGTGGCGTGGAGCCTGGGCGTGGCCTGGGGGGCAGTGCTGCTCGCGCTCGTGGCGGTGGGCTTCCTGCTGTTCGGCGCGCTGTCGTTGAGCGAGCGCCGCGCCGCCTTCGTGTCCGCCGTCACGCACGAGCTGCGCACACCGCTCACGACGTTCCGGATGTACGCGGAGATGCTGGCCGAGGGCATGGTGACGGACGAGGCGCAGCGCCGGAGCTACTACGAGACGCTGCACCGCGAATCCAACCGGCTCGCGCACCTCGTGGAGAACGTGCTCGCGTACGCGCGGCTGGAGCGCAAGCGCGCGCCTCGGGATGCGGAGCCGGTGGAGCTCGGCTCGTTCCTGAGCGACAGTCTGCACCGCTCCGAGGAGCGGGCCGGGGAAGCGGGGATGCGGCTCGTCCTGGAGCTCGAGGAGACGCTCGAGGCCGTGCCCGTGCTCGTGGAGCCCTCCGCGGCGGAACAGGTGCTCTTCAACCTCGTCGACAACGCCTGCAAGTACGCACGGGGCGCGGAGGATTCGCGCATCCACGTCCGCGCCGAGCGGCGGGGCTCGCGGGTGGCGATCCTCGTGGCCGACCACGGCCCGGGTGTCTCGCGTACCGACGCGCGCAACCTGTTCGAACCGTTCTCGAAGTCCTCCGAACGCGCGGCCGAGTCCGCTCCTGGGGTGGGACTGGGGCTCGCGCTGAGCCGCAGGCTCGCCCGGGCCATGGGTGGCGAGCTGCGGTTCGAGCAGGGCAGGGGCCCGGGCGCCGTGTTCGCGTTCCTGCTGCGCTCGGGGTGAGGCTCAGGCGGACAAGTGCTCGATGAGCGTCTTGGTGCCGATGCCGATGAGCACGATGCCGCCGATGATGTCGAGCTTGCCCTCGAGCGACTCACCGAACCGGCGTCCCACGCTCACGCCCAGCAGACACAGGCCGAAGGTGACTCCGCCAATGACGGCCGCCGCCGTCACCAGCCGCACGTCGAGCAGCGGCAGCGTGATTCCCGCCGCGAGCGCGTCGATGCTGGTGGCCACCGCCATGATCGCGAGCGTCCCGAGCTGGAACGGATTGCGCGCGGGAGCCTCGCCCGGCTTCGGCGCGTCGGGCACCCCCGGGTGATGGTGGGTGATGGCCTCGTGGATCATCTTCCCCCCGATACCCGCGAGCAGCACGAAGGCGATCCAATGGTCCCAGGCGGAGATGACCTTCTCGAACTGGGTTCCCAGCGCCCAGCCGATGATGGGCATGAGTGCCTGGAAGAGGCCGAACAGGAAGGCGAGCAGCAGGGCATCCCGCGCACGGACGCGCGGTGCCGACAGGGCACTCGCGACGGACACGGCCATGGCGTCCATGGCCAGTCCCAATGCGAGCATCAGCAGGGTCAACAGCGACATACGGCCCTTTTGCCCCATAGCCGCGCCACGCGGAAGCGCCATGACGCGGCTCGAGCCGGCACTGGACGCACGGGACTACTCGTCCAGGGCGGGGTCCAGAAGGTAGGTGAGGCGCACGAGGAACTCGCGGCTGAACACGGGCATCGGGGCCTGGCCGCCGTTGTACGGCTGCGCGATCCGGAAGTCCGTCCCCAGCAGGTTGTAGACGCCCGCGCCGATGTTCAGCCCCTTCGTGCCCACGTTCTCGGCGTGCACGAAGAGGTTGACCAGCACCTGGGCCGGCAGCGTCCGCACCGTGGAGGTGCCCACGTCATCCGGCGCGCTGACCGCGTAGCGCTCGCCCACGAAGACGGCCGTGGGGTTGATGGAGAGCCACGGCAGCGGTCTCACGCTGCCCGTGAGCGTGGCCTTGTGCGTGGGCAGGCCCGTGAAGGTGTCCGAGCGCCCGGGCACCAGGTAGTCCTCCACGTCATTGGTGCCGGACGGCGTGTAGAACGAGTAGCCGAGCTTCACACGGCCCCAGCTCCCACGCAGGTGGTAGTCCAGCTCGATGCCGCGGCTGCCCAGCCGCCCCAGGTTCCGGTAGGCCTCGGTGTTCGTCTCGACGTCGTAGGAGTAGATGATGGGGTCCTGGATGCCCACGTCGAAGGCGTTCACGCTCACCGTGTGGCCCTCACCCAGCCGCAGGCTTCCCTCCAACTCGAAGACCGTGGTGCGCTCCGGCCGGACGTTGTCGCCGAGGCTGATGTTCTCCACGCCGGGGGCGCGGAACGCGCGGCTGAAGAGCGCCTTGCCGCTGAACGGCCCGAACGAGCGCAGCAGCACGAGCCGCGGCACGAAGGAGTCTCCGAAGGCGCTGTGCCGGTCGTAGCGCGCGCCGGCCACCACCGTCACGATGGGGTTGTCCGAGAACGCCTCGATGAAGCCCGCGACGTTCTGGTAGGAGACCTGATCCAGCCCCTCCTCCCCGAACGCGGTCTGAAGGCCCACGCCGGCGGGGCCCTTCAGCAGGCCATGGTCGAACGCCACGTCCGCGCCTCCGGTGAGCTGGAGGAGCTCCAACGGGGCCCACCGCGCGACCAGGCGGCCCCGCAGCCGCCGCACCTGCTTGTCGTAGAAGAAGGGCGAGTCCTGATCCGCGTCGCGGTACGGCTCCTGGAGGGTGAGGTTGAGGCGGGGGATGATCTCCAGCTGCTCGCTCGGCCGGAAGCGGTTGGTGAGCTCGGCGTGGAACGACTCGAAGTCCGTGGTGGCCGGCTCCGCCAGCACCTCGTCGAAGGCGACGACGGCCGTGGTGGCGTAGCGCTGGTACAGCATGCTGAGCTGCAGGTCCCGGTAGCCCACGCCCGCCTGCGCCGTGATGGGGTTGAGGTTCGTCTTGCCTCCCATGCTCACCGAGTTGCCGAAGAAGTCCTCGAAGATGGCGTCGCTGCGCTGGCCCTGGCCCACCGACGCGGAGGCGAACATGCTCAGCCCCGGCGCGCTCTCGAATACCTTGCGCCCGGACACGGTCAGGCTCCGCCGCCCGTTCACGCTCGCGTACTCGCCATACGTGCCCGCCACCATCAGATCCGTGCTTCCCTGGATGCCCCGCGTGACGACGTTGATGACGGCCAGCTCCGCGTTTCCGCCGTAGATGACCGAGCCCGGTCCGCGCACCACCTCGATGCGCTCGACGAGCTCGATGGGGAACTCATTGCCGAGCTGGAAGGTCGAGTAGAGCAGGTCGTTCATCTCCTTGCCGTCGATGAGCAGGAGCACCTTGCCCTCCTGGCCCCACAGCCCGCGGAAGCCGGGCCCGACGGCGCCCTGCACGTCCGCGCCGAAGAAGAAGCCCGGCACCATCAGCAGCACGTCCATCAGGTCCCGCGCGCCCGAGTCGCGAATGTCATCGGCCGATACGGCGGTGACGACCGCGGGCGTGTCGTGCAGCCGGGTGGTGGCGAACGAGGCGACCTGGCTGTGCACCTCGGATTCGTCGCCGAGGGGTACTTCCTCCGTGGCCGTCCCGGCTTCGGCCGGCGGAGCCTCCTGGCCGAACGTGGGTCCGGCGCACAGCAAGAGGAGCGACAAGGACAAACCACGGCCAGGCAACCTGCGGGGGTAACGGGTACTACGCATACGAACCTCTCGGCATGGGGCGCGCTCTGGCCTCCAGGGAGGGGCCACGGCGCGGGCAGGGAGTGTGACGGTCTTCACCACGCGAGGAAGTTTCCCTCGCGCGAAAGGGGCTCAGCGGACGCGGACGCTGGTGCTGCGGCCCGGTTCGACCTCGACGGTCATCCGCCGTTTCACCGCGCCATTGACGCGGATCTCCACCCGGGCCTGTCCGGCCGGGAGGTCCTTCGCCGTGACGGGCGGGAAGCCGTAGGGCCGGTTGTTGATCCACACCTCGCCGTAGAGGGCGGGCGAGGTGATGTCCAGGTTCCCCTTGCCCCCGGCCGCGGGGCGCGCCGTGGTGGAGGAGGCCTCCGATGAGGGACGGGGCGCGAGTGTCGCGGAGGCCGTGACGGTGGAGCCCGGTGAGGTGGCGGAGGCAGGGACCACCGGGGTGGGCGCGGCCACGGCCGTGGGCTCGGGTTGCGTCCGGGCGGGAGCCGCCGCGGGCGCGACAGGCGGTGGCGCGAGCGCCGCCGTCAGATCCCGGTTGATGGAGCGGACCTCGTCCGCTTCGATCTCCACGGTGTCCTCGAACAGCTGGCGCTCCCCCTGTGCGAGTGCCACGCGGTGGGAGCCGGCGCGCAGGGGCAGACGCGCGGGCGTGAGGTCCATCGCCTTCCCATCCACCATCACCACCATGCCCGGGGGTGTGGAGGTCACGAGCAGCAACCCGTTGCGGGCCGTCTCGGGCACCGGCGGAGGCTCCTCCCTGGTGGTGGATTTGGTGCGCAGGGCCGCCCGGGCGGGCTTCGCCTTCGACACCGGCCTGGCCACGGGCACGGGCTCGGGCTTCGCCGCTTCGGCCTGGGCCCGGGCCTGCTCGCGGCTCTGGAGATCCGAGGCGATGCGCAGCAGCTCCACGAGGTCGCCCTTGTCCTTGCGCAGGCTGAGCGCCTCGGTGAACTCGGCCACGGCCTTGTTGTAGTCGCGGTCTTCCAGCGCGGCGAGGCCCGCGGCTCGCCGGGCGCGCGCGAGGCCCGCGTTGGCTTCTTCCTGGTCGGAGGGAGCCGGGGCCGCGGTGGGCCGAGGCTCGGTGGGGGAGGGGGCCGCGGGGGTGGGGCTGGCGACAGGGGCCGGGGCTTCCACGGACACCGGTGCGCGCCGGCTCCGCACCGCCACGTACGCCACGGCGTTGATGGCGACGGTGCCCAGCAGGATGATGACGATCCAGGTCTTTTGTTTCATCAACGTCTCTCTCGCTCCGGGAGGCAACTGCGCCGGGGCTCCTCGCATCGCGCGGGGCCGCGGCCGGTTCCTCTCAGGCGACGAAGGTCCAGAACAGGGCGCTGCCCACGGCCGCGATGGCCGCCGCCGCGGCGATGCCCCAGGGGAACGCATTTCCCTCTTCCGGGGTCACCGAGATGGAGATCTCTTCTTCCACCGGGGATGGGGGCCGCTCCTCGGCGCGCCGCGGAGGCGCCTTGGGCTTGGAGTCCGGGGTTCCACCTGGGGTCCGGCTCGTGCCGGTGTGTCCGGGCTGGGAGCCCACCACGGGGACGGCCGTCGAGTGGCGGCCGGTCTTGTCGGGTGGGAAGAGGGTCGCCATCAGCGCGGCGAGCTCACTGCCGCTCGAGGTCCAGTTCTGCGCCACGCGGAACCGCTCCAGGTCCTCGTGCACCTCGCGCGCGCTCTGGTAGCGCGCCTCGGGCTCCTTCGAGAGCAGCCGGGTGATGATGCGCTCCAGGCCGGGAGGGAAGTCCGGGCTCACCTCGGAGAGGGGAGGGATCTCCGCCCGCGAGGCGGCCAGGATGGTCGCCTCGATGGTGTCGCGCTTGTACAGGCGGCGCCCGGTGGCGGCCTCGTACAGCACGATGCCGAGCGAGAAGAGATCCGAGCGATGATCCACGTCCTTGTTGGAGATCTGCTCCGGGGACATGTACGCGTACTTGCCCTTCACCACGCCGGCGACGGTGCGCTCGAGGTTGACGGTGCTCTTGACGATGCCGAAGTCCGCCAGCTTGATGATGCCGTCGCGCGACACCAGCACGTTGCCCGGGGTGATGTCGCGGTGCACCAGGTTCAGCGGCGTGCCATCCGGCAGCGTCTTGGCGTGCGCATAGGCGAGCGCGCTGGCCACCGCGATGCCCACGTCCACGGCCACGCGCGTGCCGAGCGGGAACTCCGCCTTCCACGCATGGCGCAGCACCCGGTCCAGTGCCGCGCCCTGAATCCACTCCATGGCGAGGTAGTACTGCCCGTCGATCTTCCCGAAGTCGAAGACCTGCACGATGTTCGGATGGGTCAGCAACGCCGCGACCTTCGCCTCGTCGGCGAACATCCGGCTGAAGGCTTCCAGGCTCGCGTACTCCGGCAGGATGCGCTTGATCACGCACGTCTTGGAGAAGCCGTCCGGACCATCGATGGAGGCCAGGAAGATGTGCGCCATTCCTCCCAACGCGAGTTGCTGGAGAAGGCGGTACTTTCCGAAGTACGACTCTTCTCCGGGTGCTGGTGCTGACGCGTCGAGCCTGTCCACCGCTGGCCTCAAGATCTGATGAGCTTGGAAAGCCCGGAAGCGTAACGGTGCTACAGGTGTCCCACAAGATAGGCACCGCTCGTCCCGGACGTGCATCTCCTCGCGGTCCAAATGGGATGGGGATTCCTGTTTTGTGAGAAAGCAACCCGGATGCACGAAGGCCCCAGGTTCTGGTGAACCCGAGGCCCTCGATACCCTCACCCCGTCCCTCTCCCGAGGGGAGAGGGGAACTGTGCTCGGTGGGGTGTTCTGTGCGCAGTGGACTGTGTCCGATGCGCTGTGCTCCGTGGGGTGACTACGCCCCCGTGCGGTGCATGTACTCGATCAGATCGATCTTCGTCACGATGGCGAGGATCTTCTCGCCGTCCTTCACCACCGCCACCTTGTCCTGGTTGAAGACCTCGCGCAGCCGCGTGAGGCTCGTCTCCGGCGACACCACGCCCTGCAGCGGCGCCACGATGGCGTCGATCGTGTCCGCGAACTTCGCCTTGTTCGCCACCAGCGCGTTGAGCAGGTCGTACTCGTGGATCATCCCCACCGCCCGGCCGTCATCGCTCATCACCGGCATCTGGCTGATGCCGTGCTGGCGCATCGCCTCCACCACCTGGTCCACCCGCTGGCCCTTGCGCGCGGTGATCACCGCCCGCTTGCCGTTCAGCAGCTCGCGCACCGTGCCCGCGCCCTTCTCCTCCAGGAAGCCGTTGTCGCGCATCCACTCGTCCGAGTGGAACTTGCTCACGTAGCTCATGCCCGTGTCCGGCAGGACGACGACGATCGTCTTGCCCTTGCCCACTTCCTTGGCCAGCTGCACCGCCACGTGCACCGCCGCGCCCGCCGAGCCTCCCGCGAAGATGCCCTCCTCGCGCGCCAGCCGCCGCGCCGCCACGAAGCTCTGACGGTCATCCACCTGCCGGATGTCGTCCACCACCTTGAAGTCCATGGCACCGCACAGCATGTCCTCGCCGATGCCCTCGACCTTGTAGACGTGCGGCTCGGTCAGCTTGCCCGTCTTGAAGTAGCCCTCGTACACCGAGCCCTCCGGGTCCACGCCCACGTTCTTCAGGCCCGGAATCTTCTCCTTCAGGAACTTGCCCGCCCCGCTCATCGTGCCGCCCGTGCCCAGGCCCGACACGAAGTAATCAATCTTGCCGTCCGTCTGCTCGTAGATCTCCGGACCCGTGACCTTGTAGTGGGCCTCGATGTTGTCCGGGTTGTGGTACTGGTTGAGCATGAACGCGCCCGGCGTCTCGCGGTGCAGCCGCTTGGCCGTCTCGTAGTAGCTGCGCGGATCCTCGGCCGGCACGTTCGTCGGCGTCACCACCACCTGCGCGCCCATCGCCTTCAGGCGGTTGATCTTCTCCAGCGACATCTTGTCCGGCATCGTGAAGATGCACTTGTAGCCCTTCACCGCCGCCGCCAGCGCCACGCCCATGCCCGTGTTGCCGCTCGTGTTCTCCACGATGGTGCCGCCGGGCTTGAGCTTCCCCTCCTTCTCGGCCTTCTCGAGGATGTAGAGGGCCATGCGGTCCTTGATGGACGCGCCGGGGTTCATGAACTCGCACTTGACCAGCACGGTGGCGTCGTTGGGCCCCACCAGCCGGTTGAGCTTCACCAGGGGCGTGTGGCCGATCGCGGAAAGAATGTTGTCGTGGATTTCCATCTGAAGCTCTCTAGGGGAAGGAGAGAAACCGGCGTCCTTATAACTGCCCCGGTGGTGCCGGTCGACCTCGGCCGGCTGCCCGCCCCCCTCTTCGAGGAACACCTCCGCGCCCCTCCCACTTTCCGACACGGTGCGGCGAGGCCGGGGTCCGGCCAGCGGGCGGCCATCCGGGCCCCGGGTCCCTCCTGTCGGGCATCCGACCGCTCGTGAAAGGTCCCCCACAGGAGCTTTGACCCGGGAGAGTCGCACTCCCATACTGCCGCGCCTCCTCTCACGAACCTCCCAGGAGAATCGTCTACTTATGGAAATCGAGGCCGCGCTTCGCGACCAGGTCGGGAAGGCCATCGGCCGTCCCGTGCCCCAGGCCCCCATCAAGAAGCTCAAGGGTGATGCGAGCAACCGCTCGTACTACCGCGTGGGGACAGCCCCCGAGAGCTGGGTGGTCATGGTGATGCCCCTGGATGCCTCGAAGAAGAGCGAGGAGGCCTCCAAGGGCGAGCCGCCCAAGGAGCTGCCCTTCGTCAACGTCCACCGCTACCTGGAGAAGCTGGGCATCCGCGTGCCGCGCATCCTGCGCTTCGACGAGCCCGCCGGGATGATGGTGCTGGAGGACCTGAGCGACGTCACCTTCGAGGCGGCGCTCGAGGGTGGCAAGAACAACCAGGCCCTCTACACCCGCGCGGTGGATCTGCTGGCCCGCATGCGCGCCCAGGCCGAGCGTCTGTCCGACCCGGACTGCCTCGCCTTCACCCGGGCCTTCGACGAGGACCTGTACGACTGGGAGCTCCACCACTTCCGCGAGTGGGGCCTCGAGGTGTGGAGCGGCAAGAAGCCCACCGACTCCGAGCGCGCCGAGCTGGACCGGACGTTCCGCGACATCGCGAAGCAGCTGGCCGCCGCGCCCCGGGGGTTCACGCACCGGGACTACCAGAGCCGCAACATCATGATGAAGGACGGCGAGCTGGTGGTCATCGACTTCCAGGACGCGCTCCAGGGCCCGCGCCAGTACGATCTGGTGGCGCTGCTGCGCGACAGCTACGTGGAGCTGGACCGGGGCTTCGTGGACACGATGCTGGACCGGTACATCGCCACCTTCGGCGAGGTGACGGGTGAGCGCATCGACCCGAAGTCCTTCAAGGCCTTCTTCGATCTGCTCACCATCCAGCGCAAGCTGAAGGACGCGGGCCGCTTCGAGTTCATCAACCGCGTGAAGGGCAACCCGGGCTTCCTGGTGTCCATCCCCGCGTCGCTGCGCTACGTGCGCGATGCGTTCAAGCTGCGGCCGGAGCTGAGCGAGCTGCGGAAGCTGATCGCGAAGTACGTGCCCGAGGTGGGCTGACAGGAAGGGGAGGGGCGGCACATGAAGGCAATGGTCCTCTGCGCGGGGCTGGGTACGCGCCTGCGTCCGTTCACCGAGCGTTGGCCCAAGCCGGCGATGCCGTTCCTCGGGCAGCCGCTGTTCCGCTACCACCTGGCGGTGCTGCGGGCCGCGGGAGTCCAGGCGGTGGGCATCAACACCCACCACCTGCCGGACGTCATGGCGTCCACCGCCCGCGCCGAGTGCGCTCGCGTGGGCCTGTCCCTGCACGTGGTGCACGAGCCCGTCATCCAGGGCACCGGCGGCGGCATCCGGGGCCTGCGCGACTTCCTCGCGGGGGATGACTTCATCGTCTTCAACGGGGACATCCTGTTCCCGGTGGATCTGCGTCCCGTGGTGGCGGCGCACCGGGCCTCGGGCGCGGCGGCCACCATGGTGCTGCTGCCCATGCCGGAGAACGAGAAGTACGCCGCGGTGGAGATGGACGCGCAGCAGCGCGTGCGCCGCATCGCCAGATTCGGTCCCGGAGGCGAGGGGCTGTCACCCTGGCACTTCACGGGCGTGCACATCATGTCCTCGCGCGTCTTCGACTTCATGACGCCCGAGGGCCCCGAGGACATCAACCGCGACGTCTACGTGCGGATGATGGAGGCGGGCCTCACCGTGCGCGGCGAGGTGGTGCGCTCGTACTGGTCCGACCTGGGTACGCCCTCGCGCTACCTGTCCACCGTGCGCGATGTGCTCTCGGGGCAGGTGCCGCTGGAGGGGCTGGGCACGGACTCACCGTTCGTCCCGGCGCCGCGTGCGCAGGGGAATTATTGGGCGAATCCGTCCGCCCGCGTGGGTGGGGCCCAGGTGACGGGCCCGGCGCACCTGGACGCGGGGTGCTCGCTGGGGGAGGGGGTGCGCGTGGGCGCGTTCGTGTCCGTGGGCGCGCAGGCCCGCGTGGGCGCGGGAGCCCGGCTCGAGCGCTGCGCCATCCTGGAGGGGACCGAGATTGCTCCGGGTGAGGAGCTGGCCGAGGTGATGGCCTGGGGGGCACACCGGGTGCCCGCGCCCCTCACCCCGTGACGTTCAGTTGCCGTGGAAGCGCACCAGCACGCAGGTGACGTTGTCGTTGCCACCCGCCGCGTTGGCCATGTCGATGAGCTGGGAGCACGCCTTCTCCAGCTCCGTCGTGCGCGACAGGATGTCCTGCATCTGCGGATCCGTCACCATGCCGGACAGCCCGTCCGAGCACAGCAGGAAGACGTCGCCCGGCTGCACCTCCACCTTCGCCACGTCCACCAGCACCGTCTCCTTCATCCCCAGCGCGCGGACGATGACGTTCTTGTGCGGGAAGTTCTCGATCTCCTCCGGCGAGAGCTTCTTCGCCTTGAGGTAGTCGTTGAGCAGCGAGTGGTCCTCCGTTACCTGCCGCAGCACGCCCTGGCGGAAGTAGTACACGCGGCTGTCGCCCACGTGCCCCACATACGCCGCCGAGTCCGTGAAGTGCGCCGAGACGATCGTCGTCCCCATGCCCTTGTACTTCTGGTCCGAGCTGGCCTTGTCGAAGATGCTCTTGTTCGCCAGCTTGATGCCCGTGGCCAGCCGGTTCTCGTCGTAGTTGCGGCCCTTGTCCATCTTGAACGGCCACGTGGCGTCCTGGTCCTTCGACGTCATCCGGAAGAACTCGCCCAGCTCCTCCACGGCGATCTTCGAGGCGATCTCCCCGGAAGAGTGTCCGCCCATCCCGTCGGCGACACAGCACAGGTTCTCGTCGGTCAGAATGAGGTAGTTGTCCTCATTGTGGTTCCGCTTCATCCCGACGTGGGTGTTGCCAGCAACCTCGATGCGCATGCTCGCGGAGTCTCCGACGTGTCCAGATTGTGCCGTGGACGGGGGGGCAGGTTAACAAAGCGCGACGAAAGGGGTCAAAACCCCAGAAGCCCGGATGGCTGGTCTGTTCACTCCCATTCGGGGTTCAAACCACCGGCTCGAAGACGAGCCGGTCCCCCTCCCGGGTGCCGCTCGCCTGCAGGGCCCCCGCCGGCAGCTCCAGCACCGACTTGGCCTGGAAGTACACCGAGGTCGCCCGCCAGGGGGGCAGGGCCACGAACTGCTTGACGATGACCCCGTCCCGGTCGAGGAAGGCCACGTCGATGGGGATGCGCATGAAGAAGGTATGGATGGAGTTGCAGGGAACGATGTGCAGCCCCTCCCCGAAGGCCAGCGACTTGCGGCCCATCAACCCCACGAACCGGTCCGCGAAGGACTCGGCCAGCTCGGCACGGTCCGCCAACAGCCGCTCCCGTGTCACATTGTTCACCTTCAGGCGCATGCAGCGCCTTCTACCCCATGCTCCAGCCCCTGGCGCGCCCCTTCCACCTCGTCCTCGTCTCCCCCCAGATTCCCCCCAACACCGGGAACATCGCCCGGCTGTGCGCCGTCACCGGGTGCCGCCTCATCCTCGTGGAGCCCCTCGGCTTCTCCATCGATGACCGCCACCTCAAGCGCGCCGGGCTCGACTACTGGGACAAGGTCTTCCTGAAGCTCTACCCGGACTACGACGCCTACCTGGCCGAATGGCCCTCGGCCAGGCGCTTCCTGTTCTCCGCCCGCGCCGCTACATCCCTGTATGAGGCCCGCTTCGAGGAGGGGGACCACCTCGTCTTCGGCTCGGAAACCCAGGGGCTGCCGCAGGAGATCATCGGGGGAGGCTCGGGCACGGCCGTCACCATCCCCATGCTGCCCGAGCGCCGCAGCCTCAACCTGTCCACCTCGGTGGGAATCGCGGCCTATGAGGCCCTGAGACAGGTGCAATTCGGCGCAGCGGCCGGGCGGGCGGGCACGCCGAGTTGAGGGGAGGGGCGGAAGGACTACACTGGGGGCCGCATGCCCCCCTCGCAGGTCGCCGAAACGCTGTACTCCGCCCATAAGTCCCGCTCCACCGGCCGGCTCACGCTGCACGCCGGAGGGAGAGAAGCGCTGCTGTTCCTCCAGGGGGGTGACCTGGTGGGGACGAGGCTCGGCTTCGGCTTCCAGACACCGGTGCAGGCGCTGATGCAGGCCGGGCGCATCCGCGCCGGGTTGCTGGATGCGCTGTGGGCCCGGGAGAGCGCGGGCTCGCCGGACGAGGAATTGCTGGAGGAACTCGGGCTGGCGCCGGACGCGGTGGCGGAGCAGAAGGTGCTCGCCGAGGTGCGGCGGTTGAGCCAGCTGGCCGAGCACGCCGCATTCGAGGAGGGCGGGGTGGAGGAGATGTTCCGCCCCATTCCGGGGACGCGCGTCGTGCGCGCCGCCCTCGAGCCCGCGGGTTCCGAGGCTCCCGAGTCTCGAATGTACCGCTGCGAGGATCCGGGGCTGTGCGCTCCGTGGGTGGCCAGCGCGGAGGAGATGGCCCTCCTGCTGAAGCTGGCGGAGTTCCAGCGGTTGGACGGGCTGACGCCCGCCCAGGAGGTGCTGCTCCACGTCCTCGAGCGCGAGGGCCTCGTCGAGTCGCTGTCCATCGAGGCCTGGGAGGCCCGGGAGCAGGCCCGGCGCGAGGAGGAGGCCCGGCGATTGGCCGAGGAGGCGCGGCGCGCCGAAGAGGCACGGCTGGCGGAAGAAGCTCGGCTCCGGGCGGAAGAAGAGGCACGGCTGGCCGAGGAGGCTCGGTTGGCGGAAGAGGCCAGACTCGCCGAAGAGGCACGGCTGGCGGAAGAGGCGCGGCTGGCCGAAGAGGCTCGACTGGCCGAGGAGGCACGGCTCGCGGAAGAAGCTCGCCTCGCCGAGGAGGCACGGCTGGCGGAAGAGGCCCGACTGGCCGAAGAGGCTCGCCTCGCCGAGGAGCGACGGCTGGCCGAAGAGGCTCGACTGGCCGAGGAACGACGGCTGGCCGAAGAGGCTCGCCGCCTGGCGGAAGAAGCTCGCCTCGCCGAAGAGGCACGATTGGCCGAAGAGGCACGTCGTGCGGAAGAGGCCAGACTCGCCGAAGAAGCGCGGTTGGCTGAAGAGGCCAGGCTCGCTGAAGAGGCCCGTCGTCGAGCGGAAGAAGAGGCGCGACTGGCCGAAGAGGCCAGATTCGCCGAGGAGGCCAGACTCGCCGAAGAAGCCCGTCTCCGCGCAGAGGAGGAGGCGCGACTGGCGGAAGAGGCTCGGCTTGCCGAGGAGCGACGGCTCGCGGAAGAGGCGCGGCTGGCCGAAGAGGCTCGGCTTGCCGAGGAGCGACGGCTCGCGGAAGAGGTGCGGCTGGCCGAAGAGGCGCGACTCGCTGAAGAAGCCCGTCTCCGTGCGGAGGAGGAGGCTCGTCTCGCGGAAGAGGCACGGCGGGCCGAAGAGGCGCGACTTGCTGAAGAGGCCCGTCTCCGTGCGGAGGAAGAGGCACGGCTGGCCGAAGAGGCACGGCTGGCCGAAGAGGCGCGTCTTGCCGAGGAGCGACGGCTTGCTGAAGAGGCGCGACTCGCGGAAGAGGCCCGTCTCCGTGCGGAGGAGGAGGCTCGTCTCGCGGAAGAGGCGCGTCTTGCCGAGGAGCGACGGCTTGCGGAAGAGGCGCGGCTGGCCGAAGAGGCTCGCCTTGCCGAGGAGGCCCGACTGGCCGAAGAGGCCCGTCGCCGCGCGGAGGAAGAGGTACGGCTGGCCGAAGAGGCGCGTCTTGCCGAGGAGCGACGGCTCGCGGAGGAGGCGCGACTGGCCGAAGAGGCTCGCCTCGCCGAGGAGCAGCGGCTAGCGGAAGAGGCGCGCCTTGCGGAAGAGGCGCGACTGGCCGAAGAGGCTCGTCTCGCCGAGGAAGCCCGCCGCCGCGCGGAAGAAGATGCTCGGTTGGCCGAGGAGGCCCGACTCGCCGAGGAGGCGCGCCTAGCGGAAGAGGCACGGTTGGCCGAAGAGGCCAGACTCGCTGAAGAGGCCCGTCGTCGCGCGGAAGAAGAGGCGCGATTGGCGGAAGAGGCGCGTCTTGCCGAGGAGCGACGGGTCGCGGAAGAAGCGCGACTGGCTGAAGAGGCTCGCCTCGCGGAGGAGGCCCGGCTGGCCGAGGAGGCCAGGCTGGCTGAAGAAGCCCGTCTCCGTGCGGAGGAGGAGGCTCGTCTCGCGGAGGAAGCACGGCTGGCCGAAGAGGCTCGCCTCGCGGAAGAGCAACGGCTCGCGGAAGAGGCTCGGTTGGCCGAAGAGGCCAGACTCGCCGAAGAAGCTCGTCGACGGGCAGAGGAAGAGGCTCGTCTCGCGGAGGAGGCACGGCTGGCCGAAGAGGCTCGCCTCGCGGAAGAGCAACGGCTCGCGGAAGAGGCACGGTTGGCCGAAGAGGCCAGACTCGCCGAAGAAGCCCGTCGCCGCGCGGAAGAGGAGGCTCGTCTCGCGGAGGAGCGGCGGCTGGCCGAGGAGGCTCGGCTTGCTGAAGAGGCCAGACTGGCCGAAGAGGCGCGACTCGCGGAGGAGCGGCGGCTGGCCGAGGAGGCTCGGCTTGCTGAAGAGGCCAGACTGGCCGAAGAGGCTCGCCTCGCGGAGGAGCGGCGGCTCGCCGAGGAGGCTCGGCTTGCTGAAGAGGCCAGACTGGCCGAAGAGGCTCGCCTCGCGGAGGAGCAACGGCTGGCCGAAGAGGCTCGCCTCGCCGAGGAGGCCAGACTCGCTGAGGAAGCCCGTCGCAGGGCAGAGGAAGAGGCTCGCCTCGCCGAAGAAGCACGGCTGGCCGAAGAGGCTCGCCTCGCCGAGGAGCGGCGGCTAGCGGAAGAGGCGCGTCTCGCGGAAGAGGCACGGCTGGCCGAAGAGGCTCGTCGGCTCGCGGAGGAAGAGGCACGCCGCGCGGAGGAAGCCCGACTGGCCGAAGAGGCCCGGTTGGCGGAGGAGGCGCGACTGGCCGAAGAGGCGCGTCGTGCCGCCGAGGAGGCCCGCCTCGCCGAGGAGGCCCGCCTCGCCGAGCAGGCGCGGCTTCTGGCGGAAGAAGAAGCCCGGCGTGCCGAAGAGGCGCGGCTGGCCGAAGAGGCTCGCCTCGCCGAGGAGCATCGTCGCCTGGAGGAGGCGCGGCTGGCCGAAGAGGCTCGCCTCGCCGAGGCCGCGCGCCTCGCCGAGCAGCAGCGTTTCGCCGAGCAGCGTCGCGTCAACGAGGTCTCCCAGCTCTCGGACGTGGCCTTCATCGCCGAGGCGGCCGAGTTGCAGGATGGCGAGTTGATCTTCACCGGAGCGCCGGGCGAGCCCCTGGTGCCCGCGCATCCGTCCGGGGTCAGCTATCTCACGGGAACCGCCGCTGCCTCCGTGGCGGCGGGCATGCGGACCGACTCCCGGTCCGAGGCCTCTCTCTCCGAGGTCGCGCCCGCTTCCGAGGTGTGGTTCGACGCTCCCCCCGCCGAGCGCACCGCGGAGCTGCCCGTTCAGGAGGACACGGAGGGCCTCCGCCTCGCGCGCGAGCAGGCCGATGCCGCGTTGATGCAGGACATGCAGGAGGCGATGCGGCGGGCCGGGGCTCCTCCTCCCGAGCCGTGGCTCATCGAGGAGCCCGTTCCAGCTCCCGCGCCCGTGGCCACCGCGTCCGCTGCTCCGTCCTCCCAGGTGGCGGCGGATGAGCTGAGCGCCGATCTCGACTGGGGCGACCTCGTGGCTTCCGAGCCGCCTGCTCCCGTCGTATCCGCCCCCGTCACGCCTGTTCCCGCCGCGCCCGTCCCCGTGGCTCCAGCGCCCGCCGCTCCTCCCATGGCCGCGCGCCCGCCGCCCGCCGCGCCTCCTCGGGCCGCTGTTCCTCCGGGCCTCCGTTCGCCCGCGGCCGGTGCGCCGGCTCCCGTTCCTCCGGGCCTCCGTTCGCCCGCGGCCAGCGCGCAGGCTCCCGCGGCTCGCGGGCCGGCGCCTGTCACCAGCGCTCCGGCTCCGGCTGCTCCGGCGTCTTCCGTTCCGGCGTCTTCCGTTCCGCCGAACCTGTCGTCCCGCTCTGGTCCTCCCGCCGCTCCCGCTGCCACGGCCGCTCCCGCCCCCATGCAGCCGCTCAAGCTGGGGCCCGACGCGGCTCGTCCCTCGGGGGACGACGACCTCTGGGGCATGGCCTTCGACAATGCCCCCTCCGTCGAGGTCGCTGGCGACATCAACGCCTCCTTCGAGGCCGCGTTCCAGCAGGTCGATGCCCAGCTGGAGTCCCTCGCCAGCACGGACGTCCCCCAGGCCGCTGCCGCGCCGGCCGCACCTGTCATCGCGCCCACCCCCGTGGCCGCGCCCCCGTCGCCAGCGCCAGCTCCGGCACCAGCCGCCCCGGCCCAGGCTCGCGACGCCAGCGCTCCCGACGCGTGGGACGACCTGAACGCCGGCGAGGATGACCTGGCGGATGAGCCCTCCGACGAGGCCGCGAAGGCCCGTCGCCAGGCCCTGCTCCAGCGGGCCGCGCAGCTCGGTTCCCGCCCCGCTCCAGCCCAGGCGGCTCCGCCCGTGCTGTTTCCCAGCGCTCCTCCTCAGGTCCTCACCGAGGAGCAGCAACTGGCCCAGCTCGCGCAGACAATCGAGAAGCGCTACGAGGAGCTGCAATCCAAGCGCGAGCACTTCACCACGCTGGGTCTCCCCATCGATCCGGAGGTGAAGAAGGATCAGGTGAAGGCCGCGTTCCTCGGGCTCGCCAAGCGCTTCCACCCGGACCGCCTGCCCCCGGCGCTCTCCGCGCTCGCGCCCAAGATGACCGCCGTCTTCGAGGCCATCCGCGACTCCTACGAGGTCCTCTACAACGACGCTCAGCGCGTGGCCTACCTCCAGGAGTTGCGCACCAAGAGCGCGTCGCCGGCGAGCACCCGGCCCGCGGGCGTCGATCCGAACGATCTCTTCAAGATGGGCGAGGTCTTCTTCCGCAAGCGGGACTTCGTGGCCGCGGCCGAGCACTTCGAGCGCGCCCACAACGCCGAGCCCAAGGCGGTGTACCTCGCCGCGCGGGCGTGGGCCATCTACATGGACCCCCAGCGCAAGGCCGAGATCCCCAAGACGAAGCAGATGATGGCCGAGGCGCTCAAGCTGGACCCGAACTGTGATCGGGCCCATTACCAGCTCGGCGTCATCTCCCGCGTCGAGGGCGACATGGCCCGCGCCGAGCGCCACTTCCGCGAGGCGGTGCGCGCCAACCCCAAGCACCTCGAGGCCAATCAGGAGCTGCGCCTGATCGAGATGCGCAAGAAGAATCCGCCTCCCTCCAACAAGAAGGGCGGCCTTTTCGGTTGATCGCCTCCGGTTCGTTTGGACCTCCAGCCATCCCTGGGGGTAGAGCCGGGCTTTCCCCGGAATACCGCCCGCCTGGCCGGGTGCCGGGCGAGGGGCCCGTACGGGTGGGAAGGGTGCCCGTCCCCCCGGGCTCCAGACGAGAACCCGGCTCCCTCCGCCATTGACATGCCTGGAGAGCGGGCATGATCATCCGCACTCTTCTCCGCGCGCAGCGAAAGGCATTCGAACGTGGCCAAGCAGCACCTGCTCCTGGTCGATGGTGACCCGAAGAGTCTCCGTGTCATGGAGGTCAGCCTGAAGAAGGCCGGCTTCTCCGTGACCACGGCTATCCACGGCAAGGACGCGCTCGAGAAGGTGCAGATCAGCCCGCCGGACCTCGTGCTCGCCGACACGAAGATGCCGGAGATGGACGGCTTCGAGCTGTGCAAGACGCTCAAGTCGGACGAGCGCTTCAAGCACATCCCCTACGTCTTCCTCACCAACCAGAAGGCGGTCGAGGCGAAGGTGAAGGGGCTGGAGCTCGGGGGCGACGACTACCTGACCAAGCCCATCTACATCAAAGAGATCGTCACCCGCGTGACGATGATCCTCCAGAAGGCGGACAAGGAGAAGATCGAGCGGCGGGAGACGACCAAGGGCGGGTTCGCGGGCAACCTGGCCGACATGGGCGTGGTGGACCTGGTCCAGACGTTCGAGATCGGCCGCAAGACGGGCAACATCTCCATCAAGGGCGAGCGCGTCGCCACCATCTACTTCAAGGAAGGCCGCGTCATCGACGCGGAGATGGGGCGGCTCAAGGGCGAGAACGCCTTCTACCGTCTGCTCAACGCCACCGAGGGCGAGTTCGAGGTCCAGTTCACCGCGCTGGACCGGCCCGAGCGCATCGAGGTCTCCACCCAGGGCCTGCTGATGGAGGGCATGCGCCGCCTGGACGAGTGGGGCCGCATGCTCGAGCAGCTGCCTCCGCTGGAGACGGTGTTCGAGATCGACTACCACCAGCTGGCGGACCGGCTCTCGGAGATTCCGGACGAGGTGAACGGGCTGCTGCGCCTCTTCGATGGCAAGCGGAGCCTGAGCCGGGTGGTGGAGGACTCGGACTTCGATGACCTGGCGGCGCTGGGCATCATCAGCAAGCTGTACTTCGAGGGCCTCATCCGCGAGCTGGGCAGCGTCTCGCAGGCGCCGGTGCAGAGTGGCAAGCCCGGCATCGAGGAGTGGCTGCACAACGCGCCAGCGCCGAGCGCCCCGGCCGAGCCCGCGCCGGAGCCCGTGGCCCCCGTGGTGACGCCCGAGCCGGTGGCGGAGCCCGCGCCCGTGGCCGCGGCCGAGCCGGAGGAGTCGGAGCCCGAGCTGCCGCTGGTGGATGCCGTGACCGAGCCGGAGCCGGTGGCTCCCTCGCTGGCCGCTTCCGAGTCCGAGTCCGGTGAGGATCGGCCGCGGCAGCTCGCCAACGTCGTCGTCTTCGAGTCCAGGAAGCGAGCGTCGAACGTCCCCGAGACGGACATCATCGCGCCGCCGCGCTCGGCCGAGGGCTCGTCGTTCCTCGTGGAGCCGGCGCCGGCCCACCGCGCCAAGGAGCTGGAGCGGCGCAGCCTGCTGCTCGACTGGAGCCGGGTGGACGTGGATGGCCTCGGCTCGGCGGGAGGTTGGGGTCCGGGTTGGTCTCCGGCGCCTCGTGCCTCGACGTCCGCCAGCGCACCGGCCTCCTCGCCTTCCGCGTCCCCCGCGTCCCCGTCCGCTCCCGCGGCCCCGGTGGATGCGTCGGCGTCCTCGCGAGGCCCCATCTTCGGCGGGGCCGCCGTGGGCCCCAATCCTTTTCCGCCAGTGCCTCCTCCGGAGCCCGCGACTCCGGCCGAGGAGGTGACGCTGGTGTCGGCCGCGAAGCCCATCATTCCCGTTCCGCCCGCGCCCGCGCCCACGCCCGCTCCGGTCGAGAAGCCCGCGGAGGCTCCGGCCGAGAAGCCCCAGCAGCTCGCGCTGCCGCCGTACCCGGGTCATGGCGCGCCCGCGCCCACGCCCGCACCCGTCGCGCCCTCCGAGCCCGTTGTCTCCAAGCCCGTGGAGCAGCCCCGGCCCGTCGAGACGCCCAAGCCGGAGCCCAAGCCCGCGCCGCAGGCCAGCAAGCCCGTGGCGGATGATCCCAAGCCGCGTCCGGTGTCGCCCCGGCCCACCCCGCCGTCCAAGACGCCCTCGGCCGGCGTGCAGAACGCGCAGCAGCAGCCGAAGCCGAACCGGATGGGCATCATCATCGGAGGCATCGTGGCCATCGCCGCGGTGGCCGCGGTGGTGGTGTTCTCGCAGTCGGGTGATTCGGACAAGCCCACGCCTCCGCCCGCGCCGAAGCCCGCGCCCACCGAGCAGGTGAAGGCGCCGGAGCCCGAGAACAAGGCCCCCGAGGCGAAGGCTCCGGAGACGAAGCCGCCCGAGACGAAGCCGCCCGAGACGCCGGCCACCGCGGCCCAGACGGCCGTGGCCGATGCGGGGACGCCTCCCAATGCCACTGGGACGCCGGCCGTGGCGGCGAACGGCACTCCGGCCGCCGAGGATGATGGCAAGGACGACGAGCCGGAGCAGCCCGCGGCGCAGCAGCTGAGCCCCGAGGCCCAGTACGCCAACCTGACGCGCCAGGCGAAGAAGCTCATGTCGGCCGGGCGCTACAAGTCGGCGTCCTTCTCGTACCGCAAGGCGCTCAACCTCAAGCCGGACTCGGCCGAGGCCAAGGCGGGCCTGGGCATCTCCCTGGTGCGCAGCGACTCGAGCTACCGCGAGGCCGTCAAGCTGCTGGAGGACGCGCTGAAGGACCAGCCCAACAACGCCCACGCCTGGCTGTGCCTGGGCATGGGCCGGCAGATGGTCCAGCAGGACAAGAAGGCAATCGACGCCTACAAGCGCTATCTCTCGTTGGAGCCCAACGGCCAATACGCCAACGACGTGCGCGCCGCGCTCAAGTCGCTCGGACAGTAGGCGTGGCGGCGGGCTCCTGGTAGAGAGGACGCCCTTTGCTCGTACTCGGAATCGAAACCTCCTGTGATGAGACCGCCGCCGCCCTCGTGGAGGACGGCCGGCGCGTGCTCTCCGATGTCGTCTCCACCCAGGTGGACATCCACCGGCGCTGGGGTGGGGTGGTGCCGGAGCTGGCCAGCCGCAACCACGTGGTTCAGGTCATGCCCGTGCTGCACGAGGCCCTCACCCGCGCCAACAAGACGCTCGATGACGTGGACCTCATCGCCGTCACCTCCGGGCCCGGCCTCATCGGCGCGCTCCTGGTGGGCGTGCAGGTGGCCAAGTCTCTGAGCCTCGCCACCGGCAAGCCCTTCGTCGGAGCCAACCACCTCGAGGGGCACCTGCTCGCCATCCGCCTGCTGGAGGACGCGCCGGAGCCTCCGTTCCTCGGGCTCGTCGTCTCCGGTGGCCACACCAGCCTCTACGAGGTGCAGGACTACGGCCGCTACCGGCTGGTGGGCAGCACCCGCGACGACGCCGCGGGCGAGGCCTACGACAAGACGGCCCGCATCCTCGGCCTGCCGTACCCGGGCGGGCTGCCCATCGATCAGCTCGCGCAGAAGGGGAACCCGGAGGCCATCCGTTTCCCCCGCGCGCTGCCCGGGGCGGAGAACTTCGATTGGTCCTTCTCGGGCCTGAAGACGGCGGTGGCGCAGCACGTGCGCAAGCACGGCGTCCCCGAGGGCCAGGCGCTGGCGGACCTGTGCGCCTCCTTCCAGGAGGCCGTGGCTGACGCGCTGTCGAAGAAGTTCGTCGCCGCGGCGCGCCGGCTGGGCCTGAAGAACCTGGTGGTGTGCGGGGGCGTGGCGGCCAACTCGCGGTTGCGCTCGCTGAGCCTGGAGCGCGCGAAGGATCGCCACCTGAATCTGTACCTGCCGCCGGTGCGGCTGTGCACGGACAACGGCGCGATGATCGCCGTGGCCGGTTACGAGGCCTGGCGCCGGGGACTTCGCGGGGACTTCAATCTGTCCGCGGACCCGGCCTGGCGCATGTGAAGGTGAAGGGAGCCGAGAGTGGATACGCCACGTGACATCCTCCAGCGCCACGGCCTGAGGGCCAAGCACAGCTGGGGGCAGAACTTCCTGGGGGACCCGGACATCCTCGAGGCCATCGCCGACTCGCTGGAGCTGCGCGAGGGCGAGCCGGTGGTGGAGCTGGGTCCGGGCCTGGGGCACCTCACGCGTTTCCTCGCCGCCACGGGCGCGCGAGTGACCGCGGTGGAGAAGGACCGGGACATGATCGCCGTCCTGGAGAAGGAGGCCATTCCCGGGGTGCGCGTGGTGGATGGCAACGCGGCCACGGTGGACTTCGCCGAGGTGGCGGGGGTGCCCGAGATGAAGGTCGCGGGCAACCTTCCGTACCACCTGACGAGCTCCATCCTCTTCCAGGTGCTGGAGCAGCGCGAGCACGTGACGCGCGCCGTCTTCACCCTGCAGAAGGAGGTGGTGGACCGGCTCGCGGCGGAGCCGGGTGGGCGCGACTACGGCCTGCTCACCGCCATCCTGGGCCTGTACTTCACCTCGGAGAACCTCTTCGACATCGACGCCCACCGCTTCCATCCGCCGCCGAAGGTGGACTCGGCGGTGCTGCGGCTGATCCGCCGTCCCGCGCCGCTGGCGCCGGTGGTGGACGGGGCGCGCTTCATCCGCCTGGTGAAGGCGGGGTTCGCCCAGCGCCGCAAGACGCTCATCAACTCGCTCAAGTCGGACAAGTCGCTGGGCACGGGCGAGCAGCTCCATCAGGCGCTGCAGACGGCGGGCATCGACCCGATGCGGCGCGCGGAGACGCTCTCGTCCGAGGAGTTCGCCGCCATCGAGCGGGCGCTCGGCCCCGTGACGAGGTAGCGGCAATTTGGCGTCCGGCCCGCTCTGGTGTTAACGCTAGAGCGGCTCGGAGAAGATTGATGACACCCCTGCCCATGGAGGAGCTGGAGCCGGTGCTCAACCGCTTCGGCGTGGTGTACGCGGTGTTCGCCCGCCCGGACGGAGTGGTGTTGCTGCGTTGGGGCGACCCGAGCTCGATTCCTCTCCTGGACGAGAAGACCTTCGTGGGGGCGACGCAGGACATGGCCCGCGTCTACCGCTCGTTGGATCGCATGTTGCTGCCGCAGATGGACGTGCAGGGGGAGTTCCTCGGCATCCGCTCGAAGGTGGCCGACAAGGTGGTGTACGCGCTCTTCTTCGGGACGCGGCGCTTCGAGGCGGCCACGCCCGTGGAGCGGTTGCGCACCGAGTACGCCTTCTGCAAGTCGCTCGGGAGCGCGGTGGACGCGGCGCTCCAGCGATGGGTGGCCGCGCGTTAGGGGCTCAGGTCCCGCCGCCGCCGCCGAGCAGCTTGGCCAGTCCGCCCTGTTGCGACAGCCACTCGCGGAACTCGTCCTCGGACAGCCGCATGCGGGCCAGCACGCCGCGGAGGATTTCCTCCGGGGTCCCGTCCTTCCGGCGCTTGAGCTCCAGGGCCGTCTTGAGGAGGGCCACGCCGTAGAGTGGATCCGGTTCCACGGCCCGGGTCGGAGACGTCTCGGTGGACGTGGCCCGGCGTGGCTCCAGCTCGATGACCGTCTTCGCCCGCTGCCGTCGATTCATCTCCCTCGGTCCCCGCGCGTTGGCGTTTTCCGCACCGCGCGTGCGTCCCTGGTAGTGGACGCTCATCGGGCCGTCAAGCGTGGCGAGGTGGTGGGGAGCGCGATCATTGCCCGGTCGTCACTCCCGTGCTCTATTCCGCGCCCCGTTCCGGCCGGATCACCCACGCCGGGGCGCGTCTCGTGCAGTCGGAGGTCTCGAAGCGGATGGACAACCGCTACATCGTGGTCGAGGGGCCCATCGGCGTCGGTAAGACGAGTCTCTCCAACTTCGTCGCGGAGCGTTTCGGCGCCCGGCGGGTCTTCGAGAAATACGAGGAGAATCCCTTCCTCGCCCACTTCTATGAGGATCGGCAGAAGTACGCCTTCCAGACGCAGATCTTCTTCCTGCTCTCGCGCTTCCAGCAGCAGCAGGAGCTCTTCCAGCCGGACCTGTTCAACTCGGTGACGGTGAGCGACTACCTGTTCGCCAAGGACCGCATCTTCGCGTGCCTGACGCTGGGCTCGCACGAGCTGTCGCTCTACGAGCGGGTCTTCGAGGCCCTCACCCCCCGGGTGACTCGGCCGGACCTGGTCATCTACCTGCAGGCCCGCCTGGACGTGCTGCTCCACCGCATCAAGAAGCGGGGCCGCGAGTTCGAGCGCCAGTTCGACGCCGGCTACCTGGCGGAGCTGGTCCACGCCTACAACGACTTCTTCTCGCGCTACACGGAGACGCCGCTGCTGGTGGTGGACACCTCGGAAATCGACTTCGTCCACAACCCGGACGATCTCAAAGGGCTGATGGGCGCCATCGACGGGGCGCGTCAGGGTACCCACCACTACCACCCCCACAGCGGCAAGCGTCTCTAGAGAGGGGCTCGGCTGCCTGCCTGCCCTCAAGAGAAGCCCCCGCGGCGCTCTCGAGGGCGTTAGAGTGTCACCGGTGGCCGCTTCCGGCGATCCCCTCGGGGACGGCGAGAGGCGTCCATGCATGCACGGCAGGACGTTGAACCCCTATCCCCAAGAGGAGGTGAACCGTGAAGGACAAGGTCACCATCCACACGCTGAAGCGCCAGAAGCAGAGCGGCCAGAAGATCTGCATGGTCACGGCCTACGACGCCACCTTCGCCCGCGTTTTCGATGAAGCCGGAGCGGACGTGCTGCTCGTGGGAGATTCCCTGGGCATGGTCGTGCAGGGTCACGACTCCACGCTCCCCGTCACGATGGATCAGATGGTGTACCACTCGGCCGCAGTCGTCCGGGGGACGAAGCGGGCGCTCGTGGTGGGTGATCTTCCCTTCATGAGCTACCAGGCCTCGGTGGAGGAGGCGGTGCGCAATGCCGGCCGCATGGTGTCGGAGGGCAGGGTGGGCGCGGTGAAGCTCGAGGGCGGTGCCGAGTTCGCCGACGTCATCTCCGCCATCACCCGTGCGAGCATCCCCGTCATGGGCCACCTGGGCCTCACGCCGCAGTCGGTGCACAAGATGGGCGGCTACGTGGTGCAGGGCCGCGACGAGGACGCCGCGCGCAAGATTCTCGAGGACGCCATCGCGCTGGAGCGCGCGGGCTGTTTCTCGCTGGTGCTCGAGGGCGTGCCGCTGGAGCTGGCGCGTCAGGTGACGCAGCGGCTCTCCATTCCCACCATCGGCATTGGCGCGGGTAAATACTGCGACGGCCAGGTGCTGGTCTGCTACGACCTGTTGGGGATGAACCCGGACTTCAAGCCCAAGTTCGTGAAGCGCTTCGCCAACCTCCACGGCTCCATGATGGAGGCCGCGGGCGCCTATTTCTCCGAGGTCCGCGCGGGCACCTTCCCGGACGAGGAGCACTCCTTCAAGTCCAAGCCCATCCGCCTCGTGGCCTCCACGCCGGAGCCCACGGACGCGTCCGCCGAGCCGGAGAAGATGGGCCCCGTCTACGGAGCACCGGTCTAGCCCATGGCCCCGCTCGTCCTTCGTACCGTTGCCGAGACCGCCGCGTGGGCGGAGTCCATCCGCCGCTCGGGCCGCCGCCTGGCGTTGGTGCCCACCATGGGCTTCCTGCATGAGGGGCACGTCTCGTTGATGCGCGAGGGACGCCAGCGCGCGGACGTCGTCGCGGCCTCCATCTTCGTCAACCCCACCCAGTTCGGTCCCAAGGAAGACCTGTCGCGTTATCCGAGGGACCTGGAGGGGGACCTGGCCAAGTGCACCAGCGCTGGAGTGGAGGCCGTCTTCGCCCCCGTTCCGGCGGAGGTGTACCCGCCGGGTTACCAGACGTATGTGGATGTGGAGCAGGTGAGCCAGGGCCTGTGTGGTGCGCGCAGGCCCGGCCACTTCCGGGGCGTGGCCACGGTGGTGACGAAGCTGCTGTGCCTCTTCAAGCCCCAGCTCGCCCTCTTCGGCGAGAAGGACTACCAGCAGCTCCAGGTCATCCGCGCCCTCGAGCGCGACCTGAACCTTGGAGTTGAAATCATCGGCATGCCCACCGTGCGCGAGCCGGACGGGCTGGCGATGAGCTCCCGCAATGCCTACCTGTCCCCCGAGGAGCGTCAGCGGGCGCTCTCCTTGTCGCGGGGGCTGGCGGCGGCCCAGGCGCTGTGCCGGAGCGGGGCGCGCGACACCTCGGCTTTGGTCGCCGCGGTGCGTCGCGAATTGGAGGCGGCGAGCCTTCGAGAGGATTATGTCGAGTTGGTGGACGCTACCTCGCTGACCCCGCTGCCGGCCGTGAGTCCGGGCCAGACGGCGCGGCTGTTGGTAGCGGCCTTCGTTGGTTCCACACGGCTGATCGACAACCAGCCCATCGGAGGCTAGAGGACGCGAGCGTATGGCGGCTAAGGGCAAGGGCGGGACGGGCGAGTCCGGCATCAAAATCATCGCCGAGAATCGCAAGGCGCGCGCCGCCTACACCGTGGACGAGAAGGTCGAGGCCGGCCTGTCGCTCTCGGGCAGCGAGGTGAAGGCACTGAGGGCGGGGACGGCCAACCTCTCGGACGCCTACGCCCTGCCCAAGGGCAGCGAGCTCTTCCTGCTCAACGCTCACATCGGCGTCTACAACCCCTCCAGTTTTTTCAGCCACGAGCCCCTTCGCGGCCGCAAGTTGTTGATGCACCGCGAGGAAATCGACCGGTGGATTACGAAGGTTCGGGAGCGAGGCTATTCCATCATCCCGCTCCTGCTGTATTTCAAGGACGGCCGGGCGAAGGTGGAGCTGGGGCTGTGCCGGGGCAAGACGCACGAGGATCGACGGCAGGACATCAAGGAACGGGAGACCAAGCGGGAGATGGACCGGGCGATGCGCCGTCGCTGAAACGCCCCCCTCGTCCGCTAGCGCACGTCGATGGACAAGAAAGGTCCTGAGAAGAAGGCGCGGCTGTTGGCCGCACTCGAGAAGGGCATGGTGATGATCCACCTGGACGCGCGCCGTCCGGGGGTGCTCGTGCCGCCATCGCTGCGCAATGAGTCGCACCTGCGCCTCAACCTGTCCTACCGGTTCGATCCACCGGACCTGACGGTGGGCGAGTGGGGCGTGCGCTGCACGCTGAGTTTCTCGGGGAGCCGCTTCAAGGTGGCGGTGCCGTGGTCGGCGCTGTTCGCGATCACCAGTCACCTGACGAAGGAGTTCTGGATGTACCCGGACGACATGCCGGCCGAGCTCCTCCAGCAGACGATGGTGACGACGAAGGTGCCGGAGAGCGTGACGGAGCAGCCGGCCCCGGCGGTGGAGCAGCGTCCCCGGGCGGTGCTGCGCGAGGTGGGACGGCCGGAGGACGAGTCGCCCGAGCCCGTGGCGGCGGTTCCGGTTCCGGCTCCGGCGCCCACGCCGGCTCCGCTCCCCGTGCCGGCACCGGCCCCGGTTCCGAGCCCCGTCGAGGCCGAGGGGCCCCGGGACGAGCCGCCGCCCGGACCGCGCCGGGGTCATCTGCGCCTGGTGAAGTGAGGGCGGGCCTTCCCGCGCCTCAGCGCTCGAGCTTGAGGTCGACCGTCACGGGCTCGCCGCCCTTGAAGGTGCCCTTGCGGGGCCTGTAGCCCTTGAGGGTCACCTGGAAGGGGACCTTCTGGCCGGTGACGTAGGTGTTGTCGAGGACGAGGGGCGTGGTGCCGATGACCTCGCCGTTCACGGCGACGGTGGCGCCCTCGGGGAGGCTCTGGAAGACGAGCAGCGGCAGGGTCTGCTTGGGAGTCACCGAGTAGAAGAACCGGGTGAACAAGGACCGGAGGTAGGGGTAGCCCACCACGGCGGCGCCGCCCAGCAGCAGGAGCGTGGCCAGGATGGCCAGGGGGCGTCCCCACTGCATGCGGGCCTTGGGCTCCTCGTACGCCGTCTCCTGCTTCGGGGCGCGCTCCTCCAGCTCCAGCTCGTCTTCCCTCATGTCCAGCACCGAGCGCCGTGAGGTGGGCTGGGTGGCGGGGACCGAGGAGATCTCCTCGGCGAGGGAGGAGAGTCCCGGGGCGAGCGCGCGGGCGCAGCGGTCGCACGGGGCATGGGCCGAGGCGAGGGGCGCGTTGCAGTGGGCGCAGCGGAACTCCCCGCCCTTGGGCGCGCCGTTGGACACGCGCGCGAGAGCGGAGCCGGGCGCGGCGGGAGCTTCGGCGGCGGGCAGGACGAGCCGGCCGCTCATGCTGAGCGCGGGCCCGCCGGGGACCTGCTCGTTCTCATGCTGCAGCTCGAAGGAGGGGGGATTCGCGGCCCGGGTGGACAGCGAGGGCCGGCGGACGGTGGGCTCGACGGCGCCCGGCTGGGAGCCGCTGGCCTCCGAGGACTCCGAGGCCTGTGCGCGCTCGACGAGGGTGAGGGGAGGGGTGAGGCTGGCGATGAACGTGGCGAGGGACTGGGAGGTGGCGGGCTCCCCGGCCTGGGCCAGGTAGCGGGCGAGGGCCTCGGCCATGTCCTCGGGCCGGGGGAAGCGGGCCTCGGGCGTCTTGGCCATGGCGCGAGCCAGCACCGCGGCGAGCGGCGCGGGCACGCCCGTGAGGGGCGCGGGCTCCTGCTGGGTGATGGCGAGCGCGAAGGCCATGGGGTCTCCGGCGCCATCTCCGAAGGGGTGGCGTCCGGCGAGCAGCTCGTAGAGGACGATGCCGAGCCCGAACAGATCGCTCGAGGCGTTGGCCGGCTCGCCGCGCAGCGTCTCGGGGGCGGCGTAGGGGAGCTTGCCCTTGAAGGTACCGGGCAGGGTGCCCGTGGACACGCCCTCGAGGCGGGCGATGCCGAAGTCCGTCACCTTCACCTCGCCCTCGCGCGAGATGAGGATGTTGGAGGGCGAGATGTCCCGGTGGGCGGTGAGGACGGGGCGGCCGTTGTTCAGGCGGCGGTAGGCGTGGATGAGTCCCGCGAGTGCCTGGGAGCCGATGAAGGCCACCAGGTGGGGAGGGAATCGCTGGCCGCGGCGGTGGGCGTGGCGCAGCAGCACGCCCACGTCCCAGCCGTCCACCAGCTCCATCACCATGAAGAGCCCCTCGGGGCTGGTGCCCACGTCGTAGACGCTGGCGATGTTCTGGTGCTGGAGGTGGGTGGCGAGCCGGGCCTCGGCGAGGAACATCTGCGCGATGGTGGGCTCGCTGGCCAGGTGCGGCAGGACGCGCTTGATGGCCACGGACTTCTCGAAGCCTTGCGCGCCGCGCGCCACGCCGAGGAACAGCTCCGCCATGCCCCCCATGGCCAGTGGGCGCAGCAGCCGGTAGCGGGACTCGTTCATGTGTTTCTCCACGCGCTCAGCCTCACGGCTGGGTGATCTCGCGCAGCAGCTTCCAGGGGTAGATGCCGGTGCCGTGGCCGTCGCTGAAGACGAAGGTGAGGGCGTAGTTGCCCACCGGCTGCAGCTGGGTGATGCGCACGTCCGCGGGCACCCGGGCCGGGTCCAGCGTGCGCTTGTTGGTCCACTCGTCCACGCACCCGGCGCACGGGCACTGCTGGCGCAGCAGCTGGGCGGTGGCGCCCGTCTTCACGCCGTCCTCCCAGACGAGGCTCAACCGGGTGTTGTCCGGAGACAGCGTCACCTCCGTGGCGGACACGGGGCGCTCGGTGGGCTTGATTCGATCCCAGAAACTCAAGGGGTTCCCCTTTCAGGGCGAGAACATCGTCGCGCCCTGCTTACCATCCGGCGCACCGGATGGGGGAGGGGAACCCCGTGGGGATGGGAGCTCCGGTGAAGGCGCTCACGAGGCGAGCTTCACGGGGAGCCGGTGGCCCTCCACGCGCACGCCCCGCTTCTCCAGCACCCGGCGCAGCGCGGTGACCACGGCGGGGTCCAGTTGCTTGCCGCTGAGGTTATCGAGGATCTCCATGGCCTTCTCCAGGGGCATGGCCTTCTGGTAGGGGCGGGTGGAGGTGCAGGCGTCGAAGGTGTCCGCGCACGCGACGATGCGGGCCAGCAGGGGGATGTCCTCGCCCGCGAGCTTGTCCGGGTAGCCGGTGCCATCCCAGCGCTCGTGGTGGCTGCGCACGCAGGAGCGCATGGCCTGCAGGAAGCTGATGGGCTTGATGATGGTGTCGCCGATGGCCGGGTGCTCGCGCATGATGGCCATCTCCTCGTCCGTCAGCCGCGACTGCTTGCAGAGGATGGACTCGACGATGCCGATCTTCCCGATGTCGTGGAGGATGCCGCCGAACTGGAGCTGCTTGAGCTCGCGCTCGGAGAGGGCCATCTCGCGGCCGATCTCCACCGCCACGTCGCCCACGCGCTGGCTGTGGCCGCGGGTGTAGGAGTCCTTGGAGTCGATGGAGTTGGCCAGGGCGACGATGGTTTCCAGGTAGCCCTGCTCGAGGCTCTCGTAGAGGCCGCGGTTCTCGTGGTCGTACGCGAGCAGCTGCTTGCTCATGTAGTTGAACGTCCGGGCCAGCTCGCCGAGCTCGTTCTTCTGGGGGACGTTGACCTCGAGGCCGAACTTGCCCTGGGCGAGCTGGAGGGCGCCCTGGGTGAAGCCCTTGAGGGGGCGGGTGACGCTGCGCGAGAAGAAGGCGGCGAGCGCGAGGGCCACCACGGTGGCGGCGAGCACGGTGAGCAGCAGGCGCCGCTCCATGGTCTCCACCTGCTTGTAGGCGAGCGCCACGGGCTGCTCGGAGACGATGGCCCAGTGGGGGTCCGCCAGGGTGGCGTAGGCGGCGACGACGGCCTCGTCGCCCTCGGCGAAGTTGCCCACGTGGAGGATGTCGGTGTCCGGGGAGCGCGCCACGCCCTTGAGCAGGTGCGACACCACGGGCCGGTGGGAGACGTCCTGGCCGGCCACCAGTCCACCGCCGCCGGCGAGCACATGGCCCTTGGCGTCGGCGAGGTAGACGAAGCCGGTGCTGCCCACGCGCTCCTGGGCGAGCATGGTCTGCAGCTCCACCAGCGTCACGTCCGCGGCGATGTAGCCCTTGACGGGCTCGCCCACGGGGAAGGCGAACGTCACCACGGCCTCGCCGGTGGGGCGCCACACCACGTCCGCGTAGTGCAGGCCGGCGAGCCCCTCCAGCAGGGCCACGGCGCGCGACTCGTGCTCGGCGAGCGCGGTGGGAGGCACGTCACTGACGGCGAAGGCCTGCAGCCCGGGGATGCGCCTGCCATCGGGCCCGAAGAGGGTGATGGCCTGCACCTCCCGGCTCTGGTTGAGCACGGCGCGCAGGTACGTCTGCTGCTGCTCCAGGGACAGGGCGAAGAAGTTGGGCACGCGTGCCATGCCCATGACGGCGCGCGTGGGCTCGGCGAGGAAGCCCTCCACCTTGAGCTTCAGTTGCTTGACGCGCTCCTGGGTGAGCTCTTGCGCGTCGCGCACCAGCAGCTCACGCGTGTCGGACACGGACAGCAGGCCCACCATCACGGTGGGCACCAGACTGGCCACCAGCATCAACAAGAGGATGGTCTTGAAGAGCCGCATGGGGACGCTCCTCCCGCGCTACTTCCACTTCGAGGGCTGCACCTGGAGATTGATGGGCTTGGCTGGCGCTTCCGCCACCTCGAAGCCCTGCTCGGCCGAGGCCTCGGAGCGGGCCTCGCGGGCCACCGCGCGCACGCTCCAGCGGTAGATGCCCGCGGCCAGAGACACCCGGAGCTGGTTGGCACTGGCCTGAAGCGTGCGCTTCTCGCCACGCGAGGGGACGAGCTCCACCTCGTAGCCCTCCGCGCCCTCCACGGCCTTCCAGGCGAGGGTGACGGGGCTCGGGCCGCCCTTGGCGGGCTGCACGGTCAGTTTCAGCCGGTTGGCGGGGGAGGTGGGCTGGGGCACGCCCAGCGGAGTCCGGGGAGGAGGCGGCGGCTGGCCCTTCTCCACGCTGACGCTCTCGCCGGGATGGACGGGACGGGTGACCCCCTCGGCCTCCACGCGCACCGGCTGGCCGGACCTGGACTTCACGGTGGTGATGCCCTTGTCGGTCACGTTCACGGTGAAGGCGGTGGGCTGCGGCGCCGGCCCCGCCACCAGCTTCCATGCGCCATCGGCGGCCTGGGCGGCCTCGTCGTAGCGCGCGCCCTGGAAGTAGGCCTCGGCCTCCTTCAGCTTGGCCGCGGCTTCCTCGCGCCGGGCCGCTTGCGTGTCCGCCGCGGCCAACGCGTTGCGCGCCGTCGTCAGCACGCGCTGGGCGATCTCCCGGTTCGGCCCGGGCAGCTTCAGCTTCGTGCCCGGAGCGACGGCGTTGTCCTTCAAACCATTGAGCGCCTTGAGCTCGCTGGCACCACCGCGGTCTCCCATCGTGCGCTGGGCCACCTCGGCGAGCGACTCTCCATCGCGCACCACCGCCTCGGTGGGTGCCAGCATCAACAGGGCGAGCAGGAGGGAACCCTTCATTGGAACACGATCTCCCTTCCGGCCCGGACGGTGGCCGCTGGCGTGGTGACGGACAGCGACTGGCGTGCGGGATCTTCCATCTCGGCGTCCACCCGTCCGCGGAGAACGGTCAGGTCCGTGCGCTCCTGCCCGGGCCTCGGCCGCGTCTCCGCGATGCCGATCAGCGCGTCATCACCCAGGTTCACGATGCTTCCATTGGCGAAGACGATCTGCGCTCCGGCGCCAGCCACGGTGCGTACCTTGTCGTTCTCGAAGAGGGGCATGCCCTCCTGGGCGGAGATCCAGTCGTCTCCCGCCGCGCGTTTGACCTTCACATCTCCTTGAAGGCCCTTGAGCTGGGCACGGCGCACCGGAGGCGGCGCGGCCGGTGCCTGCACCGGGACCACGGGCTTCTCATCGGCGGGACAACCCACCGAGAAGGCCCCGAGGAGGACGAACACCATAGAGGACCAGCGACTTTTCACGAGAGAGGTTCCGGGTCCTCAGTGTAACGGGGAATGGACCCGGGACCCAGGGGGCTGGCCACAAGTGCCCGGTCGCTTCAGTCCAGCCGTCGATGTTGCAGGCAGGGCAGATTCTTGCGGATACGGGCGAGCAGCTCCGGGTCCACCGCTGCCACGGCGAGTCCCTCGCCCTCGGAGGCCCGGGCCGTCACCAGGCCCCACGGGTCCACCACCATGGCATGGCCCCAGGTGACTCGCTGGGGCGAGTGCCGCCCGCCCTGCGCCGGGGCGAAGAGGTAGCACTGGTTCTCGATGGCGCGCGCGCGCAGCAACACCTCCCAGTGATCCTTGCCCGTCATGAGGGTGAAGGCCGCCGGCACCGCCAGCAGGGTCGCGCCTTCCTTCGCCAGGCGCCGGTACAGCTCGGGGAAGCGCAGGTCGTAGCAGATGGACAGGCCCAGCCGGCCCAGCTCCGTGTCCGCCGTCACCACCTGGCCGCCGGGGGCCACGGCCTCCGACTCGCGGTAGGGCGTACCGTCACCCACGTCCACGTCGAAGAGGTGGATCTTCCGGTACACGGCCAGCCGCGCGCCGTCCGGTCCGAAGAGGACGGTGGTGTTATAGAGGCGGCCGCCCGGGGCACCCGTCTCCAGGATGGAGCCGGCCAGCAGTGTCACCTTCCGCTCACGAGCCAGCTCGGCCATGCGCGAGAGCGTGGGCCCCTCGAGCGTCTCGGCGGCACCCGTGCGCTCGGCTTCTGGCCCCATCCAGCTGAAGTTCTCGGGCAGTCCCACCAGCCGGGCCCCCAGGTCGGCCGCACGCCGGACGAGCCGGGTGGCCGATTCGAGGTTGTGGGCCTTGTCCGCGGTGGACACCATCTGGGCTGCGGCAATGAGGTGCATGGGGGCGTTATAACCGGTCCGCGTCCACGGAAACCCCGGGAATCCCTACCCCCGGGAGGACTGTTGGATGTCAGGACAAGGGGTGCGTCATCCTTTACACCCCGAGGTGGCGTGTGCTACGGACGCCGCCGACATTTTTCGACGCAGTTCCTCGAAAAGTGGGCCGTCGTGCCCGCTTTTTGTGTTTTTGGAGTCCGGAGTCTTCGAAGCGGCCTATGGCGGAGAACATCAAGCAAACGGTGGAGGCAAGGGCGCAGGAGCTGCTCGAGCCCATCGTTGCGGGCGAGGGGCTGGAGCTCCTCGAGGTGGAGTTCCTCCGCGAGCGCGAGGGCTGGATCCTGCGCCTGTTCATCGACAAGCCGGGTGGACGGGTGGGTCTGGACGAGTGCTCGCAGGTCTCGCGGGCGGTGGACACGGTGCTGGATGTGGAGGACATCGTCCCCCACGAGTACAACCTGGAGGTCTCCAGCCCCGGTGTGAACAGGCCCCTGAAGAAGCCCGTGCATTTCGAGCGGGTGAAGGGCCAGACGGTCAAGGTGAAGACCTTTGGTCCCATCGGGGAGCCGCCGCGCAAGAACTTCACCGGGACGCTCACCGAGGTGGCGGCCGACGCCATCGCCGTGGACGTGGAAGGGGCGGGCAGCTTCCGCATCCCCTTCAAGGACATCGCCAAGGCCAACCTGGAGTTCGAGTTCTAGCAGTCCACATACAGGGTGCGCCCTCGCGCGGGCGCGCCCGTGGAACCTTTGGAGAAGATGATGCCCACGCCAGCCAACCCCAACATCAACCTCAACCTCGTCCTGGACCAGGTGGCCAAGGACAAGGGCATCGACCGCAGCGTGCTCATCTCCACGCTCGAGGATGCGATGACGACCGCGGCCAAGAAGCACTTCGGCCAGGAGCGCAACCTCGAGGCGAAGTACGACCCGGAGAAGGGCGTGGTGGAGCTCTTCCAGGCCATCACCGTGGTGGAGACCATCACCGACCCCATCCAGGCGGTGAATCAGATCTCCCTCGAGGAGGCGCACAAGAAGGGCATGGAGGTGGAGCCGGGCGACGAGCTCGTGTTCCAGATCTTCTACCGTGACGAGGACGCGGCGGAGGCCAAGGCGCAGGACGATCAGTACGGGGACATCCTCCGGCTGAAGACGTTCCGCCGTGGTTTCGGACGCATCGCGGCCCAGACGGCCAAGCAGGTCATCCTCCAGCGCACCCGCGACGCCGAGCGCGAGAACGTCTTCAACGAGTACAAGGACCGGCGCAACGAGATCGTCACCGGCATCGCCCGGCGTTTCGAGCGCGGCAACATCATCGTGGACCTGGGCCGCGCCGAGGCGGTGCTCCCGGTGCGCGAGCAGGTGCCGCGCGAGACGTACCGCGCCGGCGACCGCGTCCAGGCCTACGTGCTGGACGTGCTGCGCGAGTCCAAGGGCCCGCAGATCGTCCTCAGCCGCGCCTCCGTGAACCTGCTGACCAAGCTGTTCGAGATGGAAGTCCCCGAAATCGCCGAGGGGATCGTCGTCATCGAGGCCGCGGCGCGCGAGCCGGGTGGACGGGCGAAGATCGCCGTGTCCAGCCGTGACTCGGACGTGGATCCGGTGGGCGCGTGCGTCGGTATGAAGGGCAGCCGCGTGCAGGCGGTGGTGCAGGAGCTGCGCGGCGAGAAGATCGACATCGTCCCCTACGACGAGGACCCGGCGCGCTTCGTGTGCGCCGCCCTGGCCCCGGCCGAGGTGAGCCGCGTCATCATCGACGAGGCCAACCACGCCATGGAACTCATCGTCCCGGATGACCAGCTGTCGTTGGCCATCGGCCGGCGCGGGCAGAATGTCCGCCTGGCGGCACAGCTGACGGGTTGGAAGCTGGACATCAACAGCGAGAGCCGGGTGCGCGAGATGCGCGAGTTCGCCAACCGTTCGCTGGGCGCCCTTCCGGGTGTCAACGAGATGCTGGTGGAGACGCTCTACGCGCACGGTTTCCGTCAGGCGAAGGACATCGCCGAGGCCAATCCGGAGATGCTGGGCCAGATTCCCGGGATGGACCCGTCGCGGATTCCCGCCATGCAGGAGGAGGCCCGGAAGCAGATGTCGCTGGACGCGGCCGAGCTGTCGCGCATGGAGCGCGAGCGCGAGCAGGCCCGTCAGGCCGAGGCTCGCCGTCATCCGGACGAGCTCAGTCAGACGGAGCGGCTGGCCCGCGTCAGGGGCATGGGCGAGAAGACCATCGAACAGCTGGGCCTTGCCGGTTACAAGACGGTGGAGGAGCTGGCCAACGAGAAGGACCTGGCCAAGCTGGGTGACGTGCCGGGCGTCGGAATCAAGAAGGCCCGCCAGCTCAAGAGCGCGGCGGAGAACTATCTGGTGGAGGAGGCCAAGCTCCGGGCGGAGCTCAACGCCGAGCGCGGGGCCTCTTCTTCGGCTGCCCAGCCGGTGGGCGCTTAGTTTAAGGTCGGGCTGACGTCGTAAGCTCGCTTGGTTGGCAGGGGGGATGCGCCTGAAGGCTCGTTCCGGTAGTAGAAGAAAAGAAGAACTCCCGGCGAACGCCGGACCGGTGCGAAGCTGCATCGGCTGCGGCGCCAGGAGGATCCAGGCCGAGCTCACCCGGTTGGCGGTGGGCTCGGAGGGCGCGGTGGTGGTGGACTGGACGAGGCGGCTCCCCGGGCGGGGTGCCTGGCTCTGTGGAGCCGGGTGCCTGGCAGCGGCGGTGAAGCGGAAGGCCTTTGGCAGGGCCTTCCGGGGGAAGGCGGGGGCGGTTGACCCGTCGGCCCTGGGACAGGCGTTGGAGTCGGGCCCGGCACGGGGTGGAGCAGCCGGGGGGAGTGGGTGTTAGCACCACTCGCACACATTTTTGGATTAGGGTGCTGCGCCCGGTAGCCGGCGGAGCAAAAGGCCAAGCAACGTATGTCGAAGAAGCGCGTTCACGAGATTGCAAAAGAGCTCAAGGACCAAGGGGTCGAGCTCGACAACAAAGAGGTCGTGACTGAGCTCGTCGCGCTCGGCTACGACGTCAAGAGCCACTCGTCCTCGCTCGAGGACGATCAGGCCACCGCTGCCGTACAGAAGATCCTGGACAAGCGGAAGCCCAAGCAGGCCGCAGCGCCGGTAACGGCCAAGGGATTCGTGGTGCGCCGCAAGGCCCCGACGGCTCCCTCGTCCTCCGACGCCGGTTATGAGGAAGCGTCGGCCGCCGAGGCTCCGCGTGCCGCCGAGGCGCCGGCCGTCGAGGCTCCGCGCGCTCCCGAGCCGCCGGCCGCCGAGGTGCAGGCCGCCGAGGCGCCGAGAGCCGCCGCTGCTCAGCCGCCCGCCGCCGCTGCCCCCGAGGCACCGTCCGCTCCCGTGGCTCCGCCCGCTCCCGCCACCGAGGCGCCGAGGGCCGCTGCTCCGCTTTCCGTTCCCGAGACTCCGGCCGCCCCCGTGGCGCCGGTCACACCCGCCGAGGCACCCCGTGCCGAGGCCCAGCCTGCCGCAGCGGCGCCGTCGAGCCCCGCCACGCAGCCGTCGTCTCCCGCAGCCGCCATTGAGGCGCCGCGGGCCGCGGAGCCGCCCCGTGCGGTCACCCCGCCCCCGGCTGCCGCCGCGCAGCCGCCATCCTCTGTCAAGGAGTCACCCAGCTTGTCTACCCGCCCGCCTTCGGCGGTTCCACCCACTGTCCGGACCCCCTCGGCCCATCCTTCTTCCGGTCCGCATCGGACCTCTTCCCCTGGTGGTCAGGGTGGCATGGGCGCTCGTCCCGGTGGTCCTGGTGGCCAGGGAGGCCGTCCCGGTGGTCCCGGCGGCCAGGGAGGCCGTCCCGGTGGTCCCGGTGGCCAGGGAGGCCGTCCCGGTGGTCCCGGTGGCCAGGGAGGCCGTCCCGGTGGTCCCGGTGGCCAGGGAGGCCGTCCCGGTGGTCCCGGTGGCCAATACCAGCGTGGCGGGCCCAGCCAGTACCAGCGCAGTGGCGGGATTCAGTCGACAGGTCCGGTGCGTCCCTCGTCTCCGGGGACCGCGGGTGGTCAGCCCGGCGCCGCTCCTGGCCAGACGGGCCAGCAGGTGATGGTGGGCGGCGTGCCCCACCAGCAGGTCACGCAGGATCCGCGCTCGCTGCGTCCCACGGCCACGCAGGCCGTCGTCATCTCCCGTCCGCTCATCCAGGTTCGCCGGGTGACGCCCACGGGCGGCGCGGGCAAGCAGTACCCCATGGCGCCGGGCAAGAGCGCCATTGGCACCGAGAAGCGTGAGTTCCGGGTCATCCCGGACCACGCCGGCCGTGGCCGCGAGCTCGTCGACGTCTCCAAGGGCAAGGACAAGGAGAAGGCGGGCGGACGCACCAAGCGTGGCGCAGCGGGGGAGGGCGGTCCTTCCAAGCAGGAGATCTCCGATCTCGTGTGGGGTCGCGTCACCATCCCCATCCGCGGCAAGAAGAAGAAGCCCACCAAGAAGGGCGCCAAGACGCAGATCACCCAGATGGCCGAGGAGAAGAAGGTCATCAAGATCCAGGAGGGCATCTCCGTGTCCGACCTGGGCCAGCGCATGGGTGTGCGCACCAACGAGCTCATCAAGAAGCTGATGGGCCTGGGCAAGATGGCCACGGCCAACCAGATCATCGACGCGGAGACCACGGAGATGATCGCCACCGATTACGGCTGGCGCGTGGAGAAGGCCGGCTTCGAGGTCGAGGACTTCCTGCCCGAGGTGGAGGCGCGTCCCGAGGACGAGCGCACCCGTCCGCCGGTGGTCACGGTCATGGGTCACGTCGACCACGGCAAGACGAGCCTGCTCGACGCCATCCGTGCCGCCAACGTGGCGGCCGGCGAGGCCGGTGGCATCACCCAGCACATCGGCGCCTACTCGGTGAAGACGTCGCGCGGGGACATCACCTTCCTGGATACCCCGGGCCACGAGGCCTTCACGTCCATGCGCGCCCGTGGCGCCAACGTGACGGACATCGTGGTGCTGGTGGTGGCCGCCGACGACGGCGTGATGCCGCAGACGATCGAGTCCATCAAGCAGGCCAAGGCCGCCGAGGTGCCCATCGTCGTCGCCATCAACAAGATGGACGTGCCGGGCGCCAACCCGGACCGCGTGAAGAAGGACCTGGCCAACTACGAGCTCACTCCCGAGGAGTGGGGCGGCGAAACCATCATGGTTCCCGTGTCGGCCAAGCAGAAGATGGGCATCGACCTGCTGCTGGAGAACATCGCGCTGCAGGCCGAGGTGCTCGAGCTCACGAGCAACCCGAGCCGTCCGGCGGTGGGCGCCATCATCGAGGCCAAGCTGGAGAAGGGCCGCGGTCCCGTGGCCACGGTGCTGGTGCAGGAGGGCACGCTCAAGGTGGGCGATGCCGTCGTCACCGGTACGCACTTCGGCCGCGTGCGCGCCATGAACAACAGCCGGGGCGAGTCCGTGAAGGAAGTCCTCCCGGGCTACTCCGCCGAGCTCATCGGCCTGTCCGGTGTGCCCACCGCGGGTGATACCCTCAACGCGGTGGCCGACGAGAAGGCCGCCAAGGAGATCGCCACCCACCGCGCCATGAAGGGCCGTGAGGCGGAGCTGGGCAAGGCCAACACCCGCGAGACGCTCGAGCAGCTGTTCGCCAAGACCAAGGCGGGCGGTGGTCCCAAGGAGCTGCGCCTCGTCATCAAGGCGGACGTGCAGGGCTCGGCCGAGGCCGTCAAGGAGGCCGTCCAGAAGCTGTCCACCCACAAGGTCCGCGTGGAGGTCATCCACTCGGGCGTGGGCGCCATGACCGAAGGCGACGTGATGCGCGCGGCCGCTTCCAAGGGCCTCGTGGTGGGCTTCAACGTCAAGCCCGAGTCCGGCACCGAGGCCGCTGCCAAGGCTCAGGAGGTGACGCTGGAGACCTACAGCATCATCTACGAGCTCATCGACGGCGTGCGGAAGTCCATGGAAGACCTCCTGGAGCCCATCCGCACCGAGCGCAAGCTGGGCCGTGCCGAGGTGCGCAACACCTTCAACGTGCCGAAGCTGGGCACCATCGCCGGTGCGGCGGTGCTCGACGGTGTGATGAAGCGTGGTGCCTTCGTCCGCCTGCTGCGCGACAGCAAGCAGCTGTTCTCCGGAAAGATGGCCTCGCTCCGCCGCTTCAAGGACGACGTGAAGGAAGTCGCCCAGGGCTTCGAGTGCGGTATCGGCATCGAGAACTACACGGATCTCAAGCCCGGCGACATCATCGAGGCTTATGAGATCGAGGAGACGCGGCCGAGCCTGAGCTAGTGCCTCTCCGGCCGCTGTTCTTCACCACCGGAATGCACCCGGTGGCCCGCCCTCCAGGCGAGGCCACCGGGCCGAGGTCCTGACTGTCATGTTCGTCTGCGTCGCACGTCTGACCCTGCAGATTCCGGAGAGCAGTTCCCTCAAGGCCAAGCGGCAGGTGCTCCGCCGGATAACGGACCGGGTGAAGGCCCGGTTCAACGTGGCGGTGGCCGAGGTGGATGACCAGGATCTCTGGCAGAAGGCCACGCTCGCGTTGGCGGTGGTGGGCAACGAACGCCGCCACGTCGACGAGCAGATGGAGAAGATCATCCACTTCGTGGAAGAGATGTACGTCGCGCCCCTCCTCACCCGTCAAACGGAGATCATGGCCTTCGGGGACACGCTGTACACCCCCGGCCGGCCGTTGTCCGCCGGGCGGGCGGACTCCGGGGACGACGAGGAATCGGACGAGGACGAGGACACGGACGATGAGGCGGGTCCGGAAGCGGACCTGGAAGATCTCATCGCCGGCATGGGCCGTGGAGATCGCTCCATGGCCGAGGCCGAGGGAATGGCGGACTGGGAGCGCCGGCACCAGGGGCAGGAGAGCGGGCGGCCGGCCAGGGGCACGGAGCGGCAGCAGGGGCCCATGTCCCTGGAGGATGCCCGGGCCCGGGCTCGGAGTCTGCGCAACCCGAGGGATTGGGAGAAGAAATGAGTACCAGCAATCGGCCGGAGCGGGTGGGGCAGGAGATCCAGGCAGCGCTTGGACGGATGCTCACCCGGGGGGAATTGAAGGATCCCCGCATCGGCTTCATCACCATCACCGGCGTGAAGGTGTCGCCGGACCTGAAGACGGCGCGCGTCTACTACTCGATGATGGGGAGCGAGCAGGACCGCAAGGAGACCCAGAAAGGTCTCGAGGCGGCCAAGGGTTACATCCGCCGGGAAATCACCGAGGCGGTGAACCTGCGAGTCTCGCCCGAGGTGTTCTTCACCTTCGACGAGTCGCTGGAGCGGGGTGACCGCATCGAGCGGTTGCTGCGCGAGGTGAAGGACAAGGAAGGCTGGTAGCCGCACACGGAGCGGTTGCCGGTTAGGATTGGAAGCATGGACGGCGTCCTGGTCATCGATAAGCCCAAGGGGCCCACCTCGTTCGACGTGGTGCGGCAGGTCCGGGGTCTGCTCAAGGTGAAGAAGGTGGGCCACACCGGCACGCTGGACCCGATGGCCACGGGGGTGCTGCCCCTGTGCCTGGGTGAGGCGACCAAGGTGGCCGGCTTCATCACCGAGGGCGACAAGGCCTACGATGCCGTGGTGCGTCTGGGCGCGGAGACGGACACCCAGGACGCCGAGGGCAAGGTGGTGGCCGAGGCTCCGGTGCCCGCCCTGACTTCCGCGCTGCTGGAGGACGTGCTGGGCCGCTTCCGGGGCTCCTTCGAGCAGGTACCGCCCATGTACTCGGCGGTGAAGGTGGGCGGGAAGCGGCTGTACGAGCTCGCCCGCGCCGGCGAGGAGGTGGAGCGCGCCAGCCGCCAGGTGACGGTGTACGAGCTGGTGCTGCGCGACTTCAGCGCCAACCAGCTGCGTCTGTCCGTGCGCTGCTCCAAGGGCTTCTTCGTGCGTACGCTCGCCTATGACATCGGCCGGGCGCTGGGCTGCGGGGCCCATCTGGAGGCGCTGCGGCGTACCCACAGCGGTCCCTTCACCCTGGCGCATGCCCTGCCGCTGGCGGACCTGGCCGAGCTGGCCCGGGAGCCCTCGGCCCTGGCGAAGCGGCTGCTGCCCGTCTCCGATGCCCTCACGGACCTGCCCGCGGTGCGGGTAAGCGAGGCGGACGCGGTCCGGGTGTCCCATGGGGTGCCCGTGGAGGCTCCCGCCCATCCCGGCCGGGTTCGGGTGGTGGACCCCTCGGGTGGGGTGCTCGCCGTGGCCGAGGTGGTTCGCGGCCGGCTGCGCTACCTGCGGGTGCTCGTCTGAATTGTCCACTGGCCGGTTTCCAGGCGGGCCACCGGGCGCTTCAAGTTGACCGCCCGCACGGGCGATGCTTATAAGCCCCCGATTCGTTAGTAGGAGGAAGCCCGGTCTGTACCCCTCCGCGGACCGTGGCGACCGCAGTACCCACCCCCCGGAGCGGGAAGAAGAAGAAGGAAGCACATGTCGGCATTGCATCAGGACCGCAAGGCAGAGGTTGTAGCGAAGTACCGCACCCACGAGAGCGACACGGGCTCTCCCGAGGTGCAGGTGGCCCTGCTCTCCGAGCGCATCACCATGCTCACGGAGCACTTCAAGACGCACAAGAAGGACCACCACTCCCGCCGCGGTCTGCTGAAGCTGGTGGGTCAGCGTCGCCGTCTGCTCGACTACCTGAAGAGCAAGGACGCCAACCGCTACAAGAAGCTCATCGAGGGCCTCGGCATCCGCAAGTAGGCCCGCGGTAGTGAATCGGGGCGCTGGCATTCGTCAGCGCCCCGAGTCGTTAGAGACGTCGCAGTCCGAGAGTCGCAGTTCGAGGAAGAGAGCGGGGCGAGGCAGGAAGCAACGGAGTGCTGTGGACGGAGGTTTTGGTTTCCGTTCGGACGGGCCGACCAGTGCAGTAGCCGGGTCGGCCCGCGCGATCAGGGATCAAAGCTCCGGCGCATCCCTCTGGCGCTTCCAAGGCGCCCCCACCGCAGTCAAGCCGCGGTTGCCCGTATCCGCCTGTTCCAGGCCCGGCGACCGCATCCAACCCACAGGCCTCGCACCGAGGCGCGTGGGCCCTCACCTTTCTTTTGTCCAAAGGCAGGGCACGCGTCAGCGGGGCCACCAGGAAGTACGAGGCAAGACCGATATGCATCTGAAGAAGAGCGTCAAGATTGGCGACACCGAGCTGTCCATCGAGACCGGCCACATGGCCAAGCAGGCGGACGGCGCCGTGGTGGTTCGCTACGGCGACACCGTGCTGCTCGTCACCGCGGTGAGCGCGCGCGAGAAGAAGGACGTGGACTTCCTCCCCCTCACGGTGGAGTACCAGGAGAAGCTGTACTCGGCCGGCCGCATCCCCGGCAGCTACTTCAAGCGCGAGGGACGCCTGACGGAGAAGGAGACGCTGGCCAGCCGTATCGTGGACCGCTCCTGCCGCCCGCTGTTCCCGGAAGGGTACGCCTACGAGACGCAGATCATCACCAGCGTCATCTCCGCGGATCCGGAGCACGAGGGTGACATCCACGGCATCACCGGCGCCTCCGCGGCGCTGTGGGTGTCGGACATCCCCTTCAATGGTCCCATCGCGGGCATCCGCGTGGGCCGCGTGGACGGCAAGCTCATCGCCAACCCCACGTCCAAGCAGCGCGAGCAGTCGGACATCGACCTGGTCATGGCCGTCAGCCGCGAGGCCATCGTGATGGTGGAGGGCGGTGCCGAGGAGGTGAGCGAGGCGGACATGGTGGCCGCGCTCGAGTTCGGCAAGCAGGCCGTGCAGCCCGCGCTGGACCTGCAGGACGAGATGCGCCGCACGCTGAACAAGACGGTGCGCAATTATGAGCGCATCGCGGCGGTGGCCGAGGACCTGAAGGCCAAGGTGCGTGCGCTGGCCTGGGACGGCATCGTCCAGGGCTACACCATCAAGGAGAAGGCGGCCCGCTACGACGCGCTCTCCAAGGCCAAGAAGGAGGCCCTGTCCAAGCTCAAGGAGCAGCTGGGCGAGGCCTTCACCTCCCAGGTGGAGAAGCATGCCAAGTCGGTGGTGGAGGACCTGAAGTACGAGCACATGCGCACGCTGACGGTGAACGGTGGCCGCATCGGCGGCCGCGGGCACGACAAGGTGCGTGACATCACCAACGAGGTGAGCGTGCTCCCGCGCACCCACGGCAGCGCGCTCTTCACCCGTGGCGAGACGCAGGCGCTGGTGGTGGCCACGCTGGGCACCTCCGAGGACGAGCAGCGGCTGGAGCTGCTCGGCGGCATGTCCTTCAAGCGCTTCATGCTGCACTACAACTTCCCGCCGTTCAGCGTGAACGAGACCAAGCCCCTGCGCGGCCCCGGCCGTCGCGAGGTGGGTCACGGCGCCCTCGCCGAGCGCGCGCTGCGCAACATGCTGCCCCCGAGCGACAAGTTCCCGTACACGGTGCGGCTCGTGTCGGACATCCTCGAGTCCAACGGCTCGTCCTCCATGGCCTCGGTGTGCGGCGGCACGCTGGCGCTGATGGACGCGGGCGTGCCCATCAAGGCCCCCGTGGCCGGCATCGCCATGGGCCTGGTGAAGGAGGGCGATCAGGTCGCCATCCTCTCGGACATCCTCGGTGACGAGGACCACCTGGGCGACATGGACTTCAAGGTGTGCGGCACCTCGAAGGGCATTACGTCCATCCAGATGGACATCAAGATCACCGGTCTGACCACGGAGATCATGAGCCGCGCGCTGGAGCAGGCGCGTCAGGGCCGTCTGCACATCCTGGGCGAGATGCTCAAGACGATGGCCGAGCCGCGCAAGGAGATCAGCGCCTACGCGCCGCGGATTACGACCATCCAGATCCGCCCCGAGTTCATCAAGAACGTCATCGGGCCGGGCGGCAAGGTGATCAAGGACATCATCGCCCGCACGGGTGCCGTCATCAACATCGACGACTCGGGCCGCGTGGACATCGCGAGCTCGAACGTGGACTCGGTGAAGGCGGCCATCGCGATGATCCAGGCGCTCACGCGCGAGGCGGAGATCGGGAAGATCTACACGGGCACGGTGCGGAAGATCGCCGAGTTCGGCGCCTTCGTGGAGCTGTTCCCGGGCACGGATGGCCTCATCCACATCTCGGAGCTGTCGGACAAGCGCGTGAAGAGCGTGTCGGACGTGCTCAACGAGGGCGATGAGGTGCTGGTGAAGGTGATCAGCATCGACAAGACGGGGAAGATCCGTCTGTCGCGCAAGGAGGCCATGGCCGAGCGCGCCGCGACGCAGCAGGGCGCTGCCGCCCCCGCTCCGGCCGAGACCGCTCCGGCCGGCGCCACCCAGCCGGGCGCGAAGGCCTGAGCTGTTTCCACCTGCGAACAACCCCACCTGACTGCCCTCGCCAACAACCTTCCCTCTCCCCCCGGGAGAGGGTCGGGGTGAGGGTATCGGGTGGACTCGGGTTCCAACCCGGACCCGCGCTCCAGGGGTTGAACACGGTGACGGATACCCTCACCCTTTCCCTCTCCCGAGGGGAGAGGGGTGGGGGAACAGCAGAAGCCCTCTTTCCGCTCTGGCGGGGGAGGGCTTCTTCCTTTCTGGGCTCCAGGCGGGAAAAATCCTCCCCACGGCTCGTGCGTTGATGGACGGGTCCACCTCCGGAGCCTCGCGTGTCCCCAGGGCCTTTCTCCGCGCTCTCGCGTTTCCTCGGCCACTTCCGGTGGGCCTTCATGCCGCTCGGCCTGCTGGCACTCATCGCCGTGGGCGTCCACGCCGCGGCCGATACGCTCGATGACCGGCTCCTGGCCCTGGTGGACCTCGCCGATGCCGCGTTCGACCGCCTCGTGGGCCGCTACAGCCTCACCGCGCCCCTCGTGGACCTGCTCTCCCTCGAGCGGCGCACCATGCTGGCCCGCGCCCTCGCCCTCGTCTGGGAGCTGGCGGCGGATGTCGTGCTCGCACTGCCCGCGCTCGGTTACCGCGAGGAGCTGTCCTCTCCAGTCCGGTCCTCGCTCCACCTCCCGCAGCGCGGCACGTGGCGCGCCATGCTGGTGCGCTGCCTGCGCAAGCCCACCACGATGCGGTGGATCCGCCCGCTCGCCACCGCGCTCGTGGCCGTGGCCGGAGCCTGTACCGTGGCGCGGCTCGTCCAGGGCTCCGTGTACCTCTCGTGGCGCGAGTTGCTCGGTGATGGGGCCGCGGATGTGGTGGCCCGGGGCCTCGCGCTCGCGGCGCTGGCGGGACTCCTGTGGCGGCTGGGCTGGCGCGCGGTGCTGCGCAACCTCCAGCACGCCGACGCCGCCTCCGAGCAGCATGCGCGCGGATTCGCACGGGCCCTCGCCTACGGCCTGCCCGGCTCCGCCCTGGTGGCGCCCCTCGCGCTCGCCGCCGCGCTCGATGCCTCTCCCCTCTGGTCCTTCGTGCGCTGAGGAGAACGCCCCATGTTCCCACGCCACGTCCGAGGGTTGCTCGATTTCTCCCTGGCCATCCTCTGCCTCTGGTGCGCCTGGCACCACACGCCCGCGGGGGCGCTGGTGCGGCGCACCTCGGCCTGGGTCCTCGGGAGCCGGAGCACCGCCCGGCCATTGCTCGCCTACTACGATGGCGTCAGTGGCTCCGGCGTGTCCGCGCCCGCTCTCGTTCCCGTGGCGCCACCCCTCCGGCCCTTCACCGACTCGGAGGCGCTCGCGTATGGCACCCACCTGGCGCTCAAGGGACTCTCGCCCGCGGCCCGGGCTCCCGCCTTCGCGCTCGCCGCGGAACTGGGCATCCCCTCCGCGTCCCTGCTCGACGAGGTCCGCGGTCCCGCCGCCGCCCGCAAGCTGCACGAGTCCCTGGCCAGTGACTTCCCCCACGAGGAGTCCCGCCTCACCGCCGTCTTCGCCGGACCCGTGCCCGCCCGCTATGCCGTCTCGCGCGTCGCGGCCGAGGGCGGTGCCCCGAACCTGGAGCGCCTTTCCAAGCAATTGCCCCCCGGTTACGAGGACGCCACCGTTGCCGCCGCCCAGGCGCTCGCGTTGGCCACGGCCTTCGGTCTCGCGTGGCCCGTGCCGGAGCACACCCCGGTGACGAGCCCCTTCGGTTACCGCCACCACCCCGTGCTGGGCACGCGCAAGCTGCACACCGGCGTGGACCTCGCTGTCCGTGTGGGCACCGAGGTGCGCGCGGTGGCCGAGGGCACCGTGCGCCGCGCGAGCGAGGACGGTGTGAATGGCCGGGTGCTCATCCTCGACCATGGGCGCGGCGTGACGACGGCCTACTGTCACAACTCGGAGCTGCGGGTCCGGCCAGGACAGCGTGTGGCTCGCGGCGAGCTCATCGCCCTCTCGGGCAACACCGGCCGCTCCACCGGGCCCCACCTGCACTACCAGCTCGAGCTGTCCGCGCAGCCCGTGGACCCGCTTCGCTTCCGTCCCAGGCCGAGTCCCGTGGCGAACGAGACGGCTCGCTGATCAGGCCGGGAACTCGCATTCCGGCCACACCGTGCTACCTCATCCCACATGTCCTCGTCCGTCAGCGTGAGGGTCCGCCGCGTGCGCGCCCATGCCGAGCCGTTGCCGTTGCCGCGCTACGAAACCGCGCTGGCCGCGGGGATGGATATACGGGCGGATATCGATGGGGAGCTGACGCTCGAGCCGATGGAGCGGGCGGCGGTGCCCACGGGCCTGGCGCTGGCACTGCCTCCCGGCTACGAGGCGCAGCTCCGGCCCCGTTCGGGACTGGCGCTCAAGCACGGCATCACGTTGTTGAACTCACCAGGTACGGTGGACGCGGACTACCGGGGAGAGGTCCAGGTGCTCCTGGTGAATCTCTCCTCGCGGCCCTTCACGCTCCGGCGTGGCGAGCGCATCGCCCAGCTCGTGGTGGCACCGGTGTGCCAGGTGTCCCTGGTGGAGCTGACGGTGCTGGACGATACCGAGCGGGGAGCGGGGGGCTTCGGCTCGACGGGCCGCTGAGCGGGCGTTCCTTGCCCCCTCTTCGCGCGGCGGGTTAAGACCGTTCGAGGGTGCCTTCTGGAGGCCCCGCGACAGTCCCCCCACCTCCGGGAGTCCGACCGCTGTGCTTTGCCATCGTTGCGGCAGCCAAGTCCCCGACAACAGTGAATCCTGCTCCACCTGTGGACTGAAGCTCTCGGGCGCGGCGGCGGGAGCTGGCCCGCGCCGCCGTGGGGCGAGCGTGGAGGCTCCCTACAAACCCGGGGACGTCTTCGCGAAGCGCTACGCCATCCGCGAGGTGCTCGGACCGGGCCCGGTGGGCCACGTCTTCCGCGCGCTCGACCAGGAGATGGACGTCGAGGTCGCGCTCAAGATCATCAACCCCCGCCTGGTGCAGATGCCCGAGGAGCGCACCCAGTTCTCCTTCGCGCTGCGCCAGGGCAAGAAGCTCACCCACCCCCACCACGTGCGCGTCTACGAGGAGGGCGAGGAGCGCAACCGGCCCTACTTCACCACGCAGCTGCTCGAGGGCATGTCGCTGCGGCGGATGATGGAGCAGCGCGCGGCCCAGGGGCAGCGCTTCTCGGCCAAGGAGGTCGAGCCCCTCCTGGCGCAGCTCGTCGAGGCGCTGAACGCCGCCCACAAGTACGGGCCCCACTCGAACCTCAAGCCCGAGAACATCATCGTCCTGCCGGACATGTTGAAGGTGACGGACTACGGGCTGGCGCTCGGCATTCCCCGGCTGCCCTTCGTCCAGGCCCAGAAGGCCTGGCGCGTCGCGAGCTACATCGCCCCGGAGTACGCGGAAGGCGGCGAGCTGGACACGCGGATGGACCTCTACGCGCTCGGCGTCATCGTGGGCGAGCTGCTCACCGGCCTGACGCCCGAGGAGGGCGAGGTGCCCGAGCTGCAGGCCCACGACCCCGAGCTGCCGCCGGGCGTGGAGGCCCTCTACCGGCGGACCGTCAACGCCAATCCGCTCGCGCGGCCGAAGACGGCGAGCGAGTTCCTCTCGGAGTTCTCCGCGGCCCTGGCGCGTCCGAGGCCGCCGTCCGCTGGCACGGCGAAGCCCGCGGCGGGAGCACAGGCCCCGGGGGCAGCCCGTCCCCGCCCCAAGCCGGTGCCCTTCAGCCTCACCGCCGAGCTCGCGACGGCCGCTCCGCTGGGCGATGACATGCTGCCCCCGCCCGTTCCCACTGCCGAGCTGCCCGCCCTGGCGGCTCCGACGATCCAGGTGCCCGTCGTGGGCGGCGGCCCCACCCAGGAAGCGGTCCCCAAGGCCACCCTCCCGGAAGTCCCCGTGTCGCGCACCGCCACGCTCGAGGCGCCTCGCGTGGATTCCGCGCCCACCGAGCTGCTGACCGCCGACAGCATCGAGCAGCGGCTCGCCTCGAAGGCCCAGGAGAACGCGCGTCCGTTGGATGCCACCCAGCCGCTCGACTCGGCGACGCTCGCGGCGATGATGGGCCGGGCTCCCAAGCCCGCGGCCGCTCCAGCGCCCAAGCCGCGCCCGGCACCGGCTCCTCCTGCTCCCGCCGCGCGCGCCGAGCCCCAGCCCCGGCCCGAGGTGCACGCGCCTCCCGCACGCGTGGCTCCCCGGAAGGTGCCCGCGGCACCGGCTCCCCGCTCCCGCTCCTCCACGGTGGCGCTGGTGCTGCTGACGCTCGCGGGCCTCGGCCTGGGCGCGGCGGGTGGGTACTGGCTGCTGTGGAAGATTCGTCATGGCTCCCAGCCGGCTCCCCAGGCTCCCGCGCCCTCGGGGGAGGCGAAGCCATGAGGCGGTGGGGTTGGCTCGCCCTGCTGGTGCTGTGGGCGCCGCTGGTGGCCGCCTCGGAGCCGGCGAGGCCCCGCGTGGTGGTGGTGAAGTCCGCCGGGCTCGCTCCCTACGCGGCGGTGGTGGCCGGCTTCGGCGCGGAGGTGCGCGCCGAGGTGGTGGAGATGACGCTGGAGGACAGTGCCCAGGCGGCGGCCCGGGCCTTTCAACGCATCGCCTCGCAGAAGCCGGCGCTGGTGCTGGCCATCGGCCCGCTGGCGGCCAACACCGCCCGCCGCACGTTGGACAAGCAGATCCCCGTCCTCTTCGCCATGGTGCCCTACTACGAGAAGTACGGCCTGGAGGGCCCCAACATCACCGGCATCGCGCTCACCAGTGACTTCCGTCCCGAGCTGGCCGCGCTCAAGTCCGTGGCCCCCTCGGCGAAGCGGGTGGGCATCCTGCATGACCCGCGCTTCTCCGCCGGGCTGGTGGAGGCGGCGCAGTCGGCCGCGGGTCCGCTGGGCCTCACCATCGTGCCGCTCGCGGCGGACGCGCAGGGCAAGGCGGAGAAGGTGCTCGCCGGCTCGAAGGAGAAGGTGGACGCGTTGCTCATGGTGGCCGACAAGACGGTGGGCAACGCCGCCGTCGTCCAGGAGCTCATCGCCTTCGCGACCGCTCAACGCCTGCCGCTGGTGGGCCTCACCCCCAGCCAAGTGAAGGAGGGCGCCACGCTCGCCCTCGCGCCCAGTCCCACCGCCATCGGGCAGCAGGCGGGACGGCTGGCCAACCGCATCATCCATGAGAAGGTCGATCCCGGAGCGCTGGCCGTGTCGCAGCCCGAGGGAATGGACCTGGCCGTCAATCTCTCCGCCGCCAGCAAGCTGGGAGGCTCCAGGGACGTGGTGCTGGAGCTGCTCCGGTTCGCGGCGAAGCGGGACTTCCCCGTGAGGGTCTTCGAGTGATTCCGCGTTACAGCCGCAAGGAGATGTCTTCTCTCTGGACCGACGTGGCCCGTCTGCGCCGCTGGCGCGACGTGGAGCTGGCCGCGCTGGAGGGCATGGTGGAGCAGGGCATCGCCCCGCGCGAGGCGCTCCAGGACTGCCTCGATCGCGCCGGTGACTTCAACGAGGCGGATGCCGCCCGCATCGAGGAGATCGAGCGCACCACCAAGCACGACGTCATCGCCTTCCTCACCTTCATGGAGGAGCGCATCGGGCCGAGCGCCCGCTGGCTGCACCTGGGCATGACGTCCTCGGACGTGCTGGACACCTCGCTGGGCCTGGTGCTGCGCGATGCGGTGGACCTCATCCTCCAGGGGGTGGGGCGTGCCATGGCCGCGGTGGAGAAGCGCGCCTTCGAGCACAAGCGCACGCTGATGATGGGCCGCAGCCACGGCATCCACGCCGAGCCCATCACCTTCGGGCACAAGCTGGCCATCTGGTACGACGAGCTGCGCCGCGCCGAGGCCCGCCTGCTCCGGGCCCGCGAGGTCATCGCCGTGGGGAAGATTTCCGGCGCGGTGGGCACGTTCGCGCACCTGCCGCCCGCGGTGGAGGTGTTCGCGTGCAAGAAGCTGGGCCTCACGCCCGCGCCGGCGTCCAGCCAGATCGTCCAGCGGGACAGGCACGCCGAGTACTTCTCCGCGCTGGCGCTGCTGGGCTCGAGCATCGAGAAGTTCGCGGTGGAGATCCGCCACCTGCAGCGCACCGAGGTGCGTGAGGCCGAGGAGCACTTCACCCCGGGCCAGAAGGGCTCGAGCGCGATGCCGCACAAGCGCAACCCCATCCTCTCGGAGAACCTGTCCGGGTTGGCGCGGCTGCTGCGCGGCTACGCGGTGAGCGCGCTGGAGGACGTGGCGCTCTGGCACGAGCGGGACATCTCGCACTCGTCGGTGGAGCGCGTGATTGGCCCGGATGCGACGATCGTGGCCGACTTCATGCTGCACCGCTTCGCCGGGCTGATGGAGAACCTGCGGGTCTACCCGGAGAACATGCAGAAGAACCTGGATCTGCTGGGCGGGGTGGTGAACTCGCAGCGGATTCTGCTGGAGCTGGCGCGGAAGGGGATGGATCGCCAGGCGGCGTACGTCATCGTGCAGCGCAACGCGATGCGCATGTACGAGCAGGGCGTGTCCTTCCGGCAGGCGCTCGCGGAGGATCAGGATCTGCTCAAGGTGATGAAGCCGGAGGAGATCGAGGACTGCTTCTCGGCCGGCTACCACATCAAGCACGTGGACGACATCTTCCAGCGGGTGTTCGGCCGGAGCGAGTAGTCACCGTACACAGAGCCCCTCACCGTGCCCCTCTCCCCTCGCCCTCCGGGAGAGGGACGGGGTGAGGGTATCCGTTCCCGTTCTCCAACCCGAGTCACGAGGCATGGCCCACCACGTCCTGTTCCTACCCGGTGCCGGTGGCGCCGCGTCTTTCTGGCATCCGCTCGGAGCGTTGCTGCCGGCGAGCTGGCGCAAGACCTACCTGAGCTGGCCGGGTCTGGGTCACGAGCCGCATGAGCCGGCGCTCCAGGGGATCGACGATGCGGTCGCGCATGCCGCTCGCGCGCTGGAAGGACCGAGCGTGGTCGTGGCGCAATCGATGGGAGGGGCCGTGGCCGTGCGGCTGGCGCTCGCCCATCCGGATCGCATCAGCCATCTGGTCCTGACGGCCACTTCCGGCGGCATGGATGTCGCGAGTCTCGGCGCCAGCGATTGGCGCGGTGACTATCGCGCGGAATACCCGAAGGCGGCGGACTGGATCCTGAATGAGAGGACGGACCTCTCGGCGGAGTTCCACCGGATCTCCCTCCCGACGCTGCTGCTCTGGGGTGATGCCGATCCGATCAGCCCCGTGGGGGTTGGCCGTCAGCTCGAGCGGCTGTTGCCCAGGGCCCGGCTGCGGGTGCTAGCGGGCGGGGACCACATGTTCGCCCGTGACCGCGCAGGGGAGATTGCCCCGTGGATCGCGGAGCATCTCCTCACATAGCGGCCCGGCCCCACGTCGATGGCTCCTGAGCTTCAGCTCGAGGGAGGAGTCCAGTACCGGTCGATGACGCCCTGCATGTAGGTCCGGCCGACCGGGTTCATGCTGTGCACACGCGGACGCGTCCGGGGCCAGCGCTGGTGCTCGGCCATCCAGCGCACCAGTTCGCTGCCGTCCCCGGTGTCCTCGCCGAGGTCGTGGTCGAGAGACATCTCCTCCACGGTGTGCTCCTGGAGGAGCCGCTTTGCCTCCTCAATCGTCTTTGCCCACGTCCACCCTTCCGGTGGCACCCGGAGGTCATCGAGCCAGAGCTTCATCGCTGTCTCCTGGGTGTCTTGACGGACGGGCGGTACGGAACTGGAGAGCATCCAGGCCTACCGCCCGCTGGCGCGCCCCAGGCCCTTGGACCCGGATGCCACCGGCGGGGAGGGCGCGCGGGCTCACCGGGAGATGAGCTGGTTGGCCGCGCCTCGGGTGACCACGGCCTGCGCGACGATGGCGAGCTGTTGCTGGGCGGTGGCGGTGTTCATCAGGGCCAGGCTGACCGCATGCGCGGAGGCCTGGAGCACCTGGGCGATGGCGAACCCGGGTGCGATCTCGATCAATGCCTGAGCACTCTTTTCGGCCTGGGCGAGCAGGGCCTCGGGCGAGAGCGCCGCGGGAGCGGGGGCCTCGGGTGGGGCGGCCGCGGCCGGGACGGTGCTCGACGCGGGAGCCGCGGACGCGGCGGGCCGGGGGACGTTGGGGGTGGGTATACCCCCCTGGGAGGCCAACGCGAGGATGCTCTGCTGCTGCTGCTCGAGCACGCGGTTCAAGGTCGTGAGGGCGTGGGCGCTGGCGTCCACGATCAGGGTCAACTCCCGGGCGAAGTCCTGAGCGCTCTTCGTCATGGTGTGCCTCCTCACTTCGAGCCAGCGGGATGGGAGTAGATGGAAGTGGTGGCGACCCCGGTCGATGCCGTATCGATGCTGAGGAGGGTCGCGACGCCCTGGGTGGTGCTGGCCTGCATGGTCACGTAGCCCTCCTGCTGGGCAGTGGTGGCGTTGTGGGCCGCGTTGGAGAGCGCTTGCGAGGTCGCCACGAAGAGGTTGCCCATGGCGATGGCGGGGGCATCTCCGAGCACCTTCGTGTTCGCTTGCGACACTGAATCGGTGATCTGGTCATTGACCGCGGTGGGGAACGCCATGTTCTGCCTTTCCGGGTGAAGGGGTTGAAGCAGCCCGGAGTCTGCCACGGGTGGCGACCGGTGGCAGTCACGCACTCCGTCACTCAGCCCCGCGGCAGGCGGACGGTGAAGGTCGAGCCCTTCCCGGGGCTGCTTTCCACCTGGATGGTGCCGCCATGCAGCTCGACGATCTGCCGCACGATGTAGAGCCCCAGGCCGAGTCCCCCATAATGCCGTGAGGACACCGCCCGCTCGAACCTTCCGAAGATGAAGGGCAGGCGTTCGGGGGAGATGCCAATGCCCCGATCGCGCAGGGTGAGCACGGCCGCCCCATCCTCGCGGGCCACCGTCACCTCGATGGGCGCCTGCGCGCCATACTTGATGGCATTGTCGAGCAGGTTCGTCACGATCTGCTCGAGCCGGACCCGGTCCCATTGACCCACCACGGGGGTGTCGGCCCGCAGCGAGAGGGGCGTGTGCGTACGCGCCAGCACGCTTCCGAGCTGGGCCACCACATCCCGGACCACTCCCGAGAGATCCACTTCCTCCAGCTCGAGCTGGATGTGATGGGATTGCAGCCGCGAGACGTCCAGGAGGCTGTCGATCAACAGGGACAGGCGCTTGCCCTGCCGCTCGACTCCATCCAGGGAGGCCGCCACCGTCTTCCATGGGGGCTCCGCGCCACCGCGGGCAAGCCGGAACAGGCGCTGGATGCCAAGGCGCAGCGCGGTGATGGGGGTGCGCAGCTCGTGCGAGGCAATGGAAAGGAACTCGTCGCGGGCCTGAATGGCCTCCTGGGACTCCCGGTAGAGACGGGCATTGTCCAGTGCGAGCGCGGCGCGCCAGGCGAGATCCCCGGTCAGCATCACGTCCTCGGAGCGGTAGCGGTCCGGGCGCACCGAGGCGAAGGTGAGCGCCCCCATGGTCCGGCCACGGGCCACCAGGGGCACGGAGAGCCACGAGCGCAGCCCCAACTCCCGCACGGTCTCCAGGTGCGAGCGCTCGTGGTCACACAATGCCCGCATCCCTTCCTCCCCGGGCTGCACGGAGAGCACGAGCGGGCGCCGGTTGCGGATGACCTCGGCGATTCCCCCCGGCTTCTCCAGGTCCGGCACACACTCCTCCAGCGGTCTCGCGTTCGGCTCCTTCGAGAACTCGGCGTGGGCCGTGGCGGCCCGCGTGACGTGCAGGTCTTCTCCCACCAGATCCACCGCACACCACTCGCCGAGGACGGGCAGTCCCAACCGGGCCACCGTCGCCAGCGTGGCATCGTAGTCCAGCGAGTCGGCCAGCACGCGGCTCGCCGAGGAGAGGAACTCGGAGCGGCGCCGCGCCTCCTCCGCCGCGGCGCGAGCCTCCTTCTCCTGATGCAGCAGCCGATCCCGCTCCTGCTCGGCCATGCGGCGGCGGGTGATGTCACGCCCGAGGACGACGAGTCCCTTGCGCTCTCCGTTGGGGTAGTACAGGGGCACCTTGGTGACATCTATGACGCGGGGGCTTTTGCCCGGTTGGGAAATGATCTCCTCCACGCGAGTGGGCCGTCCCGCGTCCCAGGTCCGTTGATCACTGGCGTAGCAGGCGATGAGCGCCTCCCGGAAGAAGTCGTTACGGCGGGCGAGCTCGAGGTCCGTCAGTCCCTGGTATCCCGCTCGCGACAGCTGGAAGAGTTGGAGCCCCGTGTCGTTCGCCTCGAGCCAGCGTCCATCGCCATCCTTCAGGTAGATGGCGTCCGACGTCGTTTCCAGGAGCGTGCGCAGGCGCTCCGCGCTCGTCCGCAGCTCTTCCTCCTCCCGCCGCTGTTCAGTCACATCGAGCGCGATGCCGAGCGTCCCCGTGCAGGTCCCTTCCTCGTCGAAGGCCGGCTCGACGCGCACCTCGAAGGTGCGGTGGGACCACTCGGTGTCGTAGCGCGCGGGCTCTCCTCCGAGGGCATGGTGGTGGGCGGCGAGCATCGAAGAGGAATCCTCGCCCGCACCGAGGACGTCGAGCAGCGGCCTTCCCTCCAGCTCCAGGCCCGGTCCGGCCAGCTCCGAGCCGGCGGTGGCGATGAATCGCAACTCCCGGTCGGTGAGGTACAGGAAGGCGGGCACCTGAGCGAGCAGCTGCCGCAGTCCGGACTCGTGCTGCTGGAACTCGTCGCCGGCGAACAGGGGGCCCCTCATGGGCTGAGTCACTCCCGCCAGCTCCTGGATCCGCCCCGATTCATCGCGAATCCCCCGGATGGAGGTCAGGCACCACCGCGAGCCCCCGTTCATCGCGGCGGAGCGGTGGAGGCAGCGCCGTGCCCGCCCGTCTGCCGCCACCTCGCGCAACACCGCCAGCGTGTGCTCCCGGTCTCTGGGATGCACGAGCTCCATCAGGAAGAAGGGGCGGGGGCTGGCTCGCTCCGAGGGCTGCCTTGGGGACGGATGGGTGACCTGTTCCACCTCCGCCTTCCAGAAGACTGGGGAGGGCAGGGGGGACGCGAGAAGCGGAAGCCACCCTTCCATCTCCGGGGATGAATGCGCCACCTCCTGACAATGGGAACCTTCCGGCGCGTCTCCACGCGACTGGCTGGCGAGCCCCAGGATGTCCCCTTCATCACCTGCTTCTCGTCCGGACCCTGGGTCCGCCTCGGTGAACGGGTACTCCTCGCCAAGGGTGTATTCCGGGGATGAACCGTGAGTCCCAGTTCATTCACCTGGCGTCAAACCCGCCCCGCCCCCCGAACTCCATGAAGATCCACGCCCTCGGCGCAACCATCGGCGCTTCGCTCCTCACCCTTGCGCTGGCCGTTCTGGCCGCTCCCAGCGATACCCTGGCTCGTGGCACGTACTTCCATACCGAGGTCCATCCTCCTCACTGGATGCCATGGACCTCCTCGCGCTCCAGGCGAAGCACAGCGGCCAGTGCCTGGGCATCGCGGGGGCCTCCATGGATGAAGGTGGGTTCCTGGTCCAGTCACCGTGCGCCTGGACGGCGAACGAGAGCTTCCGCTTCGCGCCGTGAACCGGCCGGAGGTGTGAGGTGCGGAGGCAGGCCGCGTCAGGCCAGCCACTCGAGGGTGGCGAGCCAGGCCGCGGCCCCCTCGGGGTCCGTCTCCTCGTAGTGCGTTTCGCGCAGGGAGAGCACCCGCCAGCCGGAGCCGAAGGCGGCCCGCAACGCCTCAGGGGAGATGGCGCGGGGTCCCTCGCGGAAGTAGAGGGCGTGGTAGCGCCCCCCGGGGTTCAGCGAGCTGGCGAGACTGGCGGCGAAGGTGGGCCGATCCGCCGGCTCGAAGACGTGGAGCAGCGCCGAATCGATGATGGTGTCGAAGCGCCGGCCGAGCCCGGCCAGCCGCAGCGCGTTGCCCACGCGCAGGTCCACCTCGAGCCCCCGTCCACGCGCCTGCTCGCGAGCCCGGGTGATGGCGGGCTCCATCATGTCCACGCCGCTCACCCGCAGGCCCTGGGCGGCCAGGAAGAGGGCGTTCTCCGCGAAGCCGCAGCCCACGTCGAGGACGTCGCCACGGATTTCTCCCGCCTCCCACAGTTCGACGATGGCGCGCTGCGGGCGCCGGATGTCCCAGGGGGCCCCCTGCGTGTAGGCGGCTTGGAAGAACGCGCGCCGCACCTCGTCCACCTCGGGCCCGCCGTGCTCCTTGCCGCTCATGCGCTCACCTCTCGAGGAAGGGACCCCGTACCGCTCCGGATCGCGCGCGGGTGCGGGAGGATGCGGACGCCCACCGGCTGCAGGGCGAGCGCAGGGCGGGACCTCACCGCGCAGTCCGGCGCCAGCTCCAATCGGAATCGTCTCGCCACGCACGCGGTGATGAGCACCAGTTCCAGCATCGCCAGCGGCGCGCCGATACACAGACGCGGTCCGCCGCCGAAGGGGAACCACGCATACTTGGGGAGCTGTTTGATGGACTCGGCCAACCAGCGCTCGGGCCGGAAGGCCTCGGGCTCCTCGTAGTAGCGCGGGTCTCGGTGCGTCACCCACTGGCTGACGCCCAGGGTGGTGCCCGCCGGCACGTGGAAGCCGCCGAGCTCGCAGTCGCGAATGGCCTCGCGGCTGGTGATCCACGCGGGCGAGTAGAGCCGCAAGGACTCCTTCACCACCGCCTCCGTATAGCGCAGGCGTGACAGGTCTTCGGCGTGGGGGACCCGGCCGTCCAGCACCTCGTCCAGCTCGGCCACCAGCTTCGCCTGGACCTCGGGGTGCTGGGCCAGCAGGTAGGTCGTCCACACGAGCCCATCCGCGGTCGTCCCATGGCCGGACATGATCATCGTCGCCAGCTCGTCGCGCAGCTGCTCCTCGGACAGGGTCTGCTCGGCGGACAGGAGGATGCCGAGCAGATCCTGGGGCTCTCCGGGACGCTCGCGGTAGCGGCGGACGATGCCGGCGAGCACCGTGTCGAGCTTCCGCAGGGAACGGCGCAGGCGCACATTGGTGGGCGTGGGCATCCACATGGGGAAGCGGAACGGGCTGCCGGTGAGACGCATGATGGCATCCACCGCGGCGGCCACGTGCCGTGCCTCGTCGTGAATGGGGGTGTGGAAGAGGAAGCGGCTGACGATGTCGAGCGACAGCTCGGACATCTCGCCGTAGATGTCCCGGGGCTCACCGGGCCGCCAGGAATCCAGCAGGTGCTCGGTGAGGGAAATGACCTTCTCGCCGCACGCGGTCACGTACTTGCGATGGAACGCGGGCTGGACGAACCGGCGCTTGCGCAGCCAGTCCTCGCCCTCGCTGTTCATCATCGCCTCGGGAAAACCGACGTGCGAGCGCTTGCGCGCCTCCTGCCCGACGATCTTCACGAAGTGGCCCTCGCCGTTGACGAGCACCTTCTCGATGAGATCCGGGTGGGCGAGCAGGTAGTTGCTCTTGCCCAGCCGCACCACGTCGCCGTACTCGCGGGCGCAGCGGGTGAGGAAGCCCAGGGGGTCCTCGGAGAACGGCACCAGGTTACCGGTGATGAAATGGCCCTTGGGCCCTGGGGGAAGGAGCGCGGTCGGCATGCACGGACTCCTATGCTTCCATGGCCGCTCAGCCGGGCCCGCTCCGCCCGACTGGGCGAGGGAGGAGTCCTCCCCCGCCAGCCGGTGACGATCAGTAGTAGATGTAGGGAGCCGACAGCTTGTCGGCCCGAGCAACGCGCAGCATGACGGCCAGGGAGTAGACGATCTTCTTCATGGGGCTTCTCCTTGAGTCTGGGGGAATTGCCGCGAACTGCCTTCGCTGACCGTCTCCGGCCAGTGGCTCTTAGGTCGCACGATTGTCATTGCAACTCAAGCCTTGCTCTCGGAATTCGAGAAAGCGTTGGAAATTTGTGCCGAAACGAAAGTCTCGATGCGTCAGGCCTGACTTGAGGCGGCCGGAGGGAATGTCTCCCATTCAACGGGTGGGGGAAGTGGCCGCCGGTTTCGTCTGGAGTGCGTCTCGCAGGGGGACGACCTTCGTCTGGGAGAGGTCCACGGACGTGAGGAAGTCGGTGTCCGAGGAGCGCTCGCGCAGCGCCGCCAGATGGGCCCGGAGCCGGCTCTGGCGCTTGTCTTTGCGCGGATGCTCGGTGGAGAGCCCCTTGTCCGGCAGCTTCGACAGGAAGGCCACGTATTCCTCGGGCGCGTAACCGGCGGCCGCCATCAACTCCACGGCCTCGGTGTCGGCGGTGTACTCGTCCTCCTCGCCGAAACCCTTCTCACTCAAACGCGCGACCACCCCGTGCGTGATGGCCTGGATTGCCTTCTGGCTCAGCGTGTTGAAGTCGAAGTTCGCCTGGGTGGCGAGCTGGTTGAACAGACCGCGCAGCTCGGCGGAGGGAATCATCTGCCCGAGTCCGCCCACCGCGCGGCCGATCTCCTGCACCTTGTCCTCTCCGAACTGCTTCAAGGGCTTCGTCCGCTCGGTGGTCACTCCGTCCTCGCACTGCTCCACGAGGTACCGCTGGTACTCCCGCATCGCGTGCTTGCCGGTGATGTGAGCAATCTCATGTGCCAGCACACCCGCGAGCTGGGCCTCGTTGTCCAGTTGCGCGAGCAGGCCCTCGGACACGAAGACGTAGCCGCCGGGCCCGCTCACCGCGTTGACGCCGTCGGACTGGAGCACGCCGAACGTCCAGGGCAGACCCGGCCGGCTGGATTGGGCCGCGAGGTTCTTGCCAATCTTGTTGAGTTGCACGTGCAGCGCTTTGGCGCCCTGCCGGCGCGTGAGCCCGCCTCCCCGGCTCACCCAGTCGACGCTCACCGCGCCGCCGAATGCGTTCTCCTCCTCGTAGGAGATGGCACGGGCCTTCAGCGCGTCGCAGTCCTTCTGCATCGCATCGGCGCGGAGATCCGCCTCCTCCGACTGCCTCGCGAGCTGCCCCAGATCTCCGTGGGACTGGCCCACCACCCGGCGCAGGGCGGCGCAGCCCGGAATGCCGCCCAGAAGCAGGCACGCCACGAGGGTAGTCACCTGGCGCCGTGCCATCACTTCCCTCCCTTCTTCTTGGCGGGGGAACGGCGCGCCACCTGGGGACGGCCCACCACCTCGGGCAGCCCTCCCGCGCGGGCGTACTCGGCCACCTGGGCCGTGTCGATGGAGGCGGCGAGCGACTCGAGCGCGATGAGCTGCTGGACGCTCTCGGGCCGGTTCAGCGTCTTGCCATACGCGATGGCTCCGGGCCCCAGCGCCTTGACGGCCGCTCCCGAGGAGGCGAACGCCTCGGGGGACAGCGGCTTGTCCGGGCTCTTGCTGGTGACCTCCAGCGAGGGCGGCGAGACGGAGAGGTTGGCCTGGTAGACGAAGCCCTGCACGGGGGCCTTCTTGTCCACCGGCACCGTCACCTTGTACCAGGGCGTCTTGCCTTCCCGGCTGTCGTACGTCACCGCCTTGCCGGGTTGCAGCACCACGAGCGTGTCCGCGGTGGGGCTGCTGGAGACCTTCAGGTGGGTGTTCTTCGCCTTGATGTACAGCGTGCCTCCGGGCTTCACGGCCAGGGCGGTACCCGGGACGGCCAGGCACACCAGCGCGAGCAGGGGAGGAAGTTTCTCGAAGCTCAAGGTCACTTCTCCAGGCTCACCACCCCATCGAAGGGGAGGGAAGGGGGATTCAACGCGTAACGCTCGCACCGCGCAAGCAGGGCCCGGCTGGGGCCATCCTCCGGGTCCGCCGCGAGCGCCTCCTTCAGCAGGTGGATCGCCTCCTCGAAGCGGGCCTCCCGGTAGAGCGCGAGGGACTGGTGGTAGCGCTCCACGGTGGCGCGCTTCGCCGCGGGCAGAGCTCCGGCGCGCGCCAGCAGCTCGTACACGGTTACCGCCTCCTGCTTGCCGGCCACCCGCACCCGGTCCAGCTCCCGCGCTTCGATGTGCTCGCGCGCCATCGCATAGGTGAGCGGGCCGATCATGATGGTGGTGTCATAGGCCTTGTTGGCGCCCTCCAGCCGGGCGGCGAGGTTCATCCCGTCCCCGATGGCGGTGTAGTCCAGCAGGTGCTCGCTGCCGAAGTTGCCCACGAACATCTCCGCCGAGTTGAGGCCGATGCGGGTGTAGACGTCGGGCAGGCCCTCCTTCTGGAATTCGGCGCGCAGGGCGTCCACCTCGTCGCGCACGGCGAGCGCCGCATGGCAGGCCCGCACCGCGTGGTCCGGGATGTTCAGCGGCGCGCCGAAGAGGCACACCACCGCGTCGCCGATGTACTTGTCCAGGCAGGCCCCGTGCGCCATCAATACCTCGCTCACGCGGGTGAGGTAGCGGTTGAGCAGGGCCCCCAGCGCCTTCGGGTCATCCTTGAAGCGCTCGCTGAAGGAGGAGAAGCCGCGGATGTCGGAGAAGAAGGCGGTGATCTCCCGTGTCTCGCCCTCCAGCGAGGGCAGCTTCTGCTGCTCCACGAGCTGATCCACCAGTGTCTTGTCCAGGAAGCGGTTGAAGGACAGACGGAGCCGCTCACGTTCGCGGTTGGCGAACATGTGGTTGAAGGCCACCGCGGACAGCGCGGCGAGCTCCCCCGCGTAGATGGGCATGGCGCTCAGCAGGTGTACCCGGCCGTGCTCGAGGAACAGGCCGGTGACGAGGAAGAAGCCGAAGAAGAGCAGCAGCGGCCAGGCGAGCTCCAGCATGGGCACGCGCACCAGCGTGACGAGGGCCACGGAGAAGAGCGCCACGAGGAAGGTGAGCAGCAGGGAGGCCGGGTAGGGTGCCTGGGTGATGAAGCCTCCGGACAGGAGTGACTCCAGCATCACCGCGTGTTTGACGAGGCCGGGCGCACTGCTCTGGAAGGGCGTGGCCTTCACGTCGCTGGTGCCCACCGAGAGCCCGCCCACCAGCACCACCTTGCCGCGGAAGGTGCCCTCGGGGATGACGGGCACGTAGGGCGTGCCCTCGCGCTGGTGCTGCTGACGGCGGGCCCAGTCCTCCAGCACGGCGTAGACGCTCAGCGCCTCGAAGCGCTCCGTCCACGTGCCGCCGAAGTCCAGCTCGGCGCTGCCGTCCGCGTTGATGGGCAGCTCGCGCGAGCCGATCCGCAGCCTGCCCGGCGTCAGCTCGACCCGCTCCGCGCCCAGGATGTCCGCCACCGCGGCCAGCGACAGCGTGGCGTAGGTGTTGGCTCCGTCCGAGTAGGCGAAGCGGGTGCGGCGCAGGCGCCCGTCCCCGTCCTCCTCCTGCAGGACGAGCCCGAAGCCCGGTGTGACGCGCACCAATCCGGGCAGGGGCGTCACCGGGTAGCGCATGAGCCGGGAGCCCGTGTCGCCCGGCTTCTGCTCCAGCGAGGGCAGCGCCAGGCCGGGGTGGTGAACGGGGAAGGCGAGGGCCCGGGCCACTTCCTCCGGCTTCAAGGGCGGAGGGCCCTCCGTCCCGGTGAACTCGTCGAAGTCCTCTTCCCCGGCCTCCACGGCGGCCGGGCGGACCTCCGGCGCGGGCGGCGTGGGCCGGTGGGGCAGCCGGTTGACGGGCTCCACCCGGGGCAGGATGGGCTGGCCGGCGTTGATGCTGAATCCGAGCGTGAGGGGAATGCCGCGCTCCTCCAGCACCTGCGCGAGGGCCAGGTCGTTGCTCTCGTCGGTGCCCCGCTCGTCCATCACACCGTCGAAGACGATGGCCCGGGCGCCCTCGTCCACGAGGTGCTCGAAGACGCGCGCCCACAGGTTGCGCGAGTACGGGTAGACGCCGTAGTTGCGGACGTACGTCTCGTTGTCCCGGATGCCCTGCAACGTCTTGTCGTCGATGCCGACGATGACCACGTCCCTCGAGCGCGGATGGCCCCGGGTGAAGAAGGTGAGGCCCTGGTCGTAGACGCCGAGCTCGGCCTCGCTCATCCGCAGCAGATCGTACCTCTCGCAGAGCGCGGCGAAGGCGGTGGAGAGCACGGCCGCCAGGAGGATGAACTTCCAGCTATGGCGCAGCCGTAGGGCGTGGACATGGAGGAAGGGCTTCACGGGCGGGCTCGGAGGAGGCGGAGCGTCATCGGCCCGGCATGTTACGGTGTTACGGAAGTAACGTCCGTTTCCGTGTGTGACGTCTCGGCGCGCTACGAGACTTCGTCCCGCGCGGGCTCTGGTTCGTCGGCCTTGTGACCAGCTTCTCGTGGGCTTGCGGCTTCCCGTCGAGCAGGCGTTCTAAACTTAGCCCTTGCGCTAAGTTTCATCCGCCACCATACTTAGCTCCATGGCTCAGCATTCGGAGCAGCTGAATGGCATCTTCCAGGCGTTGGCCGACCCCACTCGCCGAGCGGTGTTGGGACGGCTGGGCAAGGGCCCCGCGAGCATCAGCGAACTGGCGAAGCCTTTCGACATGGCCTTGCCGTCCTTCATGAAGCACATCCAGCTCCTCGAGGAGAGCGGGTGGATCCGGACGCGCAAGGAAGGCCGCGTGCGGACCTGCGCCCTTCAAAAGAAGCCATTCGCCGCTGTCGAGACATGGCTGGCCGAACAGCGTTCCCTCTGGGAAGGCCGTACCGACCGGCTCGAGTCGTTTGTCACCACCCTCCAGAAAAAGGAAGAACCCGAATGAGCCCCTCTGTGAATCCAGAACTCGACCTGACGATCTCCCGAGTCATCAAGGCGCCCCGGTCGGCCATCTGGCGTGCCTGGACGGACCGCGCGAGCTTCGAGCAGTGGTGGGTTCCCGCGCCGGCCCGTTGCAAGGTCCAGGAGATGGAGCTCCGTCCCGGTGGTTCACTCGTCACGCTGCTCAGCGAGAACGGTGGCGACTTCGTGCCGCATCTGCGGGGTTGTTTTCTCGCCATCGACGAGCTCGAGCGGCTCGTCTTCACGAATTCCCTGGTGGGTGAATGGCGGCCCGCCGAGGAGCCCTTCATGACCGCGATCATCACTCTGCGGGAGCATCCGCAGGGCACCGACTATGTCGCCCACGTGATGCACAAGAGCAACGCCGATCGGGCGATGCATGAAAAGATGGGCTTCCACGACGGGTGGGGCACCGTCACGGAGCAGCTCGCCCGGCTCGTGGAGCGGCGGTCGTAGCCAGGCCCATCGTCAAACCGGCTCTGCAGCGGGAGCCTGGTCAGGTTCGTGCCATCACCGGAAAGCGATGGGGCCCGGGCGGTGGCACCAGGTTGCGGACGAAGAGCCAGGCCTCCGTGTCCTCGCCAAGGACGCTCGCCTGGGGCCACCAGCGCTCGGGCGTGAAGCCGAAGTGGATCGCGGTGATGGGCTGATCGATCAACCTCGGGATGTGGGGGCGCAGGTCGAAGGGCTCGCGGGCGAAGATGTCGTCGATATACAGCGTGCCGTTCTCGACCCCGGCGAACACCCAGGCCTCGGCGCTCAGCTGGCGCAGCGGCCGGGAGAAGGCATTCGCCGCATACCAGCTCGCGATCCTCGCATGGCCTTGAGAGCCGAAGCGCCCGGTCACCGCGAACCCCTCGTCCGACAGGGAAACCAGTCCCGCGCGGATGGAGGGCTCGGCCAGCTCGAGCACCGGCGCGGGCTCGCCTCCCGGCGTCGCGTGGAACGCGGCACCGAACAGCTCCTGCTTCCAGGGGATGAATCCGAAGCGGGGATAGAAGCCCGTCACGTTCTCGTTGGCGAACAGCAGCACGGGAGCCGCGCCGCAGGCGTCGAGCGCCGCCTGCATCACCACCCGGGACAACCCCTGGCCACGGTGGGAGGGCACGCAGCCGACCGCGCCGAGCTGGTAGCCGGTGAGCTCGCGCTCCCCGACACACAGCCGCATCCTCATCACCGATGCGTTGGCCACCACACGTCCTTCGTCGAGCACGGCGAAGGCGCGGTAGTCATCGTTCCACTCACCCCACTCGCACCAGCGCCGGAAGTCCACGGTGCGGAAGACCTGCGGCACGTAGTCACAGAATGCGGCTTGCAGTGCGTGGTCCCGGTGGCCGATTTCCACGATGGCGGGAGTCGTCATGACCGGACTCTCCGCAATGTGCCAGGCCTCCGCAAGTGACTCTGCTTACGCGGAGTCCTCGCGCACGTTCTACGCTCTCGACCCCTTGCTCTTCGGCACCGGGTGCGTGGTGTTGTAAGCCACCGCTGCGCGCAGCAACGCCTTGAGTGCTGCCGTGTCGAGCTTGTCTCCCTCGCGAAGGTCGATCGCCCGCCACTTGCCTCCCTCGAGGCCCCCGTTGAAGAGCTTCTTGGGGTCGGGGAGCTTGGAGCCGTGGAAGAACGTGATCTTCACCTTGTCCTTGTGAGGGTTGGCGAGAACGTACATCCCGTCGTGCGACCACACGGGAGTGCCCATCCACTTCCAGTCTTCGGCCACTTCGGGGTCGACCTCGTGGATGAGCTTGCGGATTTCGGCCAACCTCACCCCTCGCCAATCGCCCAGGCTCGCGATTCTCTGGTCGATTCGCTCGGATGCGCTCATCGGGTCTGATGCGCTGGCGGCAGCCTTGCCCGGCTTTGCCGCCTTCGTCGCGACACGCCTGGCGGCGGGCTTCTTCGCGACCGTCGCGGTCTTCTTGCTCGCGGCCGTCTTCTTCGCCGCGGCTTTCTTCGTCGTCCTGCCGGACATCGCCTTCGCTCCGGGTGCGATCATGGGTGCTGCTCGCTCCCGGCCGCCGTTGCGTTGGCCCTGCGCCACCTGGTCACATACGGCAGCGCAAACAAATACAGACCGCTGAACAGGAGCAGAATGAGGGGGAACAGCGCCAGCAAGCCCACCAGCATGGCGGACTGACTCTGTCCCGCTTCCGCGCCGGGCTTCTGGGTGATCATGGCGACGATGTTGGCAATGACAGCCAACGTGAAGGCAATGGACAGCCAGCGGTGGGTTTCGCGAATCAATCTGGTCCAGTTCATGAGCTCCTCCCGAGCAGGTCGACGAGCTTCTCGCCCATCATCTTCCAGCCGTAGCGTGCACCACCGAAGTTCTGCTTCTGGTCAGGCCTGAAGCCAGACTGCTCCAAGAACAACCGGGTGCCCGACGCCGTGGGCGTCAGGGTGAAGGTCACGACGGTGTCGATGAAGTCGCCGACGACCCACGCGTAGCTGAGCTTCTTGTGCTTTTCGATCTCGAGGAACCGGCAGTTCACGGTCCCGTCCCAGCCGGGTTGCGGCTGCGCCTTGAAGGTGAATGCGGACCCCGGCTCGAGCTTGAGCTCGACGATGGGGAGAAGCCACTCGTTGAGGAGCTCGGGGATGGTCAGCGCTCGCCACACCTTCTCCGGCGGGTGATTCAAATCGAACTCGAATGAGATGGCCGCGGTTTGTGATGGGGCGGTCTTGTCGATGGGGTTCATTGGTCCATTTTCTCGAGGAGTTGTTCGAGGCGGTCCACGCGCTCCGTCCAGAAGGCGCGGTAGTGGGAGATCCAGTCGATGAGTGGCTTCATTCCTTGCGGCTCCACCCGGTAGTAGACGCAGCGCCCCTCGCGCCGGCCCGTCACCAGACCGGCGTCTTTCAGGGCGGCGAGGTGCTGCGAGACCGCCGGCTGGGAGATGTCGAAACGCGCCGTGAGGTCCTTCACCGCGGCTTCGCCACGCGTGAGCGACTCGAAGATCGCCCGACGGCTGGGGTCCGCCAACGCCTGGAAGATCTTGTTTTCGAGTTCGGCCGCGCTCTCCATGCCCAACAAATAAGCCAGCGCTTATTGGTCGTCAAGTCCTCAATTCGGACCCACCGCGTCGGGCGTGCCCCACGTCCTCCCGTGAAAGCGAGGCGTCGACGGCTTCGTGCGCCTTCCGGTCAACTCGAGCACTCTTTCCAGCCGGGTCCGAGCACCGCTGGCCGCGGCTTCCTCCCCTCCCTCTCCTTCGGGCTCAGGGCGGCGGGTTGCTTCCAGTGGGGGCGGCGGGAATCGAACCCGCGCCGGGCGGTGCGAAACTCCCAGCAGAATCGCGCCCTTACCTCGCAACCGCCCGGAATGCTTGGGAGTCGATATCCCGCCGCGTCCCCTCCTATCCCGCTCCGTTCCGACCCATTCCGCACGCTCCCGCGACATACGTGCAACATGGCGGGGGCTGCCCATCTCCCGTCGCTAGACCATCCCGGGCTGTGTGACTCGCCGCTCCCGTGACCGTCCTAAACGTGCAGCTATCTCCTGCTGCCGGGTTTCTGTGCCGGAGCTACTGCGACAGGGGGCATCGACTCTGACGGGCTGCGAGAGTTCAACTGAGGTGACGTCGGAGAGGCTTTTCGAGGCGCGAGCCGCCTGGATACCCAGCCCCCCTCCAGTCACAGGCAAGCGGTCCCTATTCCGGCACCGTCCGCGAGCGCGCGCCCACTGGCACGGCTAGCGCCCTGGCAGTCAGCACGACCGAACTGCCGCTGCCTTACTCGTCCTCTGCTAGACCCAAGCCGCAGCAGCCGCGCCGGTGGAGCCCTCTAGCGCGCCCCAGGTTCGCGCCTCACCGTCCACCGACCCGGAGGAGGCCGAGGCGTGCAAGCTCGTGCTAAGCCAAGACAAGTAATTCCGTTCAGGGGGCCCAGCGCCAAGGCTCGATTTCTCGACCTCAGCGGTTGTCCCCTCGACCGAACTTAGTTCGGCTGGCTTCCTACTACGTGGTCACTTCCCCCGGCTCCCGAGTGGCTTCCCATTCTGGAGAGGCCCTTGGACACAGTAGGGGACTCCTACAAATGGTTCTCCCTTCAGACACGCCCGATGTGACCGAGTAGCATTAGCTCAATTCTTCAGCGATCGCTTTGATGTCCGCCACTGACCACTGATCTGTCACCGAAACGCTGTCGGAATGATGCGGCTTGATCAAAAGAACGCGTCCTGTCTCGGATCTAGAATCTTTTGTCGCCATTGTTCGAGCCTCGGCCTCGTCTCTAGCAGCGACCCACTTGCGACTTACGACCGACGCTCGTTCATTGGCAATTACGTACACCGACCACAGTTTCACTAGGTTCTCCCTCGAAAGCCGCAGGATCGAAATCGATCGCGTGCGTAGGCTACTGTTCGGATGCGAGCAGGCCAGCGCCTCCATGGCTTCTTGGGACTCGCGAGCATCTCATGGCGGCCTAACGGTGGCGTGTGTCCTGGTCTGAGGGGCAGAAATGATGACTTCTAAACAACTGTCAGGGCTTAAGTACTGGCTCCAAATCGAGGTCGAGTTTCTCGACGAATCCATCATCCACGAGCTTCTCCAGTAGCTTCTCGTTCCTGACATTCACCAGAGCGGTTGCGTCTTTCCGAATCGGCTTGCCGACTTCCGCAAACGCATCCGGTACATCAAGTGCTTCACCTTTCCCCAGATTGGTAAACAGTGCTTTATATTCGTCTTTGACCCGATATTTAAACGGCGCCATCTTCCTTCTCCTTGTATTTTTTCACCTGCTTAAAATAGCGATCTTCGTCTTCCCTGGAAACTTCGCGCTTTACCTCGAATTCACGCTGATCCCAGAGCACACGCATGCCCAAAATCTTGGGGCCGAACGCGACACGGGCTCCGAGTTTAACGATCTTTTCGCCAGTAAGTACGCCCCAGATGTCCGGGTTTTCTTCTTCGATTTCGGCCTCAGCTTCTGGGGTAAGAAACAGGTAAACAGGCTCATCGCCACGGCGCCTTGCCTCTTTCTTCAGGCGCACAATACGCTCACGGATGTTCGAATCAGGCATGCGCGATTTATAGCAGCCGCCTCTGCCTTCGCTACGGATTTCTACGGCCCTATTTCGTAACGATGGTCAAAATTGAGCAGACCAGCGATAGAGGGGCTACACACCCCTGTCCTGTTTCGCCCAAGTACAAAACTACACAACGGCAACGTGGATCCGATTCATAAGGTCAACAGGCGAACACTGGCGCCAGAATGGGCTAGCCTTCTCTCCTGCTTGGGGGAACTTCACCACGCGCGAGCAGGCCCAGCTGGCACTCTTCGAGTACATCGAGGTCTTCTACAACCGGCAGCGGCGGCACTCGACCCTGGGCTATGTCAGTCCAGTTAACTTCGAGCTTGCAGCCTTACCGCTGAAGTTGGCAGCATAACCCCACTGTCCACGTCAGCGGATCAAGCCCAGCATCACCCCACTGTCCACGTCAGCGGATCAAGCCCACGGCGCCGCCTCTGCCCGAAGATGTTGCAGAAGTGGTCTCGCGGGTAAAGTGGGCACATGGAGAGCGTCCCCCTTTTAGACCGTCCCGATTCCGTCACCTCTTATGAAGAGGTTGTCGACAAAGCGAACCGCGTGAAGGCGCTTCTCGAATCGAGGCAGATTCGGCTGAATCCCGCCAGCGTGTTGGGGCAGCTTATGAAGAAGGCCGAGGCACTCTCGAGAGAGTGGAAGCTTGGCGAGCGAAATCAGGGGTGGCAAGACCGGCTGTTCTCGGCGCTGCACGTCAATCGCATCTGCAGCGCAGTCTTGGGCGTGGCCGAGGATCCTGGGGCGCAGGAAGCACTGAAACGCGTCGCGTCGAACGACATGAACCTTCCCATGCACGATCAGTCGCAAGGCAAAGACGCATTCTTCGAGATCGAGCTGGCCGACTACCTGCTTCGCCATGGCATGAAAGCCGTTCTGGCAGAGCCCGACATCCTCCTGAAGTTGGACACCGGCGATTACCCCGTCGCGTGCAAGAAAATCAACTCGGTCGCCAATCTGGAAGTGCAGCTGAGGAAGGGCGCTCGCCAGCTTCGCCCATTCGGCGGCGCGGGCCTCATAGGGCTCAATGTCGATTTGCTTGTCCCCGAGAACAGAATCTTGGTCAAGAACACCGCGGCCGAGGCCAACGCGGAGTTGATTTCTCTGATTGACAAGTTTCGTGAGGAGAGCAGGCTCGTCCTGCAGAAGCCAGTTGCAAAGAAGGCCTGCGACGGCATCTTGTTCACCATCACCGCGATGACCCATGTGGAGCAGATGAGGCCGCAGGTCAGCTACTACACGCAAACCGACTTCTGGACCCTGAGCGATGCAAATCCTAAGGGGCGGCAGCGCGCGTTAGCGTTCGCGCAGATCCTCGGGCAGGCGATCAAGGCGAGGCGCGACGCTGCCCGCCAGTGACGCGTTGGCTTTCCCCATCGACAGATCTCACGAGCATAGGAAGGACAGGAGCCCTATTGGGCGTAGCGGACGGGAGCAGAGCGGGAGGTGAGGGACGCTGACGGGTAGCTCATGAGCCGCACTCCTTCTCCTGCGCTGTCGAGCCCCCTTCCAAACCCTTGAAATCTCTGGGGCTTCAAACCGTCCGGTGTTCTAGCGCCCTGTTGCCTGCACCACGCGCGAGGATGAGCTGCCCGCTGCGTTGGCGCTCGCCCTGGCCCGAGCTGCGGCTGCGGCACCCGTCCCCCTTCCGTGCCCCCGGCGCGCTCGTTCGTAGCTATCGGGGCGCGCTGTCATACTCCGACCGGCCCTACCAGGACCCGCCAGGTCCTAGCTCCGGGAGGACCCGGCCATGCGTCTCCGAGCGTGCTTCGCACTTCTGCTCTTTCTCTCAGCCTGTACGACGACCCCCCCAAGCCCAAGAGAGCCAGCGGCCCGCGACCCGAGGCTCGCCAACCTCCAGCGAGCGGCGAAGCTGCCCTGGACGGACGGGGGGCAGTGTGCCGTCCGCGAAGCTTCTGAGCCCTGGCCCGTGCTGGCGGAGCGGTGCTTTTATGCCCTCGACCATGACCGGGTTCGGTTTCGGGACATCACGGGCAGATGCGCCCTCGCCTCCGCAGGTGCGGCAGTGGGCGTCGGACTCTGTGTCTTGGCGGCACCGGAGATCATCGTGGGAGCGGTGATCGTCGCGGGCGTGGTGGTGGTGGGATTCGCCATCAAAGAGGCGCTGGATGCGCATGCGCTGGATATGGGCCACCCCGAGGTAAGGCCCGCGCCAGAAACGCGGCCCGTGCCTGAAACAGCGCCCGCCCCGCAGAAACCCTCGCCGGAAAAAAGGCCCAAGCCGGAGCCCAAAGGGCCGGACTTCCCTCCCGTGGGGCCAACCGACATCTCTGAACGAGAGCGACGTCGCAGGTGCGAGCCCATACCGGAACCGCACGCGGGCGAGGATGACGCGCATAACAGGTGCGCCGACCAATTTCCGCCCAACCGTTATCCCGGAATGGATGTGTTCGTGGGCGGCGTGAGTTTCGATGCACTGCAAGTCGGCGTGCGTGTGCTGTGGGAGATCAAGACTCACCGATTTGACGCATACCCTGACTTCATTCAAGACAAGGAAATCAAGAAGGAAATGAAGCAATTACGCAAGCAGCGCGACGCTGCGCGAGACTGCGGATACGACTTCGTTGTTGGGGTCAGCACCGAGGAGCATAAGGCCGCGCTGCTGCGAGAGGATCAGTTCCTTAAAATCGTCGTCACAGGATGCAAACGATGACTACGCGAAAGAAACTCGGCATTATCGTCTATGCTCCTGCTCTAGTGGGCAACGACAGTCGCACGCTCGCTATTGTCCAGGGAATGGAACGAGCGCTCCCCGATTTACGCATGGAGTGGGAGGTTTCTGAAGATGGGCGCCTCATCTCGTTGCCGCAGCGCGATACATGGCTCATCGAGGGGACCAAGGACGGGGAATTCCCTCTGGTGTGCAACGGCGAGGAGAGCTTTCCGGTGACGGTTTATGGTTTACAAACATCCGCCCGCCACTCCCCTGGCGGTCAACCGCTGCTCGATGTCCACGCAAAGCTGCCACTAGACGCAGCCGTTATCGCGGCAGCGGCGGAGATGCTGGAGAGCATAGCGGAGGGTGCTTGTGCATTCTGGGGGCGTGCGACGCCAGACGACGCTGCGGGGGACATCGCGCACCAGACAGCCCCCACGCTGGAAGGGCCGCCGTCCCCACGTCGGGGGCTTCCTGCCCTCAAGCTCCCAGAACAGATCCGCTCGCCCGAAATTCCCTATTACCTCGGGTGGCTGAACTACTGGTCGCCCGCTGCCGCACGGGTCATCGGCTTTCCGGACCCGGCCCGCGACGCGGAGCTGCTGTCACGCGCACGGCGTACCGCGTCGGGCGGGTGGGTTGTGCAGCTCACCGACGCGCCGCTCGACCTGGACAACCCCGCCCACCTGGACGCGCTCAAACGGGCCTACGAGCGCTTCCCGGAGATTGGCGGGCGCGCAGCCCCTTGAGACTCGGCACGGCTCGCGCTGGCCGCACTCAGGGCCCCTTCGCTTTGCCCTCGGGGAACGTGACGTACTCAAGGGTGACGGTGCGCGGCCCGGTTGCTTCCCATAGCTTGAGGGTGCAGGGGCAGCCGAGCTGCGCGCGCTCCCCCTCGATGCCTACCACGACGGCACCGGCCCCATTCGCGGGGATGGGCGCCAGTGGCCAATGGGCAAGCTCCACCTGTTCCCCCGCCGAGTCCACCAGCGCCGCCCCCGCCAGTGTCCAGGGCTCGGCGCCGGGGTTAGAGAGGCCCAGACGCACAGCCACGCTTGCCGGGTGTGTCTCGCCCGTGGGCGTGTAGCTGTAGCTCCGGGCTTCAACGAGCCGCAGCGCGTTGGCTGGCGGCTTCGTCACCGACTGGCGAATGCTTGTAGACGCCACGACCCCGGCCCCCTCCAGCCATGCGAGCCCCATGAGCCCGCCCGGCTCCTGACGCTCGGCCAGAAGCCGCGCTTTGTCCTCCTGGCACTGGCGCGCTTCGGCCTGTGCTTCGTCCCTCTCTTTCTCGCAAACGTCGGGCGGGCGCGGCTGCCGGAACACATACACCCGGCGCGTCCCCTTTGCCGCATGGCCCACGAGCCAAAAGCTCGCGCTCGCCGGTGCCGCGCCATCCGCGAAGCGCACCGTCACCTTTACCCGCTCCCCAGGCAGATAATCCCCCCTGGGAATGACGTAGAGACTCAGCCCGTCTTCCCCGAGTGCCCAATGCGCGAGGCGTCCCACTGGCTGAAACTGCACCGCCCCCCCAGCGACGCGGGAGTCAAAGACAAACGCTGTCGGCTCGTCCGCGCTAGTGCACACTTCCAGCACTCCCTCCGGGGACCCTGCTGACAAGTCAAAACGCGCCGTCGCGGCGCAGCGGGGGACGGGGGGAGGCTCTGCGGCTTGCGCAGCACCAGCGAGCAGGGCGGCCAAGCAGGACGGCACCGGGAGAGGGGGGCAGCACGGAAACTCAACCTCCAAAGGGCAAGGTAATAATCTCAGGGCTGCCCGACAGGCTCAATGAGGAGAACGCGCGTGTCTGTCTTGACGTTGCCGGGCGTGCTTCCGGGATCGAGGCACACGCCCAAGCCGGGGGGGCACTCAAAAAGCTTGCCGTGCTCGTCCACGTAGACCGTGACGATTTCCAGGCCAGCAACCAAACACACGGGAAGAGTCCCCTCGCCTGGAATCTTCGCCTCGGTGAAGGTGCCGAAAAGGCGGTTGTCGCCGAGCTGCCACTGTCCAAGAAGCAAGGTCCCGGCGGGCAGATTGCCCACGAGCCCTTCGCCACCAACCTGGAGGGTAACGGGGCCATCCTTCACCCTGGCCAGCTCTCCACGCTCGCCCTTGTACCCTTTCACCGTTGCCATCGGCTCACCCCTAGCAACGTTGAACCGCTCGTGGGTCTTTCGCCAATCCTGGGGGCACGTAATCGCGGGGGGCTCGGTGCGCACCTGGGAAGCGGGCGCGGTGCATCCCCCGTCGAGCAGTGCACAGACCGCCAATGCTGCGGGCTTCACCGGCAAGCGGAACCCTGCACCTTGCGTCTGCGTTTTCGGCGTTTCGTTCTTGGGCGTCTGAGCGGGCGTGCGAAGCATGTCGTTAGCGGTAGACGCGGGAAGTTGAGCCCCATCGGGTGCCGCGTCTCCTCCAGGGAGAGATTCCAGCGGCTTTGCATTGGGCGCCACTTCACGACCGCGCACGCCTGCGTCGGTCGAGCTGGGGGACGTAGGCGGTAGCGGCAGCTCCAACCGTGCCTCGCTGGTGCGGCTCGAAGAGCCAGGCCCCCACAAGTTCGCGCCAACGGACAGGGCAACGACGGCCACCGTCAGCACGGACCCAACGACCCCGAGACGCCACGCTGCGCGTTGAGGGGGTGGACCTGCGGCAGGCTCGAGTTCGCGTGCTGGCGGCACCGGGGCGCTCATTACGGGCGGCTCGTGCTCCACCGGGGCCGGGTCCACGCGCGGCGCTTCTACCATGGGGAGCTTGTCCTGGTTCGCGGCTGCGACCGGGGGCCGGGGGCCTGCTACCGCAGCGGGCACGAAGAGCACGGGTGCCGCGTTCGGAGAGGGCTGCCCGCGCCGGGGGCGCCGCTTCACCAGCTTTAGAAACATGCGCCGCTGTTCGTTTGGCTCCTGCTTGGCCGGGTCATCGAGCGTCGTGGTCGTCTGCGGATCAAGCGGATCCACGAGCGGCGGCTCCCAGGTCGCGTCGTTCTCCGCGTTGGACAGGGACTCATTCAGAGCCGCGCACAGTGTCGCAACCAACGGGAAGCGGCCCTCTGGCCGCTCCGCGAGCATCTTCATGCACAGCAGCGAGGCGGCCAGCGGCACGCGGGGGTTGACGACGTGCGGCGCTTCGGGCCGCTGAGTCAAGATACGCTCGCGCAGCCCGTCCAGGCCCCCTTCATCCGTGCGCTCGCCAAAGGGCAGCGCATCCGTCAGCAGCCAGTAATAAGTCACGCCCAATGCCCACATCTCATCGGTGGGCCCGTACTCGTATTGACCCGTGCCGTCCGGGTTGGCGCGCTGAAAGCGTATCTGCTCGGGAGAGCGGAATTCCTCTGTCCCGGGCGGGAGCTGCGAGCCGGTGAGAGTCGGGGCACTGGCCAGAGAACCAATCCCGAAATCAATCAGGATCGGGCGCTCGTTCCCTTCCCGAATGACGATGTTCTCCGGCTTCACATCGCGATGAAACACACCCGCCGCGTGTACCTCCCCGAGCGTCAATGCCGCGTCCAGGATGATGCGCGTCGCCTTCCGAGCCGACGGGTTTCGCTTGTAGGCAAACGTCCAAAGCGTGTCCCCCGGCACGTATTCCATCACGATATAGGGATGGCCGATAACCGGGTCCGGCCAGAAATCCGAACCCACGTAGCGGACGACGCCGGGGTTCTCCAGGTGAATGAGAATGCCGATCTCCCGCTTGCCCCGCCCGTCCAGCTTGGGGATTAGAAGGAGCTTCAACGCGAAGAAGCGGCCCCCGCGCTCGACCTTGTAGACGATGCCGAGGCCCCCCGCGCCCAAGAACCCCACGACCTTGTAATCTCCGATCATCTCGCCGATGTCCGGGTGCCTGAGTGCCAGTCCCACGCTCTACCTCACCTCGTAGATGGGGGAGCGTACCATGACCGCAAGGATGCGGCTCTCCCGGCGGGACCGGGGCGCAGGTGGACCCCTCCAAAGCTCGCGACCGCTCCAAACAAGTCGGAAACAAATATTGCACGAATTGCGCGTTCAGGCCCGAATCGGGGAAATCAGTACAGATTTGTTTCCTACATGTGTGTGTTATTTCCGTCCGCTGGCGCGCGGCATGTGCCCTTGCAGGACCCGGCAAGGCGCGGGCCTGTTGTGCACTCACGCGCGACGGTTCGGCATGGTCCGTTATTAGCGGTCAGGTCCTACGAGTAGCCCGGGCCCGGTGGTGGCGCGTGGTGGCCTCCGTGGTGGCGCCGCTGGTGGCTCTGAGTGGTGGTGCTGGTGGGCCCGGTGGTGGCGCCACTGGTGGCGCTGAGTGGTGGCGTTGGTGGGCCCGGTGGTGGCCACGCTGTCGCTACCCGCCTCCCTTGCCTGCCCGTCTGGATGCGCGTTGTGCTTTTGGCACGTCCATACGGGCCGGACAGGAGGCCACGTCGACGCGGACCTCGTGGCGAGCATCCAGGCAGGCCAGACGGTCAGTCGCCGCGCGCTTCGTGGTCGCGGTCGATGCGGGCCGTGCCCCATTCGCTCGCTTGTGCGGCCCTTGGTTGCCCGGCTGCACCCTTGCCGATCCCCCCTCTCGCTTTGTTCGTGGCCTGGACACGCGGCTTTGCACTGTGTCACTGCTGGCCTGGGTAGTTCTTGGGCTGTTGGGCGTGTCGTTCAGGGCGGGTAGGTGATGAACAAGATCGAATCCCTGGAGGGGAAACCCTCCGTGTGTGGCGCATGCGTGCGCCGTTGTTGGCTGACAGGTGAGGGCGCCGGGAAAGACGCCGGTAGTCACTCCAGGCCGCGCCTGTGGTCACTCCAGGCGACGCCTGTGGCCACTTGCCAACGGGCCAGCGTTGGGGATCGGCGGGAATCTCGCGCGTCCATGCACCAGCGGCGCGGCATTCTCGGGAGTGCGGCCCCTTCCCCAACGCGGAGAGCAACGCCCGTGCAGGAGGGGAGCCAGCCATGAGCACGCCCCCCGTTGCTGCGGACGCCGCGCCCGCGTTTCTCACGGTGGAGGAAGCCGCCGAAATACTGCGCGTGAACAGGAAGACTCTCTACGAAGCGATCCGGCTAGAGCAGGTTCCCGGCGTCGCTCGCATCGGGAAAACCCTCCGCATCCGCCGCGCGGCCCTGCTAGAGTGGACAGCCGGTAAGGGTCGTGATTCTGCGCTCGGGAGTCGGAAATGAGCGTCAGATTGCGGAAGTGGCAGAACAAGGCAGGAAAGGTCGAGGAGGCCTGGCAAGTGGACTTCGTGTTCCACCACCCGGACGGACGGCGACAGCGAGTCGTGAAGTTTTCGCCTGTGCAGACGCGCCGGGGTGCCGAGCAGTATGAGCGCGAATTGCGCGCCTCCCTCCTCAATGGAACCTTTGGAAAGGAGAACAACAACGGAGAGCGCCCTATGACATTGGCGGAGTTTGCCCCGCGCTTCCTCACCTACAGCGAGAACAACAACAAGCATTCCAGCGTCGTCAGCAAGAGCCAAATCCTAGAGGCTCACATCCTGCCATTTTTCGGTGAAATGGCGCTGGCTGCCATTGGCCCGGCTGAGATTGAGGATTTCAAGGCTGTCATGCGCAAGAAGAAGTCGGCAGCGCGCGCCCGGAAGGAGGCCCCCACGCGGGCAGCCCTCCGCAAGCGCAGCGGCGAGGAACCAAAGCCGCTGAGCCTCAAAACCATCAACAACGTGTTGACGGTGCTGAGCAAGCTGCTGGCGGTCGCGGAAGAGCAGCGGGCAATGGAACAGGCCCCGCGCGTGAGGCTCTTCGCGAAGCTGCCGAAGCCGCCCTTTGATTTCCTCACCTTCGAGGAGGCAGCGCGCCTGCTCAACGCCGCCGAGCCGGAATGGCGAGCGCTGCTCCTGGTGGCGCTCAAGGCGGGGCTGCGGCAAGGGGAACTGATCGGGCTCCAGTGGGGCGACGTGGACTTGCAGCGCGGCAAGCTGCACGTCCGCCGTACCATCTGGCGCGGTGTCTCGGGCTTGCCCAAGGGCGGACGCGAGCGGACGGTGGAACTGCCGGGCTCGGCAGTGGACGTGCTCAAGGGACACCGGCACCTGCGCGGCCCTTACGTGTTCTGCCAGGAGGATGGCCAGCCGCTTACCGACGGGCTGCTCAAGCTGCCGCTGCGCCGGGCCCTCCAGCGGGCGGGCATCACGCGCGAGCAGGGCCGCATCGGCTGGCATGACCTGCGGCACACCTACGGCAGCCACCTCGCCATGAGGGGGATACCGCTGACGGTCATCAAGGAACTGATGGGGCACGCGACCATCGACATGACGGAGCGCTACGCCCACCTGAGCCCGGACACGCGCAGAGAGGCGGTCGGGGTTCTCGACCGGCCCTCTGCGCCCGCGTGCGACATACGTGCAACACGGATGGAGGAAGCTGCCAACCACCCGTAAGCACGGCGTAAAAAAGTGGAGGCGGCGGGAATCGAACCTGCCGCTTTCACGCCGGCTGCAGGAAGCGCCCGTCCACGAGATGCTCGATGACCTCGCGCGCCGAGTGCGGGTCGAGCTTCACCTTCGCCCCCAGTTGCGCCACCGCGCTGGTCGCTGGTAGCCCACGCATGAAGGAGGCGAGCGCGGCCCCCCGTGCCCATACCAACAGGTGGAAGTGATTGGAGGCGAAGGTGAAGGCGTGCAGCCGTACGCTGCCCGCACTCTGCTGGACGGCTCGTGCCAGCACGCCCCCCACCACCTCGTTCATCTCCACGCTGGGACGCAGCAGCAGCCGTCCCTGGTAGCACCTGGATGTGACGAAGTAGTAGCCCTCCTCCTGGAACATCCTCAGCGGCCAAGCCCATCCCCTCTCCCTCCGCACCGTCCGCGAGGTCGATGCACCCCGCGGGCCAGCCGCAACTCCTCGGAAAGACTTGGAGGCCGCGAGGTTCACCCGTCTACGCCGAGTCTCGTTCGCGTTCGACCCTATGCATCAACGCGTGCGGTCACGTGGGACTTGAGTCTCTCGAGTGCGTGCCGCCAGCCAAGCACAGGAGATTTGACGAAGGGCGTTCCTGACCGAACAGAGTTCAAAGCGTGGCGTACGCTCACGATGGAGCGGCCATTCGAACCATCGCCCACTTGAATCCGCACGGAAGAGCCACGCAACCCGTGAGGCTGTTCGAATCGCCATTCCACCGTTCTATCGTCAACCCGATGAACGCGCATGGCGTGCGGAACGCCGTCGACCTGGAACACACCGACGCCTGCGCTCATCCGGAAGTCCTGATGGTACCAGACTCTGAGGGAGGCCTCTTCCACCAGGGCATCCAGAACCACGGAGCTGGGAGCGGTGATCGCGATCCGCCCCCAGAGCGTTCCCGCGGGCCAGCGCAGCTTCATCCAGAGCCAAGGGTGGAGCCATGGGGGAATCACCCGGACCAGCTCAGCACCGGGCTCCTCGAGCGCTGAGCAGCCCAGACCTATTTCGGCACTCTCCTTCTCGCTGATCCAATGAGGGGAGGCCGGAGAAACGCGCTTCCTCATGATTGCGACATAGGACCCTGTGGGCAATCCAACGTACGGAGCGCGACGTACCTCGAGAAACTCGAAGCCCGGCTCGAAGAGCCTCCGAAGCTCGGCCTCGGAGAAGGATGACACGTTGATGCTGGCCTGGAACTCGCCGGCGAACACCTGGAGGAACAACATGCCCCCTGGCTCCAGAGCATTCCACACCCTGTCTAGATAGCGGAGTCTCTGCGCGGGAAGAAGGCAGTGGAAGCAACCCCGGTCGACCACGAGCGATGCGGGCTTGTCGTAAAACGATCCGTCCAGAACGTCACCGCAGACGAACCGCACCTTCATCCCTTCGCGCTCCGCATGGGTAGACGCCACTCGAATCGCGAGATCCGCCCGGTCAATGCCCACGACATCGAGGCCCGCCCGGCACAGGAACTGCGAGTTCTTCCCTATTCCGCAACCGAGATCGTATGCACGCCCGGCTCGAGGGAGAAGACCGCGGTCGATCGCATCCGAAAGGGTTGGCTCCCCAGCCGAAAGGTGCCAGTCGCCCGAGAACCGGTAGAGCGCGGGTATTTGCCACATGAGCCAGTGCAATAGTCCGCTCGGTTGCGCGGCAAACCCGGCGTCGACTTCCTTCCTCCAGTCGATGATCATGTCAGGCCTGATTCCGTTCCCCGCTCGCACCACGAGTGCTGTCGGGAGGAGCACCGGAGCCAGGAAGGACAAGATGTTGCGAATGCGTCCCTCCGTACGCCACTCCCAGGGCGTTGCCGAGAAGACCACGGCGCTGATGGACTCGGTGACGACATTGCTGCCGAATACATCTCGAAAGCCGGGGAGCACGGTGACCTTCCCCGACCCGGCCAGCTCTCCGAGAGACCGCTCCGCCTCCGACGTGAGCCGGCCATGGGACTCTTCGAGGAAGAGAAAGACCTTCGACGCCCCGTTCTCGAGCACCGTACGCGCGTTGCGTGCATTGCCGAATACAATCGCCGTCCCACCCCGCTCGAAAGGCTTTCGATCTTGTACGAGACGGGAAAAATGGGCCTCGAACTTCGCATCCACGGTTGGCTCGGCGTGCATTGTGGATGACCGTATTCGTACCCGGGCTTCTGGAGCAAGACCTCGTAGGGCGCGTCGTGGCTGCGTGCTCCCCCAAGCAGGAGCGGAGGAGAGGAGCGTGACGCGCCCCCAGGTAGGAGCAGAGGAGGCGAGCGTGGCGCCTGAGGCAGGAGCGGAGGAAGGAGAGGACGCCGCCAGTAGACTTTCGCGGGGCTGCTGCGCAGGACATTCGCGGTGGACGTGTTCACCTGCGTCAGGTGTGGAGGCAGGCGGCGGGTGCTGGCGTACGTGAAGCAAGCGAGGCTGCGTGGCCTCTCCACCGGCCCGGCTCACAGCTCGGCCGGCACCCGTCAGCGGCCCTCCTCGGCCCCTCTGCACCAGCCCTCCCCCTCAACACGGCCTCTCTCCTGCCTATACGCCAACGGATTTGGTCCAAATCTGGTCCGATAAGAACCGATTTGGTCCCCCAAGATGCTCCACGCCTCCTCGTTAAGAGTGGGTTCGACTCAAGGCGGCGGGCAACCTCTATTGGAAGCGAGGGCGGCGTGCGCTTCGAGGCGTTGCCCCCGCCCACGCAAGGTGAGGTGGAGCGACTGCTGCGGGTGGTGCGTCACCGGGTGCTGCGGCACCCAACGCAGTGCGCGAACACCCAAACATATCAGACTTCCATTCCGGGCAAGCGCGGGTCGCGGTGGCGAAACCCACTCGCTGGCTGACTGGCCCACGGACGGTGAAGGACCGCCCGTGGGCCAGTACCAGGTCCTGGCGTGGACACGGCTCAGTGCGGCAGCTGGGCGGACGTCAGCGTGATGATGAACCGGCTGGCGTCCTCACGCTCGTGCTTCAACTGCGCCGGGAATTGTTCCTGGGAGACGATGTCGACCTGCTGGGTCTCCGCGTTCCACTGGAAGTAGACCGACCCCGTCGCGATGTAGACGCCCGACTGCTCGTCGCGGACGTAGATGGCGGTGGTCACCGGCGGACCGCTCACGGGCATCGTGCCCACGAGCTTGAACTCGTCATCCGCGTTGGAATAGAGCAGCTGCTCACCGACATCGGCGGCATTCACCTTGAGCGAGTAGCGCCTCGCCTCGCCTCCCGTGGCGTCCTTGAACTTGAAGGCGATGACGCGCGTGTCATTGGCGAGGACCTTGAACCGCGAGAGTCCTCCGATGGAGGTGATGTCCGGGTTGTTGCCCGTGAGGACCGCGTAGTTTCCCGTACTGTTGGCGTGCTGCCAGGCCAGCACCTTGGCCGCCGGGCCCACCATCACCGACTTGAATCTATCATTGAGGAAGCCCGGGTAGAGATTGACGTCATCCCCCACGGAGTAGGTGTGGGGGGCGCCGCCAAAACTCTTGGACTCATAGAACTGGGATTGGCTTGGACCTATGTCTGTTTGTGTCGTGGATGTGGTGCCTGGGGTCATCATGGGAGAACATCCTCTTTCTTGTGAAGTCGAGTCTCGCGTTCCACATGACTCGACGCCAGGTCAATGGCGAGATACAGGTATGTCTTTGTGTGCCACCCAGCCATTGCCCTGCGGGGATCCCTCCTGTCATTGAAGGAGGGCCGGAGGGCTCCCCGACGAACTCACGCCAGAGGGGTCGCCTCCCCTCCCGGGCTGGCGGCCGCCTCGAGCGGCGAGCCGCGCGTTCGAGGAGTATCCAAGAGGCGTGTGCCCAATGGGGCTGCACGGCGTCTCCACTGGCCCGGAGCACAGCCCTCGTGGCACCCGTCAGCAGCCCTCCTCGCCCCCTCGGCTCCTGCCCTCTCCCTCAACACCGCCCCCATCCCTCCTATACGCCTCCGGATTTGGTCCTGATTTGGTCCGACAAGAACCGATTTGGTCCCCTGATGCGAGCCGTGCCTCCTTATTTAGGAGTGGGTTCGACTCAAGGCGGCGGGCAACCTCTAGTGGAAGCGGCGGGAATCGAACCTGCCGCCTGGCACTCCCAGCGCGGGCCTGGCGGAGTCTCGTGGGAGCCTGGTGGTAGTGTGTGCCCTGGCGAGACCCCCAAGATGGGGCAGGGCGGCTCGGGGCGCGGCATGAACATCGTCTACAACCTGGTCACCGGCGTGCTGCGCGGGACCATCCACATCGAGCCGGAACCCGGCAAGGGTACGACCGTCATCATGGTCCTACCGCGCAAGGTTCCGGAGAAAGAGGAGCTGTCAGAGCACGGCCTGAGCCGCGCGACCGCGTCACTTCAGCACGGCCGCCACGTCGACGATATCCACACCCTGCAGCTGGCCGAGCCATGCGTCGAACCACGGCTTGTGCGAGGAACCGACAATGGACAGCACGCGCGCGCCGGGGCGTTCCCGGAACGTCTCGCGGATATTGGCAACCATCCGCAGGTTACGGATTTCCCAGCCGGCGACCCACATCTGCGGGTAGCCTTCCGGCGACTTTGCGCGCATGGCCGCGCTGACATTGGTCTCGGCAAGCACCCGCAGGTTTTTCGGCTCGTTGATGTAGCGGTACAGCGGCAGCAGGTCTGAAGCTTGCGACAGCAGTTGCTCCCGCTTTACAAGTTCGCCCAACCCCGTGCCGCCCGCGGCCCACGCCGCTTCGATCGAACGCGCGAAAGCCTTGATGTCCGAGACATCCATGCGGTCGCCGGTATGGTTGTCCACCGCGTACACCCGTTGCAGGCCCAGGCGCGCGGCCAGGCGTGCGGCCAGCTGGTAGTTTTCGTTGTTGATCGTCGCGATCCGGCGGAGGTTCTCCACCAGTGACGCATCCAGGCTGTCGCCGGCACGGCGCTCGGTTTTCGGCAACTGCAGCCACTGCACATAGGCCGAGGCAGGGTCGTTTGCCGCCAGGAACAGCGCGGCCAGGCGCCGCCGCTGCGCCGGCGCCGGCTGCGCCGGCCAGGCCTTGAGCGTCTTGTCCACTTCGGCGAGGGCGGCGGGCACGTCCATCCCGGTGGCCGCTTTCGCCGCGTCAGTCGGGTCGCAGTAATCGGGGCCGTACCTGGCGGGATGGCGCGCAGCGAGATCGCATTCCTCGCCGGACTCTCCCTCAATTGTGATGATGTCGGGCTTGAACGCCGCCAGCCGGTCCGTCACTCCGTCCAGCGATGCCGGATTGAAGCCTTTCGGCATGTCGCGCAAGTGCACGGTGCCCAGCACCAGTACTTGCGCCCGCGGCCCGGCCATGTCGCGATCGAGCGCCGCCAGGTCGACCTGTGCCTGCGCTGCGAACGGCAATGCCGCGATCCATGCCCAAGCCCACTTTGTCCATTTGCTCATGTCGTGTTTTTCCTTGTGTCGAATAAACTATTAGCCTTTTTGCAATGGAACGTATGACGGCTGGCGGGCAACCCGGAACTGGCGCTGCGCATCCGGGTTGCCCGCCTTCCTGGCCTTTCATCCTCGCCATCGCCGCCGGCATCAAAGCGGCTTCGCTACTGAAAGTTCACCCAACCCTTTATCAGCTTGTGAGTGGAGGTCGGTGGGCTGCCCGGATAGTAGATGTTCGTCAGCGCCAGACCGGTGTGACCGTTCACGCCCACGTTGCCAGCGAAGATGTAGTCGTATTTCGCCCAGTTGCCATTCGTAAACTGGATCGTCGGCCGGCCGTCGCGGCAAAGCTTGGAGGCCCCGCAGATTGGGTCGTAGGAGTTGTCGACTTCCCAGAAGACCTTATTGGTGTTGACCGAACCGTCAGGGTTGACGCGATAGATCCTGTCCATCGCCAACGAGTCGGGCTTGCTGTTGAAATCGCCTGTCAAAATGACCCGGTGCCCCGCCTGAACGAGTGGCTTCAAAATGCTGTTGATTCTGGTGGCCTGTTCGGCACGGATTTCGAAGTCCTGGGCGTCCGAGACGCTGGAGTGGCCGCTCCAAAGGTGCGTCGTGCAGAAGGTGAACAGGCCAGGCGTCGGCATACTGGGTACGTCCGCACAGAACAGAGTGAATTCCCTGCCGCCTGGATAGCCCAACTCGCCGTGATACTTGCCCATCACAGGCAAACGGTAGGAGTGCAGGCTCATAGGGCGATTCGAGGCGAGAACCTGGCCCAGGTCGCCGTCGACGCCGCATTTGTCGAGGTCAGCCTCGCTATACTTCGACATCGGAATGAATGCGGTATGCCAACCATATTGCGCGAAGAATGCCTGGAACTCCGCGAAATCGGCGGAACAGACCTCCTGCATCGTCGCGACGTCGGCACCGTTTAGAACCTGGTCTCTCACTCCGAACCAATCCGGATAGTTGTCGGTGCGTTCACCGGTGATGTTGTGATTCACCACCGTGACCGTGTAGGCGGCCTCGGAAGAGCCGGGCATGAGCCCCATTGATAAAACGGATGCCATCATCGCGAGCGTACGAGTGACTGAGAACTTCATGTTCGGGACCTCCAGGGTGAGGTCTGCATTCTACCGAGCAGTGCGGGTGGACCGGTAGCGAAGCACCCGTCGCGCCTTCGGTCCGTGGATTCCAGCAGGCCAAGGGGAACCCGATCGTGGTCCGGTCGAGCGCCGCGTCCTACGACAGCGACACCCAACGCCGGCTCTGGGAACTCTCCGAGAAGCTGACGGGCGTCGCCTTCCCCGGCGTGCACGGCCGCGAGCCCTGGAAGCTCCACCGGGGAGCGGACGCGCCCAAGCTCCTGCTGGACCTCGTGCCGGGAGCGGCCTCGTCCTCGCCGCGCGCCTTCACCCGCGCCGGGGATGACATCTTCTTCGCCGCCGCCGATGACGCCCATGGCGAGGAACTCTGGGTGACACCCAAGGAGCAAACCACTGCCGGTAATCATCCGGGGGCGCCTCCTGGGGCCTTTCAGTCATTTAAAATGGCCATGTCACACGCGGCACCGGCTGCGTCGTCCTGGGGATGGAAGGGCACTTCGCCCTTCAGAACGAGGACCTACACATGAAGCCCCGGATGAATGCTTTCGCGGTCGCGCCGGACGCCCTCAATCTCATGGTGGATTTCAGCAAGAAGGTGGAGGCCCTGGGGCTGGAGCCGAGCCTCCGCGAGCTCGTCAAGATCCGCTCGTCCCAGCTCAATGGCTGCGCCTTCTGCATCCACATGCACACCCGCGACGCCCGCGCACATGGGGAGACTGAGGAGCGCATCTACCTTCTGGACGGCTGGCGTGAGTCGCCGCTGTACACCGACCGCGAGCGGGCGGCCCTGGGCTGGACCGAGGCCCTGACGCTCGTCTCCCAGACGCACGCACCCGACGAGGACTACGCCGCGCTCAAAGCGCACTTCACCGAAGAGGAGATCGTGAAGCTGACCCTCATGATTGGCGTCATCAACATCGCGAACCGGCTCGTCCTGGGCTTCCGGATCGTGCACCCGGTGACTCCTCGCAGTGAAGCCGCCTGATTCAAATCCCGCGGACGTCTTCGACCCGCTCCGCCCCCGGCTGCTCCGCATCGCGTACCGGATGCTGGGCATCGTCGCGGAGGCGGAGGACGTGGTGCAGGAGGCGTATCTCCGTTGGCACCAGACGAATCGCGACGTCGTGCGGGACGCCGAGGCCGTGCTCGTCCGCACGGTGACGCGTCTGTGCCTGGACGTCCTGAAGTCCGCGCGCGTCCGGCGCGAGGAGTACGTGGGGACCTGGCTTCCAGAGCCCATCATCGAGACAGTGGAGGGCGATGACTTGACGCTGACCCTGATGTTGGCCCTGGAGCGCCTGTCCCCCCTGGAGCGCGCCGCGTTCCTCCTGCACGATGTGTTCGGCATGGACTTCGAGCAGGTGGCGAAGGCCATCGACCGCTCTCCTGCGGCGTGCCGCCAGCTCGCCAGCCGGGCGCGGGACCATGTGCAGGAGGCCCGGCCCCGCTTCCCCGTGACGGAGGCGAAGGGCCACGAGCTGGCCTCGGCGTTCCATGCCGCGTCCCGGAGCGGCGACACGCAGGCGCTCCAGGCACTGCTGGCCCAGGACGCCATCCTGTACGCCGACGGCGGCGGCAAGGCGAAGGCGGTCCCCAATCCCATCTACGGCCGGGAGAAGCTGGTGCGCTTCTTCGAAGGGGTGTGGCGCATTCCAGCCGTGGGCTTGGCGCGGATCGTGCATGAGGGCACCATCGATGGCCTGCCCGCGTACGTCACGATGGATCCGGATGGAATGCTGCAGACCACGGCGTTTGCCATCGAGGACGGCCGGATCGTCGCCCTCTACGTCACGCGCAACCCCGACAAGCTGAAGGGCATCCGGCGCGCGGTGGTGGGCGAGTCGTCGTAGGGGGCTTCAGCGCGCGGCGAAGGACTCGCGCGCGAAGTCGGCTTCCCCCCTCAACAGCCCCCGCGCGGAGTCAAGCGCCATGGCGGTTCGCGTGGGCCGTGGAGGGTTCCGCGCCCACCCGCGCACCGTACGTGATCTCCCGGATGGAGGGCCCTGGTGGCGGCTCGAATTCCCTGACACGGATGGCATGCTCCGGTTGCGGTGTTGTGAATGCAACGAATTGCCTCCATTGCTGACGGATTGAGACGCCGTGGCGCCAATCAATGACTGTCAGAGGGCTCCCGTATACCCAGACACGCGGCCGGGACGAGCCCTGCCCGTGAGGAGTCCACCATGGCGAAAGCGCATACACTCAGTGACAACTTCAACGACAACTCGACGGACACCAGCAAGTGGCTCGCTTTCGGAAGTACCCATGAGGTCAACCAGCGCCTGGAGCTCTACCCCGACGGGCTCAGCAAGACGGCCTCGGGTTACGTCTCCACCGTCCCGTATGACCTGACGGGCTCCAGCTTCAAGCTCGAGGTCACCCAGACGCTGAGGCCCGTCCTGGGGGCGCGGACCTTCTTCCGGGCGCTCGTGACCGAGGATGTCAACGAGGTGGGCATGCTCGTCGAGAACGGGGTGCTGCATTGCGGACAGACCGTCTCGGGGACGCGCACTTCGCTGGCGAGCGTGCCGTACGAGCCCGCGCGGCACCTCTGGTGGCGGCTGCGCGAGGCCGCGGGGACGCTCTGGTGGGAATGCTCGGGGGATGGCCAGAGCTGGCAGGTGCTGCACAGCAGGCCGAGCCCGATTCAGCTCACCGCGGTCAAGCTGTCCTTCGGGGCCGGACGAGACAATGGGTTCCCCTCGTTGGGGCTGGCCATCTTCGACTCGGTCAACACCCCGGACGCGGGCCTTCCCCGCCGGGTGGAGGAGCGGCGCCTGTCGGCACTGCGCATGCGCGAGCAGGCCGCGGAGCTCGCCGCCGCGCGTCCGCACTCCGCGCACTTCAACAACAACGATGAGGTCAACTACCCGAGCCGTGCCTTCGTCGGCAACTTCTCCAAGGGCCTGCGCCACGACAGCCTGGGTGACCCGGACCCCGTCTCCTACGGCTCGCTGCTGCGCGCCCTGGAGAGCCGCGACCCCGCTGACTTCGAGGAGCTCCTCCTGGGGGGAGCCAAGAAGCTGACCAATCCGCAGGCGGGGCTCGCCTTCGACCTGGAGGCTCCGGACGCCCAGTCCATCACCCTGCTTCCCGCGCCGCGCTTCGACAGCGAGCAGGCGGCCGATGAGATGGGGGAGCTGTACTGGATGGCCCTGGCCCGCGACGTGCCCTTCATCGACTACGCCACCGAGGCCACCACCGCTGGCAGCATCCTCCAGCGCGCCATCGAGTCGCTCGACGGCGAGTTCCCCAGCTTCGGTGGGACGCGGAGTGTCAACGCGCAGAACCTCTTCCGTGGCATCTACCCGGGCGAGCAGGTGGGCCCGTACGTCTCGCAGTTCCTGCTCAAGGGCAACGTGGATCCGCGCAAGCCGGAGGGCCAGGGGCGAGACGCCGCCGATGGCTACATCACCTACGGCTCGCAGGTCATCGACCAGCGGCATTGGACGGTGAAGGGCTTCCCGGAGCTGGGGGCCGCCGCCGACTACCTCACCGGCTTCAGTGACTGGCTGGCCGTGCAGAACGGCCGGGATGACCGGGGCGGGGACCAGCTCGACATGACGCGGCGCCGCTTCATCCGCAACCTGCGGGACGGGGCCAACTTCGTCCACTTCGACCAGGTGGTGAACGCCTTCTACAACGCGGCCTTCTACCTGATGTCCGAGCCCACGGGAGACCAGCGCCTGGGCAACCCGGCGAGTACGGGCCGGCCCATGGTGGACATGGACTTCCCCTTCAATCCGGGCAACCCGTACGACCCGCCCGGGACGGCGGGGGACTCGCGCACCCAGGTGGGTTTCACCACCTTCGGCCCGGTCCACCTGCTGCAGGTGCTCATCGAGGTGGCGGGACGGGCGGGGCGCGCCGTGTGGTGGCAGAAGTGGGGCGTGCACCGCCGCTTGCGTCCCGAGGAGTACGGAGGGCGCGTGGACAACGCGCTCAATGAGCGGCGCACCTACCCGTTCAGCGCGAACATCCGGCATTCGCTCTCCAACGGAGGGCTCTCCCCCTACTTCCCGGAGCGCTACGGTTCGTACCTGCTGCCGCAGGCCTACCCGGAGGGAGCGCCCACGCACCCGGCCTACGGCGCGGGCCACGCCACCATCGCCGGTGCATGCGCCACCATCCTCAAGGCTTTCTTCGATGAGAAGGCTCCCGTGGAGAATCCCATGGTGGCCAGCGCGGATGGCACCGCGCTCATGCCGTACACGGGCGCGGACGCGTCACAACTGACGGTGGGGGGCGAGCTCAACAAGCTGGCGGGCAACCTGGCCCTCTTCCGCAACGCGGCGGGCGTGCACTGGCGCAGCGACTACACCGAGTCACTGCCCCTGGGCGAGAAGGTGGCCATCGGGCTGCTGCGGGAGATGAGCCGCACCTTCAACGAGGACGACGCCTTCTTCCAGCTCACGAAGTTCGATGGCACCACCGTCCGCATCTTCGACGGCTGCGTGGAGCCCGTGCCGGTCTCATGAGGTGAGGGCTTGCCGGCGGCGGGTTCGATTCCCGCCGCCTCCACATTCAGAAGCCCAGCAATCAGGTACTCGGCGTTGCAAGTAACCCCTCACTACCATGCGCTGGTGCCGGAAGGCGTCTTCTCTCGTGCGCGAAGCAGCTCATGCGCTTCATCAGAGGCTCCACGTACGCCAGAGCCTGGCCTCACCGGGTGCGCATCAGCGGTAGATGCACGCGAGATTGCTCATGGTGGCACCCACATCCACAGGCACCCCGGAGACGGCATTCTGGTCGTATGCACACCAGCGGTGAGCCGCCGCACGGCAGCCCTTGGAGAACTCCGGCCCGGCCAGGGGCGAGCTCAGGCAGTTCGTCCTCCAAGCCCAGTCGGTGTTGTTGACACCGCCGAAGTAGCCGTTGCTCGACGGTTGTTGGTCGACGCAGTTGATGTAGATCCTGCTCCCATCGAACTCCTGAGGAATTCCGCCCACGTAGCCCCGGTCGGCGCAGTAGCGGCTGGCCGCTGAGGTGCACGCCTTCGAGTACTCGGGCGTGGTGATGAGGTTGGTCGCCGTGCAGCCAGGGCCGTTCAATTCGTCGAGCGAAATGAAGAACCCCTTGGCGCGGAAGCAGGCGAGATACAGGTTGGGAGGACCGTACTCGATGGGGGTTCCTCCCTCCCATCCCGTGCTATTGCAGTAGCGGCGGGCGGCGGCGACGCAGGCGCGGCTGTAGCCGACGGTGGAGTTCAGATCCGTGCTCGTACAAGTGCTGACGAGATTGCTCAGGGTGGAGACGGGAACACTGACGATGTAGTTATCATCGATATAGCCATTGCAGTTGTTGTCGATGTTGTCACGGGTCTCGGGAATGGGGGTGCCGGGCGTGCAGATGCCCGGCGCGCCGTTGACGCAAGCCTCCACCGTCCGCTTGCAGGCACCTACCCCGCAGGTGACGGTGCCGAGTCCCTCGTCGATGAGGCCGTCGCAGTCGTTGTCCTTGCCATCGCAGACCTCGGGAGAACAGCTCTCCACGGTCAATGTCAGCGTGACGTCGCCATGGCGGCAGTCCATGTACTGTTCGTCGTCCCCGATGGTGACGAGGGTGAAGGTGCGCGCGTCGGGGCGGGAGGGGTAGGCCGCCTCATCAATGGTCCAGAAGGAGGTGAGATTGACATTCATCGTCCCGACCGTCTCCGTCCTTGGCACCGTACAGTCCGCGCCCGTGGCACCCGAGGTACACCAAGCCGGCTGCAGGTTCTGGTTGTCGATGGCCTGGCCGACGATTTTGGACCAATCGTACGGCACCGGGCTGGTGCCCAGCGGATTCGGGGCGTTGGAGTATGCCGCCACACGCCGGTCGCTGCTCATGAGGATGTAGTTGTTGAAGTTGAGCAGCAGCACGTCGTCGTACTTGAACGCGGTGTTGTTGGTACTGCTCAGATGCATGGATCTGATGCGCTTGCCTGCCAGCCCGGTGATGGTGCGGGGCTCCTCCAACCGGCCCGAGGCGATCCCGTTCACGGGATTCACGAAATTGCAGTCGCCGGTGGCCTGGTTGTCCGCCCAGTGCAGCGTGTAGGTCAGCGTCTGCGCCTGCTCCACCTGGGCCAGGGACGACTCCGGGAGTGCTTCGTCCATCCTGGGCTCGGCCTCGATCACGCCGCACCCCGCGCCCCAGAGGAGCGTCAGGCAGGGCAGGAAGAGGCGGACTGGCAGCGGATGTGAGCGATGTTCCTTCATTTGAATGAACTCCTGTTCGTTGGGAAGACGTGGAGACGACGAGCGGGGGCACTCTCGTCACCGGCCGCCGTCCGGCACATCCGGCAACGTGCTGATGAGGACTGGCTCGCCACGGAGGGTGTGGACACGTGTCCACACCCCCGCGCTCCGCCTCCGGCCGTGTGTGCGGTACACTCGCCAAGCGATGGACTCCGCGCCACCGTCCGGCCCGTCCGGCCCCTCGCAGCCAGGCTCCCTTCTGTGGAGGGGCGCGCTGCTGGGACGGTATGTCCTGCTGGAGCCCATCGGCCAGGGGGGCATGGGCATCGTCTACGCGGGGTACGATCCCGAGTTGGACCGCCGGGTGGCGCTCAAGTGGCACAGGCCCTCGAACCGGCCGGACGACACCCAGGAGCAGGAACGCCTGCTGCGCGAGGCGCGCGCCATGGCCCGTGTCTCGCACCCGCACGTCGTGCCCATCTTCGACGTGGGGCTGTTCGAGGGCGGTGTCTTCCTCGCCATGGAGCTGGTGGAGGGAGACAACCTGCGCGCCTGGTTGCGGAACGCGCCCCGCTCCCGGCGGGAGATTGTCTCGGTCCTGCTCGAGGCGGGCCGGGGGCTGGCGGCGGCGCACGCGGCCGGTATCGTCCACCGGGATTTCAAGCCAGAGAACGTCATGGTGGAGCGCCACGGCCGGGGGCGGGTGCTCGACTTCGGGCTCGCGCACGAGGCCGCGCCGCTCCAGGCCGCCGCCATCGCGGGCTCGCTGACCGCCACGCCCGGGGTGCTGACCGAGACGGGGCAGGTGCTCGGTACCCCGGCCTATCTCGCGCCGGAGCGGCTCGCGGGACACCCCGCGGACGCGCGCTCGGACCAGTTCTCCTTCTGTCTGACGCTGGCCGAGGCGCTCACCGGCCACCTCCCGTTCACCTTCGAGCAGCTCCAGGCCCTGGCCCGGGGGCAGGAGGTGAGCCCCCGGCTCGAGGGGCTCACCGGAATGCCCGCCGCGTGGCGCCGTGCGCTGCTCATCGGCCTGAGCGCCAGGCCCGCCCAGCGGCACGCGGATCTGCCAACGTTGCTCTCCTTGCTCGAGGGCCAGCCACGTGTGCGGCGAATGGCCATGGCCGGGGCGGGGCTGCTCGCGCTGGCGGCGGTGGGTCTGTCGCTCCACCTGGGCCGCGAGCCCCCGTGTGAGGGGGCCCGGGAGCAGCTCGAACGTGTGTGGAACGCGCGTGCCGCCACAGCCATGGAGCAGGCCTTCACGCGCTCCGCCAGCCACCTGGCGCCAGGGGCCTTCCAGGCCGCGCGCACGCGCATGGATGAGTGGGCCCGGCTCTGGGTGGAGGCGCGCACCGAGGCGTGCCGGGCCACCCACGTGCGCCACGAGCAGTCCCCTGAGACGTTGGCGCTCAAGCTCGCCTGTCTCGATGGCCGCCTGGACTCGCTGTCGACGGTGGTCCGGCTGCTCCAGCATGCGGACGAGGAGTGGGTGAGCCATGCGGCCCAGGTGGTCGACGGCATGGAGCGGGTGCAAGGGTGTAACGACGTGGGCCTGCTGCGCCGGCAGGAGGCTGGCGACGATGCGCGCCTGCCCGGTGTGCGCCGCCGCCTCGATGAGGTGCGGGCGCTGGTGGCCGCGGGAAAATATGGCCCGGCCCTCACCGCCGCCGAGGCGGCGATGGAGGAGGCGCGCGGCCTGTCGTTGCCATGGCTCAGCGCCGAGGCGCGGCTGCTCGAAGGCGTGGCCGCCCTCAAGGCCGGCGAGGCTGACGCGTCCCGGCGCCTGCTCGAGGCCCGATGGCTGGCCGAGGCCGCCGGCCTGGACCAGCGCTCCGCCGAGGCGGCGCTCCAGCTCGGTGTGCTGCACCTGGGGCGCCAGGACCGGGAGCGCGCGGAGGAGTGGTTGGGGCACACGCGCGCCTCCCTCACCCGGATGGGCGGGGATGGGCGCCTGGAGTGGCAGCTCCTCGGTCAGCAGGCGCTGCTCGAGGCCATCAACGAGCGCCGGGACAAGGCGGCCGAGCTGTCGTTGCAGGCGGTGCGGCTGGCGGAGCGGATCCTCGGGCCGGACCACCTGGAGGTCAGCGACGCCCTGCTGCGCGCGGCCGCGTACCACGCCGTCAGCCGGGAGGGGGTCGAACACGGCATCGCGCTCGCGCAGCGGGCATTGACCCTGCGCCTGAGCGCGCTGGGTCCGTTCCACCCACGAGTCGCCGAGGCCCACGAGGTGCTGGCGCAGCTCGCGCGGCACCGCTACGACCATGCCCGGGAGCTCCAGGTCCAGCAGGAGGTGCTCGCCCTGCGGACCCGCACGCTCCCTTCGTCCCACCCCGCCCTCGCGCGCACCCACTGGGGCCTGGCCATGGCTCATGTATTGCGCGGAGACGACGTGAGTGCCGTCATTCACTACCGCGAGGCGCTCGCGGGGATGGAGTCCGCCTACGGGGCCATCAGTCAAAAGGTGGGGGTGCTCAAGCTCAGCCTGGCGATGTCCGAGCGGCGCGTGGGGCGGCTCGGCTCCTCGCTCGCGCTCGCGAGGGAGGGCATCGCCATCCTGAGGCAGGTCCAGGGGCAGGACACGCCCTATCTCACCCTCGAGTCGAGCGGCCTGGCCGACATGCTCGCCGCGAGCGGGCAGCGCGCCGAGGCACGGCGGCTCTACCTCTCGGCGATCGAAACCAAGGAGCGCGTCGAGCCGTCCTCCGCCAAGCTCGCGCCTCCGCTGCTGGGACTGGCGCGGCTGGAGCTCGCGGAAGGTCACCCCGAGCAGGCCCTGGTGCATGCGAAACGGGCGCTCGAGCTGCAGTCGGCGTCTTTCCCCCCGCCGAACCCGAATCTGCTCGAGGCCCTCGAGCTGGTGGGCCAGGCCTGGCTGCGCCTGGGGCAGGTGCGGGAGGCCCAGGCCGTGCTGGCCCAGGCCGAGCGGGCCGCGGAGGAGTGGTTGCCCGAGGGTCACCCGCTCCGCCTGCGGGTGCTCTGGATGACCGTCGCCATCCGTCAGGCCGAGGGCCGGCGGGAGGAGGCCATCCAGGCCGCCCGCGCGGGGCTCGCGCTCGCCCAGGCGCTCCCAGGGGCGCCGCTGTCGGTGGCGGACGCGCAGTGGGTGCTGGCGTCGGCCCTGGGAGAACGGGATGCGTCCGCGCGGGAGGTGGGACGCCAGGCCTTGGTGTTCTTCTCACGTGCGGGCGAGCGCGCTCGCGTGCAGGAGGCTCCGTCATGGCTTCGAGGCCGGTGAGCCCCGGTTTCTGGCGGGGCCGCTTCTTCCTGCACACGCGGCTGGGCGCCGGTGGCATGGGGGAGGTGTGGCTGGCGCGTGAGGGCCGGGGCCGTGGATGTGGCGCCACGGTCGTCATCAAACAGCTGCTGCCCCACCTGGCCCGGGATGCGCGCTACGTGGAGCTCCTGCGGCGCGAGGCGGCCTTCACCGCGACGCTCCATCATCCGCACATCGTGCGGGTCCTCGGGCTGGAGGAGGTGGATGGCACGTTGCTGCTGGTGATGGAGCACGTCCCCGGCTGCACGCTCCAGCAGCTGGCCGAGGCCGCGCGCCTCGCGGGAGAGGCGCTCCCGCCCGCGCTGGGCGCCTTCGTGCTCTCGTGCGTCTGTGAGGCGCTCGAGTACGCCTATGCGCGGAGCGCACACGGCGAGGGGGGGAGGGTGATGATTCACGGGGACATCTCCCCCAGCAACCTCCTGCTGACGCCCGAGGGCGGCGTCAAGGTGCTGGACTTCGGCCTGTCCCGGCCCGAGGGGGAGTGCGCCCCGCTGGCGGCCACGCGTCCCTTCGCCGCTCCCGAGTTGCTCGCCTCGGGCCCGGTGGATCGCCGCGCGGATGTGTTCGCGCTGGGGGCGGTGCTGCTGGCGCTCCTGGAGCACCCCTCCCGTGCCCCGGAACTGTGGGCGCTGGGCCGGCGGGCGAGCGCGTCACGGCCTCACCTGCGGCCGGCCTCCGCGGCGGACTTCCAGGGGGAACTGGAGACATTCCTGGCCCGGGAGCCCTTCGGGCCCAGGCAGCTCGGGCGGTTGTGGCGGCGGCTGGCCTCGCCCCGGACGGAGCCCGAGACGGGCGCGAGCACGACGGGCGTGTTGGAGCGCGGCGCGGGTGGCTCAGCCCACGTCGAGGCCGAGCCGGCGAATCAACCGGTGAAGCCAGGTCCGGTCGATGCCCGCGGCGCGCGCCGCCGCTGAGACGTTGTTCTGGTGCCGCAGCAGCAGGGCGATCACGTACTCGCGCTCGAAGCGTTGGAGCACCTTCTCGCGCGCCTGCTTGTAGGGGAGCAGCAGCGGCTCATCCCGCTCGGCCACCTCGAAGCGCAGCTCGCTCCTGCCGAGGTGGACGGAGACGCCCGGCCCGGCGTCCATGGACTCGAAGCGCCGGCCCTTGAAGAACGTCCCGTTGCGAGAGCCGTTGTCGGTGACGCGTACCCGGTTCCCCAGGACTTCAATCACCAGGTGACACCGGGACACGGTGGAGTCCTTCAGCACCAGCTCGTTGCCGGCCTGCTTCCCCACACGGTACGTCCCCCGCTCCAGGAGCAGCTCCTCGCCCGTGCTGGGTCCCGAGACGACCACCAGCTTGAGACCCATCGTGGCGGGCGCGTCGTTCGGGTCGAGCGGATCGGTCCTCGAGGTGTTCACCAGGGCCCGATGGTATCAAACTCGTAGGCCAACAGCCGACGACCCGGAACTGGTCCACGCGAGCTGTGTTGAGATCGTTTCGGCTCACATCTTCTTCTCGCCCGTGTTGGCGCTCTGGCCGCTGAAGATCGCGCCGTAGTCGATGACGAGGCTGATCTGCCCCAGCCACTGGCCCTGCGCGAACATCAGATCGTTGTTGTTGACCTGGACCTCCTTGCCCCACCCGGCCATCGCGGTCAGCGAGCCGTAGCTGAAGACGGGCAGGGTCCAGCTGAGGTACGCGCCGTAGTCGAGCGGCACCCAGAATCCGTTCCGGAACGGCTGCGACTTCGCCATCAGGGCCAGGCTCATGATGTCGAAGCCCGCGGTGGCCCGGAGCGCCAGTCCTCCCGCCCAATACGGCGCGATCATGAAGCCGAGGTTGATCGGCAGCCGGAGGTAGATGTCGTCGGAGCCGGGGACGGACGCCTCCGAGTAGAAGCCGACCGCGGGCCGGGTGCCACCGCCGAAGTACAGCCCCGGCAGCAGGAACTCGTCCCAGCCGGAGAGCATCAGGCCCGCCTCACCGAAGCTCGGGACCTGTCCCTCCGCGCCCGGCTGGAAGCCGCGGTACTCGTTCACCGTGCTCCACTTCACGAAGACACCGCACGGGTAGCCGCCGAACTCCCCGGGCGCCGTCACGCGATACTTGTAGGTGAGGATGCCGAACTCGCGGTTTCGCTCCGCCTGCTTGCGCCGCCCCTCGGCGGAGGCCATCGCGTCACCCGCCGTCATCAGCGAGGCACATACCGCGCCGGTCGAGTCGAGCAGTGCGACCTCATGCGTGTCCGCCTTGACGCTTCGCTGGGAGAAGTCGAAGGGCTGGCCCTCGGGGTTCTCGTCGGGATCGATGTTGGCGGCCTCCGCCGACATGGCGCCGCGGCTGTAGACGATGTGGCTGCAGCCGCTCAGCGCGACGCAGAGGACGACGGTCAGCGGGAGGACACGACGGGACAGCGGAGTCATGACGAGCTCCTGGGGAAAGACGGGGCTGTGAAGGGGATCAGGGAGTGGTGCGCGCCGGCATCAGCGACTCGATGCTGACGACGGCATTGACGCCGAAGCGCGTGGAGAAGCCGCCGCGGAACGGGAGATCCAGCCAGAGCGGGGAGCCGTAGACGAAGTCACCCACCACGGTGAGCGGCTTCCAGGGCGTCGTCCACGCCGCCTCGAGGCCGCCGTACCAGGACAGCCGTGGGGAACCCAGAATCGCCCCCAGCAGCGGTGACACCAGTCCGACGTGCAGCTTCCCGGTCAGGCCGACGTTGCCCGGGAGCCGCACGCCGACCTTTCCGTTCGCGAAGACGTCCAGTCCGAGGTAGTCGTGCTCGAAGCCGATTCCCGCCTGCTCATCGAGGGACCAGCTCTCCAGCAGCATCGAGGCGCCGACGGACGCCATCACCGGCAGCCCCTCCGGGTCCCACACGAGCGGCTCTCCACCAATGTCGAAGGCCATGTAGTTCCCGCGCTCGAACCGGGAGCCCCCCGCTCCGGTGAACGTCGTGCTCGCCGGGCCGAGGCCCAGCCGCAGATCCGCGGTGATTCGCGGGCCCGGGAGGATCTCGTAGGGCTTGTAGGAGTACTCGACGACGTCGCCGTTCTTCGCGCCCGACGCGATGGCCTGATCGATTGCCGCGTCGCGCGCCGCCGACTGGCGTCCGATGTTCACCAGCCCCGCGAGCAGGATGCCGCTCGTGTCCACCAGCCGGAACTGGTGGTACATGCGGGTGTAGTCGACCTGGCGCGTGTACTCGAGCGGCGAGGTGTCCGGCGAGGTGTCCACCCGCGCCGCCGCCACTCCGGTACCGTACCCGACGCTGACGCAGCCAGAGGAGAGCACGCCAACGGCGACGAGCAGCGCCAGCGCACGCTTCGAGTCCACACGTGCGGCCGCCATGTCAGTTCACCGTGTAGACGGAGGCCTGGTTCGCGGCGACGTGGAGCTTTCCGCGGACCTCCGCGGAGCCGCTGCCAATCGCGATGCTCCAGCACCCGGGCGAGACGGTGAACTCGTACGTATTTCCGTCCTCGATGCCCGTACGCGCGGGGAGCCGGTTCAGGCCGTAGGTGGAGCTGTCACAGTCGGACAGCAGCACCGCGCCGAGCGTGTAGCCGCTCTTGTTGTTGATGATGAGCTTGCCGGTCGGTCCGTTCGGCTCACGGATGAGGGGACCGCCCTCGATGTACGACATGATCGCACCGCAGCCGGTGCTGACGACGGACAGCGCGAGGACGGCACCCAGGACGAGTCGCTTGAGCGAAGTTTCAGGCATGCGACAGATGTACCGCCGCATGGATCCATGCCGCTATTGCATGGGCATGTTAGGCCGAAATGTAGGTGTGGGTAGCCACGCCGACACCCGAGTCCCCTGGGACGACGACTCCACCTGCGTGGTGCCGCCCACGCTCTCCACCCGCACCCGGAAGTTCTTGAGGCCGCCCTCGCTCCGTTCGAGCGCGCCGTCGGCGAGTCCCCGGCCGTCGTCCTCGACCAGGAAACGGATGCCGTCCGGCTCGCAGCGGAGCGTGACGCGGATCCGCCGGGGCTGCGCGTGGCGGGCGGCGTTGTGCACCAGCTCCTGAACAGCGCGCACCAGGTCGAGCGCCACCTGACCATCGAACTCCACGCGCGGGTCGGCGGCGGAAGCCTCCACCACCACGTCGCGATCGCCGCCGAGCTCACGGCACCGCTGGGCGAGCCGCGCCACCACGTCCTCCCAGGGGCGCGCTGGCGCACGCAACGCCCAGACCACGGTGCGCAGCTCGTCCATGCCGGAGCGGAGCCGCTCGAGCAGCTCCTCCACGTCGCCCTGCACGGGGGACCCCTCGAGCCGCTGGTGGAGCATGCGCGCCGTCCAGGTGAGGCTGGCCAGCTCGGTCCCGAGCCCGTCGTGAAGGTCGCGCGAGATGCGGTGACGCTCCTCGCGCAGGCGCAGCTCGGCCAGCTCGGCGCGGAGGCGGTCCCGCTCGTTGCGCGCCTCGGTGAGGCCGACGAACAGCCCCCGGAGCACGGTGGCCGCGACCACCACCACACCGCCGATGACCGCGGAGATCGCCGCCTTCGCGGGCTCCCCCTGGAGGAGGAACAGCAGCGCGAGCACCTGGGGTGGGATCACGAAGGCCAGGCCATCGATGATGCGTCCGCTGGGATCCACGGCGATGCTCAGGCTCAGGCAGACGAGGAGCAGCCAGAACGGGCTGAGTGGGTTCCCCGAGGCCCACACCAGGGACAGCAGCGTGAGCGCGGTGGTCCACGTTTCGAGGACACACAGCCGCCAGTAGGAGGGCGTGGCCCCCCGGCGCCAGAACACCACCGCCGCGGCGAGCGAGACGAGCGCGAACACCCCCATGGCCAGCGCGGTGTCGCGGAGCGTGACCTCGAGCCGCGCGGAGACGCCGGGGATGAGTGGCACCAGCGCCACCGCCAGCGCGCCCGCCATCAGCACCGCCACCGAGCCAGGCGAGCGCAGCTTGCGGTGCGACTCCACCAACGGGCCGCTGGAGGGCGGACTGCCAACGAGGAGGCTCAGCTTCATGGGACGAAGATGCCCAACCGGACGGCTGCGCTCACCGCCTCGGCCTTGGAGCTCACCGCGAGCTTGCGGTACACGCTGCGGACGTGCGCCTGGATCGTGCTCAGGCTCACCGCCATCCGTGCCGCCGCCGCCTCATAGCTGGCGCCGTGGCAGAGCAGCACGAGCAACTCGCGCTCGCGCGCGGTGAGCGGCTCCTGCTGGACCACTTGCGGAGCCCAGAAGCGCCGGACCACCCTCCGGGCCACCGCCGGTGTCATCGGCGCGCCACCCGCGACGGCCTCGCGGATGGAGCGGAGGAGGACCTCCGAGGTGGAGTCCTTCAGCAGGTATCCCTGTGCTCCGGCCTGCAGCGCGGGGAACAGGTGCGCGTCGTCGTCGAAGATGGTGAAGACGAGGCCGACGGCGGTGGGGTGCGTCGTCCTCAGCTCCGCCAGCACTTCCACGCCGGAGCGATCCGGGAGGCCGAGATCCACCAGCGCACAGTCCACCGGCTTCTGGCGCTGAAGCCAGGAGATCGCCTCGCCTCCGCGAGAGAAGGCACCGGCGATGCGCATTCCGGACTCGGGTGCCTCAAGCGCCTGCCGGACCGATGCGAGCAGGTTGGAGTCGTCTTCCACGACGACGACGTTGAGCATCTATGCAATTTACAGCGAGCGCCTTGGATCGTGACACTCCGAGACAACCTCCTCCGCTCGCCTGGAAGTAACGCGGTGCGTCGTGCATTGATGGGAGGGCTCAACCCATCCGGCGCATGTCACGCCGAGCGGCCTCCAGCCGGGCGTACAGGGGACGCACCCACCGCTCCACGGCCTCGCGGGCCGGACCGGCCAACGCCCGCTGCTTCATCGCGGAATCGTCCTCGAAGGGAAGGACGGGGTTCTTGGCATCCCTCCCCATGGCCTCGCGCATCACCGCGAGCTCCTCCCCCGAAAGCTCCAGGCCGAAGAGCTCCGAGTACAGGGAGGGAATCACCGCGGGAAGCTCGCGGTACTCCACGAGCCGCGCGGGCCCACTGCGGGACTCCCAGGCGCCCAGGGCGGCCTCACAGAGGGAGGCCAGGACGCGGGCCCCATACTCCTCGCGGGGCATGCCGGGGAGCTGCTCCGGGCTCCACCCCAGCAGCGCGGGCTCGAGCACGCCGGGCACCATATGGGCGCCGCTGTGGCGCAGATGCGAGGCCATCACCTCCACGGGGTCCCGGTAGAGGAAGAGCCACGGCACACCCGGGAAGGCGCGCTGAATCAGGGGCCACTGCAGCAGGGCCCACGCATCGAACTTGATGAACAGGTGCCGCTCGGGCGCATGGCGCTTGTGCCCGAGCACGCCCACCATCCCGCGCAACCACGCGATGCGCTGTTCCTCCGTGGGGGTCTCTTCCCCCCAGCGGGCGCGCAGCACCGTGTCCACGGGTGCCGGCTCGGAGAGCATGACGTTGCGAGGCAAGGCCGCCAGCGTCTGCGCCAGCAGGGTCGAGCCACAGCGCGACATGTGGAAGATGAGGCCCGTGGGGGGCAGCCCGGGGTTCCGGGCCTCCAGCTCGGCCAGCTCGTCGAGTGACGTCTGGTGGCGGAACAACCAGTTGAAGGGGTAGCGGAGCCGCCGTTGAATCGTGTCGTCGAAGAAGGGCTCGGTGAAGCGCTGGCCGCCCAGATGGCACCACTCCACGACGAACCCGCCCTCGCGCGCGTGGACGCGGACGGGAAACCACTCGGCCAGCAGCGTCGCCTCCATCGTCATGGCCATCGCTCGAACCAGGCGCGGCGAGCCTCCTGCCAGACGGCCCGCACCTCCTCGGAGGTGAAGTGACAGCCCCGCTCCCCGCCCAACCTCACGACGAGCTCCAGAAAGGCCGCCGATTCCTGTACGTCCCGGAGCCGTGCCTGCAACTCCGGCTCTCGCAGGACGAGGGCACGAAAGCGCTCGAACGCCTCACGCGGCATTGGCGGCCTCCCGCACCGCGCGCGCGAAGAGCGCCCGCAGCCAGTCATCGAGCACGCAGTCCAGCACCAGGTGGATACGGTCCACCTCCCCGGTGTTCTCCACCCGGTGCGGCTGGTTGACGTTCAGGTACCAGCACTCGCCCTCGCCCATGAGGACGCGCTGGCCGGACAGGAAGAAGCCCACGCCCTCATGGGTCACCACGGGGATGTGGAGCCGGACTTCACCGTCCTCGTAACCGAGCTGGTAGTCGCGGTGCTCGCGGATGCGGGCCCCGGCGGCCAGCTTGAGGAACCGGGCCGATTCGATCCGGCAGGCGAAGGCGGACAGCACTTCGCGGACCCCGGGGCAGCGCTCCAGCACGGGCGTATCCGCGTAGGGCTCGTTCGCGACGGGGTCCGGGTACAACCGCCCGGCGACACCTCCCACCGCACGCAACGCCACGCCACTCCACTCGCCCTCGTAGGTGCGGGTGTTGAAGTGGGCAACCCATTCCTCCGGGGCTAGGCGCCCCAAGTCCTCCCGCAGGCGCCGCGCATCGAAGCGCAGCGGCAACCGCAGGCTGTCCGGCACGGCGTCCCTCGAGTCCATCGTCCCCATCATGCCTCCTCCCACCTCCTGGAGGCTTCCGGAAACATTGCCGTGCGCTATTGGCGGAATGCCAATAAAATGGACCCATGAGTCTTCCGGTGCGTGCCGCGGTGCTGCAGGTGGTGAACGGTCCCTTCGCCATCGACGAGGTCGAGCTCGAGCCGCCGCGGACGGGCGAGCTGCGGGTGAGGGTGACGGCGAGCGGCATCTGCCACACAGACCTCACCTACCGGGCGGGCGCGGGCCGCTTCCCGTTCCCCGCCGTGCTCGGCCACGAAGGCGCGGGCGTGGTGGAGGCCGTGGGGGAGGGCGTGACGGACTTCGTGCCCGGCGACGCGGTGGTGCTCAGCTACTTCTCGTGCCGCGCATGTGGCACGTGCACCCGCCGCCATCCCGCGTACTGCGAGCACGGGTACGCGGGGAACTTCTCCGGTGCGAGGCCCGATGGCTCCTTCCCCATGCGGTGGCGGGGGGAGCCGATCCGCTCCAGCTTCTTCCACCAGTCCTCGTTCGCCACGCACATCCTGGCGCACCAGCACAACGCGGTGAAGGTCGACGCGTCCGCGCCGCTCGAGCTGCTCGCGCCGCTGGGCTGCGGGTTCCAGACCGGCGCGGGCGCGGTGCTCGAGGCGTTCCGGCTCGAAGATGGGCAGCAGCTCGCGGTGTACGGAGCGGGCTCCGTGGGCCTCGCGGCCATCATGGCGGCGCGAGTCGCCGGCGCGGCCCGCATCATCGCCGTGGACCTCAGCGCGGAGCGGCTCGAGCTGGCACGCGAACTGGGCGCCACCGACACCTTCCTGGCGGACGAGCCCGAGCTCACGAAGACGATTCTGAAGCGAACCCGGGGCGGTGTGGACTTCGCGCTGGAATGCGTGGGCTCGCCCCAGGTGCTGCGTCAGGCGTTCGACGTGACGCGTCCCCTGGGCACCTGCGCGTTGCTCGGCCTGCCTGGGCGTGGCGCGGAAGTCTCGCTCCCGATGAGCGCGCTCCTCTCCGGGAAGAAGCTGGTGGGCATCCTGGAGGGGAATGCCGACCCGAAGACCTTCATTCCGCGTCTGGTCTCCCTGCACGCGGAAGGGCGGTTCCCCATCGAGAAGCTGAGCCGCCCCTACGCCTTCGAGGCCATCAACGACGCGGTTCACGACATGGAGACGCGCACGGCAATCAAGCCAGTGCTGCACATGCACGGAGGAAGGACGCCATGACCTTCGACGAAGCGGTGAAAGCAGGACGCATCCACATCGAAGCGGCGCTCGCGTTGTTCGACAGCCTGCCCACGGTGGAGCTCGCCTTCATGCACGGCAGGTGGAAGGGCAGCGAGCTCCAGACGGGGCACGCGATGGACGGAATGCTCAGCGCGACCGGCTGGTACGGCAAGCAGTTCATCGACGCCGAGAGCGTGCACCCGCTGCTGTTCTTCACGGAGGACCGCGCGTCGGTGTTCCCGGTGGACCCACGCAAGTGGCCGTCGCCGGAGATTCAAGGCTTCGTGGGCCCGCACCGGGCCAGGGTGGAGACCGGGAAGTTCAAGGCGCGGCTGCGCATGACGGAGTTCCGCGGGAAGCTCAGCGCGACGATGATCTACGATGACTGGCCCACCCTCGACGTGTTCCGGAAGGTCGACGCGGACACGGTGCTCGGCGCGATGGACTCGCGAGGAATGGCGGCGCCGTACTTCTTCGTACTGCGCCGCGATTCCGGCGGTTTCACAAGAAGCGCTTGAGGAGGCCGAGCTTCCCGCCATAGGGCGGGTAGCGAAGCTTCATGTCGAGCGTGAAGGGCCGCTTCACCACGCTTTTCTTGTGGCTGAAGGCATCGAAGCTGGCCTGGCCGTGGTAGCCGCCGATGCCCGACTCGCCCACTCCTCCGAAAGGAAGCCCCTCGACGGCGAAGTGGACGCACACGTCGTTGGCGACCGCTCCGCCGCTCGAGGTCTCCGTGAGGACGCGCTCGTTCACCGACGCGTCACGCGCGAAGCTGTAGAGGGCGAGCGGCTTCGGACGGGCGCGCACGAAGCGGATGGCGTCGTCGATGCTCGGGCAGTCGACGATCGGGAGGAGGGGACCGAAGATCTCCTCCTGCATCAGCGGACTCGACAGCGGTGCATCGGTGATGACGGTGGGCGCGAAGAAGCGGCTGGGTGCGTCGCGCTCGCCGCCGAAGGCGATCCGGCCGTCGGCCGCGAGCGCGGCGATGCGCTCGTAGTGGCGATGGCTGACGATGCGGCCATAGTCGCCGCTCGTGCTCACATCGGCACCGTAGAAGCTTCTGACGGCCTTCTGGACCAGATCGACGAAGCGGCCCTTGAGCTCGGGTGGAATGAGCACGTAGTCCGGCGCCACGCAGGTCTGTCCGGCGTTGACGTACTTGCCCCAGGCGATGCGCCGCGCGGTGACCTCGAGGTCCGCGCTTCTGTCGACGATGCAGGGGCTCTTTCCACCCAGCTCGAGAACGGTGGGGGTGAGGTGCCGGGCAGCGGCTTCGGCCACCACCCGGCCCACCTGGGTTCCACCGGTGAAGAAGATGAGGTCCCAGCGCTCCGCGAGGAGCGCCTGGCTCGCCTCCACGCCCCCCTCGACGACGGAGACGACTTCCTCCGGGAAGGCCTCGCCCAGCATCTGCTTGAGTACCCCCGAGGTGGCGGGTGACAGCTCGCTGGGTTTCAACACGGCCGTGCAGCCCGCGGCGAGTGCCCCGATGAGCGGCGCCATCGACAACTGGTAGGGGTAGTTCCAGGGCGAGATGATGAGCGTCACGCCGAGCGGATCCGCGTATTGGTAGGCCCGCGCTGGCTGGATGATGAGGGGCGCGGACCCCCGCCGAGGCTCCATCCACGCCTTCACGTTCTTGAGCGCGTTCTTGATCTCTCCGTAGATGCTCCCGACCTCGGTGAGGTAGGCCTCCTCCGGGCTCTTCGAGAGATCCGCCTTGAGGGCGGCGAGAATCTCCGCCTCGTACTTGCGCGCCACTCGTTGGAGCGCCAGCAACCGCTCCCGCCGCCATTGGAGCGGGAGCGTGACGCGGGTCTCGAAGTAGGCACGCTGTTTTTCGACGAGCGCCTTCGTGTTGGGCGAAGGCGGAACGGCGGCGAGGTTGCTGGCACTCCGAGCCATGGGACTTTTCCTTCCGGGAGAGGGGGCTACTTCAGGAACTCGCCTTTTTCGGCCTTCTCGACGAGCGAGGCGGGGGGCAGGAAGTGCTTCCCGTAGCGCTCCGCGAGCTCGCGCGCGCGGGTGACGAAGCCGCGGGGCCCCGTGCCGGTACGCCCTTCGTAGCCGTTGATGTATTGCACGACACCTCCCGTCCACGGCGGGAAGCCGATTCCGAGGATGGAGCCCACGTTCGCGTCGGCGGCGGAGCGGAGGACGCCTTCGTCGAAGCACCTCACCGTGTCGATGGCCTCGGCGAACAGCATCCGCTCCTTCATGTCCTCGAAGGGGATGGTGTAACCGGGCCTGGTGTAGTGCTGGGCAAGCCCTTGCCAGAGGCTCGTGCGCTTGCCATCCACGTAGTCATAGAAGCCGCCCCCGGTGGAGCGGCCCTTGCGCTGGTGCTGATCGATCATCGCGTCCATGACCGAGTAGCTGCCGTGGTCCATCCACGGCTTGCCAGCGGCCTCGGCGGCGGCCTTGGTCTCGAGGCGGATCTTCCGCGGCAGGGTCAACGTCAATTCGTCCACCAGCTGGAGCGGAGCCGCGGGGTAGCCCGCCTGGAGGCCCGCCTGCTCGATGGAGGCGGGAGAAATCCCCTCGCCCACCATGGCGATGGCCTCGTTGAGGAACGTGCCAATCACCCGGCTGGTGAAGAAGCCCCGGCTGTCGTTGACGACGATGGGCGTCTTTCCAATCTGCACCGCGATGTCGATGGCCTTCGCCAGAGTGGCGTCGCTCGTCGTCTTGCCCGCGATGAGCTCGAGCAGCGGCATCTTGTCCACCGGGGAGAAGAAGTGCATGCCGACGAAGTCGGCCGGCCGCTTCACGCCCTCGGCGAGCAGGGTGATGGGCAGGGTGGAGGTGTTGGAAGCGAGCACCGCGTCCGGGGCGACCACGCCTTGAATCTCCTGGAAGACCTGGTGCTTGAGCTTCACGTCCTCGAAGACGGCTTCGATGACCAGGTCACAACCCGCGAGCGCGGCGGCATCCGCGGCGGGTTGGATTCGCGCCAGGAGCGCCTCGCCCTTCTCCTTCGTGGACTGGCCCTTCTGGATGGCCTTCTCCACCAGCTTGACGGAGTACTGCTTGCCCTTCTCGGCGGAGGCGAGGCTCACGTCCTTGAGCACCACGTCGATACCGGCCTTGGCGCACACATAGGCAATGCCCGCGCCCATCATCCCGGCGCCGAGGACACCGACCTTCTTCGCCGTGTGCTGCGGGAAGCCCTTCGGACGGCCGCCGCCCGAGCTGATGTGCTGCATGTCGAAGAAGAACGCCTGAATCATGTTCTTCGCGACCTGGCCGGTGACGAGCTCGGTGAAGTAGCGCGACTCGATGGTGAACGCGGTGTCGATGTCCACCTGCGTGCCCTCGACGGCCACCGCCATGATGGCGCGCGGCGCGGGCATGTTCGCGCCCTTGAGCTGCTTGCGCAGGTTGGCGGGGAAGGCGGGCAGGTTCGCCGCGAGGGAAGGGGAGGACGGGGTGCCGCCCGGAATCTTGTAGCCCTTCTGGTCCCACGGCTGCTGCGCCGTGGGGTTCGCCTTCACCCACGCCTTGGCCGCGGGCAGGAGCGCGTCCACCGAGTCCACCACCTCGTGCACGAGGCCCAGCTCCTTCGCCTCCTGCGGCCGGTAACGCTGGCCCTGGAGCAGGACCTTCATCAGCGCGTCCACGATGCCGAGCATGCGCACCGTGCGCACCACGCCTCCGCCACCGGGAAGCAGCCCGAGCGTCACCTCCAGCAGCCCGAGCTGCGCGCCCTTGACGTCGGCGACGATGCGCCGGTGACACGCGAGCGCGATCTCGAGCCCGCCTCCGAGCGCCGCGCCGTTGATGGCCGCGACCACGGGCTTGCCCAGGGTCTCCAGCACCCGCAGCTGCGCCTTGATCTCCTGGCCGAGCTCGAAGACCTGCTTTGCCTCGTCCTTCTTCACGTTGCGCAGATCGTTCAGATCGCCCCCCGCGAAGAAGGTCTTCTTCGCCGAGGTGATGATGACGCCCGTGAGGGTGTCCTTCTCCTTGGCCAGGCGGTCCACGGTCGCGCGCATGGACTTCACATAGGCGGCGTTCATCGTGTTGGCGGACTGGCCCGGATCATCCAACGTCAAGACCACGATGCCGTCGGCGTCTCGTTCCCAGCGGATGGTGTTCTGCTCGCTCATTGGGTTCGCTCTAATGGTGTCGAAAGAAGAGGGGAAAGAGGTTCAAACGCGCTCGACGAGGGTGGCCACGCCCATCCCGCCGCCGACGCACAGGGTGACGACCGCGCGGCGCGCCTTGCGCCGCTCGAGCTCGTCCACCACGGTCCCGAGAATCATCGCGCCGGTGGCCCCGAGCGGGTGGCCCATGGCGATCGCGCCGCCGTTGACGTTCATCTTCTCGCTCGGGATGCCGAGGTCCTTCTGGTACTTGAGGACCACGGAGGCGAAGGCCTCGTTGAGCTCGAAGAGATCGATGTCCTTGACGGAGAGGCCGGCGATGTCGAGCAGCTTCCGGGTGGCGGGAATCGGGCCAGTGAGCATGATGGTCGGGTCCGCACCGGACGTGGCGACGGCGGCGATGCGCGCCCGCGGCGTGAGGCCGAGCGCCTTGCCAACCTTCTCCGAGCCCAACAGCACGAGCGCCGCGCCATCGACGATGCCGGACGAGTTCCCCGGCGTGTGCACGTGGTGGATCTTCTCCACGAAGTGGTACTTCTGCAGCGCCACCGCGTCGAAGCCACCGGCCTCGCCAATCCCAGCGAAGGAGGCGTTGAGCTGACCGAGCGAGGCCACGGTGGAGTCAGGACGCATGTGCTCGTCGCGGTCGAGCACGGTGAGGCCGTTCTGGTCCACCACCGGAACGACGGAGTTCTTGAAGTACCCGGCGGCCCAGGCCTTGGCCGCGCGCTCCTGCGACTGCGCGGCATAGCGGTCCACGTCCTCGCGGGTGAAGCCCTCCATCGTCGCGATCAGGTCCGCGGAGATGCCCTGGGGCACGAAGTAGGTGTCATAGTTGGTGGCGGGGTCCAGGGCCCAGGCGCCACCGTCCGAGCCCATCGGGACGCGCGACATGCTCTCCACTCCGCCCGCGATGACCAGGTGCTCCCAGCCCGAGCGAACCTGCTGGGCGGCCAGGTTCACCGCGCTCAGGCCCGAGGCGCAGAAGCGGTTGAGCTGGACTCCGCCCGTCGTCTCGGGGAGTCCGGCCGCGAGTACCACGGTCCGGGCGATGTCCGCGCCCTGGTCCCCGACCGGAGAGACCACGCCGAGCACCACGTCGTCGATCCGCTGGGGATCCAGGTTCGGGTGGCGCTTCTTGAGCGCATCCACCAGGCCGACGAGCAGTGATACGGGCTTGATTCCGTGCAGCGCGCCCTTCTTGCCCTTGCCGCGAGGGGTGCGAACGGCGTCGAAGATGAAAGCTTCCTGGCTCACTGAGAGCCTCCTTGCGAAACGATTGGGTGGGTTCAGAGGGAACGGGCGACGAGCTCTTTCATGACCTCGTTCGCGCCGGCGAAGATCCGCAACACGCGGGTATCGGCGAACAGGTGGGCAATAGGGTATTCCTTCATGTACCCGTATCCGCCAAAAAGTTGCAGGCAGCGGTCCACGACGATGCAGGCCTGGTCGGTCACCCAGTATTTGGCCATGGCCGCCGTGGTCACGTCGAGCTGGCCCTGGAGGTGGGACTGGATGCAGTCATCGATGAAGGTGCGGCAGACGCGCCTCAGGGTCGCGCACTCCGCGAGCTCGAAGCGCGTGTTCTGCAAGGCGAAGAGGGGCTTGCCGAAGACGTGACGCTGCTTGGTGTACTCGACCGTCACCTCCACGGCCCGCTCGAGGCTCGCCATGCCGATGAGCGCCGTGACGAGCCGCTCCTGGGGCAGTTGCTGCATCATCTGGACGAAACCACGGCCCTCCTCGCCGCCGAGCAGATTGACCGCGGGGACCTTCAGGTCATCGAAGAAGAGCTCGGTCGTGTCCTGGCCCTTGCCGCCGAGCTTGTCGAGGATACGGCCCCGCTCGAAACCGGGCGTCGTGTCGGAGACCTCGGCGCACAACAGCGAGATGCCGGCGTGGCCCTTCACGTCCGATGTCCGCACGGCGATGATGATGAAGTCACAGACGTGGCCGTTGGAGATGAACGTCTTCGCGCCGCTCACCCGGTAGAAATCGCCGTCCCGCACCGCGCGGGTGGAGATGGCCTGGAGGTCCGAACCCGTCCCCGGCTCGGTCATGGCGATGGCGCCCACCCACTCGCCGCTCGCGAGCCTGGGCAGCCACTTCTGCTTCTGGGCCTCGGACGCATAGGCCAGGATGTAGTGCGCGACGATGGAGCAATGCACGGCGAAGCCCATCGAGGGGTCTCCGGCGCGAATCTGCTCCTCGACGAGGACCGCCTCGTGCGCGAACGTCCCCCCGCCTCCGCCGTAGGCTTCCGGAATGGACATGCACAGGAGCCCGAGCTCGCCCGCTCGCCGGTAGAGCGCCTTGTCCGGATAGCCCTGGGCCACGTGCTTGGGCACGTTGGGAAGGACCTCTTTCTTGAAGTAGCTGGCCGCCAGCCCGCGCACCTGTTCGAGCTCGTCCGAGCTCCATGGGGAACGTCCCGTCATGTCTGCCTCCCTCCTCTCGGGTCCCGCTCTAGAGTCCGAACGTCTTTCCGATGATGTCGCGCTGGATTTCGCTCGTGCCGCCATAGACGGTGGAGATCACCGTGGCGCGCAGATGCGATTCCATGTCGTACTCGGTGGCGTAACCGTAGCCCCCCATCATCTGCACGCCTTCGAGCGCCACGCGCTTGGCCGTCTCGGTGGCCTTCAGCTTCGCCATCGAGGCCTCTCGGGGGAGCATCCGCTCGGGTGCTTCGTCCGCCATCGCGGCCACGCGGTAGAGGAGCAGCTCGCTGCAGTCGAGCTCGGTGGCGAGATCCGCGATCCGGTGCTTGAGCGCCTGGAAGGAGCCGATGGGCCGGCCAAACTGCTTGCGCTCCTTCACGTACGCCACGGCGTCATCGAATGCCCGCCGGCCGCGGCCGAGCATGGTCGCCGCGAGGATGAGCCGCTCGCTGTTGAGCCCCGTCATGAGCTGGGGCCAGGCCTGGTCCACGGCTCCGACGACCGCGCTCTCCGGCAGGAAGCAGTCGGTGAAGTAGACGTCATTCACGTCCTTGCCGTTCAGGGTGGGGATGCCGCGAATCTCGACTCCGGCCGTGCCCGTGGGGACGCAGAACATCGTGAGGCCCTCGTGCCGAGAGCTCGAGGAGTTGGTGCGTGCCACGAGCAGGAGATGGTCCGCGATGTGCGCGTTCGAGCACCAGGTCTTCTGCCCGTTGATGATGAATCCTCCCGGCGTCCGGGTCGCGCGGCAGGTGATCGCGGCGGCGTCCGAGCCAGCTCCGGGCTCGGAGATGGAAATGGCCTCCACGCGGCCCCCGGTGATGCCGCCGAGGATCCGCTCGCGCTGGGCCTCGGTCCCGAACTTCGCGTACGGACCGGCGGAGACCACCGTGGTGACATAGCCCCCTACTGGAGCGAGCCCGTAGGCGATCCGCTCGGCGAAGAGACAGATGTCGGACATCCCTCCGTCCGAGCCGCCATACTTCGACGGGATGCCCACGCCCAGCCAGCCGAGCTCCGCCATTTGCGCGTAGAGGGCGGGGTTGTGGGCCTCGGTGCCGTTCTGGGTCAAGGCGTCGCGCTGTGCGCGCGTGCCGGTCCTGGCGCGGCAGAACGCGTCGATGGAGTCCGCGAACGCGGTCTGCTCCGGTGTTCTCGCATGCATGAAAGTCCCCTGGGTGGTGGTTCCGGGAGGTGGTGGGTCAGGCGTCCGCGTAGAGCGCGTCGATGCGCCCGGCGTACTGCTCGAGGATCACCCGGCGCTTGAGCTTGAGGGTGGGCGTGAGCTGGCCCGTCGCGGGAGACCACGCCTCGGCGACCACCTCGAAGCGCTTGATCTGCTCCGCTCGGGAAAGCCGGGCGTTGGTTGAGGCCACGAGCGACTCGAGCTCGGCGCGAACCGCCGGATCGCGCGTGAGCTCGGCGAACGACCGCGGCGCGAGGCCATGAGCCTTGGCCCAGAGCGGCGCGGCGTCCGGATCGAGGGAGACGAGTGCCGTCACGTAGGGCCGGCGGTCTCCAATCGCGATCGCCTGGGCGACGAGCGGATGGGCGCGCAGCAGGCCCTCGACCCGGGAGGGCGCGATGTTCTTCCCGCTCGAGGTGATGAGGAGTTCCTTCTTGCGGTCGGTGATGGTGAGGAATCCGTCGGCGTCGAGCGTGCCGATGTCGCCGGTGGCGAGCCAGCCGTCCGCGTCGACCGCGCTGACGACCTGTCCGTCCGCGGCGAGATAGCCGAGGAACACCACGGGGCCGCGGACGAAGATTTCACCGTCGCTGGCCAGCCGGAGTTGCACCCCGGGAATGGGCCGGCCCACGGCGCCGAGGCGGAAGTCCGCGGGCGTGCTGATGGTGGCGCAGCCGGTGGTTTCGCTCATGCCCCAGACCTCGAGCACCTTGAGCCCGAAGCCTCCGAGGTACTCGAGAATGTCGACGGGGATGGGCGCCGAGCCGCTGCTCGCCCACTGGAGCGCGTCCAGTCCGAGCGTCCTGCGCAGGGGCTTGAGGACCCTGGCCTCCACCTCCGCGGCCTTCTGCATGAGCTCCGGGGGCACGGTCCTTCCGGCGCCTTCGAGCCGGAAGACCTCCGCGGCCACCGCATGAGCGGCGAGGATGGCCTCGCGCTGGGCAGGCTCGAGCGTGCCCAGCTTCGCCCGCAGGCCCGCGGCGAGCTTCTCCCAGACGCGCGGTACTCCGAAGAACGCGGGGGGAGACACCTTGGCCATCAGTGGCACCACACCCGCGGGATCCGTGCAGATGTGCATGTGCAGCGCCTTGTAGAGCGCGCGGTAGAAGCCGAGCTCGCGCTCCGCGATATGCGCCAGCGGGAGATAGGCGATCGACGGGGACTGCATGGGGATGGGAACGGCGAGGTCCACCGCGACCGCCTCATAGAAGGCGTTCCGGTGGCTCAGCACCACGCCCTTGGGATCGCCCGTGGTGCCCGAGGTGTACATCATCGCGATCGGATCCTCGGGCCGGATGGTCCTCCAGGCGTCCTCGAAGACGCCGGGCTCCCCCTGGTGCAACCCGCGGCCCCCGGCCTCGACCTCCGCGTAGGAGACGAAGCGCGTATCCCCGGCCGGGATGGCCGATGCATCGAGGACGATGAGCCGTTTGAGCGCCGGCAGCGTTTCGAGCACCGGCCGCCACCGTGCGACCTCCTCCGCGCCCTCCAGCACCGCCACGGTGGCCCCGCTGTGCCGCGCGACGTAGCCTACCTGCTCGGTGCTCAGGGTCTGGTACGCGGTACAGGGGATGGCACCGAGGTGGACCGCGGCGAAGTCGATGATCCAGTGCTCGGGCCGGCTGGACATCATGATCAACATCCGCTCGCCTCGCCTCAGCCCGAGCGCGCCGAGCCCGCGGGCGAGCACGGCGGTCTGTTCGCGCAGCTGCGCCCAGGTGAGCGTCTTGTCCCCGGCGGTGAGGGCGGGAGCGCCCGCGTATTCCTCGGCATTGCGTTTGAGGAGCAGCGGCAGCGTGAGCTTGTTTGCCTGTGATTGGCACTGCGCTTCCAATGCTGCGAGCGACGGACCCATGGGACCTCCTCGACTCAATGGCAAAACGTGGGGTGATGTTCCTCTTCAGGGGTCGACGTAGAGGTCGAGCAGGACGTCGGGGCCACCCCCGTAGCCGCTGAAGTCGGTGATGCCCTCGGCGCGGAGGACCTCTTCGTCGATGAAGGTCTGCCCCGTGCAATCACGTGGCGGGCGCTGGAGGATGGCCACGGCCGCATCCGCCATGATCTCCGGCGAGCGGGCCCGCTGCATGGAGGCGTCGCCCCCGAGCATGTTCTTCACGGCGGCGGTGGCGATGAGCGTCCGGGGCCAGAGGGCATTCGCGGCGATGCCGGCCTCCGCCAGCTCCGCGGCCCAGCCGAGCGTGAGCAGGGTCATCCCGTACTTGGCGAGCGTGTACGCGGGGTGCAGGCCCATCCAGCGCGGCGCGAGGTTGACCGGTGGCGAGAGCGAGAGGATGTGCGGGTGGGGAGATTTCCGCAGGTGCGGAATCGCCGCGCGCGTCAGAAGGAACGTCCCGCGCAGCTGGATCTGCTGCATCAGGTCGAAGCGCTTGACCGGAAGCTCTTCGGTCTTGAGCGGAGCGAGGGCGCTCGCGTTGTTGACGCAGAAGTCGATGCCACCAAAACGCGCCACGGTCTCGTCCACGGCCCGCTGCACGGCCGCTTCGTCGCGCACGTCGCCGACCACCGCGAGCGCCTGGCCGCCCGCGGCTTCGATCTCCGCGGCCGCCGTGTGCACCGTCCCGGGCAGCCGTGGATCCGGGGTGTCGGTCTTCGCCAGGAGCGCGACATTGGCCCCCAGCCGCCCCGCGGCGACGCCAATCGCCAGCCCGATTCCGCGGCTTCCTCCGGACATCAACAGCGTGCGTCCCGCGAGCGGCCTCGAGCTCATTGCTCGTCCTTTCCCCGCTTGCGCCCCTGCCCCCGGGCGTCGCCGCGCTCGGATGGGGGGTTTTGATGGAGCTGGGGGAACACGTCGCGCACGATCGTGATGAGCGCTTCGCTCAGGAGCAGGTGCGCGTCCTCGCGCGAGAGTGTCCCGCCGCGGATCCACTCGCGGATGGTGGCCTTCACCAGACCGCCATAGGAGCGAATCATCGCCCGTTGCCGCGCGTCACTTCCGACCTCGACCTTGAGGCCCAGGAACTCGAGCGTCTTCAACGCGGACACGTCGTCCGCCTCCGAGACGATGCGCTCGATCTCCGGATCCGCGCCGATCCCCCCTGCGCCGGTGACCGCCACGTAGGTCTTTCCGTGGATCGCCACCGTATCGAGGTACCACTGCACGCTGCGCTCTACCCGCTGCCGCAAGGTTCCCGTCATGGGCACGCTCTCTTCCAGGCCGGGCATCAGCAGCATCCTCTTCACGACCTTCAAATAGAGATCCCGCTTCTGCCCGAAGTAGTGATTGATCAATCCCCGGGCGACGCCCGCCTCCCGGGCGATGTCCGTGGTCGAGACTTCCGAGTACGGACGCTCGCCGAACAGCCGCATGGCGCACTCCAGGATCTGTTCCCTGCGCGTGTCCGGCTCGAGTCGTTTCCAGCGAGGAGCAAAGGCTGGGCTCATGATTTCTGTTCCCTCCAGGGCAGGAATGTCGGCAGGTCCCGCTCCACCGTTCGGGGGAACTTCGCGGGCCGCTTCTGCAGGAACGACATTACACCCTCCTCGGCGTCCGCGTTCTGGGCACAGCTCGCGATGAGCTGGCTGTCGAGTGCGAAGGCGGGCTCGGGAGAGGGGAGGGCACTCATCCGGTAGAGGGCCTGCCGGATGACGGCCACGGACACCGGCGCGGTGTTCTCGACCAGCTCGCGGGCGAGCGCATGGGCGGCATCGAGCAGCGCGTCGGGCTCGTGGAGGGACCGGACCAGGCCCGCGCCGAGCGCTTCTTCCGCTTGTATCAGACGGCCACTCACCATCCAATCGAGCGCGCGCCCCATTCCGACGAGGCGCGGCAGGAACCAGCACGAGCCCGCCTCTGGATAGATGCCACGCCGGCTGAAGACGAAGCCAAAGCGGCTGTCTTTCGCGGCGAGGCGGAAGTCCGCGGGGAGGATCATCGTCGAGCCCACTCCCACCGCGGCGCCGCGGACGGCGGCGATGATCGGCTTGCGCAGCGCGAACATCTTGCGCGTCACCCGGGTCGCCGGTTCGACCCAGCCGCGCTCCAGGTGCTCGAGATTCGACACCTCGAACGAGCGGCCGCTCAGATCCGCTCCCACGCAGAAGTCCTTGCCAGCGCCGGTGAGGATGACCACGCGCACGTCTTCGTTTGCGTCGGCGTTGGCGAGCGCGTCGCCGAGCTCGTCCGCCATGGTCACGGTGAATCCGTTCCGCGCCTCGGGACGGTTCAACTCCAGGGTCGCGACCCGATTCGCAACGGAGAACCGGATGTGTTGGTAGCTCATGAGTGGGGCCTCAATGCGCGTGATGATGGGGGCTTGTTGGCAGCATGTCAACAGCAACAGTCTTTGGAGGACTGCCTGTGAGGGCATGCCGGGTGTCCGACGTGTTGCGTCATGCTGGCGGTACACCACGGGCTAGACGCGCGAGTCAAAGTCCCCCAGGCTGCGTGGCGGCAAGACAAGGGCGGAGATATGGGCGAAATCTATCTGGTGCGGCACGGTCAGGCGTCGTTCGGCACGGATGACTATGACCGGCTCTCGGCCACCGGTGTCGAGCAGGCGCGGCGGTTGGGGAACTGGTTCCGCATGCGCGGTCTCACCTTCGATCGTGTCGTCATCGGCTCGCTGTTGCGCCACCGCCAGACGCTGGAGGCGACGGGCTACACCGGACTCGAGCCCGAAATCCTGCCGGGCCTTAACGAGTATCACTTTCACGCTCTGGTCGAATGCCACCTGGAGCAGTGCCCGGTCGAACCGCCGTTGGACCTCAAGGACGCGCGCGTCTTCTACCGCCAGTTGCGCCTGACCCTCGGCGCCTGGGCCGACGGCACGCTGCGGCATCCACGGTTGCCGGAGAGTTGGAGCGATTTTGAAAGCCGCATCCGCGCCAGCCTGCGCGCGATGGCCGGCCAGCCCGATGCGCAACGCGTGCTCGCCATCAGCTCCGGCGGTGCCATCAGCGCGCTGGTGCGCGAAGTGCTCGGCCTCACGGTCGAACAGATGATCACCATGAACCTGCAAATGGTGAATACTGGCGTCACCCGCCTGATGTTCAAGGGCGACAAGGTGCGGCTGCAGTCCTGGAATGCGCAGCCGCATCTGGAGCGCCCGGATGCGGAACACTTGATCTCGTATACCTGACTGTCTTCAAAGGGGAACCCATGGACTTCGAACATTCGCCCCGGGTCACGGAGCTGCGGAATCGGCTCAATGCCTTCATGAAGGAGTACGTCTATCCGAATGAACACACGTTCGCCGCGCAGGTGCAGAAGAACCGCTGGGTGTCGCCGCCGATCGTCGAGGAATTGAAGGCCAGGGCGAAAGCTCAGGGGCTGTGGAACCTGTTCATGCCGGGCGTCGAGCACGGCGGCGCCGGCCTGACCAACCTGGAGTACGCGCCGCTGGCCGAAATCATGGGCCGCGTGTTCTGGGCCGCCGAGGTCTTCAACTGCTCCGCGCCCGACACTGGCAACATGGAAGTGTTCGCGCGGTACGGGACGCCCGAGCAACAGAAGAAGTGGCTGCAACCGCTGCTGGAAGGGAGGATCCGCTCGGCCTATCTCATGACCGAGCCGAATGTGGCTTCCAGTGACGCGACCAACGTCGAGCTCTCGATTCGTGCTGAAGGCGGCGAGTACGTCATCAACGGCACCAAGTGGTTCGCCACCGGAGCGATGCACGAGAACTGCCAGATCTTCATCGTCATGGGCAAGACGGATCCGGACAATCCGAACCGCCACCTGCAGCAATCCCAGGTACTGGTCGAACGTGGCACGCCGGGCATGATCATCAAGCGGCCCCTGTCGACGCTGGGTTACTGGGAGGAGCCGCACGGCCACGCCGAAATCGTGTTCGACAACGTGCGCGTGCCGAAATCGAATCTCCTGCTCGGCGAGGGCCGTGGTTTCGAGATCGCCCAGGGCCGCCTCGGCCCGGGCCGCATCCATCACTGCATGCGTGTGATCGGCGCCGCCCAGCGCGCACTGGAGTACGCCTGCAAGCGCGTGGAGAATCGCGTGGCCTTCGGCAAGAAGCTGAGCACGCAGGGCTCGGTGCGAGAGGCCATCGCGGTGATGGCCTCCAAGGTCGAGATGTGCCGCCTGCTGACGCTGCGCGCGGCGGACAAGATGGACCGCGTCGGCAACAAAGAGGCGAAGGACCTGATCGCGATGGCGAAAATCATGGTGCCGCAGCTCGGCTTCGAGGTCATCGACATGGCGATCCAGATGCACGGGGCCGGTGGTCTGACCGGGGATTATTTCCTCGCCGAGGCGTTCAACTACGCACGCTGGTGCCGCATCGCCGATGGTCCCGATCAGGTCCACATGATGGCGCTCGGCAAGCAGCTCATCCAGGAGCTGTCCGCGCTTTGAGCGAGGAGGCGTAACCCATGTCCGAGACAATCGACACGCTGGATGTCGAAAATCTGCAGAAGTACCTGGCCGCGCGGATCGCTGATTTCGGCACGATTCAGGAATGCACCAAGTTCGCGGGCGGTCAGTCCAACCCGACCTTCCTGGTGCGTACCGGGAAGAGCAGATACGTGCTGCGCCGGAAGCCGCCCGGAGTGCTGCTGAAATCGGCGCATGCGGTGGACCGCGAGTACCGTGTGATGAAGGCGCTGGCCGCGACCCAGGTACCGGTGCCACGGATGTTGACCCTGTGCGACGACGACAGCGTCATCGGCTCGATGTTCTATGTGATGGAGTTCGTCGAGGGCCGCATCTTCTGGAACAGCGCGCTGCCGGAACAGACACCGGCCGAACGCCGCGCCATCTACGGTGAGATGGTGCGCGTACTCGCCGCGATGCATACGGTCAACCTGGAGCAGGCCGGTCTCACCGACTACGGCCGCCCCGGCAATTACTTCGAGCGTCAGATCAAACGCTGGACCGAACAATACCGGGCCAGCCAGACCGGTACCCTGCCGGCCATGGAAAAGCTGATGGAGTGGCTGCCCGCCAACGTGCCTGCCGACGACGGCCGGGTCGCGCTGAACCACGGCGACTACCGCATCGACAACGTCATGTTCCACCCGGCCGAATCGCGCATCGTCGCGGTGCTCGACTGGGAGTTGTCGACGCTCGGCCACCCGTGGGCGGATCTCGCGTATCAATGCATGAATCTGCGCCTGCCGCCGGACGCGGCGATCCCTGGTCTCGGCGGTCTCGACCGCGAGGCACTCGGCATTCCCTCGGAAGAAGAGTATGTCGCACGCTATTGCGAGCTGACCGGCATCAAGGGCATCCCGAACTGGGATTTCTACATCATTTTCAGTTTCTTCCGCATCGCCGCGATCCTGCAGGGAGTCTACAAGCGCGCGCTCGATGGTAATGCGTCGAGCAAGAAGGCCATGGACTACGGCGCGCTGGCCGGTCCGATCGCGGAAATGGCCGTGGCGATGATCCGATGACACCGTCAGGAACGCAGGAGGGCTCCATGAGCAAGAATCGTTTTGATCTGACCGGCCGCGTGGCGCTGGTGACCGGTGCGTCGAGCGGTCTCGGCGAACATTTCGCGCGGGTCCTGGCCGAAGCCGGCGCCAAGGTGGTGGTCGCCGCGCGCCGTGTCGAGCGCTTGCAGCATCTGGCCGAGCGCATCAAGAGTGCCGGTGGTGATGCCGCGGCCGTGGCGATGGATGTCACCGATCCCGGCAGCGTGAAAGCCGCATTCGAGGAGGCGGGCAGGTTCTTTGGCACCATCGATGTGCTGATCAACAACGCGGGTGTCGCCCGATCGATGCTCTTCGCGAAGACGCGGGAAGAAGACTGGGACTTCATCGTCGACACCAACCTGAAGGCGTCGTGGCGCGTCGCCCGTGCGTTCGTCGAGCAACTGAGCGCGGCTGGCAAGCCCGGCAGCATCGTCAACATCTCCTCGATCCTCGGTATCGGAGTCGGCTATGGAGAGTCGCTGTATGCCACGTCCAAGGCGGGCCTGATCCAGCTCACCAGGCACATGGCGCTGGAGTTGATGCGCAACAACATCCGCGTCAACGCGCTCTGCCCCGGCTACATCGAGACCGAGCTCAATACCGGCTACTTCCAGTCAGAGCGAGGTCAGGCCTACCTCAAGAACAACATCCCGTCGAAGAAGCTGGGTTCGGTGGAAGACCTCTCGGGCGCGCTGCTGCTGTTGGCCAGCGACGCCGGCGCCTTCATCACCGGTGTCGCGCTACCCGTCGACGGCGGTCACCTGCTGCACTCGCTGTAATCACCCGGCCTCTGGCTGGATGGAAGCCAGAGGCCGCGGTTCTTGCTCCGGAACGCTAGAGCGTCTTCATGTACTCGATGACGGCCCAACGCTCGTTGTCCGTGAGCGATTGCGTGAAGTCATGGCCCTCATTGCCAAGCCCATAGAGATGCGAATTGAAGATCATCCGCGAGCGGATCTGCTTCTGGGTGATGGGCGGCGGTGACTGGTAGGCGAGCGAGTTGTAGTTCGCGGCGAGGTTGGCGATGTTCGCGAAGAGGACATCGGGCGTCGCCATTTCATGGCTGCAGGGGATGAACGGGTCGTTGAACGGGACGTCTCCGCAGGCAAGTGGCGTGACCTTCCAGCCGAGCTTCGCGAAGTCATACGAGTCATAGCTCGAGTCGTAACCCGCGTTGGTTCCCAGCACGTTGGCGGAGGTCTGCTGGCGCTTCCACACCGCCCGGCGGTCCGACGGCTTCAGCACCTCCCAGAGGGTGGGCACGCTTCCGTTGTGGAAATAAGGCGCGGAGGCCCACGCGCCGTAGAGGGGCGTCGCGATGTAGCCGAACGGCTCGATCCACGTGTTTGGCCCTTCGGGCGAGTAGATGGGCCCGAGGCCGTTGTCATACGCGCTGCGCGGCACGCGGCGCAGCGCGCTCGTGATGGGGTCGTCGTAGAAGGGGCCGTGGTCGGGCGACTGGTCGTTGTAGGCGAGGAAGGACGTGTTCCAGGCCCTGCGCTTGCGCACGTCGGCCATCAACTGCTCGCGCGCCGGATCCGTCCGGATGGTTTCGATGGGCGTGATGACGCCGGAAATGCCCTTGAGACGGGGATCGGGCAGGTAGGCGGGGTTGGCGGCGTAGCGCGGCGAGTAGACGCCATGGCAGCTCGCGCAGGAGCCGTTGCCTGGAGTCTTCGGGATGTTGGCATTGGCGCCGTTCGCCCAGAGGTCACGCTCGTGGAAGATCACGGCCCCCTGCTCGGCGAGCGCGGTGTTGATGGCCTTGGGGTAGAGGGGAGGGGAGAGCGAGAGGAAGAAGTTGTCGTTGTCCTCGAACTCGGCGGTCAGCGCGCGGCGCTGCGCGGGCGTGGAGCCCAGGTTCGCGATTCCAAACGCCATCTCCGAACGGACGTTGTCCGAGGTGAGCGCTCCATCCCAGAACTGGCGCGTCTTGAACGCGCGGTACCACCAGTTGGGCGCACGGGACATGCCTCCCGCGTGGGACGGGAAGAACTCGAGCAGGCTCGGGACCATTGCGAGCGAGTCCATGTCGAAGAGAGCGGGCAGGAGGTCGACGATGCCAATGGCGTCACTCGTGCCGCGGCCCACACTCCAGGGCACGGGCGCGAGTTGGAGCACCGTCCCCACGCCCGTGGAGCGGAAGAAGTCGGACTGGATCAGGCCCGCATCGATTGCGTCGTTCGTGCGGCCCCACACGAAGCCGGCCTCTTGCTCGGTCCCGAGCCGCGAATCGTGACAGCCCGAGCAGCCAGAGCTGATTTTGCCCGTGTAGCGTCCGTTCTCGTCCCTCTCCTGCACGAGCCCCAGCGGAAGCTGCCCGCTGCCGCCATTGGTGAGGTTGGGGTTTTCCCACGGCAGCGGGTATGGGTTGCGGAATGGCGCCTTCGAGAGCCCGTAACGCTTGATGATCTGCTCGTCGAAGTCGGCGGGGCGGAAGGGGTAGCCCCAGAGCAGATAGAGGTTGTAGTAGGCGAGCGAGTTGGTGAAGGACTGGAAGTAGGCACGGGTCTCGATGTTCGTCTTGCCTCGAGCGACGCTCGCGCGAAATTCGCCGCAGGTCTTCGGATTCGGAGGCAGCGTCGAGACGAACGGCGCCGGCGGCGTGTGCAGGTCCACCCAGTAGGCATTGAACTGCACCGCGGCCCCCGGCTTGTTGACGCCGGGCACCACCAGGGTGCGCGGATCCACTGGCAACGGAGTGGAATCCGGCTTTCCAGCACATGCGGCCGAGAACGGCGACCGGTTGGCCGTCGACTCCAACAACGGCAACGGGTCCGCAGCTGCCCCAGATGCGCTCAGGGCAAGAAACAGGGCACCCGAAAACGCTAACTCACGCTTCCACCTCAGTCTCATGACACAGCCTCCATCTCGTATTGGCACGGTGCCAACAAGGGGCCTTGTAGACTGCCAGTGTGGGTAGCCTCAATGCGCAGTGCGTCAACGAGTAGTGCCGCGGGCCGCATCATCTGGTGGAAGACAGAGAGAATCTGACGCGAGCAGTTGGCCGAAGAGAGGGCACTGGAGAGGTGCGGAAAAAGAAAACCCCGGCTCGCCTGATGGCGGCCGGGGCTTTGCTACCTCCAGGGGTGGCGGAGGGAATCTCGGCCCCTCTCAGGGACCGGACACGAACGTCCAGGTGCAATCCGGATTGTTCAGAGGGCAGGGCCCGTACAGCTTCAGGGTCGTGCCATTCCGGGCACCCCCGTAGGCGTTGATCTTCAAGTTCGGGTTCCGGTCGCTGATCAGTGCTCCGCGGCTGGCGGTCCAGGTGCAGTCGGGATTGGACGGCCTGCACTCACGGTGCAGCTTCAGGGTGGTCTCCTGCTTCGCGCCATCCCAGGCATTGATCGCGAGCGTGGGGTCGGTGTCGCTGACCAGCATGCCGCGGGTATAGGTCCAGGTGCAGTCGGGATTGGACGGCGGGCAGTTGCCGTTCAGCTTCTCCTCGGTCCCATGCCGGGCGCCTCCATAGGCGTTGATGAACAGATTGTTGCCCCGGTTGCTGGCGAGTCTGAAGCCCTTGTAGGTCCAGGTGCAGTCGGGATTGTTGGGATTGCAGCTCCCATCCAATCTCAAGATGGTGCCACTGACAGCGCCTCCGTAGGCGTTGATGGCCAGGGAGGGGTCCCGGTCACTCACGAACATTCCATTCTTGTAGGTCCAGGTGCAGTCCGGGTTGTTGGGCCTGCACTCCTTGTTCAGCAGCAGCACGGCATTGGACCTGGCGCCATTCCAGGCGTTGATGGCCAGGGAGGGGTCCCGGCCGCTCAGGATCATCCCATCCTTGTAGATCCAGGTGCAGTCGGGATTGTTCGGAGTGCAGCTGTCCACCAACATCAAGACAGCTCCCTGCCTCGCGCCTCCCCAGGCGTTGAGCGCCAGTCTGCCATTGCGGTCGCTGAAGATCATGCCGTTGGCGCCACGGTCCCCCCCACGGCCAGGGCCAGGGCGGGGGTCATGGCGCGGGTGCTGACGCTGCGCCAAGGCTTCACCACAGAGCCCAAGCAATACGAAGGTTGCCAGCAGAGGAATGGACCATTTCTTGTACATCGTGCGAACTCCCAGAGATCGGTTCTTCGAGGGGTGAAACGGGTCGACACGCTGAGTGTCGGGCGTGTCGACGGCCTGCCAGTTCGCGAAATTCAAAGGTCCCGCGGCTCGCGCACGGATGGGCGTCCCTTGTCCCAGGCCCACCTGCGACCGCTCCCCGCGGCGTAACGACCGTTCGGGCAACCTCCCGGAACATCGAGCGCTGGCGCTGCCACATTCGTCCCTCTAATGAGGAGACTCCTGTGGAACTGCACATTCGCGGCGTATCCAAGTCGTACTCCAACGGTGTGCAGGCTCTGAAGGACGTGACGCTCACGATCCCCGCGGGGATGTACGGCCTGCTCGGGCCCAACGGTGCTGGCAAGTCCACGCTGATGCGCATCCTGTCCACGCTGCAAGAGCCCGACGCGGGTAGCATCCGGCTCGGCGACATCGATGTCTTGACGCAGAAGGATGACGTGCGGAAGACGCTCGGCTACCTGCCGCAGGAGTTCGGCGTCTACCCGAAGGTGAGTGCGGAAGAGCTGCTCGAGCACTTCGCGCTGCTCGAGGGCATCGCGGAGCGTCGCGCACGCAAGGAGGTCGTCGAGGCGCTCCTGCGGCAGGTGAACCTGTGGGAGGTGCGCAAGCAGAAGCTGGACGGCTACTCGGGCGGCATGCGTCAGCGCTTCGGCGTCGCCGTCGCGCTGCTGGGCAACCCGAAGCTGATGATCGTGGACGAGCCGACGGCCGGCCTCGATCCCGCCGAGCGCGTGCGCTTCCTGAACCTGCTGAGCGAGCTGGGTGAGAACAGCGTCGTCCTGCTGTCGACGCACATCGTCGAGGACGTGAGCGAGTTGTGCACGCGGATGGCGATCATCGACCAGGGCGAGATCCTGCTGGAGGCAGAGCCGCTGCGCGCGGTCGCCGGCCTCCGCGGCCGCATCTGGCGCCGGATCATCTCGAAGCACGAGTTGCCCGCGGTGGAGCGCGAGCACGCGGTGATCTCCACGAAGCTCCTCGCCGGGCGCACGGTCGTGCACGTCTTCAGCGACGCGGCGCCCGGCCCCGGCTTCGAGCCCGTCGAACCGGGCCTCGAGGACGTCTACTTCAGCACGATGGTGGGACACATCGGCCGGCGCCGCGAGCAGCCGGGGCCGGAGGCCGCGCCATGAAGTTCCTGGCGATCTTCCGCTTCGAGCTCGCCTACCAGGGACGCCGTGCCTGGCCCTGGCTCTTCTTCGCCGTCCTGCTCGTCTTCGATTTCCTGATGACCAGAGACGCCTGCCTCTCAGAGGCGCTCCACGAGGACTTCTTTCTCAACTCGTCATTCGCCATCGCGAAAACCACGGTCTTCGGCAGCCTGATCTGGCTCCTGGTGGCCGCGCCTGTAGCCGGCGACGCGGCGGCGCGGGACGTGGCGGCGGGCATGCATCCCCTCATCTACACCTTACCCGTCAGCAAGGCCGCGTACCTCGGGGGACGATTCTTCGCCGCCCTCGTTCTCAATGCGTTGATCCTGCTCGCGGTGCCGGTGGGCATTCTGCTGGCCGTCTACGCGCCTGGCGTGGATGCCGAGGCGATCGGTCCATTCCGGCCGGCTGCATACCTCGCGGCCTACGCCTTCATCGCGCTGCCGAACGCCTTCGTCGCGACGGCGCTCCAGTTCTCGCTGGCGGCGCGGAGCGGCCGTGCCACGGCAAGCTACCTCGGAAGTCTGCTCCTCTTCTTCATGGCCTTCTTCGTCGCCTCCGTCCTGCTCTTCAAGCGGGGCCTGGGGACGCTGCTGGATCCGATCGGTATCCGCTTCATCGTCGAGGATCTGTCGCATTCATGGACGACGAGTGAGAAGAGTTGGCGTCTGCTCGAGCTGAAGGGCACGGTGCTCACGAACCGCCTCCTGTGGCTCGGCATCGCGCTGGGGGCTCTCGCGGTCACCTCCCTGCGCTTTCGTTTCGCCCATCGGACCGCGAGCAGCGGGTGGATGCGCAGGATGCGCCGCTGGGATGCGCACCCCCCGATGCCGGCGGGCATCGGCGTCACGGCGAGCGCACCCACCTCTGCTCCTCGGGTCCCTCGGACGTTCGGCTTCGCCTTCCATGCGCGTCAGTCGCTCGCCATCGCGTGGACGTCGTTCCGGACCATCGCGACGAGCTGGGCCGGACTCGCCCTGCTGGCGGGCATTCCGATGCTGACGGTGCCCGTGGTGCTCGATCAAATGGTGTCCATCGGTGCCCCTCTGGTTCCCACGACCGCGCGAGTCCTCAGCGAACTGACAGCCCCTCTCTCCGCCGAGCTGAGCCGCTGGGTGATCATCCCGCTCCTCATCGTGTTCTTCGCTGGCGAGCTGGTCTGGCGGGAGCGGGAAGCCGGACTGGGCGAGATCACCGGCGCATTGCCAGGGTCGGAATGGGCCCCTCTCCTCGGCAAGTTCCTGGGACTCGGCCTCGTGCTCGCCGTGTTCATGGCACTCCTGACCACGGCCGGGATGCTTGCTCAGGTGATTCGGGGGTATCAGGACTTCGAGCTCGGGTTGTATCTGAAAGTCCTGTGGGGGCTTCAGCTTCCCGAATACCTGCTTTTCGCGCTGCTCGCCCTCGTGGTGCACGTGCTGGTGGACCAGAAGTACATCGGTCACCTGGTGGCCATCATGGCCTTCGTGTTCATCGCCGTGCTGGCGGCGGTACTCGGGCTGGAGCACAACCTGCTCGTCTATGGGGCCGGCCCGGGGTGGTCCTACACGGAGATGCGCGGGTTCGGGCCGTTCCTCGGGCCGTGGCTGTGGTTCAAGCTCTACTGGGCTGCGTGGGCGCTGCTGCTCGCGGTGGTGGCGAGGCTGTTCTGGGTGCGTGGAAAGGAAAGTGGCCTCGGCGTGCGGCTCCGGCTGGCGCGCCGTCGTTTCACGCGTCCCACGGCCTGGGTTGCAGGCGCGGCGGCAGTGCTCATCCTGACGCTGGGCGGCTTCATTTTCTATAACACCAACGTCCTGAACCCGTATCTCAGCGGGTCCGGCATCACCGAGCGGCGCGCCGAGTACGAGCGGCGCTACAGGCGGTACGAGAGCATCCCGCAGCCCCAGCTGACAGGGACCCACCTGCGAGTCGAGATCCATCCCGAGCGGCGGGCGGTGGAGATCCGCGGCTCCTACCGCCTGGTGAATGGCAGCGCACTGCCGATCGATTCCATCCACGTGGCCACGGCAATGGGTGGCGTCGAGACCCGAGCGGTCACCTTCGACCGGACGGCGACGCTCGCGGCCGACGACGCGGAACACGGCCACCGGATCTACACCCTCGAGAGGCCGCTCGAGCCCGGCGACACGCTGCGGCTCGACTTCGAGGTGCATGTCGAGCAGCGTGGCTTCGGCAACCGCGGCGTCGACCCTTCGGTGGTGGCGAACGGCACCTCCTTCACCAATGGGGTGTGGTTCCCCTCCATCGGCTATCAGCGGCATCGCGAGCTCGTGAGCGCCTCGGACCGGCGGGCGCACGGCCTTGAGCCGCGTCCGGTGCTCGCCGCTCTCTCTGGCGTCGAAGCGCGCGAGCCCGCGTCTCGCGGTGGGGGGATTTCGTTCGAGGCGGTGGTGGGGACGGATGAGGGTCAGGTCGCCGTCGCGCCGGGAGCGTTGCGCCGGACGTGGACCGAAGGCGGCCGCCGCTACTTCCACTACTCCAGCGATGCCCCGATCGGGAGCGAGTGGGCCTTCTTCTCCGCCGGCTACGCGGTGCACGAAGGCCGGTGGAAGGATGTCGCGATCCGGATCTTCCATCACCCGGAACACACCGCGCACCTGGAGCGCGTGATGCGAAGCGTGCGGGCCTCGCTGGACTACTACACCGAGCAGTTCGGTCCCTATCCGTACCGCCACCTCAGCATCGTCGAGCATCCCGGCCGCCTCGGTACGGGGATGCACGCCGAGGCCAGCATGCTCACCCATGGAGAGGGCTTCCCCTTCTGGCGTCCCGAGGATGAAGAGAGGAGCCTCGATTTCCCCTATGCGGTGGTGGCACACGAGATGGCGCACCAGTGGACCCTCCCGTACGCACTCGTCGAGGGGGCTCCGTTTCTGAGCGAGGGGCTCGCCTGGTACTCCGCGATGCAGGCCGTGAAAGCGTCACGCGGGGAGGAGCAGCTTCGGCGGCTCCTGGCCTTCATGCGGCAACCCCATCCGTACTCGCCGATCCGCCGCGGTGAACCGTTGCTCCGGGCGCTCGATCCGTACCTCGCCTACCGCAGGGGTCCCTTCGCGATGTATGCCTTGAGCGAGTACATCGGTTCGGAGCAGGTGAACCTCGCACTCCGGCGCCTGATCGAGAAGCACGACCCGGCCGGGGCACCCCGGGCGACCACCCTGGACCTGTATCGCGAGCTCCGCTCGGTCACGCCCGACTCGCTGAAGCCCCTCCTGCACGACCTGTTCGAGGTGAACACGATCTGGGAGTTCGAGACGGAGCGAGCCATGGCGGAGCAGACCGGAGCAGGCACGTGGCAGGTGACGCTCGACGTGCGGGCGCGCAAGGTGGTGTACGACAGCGCGGGCGTGGAGACCGAGGTACCGATGGACGAGGACGTGCCGATCGGCGTATTCGGCCCCGCCAAGGAGGGCGCTGGTGCGTTGAGCGCGCCACTGGACGTGCGGATGCATCGCATCCGCTCAGGCGAGCAGACGATCACGGTGACGGTGCCGAGCAAGCCCGTCCTGGCCGGCATCGACCCGTACCACCTGCTCGACTGGGAGGGGCGTGCTGATGACGACAACATCGAGGAGGTGAAGGCCAGGCGCTGAACGACGAGTGGCCCGGCCACCCCGGCATGGGGCGGCCTGGCGATGTCCTAGCGCAGCAGCTTGTCGAGGTACTCGGTGGCGTACGGGGCCAGCAGGTCGCTCTGGAGGCGGAACCTGTCGCCCAACAGCCAGGCGGCGGCATCCTGATCCAGCTCGTGGGTGGCCAGTGCCTCCAGGGAATCTCGCGAGCCGAACGTCTCCAGGACCACGATGCGCTCCTCGCGTGACGCGCCTTCTTCCTGCTTGGGCTCGCCGAGGAGCCGCTCGAAGTACTGGAGGGAGACCTCCCGCGCGCGCGCCTGCCGGGAGGTGCCGATGACAACGGCCAGGCGCGACCACTGCTCCGGGGTCAACGAGGCGCGAATGGCGCTGACGTGTTGGTGGAGTTGCTCCAGCTCGTCACGCGCCGAAGCCCGGGCATTGGCCACCACCGCCGGGCGCACGGCCTGGGCGAAGCGCTCCAGCCGCTCCGGCGTGGGCCTTCCCCGCGACAGGCACTCCTCGAGCAGGGTGTCGCTCTCTCGCAGCAGGGTCCGCTGCTCGTCCAGCAGCTCGGGCGGTACGAGGCTCCGGGTGGAGGACGTGGGCATGTCGAGCTCGGCCAGTGCCTCGGCGATGCGCTGCCGGGTGCTCTGGAAGAGGGTCTGCGTTTCCGGGGTGAGCGTGGCGCCGGTGTTGCCCAGCAGCGCCACGGCGACGCTCAGCGGGACGTGCGAGAACGCCTTGAGCGCGTGGTAGCGCGGAGAGAGCACGGTGTATTGGGTGCTCTTGCCCTGCCACAGAAAGGTGAGCGTCCCCTTCATGAGCAGGACGGGGCGCTCCTCGGTGCCGAGGCGGGCGGTATAGGCCTTCCGGGCCCCCGTGTATTGCTGGTGGAAGAGCGTATTGAGGGCGGTGAGAGGCTGCTCGGGCTGCTCCGCCGGGGCCGGGGTGGTACTCCGGGCCGCTGCGGGAGGCGCGGCGTCTGGAGGAGAGGCCGGTGCGACCGCGGGGGCGGCGGTCTGGCAGGCCGTGAGGCAGAGTCCCACGAAGGCAGAGAGCAGCAGGAGGCGGGCGGAGACTCGGGCGGGCGGCATGGTGCGCGGAGTCTCGGAGCCGGTGTGCCCACCGTCAATCACCGCGCCGGACGGGTGCGAAGGCCGCGTCAGGTTTTCTTCAGGTGCGCTCGCCCGAGTCGAAAACCCAAGCCAGCCGAAGTAAGTCCGTTCAGAGGTCTGTCCTCAGCCCGAAAGCAGGAGGGACCCCTCCGGGCACGGTCTCGCCAGACTTGTCCAACTGTTGGACAAGTTCGTGAAGAGCGCGCCCGGAAGGCGGACTCTCTCACCCCTGAACGGACTTTGTTCCGATGGCTTAGATCGGCATGAAGACCTTGAAGCCGCTGCGGCCGCCCGCGCCCAGGGTGTTGCTCTCCACGAAGTCGCTGTAGGAGCTGCGGCCGTCGCCCGAGGTGATGGCGGTATGGCCGTATTTGCTGCCGAGGCTGGTGGAGGTCTTCTCCCAGGTGAGCACGAGGCCGGGAATCTTCAGCGCTTCGGCAAGCGACAGGTTCACCTGCTTGAACTTGTCCCTCGGCAGGTTGTTGTCGATGTCGTTGCCGTTGCCCCACACCTTGATGCCGTATGTGTTCTGGATGGCGCGGCTCACGCCCGCGGCGCAGCGGCCCTGGCTCGAGTAGCCACCCATGCTCAACGCCACCGAGCGGGCGTTGTTGGCGAGAGCGGAGTTGCCGCGCACGCCACCGGTGCTGGGGGGGGTCGAGGGCGTGCCGCTCACCGTGATGCCGAGCTTGTTCCAGGTCTTCGGCCCGACGACGCCGTCGGCGACCAGGCCCTTCGCGTTCTGGAAGGCCTTCACCGCCGCGGTGGTCTTCGGACCGAACTGGCCATCCGCCGCACCGGCATTGAAGCCGAGCTGATTGAGCCGGTTCTGAAGCGCGGTCACCGGAGCGCCGCTGTGGCCCTGCTTGAGCGTGGGGCCGCTACCGCCCGGAGCCGGCGCCGAGGGACCTGCCGCGCCATTCAGTTTGGCCCAGGTCTTCGGCCCGACGACGCCATCGGCGGCCAGGCCCTTCGCGTTCTGGAAGGCCTTCACCGCCGCGGTGGTCTTCGGACCGAACTGGCCGTCCGCCGGGCCCGGGTTGAAGCCGTGCTGGGCGAGGAGCTTCTGCAGGTTGGTGACGGAGGCGCCCGTCGCCCCCTGCTTGAGCGTGGGGGTCGCGCCGCCCGCGGGAGCGGTCAGCTTGGCCCAGGTCTTCGGCCCGACGATGCCGTCGGCGACCAGGCCCCTCGCGTTCTGGAAGGCCTTCACCGCCGCGGCCGTCTTCGGACCGAACTGGCCGTCCACCGAGCCCGGCGAAAAGCCCGCGTTGGCCAGCGCCTGCTGAAGGGTCTTCACCGAAGCGCCGGACGCGCCGAGCTTCAATGTGGGCTTCGAAGGCGAGCTGGCTGCGGCGAGAGTGCTGCGTGGGGCGGCGGAGACACGCATTTCGAAAACCTCGGGAAATGAGACTTGCTGAAGGTTATCGCCCTCAGGGGGCAGCAAGTTGCGTCCCATTTTCGCCCCAGCAGTAATTCCGGGGGGTTACGACGCGCGCCCCCCTCTCCACCGGCCCGGAGCACTGCCCTGGCGGCTCCCGTCAGCGGCCTTCTGGCTTGCCGGTGTTCACCGCCAGTTGAGCGTCGAAGGCTCGCTTGTAGGCGGGCCGCGCTTCACCTCGGGCGACATAAGCGGCCAGGTTTGGGTATTCGTCCAGAAGGCCCGATGATCTCAACCTGAGCAGCACCGACACCATCATCAAGTCACCAGCGCTGAACGCACCATCGAGCCAGCCGGCATCGCCCAGGTGAGCGGAAAGTTGGCCGAGCCGAGCGCGGACGCGATCCTCGACCAGAGGCAGGCGCTCCGCATACCAGGGCTTGTCGCCCTCCAGGAGCCTGGCGGTCGCGAGTTCAAGAATCGGTGGCTCCACCGTGTTGAGCGCGGCAAACATCCATGTGATCGCGCGCGCCCGAGCATTGGCATCGTCCGGCAGCAAGCCCGCATGCCGCTCGGCGATGTGAAACACGATCGCCCCTGTCTCGAACAGTGCGAGATCGCCTTCCTCATAGGTCGGAATCTGGCCGAAAGGATGAAGCGCCAGATGCGCGGGTTCCTTCATCGCGCGAAACGAAACAAGGCGAACCTGGTAGGGCTGGCCCACTTCCTCGAGCGCCCAGCGAACGCGCGTATCACGCGCCAGTCCCTTGCCGCCATCGGGTGAGCGTTCAAAGGCGGTAATGGTGATGGTCATCGAGAGGCTCCTCCTTGGCGAACATCATCGGCTACGAGCCCCAGGTTCCGAAGACCCTGGGGCCCTGACGAGTGGCGGCGGCGGGAATCGAACCCGCCGCAGGAGGCTTCAGAGGTACCCGCGCGCCTTCAGGTTCTTCTCGATGCGCGCGTGCACGTCGCCCACGTTCAGCTCCAGCGGCGTGCCCGTAATTTGCGCGTAGGCCGCGAGGTACTTCTCCGCGAGCGACACGCGCACGTCATCCGGAATCGCCGGCGGCGTGCCATGGCCCTGGAAGCCCCGCTCGCGGATGAGCCACTGGCGGATGTTCTCCTTGTCCAGCATCCGCTGGTCCTCGCCCTTCGCGAAGCGCGCCTCGTACTCGTCCGCCACCCAGTAGCGGCTCGAGTCCGGCGTGTGGATCTCATCGATGACGTACAGCTCGTCGCCCACCTTGCCGAACTCGTACTTCGTATCCACGAGGATCAGCCCGCGCGTGCGTGCCCACTTCTGGCCCTCGAGGAACAGCCCCCTGGCCGCCTCGGTGATGCGCGCCCAGTCGCGCGCGCTCGCCAGGTTCTTCGCCAGAATCTCCTTCTCGGAGATGGGCTCGTCGTGCTGGCCGTACTGCGCCTTCGTGGACGGCGTGATGATGGGGGAGGGGAACGCCTCGTCCTTGCGCATCCCGTCCCCGAAGGGCACCCCGTAGGCCGTGTGCGTGCCCTTCTGGTAGTCGCGCCACAGGCTGCCCGTCAGATAGCCGCGCACCACCACTTCCACCGCGAAGGGCTCGCAGGCCCGCGCCACCGTCACGTTCGCGTCCGGCACGTCCAGCACGTGGTTGGCCACGATGTGCTTCGTGCGCTCGAACCAGAACGTCGCCAGCCGGTTGAGCACCTCACCCTTGAAGGGGATGGTGGTCAGCACATGGTCGAACGCCGACAACCGGTCCGAGGTGACCAGCACCAGCCGGTCTCCCTGGCGGTACGTGTCACGGACCTTCCCCTGGTAGTGCTGCCCCAGGGTGGGCAGGTTCGTCTGCCGGAGCGTATGCGGAAGCTGCGCGTGGAGTGCGGAGGTGTTCACAGGAGGCGCCTCTGCCCCGAAGCGGGGCGGAAAGGAGGCGCGACTCTACTGGCCCGCGCCCGGCAGGGAAGCGGGACCTTGGGCCGCCGCCATGTACAGGAACGCCGGGTTGATGCGCAGGATGCCGTCCACGTACGCCACCGCGTACGGCGCGCCCGAGGCCCGGTCCACCTGCACCACTCCCGCCGGGTTGATCCTCCAGTGCGCCAGCAGCGTGCGGGCCACCAACTCGGCCGCCTCGCGCTCCGACAGGCCCTGCAGGCCCTCGCGCCGATCCTCCGGCCAACGCTCGCCCGCCCGCCCATCGAAGATCAGCTGCAGCGGCGCTCCCGCGTCCGGCGCCAGGAGCAGATCCGTCCGCGCCTCGAAACCCGGGGCCGCCACCAGCTCACCGCGCTGACTGATGGGGAACAGCACCGGTGCCTGCGGAGACAGACCCGCCTCCGTTTCGGAGATGCGGGCCACCTCGCGGTACAGCTCCAGGCGGGTGGTGGACGTCTCGAACTCGAGCAGCTCTGGCGGACTGGTGAGTGCCTGACGCGCGCCCAGCGAAGCGCGCACGGGTGCACCCCCGACGCCACAACCGGTCAGGGTTACGAGAGAGAGAAGCAGGCTTGCGACCCAGCGACGCATCACCCGGGAATATACCGATGCGGGTCTGACACGGAAAGCTAAACTCGGAGGCATGCTCGCGGCCGTGAACTTGACCGTCGTCCTCCACCAGACGCGATCACCGGACAACCTGGGGGCGGTGGCCCGGGTGATGGCCAATTTCGGATTCTCCCGTCTCATCTTGTCCGACCCCGCCACCTACTCCTTCCGAGCGGCCGAGCGCCTCGCCGTCAAAGGGGACGCCGTCCTGGACGCCATGGCCGTGGCCCAGAACCTCCCCGAGGCCCTCAAGGACTGCGTGTACGCGGTTGGCACCACTTCTCGCACACAGATCGAGGGCCGCATGGCGCTCACCCCCGAGGAGGCGGTGGCGCGGCTGGCGGATCAGAGCCGGCGGGGGAGGGTGGCGCTGGTGATGGGCGGTGAACAGCGGGGGCTGTCCAACGAGGAGCTGGCCTTCTGCACGGACTTCCTCGTCATCCCCACCAGCGAGGTGCAGCCGTCCATGAACCTGGCGCAGGCGACGGGGGTGCTCCTCTATCTGTGCTCGCGCGAGGGCCGGAAGCCCGCGGAGGAGGCCGTGGCGCCGGTGGCCCCGGAGCAGGAGGGCGCGAAGATGGGGACGGTGCGCGCGCTGGGCGAGCGGATGCGCCAGGTGATGTTGGAGGCGCAGTTCCTCAACCCTCAGGCACCGGAGCACATCCTGATGGAGCTGGAGCGGAGTCTGTTGCGTGCGGAACTCACCCAGCGCGAGGCGGAGCTGTGGCTCACGGCCTTCAAGCACGTGGGACGAGCGATGGGCGGGGGCAAGGGCACTCCCGGGAAGGGAGCGCCCTCGCGAGGCCCCGGCCAGGACAACTAGGCGGCGGCTTCCTTCTTGTACGTCTCGCCGTAGTGCTTCTCGCACAGACCGGCCTTGGACGTCTTCACGCGGCAGTCCGGCTTGGAGCAGGTGCGGTAACGGGAGTGGGGCAGCTCACCCTGCCGCCACTTCTTGAAGTGGAAGAAGCAGTAGCTCTTGGCGCGGTAGGGACGCTTGCAGCCCTCGACGCTGCAGGCCTTCTTGCCGCTGGCCTTGGCCACGCGGGGCCACTTCTTCAGGGTCGTCTTCTGTGCTTCAGCCATGGAAATGCTCCTGTTGCGATAACGGTGCCTCGCGTCACCATGGGGAGACCCGCGGGGCGTGCAAAGGCGCTGTCTGTAGCTCTGGCCGTATCGGAACGCAAGGAGGCAGGCGGGGATGCGGGCGCATCCCCCGTTTTCCGGCTTACGGGGAGGGGGCGTCCGGGCCGCCGCTACCCCCCACTCCTGGCTGCTCGCTCGCGGGGGGCCCCTTGGACGCCTGCTGGACCTCGGCCGGGAGCTCCTCGAGCTTCACCCGGAGCTTCATGGGCCGCTCTCCCCGGCGCACGCGGAGGACCACGCTGCGGCCCACGCCCCGGGCCGCCACCTGCCAGCGCAGCTTGGCGGCTCGCTCCACCTTCCCGGTGTCCAGGCCCTCGATGACGTCGCCCACCTGGAGCCCGGCACGCGAGGCGGGGCCTCCATCCGTCACCTCGGACACCACCACTCCCCGGGCGTTCGCCAGCCCGTAGGCCTCAATGGCGTCCGGGGAGCAGTCCAGCACGGACACGCCCATCCATCCGCGGCGCACGCGCCCGTACTTCTGCAGGTGCGGCACCACCGCCTTGGCGATGTCCACCGGGATGGCGAAGCCGATGCCCTGGCCCGCCACGTTGACGGCGTTGGCGATGGCCACCACGTCCCCGTGCACGTCCAGCACCGGCCCGCCCGAGTTGCCCGGGTTGATGGAGGCGTCCACCTGCATGTAGTCGAAGTCCCCGTCCCGGCCGTTGGGCGTCACGTCCGTGCGGCCCTTGGCGCTCACCACGCCCGCCGTCACCGAGTGCGTCAGCCCGAAGGGGTTGCCGATCACCACCACCCAGTCGCCCACGTCCACCCGCGACGCCGACGCCAGCTTCAGCACCGGCAGCTTGCGGCCCGCGTCGATCTTCAGCAGCGCGAAGTCCGTGCGATCGTCCTCGCCCACCAGCTCCGCGGGGTATTCCTCGGGGTAGCCCTGCTCGGAGAGCACCGAGACGGAGATGCCCTCCGCGCCCTCAATCACGTGGGCGCTGGTGAGAATGTAGCCGTCTGGATGGATGAGGACGCCCGAGCCGATGCCCTTCTGCTGCTCGCCATCGGCGGTGGTGCCCGGCTGCACCGTGGTGATGGACACCACCGCGGGCATGGCCGACCGGGCCACCTGGCTCAACACCGAGCGCTCCTCGCGGACGGAGCGCTGCTGCGCTTCCACCCACAGCCGCTCGCCCTCTCCCCGCCGCGCGCCCCACGCTGGCGCACCCAGGGTGCCGCACAGCAATGTCGCCAGCGAGACACCCCTCCACCACCGTCCACCTGTCATCGTCCCGCCTCCGACCCCCGCCCGCCTCGGAAGAAGCTAGGGAGGGGGGGTCCAGAGGGGAAGCGGGGCGGCCGGCAAGGGTAGGGAACCCTACTTCTTCTGGGCGATGATTTTGTCGATCGCCGCCCGATCCTCGTTGGTGATGCGCTCGCGCGGCGCCGCGGCGGCCTTCTTCGTCGTCCGGGTGACGGTCTCCTTGGCGTCGTCGAGCGCGTCCCGCAGCTCGTCCTTCACCTGTTCCACCTTCGTCGGCTGGACGTGGCGCTTCCACTCCCGCTGCGCGTACTCCATCGGCGTCCGTCCATCGATCTCACCGATCGCCAGGAAGACCCCGAGTCCCACCGCACAGCCCGTCCACACCAGGAACTTCAAGAAGCCCATGGTTTACATCCTCCTACCCCCTCATACATGGGGACGGGGGTGTCGGCCAGTTTCTGGCAGGAGGCGGGGAAGGGCGCTGACAGCGAGCGGGGGGCCCTCTAATGTGCGCGGCCTTGCTGCCCGAAGAGCTCTTCCAGGCCGCCCAGAAGCGTGCGGCGACGATCTCCCTCCCGCGAGCGCAGGAAGCGCAGGAGCAGTTGCGCGCGCAAGCCTTGGCCTTGTTCGCCCGGATTCCGGAGCCACCGGTGTACCACCGGGCGGAGGACCCTGCCCGGAAGGCGGCCGAGGCGCTGTTGCCAGACCTGGAGAAGGTGCTGGCGATGGCGTTGGCGGTGGCGCGCGAGGCCGGCCACTGGGAAGCCACGGAGCGCATCCTCGCGGCGCTGAAGGCGCACGGCGAGGCGCTGTGCCACACGGCGGGCGGGAGGCTGGTGCAGGCGGAGGAGGCGTGGCGGCGGGCGATCGAGCTGGAGCGCCAGGCGCATCCCACGCGGGCGCTCGGGACGAAGGAGTCGGCGGTCACGCCGGTGTACGACCGGGCGTCGGGGGCCTCGCGGTACGACCCGCGGCAGGAATCCGTGGCGCAGGTGAAGCTCATCTGCCCCAACACGGGCTGCAAGCGCATCAATGACTTCGGGTTCGTGCCGGGGCCGGGGACGCGCCGCTACGTGTGCCCGGCGTGCGGTACGCCGTTCCTCGCGTACTTCGGTGAGCTGCGCGGGCTGGAGATCGAGCACAAGAGCAGCTCGCGGCGCTACTTCTTCACGGTGGACGAGGTGAGGGGCTCGGGCAGCTCGCGCATCGAGTTCGAGGAGGCGAGCGGCGAGGAGTTCCCGGTGGCGCGGAGGGACCTGCTGGTCTTCCTGTACACCGAGGCGCGCGAGCTGAAGGTGGTGCGCAACCTGACGAACGACCGGCTGATGTGGATTTCGCCGGCGGGCTCGTGCTTCGTGGTGACGGCGGCGTTCGGCGAGGGGGCTCCGGAGCTGGTGGCGTTCCGGGAGTTCCGGGACGAGGTGCTGCGCCGCCACGGGCTGGGGCGGGAATTCATCCGGGTGTACTACCGGTATGGGCCAGGGGTGGCGGAGTGGGTGGTGAGGAGGCCTGGGGTGAGGCGGGGAGTGCGGGGGGTGCTGAAGCAGGTGCACCGGGTGTTGAAGACGACGAGGAGCGCAGGCACGTGACGGAGCAGCGGAACGCGGACACCGAGGGACGGCCGGAGCAGGTGGGCGAGGGGAGCACGCCGGCGCCCGAGCGCCAGGGTTGGAGCAAGGTGCTGCTGGTGGTGACGGCGCTGCTGGGCCTGGCGGCGTTGGGGTACCTGGGCGTGCAGGAGGCGCTGAGGGGGCGGCTGGCGTCGGATGGAATGTCGGCGCCGTCGGTGTCGATGCAGACGTACGACGGCAAGAAGCTGTCGCTGTCGGATCTGCGGGGCAAGGTGGTGATGCTGGACTTCTGGGCCACGTGGTGCCCGCCGTGCCAGGCGGAGATGCCGCACCTCATCAAGCTGGCGAAGGAGTACGAGTCGAAGGGGCTGGTGTTCGTGGCGGCGAGCCGGGACGAGATGCCGGACGCGCCGCTGTTCGTGGAGGAGTTCGTGATCAGCCGCATGCCGGACCTGGCGCCGTACGTGGTGTACGCGCCGGACGAGATGGCGGCGGCGTTCCAGGTGACGGCGTTGCCGACGCTCTACTTCCTGGACCGGGAGGGCCGGGTGGTGGACGCGCAGCGGGGAGCGCTCTCGGAGGCCGCGCTGCGAGCGCGAATCGAGCGCGCCCTGGGCCAGTAACCTCAGAACAGGTGGTTGAAGTCCAGGTAGAACCCCGACGTGCCATCACTCGGGCTGACGCCGTAGTCGAGCCGGAGGATGAAGTTGTCCTCCCAGGCGATGCGAAGCCCGCCGCCGCCCGCGTAGCGAGGGCGCCCCTCGTCCAGGAAACGCAGATCGGCCCAGGCCTGACCGGCGTCGAGGAACGTGACGAGGGTGAAGTCCAGCTGCTGATTCCACGGAGCCACCGAGAGGAACTTCCAGCGCAGCTCTCCGTTGGCGAGCGCCTTCACCTGGCCCTGGAGCCGGTTCTTGATGATGCCGCGGGCGGTGTACACGCCGCCGATGCCGCCCCAGCCCTCGCGCCACTCCACGCCGCTGAAGGAGGAGAGGAGGAAGAAGGGAACATCTCCGCCCATGACATCGACGAAGAGGCGCAGGGCGGCCACGAGCCGGTCGTCGAACACGGGGTGGTAGAAGCGCAGGTTGGCGGTGGCGCCCCAGTATGAGAAGGCGCTCCCCGTCACTCCGGTGGCCCCGCGGAGCGCGAGCTCGTGGAACATGCCGCGCACGGGTGCCGGCTCGTTGTCGCGCAGGTCCAACAGCAGGCCGGCGGTGACCTCGGCGGTGCGGAAGGCGTCCGGCGCGTCCGCGTCCCCGTTCAGCCCGGTGAGCAATCCCGCGTGGGCGTCCTCCATCAGCCGCGAGCTCCTCGCCTGTCCCAGATCCTCCGCGTTGTAGCGTGTCCGCACGGTGGTGAGGCGGAAGCGATAACCCAGCGCCACCTGCAAGGGGCCGATCAGGGGCCGGCGCACGTTCAGCATCACGCTGGGCAGGGAGCGTTGCTCGAAGGTGTAGTAGCGCAGGCCGCGGAAGTCCGGGTTGCCCGGGCAGGCGTTCGGATCCGACGTCAGGGCACCGCGGTCCTCGCACGCGGCGAAGGCGGGCTCGTACCCCGCCGAGCTCCCCAGGCCGTAGTACGGCGAGAACCGGTCATTGAGCAGGCTGACGTCCGTGGTCAATCGCCAGGGGGACGATAGGAAGCCCGGCGCATCCATGATGAGGCGGTGCATTCCCACCCCATTCGTCGTCTGGAAGAACTGCGCGATGAAGGCCAGGCGGTAGGGCCGCTGGGTCCCATCGCCCGAGTCCACCACCATCAACCGGGCGCCATAACCAAAGCCCTCGTCGCTGTTGAAGTTGACCAGCGGCAGGCCCTGCACGCCCCAGCCCGTCCGGGGCGCGGGAGCGGGCTGTGCTGTGGGGATGGGCTCGGGGCCGGGGGCCTCGAGGGCCTGCTTGGGAACCTCCTCCGCCCACGCGGGGGCGGTGGCCAGCGCGGCGGAGAGCACCACTGCCCACGTCGTCCGAATCGGATGCATGGAAGACTCCAGGTACGTCAGGGCCGCAGCAACCAGGCCACGGCAAGTCCGAGATAGGTGCCCACGGCGTAGCCCATGATGCCGGTGGTGAGACCGGACACCATGAGCTCGCGGTTGCGCAGCGCGCGTGCCACCGGTCCGATGAAGGGCGGACCGAAGATGGTGGCGGTGGAGGTGATGAGGACGGTGTCCGCGTCGATGCGGAAGAGGGCGGCGAGGGCGAAGTGCATCCCCACGGCGAGCACCACCACGCCAGCGCAGAAGACGAAGACGAAGAGGCCCGTGTCGCGCATGCGGCTCGCGTCCGCGAGCGTGCCGACGGCCACGCAGAAGACGAGCAGTGCGTAGTCCCCCATGGCGTAGCTGCCGGGCAGCTCGCGCACGGAGGGCACGAAGGACGCGGCCAGACTCAGCGAGGTGATGAGCAACAGCACCACCGGTGCCTCCATTCCGCCGAACACCAGGAGCGTCCCGCCCACGGACACGCCCACGATGAGCGCGGCGAGGAGGAAGGCCAGCGCCATGCCGCGCGCCCGGCTCCAGGTGAATCCCTCGGAGCCTTCCGCCTCCTGTGCCTCGTTGTCATCCCAGCCGGTGGCATTCGGGAAGCGGGGCAGGAAGAGCAGGGCGATCCGCTGGGCCACCGTCACGAGGATGAGGAGGTAGGCGGCGCCGACGACGATGTCCGCGGTGTTGAGGAGGATGAGGGTCTCCTCGCGGACGCGGAGCGCCAGGCCGATGGCGTTCATGTTGGCGGTGCCGCCGGTGTAGACGCCCACCAGCATGCCGGACATCTTCCACCACTCGTCCGAGCGGTCCGACAAGGCGAAGCCCACGACGGCGGCGCTCACCATGGCGGACAGGCACGCGAGGCCGAAGGACAGCAGCGTGGGCCGCGCGAGCCGCATCCACCGGGGCACGTTCGTGGTGAAGAGGAGCAGGGGGATGGCCAGCGGCACGGCGGCCTCGCTGACGGAGAGGCTCAGCCGCTCCTGCAGCCCCAGCCCCGGGATGTTGCCGAGGATGATGCCGAAGGCATAACAAACGACCACGGGGCCCACCCAGGCCACGGGTTTGAGGTGGCGCGCGGCGAGCAGGGAGAGCCCGGGGAAGCCCACGAGCGCGAGCACCTGGAAGAGCCCCATGGTGGTCATGGCCTCACTCCTGCTCGGGGACGTCGTACAGCCCGTCCATGAATTGGAGGATGAAGCCCTCGGCGTCCTTGGGGTCGGGGAGGGCGCCGAGCATGCCGTACATGGCGGCGCTGCCATCCGGAGCGGGCTCACCGGAGGCGAGGCTGGCGGCGCACGCGCGCAGGTCCGCGAGGAAGGGCTTCACCACCGCCGCATGGGCCGGCGTCACCATCAGGTGCAGCGCGGGAGGCATCATCTGCCGGTCCAGCTTCCAGCCGCGCGCCTCCATGGCATCGCCCAGCGCGTAGATGTCCAGCGTGTCCGAGGAGAAGGCGAAGATGCTGAGCGAAGGCTTGCCCAGCAGCTTCAACCCGGGGATGGCGGCGATGCCCTCGCGCAGCGACTTCGAGGTATCGAGCACCGTGCGCGCCAGCCGCAGGTAACCCTCCTCGCCGAGGTACTTGAGGATGGCCCAGGCCGCGGCGATGGCCCCACCGGGGCGGGTGCCAGCCATGGAGGGCGAGGCGTAGATGCCACCGCTCCACCCGGCGTAGGTGAAGAACTGGTGCCGGCGCAGCTCGGGCGTGCGGTAGAGCACGATGGAGGCGCCCTTGGCGGCGTAGCCATACTTGTGCAGGTCCGCCGAGAGGCTGGTGACGCCGGGCACGGTGAAGTCGAAGTCGGGGATGTCGTGGCCGAGCCGCTTCGCGAAGGGCAGCAGGAAGCCGCCGAGGCAGGCATCCACGTGGAAGAGGACACCCTTCTCCTGGGCCATGGCGGCGAGCTCGGAGATGGGGTCCATCACCCCGTGCGGGTAGGCGGGCGCCGAGCCGACGACGAGCACGGTGCGCGGGCCCACGGCGGCACGCATGGCATTCACATCCGCGCGGAAGTCAGACGCGACGGGGACGTTGATGGGCTTCACCCCGAAGTAGTGGGCCGCCTTCTGGAAGGCGGGGTGGACGGAGGCGGGCAGCACCATCTCCGGCTCGGTGATGCCGCGCTCGGCGCGAGCGAAGTCCCGGGCCGTCTTGACGGCCATGAGGATGGACTCGGTGCCACCGGACGTCATCGTCCCGGCGGCGGTGGCGCCGTGGAAGAGATCCGCCGCGATGGTGAGCACCTCGGCCTCGAAGCGCCTCAGGCTGGGGAAGGCCAGGGGACTGAGGCCATTCTCCGACATGAATTCGGTATAGGCCTCGGCCGCCACACGGCGGATGTCCTCTCCCGCGTTGTAGACGAGACTCCACGTCCGGCCTTCCTGCCAGCGTGCGTCCTCGGTGCGCATCGCGCGCATCCGGGCGAGCACGTCTTGATGGGATAGACCCTGGGAAGCCAGGCGGGGGCTCTTCGACATCGCATCTCCGGGAGAGGTGGGGGGAAGGCTGCTCCCGGTACTATAGGGGAAAGGCCGGAAGGATTGCTCCCGGCCTCTCCCTTCGGCTCACTCGCTCCGGTCGTTCCAGGGCTTGCATGGCCCGAACAGGCGGGCATCGGTGTCCTTCTCGTAAGGCATTCCCCTGGGCATGTTCAGGACCTCCATCTGCATGCCCCACGGGGTCAGGAAGTAGACCCAGCGGTCACCGGCGATGGGCCCCTCGGTGATGGTCTGCGGCTCGCCGAGAATCTTCACGCCGGGCACCGAGCGGAGGTAGTCGACCGCGGCATCCACGTCCTCCACGTCGATGGCCAGGTGATGGCCGCCCCAGTCGCTGTTGCGCGGGAGCTCCCGCCGCTGCTCGGGCGCCGTGTACTCGAACAGCTCGAGGTTGGTGACGGGCCCGAAGCGGAGCATGGCGATGTGCGTCGAGGCCCGGGGGTGCACGTTGAGCTGGCGCGTCATCCAGTCGCTCTTCGTGTCCTCGACGGGGCCGATCCGGTACAGCAACTCGGCGCCCAGGACGTTGACGAAGAAGTCGACCGCCTGATCCAGATTTGGAACGGTATAGGCGAGGTGGTGGACGTTGCGTGCTCCGGGAATGCCCTTGCTGGTACGGCTCATGAGGAAGTCCTTTCGTGTGTCTGGGTTGAATCCATTTCGATTGGAATGTGATTACGGGCGGCCCGCGTACTCCTGGTTGGCGATGGCGCTCATCAACAGCAGCCCGCCATCCACGGTGACGGTGACGCCCGTGATGTAGGCGGCGTCCGGTTCCGCCAGGTGGGCGATGAGCGCCGCGACCTCGCGGGAGCGCCCGGGCCGGCCAATGGGAATCGCGGGCCGGGAGAGCTCCGCCGCGTCACGGCTCTCGGGGACTCCGTTCATCGGTGTGGCCGTCTCTCCCGGGCTGACCGCGTTGACGGTGATGCCATACGGCGCCAGCTCCAGGGCCATCACCTTGGTGAGCAGGCCCAGCCCGCCCTTGGCGGCGCAGTAGGAGGAACCTCCCCGGATGGGCACCAGCTCGTGGACGGACGTCACGTTGACGATGCGCCCGCCCCGCCCTTGCGCCACCATGCGGCGCGCCGCCACCTGGGCACACAGGAAGGGGCCGGTGGTGTTGATGGTGAGGATGCGCTGCCAGTCCTCCGGTGTCTCCTCGAGGAACGAGGCGCGGCGGTTGACCCCGGCGTTGTTGACGAAGACATCCACCCCGCCCAGCTCGCTGGCCGCCCGTTCCACCGCCTCCGCGGCGGCTCTCGGGTCCGTCAGGTCCATGCGGAAGGCCAGGGCCCGCACGCCGTGGGCCTCCACCTCCGCGGCGACCTGCCGGGCTCCCTCCGCGTTCGAGTTGAAACCAATCCCGACATCGAAGCCCTTCTGGGCCAGGGCGATGGCGGTGGCCTTGCCGATGCCAGAGCTGGCACCGGTCACGATGGCGATACGCTCGTTCATGTCTCTTCCTCCAGCAGTTCGTATCCAGCCTGGGCGAGGCTTCCCGCGCCCAGGTAGCCGTAGACCGTCCGGGTGGTGACGCCGGGATCGGTCTGGAATCCGTGCCATTCGCCGGCCGGGATGTAGGCCAGGTCGCCCGGGTTCAACCGCACCGGGCCGTCCTTCGTGAGGTGCTCGCCACCGCCTTGCAGCACCAGGAAGAACTCATCGGCATTCGGGTGCCGGTGGAGCTGGTGGCTGCCTCCCGGGGTGAACGTCGAGGTGGCCACGACCACCGAGCGCGTGCCGACGGTCTGGCTCGTCGCCAGCCAGTGCACGCCCATGTCGATGAAGCCACCGGCCTCGCCCAGGGGACTGTGGTTGCCCTGGTCCGCCGTCCGGGAGATGCGGCAACCGCACCCGGCGCTGTACGCCTCGTGGGGCTTCGCGTCCCGCGGGTCGTTGGTTCCGCCGTACACCACCAGGAGCATCGTGTCCTGGCCATGCTCGGTCTCGAAGGCGCGGCGGGTCCCCGGCGCATTGAACACGCCCTCGCCAGGGGTCAGCCGCCAGGTGTGCCCGTTCGCGCGCCAGTCCCCCTTGCCGGACAACAGGAAGGTGACCGACTCGGCTCCCGGCAGGCTGTGCTCCGGGAGCACGCTTCCCCCGGACAGCTCCTGGATCATCAGCATTCCGAGCGCCTCGGGGATGAGCTCCCGGTTGACCAGCCATTGCACGCCGCCAGTCCGCTCGAGGGTCCGCCGGATCATGACGTCCTCCCTTCGTTGAAGCGCAGCAGCACCTTGGGGGGGCCCGAGCGGCCATGCTCGAGCAGCTCGAAGGCGTGCGCGGCCTGTCCCGGCGGGAGCACTCCGGCGATCAGCGGCTTCGCGTCCAGCACGCCATCGACGAAGAGCTGGATGGTCCGGTCGTAGTAATCCAGGCCATGCCGGATGCCGAGCAGATCGACCCCACGCAGGACGAGCTCCCCCGGCACGAAACCAGACACCGGCTCGTTCGCGACGCCCACCACCGCCACCCGGCCACCCGTCGCGGCGAGCTCCACGCCGCGCAGGAAGGCCCGCGAGGAGCCGGAAGCCTCGATGACCAGCGAGTAGGCCTCGCGCCGGGCCTGCTCGGGCCGCAGCGTGCGCCGGGCACCGCAGGCGGCGGCCAGCTTCAGCCCCGCCTCGTCGATGCCAATCGCATCCACGTGCCGGGCCATCCGTGAGGCGAGCTGCACGGCGAGCAGACCGATGGTTCCGGTCCCCACCACCGCGACCTCGTCCTCCAGGCCGCAGCCGGCCTTGTCAAAGCCACCCACCACGGTGACCGCCGGCTCGATGAACGCGGCGTTCACGTCGGAGAGGGCCTCCGGCAACGCGGTGAGCGAACGCATGGGCATGCGGATGTACTCGGCCGCGGCGCCCTGCAGGCCGTACAGGCCCACTTCCACCAGCTGCTTGCAGTGCGCCCGCTGTCCTCGCTGGCACATCCGGCACAGGCCGCAGGGAACCATCGTCTGGCCCACCACCCGGTTCCCCACCGAAATCCCTCGCACGTCCTCGCCCACGGCGGCCACCTGGCCACACCACTCGTGGCCGAACACCAGCGGAAGGCTCGCCCGGCCATCCCGCAGGTACGCGGCGGTGCCGTGCAGCAGCTCCAGATCGGTTCCGCACAGCCCGACGTACGAGGGGCGGATCAACACCTCGTCCGGCCGGGGTCCCGGGATGGGAATCCGGGTGAGTTCGATCCGTCCCGGCGCGGTGATCGCCACCGCTGTCATCGAGCCTTCCGGCCAGGCTCCTGTTGCCTTCGTACTCATGCCACGGGCCTCCTCATGGGCAGGGATTGGGAAATGGAGCGGGGCATCACGACGAGCCAGAGCAGCTCCAGGCCGTCAGCCCCACTGGTGATGCGGGCGTCCGCCCCGGCGGGCAGGAGCACCAGCTCGCCGGCGTCGAGGGTTCGTTCCCCGGCCTCCGAGCCCTGCTCCCGCAGCAGCCCCGAGCCCGCGAGGACGAACCAGGCACTCTCGGTGCCCTCACGGCCTCGGAGCGCGAACTCGGTCCCCGGCGGCAACCGCACGTAGTCGACGGAATCGCACTCGGAATGCAACATCCCGCGCCGTGCCAGGGAGCGCCATCGGATCTCCTCGCCGCCCTGGCGCGTGCGGGAGGTCCTGTCGATGGTGGAGATGATCATCGAGCTCCACCTCCCGGCACTTCGAGGCTCGCCAGGAAATACTCCAGCCCCTCGTCACCGGCGGTGACGGTCATCCCCGTGCCCAGGGGCAGCGTGACGGAGACGCCGTACTTCAGGGGGACGGCCCCGTCGCCCGAGGAGATCTCCCCGGAGCCACTGAGGGTGAACAGGGTGTGCTCCTCGCCCGCGGCGGACAGCTCCGCCCGCTGCCCGGGCTTCAGGTTCACCAGGCGGATGCTGCGCAGCGGTCCGGTGAAGACGCCGCGAGGATTCACTTCGTAGGTCTGACGCAGGTTGAGAACCACGGCGTTCGTCACGTCTTCTTCTCCTCGTTGGGTAGGGGGCCGGGGGGCAGGGCCCGGGCCCGGGGGCTCCGCGCCGCGCAACACGGCCGCGGTGTGGGGACTCAGCAGTTCGATCACCAGCCAGCCCAGGCCCACGTCTCCGACGTTGCGCAGGCCATGCTTCGTCCCCAGGCCCGTCAGGATGAGGCTGCCCGGGCCCACCGGGTGCGGCTTGCCGTCGAGCGTCATCTCTCCGCGGCCCGAGAGGATGAAGTAGACCTCCTCGGTGCGGGTGTGCACGTGCTCGCCGCTGATGCCGCCCGGCGGAATCCACGCCCACTCCACCGCCTCCCACGAGCCGAACAGCCCGGCCCGCCGTGCCAGGCACTTCCACTGGGAGAGCCCCGTGGTGCCGTGCACGCCGTGGACCACGGAGGGATCCTCGAGATCTCCGATGATCACTCCCTCACGCATGGGCGGCCTCCCTCATGGGCTCGGAGCCGGAGGAGGCGTCCATCTCCCGGAGGGCGGTGGCCGCGGCGGTCATCTCCTCCGGCGTGACGTCATTGACGAAGCACGCCGAGCCGATGCCCATGGCCAGCGGCAGCCGCTGGAGCCCATCGCGGTGGCGGACGGTGTCGGCCAGGGCATCCACCAGTACCGGCGGCTCGCAGGTCCGGTGGTACACGGGCAGATCCAGCTTGCGCATGAGCGCGAAGATCCGGTCCCGCTCATCGGGGGTGATCATCCCGCGCTGGACGGAGATCAGCGTGGTCAGCGCCATGTCGATGTTCACCGCCTCGCCGTGCAGCAGCTCGGGCAGGGCCAGCATCTCGATGGTGGGGCTGAAGGTGTGGCCGTAGTCGACCACGCGCTCGAGCTTGTGCTCCCACAGGTTCATCTCCAGCTCCTCGAGCATCCCCGTGATGGCCCGCTCGATGACCTGCGTGGAGGCGCGGTTGCTCTCGGGGGTCCTGCCCTGCAGGCGCTCCGTGATGAGCGTGGTGCCGTGGCGATCGAGCAGCTCGAACAGGGCCCTGTCCTTGATGAGGGCGATCTTCAGGATCTCCGCGAGGCCGTTGACGATGTGCCGGGTGTCCACCGTCTTCAGGAAGCCGCGGTCCAGCAGCGTGTCCCGGGCGGGGAAGTACGTGCCGAGCCGGTTCTTGTGCGCGGAGTGGTTGACGCCCGTCTTGGCGCCCACGCCGGCGTCCACCAGTCCGATGAGCGTGGTGGGAACCCGCACATACGGAGTGCTGCGGCGGTAGAGGCTCGCGGCGAGCCCGACGATGTCCATGAGGACGCCTCCACCGATGGCGATGATGGGCTCATGGCGGCGCGAGATGCCGAACTCGTTGATGCCCTTCACCACGGCGAAGACGGAGTCCATGGTCTTCTCCGTCTCGGAGATGGGCAGCGAGATGATCTGGTACTTCACGCCGTGGTGCTGGAGGTAGTGGCGCAGGTGGACGCCATAGAGGCGGTCCACGGCGGCGTCGATCACCACGAGCCTGCGGATCGTGCCGGTGTGCTGGGTTGCGCCCGCCTCCAGCAGGGCCCGGTTGCGGGGATCGAACACGCCATCGACCATCCGCACCTGATAGTGGACGGGCAGGGCCGCATTGACGATCCAGGTTCGTGACATGTCGTGAGTCAAGGTTTCTCTCCTGTGGCGATGTATGGGATTGGAAGCCGGCATGTGTCGCGCGACTTGTCTGGAGGGAGTGAAGGGGGCGCGGATGTGACGGCGGTCATCCGTTCCGCGCCGCGAGCATGAAGCGCGAGGCCTGCTCACCAATGAGGATGGCGGGAGCGTTGGTGGGGCCCGAGGTGATCTCCGGCATGATCGACGCATCCGCCACGCGCAGGCCCTCGAGGCCATGGACGCGCAGCCGTGAGTCCACCACCGCGCGCTCGTCCACGCCCATGCGGCAGGTGCTGGTGGGGTGGAAGAAGCAGGTGGTGGCCTTGCGGATCCACTCCACCGTCGCGGCGCGGCCGCGCGGTCCGGGCATGAGCTCGCGCTTGCGGAAACCATCGAAGGCGCGCGAGGCGCCAATCTCCCGGCACAACTCCACGGCGATGCGCAGGGCCTCGACGTCCGCCTCGTGGCCCAGGTAGTTCATGTCGATGATGGGCCGGGCGAGCGGATCAGCGGAGGTGAGCCGCAGGTGGCCGCGGGAGGCGGGGCGGACCAGGCCGGGGACGAGCGCGTAGCCATTGTCCGGCACGGGGCCGAGCTCGGGGGTGACGAGGGGGAACTCGTGGAGGACGGGCTGGATGTCGGGACGCTGGAGCGCCGCATGCGAGCGCCACCACAGGGTCGCCTCGGCGCCATTGCCCCGGGGCTTGGGGAGCGGGACGCTGCTCTCGTAGTTGATGCCGGCCACCAGGATGTGGTCCTGCAGATCCTGGCCCACGCCTGGCAGATGCCGCACCACGGGGATGCCCAGCGCCTGGAGCTCGTCCGCGGGCCCCACGCCGGACTGCATCAGCATCTTGGGGGAGTTGATGGCCCCGGCGGACAGCACCACCTCGCGCGTGGCGCGCACGCGGCGCACCTTGCCTCCATGGCGGAACTCCACGCCGGTGCACCGGTTGCCCTCGAAGAGCAGCCGCGTCACCTCGGCGTGGGTGAGCACCGTCAGGTTGGGACGGCTCATCGCGGGGAAGAGCAGGCCACGGGCCACGTTGAAGCGCTCGCCATCGGCGATGCACAAGTCGAAGAAACCCGCGCCCTCCATCCGCGCGCCGTTGTAGTCGCGGGTCATGGGCACGCCGGCCTGTTGGGCGCCCTCGATGAAGGCGTGGGCGAGGGGATGGGGGTCGGCCGCCCGGGAGATGCGCAGCGGACCGCCCACGCCGCGGTACTCGTCCTCGCCGCCCGAGTAGTCCTCCAGCTCCTTGAAGATGCGGCGGACCGTCTCGCCATCCCAGCCGGGGTTGCCCAGGGAGGCCCAGTTGTCGAAGTCCTGGCGGTGGCCGCGCACCCAGACGCTGGCGTTGTTGCTGGAGCAGCCGCCCAGCATCTTTCCGCGCGGGCAGGGGATGACCCGATCCGCGGCGTGCCGCTGGGGCACCGTCTGGTAGCTCCAGTCCAGCTCCGTGCCGAGCAGATACTTCCAGCGCGAGGGGATGAACACGTCCGGATTCGTGCCGGAGCCGCCAGCCTCGAGGACCAGCACGTGATTCGCCGGGTCCTCGGACAGCCGGGCGGCCAGCACACAACCCGCCGAACCCGCGCCAATGACGATGAAGTCGTGGGCCTCGCGTGGGCTCTGGCGCAGCCGGCGCTGGTTCTCCCAGGAAGCCAGCGCCTCCTTGACCAGTACCTGGGCGCGCTCCGCTGGGACGCCTGCCTCCTTCGCTGCCTGGAGGAAGCCCTCCCGATCCAGTTCTCCGCTGCGCACCTGGTGGACGAGCAGTCCGAGGGTGCTGTTGCTGATTCTTTCCATGATCTCTCCCGAGGTTCGCGGGGGGAGAGTCAGAGGTCGTTTTCTGTGAGACGTGCCCGGCTGCTCAGCTTCCTGGGCGGTTCCGGGCCAGGAATCACAGGCGGCACGGGTCCTCTCGACCTGTCTTGCAAGGACGCGGGAGCCAAGACAGGGAGCGAGTGGATGATGAGGCAATCAGCGGTGAGGGCATGGGACGAGAGCGAGGCGGACGTCGAGCAAGCCAGGGAGATTCCCGAGCCGTGCACGATGATCCTCTTTGGTGCCTCGGGTGACTTGTCGGGACGCAAGCTCGTCCCGGCGCTCTTCCGGCTCTTCCAGGAGGGGCTGTTGCCCGCGGAGTTCACCCTGGTGGGCACCTCGCTCGTCCCGATGGGACACGAGGCGTTCCGTTCGCGTATGCGGACCGCGGTCGAGCAGGCGCTCGGAGCCGGTGGTGTGGACCCGGCCGCGTGGAACGCGTTCGCCCGGGGGCTCTACTACGTGCCGGTGGATATCTCCTCGGCGGGGGATTACGCGCGGCTGGGCGGGCTGCTGGAGCGGGTGGAGGCGGAGCGCCGGACTCGTGGCAATCGCCTCTTCTACCTCGCGGTGTCGCCCGCGCTCTTTGGTGACGTGGTGGAGCGGCTGGGCGAGTCGGGGCTGGCCAGGTCCGATGCGAGGCGCTGGTCACGCATCGTCGTCGAGAAGCCCTTCGGGACGGATCTCCCCAGCGCGCGGCGGCTCAACACCCGGCTGCGCCAGCACTTCGACGAGTCGCGCATCTACCGGATGGATCATTACCTCGGGAAGGAGATGGTGCAGAACCTGCTGGTGCTCCGGCTCGCCAACGGCATCTTCGAGCCGCTGTGGAACCGGCAGCACATCGACCATGTCCAGGTGACGTGCGCCGAGCCGTTGGGGGTCGAGGGCCGGGGCGGGTACTACGAGCAGGCGGGGGTGGTGCGGGACATGATCCAGAACCATGCCTTCCAGGTGCTCTCGCTCATCGCGATGGAGCCCCCCGCGAGCCTGGAGCCCGAAGCGGTGCGTGACGAGAAGGTCCGGGTGCTGGAGTCGGCACGGCCCTTCACCCCCGAGCGCATCCGCGCCGAGTGCGTGCGCGGGCAGTACGGGCCGGGCCTCATCGCGGGCGCTCCCGTGTGTGGCTACCGTCAGGAGCCGGGTGTCTCGCCCACGTCGGGCGTGGAGACCTACGCGATGCTGACCATGCGCTTCGACAACCCGCGCTGGGCGGGGGTGCCCTTCTACGTGCGCTCCGGCAAGCGGATGAAGGAGCGCCTCACCGAGGTGGTGGTGCAGTTCAAGGAGGGGAGGGAGAACCTCTTCGGCGCGGGACAGCGGGAGCGGATGTCCGCCAACCAGCTCATCATCCGGATCCAACCGCACGAGAGCGTCACGCTGCGCGTGGCGATGAAGGCACCAGGGCGGGCGGTGCGCGTGCGCGACATGGACATGAGCTGCTTCTACGCCGCGTCCCACGAGGGGCCGCCTCCGGAGGCCTACGAGCGGTTGCTGCTGGACGGGATGCTCGGCGTGTCCACGCTCTACACGCGGGAGGACATGGTCGAGCGGGCCTGGGAGCTGGTCACGCCCGTGCTGGACGCCTGGTCCCATACGGGCGCCGAGCCGAACTACGCCGCCGGGTCGTGGGGCCCGGCGGATGCCAGCCGGTTGCTCGAGCGCCATGGGCACGCCTGGAACGGGGCGTGAGCGTGGCGTCGAGCGGCCCGCTCAGCGCTTCCCGGCGCCGTCCTCGCCCTTCTTGTCGGCGGGGACGGTGCGCGCGGGCGTTTCGATCTCCGCCTTGATGAGGCGGAAGTCGACGCGGCGGTTCTTGGCGCGGCCGAGCGCGGTGGCGTTGGTCGCGATGGGCTTGGACTCACCGAAGCCCTTGGCGCGCAGGCGGTGGGACTCGATGCCCTTGGAGACGAGGTAGTCCAGCACGGACTGGGAGCGCCGCTGGGACAGGTTCAGGTTGAGGGTGTCCGAGCCGACGTTGTCGGTGTGACCCTCGATGAGCACCGGCCCCAGCTCGGGGTTGCGGTCGAGCACCACGGCCACCTCGTCGAGCAGCTTGAGGGACTGCTTCTGGATGGTGGCGGAGCCTGTCTCGAAGAGGATGTTGCCCTTGATGCGGATGCGGTCCGACTCGATGACCACGAGCGGCGGGTTGTCGATGGGGCAGCCATCGGCCTCGGGAGGACCGGACTGGTCGGGGCACTTGTCCACGTTGTCGGGCACCTCGTCGCCATCGGTGTCCGGGCAGCCGTCATAGCTCTTGGGGCCGGCCATGAAGGGGCAGAGATCCTGGCCATCCGGTATGCCGTCGCCATCCGAGTCGCCGCAGCCCCCGTCGGCCTTGGAGCCGGCGGAGTTGGGGCACTGGTCCTCGCCATCCGTGACGCCATCGCCGTCGTTGTCCGGATCCGGGCAGCCGTCGTTGTCCCCGAAGCCGTCCAGGTCCTCGGCCTCCATGGGGCACCGGTCGCGCGAGTCGGGCACGCCGTCGCCATCCGAGTCGATGAAGGTCTCGTCGTAGCGCAGGGCGAACATGACGCGCAGCTCCTCGCGGCCGTAGCCGCTGCCGATCGTCACGCCGCGGCCCACGTTCAGCTCGAAGCCCCAGCCCCCGTAGAAATGGGCGCGCACGCCGCCGAGCACTCCCCAGGGCGTCTTGAGGGAGTCCGCCTGGCTGAAGTTGAAGGGCGCCGTGGCGGGCGTGGCCAGGTGCATCTCGGCGATGGCCTGCACGTCGGTGAAGCGGCCCACGTTGGGCAGGTCCACCACGGCGCCGCCGCCGAACGTCACCTCGTTGCCCACGTAAAGGTTGAGGTACTGCCCATGCTGGGGACGCAGACGCATGCCGAGGTTGCCCAGCAAGCGCACCGGACCGAAGGCCCGCTCCACGGCGATCCGGGGGGCGAACAGCACGCTCTGCTCCCCGAGGAAGCTGTTGCCATCCCCGGTGGGCAGGCGCACCTCGGCGGTGAGGGCGACGCCCACGGGGAACTCCTCGGGCAGCAGGAGGAAGACGCGGGGTTGCAGCCTCACGTCGCCGAAGCCGAACTGGCTGACGCCCGCGGCGCCGGGGAAGTCCGGGGCGTTGAGGCTGTCGCGCAGCAGCTGGAAACCATCACCCTGCGTGAGGGTGAAGGGCACGTCCGCGGCGAGCTCCAGCCGGCGGTGCAACTGCCAGGCGAAGAGCGCGTGGACATCCAGCCGGTAGGGGAGGAGGTCCCCCAGCTTCTCGTCGCCCAGCTTGAGGGCGAGGATGCCGCGGTTGTAGTCGAGGAGCAGGGCACCCCGGAAACTGCCAGCGGGCTCGGCTTTGGCGCCCTCGAGGGCGATGCCGCTCCTCTGGGCAGGGGTGGCCTTCAGCGGCACGGCATCGAAGCCGCGCGCGAAAGGATCATGGTCCGCCCGCGCCGCGATACCAGCCAACAGCAGGCACACCACTGCGAGTCGGGTTGCTGCGCTTCGCAAGGACCGCTCCCAGGGAGAGGCCCGGAAATTCGGGCCCTTCAGTGGCTCGGCTCATACCACCCACTCCCGGGGGGCGGAAGAAAACCCCCGCGAGAGTGCCTGCTTGCTACAGCCTGGTGCTACTTCTCCATGAAGGACTGCGCGGGCACCACCTGGATGGCGTCGGCCCGGATGGGCAGGGGCCAGGTGATGATGGCCTTGTCGTCCTCCAGGAGCGCGGGGGCCTTGGGGGAGGCGTAGGTGATGGGCGAGGGCGGCTGCTCCTCGAGGTTCTTCGCGAACTCCTGGGCGTCCTGGGTGACGAAGGCGAAGTTGAGGGCCTCGGGGCGCAACTGCCGGCGGACGGCGGCGTTCACGGACTCGGGGGTCATCTTCGCGAGCGCGGCGCGGTACTCCTCCAGGAAACCGGGCGTGCCGTAGAAGAGCGAGTCGATGGCGTACCCGAGCCGGCGCTGATCCGTCTGTTCCCACAGGCGCGTGTAGCCGAGGAGGAAGCCGCGGCTGAGCTCGAACTTCTCCTGGGGTATGCCCTGTTTCACCAGCCGATCGAGGAAGTAGAGGGCACCGCGGGTGGCGAACACGCCGTTGGCGGGCACCACGGGGCGGATCCACACGGTGAGGGACTGCTGGGTACGCGCGATGTTGGTGCGGTTGTAGGTGGTGCCGGGCTGCTCGATGAAGTGCTCGGCGTAGGCGTAGTCGCCGTAGTTGAGGCCGCGCTTCTCGCGCAGCTCGTTGAAGAGGACGCCGGAGGACTGGCGGTGCTCTCCGAGGTACGAGAGGGCGAGGGACACGGGGAAGAAGTCAGGGTCTCCCCGGCGCAGGGGCGTGACGTAGCCCATGGACACGGCGGTGGAGAGCGTGGGCTTCTGCACCACGAGGGCGCGGCCCCCGGTGGTGGGCACGGGCGGCAGCTCCACGCGCGGGGCGCCGGTGGCCGGCAGCTCGGACAGGCGCGAGACGACGGTTTTCTGGAGCGCCTCGTCCACGGGGCCCGCAAGGCCAATGACGAGCCGGTCCTGTGAGAAGACGCGCGCGGCGTGGGCCTTCACGTCCTCCAGGGTGATGGACTCGAGCCCCTTCTCGGTGCCGCCCACGAAGTGCGCGTAGGGGTGGCCCTGGTAGAGGAGCGAGTCGAGCGCCACCTTGCCGAGCAGCTCGTCGTTCTCGCTGCGCAGCCCGTTGCGGACGTCACTGAGGGTCCGCGCGCGCAGCCGCTCGAACTCCTGGGGCGAGAAGCGCGGCTTGAGCAGCACTTCGGTGAAGATGTCCAGGAAGCGCGGCAGGTGGTCCTTGTGGACGCGGCCAGCGAAGACGGTGAACTCCTTGTCGGTGGAGGAGTTCAGCTCGGCGGCCATCGGGAAGAGGGCCTCGAGCAATTGGGCCGAGGTGAGGCTCTGCGTGCCGCCCTCGGCCAGGAGGTCGGCGGTGAGCGAGGTGAGACCCTCCTTGCCCTTCGGGTCATCCACCGAGCCCGAGTGGAAGACGAGCCGGAAGCTGACGATGGGGCTGGCCGGGTTGGCCTGGACGACGAGCCGCAGGGGCTCGGGGCGCTTCAGAGGCGCGGCGGGCACGGACGTGGGGGCCGCGGGGGCCTGGGGCTCGGCGGGAACCTGCGCCTGCTCGGCCTGGGGTGGAGGCGCCTCGGGAGCGGGAGCGGTCTGGGACGTGGTGGCGCAGCCGCCGAGGCACAGCGCGGCGCAGAGGGCGAGGGAGCGGGACACGAGGGGACGCATCAGTTCTGGCCTCCGGCCTGCTTGGGGGTGAGGGTGAGCTGGGTGCGGTTGGCGGCGGTGAGGTACTTCTTGGCGAAGGTGACGAGATCGCCCGGCTTCACCTCGGAGACCTTCTGGTAGTGGACGCCGAGCGCGTCCGGCGTGCCGAAGATGCCGGCGAAATAGGACAGCTGGGTGGCCACGGACTTGGCGGTCTCCATGCCCATGAGGAGCCCGTAGCGGGTGTTGCTCTTGATGGACTCGACGCGGCTGGCGTCCACCTTGCCGGTGGCGAGCTCCCTCACGGCGGCGTTGAAGGCATCGCGGACGGCGGCACGGTTGCCTTCCTCCTGGAGGACGGCGACGAGACCGAAGAGGTGGGGATCCCGGTGGATGGAGAAGTCGCCGTAGATCTCCTGGGCGAGCTGCTTGTCCAGCACGAGCTCCTTGTAGAGCGGGCTGGTGGGGCCGACGAGGTAGTCGGCGAGGACCGTCTGGATGGCGGCGTTGGCGGTGTCGAGCCGGGAGGCGGGGGTGCGCCAGGCGAAGATGTGGCGCGGCTGGGTGCTCTGGGGCCAGTCGATGTGGACGGAGCGCTCCTTCGTCTGGGGCGGCTCGGCGGGCACGGTGATGGAGGGGCTCTTGCGGTCCCACGGGCCGTAGTGCTTGCGCACCGCCTGCATGAGCGTGTCGTCGTTGAAGTCACCGACGACGACGAGGATGACGTTGTCCGGGGTGTACCAACGCTCGAAGAAGGTGCGGCTGTACTGGTAGGCCTGGGGCATGGCCTTGATGTCGGCATAGTGGCCGATCGTGGTGTGCCCGTAGGTGTGCTTCGTGAAGATGGTGCGGCCGAGCTCCTCCTCGATCTTCAGGTAGGGCTGGGCGGCGCTCTTGTGGTACTCGCCGAGCACGGCGAGCGCCTCGGTCTGGAAGGAGGGCTCGGAGTACTCGAGGTTGCGGAAGCGGTCGGCCTCGATCTCCACCAGCTTCTCCAGGCCGGCGGTGGGGCCGTACGAGTGGTAGACGGTGAGGTCGTCGGAGGTGAAGGCGTTGTCGTCGAAGCCGTAGGTACTGATGACCTTTTCGCGCTCGCCCTCGGGGAAGTTCTTCGTGCCCTTGAACATCATGTGCTCGAAGAAGTGGGCGAAGCCCGTCTTGCCCGGCTCCACCTCGTTGCGCGAGCCCACGCGCACCACGGTCTGGTAGGCGATGAGACCGGGCGAGTTGAAGGGCACGCGGACGACCGTGAGCCCGTTGGGCAGGCGGTCGACCTTCATGGGATAGGGGAAGAAGGGAGAGGCGGCCAGCTCGGCTGCCGCGGCGGGAAGGGCTACTCCCAGCAGGAGGAGCAGGAGGGGGATGAAGCGGCGTTGCATGCGTGTCCTCAGGTCGCTGAAGCACCCACGAGGTGGGGGCCAGGAAACGGCGCAGCCTACCTGCTATTCCCGCGAGCGGGCGGGCGGAGGAGGCCGGCGTTGGAGGACGACAGGACGGGGCGTCAGAAGGATTGACCGGGCGCCGTCAGCGGTTATGGTGGATGGAGCAACGAGGAAGTGAGCGAAGTTGAAGTGCCCGAAGGGGGCGACCTGGTTTCGACGGGGGCATGGAAGTTCGAGACGCGTGCCGAGCTTGTTGGTTCGCTCGTAAAACCAACCGACAAAGACACAAAAGCCAACGACAACGTTGAGCTCGCGCTGGCTGCCTAACTAGCAGTTTCCTGGTGCGCGGTCCTCCTGCTCTCGGCCCGTGGGGTGGGGTAGGACCGTCATAATGCGGGCTGGCCGTCGAGGGTGCCTGGACTCTCGGCGGTGAGATCATCCAGGACCGGCTCACAGAATCCCGTCCGTGGGAGTCTGGGGGACGTAGCAAATCGCGGACTACGCACGTAGGGTCAAAGGACGGAAGGCTTTCGGACGCGGGTTCGATTCCCGCCGCCTCCACTGGAAGTAGCAAGGCCCCGGCCGCCATCAGGCGAGCCGGGGTTTTCTTTTTCCGCCGAAGCCGCCAGCGGCAGCCGTGCGAGCTGGCCGCGTTCGTGGCGCTGCACCTCGAGCTCCTGGCGGGTCGAGCATGAACGCTCGTCAGGGACGGAATGACGGGTCGCCGACTCCAACAGCGTCGAGCATCGGACGCAGAGCGGCGCTCCGGCTCACCGGCGACCTTCCGTTTCTTATGATGAGAAGGAAGGGGCACCGCCCTGAGGTCCCTGGAGGTCGAGCCATCCACACCCCGCTGGCGCTCGCCGCGTTCGACCGGCAGATCGCCGGCTGCACCGCGGAGCCGGCCCTGCGCTCGGTGCTGCGGCGCTCGCTGGGGCCCTCGCGCTACACCGTGGTCCCGGCCATGCACTTCGGCCTCGCCGCGCGCGCCTACCTCCACTTCACCTCGCCCATCCGGCGCTACGCGGACCTCTCCGTCCACCGCGCCCTCAAGCAGTACCTGCGCGGCCGGCGCGACTTCGTGCACGAGGACCCCACCGTCGAGCAGCTCGGGGTGCACCTCAACGAGCGCTCGCGCACCGCCAGCCGCGCCGAGAAGGATCGCCACCGCGTGCTGGATGCGCGGGTGATGGCCTCTCACGTGGGCCGCGAGCTCACCGGACGCATCACCCGCGTGCGGCCCTCCGGCCTGCTCGTCCAGCTCGACGGCATGCTGGTGGAGGCCAACCTCCCCGCGGACTCGCTGCCCGATGGGCCCTACCAGCCCGACCCTCGGGAGACGTCGCTCGTGAGCGCCTCGCGCACCTTCACCATCGGCATGCCCTTGCAGGTGCGCGTGGCCTCCACCGACGAACAGCACGGCCGCGTCGAGCTCGCGCTCGTCGGCTGAGCCACATCGGCCTCAAGGGTGCACGGGGACGTTCGCCACCGGTGGCCTCCGCGCACGGGGCGGCTTTGGCACCCGGCTGCCCCACAGCCGATTCTCGAGACTCAGCAGGTTCGCGGCCAGCACCGAGGCACGCCTGACGGCCTCGCTCGCCTGACGGCTCTCGGGCTTCGTGCGCAGGTGGCCCTCCAACTCCAGGAGGAGCTGTTCGGCCTGTGCGCTCGAGGCCGTCAATTCCTCGAAGACATCCACGAGGCTCCCGTGACCGCCATAGAGGGAGGTCTCGAGGTGGTTCGCGAAGAGGGTGGTGCTGGTCGCCAGGAAGTTGAGCGTCGCGGTGAGGAGGGTCTTGGTTCCCGCGTTCTTCGCCGCCAGCGCGGCGATGAGCCCCACGCCTGTCAGGGCCGCGATGACGGAGCTGACGAGCCGCAGGGTCTTGGCCATCCCCAGGCGCTTGCGCAACTTCGCCAGGTTGGGCTTCACGCGGGTGGTGGCGACACGCAGTCCCTCCATGGCCAATTCGAGCCACATCACGGACGCTGGCGAGTTGGGACCGAGCTTCCTGCCGGGCTTCAGGTCCGGATGATCGCCGAAGCGGGACTGGAGTGCCCGGAGCTGGTCTGGCGCATGACGCCAGACCAGGTTGACCAGCGGATCGAGCCTCAGTGGGCGAGTCATGGGGCCTCCTGAGGGTGATGGCGCGCGAGGGCCCACCGTTGGATTGCGCGCCAGCCGGCGCGGATGAGCCGGCTCGGGATCGCGAAGATCCAGTACACCGTGCGGACAACGAAGCGCACGGGTCTGGGCGCCAAGCAGAGCGCTACGACATAGAGCAGGACCGAGAGTTCGAGGAGGTATCTGAAGGTGAAGCGGAAGCGCGGCTCGGCCGGTGGACGGCTCTTGGAGACGCTGTACACCACGGAGGGCCGGACCGTCACCACCTCGCCCCTGTTCGCGAGGTGGGCCTGGATCAGCACCAGGGTCTTGTCCATGTTCATGAGGTCGACGATCATTGGCTGCGACGGGGAGCCCAGCCGACGAAAGAACTCCGCCAGCGTCGAAGCGTCGAGCGCGTGCTCGAGCTGCGAGGCCAGAGCGAGACTGTTGATCTCATCCCGGTAGCCCGCCACTCCCTTGAGGTGTCCCGTCTCGCAGCCCAGGTTGTACAGAGCGACGTCATACTTCTCCGCCAGCCCGACGAGCTCTTGAATGTCGAACGTGGCGAGCACACCTCCATCCACGCTGTCGATGACGAAGCGGCCGGCCTCCGCATGGCCGATGAGCAACAGGATCTTGCCTCTCGCCTTTTCGAAGAGGGGCTCGATGTTCCGTGTGGCGACGATGTCGAGGTTGTTCCGGGTCGCCCTCTCGAGCTCGGAGAGTGTGCTCTGGTTGGACGTGTCGGATTCATCGAAGAGGGCCGCGACGTAGGTGTCCTCTCGGGAGAAGGGCTTTGACTCCAGGGCACGGAAGTCTGGGAGCTCCCGAGCGCCCTCGGGGAGCTTGACCAGGAGAGAGGGCGAGTACTGCACGGCCTGCTCCGCGTGCATGTCGGGACGCAGGGGATACGTCGGCAACGGGAGCCCATCGGGATCGAGGACGAAGACCTGGACCTCGGGGCGGAGTTGGAGCGCCCTGAGCTCGGGAGCGCTCAGCAGGTGAGGCTCCACCGTGAGCGAAACGGGGCCTTTCAGGGTGTCCACCCTGTTCAGCAGGGATTGAAGCTCCACGGCAGAGCCGATGCGCAGCTCCGTGACCCACGAGGACGCGGGGAGGGCCACCCTTGAGCCCAGACGCTCGGATGGAACGTCGAGGTTGTCGAGCCGGCGCAGTGCTCTCCCGAGGGAGAACGGGCCAAGGAGGGCGTTCGCCTCTCCCATTGGCAGGAGACTGAGCGAGCTCAACAAGAGAAGCACGATGAAGCGCCGGGACGCTCCATGTACCGATGACAGGAACCGGTTCACCCAACGAACGAGTCGCTCGGTGAGCATTGTGACTCCGGCCCACCCCGCCCCTCGCCCGGGGGAGAGGGGAAAGCGGCGCTACTTCGGGCGCACGGTCAGCGCGCCGGTGGACGCGCTGTACGTGATGGAGCCGTACACCGCCCACGCCCCCGTCGTCGGCGTCCAGTAGATGCTGCCTTCGATGGTGCCCTTGCGGAAGTGGCTGTAGCGGCCCACCCGTCCGGCGTCGTCATCTCGTCCGTGATGGGTTTCCATGAAGAGAGCTAGCCCTCGGGCACGAGGGTGATGGTGCCCAGGTCCACCTGCTCCACCTCCTGGGCCGCCACGGTCCGCTGCACGGGTTTGAAGCCGGGAGCGGAGAGCTGGAGTCGCAGCATCTCCTCGCGAGGAAGGATCATGAGGAGGCGGCCCTCGTCATCCGCCAACGGCACGCCATTCACCTGGAAGCCCGTGATGGGTGAGCCATCCGCCCGGAGGATCTCGCCCAGGATGAGGATCTTCCGGTCGAGCACGAGCCGCAGGTCCATCATGCCCGGCGTGACCTGGATGCGGCCGTCCTCTCCTCGGGGGGACGAGAGCTCGTCGTACCCATTCAAGACACTCAGCCTGAACCGTTCGCCCGAGAGCTGACGGAAGACGAAGCGGCCATCGGGGCCCGTGCGGGCACCTCGGAGAGGGCTACCGCACCCTTCCACCTGCACATCCAGGGGTGACTCCAGACGGATGAGCCTGCCCCGGTTTTGTGGCTCTCCCGCAGTTTGCCACCCAGACCTCGAGCTCCTGGCGGGTCGAGCATGAACGCTCGTCAGGGACGGAATGACGGGTCGCCGACTCCAACAGCGTCGAGCATCGGACGCAGAGCGGCGCTCCGGCTCACCGGCGACCTTCCGTTTCTTATGATGAGAAGGAAGGGGCACCGCCTTGAGGTCCCTGGAGGTCGAGCCATCCACACCCGCTCAGAGGTCAAGGGAGCTCTCCCGCCGCTTCGGCAGCCCCGGAGCGAGAAAACACGGTCCCCGAACACCCTCTTCCTGGTGTCCACGGACCTCCGTCGTCAGCTCGAAGGTGGAATCGAGACGCTGGAGCTTGCTCACGCGCGCTATGTCCTCCTGGAGAAGGCCCTGTGCGAGAAGCACTGGCAAGAGGCGGTGCAGGAGCGGTGGGACAGCCTGGGGGAGCTGATCCGCCAGGAGCCCGAGTGTGAGGAGGCCCTGGCCCGCCTCCTCCATCGGGCCAAGGTGGAGCGGTGGCCCGAGACGGAGCCCACACACGCGCGAGTCCAGGAGCTGGAGTTGCTCCGGACCCGGCTGGAAGCACTCACGCGCAGGCGTCTTTGCATGCCAGCGAGGTCGACGGACCGCCTCGGGGAGGTGCTTGCCCGGCTCCATCAGTCGCTGGCGCGGACGCTTGCTCCCCCTGTCTCCTCCGAGGAACTGCTGCTGCATCAAGGCGCTTTCAAGTTGGACACGACGGCGACACTGATGCTCCTGCCGTTGATCTGCTTCTTGCCCATGCTCCTCGTCTTCTGCACGGGCTTCGTCGCGTCAGGGGGTCTGTGGCTCACCCTGAGCCAACTGGTGTGTTCCCTGATGATTCCGTTTCTTCCTTTCGTCTGCCAGATGCTCCAGCGCCATCTTTCCGGGAGGTTCTGGCTCACCCAGAAGCGACTGGTCTGGCAGCCCACGGGGAGAGACGCCATCCACATTCCCCTCCACGCCATCTGCCCTGGCGGCGTCCAGCTCCGATCCACCGGAAGTGTGGAGGTGCGTCTGGTGGATGGGCGCCAGCTCCGCCTCGACTTCATCCGGGGCGCGAAACAGCTCGTTGCCCTGCTGGAGAGGTACGGTCCGGCTTCGCGGCCTGTCGCGTCTCGCGCGGGCACTCGACCGCGTGCTCGCGGCATGCGCCAGGCTCAACGACGCCGTGGAACCTCGTGAGGTTTGTCCGAGGCGGAGGCACCAGGGACGCGATGGCGCCCCGGGGGACGCCCCGCGCGATGAACGGCGCGATGACCGAGTCATCCCGGAGGACGGGAGCGCCTCGCGCGACGGGCGGCGTGGTCACCACCGTGGGGCGCGCGACGACGGGGGTTGTGGGCTCGGGCGGTGAAAACAGCCTGCATCCGCCCGATGACCGATGAGTGGGTTTCAGGTGTCCGCGAGTCCCCATTCCCACGCGCAGTGCGAGCCTGGCTGCGGCGCAGGGGCCACCCCAGCAGGCGTGGTGTTGAGGCGCAAGACAGCCAACCCAGGCCGGGCTCGCCCGGCAGTTGGAGCCGCTGCTCAATTGGCTCGGCTGTCATGGGTGAAGGTGGCAGGCTTCTTGCTGAACGAGGGCCGAACCCCGAGATTGGAAGCTGACGATGCGCCTCCCTGGCCTGTTCCTGACGTTGCTCGCCGCCCTGATGGTGCCCCCTGTTCCCGTCCGTGCGGAGGATGTCTCCGGCCGACCGCAGCGTGGGCGGGCAGACGCGCTGCACGCCGCGGTGGTCCGGGGCGACCACGCCCTGGTGCGGCAACTTCTCCAGGCGGGGGCGGATCCCAACGCGCGGGACGCCCGGGCAAACACGCCGTTGATGCTCGCCACCGACGCGCCCATGGTCGAGTTGCTCGTGGCGGGTGGAGCGGACGCCCGCGTCGAGGACGCCCAGGGGCGTACCCTGGTAGGACGTCTCGCGGCGACAGCCTCGCGTGAGGAGCCCCCTGTCCAACTCCTGCGCGCGGTGGTGCTCGCGGGGGCGGACGTGGACCGGGCCAACCGCGCGGGGGAGACGCCCCTGGAAGTCACGGCCCGACGTGGCGACATCGGACTGGTGCGGGAACTGCTGTCGTTGGGGGCCCGCGTGCCGAGGGCCCTGGAGCGAACGGCGATTCGAGTCGCGTTGCCCATGCCCTCTGGCGCTGGCGTCCGGCTGGCGGAGGAGTGGGGTTGGCACGGGCGTGAGCTCGTCTTCCGCCGGCTGCATGTACGGCTCCTCACGAGCGCGGCCGAGGCCGTGCCGGTGCCGCTGGAGCTGGGGAGCCCGCTGAACGAGGCACTCGCGGACGGGGCGCTCGAGCTTGCCGTGGATGGGCCGGACGGCCAGCCGGCACCGGTGGAGGTGGCCCAGCAGACCGAGTCGGTGATGAGCGTCTCGGATGATGGGCCGCACGTCGAGCTCACCGATTGGAAGACGGGCCGCTCCGCCTGGACGGTCGCGCCCGCGCTCGCTCCCGGACGCTGGCAGCTCATCGGCCTGGAGGCGCTGCCGGCCCCCTTTCCCGCTTTCACGCCCGGTGAGCTCGAAGCGGCGTTCAAGCGCGGGGCGCCGCTGTCCATGGGGGACCGGTCGCGCTGGCTCGCGGTGCTGCGGCGGTCTCCAGAGGCCGCCCAACCGCTCATCCACCGCATGCGCATCCGTCTGCGTCTCGCCTCCGGTGCCCTCAAGACGCTGGAACTCCAGCTCCCCTCCGGCTGCTGAGCCTGGAGGCGGATCTTGATCATCGGGCACATCGGCTGCTGAGGCGTCTTCCCTCCGCTGACCCCCACGACGCAGCTGTTGTCGTAGGTGGACTTCGTCGTGCTCTGGGGACAGGCGGCGGGGGCCGTCGGATTGCCCTGCGCGTCCGCGCCAAAGCGTGTGCCCAGCTGCCAGCGGCGAGTCAGGCCTTCGGTCGAGGTGGATGAGGACCCTGTTCGCCTCAATGGGAGAGCGGCCAGGCCTCCGCTTTGAACCACTCGGGATGATGAAGGGTGACATCCTCGCGGGAGCCAGGCGCGCCTTGGAGCTCGTGCCCAGGGAGCAGGGTGACGTCAGGCCGAGCCACCAGCAGTGCACGAACTTGATTGCGCACGTCAGCCGCGCGCTGGGAGTCCACCGCGACACGCTCCACGTTGTCAGAATGCAGCCATTCCCGGTGAACAACGGCATCGCCGGTGAGGAGCACCGGCCCCCCCGGTAGGGCGAGGAGAGCCATGACGTCCTCCCGCGCATGGCCACCGCCACGCAGCAGCACGACGCTGCCATCTCCGAACAAGTCGAGCGAGGCATCGAAAGGCGGGAGGGCGCGCGTGTCGTGGAAGTCCACTTCGCGCCAACGAGGCGCCGACAGGCCCAGCACCTTGCCGGCCGTTCCCAGCCCACCGATGAAGGTCGCGCCCTCGAAGGACGCGGCGGCGCCAATGTGATCGTCGTGCAGGTGCGAGATGATGACCCATCGGGCGTGGGCTGGCTCCAGTCCGGCCTCTCGCATCTGTGCGTCGAGCGTCCTTCCCTCGCGTCCGCGGCTCTCGAAGAGCCAGCGCATCGGCACAGGCAGAGCGGACTCGCCCTCTCGGGCGACGGACGTGGAGAGCCCGCAGTCGAACACAATGAGCCCTTCTCGCGGATGTTCGAGCACGAAGGCAGGAGCCGGCCGCCATGGGCGGTGCTCACCGACCAGGAGCGCCGACATGCGGTTCATTCCCGTGTTGAAGACGTGGAGCCGAAGACCGGCCACCGCCGCGGGCATCGGATAGGGACCGGGAGGCGGCTGGGCCCCACTCACGATAACGGGACGGTAAGGAAGCAGGACGGCGCCGAGCGTGACGAGCGCACCCGCACTCAGCAGGCCCAGCGCCACGAGACGGCGACGTCGAAGACTCAAGGGCATGGCCTCACAGCGCGGGAGATTGACATGGAAGTGCTCCGGGTGAAACGGGCCAGTCGAGGCGGGTGGCCGTCCGTTCGGAGCCGTGCTCGTGCGAGATGGCCGGGTGCTCGCGCGCGCGGTCAACGAGGTCAATCAGACGAAGGATCCCACCGCCCATGCCGAGCTTCTGGCCATTCGCAATGCCAGCCAGAGCCTGGGGAGCGCCAGCCTGAGCGGCTGTGTCATCTACGCCAGCGGCCATCCCTGTCCGATGTGTCTGGCCGCGATGCACCTGTGCGGTATCCAGGGCGCCTTCTTCGCCTACTCCAACGAGGAGGGCGAAGCCTTCGGTCTCTCCACGGCGCTCATCTACGCGCAGCTGGCGCGCGGGCCTCGAGGTCAGTCCCTCCCCTTGAGGCCTCTGCGCCCGGCAGGCGAGCAGGGTCTGTACGACGAATGGAAGCGCCATCAGCCTGAACGGTGAGGTAGAGCCGTTCAGGTGTCAGGGGCTCGAACCGCTGGCCTGCGCTACCTGGCGGCACCCTGCTTCTTGCGGCGACGCAGGCAGCCGAGGCCGAGGGCGATGGCCACCCAACTCGTGGCGGAGCCGGGGGCCGCCGTGCATCCTTCGCTTTCGGGGGGAAGCCCGGTGGAGGGGATGCTGACCGTGAAGGACGTCGGGGCGGAGGCCGTGCTGGTGTTGCCCTGGGCGTCCACCGCGCTGACGGCCAGCGTGTGACGTCCCGGCGCAAGGGGCTCCGCGAGCATGAAGCTCCAGTTGCCGCCGCCGTCCGCCTGGGTGTTTCCAACGATGGTCCCGTCGATGGTCACGTGCACCGTGCTGAAGGACTCGGCCGTGCCGGAGATGACAGGCGTCTTTGTATTCACCACGGCGCCTGGAGCCGGGGTCACCACCACCGGGGCATCCGGCGCTATCGAGTCCACGCTGAAGAAGTGCGGAGGGGACACGGGACCGGTGTGGCCCGCCGCATCCGTGGCCTGGGCCGTGACGGCGTGCCGCCCCTGGGCCAGCGCGGTACCCGGCGTGAAGCTCCAGGTGCCCGTGTCGTGGGTCGTCGTGCTCCCCACGGACACTCCATCCAGGAAGAGGGTCACCGTGCTGCCGGGCTCGGCCCTCCCGGAGATGATGGGCGTCTGGGTCGTGACCACGGCGTCTTGGGCCGGCGTCATCACGACCGGAGCATCCGGCGCCTCCAGGTCCACACGGAAGGTGTGGGAAGGGGACTGCTGGCTGGTATTGCCGGCCGCATCCGTTGCCTGCGCCGTGAGGGAGTAACTCCCCGTGAGCAGCACGACGTCCAGTGTGAAGCTCCAGCTCCCCGTGGCTGAGGCCACGACGGTCGCCACGACCCGTCCATCCAGGAAGAGGGTCACCGTGCTGCCCGGCTCGGCCGTGCCGGAGACGACGGGGGCCGAGGTGTTCACCACGGCGCCAGGGGCGGGGGTCACCACCACCGGAGCGCCAGGCGCCACGGAGTCCACGGAGAAGGCGTGAAGAGGGGACTCCACACTGCGATTGTCGGCCGGATCCGTTGCCTGGGCCGTGACGGAGTGAATCCCCTGGGCCAACGCGGTTTCCAGAGGGAAGTCCCAGCGACCGCCGTTGTAGGTGGACGCGGTCCCCACCGGCATTCCATCCACGATGAGGGTCACCGTGCTGCCGGATTCGGCCATGCCGGAAACAAGGGGTGTCGCGGTGCTCACCACGGAGTCTGGCGCGGGGACCTGCACCCACGGAGCGTCAGGTGGCCACCGAATCGAAGTAGAAGTCGCGGGAGGGGGCATCCTGGCTGGTATGGCCCGCCGCATCCGTGGCCCGGGCCGTCAGCGTGTGGCGGCCCTGTCCCAGCGCGATGCCCGGTGTGAGGGTCCAGCCTCCATTGGCATCGGTCCGCGTGGTCCCTGCCTCTCTCCCATCCACCAGGAGGGTCACCGTGCTGCCCACCTCGGCCGTGCCAGAGGTGAGAAGTGTATTGACCATTGCGTCCGCGGCCGGCGTCACCACCGTGGGGGGCAGAAAAGGAGTGCCCTGGACGCGGACCACGCGCCCACCGGGAATGGCGTTCGTGACGACCGTGAGGAAGTAGTAGCCCGCCGGGACCTGGGGCAGGGCGCCCGTCACCGAGGTGTCCGACGCGTTCGCCGAGGGCACGCGCCACACGGCACCTCCTTCCACCGCCATCAGGCTGAGCATCGGGAAGTGGGTGGCGGAGCCCTGGGTGTTCCCGCTGCTCGCCTCCGAGACACCGCGGAAGCCGTTGCCGGTCAGGTGCGCGGCCGCTCCGGGTCTCAAGACCGCGGCGTCAGGGGTGGGGCGCCATGCGTCGAGCGCTCCCGTGTCCTCATAGATCTCCGCGCTGGCGTGGACGACGTCGAAGTCCGCCCCCCCAGTGATGAGCACCTTGCCGGAGGGCAACAACGTCAATGCGTGGAACTGCCGGGGATGGTTCATGGACAGGGCGCTGGAAGCCCAGCCGCCTGTTTCCTGCTCGTAGAGCTCGACGTTGGCAATGGCTCCGGCGGCGATGGCGCCGCCAGCAATGAGCACCTGCCCCGTGGGCAGCAATGTCGCCCTGGCGCTGTGGCGGCCCACGTTCAACGTGCCGCTCAGGGTCCAGGTGCCCCCAGCGGGGTCATACACTTCCGTGCGCCGCTCATATCCGGTGCTGTTGGAGGAGCCCGCGGCGACGAGCACCTTGCCCGAGGGCAGCAGGGTCGCCGTGTGGTTGTACTTCGGCACGTTCAGGTTGCTCGTCGAGGCCCAGGTGCCCTTCTCGGGGTCATACAGCTCCGCGGAGGACCTGGCGGCGGGCGCTTCGCCGCCGACGACGAGCACCTTGCCGTCCAGCAGGCGCGTCGCCGTGTGGCTGCGTCGTGCAACGCTCATGGCGCTGGTGGAGCTCCAGAGGCCCGTCTCGGGGTCATAGACCTCGGCCTCTACGAGGGTCAGGGTGCTTCCGTTGCTGCTGCCGCTGCCGCCAGCCACGAGCACCTTTCCATCGCGCAACAGCGTTGCCGGATGGCGAGCCCGGGGCGACTTCATGGAGCCGGTGGGGGTCCAGGTGCCCGTCCCAGGATCAAACACCTCGGCGCTGGCCAGGGCGCCTCCGTTGGCGCCGCCAGCCACGAGCACCTTTCCATCGCGCAACAGCGTTGCCGTATGGCCAGTCCGGGGCAACTTCATGGAGCCGGTGGGGGTCCAGGTGCCCGTCCCAGGATCAAACACCTCGGCGCTGGCCAGGAGGCCGCTTTCGTTTTCGCCGCCAGCCATGAGCACCTTGCCCGAGGGGAGCAGGGTCGCCGTGTGACCGAGGCGGGGCACGGTCAGGGCGCGGGTTGGAGTCCATGTCCCTGCCCTGGGGGCATACAGCTCCGCGCTGCTCTGGCTGTCATTGCCGCTGGAGCCCCCGGCGATGAGCACCTCACCCGAGGGGAGCAGGGTCGCCGTGGCCGAGGCCCGCGAGGTGGTCAGGTCGCCGCTGCTCGCCCAGGTGCCCCCCGCCTCATCATAGAGCTCCATGCGAGTGCCGGGACTGCCCTGTCCTCCCGTGACGAGCACCTTGCCCGAAGGAAGCAGGGTCGCCGTGGCGTTGTCGTGCGCGATGGCCAGTGAGCCCGTGGCGGTCCAGGTTCCAGTTCCAGGGTCATACACCTCCGCGCTGGCCAGGCTGTCATTGCCGTTGGAGCCTCCCGCGACGAGCACCTTGCCCGAAGGCAACAGGGTCGCCGTGTGACGGGTTCGAGGCGAGGTCATCGCGCCCATGGACGTCCAGGTGCCCGTCTCGGGGTCATACACGTCCACGCTGGCCAGGGCGTGCTCGCCGTCCCAGCCACCGGCGACGACCACCCTGCCGGAAGGCATCAGGGTCGCTGTGTGGTTGCTTCGAGGGGACGGCAGCGCGCCCGTGGGCGTCCAGGTGTTCGCCTCCGGGTCATAGACCTCCACGCTGGTCATGGCGCCGTGGCCGTCCCATCCTCCCACGACGAGCACCTTGCCCGAAGGCAGCAGGGTCGCCGTGTGATTGTACCGGGCCGCGTTCAGGTGGCCGTTGATGTGTGGCCAGGCTCCCGTCGCGGGGTCGTAGACCTCCACGCTGCTGGAGACGCTGCTGGAGACGCCGCGGCGGCCTCCAACGATGATCACCTTGCCGGAGGGAAGCAGGGTCACCGTGTGATTGTATCGGGCCTCGACCAGGGAGCCTGCGGAAGCCCACACGCCCGTCGCGACGTCGTACACCTCGAGGCTGCCAAGCGCGTTGCCCTGGACGTCGGCCCCACCCGTGACGAGCACCTTGCCCGTAGGGAGCAGGGTCGACGTGTGCTGGGCGCGGGCCACCGCCATGGGGCGGGTGGACCTGGAGCTCCCCGTCAAGAGTTGCTCTGTCGTTACCGCCTGCGCCAGGGGGCGTTCTTTCAACACTGGCCGCGCGACGTGCTCCTCGGCGGGAGCGGCAGCGGGACTGCAGTGGAGCCACAAGACGCCCAGCAACAGTGGCCAGAACCTGATTCCAATAAAATGAGACAGACGGAAACTGCTGTCGCGCTGCATGTTGAATGCTCCAGGAGAGACGGGGCGCAGGCGGATGCCCGGCCTGCATCCAGACGCGCCAGTCTCAGCCTTTGTTCACCGCTCACCAGCGAACCGGCAGCGAGTCGAACCCACGGAACAGCAGGCTGTTGCACTTGAGGCGCGGCGGCCGCTGCTCGTCGAGCCGGAGGTCCGGCATGCGGCGCAACAGGGTCCGCAGGGCCAGCTCCAGTTCGCGGCGCGCGAGCCCGGCTCCGAGGCACAAGTGGGGCCCGAATGCGAAGGACACATACTTGTTGTTCTGGCGGGTGATGTCGAAGCGGCCGGGGTCGGCGAACACGTCCGGATCCCGGTTGGCGGCGGCGATGCCGAGGAACACCATCTGGCCCTTGCGCAGGGTGCGCCCTCGCAGCTCGAGGTCCTCCGCCACCACGCGGTGCATGAAGGGCACGGCGGGGGTGTAGCGCAGCAGCTCTTCGACGGCCGCCTTGCACAGCTCCGGTTGCTGCTTCAGCTGCTCGAGCTGCTCGGGGTGCGTCAGCAGCTCGTACACGCCGTTGCTGAGCTGGTCGATGGTGGTGACGTGCCCGGCGGTGAGGATGAGGACGGCATTGGACACCAGCTCCTCGGTGCTCATCCGGCCCTGCTCCTCGTAGCGCAACAGCAGGCTGAGCAGATCATCGCCAGGGCACTCGCGGCGCGCATCGATGGCCGCCGTCAGGTAGCGCGAGAGCTGGGCCGAGCCCTCATTGGCCCGGAGCGCGGCGCTCCTCACATCCCCCACCGCGGCGCCAAAGAAGGTGGCAGTGTCGCTGGACCACCGTTGGAAGCGCTCGTGGTCCTCGGCGGGAATGTCGAACAGCTCGGTCATCACGAGCGCGGGCAGGGGTTCGGAGAGCTCCGCGGCCACGTCCATCCGCCGCCGCTTCTGGACGCGGTCAAGCAGCGAATCGATGATGCGCTGGATGGTGGGACGCCACCCGTCGAGCACCTGCGAGGTGAAGCCCGTGTTGGCCTGCCGGCGCAAGCGGGTGTGCTCGGTGCCGTCCTTCATGAGCATCATGCCCTCGGCCACGCGTAGATAATCCTTCACCAGCTCCGGCCCGAGTCCCCCGAGTTGGTGCTCGGCGAAGAGCTGGGTACGGTTGGCGCTCAGACGCGGGTCGCGGAAACACCCGGTGACATCCTCGTGGCGGGTGACGAGCCAGGCCTGGAGTTCCTCCGACCAGTGGACCGGGTCCTCCTCCTGCAGTTGCCGGTACAGGGGCCAGGGATCGCTCAGGGTTTCAGGAGTCAGGATCGCGGGCGTTGCGGACGAAGGCATGGGTCCTCACAAAGGGGTCGGTTCAGACGTTGTCTTTGTGGAAGGCGCGCGATCCTCTTGTGACGGAAGCCCGAGTAAAAAAGGGCGAGGTGAGAAGGAGCGCACGCTCAGTTGCCCGCCCTGCGGCGTGAGTCAGGTGCTGGCCGGGACTTCAGAAGGTCACGCGCGAGTGACGCGGCGAAAGAACCTGCGCAGCGCCCAGCGCCAGAACGCGGACCAGCGCGCGCGACGGCGGCGCGGGTAGGCGGCCGCCGCGGGCAGGCGCAGGTCTACGTCCGTCCACGCACCGACGCGGGAGAGGATGTCGAGGTGCCCGCCGATGCGCTCGGCGCGTTCGTACATGCCGTCCAGCCCCCAATGGCCGGGCCGTCTGGGGGCGTGCTCGGGCATGCCGACGCCGTCGTCGCGGATGCGCAGGCGCAGTTCGCGCGGGTGGTAGCCCAGTTCGATCTCGACGGTGTCCGCACGCGCATGCTGCAGTGCATTGAGCACCGCCTCGCGGCCGATCAGGTAGAGCTCCTCGGCGACACCGGGCAACAGCGGCCTGGGCTTTCCCTCGACGATCAGGCGCATGTCCGGCATCGACTGGACGTGCACCTCGTCGCGCACGTGCAGCAGCGCGCTGCCCAGATCTTGCCAGGACTGCACATCGCCACGCAGGCCGCTCACGCGGTCGCGTCCATCGGCCAGCGCGCGCTCGGCCAGGTCCATGGCCTTCTCCAGGTCCTGCCGCACCGGATCCTCCTCGCGCAGTCTCTGACTGGTCGCGTGCAGCCGAAGGATCAGTCCCTGCGTGCCCTGCAGCAGGGTGTCGTGCAGCTCGCGCGCGATGCGCTCGCGCTCGCCGTAGCGCTCCTGCATGCGCAGGCGGATCTGTTGGGCCAGATGGCGCAGCCGCAGCAGGTAGGCGATCCACACGATCGACAGCACCAGCAGCACGCACAGCAACCGGAACCAGGTGGTCTGGTAGTACAGCGGCGCGATGGTCAGCGTCAGCGAATCCCCAACCTCGTTCCACACGCCGTCGTTGTTGGCGGCCATCATGCGGAAGATGTACGTGCCTGGTCCCGGATCGCTGTAGAAGGCCACGCGCCGCGTGCCCGCGTCCTGCCATGCCTCGTCGTGGCCTTCGAGCCTGTAGCGGAAGCGCACGCGCTCGGGGATGGACAGGCTCAGCGCGGTGTAGGCGATCTGCAGGTTCCGGATGCCCGCGGGCAGTTGCAGCAGGCCGGCACCCACCGCATGGGCCTGCCCGTCCGCGACGACCGATTGGATCCGCACCGGCGGCGGAATCGGGTTGCGCCGGATCGAAGCGGGATCGATCGAAACCAGGCCGCCGGTGGTGGCGAACCACAGCATGCCGTCGCCGGTTTCCACGGCCGTCGGAATGGGCCGGAACTGCGCCGGGATGCCTGGCACGCCGTCGAGGAAATCGAAGCGCTCGTAGGCCGGCCCGCGACCGGACTCGTCGAACAGATGCGCGAGCTGCGCGGACGGCACATGGACGATGCCGCGCGCGCCGTTCAACCACACATCGCCCTCGCGGGTTTCGACGATGCCCGTGATGCCGCGGAACGGACTTTCCTCCGCCGCGTGCACGCTGCGCAGCCGGCCGTTCGCGAACGACGCCAGTCCGCGTTCGCCACCGATCCAGATGCCGTTCGCGCCTTCGACCAGCGCGGTGACATTGCCCACCGCGAGGCCCTGCGCGCTGGCCAGCTCATGGATCGCGCCCTCCTTCATCCGGCTGATCCTGTTGCGGGCGAAGCCCATCCACAGCGTGCCGTCGGACGCGCACAGCAGCGTGAGCGGCGAGGAACCCTCGGGCATGCCTTCCAGCTCCTGGAAGTGCTGCCACCGGCCTTCGGACAGGCGCCACACGCCCGGTGTGTTCAACGACACCCACAACGCACCATCGCGGCTCTTCGCGATCGCCTGGACACCGGAGTAGTTGCCGATCGGCAACGCGGTGATTTCCGAGAGCCGCCCGCCCTGCAGCTTCCACAGCCCGTTCGGCCCACCCAGCCAGATCACGCCGTCCTTGTCGCGATGTGCCGCGGTGATGGGAGGCGCCAGATCGAGGAACGAAAGCCGATGCCCCTGCAGGCGCATGAGCGGGTTGTTGCGGCTGCCTGTCAGCAGCGTGTCCGCATCGCCCGGCACGATGGCGAAGTCCTGCGCGCCATCCGGCAGCAGCGCAGGCACCACGTTCGAGTGGCGGAAGCGGTCCAGTCCGCGGCTGCTGCCGATCCAGAGGTTGCCTTCACGATCCTCCATCAACGGTTGCAAGTAATCGGAGCTGAGCCCGTCGCTCCTCCGGAATGCTTCGAACGCGCTGCCCTGCTGCAGACGGTACAGGCCTTCGCCCAGCGTCGTTGCCCACAGCGCACCGTCGCGGTCGAACAGCAGGCCCGCCGAGGGATGCGCCAGCGCCTGCGTCGCCGGATGCCCGCCATCCAGCGGCAACTGGCGCACGGCGCCGTCGGATTCGGCGATCCAGATGCCACCATCGGGCGCCTGCGCGATCTGGCTGATGCGCCCGGCCGGCGCCGCCACGCTTTCGAACGCGGCAGCGCCCTTGCGCAGGAACGCCACGCCGCGCTCCAGCGCCACCCACAGCGTGCCGGCGCGATCGACGAACACGGTGCGCGCCTGCCGCCCGGGAAACCGCCACTCCGCGCCGAGCCGTTCCCAGCGATCGTTCTTCAGCCTGACCAGGCCGGTGAACGTGGCCGCCCACAGCGTGCCGCCCTGGTCCTGTGCGAAGCGGAACACGGTGCTGGTCGGCAGGCCCTGTGCCTCGCCGTAATGAGTCAGCCGATCGCCTTCGAGGAAGCTCACCGCGCCATAGCGGAAGCCGATCCACAGCCCGCCGCTCTCCGGCGCATACAGCGCCGAGATGCTGGTGGCGGGGAAGGCATTGGAATCCGGCGGGTCGAAGCGCTCGAACTGCACGCCGTCGAAGCGGAACAGGCCGATCTGCGTGGCAAGCCACAGATAACCGTCGCGCGTCTGCGCCAGCGCGGTGATCTGCCCCGGTGCGCCTTCCTTCACCGTCCAGGCGGTGTGATGGAACTGGCCGATGTGGCGCGTGGTGTCCAGCGCATGGGCGGCGTTGCCGAGCGTCAGCAGCAGGAAGCACCCCGCCAGCCAGAGGATCGCGCGCACGCACGCTCCCCTCGCCGAACAGGTTCTGCAGCCTCGCTCGTCCGCCAGTCCGGTCACCACATCCCCTTTGCCAGGAAAACACCCGTATCGGATGGCTTGAAGCTTCTCCAGCTTCCCGCTCAGCCTTGCGGCTCGACGGCCGGTCGCCGGACGAAGTCGACGAACGCGCGGAGTGGGGGCGGCATGTGGCGCCGGCTCGAGTAGTAAAGGAACGGTCCGGGGAAGCGGAGCCACCAGCGCTCCAGAATCGGCCTCAAGGCGCCACTCCCGAAGTGCGGCCGTAACAGGTCCTCGAACAAGTAGAGGATGCCGGTCCCCTCGATGGCGGCAGCCACGAGGAGATCCACTCCATTCCCGAGGTTGCCGGCGAGCGGACCCGTCGGATCGACCTTCAGGGCTTCTCCGTCGCGCTTGAATTCCCATGCGACCAGGGCACCGCTCGCGAAGCGAACGCGCAGACAGGCGTGCTCGAGCAGCTTGCGCGGATGATTCGGGCGCCCGTGCCGTTCGAGGTAGGCGGACGATGCGGCCAGCGCGAAGCGCTGCTCGCGCGGACCAATCGGGACCGCGATCATGTCCTTTTCGAGTGTCTGCTCGTACCGGATGCCTGCGTCGCAGCCCACCGCGAGAATATCCACCGGTTCGTCGTTCGCCGTCACCTCCACCCGGATATGGGGATGGGCGGCGAGAAACGCCGGCAGGATGGAAGGAAGGACGACCCGCGCCGCGACGGTGGGAACGTTCAATCGCAGCGTACCGGCCGGCTGATCGCGAGAGCTCTTCACGACGTCGAGCGCCGAGACGATCTCGGCGAGCGCGGGGCCGAGCCGCTCGAGAAGGCGCGCGCCCGCCTCGGTCGGCGCGACGGTGCGGGTCGTGCGATTGAGCAGTCGAACGCCAACCTCGGCCTCCAGCCTCCGCACGGCTTCGCTCGCGCTTGATGCGCTCGTGCCGCTCGCGCGGCTGGCCTCGCGGAAGCCGCCGGCGCGTGCCACCGCGGCGAAGACTCGAACGTCTTCCAGGTTGATCGCCATTGTTCGCCTTTCCGCACAGCCCGTGCCGGCCAGGCGGTCTTATCGTATAGCCGTTCCAATGCCAAAGTCCTCGCCATGAGAGACAACAACCTCGCAGGAGCAGGAACGTTCAAGCTGGGCCATCGGACGGTGAAGCGTCTCGGATACGGGGCAATGCAGCTCGCCGGACCGGGCGTGTTCGGACCACCGAGAGATCGCAACGCAGCGCTCGCCGTGCTGCGGGAAGCGGTCGAGCGCGGCGTCAATCACATCGACACGAGCGATATCTACGGCCCGCACATCACCAATCAGCTCATTCGCGAAGCGCTGCACCCGTATCCGAAGGATCTCGTGATCGCGACGAAGGCCGGTGCGAGGCGCGGCCCGCAGGGCTCCTGGGAGGCGGCCTTTTCCGCCAAAGACATCACGGCCGCTGTCCACGACAACCTTCGGAATCTCTCCGTCGATACGCTCGAGATCGTGAACCTGCGCGCCATGTTCGATGCACAGGGCCCCTCCGAAGGATCGATCGCGGAGCCGCTTTCCGTGCTCGTGAAGCTGCAGCGTGAGGGGAAGGTCCGCCACATCGGCCTCAGCAACGTCACCGCGAAGCAAGTCGAGGAGGGCCGCGCGATGGCCGAGATCGCGTGCGTGCAGAACCACTACAACCTCGCGCACCGCAACGACGATGCCCTCATCGAGGGGCTCGCCGCCGCTGGCATCGCGTACGTGCCGTTCTTTCCGCTCGGCGGCTTCTCGCCCATTCAATCGACAACACTGTCGGACGTCGCGAAGGAGCTGGGGGCGACGCCGATGCAGGTCGCACTCGCCTGGCTCCTGCGGCGCTCGCCGAACATTCTCCTGATCCCCGGCACCTCGAGCGTCGAGCACCTGCGCGAGAATCTGGCGGCTGCGGAGCTCGAGCTGCCCGTGGACGCCATGAAGACGCTCGAACGGCTCTAACGGAGCGGCGGGGTCGATTCCCGCCGCATTGAGTCGAACCCACTCCTCACGAGGAGGCGTGAAGTACCTTGGGGGACCCAATCGGTTTTTGTCGGACCAAAACGCTTCGCGATGAACCTGGCGCCGGTTCTCGAGCGCGCTATCTCGCGCTGCAGGTCGCGTCAACAGCCGCCGCCTTGAGCAGCGCGATCTCGGCCGGCGCGAGCGTCACCGTGCAGCGGTACGCGCGCCCCTCGTACTCGACGGCGAGCTCGGCCGCGCCGTTCGCGAACGAGACGAGCTGCAGGCGATACGGCTTGAGGAGCCTGGCGAGCGGCGTGCGAATCTGCCCTTCGAAGCCCTGGAGGCCGTGCAGGCGCAGCTCGATGGCATCGTCGTCGCTCGCGGGCAGCTTGTCGTCGGCGGGAACGCGATCGATGATCAAGCCGTCGCCAGGGGCATACTCGTACAGGCCCTTTCCCGCGATGGCCCGCAGTCCCGTCGACGGATCCGTGAGCACCGTCTCGACGCCGCGCGCGGTGAGTGCGCTCGCGTGCTTGTACGTGGATGCCGCCGGAGGTGGAGGCGGCGCAGGCGGGCGCTTCGGCTTGGGACCGGCCAGTGATGTGCCTGGGAGGCAGGTGAGGCAGACGACGGCGAGCGCAGCACGACGAGACATGAGACACCTTTCCGCGAGCGAAGAAGGACGACGGTTTTGCTCGACAGTGGGGGGTTGACGCGGGCCGCGCGCCATTATTCAGGCGTTCGTGGCCGCGCGACCCGTCCACCGGACGGGTGCCACACGTTGGCTGGAGGCGCCGAGGATGGCACGTGCGGCAGCACCCGCTCCACCCGGTGCACTGCCGTCTCCTCTCCCCTCGGGAGGGGGGCGGGGTGAGGGTAGCTCAGGCCCCGGATTGGGCCCGCTACTCGTGGCGGCGGCGACGGCGCAGCGCGAAGATGACGCCCCCGGCCACCCATATGCTGACAGCCTGGCCAGGGCCGGCTCCGCAGTTGCAGCCTGTGGGAGCGCCCGCGTCGACGCCTTCACCGGGCGGTGGTGTCGGTGGTCGTGGTGGTAGCGGTGGTGTTCCGCTCGCCACGGGCAAGGTGACCGTGCTTGGGTGCGCTGGGCCCGTGTAGATGGAGAGCGTCGTCATCACGGGGGGCGGCGACGAGGACAACGGCTCGGCGACGTTTGGATTCACTTCGTAGTGCGGCGAGTTCGTCCCGCTGATCGCCACGCGGAGGCTGTGACCCGCCTTCACCCGCACGGCAACCGGACCCAGGTCGAGCTCGAACGGGACGGGTGCTCCCGGCGTGAGCGGCGTGAGCACGGACGGATCGGCGACGAAGCGCCCGCGGCGCACACCGTCGGTGAGCAGGAGCGACTTGCCATTCGGCGCGACCTGCGTCAGGCGCACGACGACGTCGACATCCGTCGTGGCGCTCGCCGCGTAGATCCGGGCCTTGGGGTTGCCGATGAGCTCGTAGTCAGAAGTTCCCGGCGCGGTGGTGATCGTCAGCACGTCGCCGCGCGCATCGAGCGCCGACTGATCGCGAGGACCGTCCGCCACGGAGAGGTTCGCCCCGCCCACGGTCGGAACCGGGTTTGAAGGATCGACGGTCAACGTCGTGACGTCTTGCGCGGCGGTGAGATACCAAGGCGTCCGGATGCTCTCCGGAGGCGGCCAGAGCGTGCCCTGTCGCCACTCTCCGGTCGCAGCCGCACCATCGTCGCCAATCTGCGTGACGAAGTAGCGCAGCGACGGCCAGTTGGGAGTTCCCTGCCCTTTGAGGCAATGGTTGAAGAATGCGAGGTTGTCGTCCGTTGGTGCGGCCACGTTCGCGTAGGCGAGCTCACCGATTGGAGTCTGCGCGTCGCCGTGCGTCCAGGGGCCGAGCACCAACGTGTGACCGGAGCCCGGCGCCGAGTCCGTCACGTAGTGCGAGAATGCCGCTGTTTGCTGCAGCGCGAAGATGTCGAAGAAACCCGCGGTCATGTACACGCGAGCGCGAATCCGGCTGCGCTCGGCCGCATCGATGATCACCGGGTCCCAGTAGGTGCTCTTTGCTTCGTGGGCGCGCCAGGCGGCGAGCGTCGTCGGCGTCGGAAAGCCGTTGAGCCAAGACGTCGTCAGCTCGGCGCGCCAGGCGCCGCCCGGCATGAGCGAGTCGTACAGATTGTCGGAGGCGTTCTGTACGTGGGCACAGCGCAGCGAGTCCGGCGCATCTGGGAGCGCCAGGAGCTGCACGATGCCCTCGGCGGAGGCGCCGAAAGAGCCGATGTTGCCGTCGCACCAGTCTTGTTGCTCGATCCAGCGCATCGTCGCCGGACCATCCACGGCATCGGTGAAGAAGGGCAGGAACGTCCCCTCGGATCCTCCCCGCCCGCGCACGTCTTGGGAGACGACGATGTAGCCGTTCAGATCCGCCAGGTTCCACACGAGGAGGGACTGGGGGAACGGAAACCCGCGGCCGTAGGGCGTGCGACGCAGGATGACCGGGCGCGGCCCTGGAAATTGCGCCGGATCCGGACGCCAGACATCTGTCTTCAGTCTCGTGCCATCGGGCATCGGGACCATCACTTCGGTCTTCGTTGCAGCGCGCGCGGTCTGCGCACACATGACAAAGAGGAGGCCAAGCACGATGGCACGCATGGCACACCCTACCATGGGGGACAGCGCGGCGTAAGCTTCCGATCCAGCCCGGAGCATCACCCCATCCCCCAGTGCGCTGTTGAGCATCATGGGCAGACATCGGAGACCGTCCTGCTCCTTCAGGCCCATGTCACGCTAATATCCGCCCTCTTCTGGAAGCGAGGGGTAGGGGGGAGAAGCCCTCACTCGTTTGCACTCGCTCCCCTGTCGGGAGACATCCATTGAAAGCAACAAGACCGATTCGGGCCCTGCTTGTCTGGACGTTTGCCGTCCTTGGCGGCTGCAGTGACACCCAGTGGGCGGAGGCCGTTCAAGAGCTGGCTCCTCGCACCACGCGCGCGGAGCTGAACCTGGGCACCCCCGGAGTCCGGGACATCAACACCCGGCCGGCGCGGTTTCCGCGGCTCGAGTCCGGGTTCGCGCCCCTGTCGAGCGGCGTGACGCTCTTCGCAGCGAGCGACGGACTGCACGGCAGCGAGCTGTGGCGGAGCGATGGGACCGAGGCGGGCACATCTCTCGTGAGGGATGTTGCCCCGGGCCTGGCCAGTTCGACGCCCAGGTTCCTGACGCACTCCCAGGGCGCGGTCTTCTTCGTGGCCCGGAGCGAGGGCTGGAGCGATCTCACCACGGATGCACTCTGGAAGAGTGACGGCACCGCGGCTGGAACGGTCCTGGTGAAGCGCCTGCCCAAGGCCGTCGAGTCGGACAAGATCGCCACCATGACCCAGGCGGGCGGGACGGTGTTCTTCATCTACGAACAGGAGGGCGAGCAGCAGCTCTGGAAGAGCAATGGCACCGAGGCGGGTACCGTGCTCGTCCAGTCGCTCGGGATTGCCGACGACCTCAAGCTGCTCGCCGTGGGCAACACCTTGTTCTTCACTGCGAGGGACGCCACGAACAAGCCCGAGTTGTGGAAGCTGGACGCGGGCGGGGCCGTGCGCCTCACGACGTTCACCCTGAGCCGCAGCTACTACGCTCCGGAGCGCCTCACCCAGGTGGGGGGCACGCTCTTTCTCGTCGCGGAGAAGACACTGTGGAAGAGCGACGGAACGCCCGCGGGTACCGTCGCCGTGTCCACGCAGTCCTCGCAGATCTCCGAGATGGTGGCGGTCAACGGCACCCTCTTCTTCTCGTCCGGTGGGGCACTGTGGAAGATCAATGGCACGACGGCGACCCAGGTCCGCGGCTTCAGCGGTGGTCTGAGCGGGCTCACCGCGCACGGCACGTCGCTCTACTTCGCCGCGACCGAGGCGGCCTCCGGCAGCGAGCTGTGGAAGAGCGATGGCACGGCCGCGGGCACGCTCCTGGTGAAGGAGCTGGTCACGGGCTCGGCCGGTTCGAAGCCCGGAGAGCTCTTCTCCTGGAACGGCGGGCTCTACTTCACCGCCTCGGTCTCCACGGGCACTCGCTCCCTGTGGCGCAGCGATGGCACGGCCGCGGGAACCGTGTCCCTGAAGAGCTGGTCCGAGACGGAGTCGCCCTGGTTCGAGAAGCCCCACTTCCTGACCCCCGTGGGCAGTGCGCTGTTCTTCGCCCTGCCGGAGTTCCCTGATGATTCCGTCCCGCAACTCACCTGGAGGACAACCGGAACCGCCAAGACGACTCGGGAGATGATGGGCCTGTGGACGGGCACGCGCGACTCCCAGGCCCGCACCCAAGCGCTCGCTGTCGTGGGAGACAGCGTCTTCTTCGTCGCCACCGATGAGACCCCCGGTGAGTCGCTCTGGAAGAGCGATGGCACTTCGGCAGGTACGTTCCTGCTCAGGACCTTCGCTCGGCTGGGCTCCGAGTCTCCGTACCGTTCACGGACCGGCGCGGTCCGTGTGGGACAGACCCTCTTCTTCTCCGCGGACGATGGGGTCCATGGGCTCGAGCTCTGGAAGAGCAATGGCTCCGCCTACGGGACGGCACTCGTCAGCGACATCAACCCGGGTCCGGACGGCTCCTACATCGATGAGCTCGTCGAGCTGAACGGGACCCTGTTCTTCACGGCCCATGACAGCGTCAATGGCATGTCGCTGTGGCGCAGCGACGGGACCGAGGCGGGCACCGTCCTCATCAAGAGCGGAGGCACCTCCGGCAACGTCGCCGAGCTCGCCGTCATGGGCGGAGCGCTCTACTTCGAGGCCCGCGATGACGTGCATGCCCCTGGGCTGTGGAAGAGTGACGGGACCGTGGGCGGCACGAGCCTGGTGAAGATTCCACTGGGGGGCACGTACTCCTACCTCGCACACCTCACCGCCGTGAATGGAACCCTGTTCTTCGGCACAGGAGATGGATACGGCGTGGTGCAACTCTGGAAGAGCGACGGGACGGCGAGCGGAACAGTCCTCGTCAAGGACGGGCTCGAGAGCGTCGAGGTAGCCTACCCGGTTTCCCATCAGGGCCTGTTCTACTTCCTCGCGGGTGACTGGCCGCACGGTTACGAGCTGTGGCGGAGCGATGGCACGGCGGCCGGGACGTTCCTGCTCAAGGACATCCAACCTGGGCCAGGACACTCCGGCCCGCATTCACTCACACCCGTGGGCTCGAAGATGGTCTTCGCCGCCTATGACGAGACCCACGGCTGGGAGCTGTGGCGCACCGACGGCACCGAGGTGGGAACGAGCCTGCTGGTGGACCTGACGCCAGGTCCGGGCAACGGCGTGAGCGCCACGGGTGGGGACCTGGTCAGCATCCTCGGAGTGGCGGACCGTGGCCTGGCGCTCTTCCCGGGTGTGGACACGGCTGGCGGCGCGGAGCTGTGGCAGACCGATGGGACCGCGGCGGGCACCTTCCGGCGGGTCGACGTCGTCCCCGGTCCCGATTCGTCCGATCCCAACTCGCTGGCCAGGGTGGGAGATCGGCTCTTCTTCATGGCCGGCGACAAGGCGAACGGCCGCGAGCCCCGATTCGTGCCCTTCCCCGCGGACCTGGGCTCGGCCACGGGCGCCCTCGTCACCCAGGGCTCCACCTGCGATGCGCTGAGACAGGTCACTCCGAGCTGCACCAACAACGCCCTGGCACCGGATGTCTCGTTCTCCTGGACCGCGCCCTCCACGGGGACCTTCGTGTTCACTACGAATGGGTCCAACTACGACACGAGCCTCCAGGTGTCGGCCCCGGCCTCCGGTGCCTTGCTCGGGTGCAACGATGACACGGGCGAGACACTCCAGTCCTCCGTGACCGTGAGCGTGGCCGCCGGGCAGACGCTGCTCATCAGCGTGGACGGTTACGACACGGAGTGCGGCACGTTCCAGCTCGGCATCCTGCCCTCGCCGTAAGCGCCCTCCTCTCTGAACATCCCCATGCCCGCTGTCCCCCTTCCGAGGTGTCCTGTGCGAGCGTCCTTCCTCCCCTTCCTCCTCCCGGTGACGCTGCTCATCGCCTGCCCGTCCGTACCGGGGACGGACGCCGATGGTGGCACGCAGTCCGACGCTGGGACGTCAGGGGACGGGGGGACGTGGCCCGATGGAGGGCTCGAGCCCCCGCCCGCGAGCTGCGAGGCGCCTGCGCTGGTGGACGTCTCCACCCCGGCCACCGTGGTGGGCGACGGTACCGCGGCGAGCTGCACGGCGGCGGCACTCCAGGCGGCGGCCACTCGCGGGGGCGTGATTGTCTTCAACTGCGGCGAGTTCCCGGTAACGATTACCGTCTCCTCTCCCATCACTTTCACCAAGGCGGCGGTGCTCGACGGCGGCGGCCGCATCACGCTCAGTGGCGGCGGCACGTCGCGCATCCTCCTGCTCGACTCCGCGTACGACGTGACCGGGCCACTGCTGGTCGTGCAGCGGCTCACCTTTCGCGACGGACGCAGTGCCGGCGGGGGTGAAGACACCGCGGTTGGCGGCGGCGCCATCTACCGGGACGGGGGCAGCCTGAAGGTCATCGGGTGCACCTTCGTCGGGAACCGGGCTCCGTCCCCCGGTCAGGACATCGCCGGCGGAGCCATCTACGGCTTCGGGGGCGGCGAGACGGTCATCGTGGGCAGCACCTTCATCGACAATGCCGCGAGCAACGGGGGCGCGGTGGGCAGCCTCAACGGCGGCCTCACCCTCATCAACTCCACCTTCACCGGCAACGCCGCAACGGGGTACGGCGGAAACCCGGGCAATGGGGGCTGCGGAGGCGCCATCTACATGGATGGTGCCGGCGAGGTCACGACCCTCTGCGGCGTGCGGATGACAGGCAACGAGGCCGGCGCGATCGGTGGTGGGTTCTTCCGCGTGTCGAACCACGACAACGGTACGTTCACCATGGACCGGACCACGGTCGATGCGAACCGGGTGACGGCGACGGACTCAGGCAACGCGGGCGGGATGTACCTGCAGGGGCTGACGCTGCGCATGACGAACAGCACGGTCTCGCGCAACAAGGCGTTCTACAACGGCGGGCTTTGGCTCCACACGAGTGATGTCCAGCTCACCAACGTGACGGTTGCCGGGAACACTGCGTTCGGGAGCAATGGCGGAGGCCTCTGGCTGAGCAACCTGCGCGGCGGCACCTTGCTCAACTGCACCATCGCCAACAACCGCTCCACGGCGCGGGACCAGATCGCCGGCGCGATCTTCGGGGGCGGCCTGACGCTCCAGAACACGCTCATCGCGGGGAACACCGCCATGTGGGTCCCGGGCTGCAACGAGACGCATGCCGGCCAAGGCAACCTGGAGTGGCCGGGCGGCGCGGAGTGCACGGCCGCGCCGCTGGTGGCGGATCCACTGCTCGGCGGGCTTGGCCACCACGGGGGCGACACGGAGACCCTGGTCCCCGGAGCGACCAGTCCCGCGCGTGGCCTCGGCACCGGATGCCCGTCGACCGACCAGCGTGGCCAGCCGCGCGCCGAGCGCTGTACTGCGGGGGCGGTCGAGCTTCCCTGACCTCTCGCCGAAGCAGGGCCCGCGCAAGCGGTAGCGCGGGACGGGGCGTAGGTCCGCGCCCTCGTGCTACACCGGGGGCACCCGCTTCGGGAGGAACCATGCTCCGTCCCCTCATCGCCGTCCTGCTCCTGTGCTCGGTGGCCCGCGCCGCCGAGCCGGAACGCCCCGCTCCGCCTCCGGCGCCGCCCGTGCCGCCGCGCATCCTGTTCGTCCCCGAGGCCGAGCGCCCGGTGGAGCTCAAGCGGCTGGAGGTGCGCGCCCTCGTGCACGGGATGCTCGCGGAGACCACCACCACGCTCGTCTTCCACAACCCCAACCGCCGCGTGCTCGAGGGGCAGCTCGAGTTCCCCCTGCCGCCCGGCGCCACGGTGAGCGGCTACGCGCTGGACGTGGGTGGCCAGCTCGTCGACGGCGTGGTGGTGCCCAAGGAGGAGGCGCGTATCGCCTTCGAGAAGGAGGTGCGCAAGGGCGTGGACCCCGGCCTCGTCGAGCACGTGCGCGGCGACCGCTTCCGCACCCGCATCTACCCCATCCCCGCGGGCGGCACGCGCACGGTGCAGGTGCGCCACATGACCGAGCTGGCCGTGCGCGAGGAGTCCGCCGGCTACCGGCTGCCGCTGCCTTTCGGCGTGCTGCCCGAGGCCTCCGTGCGCATCGAGGTGGTGCGCGGCCCGGCGGCGCCTCCCCGCTTCAGCGGCGGCTTCGGCAAACTCGTCGCGGTGCGCGCCAACGAGAGCTGGGTGGCCGAGCAGCGGCTCCAGGACGCCCGCCCCGGCGCGGACCTCGTGGTGGAGCTGCCCGTGCGCCAGGAGCCGTCCGTGGCGGTGGGCTGCCGCGCGGAGGGCGAGTGCTACGCCATGGTGACGGATCTGCCGAAGCTGCCGCCCCCAGGCGCGCCCCTGCCGCCGCCGCGCCGGCTCGGCATCGTCTGGGATGCCTCCAGCAGCCGCGCGGGAGACCACCGGCGCGAGCTGGCCTTTCTCCAGCAGTTGCTCGCGCGCTGGCCCGCCGCCGAGGTGAAGCTGGTGGTGGTGAGGGACCAGGCCGAGCCCGCTCGCGTCCTCTCGCCCCAGGCGCTGCGCGATGAGCTGGGGCAAGTCGTCTATGACGGCGGCACGGGCCTCGGCGCGCTGGACCTCGCCAGTGACAAGACGGTGGGTGCGTGGCTGTTCTTCTCGGACGGCCTGGGCACAGTGGGCGCCTCGCTCCCTCGCACGGGCTCGGCGCCCGTGTATGCCGTGGTGGACGGCGCGGGCGCGGACACGGCGGTGCTGCGCCGCATCGCCGCCAACGGGGACGTGATTGACCTCGCGCACGAGGAGGTGGGGCGGGCCGTGGCGCGCGTGGTGTCCCCGCCGTGGCGCCTGCTGCGCGTGGAGGCTGATGGCGCGAGCCTCGCCGACGTGCTGCCGCGCGCCCAGCCGATTACCGGGCCGGTGACGGTCGCGGGCCGCCTGCTCGCGAGCAAGGCCACCCTCACGCTCGTCTACGGCGCGGGCTCCCAGGAGGTGGCGCGGCGCAGCGTCACGGTGAGCCGCGCGGAGGCCGTCGACGCCCCGCACGCGGCGCTCGCCTGGGCCCAGCGGCGCATTGCCGAGCTGTCCGCCCTGCCCGTGGAGCACGCCCAGGAGCTCACCGCCCTGGGCCGCCGCTTCGGCCTGGTGACGCCGGGCACCTCGATGCTCGTGCTGGAGAATCTGGAGCAGTACCTCGAACACGACATCGAGCCGCCGGCCTCGCGGGCCGGGATGCGCGCCCAGTTCCTCGCCCAGCGCGCCGAGCGCCGCAAGGCGGAGCAGCAGGGGAAGCAAGCCAAAATCGACGAGGTGCTGGCGATGTGGCGCGAGCGCGTGAGCTGGTGGGAGACCGAGTTCAAGGTGTCCCCGGACTTCGGCTCGAGGGAGAAGCAGAAGAAGGGCGCGAGCGCCCGGAGGGAGGGGGAGGCCGGGGCGCCTCCTCGGCCAGAGCCCGTGGCCGAGAGCGAGGCCCGGGAGATGGACAGGGACGACTCCTTCGGAGCGGGGGCCGCGGCGCCTCCGCCCTCCGCTGCTGCTCCCGTGGCGCGTCATGCCGAGCCGGCCAAGAAGGCACCGGACTCCGGTGGCAACGAGTCGAGCATCGCCATCACCGAGTGGAACCCCGAGACGCCCTACCTCCAGGCGATGCGCGCCGCCGGCGCCCAGAAGGCCTACGCGGCCTACCTGAAGGCGCGCGGTGACTACGCCAACAACCCGGCCTTCCTGCTGGACTGCGCGGACTTCCTGCTCAAGGGCGGCCAGCGCCCGCTCGGCCTGCGCGTGCTCTCCAACCTCGCGGAACTGCGGATTGAGGACCCGGCCCTGCTGCGTGTCTACGCGTGGCGGCTGCAACAGGCCGGTGAGCTCGACACCGCCATCCGCGTCCTGCGCGGCGTGCTGCGCCTGCGCCCCGAGGAGCCCCAGTCCTACCGCGACCTCGCGCTCGCGCTCTCCCTGCGCGGCGAGGGCTCGCGCTCGGTGCCGGATTTGGAGGAGGCCATGGAGCTGCTCACCCAGGTGGTGATGAAGACGTGGGACCGCTTCCCCCAAATCGAGGTCATCGCGCTCATGGAACTCAACCGCCTGCTCGCGCTCGCCGAGCGCCTCCAGGCCGGAGGCCCCCCGGTGCGCTGTGAGCTGGACGCGCGGCTGCGCAAACTGCTCGACGTGGACGTGCGCATCGTCCTCTCCTGGGACGCGGACCTCACGGACGTGGACCTGCACGTGGAGGAGCCCACCGGCGAGACGGCCAACTACAGCCACAACCGCACCGAGCAGGGCGGGCTCGTGTCCCGGGACTTCACGCAGGGCTACGGCCCCGAGGAGTATGTGCTCCACCGCGCCCTGCCGGGCACCTACACCATCCGCGCGCATTACTACGGCTCCCGCCAGCAGACGCTGCTGGGGCCGGCCACCGTCACCGCCACCGTCATCACCCGCTATGGGCGGCCGGGCGAGCAGCGCCAGGTGCTCACGCTGCGCCTGGAGGGCGCGAAGGACCTCGTCGAGATCGGCAAGGTGCGGATCGGCAAGCTCCAGTGACGGAGACGTTTCCGCGCGGCTTGCGCAGGTGGGCTTGCCCCGGTTCCGCGCACCTGGGACCTGCCGTCCCTTCTAGGAATGTGCCCGGGAGATGTTCAAGATCTCCAGCATGAAGGGCTTGGAGGCCTCGGGAGGGGCATCCACCGGGCTGTATACGGGGACCTCCTCCCGGTGGAAGATCTCCGTCGTAAGACCTGCCGCCTGGGCGATCGCCTCGAGAAAGCGCAGGTCTCCGATGGTGCTGCTGAAGCCCGCGGTGAGCCGGCCTCCCGGCCTCAGCTGCTCCAGCCCCTCGAGCATGTAGCGCTTCACGGTCTCGTAGTTGGGGTCGGTGATCGAGCGCTCCAGGAGCCCCAACTCGGGGGGAGTCTCGTGCAAGAAGGGCACGTTCCAGAAGATGAGGTCGAACTTCTCGCCGGGGCGCAGGGCGCTGAAGAGATCCCCCTGGCGAGCGTCGGCGCGAGCCTCGACACCGTGCTTCACGAAATTGGCGCGCGTGTTGTCGACGGCGTCCTGATTGATGTCGATCGCCACCACCCGTTCGGCCCCCGCGAGCGCCGCCGCGACGGAAATCACCCCGATTCCCGGCCCAATCTCCAGGAAGTGCATTCCCCGCCGGAATGGCAACGCACGTGCGAAGTTCTCGGCGGCCGGCAGGTACTTGGGAGAGAACACATTGCGGAACACCACGAAGGGCATCCCCAATTGCTGAATCTCATGAGGAAACGTCTCGGCCTGGCTCCGCTGGAGCACGCCGGTGACGACCTCGAGCATCTCGCTGCCTGATGTCTCCATGTTCCCCCCAGCTCATGCCGGACGACCGTACGCTCGATTCCGCAAGAGCGGGATCACGCGGCGCTTCTGGTGCACTTTGACACCCCGCACACGGAGTTCGTTCACCAGGCCCAGGCGGTTGTCGGTTGCCGGACGCCCTGGGCGCTCGCCCACGCCGCTGTTCGCTGAGCAGGTGCAGGTCGACGGGGCCGTGCGGCTCTCTCAGCTCAGGCCAGCGCCCGGCCTTCGCATCCCAGACCCAGCCGCCCATTCCAAGAAGCCCAGCCATCTCGAAAAAAAGGGGCCTGGCGGGAAGATCGAATTCGACCGTCGTTATTTCCGGTGAAGCACGGAAGAGACGCCTTACCGGGTGAACGCGCCAGAGGCGCAAAGCCCCTCTTTTTCCCAACAGGCTTCGTCCGAGCAGTCGGTGACCGGAACCGACCGCCACGGGTGCGTCATCCATCCATCCGGCAGAAAGAAGCTGCTCACCAATGAAGACCACCAATCTTGCCGCGCTGGCTGTCCTCGGGGCCCTGTCTCTCACGGGATGTGGAGTGGATGCGGGTGACCTGCCCGCCGATGACAACAACGCGGAGCAGACGTCCCAGGTGCTCCCGGGCACTTCCGAGGACACCGCCCAGGAGGCGGAGCTCCCCGCGCTCGATGGCAGGGCGGCCGCGGCTGAAGAGGGTGTCCGGGGAATGGCCGTGACCCCTGGCCTCATGGGGCTCACGTCGTCGTGGTACTCGGGCTCCGTGGCGCCCGGTGCCACCCAGCACTGGTACTGGAACAACTCCAGCGCCACCTCCGCCTACGAGGTGGGCTTGTCGCCGACGGGAGCGGCCACCACGGGCCCGTGCCAGTTCGAGGTCACCCGCACCTGGGACGTCCAGCAGTACGGCGGTGAGCGCGAGTTCCACTTCAACATCAAGAACATTGGCAGCATCACCTGCGGCACGAACATCCTGCTCGACTCCCAGACCCGCACCGCCACCTGGGCAACCGGTGGGATCGATGTCGGCGCGTCGAAGAGCTGGACCTGGAACAACGCCAACCCGCTCACCGCCTCGCATATCGTCGGCGTCTCGCCGTCCGGGGCGACCAGCGCCAACCCCTGCCAGCTCGAGGTGACCAACACCTGGTACACCCAGCAGCCCGGCGGAGAGCGTGAGTTCAAGTTCACGGTGAAGAACGTCGGCGCGATCGCCTGCCAGGGTGACATCCAGCTGGCGAGCGTCACCAGCTCGGCCTCGTCCTGGTCTACCGGCACCCTGGCCCCGGGTGCGACCAAATCCTGGGTCTGGAACAACGCCAACCCGCTCGACCGCGTCTACGCGCCCGGGCTGTCCCCGGCTGGCGCGAGCGCCTCCGACACCTGCGATCTCAGGGTGTCGCGGACCTACTACCAGCAGAAGATCAACACGGACGGCACTGCTGAGCGCGAGTACTACTTCACCATCCAGAATGTCGGCTCCCTGAGCTGCTCCGGGACGTTGCTGCTCAACTACCTCTGAGCCGGCCAGAGACGCAGCGCGGCGCTCTTCAGTCCCACGCCGACTCACGCCCCCCCGCGGCCCTCCTCGAAAGGGCGGCGGGGGGCGGAGTGCCGATCATCCGCGGCCTGGTTTTTCTCATTCTTCACGAAAAACAGGGAAGCCGCAGGAATCGGAAAAAATGCTGGGAAGAAAATCGCGCCATGCCGTTGAGGGGGTGTGGAGACCCGGAGGGCCGGGCAGGAGGCGCGGCACGTATGTTCGCTCAGGTGGCGATAACAGAGCCCTTGGAGGAGCGGCGAGCGCCCCGGGGGGCGTTCTTGACGGAGCGGGAGCGCGCGGGAGATGGTTCACGGGTGGAAGCCAGACCCCTCGCCACCCCTCCACTGGACAGCAGGTGGTACGCCGCTTTCGCGCGGCAGCACGAGCCCGCCCTCCACGCCACGGCGCTGCGCCTGTGCGGCAATGCGGCGGACGCGCGAGATCTGGTGCAGGACACGCTGGAGCGGGGGCTGCGCAACCTGGAGCGCTTCCAGGTGGGCACGGACGGGCGGGCCTGGCTGCTCACCATCCTGCACCGCCTTTTCATCGACCGGTGCCGGTCCCGCACGCGCGAGCCACGCGCCAACGTGTCCTCGGAGGAGCTGGCGGAGCGGGTGGCGGCGCCCGAGAGCGAGGCCCTTCCGGCCTGGGCCTCCATCAGCATCGAGCAACTGCGCGAGGTGCTGGGCCAGGTGCCCGAACCCTTCCGCGAGGTGTACCGGATGCACTGCCTGGAGGGGTGCTCGTATGACGAGATCGCCACTCGGCTGGGCATCGCGAAGAACACGGTGGGCACCCGGCTCGTCCGCGCGCGGCGCATGCTGCGCGAGCTGCTGGCCGGCGCCTCGGCCAGGGGGGGAGAGGCATGAATGAGATTCACGACCAGGTGCATGCCTTCGCGGACGGGGAGCTGGAGCCCTCCCAGGCCGAGGCCTTCCGCCAGCACCTGGGGGTTTGCGAGCAGTGCCAGGCGGAGCTGGGAGACATCCTCCAGCTCCAGGCGATGGGCGAGAGGCTGGGAGCCCAGCCGGCGGTAGCGCCCGTGGAGCAGCCGAAGGCACGCGCCTTCCGCCCGGCCTGGCGCCGGCGCCAGACGCTGCTGGCCGTGGGGCTGGGCGGAGCGCTGGCGGCGGTCATGGCCCTGGTGGTGATGAGCGGCCCCCGGCTGAAAGAGGAGCCGGTGGCCCTGGCGCTGGCGCCCACGCGCTCGATGGAGGCGCGGCTGAGCTGGCAGGGGGCCTCCGGCTGGCGGCCCTACGGCGTGAAGCGCTCTGGCGAGGAGCGCCCCCGCGAGCAACTGTCCCTCAAGGTGCTGGCGGCCCTGGAGGAGGCCCGGGACTGGCACGGGCTGGCCGTGGCCCAGTTGCTGGCGGGCGAGCCGGGGCGGGCGGCGGAGGCGTTGAAGCAAGCGGGAGGCTCACCCGGCGAGGACAGTGATCGGGCGGCGCTCGCGCTCTCGCGTGGCGCGCTGGAGGAGGCGCTGGTGCTGCTGGAGGGGGTGCTGGAGAGAGCGCCTCGCCACCCCGCGGCGCTGTGGAACCGGGCCCTGGTGCTGCGCGAGCTGGGGCTGGATCTGTTGTCCGCCGAGGGCTTCCGCCAGGTGGCGGCCCTGGGCGAGCCGGGCTGGAGCGAGGAGGGCCGCCAGCGCGCCGAGGCCGTGGAGCGTTCCACCCAGCAGCGCCAGCAGCGGTGGAAGGCGGCATGGGAGGCGTGCAAGGCGCTGGCCGCCCAGGGCACGTCCCTGCCCGAGGGCACCGTGCGCGAAGCCCCCGGGCTGGTGCGCAAGTACCTGTACCTGTCGGCCTGGTCCGCTCCCACCGCCGAGCGCGTGCGCGCCCTGCTGCCGGTGGCCCGCGAGCTGGACTCCACCTACGGCGGGCAGGTGTTGGAACACTACGTGGAGCGCACCGCGCGGCGTGACTTCCGCACCCGGGGGCCCCTGGCCACGACCTTCTCCCAGGTGCTGGCCGGCAAGGCCCTGGAGCCGGCCGCCGCCGAGCGCTTCCTGCGCGGGCTCCAGGCCGCGGGCGAGCTGGACATCCTCCTGGGCGCGCTGCCACTGCTCAACCGGCTGCCCGCCCAGCTCGACGTGTACGCCGCCGCGGCCCGCTCGGTGGGGGACCCCTGGTTCGACTCCAGCACGGAGCTGCAGCGGGCCCAGGCACAGGTGGCGGCCAGCCGCCTGGCCCAGGCGGAGCAGATACTGCTCGAGGCGCTGCCCGCCTGCGAGCGCCTGCGGCTCGGTTCGCGCTGCGGTGAGCTGGAGGGGTTGCTGACCTACATCTACCGGGTGCAGCACCGGCTGGTGGAGGCGCGCGAGCACGCACTGCGCGGCCTCGAGCGCGCCCGGCGGCTGAATGACGCGGACCAGGAGACGCGCTTCATCCAGGACCTGGGCAGCATCGAGTACTTCCGGGACGCCTCGGCCCTGGCACGGGCGTGGCTACAGGAATCCGCGCTGCGCCAGCCGGACTACTGCCGCACCCAGGTGTACGTGGCGGAGACCCTCGCCCAGCTCCGGCTGACGGAGATGAGGCCCGCCCAGGCGCGCGCCGAGCTGGAGCGGGTGCCCTCCTGTGGCGCCCCCCGTTCCATGCTCAGCGTGTACACGCTGATGGAGCTGGCGCGGCGGGATCCGCAGCCGGGGGATGTGGAGAAGGCGGAGCGGTGGCTGGCGGAGCTGCGGGCACAGCCCGGGCAGCGGCCCGGACAGCGGCTGGTGGCGGACCACGTGGAGGGGAGGCTGCGGCTGCTGCAGGACCGGGCCCAGGGCCAGCGCCTGTTGCGCGAGGTGGTGGCCGCCGCCGGGCGCCTGCCACGCGAGGACACCACCGCCCTCAAGGCGCGTGCGGACAGCTACTCGGCCCTCATTCTCGACGCGGGCCAGGCGGGTGGGTACGCCGAGGCCCTGGCGCTCTTCGCCGAGGAGGCCCAGGGACCCGCCCCCGGGCACTGCGCCCTGGGCGTGGAGCTCTCCGAGGGGCGCACGCTGGTGGTGGCGCGCGGCGCGGACGGGCAGCCCGTGGGCGCGTATGAGGCCAGCCGCCGCGCCTCCGAGCTGGACGTGGGCCGGCTGGTGCCCGAGCCCGTGCTGGCGGCCCTGCGCCCCTGCGCCTCCGTCTCCGTGTACGCCCGCTACCCGCTGCACGGCCGCGAGGGCCTGTTGCCCGCGGACTTCGCCTGGAGCTACCGCCGGGGCCTCCTCCATGCCGCTCCTCCACCCCCTGGCACGCCCCGCTCCCTGGTGGTGAGCGATGTGGCCGCCCCGGCGGCCCTGGAGCTGCCCCGGTTGGCCGCCTGGACCATGGCCCAGCAGACCCCCGGCCGGGTGGACCTCATCGGCGCCGAGGCCACTCCCTCCCGGGTGCTGGCTGAGATGGCGCGCTCGGATGAGATTGATCTGCACGCCCACGGCCTGGTGAACCTGGGCCTCTCGGACACCTCGCTGGTGGTGCTCGCCCCCGAGGCGGATGGCCACTACGCCTTGACGGCCGGAGACGTGCGCCGCCACCGCCTGGAGCGTGCCCCGGTGGTGCTGCTGGCCTCCTGCCGCGCGGCTCGCACCGCGCCCTACTACCACGAGCCCTGGAGCCTCCCGGTCGCCTTCCTCGAGGCCGGAGCCCGTGCCGTCATCGCCTCGCCCGCGGACATACCCGATGACGAGGCCGGCCCCTTCTTCGACGCCGTGCGCGCCCGTATCCGCGCCGGTGAGTCCCCCGCCGTTGCCGTGCGCAACGAGCGCCTGCGCCTGCTCTCCAGCGACCCCCAGAGCTGGGCGCGCACGGTTGTCATTTTCGAGCAATAAAGTAAAAAACTGGAAAACAAGGACATGGAGGAAACCATGAGGCGATACGTGTATCTGCTGTCGGCGGTGTCCCTGGCGCTGAGCGCGTGTGGTCCGGAGGCAGGAGAGGAGGCGGCACTGGCGGCGGAGCAGGCACCGGTGGGTGAGGCCTCGCAGGAGGTACTGGTGATGTACCCTGTCCTCACGCCCGTGGCGCAGGTGTACCATCCTCCTCAGCCGGCCCTGCTGGACCTGAGCGCGGCCAGGGTCTGGCCGGCGCGATTCTTCCCCTCGACGGTGAAGAGCGCCTACACGGTCATCTACACCTACCCCGGCAGTCCCAGCACGTTCTATGCCTTCGGGTTCGACGTGAAGAACTACACGACTGTCTTCATGGTGCGAGGGCAAAGCACGCTGAAGTCAGCGTTCAAGTCCGAGATAGACGCGGACCTGCGGACCCTCTCATACGAGGCCGCCCTGGGGCTGAACACGGGGTACGAGGGTGGCCGTCAGATAGACGTTCCCACTCCGCCGTCCCCCACGCCCAATATCAACGATGGGGTCACGAGTGCCTGGGACGAGTCCAAGCAACAGTACATGGCGTACGTGGCGCAGCCGATCATCTACATGCCGGGCGCCGTGATCTATCTCCAGCCGTAGTCGATGACTTTCCGGGGTCTTGCTCAGCGGCCGGGCCGGGGGCCGGCGCGGTGGTGTGCAGGCTGCTCTTTGAAATGCCATTTTCATCCCCCCTCCATCCAGACCCACCATGTCCCAGCCCACCTCCCATGAACCGAGCCCGGACCTCTTTCCCGGCCTCGAGATCAGTCCACGCATTCACATCTTGGTCCTGCCCACCCCACCGGACTTCCACTGTCCGCACTGCCAGGCCCATACGCCGTTCAACTTGTACTACGCAGCGCCCGAGGCGCTCGAACCCCAGGTGCGCGCCGCCTTCGACAAGGCGAGTCGCGCGTTGCGTACCGATCGCTGCGATCACCAGGACTTCCACTGCCGGGGCTGTGGCCGCGCCGTCCGCGTGGTGTACACGGCGTGCGAGATCGCGATGTCGTCGTACCTGTACCATCCCCAGCGGGTCCTGATCGGACCCCCGCGCGGGTAAGCGGCCGGGGCTCCACCGGCCGGGCCTCCAACCCGCGCGCTGGGGCAGGCCGGCCAGGCCGCCCAGCGACGAGCAGTTGACGATCGCGCCCGGCCCTTGCACGCGCATGACGCGCAGCTCGTGCTTCATGCATGCCCAGACGCCGAATGGGTTGACCGCCGTCACGCGCTGGAAGTTCTCGGCCGGTTCGTCGGCGGCATCGCTCGGCGGCACCTGGATGCCGGCATTGTTGAACGCCATGTCGAGCCGGCCATATTGGGCGACCGCCCCAGCAACGAGGAGCGCGGGGAGGGCGGTTCGCATGGCCGCGCATCGTACGGGCCCCACCGCCTGGCTCCCCTTCGCCCCCCCTTGCGGAGGCGCGCGAACTGGTGCAGTGTTGTAGTCGTGCGCAACACCGCTACACGGACGCCGCCATGGTGGTGACCCTGGACCCGAAGGACGGGCGGCCGCTCTATCTGCAGATCGTGGACGAGGTGCGCCGCGCGCTGGTGGTGGGGAGCTTGAGGCCGGAGGACCCACTGCCGTCGGTGCGGGAGCTGGCCGCGCAGCTGGTGGTGAACCCTCGCACGGTGTCCCAGGCCTACGGGGAGCTGGAGCGCCAGGGCGTCGTCTACGTGCGGCGGGGGCAGGGGACCTTCGTGTCCGCGGACGCGCAGCCCGACCGCAAGGAGCGCCGTGCGCTGGCGCGCGAGGTGGCCCGGCGGGCGCTGCGCGAGGCGTGGCGCAACGGGGTGGGCATGGAGGAGCTGGTGAAGAGCATCCGCGAGGTGGCGCAGGAGGAGGGTGAGCCCTCCGGTGACGCCGCAGGGCAGGGAGAGAAGGAATGAGCCGCACCATCCCCGAGCCGGAAGGTGGCGCCCCCGCGGTCGCCACCCACGGGCTGACCAAGCGCTACGGGCGCGACACGGCCCTTGCCGGTGTGGACCTGCGCGTGCCGGAGGGCGCGGTGTACGCCCTGGTCGGCGCCAACGGCGCGGGCAAGAGCACCACGTTCAAGGTGCTGATGAACCTGGAGCGCCCGGACGCGGGGCGCGCCGAGGTGCTGGGCCTGGACACCGCGAGCCACGGCCCGCGGGTCCGCGCGCAGGTGGGCTACGTGCCCGAGAACCACACGCCCGCGTACGGCTGGATGACGTGCGGCCGCCTCCTGCGGCACGCGGCCGCCTACTACCCTGCGTGGGAGCCCGCGTACGCGGAGCGCTTGGGCAAGGCGCTCGGCCTCGAACTCCAACGAAAGGTGTCCGCCCTCTCGAAGGGCCAGGCGCGGCGGCTGCAGCTGGTGCTCGCACTGGCCCACCGGCCCGCGCTGCTCCTGCTCGACGAGCCGACGGACGGCCTGGACCCCGTGGTGCGCAACCGCACGCTCGCCCTGCTGGCCGAGCACCTGGCCGACTCGCCCACCACGCTCGTCGTCTCCACCCACCACCTGCACGAGCTGGAGAGCCTCGCCGACCACGTGGGCGTGCTGAGCGCCGGGAGGCTCGTCGCGCAACTGCCGCGCCACGAGCTGCAGCGCACCGTGCGCCGCTACCGGGTGGAGGTGCCCGAGCGCTGGGCCGCGCCGCCCGAACTGCTGGCGGGCGCGCTGCGGCGCGCGGGCACCGGGCGCGAGCTGCAGTGGACGCTGGTGGGCGAGGAGCGCGAGGTGGTGGAGCGGCTGTCGGGCACGGGCGCCCGCGTGCGCGAGGTGACGGCGCTGGGCCTCGAGGACGCGGCCCTCGCCTTCCTGTCCGAGGAGGTGTCGCAATGAGTGCCCCGACGAGTGCCCCGACGCTGCACTCCACGCCAGCCGCCGGCGCGGTGCTGCGCGAGCAGGTGTCCGCGGTGGGCCTGGCGCTGCGGGTGCCCGCCCTCGGCGCGCTCGCGCTGCTCCTGCTGGCCACCGCTCTCACCCTGCGCCACCGGCTGGAGACGGGCGCGCCGCTCGACTTCCGCCCCGAGCTCACCCTCCTGCCGGGCCTCGCGGGGCTGCTCTTTCCCCTGGCCGTCTGGAAGGGCGAGCCGCGCTTCGGCCCCGCCTTCTTCTGGACGCTGCCGGTGGAGCGCCGCCAGCACGCCCTCACCAAGGTGCTCGCGGGCTGGCTATGGCTGATGGCGGCCGTCGCGCTCTTCCTCCTCTGGATGCTCGGCCTCACGCTGCTGACGGGCGGCAACGTGCTGGGCGAGGTGACGCTGCGCCTGGTGGACAGCACCGTCAACGTCCCGGGAGTGGGCGAAGTCCCGGAGACCCTGCGCACGGTGCAGTGGAAGCCCCGGCCGGTGCTGTGGCTCGTGTCCTTCACCTCCTCGAGCGCGCTCTATCTCTTCGGCAGCGCGATGGCGCTGGGCCTGCGCCACCCGCTGCGCTGGGTGGTCGGGTTCGTCTTGGGCTTCGTCCTCACCCTCACCCTGGCCCAGTTGCTGAGGGTGAACTGGTTCTTCGACGAATTCGCCCCCGGCCTCGCCCCGCTCCTCGTCGGCCGCTACGGGCTGGACGCGCTCCTCTCCGCGCGCACCGAGTCCCTCAGCGGGGAGGTGCGGCTGCCGGGCGGAGAGGTCGTCAACGCCTGGTGGGGCCTGCCGGACGTCGGGGACTGGGCCCTCGCCACGCTGCTGTGGACGGGCGCGGCGCTCGCCCTCCTGTGGGCCGCCGCCTCCCGCCACCGGGAGCAGCGGCGCCGCTGAGCACCGCCGCGCCCTGAGACGCAGCACCGTCCTGTTCCTTTCCGTCCCCGCACCGCTCGCGGGGACGACGCCGCCCCCGCCTTGCCCGCTGTTCCCTCGACCCCGGAGCACCCATGGACCTGCGGATCCGCAACCTCTCCAAGACGTACGCGAACGGCGTGCATGCGCTGAAGGACGTGTCGCTGACGATTCCCGCCGGGATGTACGGGCTGCTGGGCCCCAACGGCGCGGGCAAGTCCACGCTGATGCGCACGCTGGCCACGCTGCAGGAGCCCGACCGCGGCAGCGTCCACCTGGGGGACGTGGACGTGCTGAAGGACAAGGAGCGGGCGCGCGAGTCGCTCGGCTACCTGCCGCAGGAGTTCGGCGTGTACCCGCGGGAGAGCGCGGAGCGGCTGCTCGAGCACTTCGCGGTGCTCAAGGGCCTCACTGACCGGCGGGTGCGGCGCGAGACGGTGGACGCGCTGCTGCACCAGGTGAACCTGCACGACGTGCGCAAACAGAAGCTGGGCGGCTTCTCGGGGGGCATGCGGCAGCGCTTCGGCGTCGCCGTCGCGCTGCTGGGCGACCCGCGGCTCATCATCGTCGACGAGCCGACCGCCGGCCTCGACCCCGCCGAGCGTGTGCGCTTCTTGAACCTGCTGAGCGGCCTGGGCGAGCGCAGCGTCGTCATCCTCTCCACGCACATCGTGGAGGACGTGGCGGAGCTGTGCAGCCGCATGGCCATCATCGACCGCGGCACCATCCTCCTGGAGGGTGAGCCGCTGCGCGAGGTGGAGGCGCTGCGCGGGCGCATCTGGCGCAAGGCCGTGCCCCGTGGCGAGCTCGAGGCGCTCGAGCGCACCCACGCGGTCCTCTCCACCCGGCTGCTGGCCGGGCGCACCGTGGTGCGCGTGTACGCCGAGACCCTGCCGGGCGCGGGGTTCGAGCCGGCGGAGCCCGGCCTCGAGGACGTCTACTTCCGCGTGATGGGTGGCCACGGAGTCTCCCGCGCCGTGCAGCCCGGGCTCGAGGTGGCGTCATGATGCTGCGCGAAATCTTCCGCTACGAGCTTGGCTTTCAGGCGCGCCGCGTCACGCCCTGGCTCTGCTTCGTGCTGCTGCTCGGGTTCGTCTACCAGGTGGCCAACGAGGCCCAGATCGAGCAAGCGCGTGATGGTGGCTACCTCTTCAACTCGCCCTTCGCGCTGGCCGTCGTCTCCGTGCTGGCCAGCTTGATGGGCCTGCCGGTCGTAGCCCCCCTCGCCGGCGACGCGGCCGCGCGCGACGTGCAGCTGCGCATGCATCCGCTCTTCTACACCACGCCGGTGGGCAGGACGGCCTACCTCGGCGGGCGCTTCCTCGCCGCGTTCGCCCTGACGGCGCTCGTGGTGCTCGCGGTGCCCCTGGGCCTGCTGCTCGCCGCCTACGCGCCGGGCCCCGAGCCCGAGCTGCTCGGGCCCTTGCGGCCCGCGGCGTACGCTGGCGTCTACCTCTGCATCACCCTGCCCAACGCCTTCATCACCTGCGCGCTCATGTTCAGCCTCGCGGTGCTGAGCCGGCGCGCGATGACGGCCTACCTCGGCGCGGTGCTGCTCTTCGCCACCACCCTCGCGGGGCGCATCTACGTGGCAGGCGCGCTGAAGCACTGGGGGGCCGGCAAGCTCGTGGACCCCCTCGGCTTCACCGTGCTCAACGAGCTGTCGGCGTCCTGGACGCCCGGGGAGAAGAACACGCAGCTGCTCGAGCTCGCCGGGGCGCTGGCCGCCAACCGCCTGTTGTGGCTCGCCCTCGCGGCAGCGGCGCTCGCCTTCACCCACCTGCGCTTCCGCTTCGCCCACCCGGGCGTCGATGCGGGCCGCGGCCGGCGCGCAGCCGCCGTCCTGCCGCCGCCGGCCCGCATCGGTCCCATCACCGTGCCCCCGGTGCGGCCCGCTCCGGGTGCCGTGGCCCGGACGCGCCAGGTGCGGGCGGTCGCGGCGCAGTCGCTGCGCGCCCTGATGGCCGGCCCGGGCGGCGTCGCGCTCGTGCTCATGCCGCTGTTCCTGCTGCTCGTCGCCCCCGAGATCATGAATCACGCGGGGGTGCCGAAGGCGCCCTCCACCCGGCTCCTCACCGCGTTCATCAGCGCCAACGGGGACCTGCTGGGCATGGTGATGCCGCTGCTCGTCATCTTCTGCGCCGGGGGCCTGGTGTGGCGCGAGCGGGAGGCGGGGGTGAGCGAGCTGGCGGACGCTGTGCCCACGCCAGACTGGGTCCCCTTCCTCGGCAAGCTCGCGGGGCTCGCGCTGATGATCGTGCTGCTGCAGGCGGCGCTGACGGCGGCGTCCTTGCTCATCCAGGTGGGGCTGGGTCATACCGCCTTCGAGCCGCGGGTGTACCTGTCCGTCCTCTTCGGCCTGAAGCTCGCCGACCACCTGCTCTTCGCGCTGCTCGGCCTGGGTGTGCATGTGCTGGTGGACCAGAAGTACGCCGGCCACGCGGTGCTGCTGCTCGTCTACGGCCTGCGCTTCTTCGGGCCCTCGCTCGGGCTCGAGGACCCCCTGTGGGTGTACGGGTCCGACCCGGGCTGGGAGTACAACGACCTGAACGGCTTCGGCCCGCACCTGACGGCCTGGGCCTGGTTCAAGGCGTACTGGGCCGCGTGGGCGCTGCTGCTCGCGGTGGCCGCGCGGCTCTTCTGGGTGCGGGGCCGGGTGTCGGGCCCGCGCGAGCGGCTCCTGCTCGCGCGCCGCCGGCTCACGCGGCCCGTGGCCCTCACCGGGGCTCTGGCCGGCGCGGCCGTCCTCGGGGTGGGCGGCTTCATCGCGTACAACACGCACGTCCTCCACCCGTTCCGCACCCGCGCCCAGGCCGAAGAGGCGCGCGCGGAGTACGAGCGGCGCTACGGCCAGTACGCGCGCCTGCCGCAGCCGCGGCTCACCTCCGTGCAGCTGCATGTGGAGCTGCACCCGCGGCACCGCCGGGCGGAGCTGCGCGGCACCTATACGCTCGTCAACCGCGGCCGTGAGGCCATGGCCACCCTGCACGTCGGCCTCGCCGAGGGCGTGGAGACGGGCCCCTTGCGCTTCGACCGGGCCGCCACGCCCTCACACGTGGACGCGGAGCTCGGCCACTCCGTCTACACGCTGCAGCCGCCGCTGCAGCCGGGGGAGGCCCTGCAGCTGGGCTTCGAGGTGCGCTTCGCGCCCCGGGGCTTCACCCACGGCCAGGCCGACGCGTCCGTCGTGCGCAATGGCACCTACATCCTGCCGCGCAGCTGGTTGCCGGCCATCGGGTACCAGGAGAACCGGGAGCTCGACGAGGCAGGCGTGCGCCGCGCCCACGGCCTCGCGCCGCGGCCCCCCGTCCCCACGCTGGAGGACAGCGAAGGCCTGCGGGAGCAGGGGGCCGGGCGCATCGCCTTCGACGCGGTGGTGGGCACCGACGCGGGACAGGTGGCCGTGGCCCCCGGGGCCCTGCGCCGCGAGTGGACGGAGGGCGGCCGCCGCTACTTCCACTACGTGACCGACGTGCCCATCAACCACGACTACGCGCTCTACTCGGCCGCGTACGCGGTGCGCGAGGCTCGCTGGAGGGACGTGGCCCTGCAGGTGTTCCACCACCCGGGCCACCCCGGCAACGTGGAGCGCATCCTGCACGGCATGCAGGCCTCGCTCGACTTCCTCACCGAGCAGTTCGGCCCCTACCCCCACCGCCAGCTGCGCTTCGTGGAGCACGCGGGCGAAGGCATCGGGCTGCACTCCGCGCCGGTGAACGTCTCGTACAGGGAGGGCTTCTCGCAGCTGCAGCCCGAGGCCGACCCGCGTGAGGTGGACTTCCCCTTTGCTGTCGTAGCACACGAGGTGGCGCACAAGTGGTGGGGCAACCAGCTGAAGCCCGCGCCCGTGGTGGGCGCGCCGTTGCTCAACGAGAGCCTGTCCTGGTACTCGGCCCTGGGGGTGGTGGAGCGCACCTACGGCCGCGCGCACCTGGAGCGGCTGCTGGCCGTGCTGCGGCTCGAGTACCTCACGCCCCGCACGCGCGCCGGCCCGCCGCTGTTGCAGGCCGTGGAGTGGTTCCACGCGTACCGCAAGGGCCCCTTCGCCATGTTCGCGCTGCGCGAGTACGTGGGGGAGGCCCGGGTGAACGGGGCGCTGCGCACGATGATGGAGAAGTACGGCGCCGGGCAGCCGCCCCTGCCCACCTCGCTCGACCTGTACCGTGAGCTGCGGGCCGTCACCCCTCAGGAGCAGCAGGGCCTGCTGCACGACCTCTTCGCCGCCAACACCTACTGGGAGCTGAAGACGAAGCGGGCCACGGTGGAGCCCGCGGAGGGGGGCGCCTGGCGGGTGAGCCTCGACGTGGTGGCGCGCAAGGTGGTGGTGGACGAGGTGGGCCACCTCACCGAGGTGCCGATGGACGAGCCCGTCGAGCTCGGCGTCTACGCGGCCGCGGAGGGGGAAGGGCAGGGGGAGCCCCTGCACCTGCGGATGATCCGCGTGCGCTCGGGAGAGCAGCGCCTCACCGTGACGGTGCCCAAGCGGCCCGCGCGCGCCGGCATCGACCCGCGCCATCTCCTCATCGACGTGAACCCCGAGGACAACACCGTGGACACGAAGACCGAAGACGCGGTCTTGATTGGCCGGAACTGAGCCCTCAGGCGCTGCGAGCCCGGGTGGCGGCCCTCGTGGCGCAAGGCCTCGAGCGACGCGCCGGCCCCGACGGCGACGCCGCGGAGCGCCATCGGCACATGCAGTGTCCAGCTTCTCGGCGATGGTGGGCGCGTGCCACATCTCCGCCCGGGTCATATCTCCGGTGACGCGCGCCTGGTGACTCGGAAGGCCCAGCGGTCAAAGTCCGTCTGCGTCACCACCCGGTAGCCCGCCACGAACCTTTCGGCGTGCTCCGGAGCAGGCTGACGAGGGTTCGCGGCTCCTACGCTCTTCGGATCGCCGAATGCGAGATCGAGCCCGGCGAGCGCTCCGTCATCGCCAAGCGTGAGCTCCGCCTCGAAGTCTGACTCCATGTATCCGCCGGGACCCGCGAACAGCCAGCACCGGCCCGCCAGCGCCACGCCCCGATCGAGCAAGCGAACCGCTCTCGCATCGAAGCCATCCGAGCCCAGCTCCAGAAGCTCCGGGACGATCCGCCACTCGAGGAGGCTGCAGATCTTGTTCGCTGGGTCCGTCACCACAACGGGTGCGGACGCGAGCATCTGGCTCACCAGGCGCGCCAGCTCCCGCTCCACCGCCTGCAGCGAGAAGCGGGTGGGGCGTATTCCTGCGACGATGTCGTCGACGATGTCTCGATAGCGCTCGAAGTCCTCGTCCTCGACCACCAGCTCGTAGCCGGCGCCGGCCGCGCGAACGCTGAGCGCCAGCGTGGGATGCCGGTGCGAGGCCCTCCGGAGCGCCTCCTCCGCCTCTTCTCGCATCAGAGCTGTCAGCAGGGGTCTGGCCACTCCCTCCAAAACTACCGGAAGAGAAAGTCGAATGTAATGGCCGGCGTATGGGCGGGAGAGAAGCCTGGAGGGGCCCGCGCGCCGGGGCCAGCCGCGCACCTGCCGTGGGCACTCCCAGGTGCTCCAATATCGAGCGCACCCCAGCGGGGCCCGTCACATATGGATGCATCGCAACCGGAATGCCCCACGTTGAGCCGATCACGCCGCGTGGTCCTGCACCGATTCTCCTACCTGACTGCCGTTTTCGCACAGTGAAACGCGTGCATGTCCGGCGCAAACCCATCACGTTCGACGTAGGGCCGGACGCGCATCGGCGGCGGCGAAATGATTTGTGAACAAACAGCCGAGCGAGGCCACGACGCCGGCAACGGCCGTCCCCGGAGCGCCTGTGAGCAGCGTTTGTCGCGCAATCTCGAAGCGACGGCGGCGGAGGAACGCAACCGGCGGAATCCCCCGAGCCGCGATGAATGCAGCGCGAAGCGATCGCTCCGGCACCCCGGCGGCAGCGACGATATCAGCCAGGGAGATGGGCTCGCCCGCGTGCGCCTCGATGACGTGAAAGAACAGCACCGCCGCGCATGTCGGCGGATACAACAACCAGGCCAGTGGGCCCTCTCGCAACGGAACGAACCACCAGGTCCAGCACTGGAAGAACAGCAGCACGCCCGATACCGCCAGCAGAGCAGGGGTCAGGAAGATGCTTCGTACGAAGGGCACGAACTTGTGGGCCAGAAAGGCAACTCCATGGGGAGCGGCCAGATACAGCCAGTTCTCCGCGAAGAACCGCAGGGCGCCATCGCCGAAGGTCAGCGAGCGCGCTGAAAACAACACGGGTAACCCGAGTGCTCCGGCGACGCCCACGCGCCGCCACCAGGGCCCCTGGGCAATCGTTCCGTCTTCGGGTTGCAAACGCATCTCCTCTGTTCGAGTTCAGGCAACCCCATGCCCGGGATGCACGACACCCTAGCGAGTCCCATCGAATCCGCATGGAACAAAGACGTCCGCCATCGAAAAGCAGCCGTGTATGAAGCCACTCGGCCGCCACCGGATGTGGAGTGAGCGGCCTCATGCCCGGAGGGCCCGGGCTCACGGCGAGGCGGTCGCGTCGAGGTCGGTGAGCGAGAAGTCGTCCATGGTGAGCGTGCCCACCTGGTCGAGCGACATGCCCAGGCTGAGCGCCTTGGCCGCCGAGGGCGCGGCGGGCGTCGTCCACTCGGCCCGGGTGTAGGTGCTGGCCGCCGGCAGCAGCGGCCCCTGCGTCCAGAAATCCCAACCGCCCGAGGAGTTGCGGTAGTACGCCTTGAACCGGACCGGCGTGGTGGCCTTGTACCAGGCGGAGACGCGGTAGTGGTGGCCGGTGGTCGCGGGGGGCGCGCACGAGCCGCCGTCCTGCAGGTTGATGAGCTTGCGGTCTCCGCTGGAGATGCTGGTGATGCGCACCTGCTGCGCCCAGCTTCCGCCGTGGGCATCCGTCGTCCGCGTCCAGGTGAAGGAGTTGGTGCCGAAGCCGCCGCGCTGCCAGCAGTCCGGCGTCCCGTCCCCGTTGCTGTCCGCTTCGAGCGACGGGTTCTTGAAGAGCTGCGCCGGGGTCACCTCCTGCGGGAAGGTGACGGGCGGCTTCAACACCCCGCCGATGACGGTGTCCATGCGGACGACCGTGGTTCCCCGCGAGGCGCGCTGGGCCAGCCAGTCGAGGAACGCCGCCAGGTTGGCCGGAGTAATCGCAAACGTCTCACCGCACCCGTCGCAGATGTGGTGGAAGACGATGGGCACCCAGCCGCCGCCACTCTCTTCCGCCCGGAGCACGTAGGCCTGGAGGGTCGCGAGCGAGGTGGTGTCCTGCACGGAGCCGTGCGTGCGGATGGCGTAGGCGTCCGCGGGAGGAACGGACTCCGCGTAGGGATTGCCGGAGCTGCCCGTGGGAGTGCGCAGGCCGCCGCTCTCCCGGGCCGAGTTGTAGTTGCAGTCGATGACGATCTGCCGTGTGACGGAGTCCTTGTCACCGAATGGGTAGGCGAACGAGGTCACCCGGAAGCCCTGGTTCAGCAGGGCCACCCGGTCGTTGCAGATTTCCCGCCGCTGTTCGTCCGCCGTCAGCGTGGTCAGGCGCGGGTGGGTCAGCGTGTGGCCGCCAATCTCGTGTCCGGCGTCCTGGAGCGCACGCACCTGGGCGGCCGTCAGACGGCCGGATAGGCCCAGCTTCCCACTGTTGATGTAGAAGGTGCCGCGCATTCCCCGGGCTTCTAGCATCGCCGCAGCCTGGAGCTGGCTGGAAAGACAGTCATCGAAGTTCAGCGAGACGCGTGTTGGCATGGTGGCCCCCCTGGAGGCTTGCCCTCAGCACGGGCGGCCGCAGCGGGAGTGCGCGGGGGCACCGTCACTGGAGTTTCGAAACGAAGATGGCCATGGCACGCTGCGCAAGAAAGGCCATTGTCCCTGGGTTCGATTCCCCACCCTTCGCCGCGCCGCAGTGCCAGCTCGCGGGGAAGAGCAGGCCCCGCCTTTCGTGGGGAGGGAGGGGGTCCCGCCCCCTGCACCGTGGGGCGAGACGCAGGCTGACGCGGGGTCGCCTGACCGCCCAAGGGGATGCGCGGCCTGCGCCGCTATCGTGCATCACGGAGGCGCGGGCACCACCTGGTCAAGCCCATCGAGCCCGGCCAGTTGCTCCGGAGTCTCCGCGAGCTGAGCCAGGCGCCCCTGGAGGCCGAAGTTCGGGATTGACCGCTGGGTGGTGGAGAGTCTCGAGGCTCAGTCGAGGCCGCTCCTGTCCTCGTCCGTCATCTTGTGGCTCCAGATCCGCATGAAGGACGGGACCTTCTCGCGCGGGAAGTAGCTGATGTCCGCCAGGCACTGGCCGATGTCGTCCTGATCGACGACGAGCGGGTTCACGCCGCGGCCTGCTTCCGACAGCGGCGTCGAGAGGAGCGGCAGGAAGGGACTTTTCTCCGCGAAGAAGTCGATGCTCCAGATGCGCTTCTTGCGCATCGACCAGATGGGGCAGCGGCGTCCAAATGGGGCCGCCTTGGCGAGGAATGGCTTGACGTCCGCCTCGAGTTCGCCGGCCGCCTTGCTCTTGAAACTCTCGAGGTCCGCCGGGTACTCCTGCGCGTGAAAGACCATCACCACGTCACTGACGCTGCTGAAGTCGGCCCACGAAAGATGTCCGTGGAAGAGGTCGTTGCGGCTGAGCGCCCAGGGCTGCTCACCGCCGTCGAGGTGCGAGTTGACGACGTCGAGCACCATCGCGAAGAGCGTGTCGAAGAAGAGCGTCACGTCCTTGTCGACGAAACGATGGAACGGTGCCCCGCCGCTCGCCCAGTTCTGGAGCTTCTTGAACCCGGGCTTCCCCGAGAGCGCGTAGGTGCTCTCCTTGTCGAGTGCGTCCTTGTCGAGCGGCGCCGAGTTCTTGCGCAAGCTCCGGATCGCCCCCGACGGAGACATGAGCGGCAGTTGCTCGATGATCAGCGGCACGTCCAGCTTGGAGACGTCCACCACGTCGACGCTGGGGTGGTGCTTGTCGGGGGTCTGGGCGTTGAGCGTGGCGAGGGCGACCTGGAGATTGGGATTAGGCATCCGGCGAGCGTAGCTACGCCGTGCGCGTTTGAGCAAGCCAGGATACTTTGCGCGGCATGACGCCCCACGCCCCCACCCTGTTCCTGGGCGATGCCTCGGTGCGTCGGCTGCGTAAGCCTCCGATCCAGCCCAGGTAGTGTCGGTGCATGAGGGGCCGCAGAGTGCGCGGCGAGATGACGACGAGCACAGCGACGACGAAGACGGAGCCGGCGTGGTTGGAAGCAGCGCGGCGGCCGAGGTGGACACCGGAGGTAGCAGAGCAGGTGGTGCGAGCCTGGGAGGAGGAAGGAGGCACGCAGTCGGCCTTCATGCGCAAGCACGGGTTGCCGCGCGAGAGGCTGCGCTTCTGGACGCGCAGGCGAGAAGGGAAGGAGGGGACGAGGACGGCCATGTCCTTCGTGCCCGTGGAGGTGACGCCCGCCGAGAGGCGCGAGGCGGGGCGGGAGCAAGGGGAGGCGGTGCGGGTGGAGGTGGGCGGGGTGAGGGTGCGAGTGGAGGTGGGAGCCAGCCAGGAGTTGGTGGAGCGGGTGCTGCGAGCGGTGAAGGCGGTGCAGGGGTGCTGAAGCTACCGGAGGGAGTGAGAATCTGGGTGGCGACGCAGCCGTGCGACATGCGCAAGCAGGCCGACGGGCTGAGCGCGCTGGTGGAGGGCAGCCTGGGGCAGCAGCCGAAGTCGGGCCACCTGTTCGTCTTCTTCTCCAGGAGAAGGGACTTCGTGCGCATTCTCTTCTGGGACGCCAACGGGTACTGCACCGTCAGCAAGAGGCTGGAGGCGGGGCGCTTCCGGGTGCCTTCGCCCGTGGAGGGCCAGGCCGCGGTGCACCTGGAGGTACGGCAGCTCTCGGAGCTGCTGTCGCTGGTGGAGGCCAGCAGCGCGGTACGGAGAGGCGAGGTGCACTGAGTCCGCGCTTGCGCGCCGGGCATGACTTCGTGCATAGGCAAGGCGCGCATGACTTCCGCCGTCAGGAGCGAAGAAGAGAGGGGCCAGCGGGAAGAAGCCCAGCCGCCCGCCTTCGAGGGGGATGACATGGAGGCGGTGCGCGCCTACATGCTGCAGCTGCTGACGGAGGACCGCGGCGAGCAGGCCATTGAGATGTTGTTGGGCCTGTTGGGCCGGCTACGCGAGGAGCACAGCTCCACGGTGGTGCGACTCAAGGAGGCACTGCGGCAGCTGTACGGGCGGCGCAGTGAGAAGACTGCCGCCAATCAGCTCCAACTCCTGCTCTCATTCCTCACGCAGCAGCAGTCCGCCGAGCCAGAGGCCGTGCCCGCCACCGCCGACGGCGCACAGGCAGCCGCCCCGGCGGCCCCGCCGRCTGACGCACCGAGGAAGCCACCCAAGCGTCCGCCCCTACGCGGCGCCCAGGCCCTGCCCGCGCACCTGGAGAGGCGAGAGGTGCTGGTGCAGCCAACGGCCGAGGAGTGCGTCTGCCCGGGTTGCGGCCAACAGCGCACGCCTATGGGCGAGGAGATAAGCCAACGGCTGGAGTTGGAGCCGGCGCGCTTCTTCGTGCGAGTGGAGAAGCGCCCGAAGCTTACGTGCCAGCGCTGCAAGGAGGGGGTGGCCGCCGCGCCCGCTGGTGAGACGCCACTGCCGGGAGCGCTGCCCGGCCCGGGGCTGCTGGCGCAGCTGCTGGTGGGCAAGTACCGCGACGGGCTGCCCCTGCACCGCCAGCAGGCCATTTTCGACAAACGCCACGGTGTGAGGCTGCCCGCCTCCACTCTGGGCGACTGGGTGGCCGGGGCCAGTGACTTGCTGTCGCCCGTGGTGGCGCAGCTCAAGCAGCGCACGCTGGCGGACGCCTTGCTGCACACCGATGACACCGGAGTGCGCGTGCTGGACAGGGAGGATGCCCGCGGCGTCAAGCGCGGACACCTCTGGCCGTACGTGGGCCAGGGCGGCAACGTCTTCGTGGAGTACACCCCCGACTGGAGTGGCAAGGGCCCCCAAGGGGTGCTGGCCGACTTCCGGGGCTACCTGGTGGTGGACGGCTACAAAGGCTACGAGGCCCTCTTCGGCCCCACCTCCCCACGCATTGAGGTGGGCTGTTGGATGCACGCCCGGCGTGGCTTCGAGCGCGCCTACGTGGCCGGCGACGCTCGCGGCGGCACGGTGCTCACGCTCGTCCAGAAGCTGTACGCCGTGGAGCGGCAGGCTCAGGAGGAGGGGCTCTCTCCCGAGGCGCGCCTTACCCTGCGCCTCGCGCACAGTCTGCCTGTATACGAGGAACTCTTCGGCTTGCTTACGCAGTGGGCCCCGCACGTGCCCCCCAAGACGCCTCTGGGCAAGGCCATTGCCTACGCGTGCAACCGCTCTGTCCCCCTCGGCCGCTTCCTCGAGGACGGGCGTCTGCCGGTGGACAACGGGGAGGTGGAGCGCCTCATCAAGCTCATTGTCCTCGGGCGCAAGAACTGGCTCTTCCTGGGCAGCGACGCGGCCGGACACCGGGCCGCCAACGTCTACTCCCTCGTCCTCAGCTGCTACCGGCTGGGCATGGACCCGTGGGCCTACTTCCGCGACGTGCTGCCCAAGCTCGGCGATACCCGATTCCCCGCCTCCCGCCTCGCGGAGCTCCTCCCCGAGGCGTGGGCCCAGCAGCAGGCTCAGCAGCGATAGGCTTGTCGATGTGCCGTCCATCACGCGGCCACCGTGCCACGCTCCTCGGTGGCCGACACCATGGGCTGGACCGGAGGCTTACGTTGTGCCAGCCCTCGCCCATGCTCAGCGCGCCGAACAGCAGGTTGTTGAAGCCCTGCACCGCCGCGCCCTCGTTGTGCCAATCCTGATAACCGTGCCGGTGCGCCACGTAACCCACGAGCCAGTGGCCCGTCACACTGACCGCCACGCGCACGAAGCTCCCCCACACCAGCCAGGGCAACCCGCCCACCGCCAGGAACAGCACCGCCCAGGGCAACTGCTGCAACATCCAGGTGCGCTGGAGGAAACCGTGGAAGGCATCCGCTTCCACCTGCTCATCCAGACGGGGCTCGAAGGGCCGGGCGAACTCGAATCGGCAGTGCAGGTTCCAGAAGTAGTCGCGCCACATGGGCTGCCGGTGCGCGAAGTAGTCGTGGCACCAGGGCTCGTTCTGCTGGAAGTCCCGCGTGTTGTGCATGCGCACCAGCGCGCGAGGCCCATCCAGGCCCACCAGCACTCCCAGGTAGGTGAGCGCGTACTCCAGCCACACCGGCACCCGGTAGGAACGATGGATGAGGCCCCGGTGGATGCCCACCGAGTGCCCCGCGCACAGCGTCAGGACCGTGCTCCCCACGAAAAGTCCGAAGGCCGAGGGGGTGAAGGTAGGAACCGCCCCCACCACCGCCACCAGCGACACGAGCCCGAACCACAGCGATTTCGCCGGGTTCCACCGCACCTGCCCGTCACCCGGGCGCACCGTGTTTCCACCAGACATGACCACCTCCACCCGGGAGTACCGGAAGAGGTGGCGGCGGTTGCGGGGGGCTCGCGAATCCATCCCAGGCCCCGCTCATGGCCTCCGCAACGACTCGTGGCTACATCAACACCGAGGAAGGTGCGGACATGAGCAAGAGCATCCTGGCAGCCGCGATCGCGGCGATGGCCTGGGCAGCGGCGGGAACAGCCAGCGCCCAGCAGCAGATGGCCGGCAGCTACCAACTCCAGCAACCCATGGCTGGCAGCTATCAGCTCCAGCAGCCCATGGCTGGCAGCTACCAACTCCAGCAGCCCATGGCCGGCAGCTACCAGCTCCAGCAGCCCATGGCCGGCAGCTACCAGCTCCAGCAACCCATGATGGGGAGTTATGAGCTGCAGCAGCCGCTCCTGGGGAGCGACGACTTCCAGGAGGTCCCCCCAGCCGGCTACTACGTGCAGCCGCTCCCTGGGAGCTACTACCTCCTGCCGGTGCCTCTCGGTGGCTATTACCTCGTGCCGGAGGACCCCGGCATGGAAGGTGATACCGATCTGGAGTCCTGGCCCTGGCCAGAGGAGCCCTGACCGGCGAAGGCTCCGCGGCCAGGCGGCGGAGCCTCTCCACTGCGAGCGTATTCCTCTGGGACGCGAGGCGCGATACACCTGGGGCCGCCATGGCAGAGACCCCGATGAACATCCCCACCGTCGACCTCACCGACCTCTCGTCGAAGGACCCCGCCCGCATCGAGCGCGGCGCGGCGGCCATCCGGGAGGCCTTCGGCGTCTTCGGCCTCGTGTACGTGAAGAACCACGGAGTCGATGCCCAGGCGCTCGAGCGCTACTACGACGCGTTCCGCACGTTCGTCTCCTGGCCCACCGAGGCCAAGCGGCCCTACGGCCGCGCGGACATCTGGTACCAGCGCGGCTGGACGCCTCCCAATACCGAGGTGGCCGTGGCCAGCAACGGCCAGCCGGACTTCAAGGAGTGCTACTTCGCGGCGCCCTACCCCTCCGACGAAAGCTCGGCGCTCGAGTTCCCGCAGATCTATCCCGAGAACGTGTGGCCCCCGGATGCGCCGCCGTTCTTCCAGGAGGGCCTGCTCTCCCTCGGCCGGTCGCTCCACGAGGCGGGGCTCGGGCTTCTGCGCGGCGCGGCGGTGGCGCTCGGGCTGCCGGAGACGTCCTTCGCGGACCTCTGCCAGCGGGGCCCTCACGTCACGCGCGCCCTTCAGTACCTGCCACTCACCGCCTCCCAGGTGAACACCGGCATCGTCTGGGGCGAGGAGCACACGGACTTCAACCTGCTCACGCTGCTGCCCGGAGGCCGGTTCCTCGACCCGAAGGGCCAGCCGGCCAAGAGCCCCGATGACAAGAGCGGCCTCTACCTCCGCACGCGCCCGACGCCCGAGGAGCCCAAGGGCCTGATGGTGCGTGGCACCGCGCCGGCGGGGTGCATCGTCGCGCAGGTGGGCCAGCAGCTGGAGATCCTCACGGGAGGCACGTTCCTCGCGACGCCGCACGTCATCACCGCGCCCGGCGTGCCGGGCTGGCAGCGTCAGTCGGCCGCGCACTTCATGCACGTGCACACCAACACGGTGCTCTTCCCGCTGTCGAAGTTCCGCACCCCCGACGCCGTGCGGAACTACGCGCCGCCGGTGCTCGCGGGCACGTACGACATCAAGACGCTGGTGGACATCGGTCTGGCCCCCTCGAGCGCGCTCGATCAGCTCGGCTACCGCCACTACGACCGGCTCAACCAGATGCGCGCCGAGAGCGCGAAGTCCTAGAACGACTCCTCAGCGCAGCGCCTTCACCTTTGGCAGGAGTCTGGCCGCACGGCTCTGGACATTGGCGTACGGGTCCAAGCGCGCCGCCTCCTCGAGGAAGGGAGCCGCGGGGGCGCCGACTTCCCGGACGAGGAAGTCGGCGCACTTCGAGTGGTAGCGATCACTCACCAGGCAGCGGATGACGTTGCGGATGAGCTTCGCGTCCGTGCGATAGACCGGGTTGTTGCGCATGGCCGCGCCGTAGGAGGCGAGGCCATCCACCCAGCGGAGGTTGTCGAAGTTGACGTGGCCCTCCAGATAGGGGGCGTAGGCGCTCTGGGGGTACTGCTTGCGCAGATTGGCGAGCTCGCGGAGCGTCTGATCCCTGCGCCACTCCTTGCCCTCCTTCACCCAGCGTTCGAGCTGCTCGATGTTGGGAAGGTCCTCCCGCGGAACGGTCCCCTCCGGAGCGGAAGTGGCCTGAGCGGAGGGCGCCTGAGTGGAGGCCGCCGGCTTCTCGCTGGGGGCGGGCTGTTGAGGCTGTTGCTTCGGTGCGGGGGTGTTCTTCGCAACGGGAGAAGGCTCGTTCGTGGCGGGCGGGGTCTCCCGCGCCTCCGGCCAGAGGAGCGCCGCGCCGAGGCCCAGCAGGAGCACGCCCGTGGCCCCCACGGCCACCATCGGGCGCTTGTCCCGGGGCGGCACCAGCGCCCGCGTGTCGGGCACCGTCTCCTGGGGACGGCTGGGGACGGTGGCATCGAGAGCAGGGGACGGGGCCGGTGCGTGGACCTGCACCGTGGGCGACTCGGAGGAGGCGCGCCCCTCCGGTAGGGCGTCCAGCGCGGCGGCGAACTCCGTGGCGGACTGGAAGCGATCCCCAGGGCTTTTCGCCATCGACTTGCGGACCACCGCCTCCAACTGGGGAGAGAACCCCGCCCCGGAGCGAATGCTGCCCAGCGTGGGCGGAGTGGCCTCCTGGTGCATGCGCATCACCTCGGTCGAGCCCTCGCCAACGAAGGGCTTGGCTCCGGTGAGCAGTTCGAAGAGGAGCACGCCCACGGAGTAGAGGTCCGCCCGCGCATCGATCTCCCCGGCGCGGATCTGTTCCGGGGCCATGTAGCTGGGGGTGCCCACGGCCAGGCCCGTGGTCAGGCCCGTCGCCATGTCGCGAAGCTTCGCCAGCCCGAAGTCCAGGATGCGCACCTGCTCGCCCAGCCCGACGGCATCGGTCAGGATGATGTTGTCCGGCTTGATGTCCCGGTGGACGATGTTCTGCGAGTGGGCATGGGCCAGCCCCGCGAGCACCTGTCGCACGAGGCCCAGCGCCCGCTTCACGGGCAGCGCCCCGCCTTCGCTCACCAGCGTGCGCAGCGTCTGCCCCGTGACGAAGTCCATCACCATGAAGGGGGCGCCGTCCTGCACGCCGTAGTCGATGAGCGGAACACAGCACGGGTGCGACAGCCGGCTCATCGCCTGCGCTTCGATCTGGAAGCGCCGCTGGGAGCTCACGTCCGACGCCATCCAGGAGTGGAGGAACTTGATGGCCACGGCCCGGCCCAGCTCCAGCCGCTCGCCGCGGTACACCACGCCCATGCCTCCCTCGGAGAGCCGCTGGAGGATCCGGTAGCGCTCCTGCAAGACAGTGCCGATACGGGGGTCGGAGATGGCGGTGGCTTCCATGACAGGCGCGGGAGGTTATCAGGCCCGGCCCCTCGCGAGTGAAACACGGAGCACCTCGGCAAGAGCTGGCGTTCAAGCGAGGGCCTGGAGCCCAGCCATCGCGACCATCTCGCCTGCCCAGGCGTCCAGCGGTTACCGGCCGATCTTCACTTCCTTGGCGTGGATCTCATCCGCTTCGATCCAATCCGTCTTGATCTCCTTGGCGTAGATGATCTCCGCGGAGACCTCCGAGGTGTGCACCTCACTGCCGCCCCAGCCCCCGCCCTTGCCACCCTTGCCGCCACCCTTCCCGCCCTTGCCTCCCTCGCCGGAGTAGATGCGGCCCACCCGGCCATCCCGCGCCTTCACCTCTTTCGCGTAGATGATCCGCGCGTAGACGCGCTCGGCCTTGATCTCCTTGGCCCGCAGCACATCGTCCGGAGGAGGCGGCCGCGGAGACGGGTGCGGCTCGCCCGGAGGCATCGGGTAGGGGTACTCGCCCCGAGGCGGCCGCCGCGGCCAGTCATCGTAGAGGTGGACGCGGCAGCCAGAGACAGCCACCGCCAACAACAACAACAGCAGAGCAGATACTCGCATCATGGAATCCCCATGTTGTCGACCAGCACCGCGTTGGAGCTGGGCACCGTGGCCTGACCGGCCGTGAAGCGGTTGCGCAGCAGTGACACACCATTGCCGGTGATGGTGGCGCTCGCGATGTCAGAGAAGGACACCGACAGGTTGTTGGCGTTGCTCGTCAGCCGGCCGTTGATCTTGACGCCCCGCATCCGGTTGCCGCCTCCGAGCACCGTCACGTTGCCCTCGATGGTGGAGAGCGGCCCGTCCTCGGCAGACCAGGCGCCGAAGATGAGCACCCCCGCGGCGCGCAGCTCGAGGTTGCCGGGGTACGTCCCCGGGGCCAGCACGATGATGGTGTTGTCACTGGCGGCCGCCCGCGCGATGTCGTCGCCCGGCGCCACCTCGACCACCGTGCCGCCGATGGGGTAGCGCACCGGGGGGATGATCTGCTGCACCGTGCCATCCCGGTACGCCACCACCACGTCGTACAGCTCCTTCTCCTGCACCACCTGGAAGGAGGTTGTGCCGGGATTGAAGTCCAGCGTCACCGTTCCCGTCGGCAGATCCTCCACCAGCGCCAGCCCCGTCGGGTCCGTCTGGACCGGCTCCAGGTCCGCGGCCTTGAACTGCACCCCCGAGCGCGCGGAGCCCGTCACGACCGTCGTGGTGGACCCCTGGTTGATGACCGGATTGACCACCACCACCGCGCTCGTCACCTCTCCAAAGCGGCCCGTGACCGGGGTGGGCTCTCCACACCCCGCCAACGCCATGGCCACCGCTACTCCCAGAAATCGTCGCATGTGAAATCTCCGCCCATGGACCCGTGCGCGGGCGACATGGCCACACGCCAGCCTTCGGAGGCACGCGCTCCGGACCTCGACCCGCAGCGGACCTTCATCTTTCAAACAGAGACGTACAAATGGCAGAGTCAGGAGAGCGTATGCCCCTCGTCACCGAGCCCTACATCGTCCAACGCGAGCGCTGGCCGCGAGCGGGCCGGCACATCCTGGCCCAGCATGACGAGCGCACCGTCGTCGTCTACCAGGCCTACAATCCGCGCATCGGCCACTTCGCGGCGGAGCACCGCTACTTCGGGGGTGACTTCCGCCTCGGCCGCATGAGTTGGATCAAGAGCAACTTCCTCTGGATGATGTACCGCTGTGGCTGGGCCTCGAAGCCGGACCAGGAGACGGTGCTCGCGGTGTGGCTCCGCCGCGAGGCCTTCGAGTCCCTGCTCCCCCAGGCGGTGCACTCCAAGCACGTGCCGGAGGTCTACGGCTCCCAGAAGCAGTGGCAGGAGCAGCTCGCCCGCTCCGACGTCCGGCTGCAATGGGACCCCGATCACAGCCCCAGCGGCGGTCCCCTGGAGCGGCGCGCCATCCAGCTCGGCCTGCAGGGCGAGGCACTCCGGCGCTACTCCCGCGAGTGGATCGTGGACATCGAGGACATCACGCCCTTCGTCCGGGAGCAGCGCGAGCACGTCCGGGACGACCGGCGCGACCTGCTGCTCACGCCGCGCGAAACGGTGTTGTGGCCCGCCGATGAGGCCACGGCCTCGCGGCTGGGGCTCTCACGGCCCTCCTGAGCCGCGTGGTAGGACGAGGCCATGCGCCTGCGCCACCTCGCCCTGGTCCTCGCCCTGCCCCTCCTGCCGGCCTGCAAGAGCCAGAAGGAGGCGCCTCCTGCCCCGAAGACCGCGGCCCAACCCCCCGCGACCCAGAAGAGCCGCATCGGGCTCGTCCTGGCGCTCGGAGGACGTGGGGATCAATCCTTCAATGACTCGGCCCTGCGCGGCCTGGAGGTCTGGGCCGCGGGCGTGAAATACGAGGGAGGCGGCTACAAGGACGTCACTCCCGAGGAGCTCGAGTCCACGCTCCAGCTGTCGCTCGGACAGGACAGGGCCCGGCGTAACCTCCAGGTGACGCCGCTCGGCATCACGCCCGTCGTCCTCCAGAGCCGGGTGGCCGAGGACTACGAGCCCAACCTCCAGTTGCTGGTGGAGGAGCAGGGCGTGGAGCTGTCGCTCGGGGTGGGCTTCATGCTGGAGAACGCGGTGGAGGCGGCGGCGAAGCGCAACCCGGGCAAGCACTTCCTCCTGGTGGACAGCCCGCTGCTGTCCGCCCAGGGCGAGCCGTACACGCTGCCCAACGTGCGCACCGTCGTCTTCCGCGAGGAGGAGGGCTGCTACCTGGTGGGCGCGCTGGCCGGGCTCACGACGAAGACGGGCAAGGTGGGCTTCGTGGGCGGCATGGAGATTCCGCTGGTGAAGCGCTACGAGGCCGGCTTCCGCGCGGGCGTGGCGGCCACCAACCCCAAGGCCACCGTGCTGTCCAACTACACCGGTGGCTTCACGAACTTCGCGCTCGGCAAGCAGGTGGGGCAGGACCTGCTGACCAAGGGCGCGGACGTCGTCTTCGCCGCCGCGGGCGTGGACGGACTGGGCGCCATCCAGGCCGTAAAGGAGGCGCGCGACGAGGGGAAGACCGTCTACGTCATCGGCGTGGACTCGGATCCGTCACACCTGGCGCCCAAGGCCGTGCTGTCCGCGGTGGTGAAGCGCGTGGACCTGGTGGTGTACGAGGCCGTGAGGGATCAGGTCCAGGGCCGCTTCCAGGGCGGCAACCAGTCCCTGGGCCTGAAAGAGGGCGGCATCACCTACGCCCCGGTGCGGCTGGACTTCCCCGGCAAGGCCGGCGCCCTGGCCCGGCTGGAGGAGTTGAAGGGGAAGATCATCTCCGGGGAGATCCAGGTGCCCACGCACCCGGATCAACTCCAGCCCTCCACCGCGGTTCCTGGTACGCCCTGAGCGCTCGCGCTCAAGGAGCCTTCGCGGCGGCCTGGAGCACCTTGCACGCGGGCTCGAGCCCGAGGTCGCACGCCTTCTGGATGAACTCCCGGGAGCGCTCCGGGCTCTTCGCCACGCCGCTGCCACTGCGGTGGGCGATGCCGGCGTTGAGGCAGCCTCCCGGGAGCTCCGCGGCACAGGTCTTCTCGAAGAGGGAGACGGCGCGCTTCGGATCCTTCGCCACGCCGTGCCCCGCCATATAGGCCACGCCGAGACTGTTGCAGGCCGTCATGTGCCCCGCGTCGCAGGCCTTCGAGAAGAGGGCCGTGGATTTCTCCAGGTTCTTCTCCAGGCCCTTGCCGCTCGCATGGGCGATGGCGAGGCTGAAGCACCCATCCGCGTGACCCTTGGCGCAGGCCTTCTCGAAGGACGCGCCGGCACGCACCGGATCCTTGTCCACGCCCAGGCCCGCGTTGTAGGCGAGGCCCACGTTGAAGCAGCCCTTGGCATCCTCCGCCTTGCAGCTCTTGTCGAAGAGCGCGAGGGCCTGCTTCGGATCCTTCTGCACGCCCGCGCCCTCCGCGTAGGCGATGCCCAGGTTGTTGCAGGCGTCCAGGTGCCCCTTGTCGCACGCCTTCTTGTAGAGGGCGGCCGCGCGGGCATCGTCCTTGGTCACGCCCGCGCCCTGCGCATAGGCCAGCGCCGAGTTGAAGCACTCCCCCTTGTCCCCCTTCTTGCAGCCCTCCTCGTGGACCTTGGCCTGGCGGGCCAGCTCCTCGCGGCCGAAGAAGGCCTCCTGCTTCTCGGCGGCCTTCGTCGCGGCCTTCGGGCCTGCCATGGCGGGCGCCCCCAGCAGGGTAATGGCCAGACCGAGGCCGAGCACCCACGAGCGCCGGCCGTTCTCGGTTCCAGAGCGAAGCATGTGAAAATCCTCCCGGGCGCGAAGGCCCATCCTGCCGGATGGGTATAGCCAGGATCTCCGCTCGCGCGAAGGGGACTCGCCCGCCAGCAGCTTGCGTGCCTCCTCCACGGCGCGGATCCTTGAGTTGTGCAACCTCGAGTTGTGCAACCACGGTTGTGAATCCGACGGGAGGACCCATGTCCACGACGAATCTCGATACCGCGCGCCGTTACTTCCAGGCCATCGAGCAGGGAGCGACCGGAGAGGCGCTGGCCGCCTTCTTCCACCCCGAGGTGAAGCAGATCGAATACCCCAACCGGCTCGTCCCCACGGGGGCCACGAGGGACCTGAGGGCGCTGCTCGAAGGAGCGGAGCGCGGCCAGAAGGTGGTGGCCTCGCAGCGCTACGAGATACGGCACACCCTGGAGCAGGGAGACCACCTGGCCATCGAGGTGGACTGGAGCGCGACGCTCAAGGTGCCGGTGGGCTCGCTGCCCGCAGGAGGAACGATGCGCGCCTCGTTCGGGGTGTTCCTCACCTTCCGTGAAGGCCGCATCCTCTCGCAGCACAATTACGACTGCTTCGAGCCCTTCTAACGAAGACTGCTAAGCTGGCCTCCCGCCAGGAAGCCAGCCCCCCATGTCCATTCCCAGACTGCTGCAGGCGGACACGCCCGCGGCTCCTCCGGAGCAGCCCTCCCCCTCCCCGGACTCGCCCGGGGTGCAGGTGGAAGGCGTCAACAAGGCCTACCGCCGGGGACAACGCGTGTTGTCCGACGTGCACCTCCACATCCGCGCCGGAGAGACGTTCGGCATCATCGGCCCCAACGGTGCGGGGAAGACGACCCTGTTCGGGTGCATGCTCGGCCTGCTGTGGCCGGACTCGGGCACCGTGCGCGTCGCGGGCCTGCCACCGGATCACCTGGAAGTGCGCCGCCTCACCGGCTACCTCCCCGAGCGCCTCACCTTCGACTCGGGGCTCACCGCGCGCCAGTGCCTCGCCTTCCACCACGCCCTGGCCGAGCGGCCCGTCCGCGAGCGTCCCCAGGAAGTGGAGGCCCTCCTCACCCAGGTGGGGTTGGACAAGGCCGTGTGGGACCGTGACACGCGCAAGTTCTCCCGGGGCATGATGCAGCGGCTCGGCCTGGCCCAGGCGCTCGTCGGCCAGCCCCGTTTCCTCTTCCTCGACGAGCCCACGCTGGGCATCGACCCCGAGGGCGTGCTGCACCTGCGCGCGCTGCTGCGCGACATCAAGTCCCGTGGCGTCACCGTCATCATCAACTCCCACGACCTGGCCCAGCTCGAGAAGGTGTGTGACCGGGTGGCCCTCTTCCGCGCCGGCCGCGTGGAGGCCATCGAGGACCTGGGCTCGCCCTCCGCCACCCTCACCCGCCATGTGCTGGTGGTGCGCTGGGCTGGCACCCAATCCCTCTCTCCCGAGCAGCTCGCCACCGTGACGCGGGAGACGGGCGCCACGCAGCTGGACCCCGCGGAGGACTCGCTGCGCTTCTCCGTGGAGGATGACTGGGGTGCCTCGCGCCTGCTGGGGGCCCTGCTCCAGGCGGGCCTTCCCGTGGCCAGCGCCTCCCGCGAGGAGGGACGGCTGGAGCGCTTCTTCCAACAGCAAGGAGACCGGACCCCATGATGAGCATGCCCCTCTACCGGTCCCGCGTCACCCGGAGCTTCCACCGGTTCTCCACGCTCGTCCCGCCGCTCGCCTTCGTCATGGTGTCGCTGGCCTGGAGCGTGGCGATGCTCCTCTACACCAACTTCCTCCTCACCCCGGAGATGGAGCTCCCCAAGGAGATCTTCCTCATCCCCCTGGGCGTGGGACTGTCCAGCATCGGCCGGGACGCCACGGAGGGGTTGCTGCCGGTGCTGCTCACCCGTCCCATGCGGCGCTCCACCTACGTGCTCAGCCAATGGGCGGCCATGGGCACCGTGGCCTCCATCTGGGCCCTGCTCCACCTGGTGTTGCAGTGGGGCCTCATCGTCTCCGCCACGCCCCACGGGCCCATGCCGCTGGAGGTGCTGTACAACGCCATCGGCCGGGTCTCCCTGTGCTTCGGCATGGCCGCCACCCTGGTGTGCTTCTCCACGCGGATGCCCGGCTGGGGACACCTCGCGCTGTGGGGTGTGCTCTTCTTCATCGCCGAGCGGGTACTGCCCGGACTGGGCAAGGACGAGTCGGCCCGGTACGCCCTCACCGTGCGCCAGTATCTCCTGGGCGTGCTCATGCCCGAGCTGGACATCCGCAGGACGTTCGCCGCCACGCCCGTGTCCTGGCTGCGGCTCACCACGTACTTCTCCAATGTCACGCTGATGCTGCTGCTCGGCATCCACATCTTCAATCACCGCGAGGTGTCCTATGCGTCGCGTTGACCCGGGCTCCACCCGTGCGCTGCCTCGAGGGCTGCTGGTGGCCGCCGTGCTGCTGCTGGGCGCCCGGGGGGCCAGTGCCCTCTACGAGAAGCACAACCCCTCCCAGCCCTGGAGCCTGGTGGCCTGGGTTCCCCTGGAGCAGGCCGAGGCCCTCTCCCGCGAGCGCCATCTGCCCATCCTCTATTACTTCTCCGCCGACTGGTGCGCGCCCTGCCACATCATGGAGCGCGACGTCTTCAACAACGACTACGCGGCCCGTGGCATCAACGCGCGCTACATCCCCGTGAAGCTGAAGGATCGCCGCGAGGAGGAGGGCGTGAACCTGCCCGCCGTGCAGGCCCTCATCAAGGCGCACTCCGTCAGCGGCTTCCCCTCCTTCGCTGTCGTGGGAGTGGACGGAAAGCGCCTCCGCCTGAAGCAGGGCTACGGTGGCTACACCTCGATACTCCAGTTCCTCCTCATCCCCACGCCCTCGGATTGAGACACGCCTGAATCAGCAGCAGCGCCCGCCGCCGCTCTTGTAGCGGGCGCGCATGCGCTCGTCGAAGAACTCCGGGTAGCTCATCACGGGCCGCCCGGGGTGCTTCGAGCGCATGTGCTGGACGTAGGTGTCGTAGTCGGGCACGCCGATGATCAACCGGGCGGTCCGCACCGCCTGGTGCCAGAACCCCGCCAGCGCGTTTCTCACGGCGCCCATGTCAGCGGCCCACCGTGGCCAGGGGAACGGGAGCCGACTCCTGCGCCGTGGGGACGGCCGAGCGGCGGGCGGCCAGCGCGGCGCGGACACCGAACGCGACGGTCGCCACAACCAGCAGCATGAAGAAGACGGTGAGGGTGGCGTCCACGTAGTCGTTGGTGACGACCCGCTCCATCTCCTCCAGGGACTTCGCGGGCGCCAGCACCCTGCCCTCCGCGGCGGCGGTGGAGAACGCGCGGGCATGGGCGAGGAAGCTCACCCGGACGTCACCGCCGAACACCTTCTGCCAGCCAGCGGTGAGCGTGCAGCACACCAGCCACACGGTGGGGAGCGCGGGAATCCACAGGTAGCGCTCGCGCTTCATCTTCACGAGCACCACGCAGGCCAGCGTCAGCGCGATGGCGGCCAGCATCTGGTTGGCGATGCCGAACAACGGCCAGAGCGTGTTGATGCCGCCCAGCGGATCCACCACGCCCTGGTAGAGGAAGTATCCCCAGCCGCCCACGCAAATGGCCGTGGCGAGCAGGTTGGCGGACCAGGACTCCGTCTTTCGCAGCGGCGCGTACACCAGTCCGGCCAGCTCCTGGATCATGAAGCGGCCCACGCGCGTGCCAGCGTCCACGGTGGTGAGGATGAACAGCGCCTCGAAGAGGATGGCGTAGTGGTACCAGAAGGCCATCATGCCCGCGCCCCCCACGAGCCCATGGAGGATCTGCGCCATGCCCACGGCCAGGGTCGGCGCGCCGCCCGCGCGGGACAGGATGGAGGACTCGCCAATCTCCTTGGCCGTCATGCTGAGCACATCGGGAGTGACGACGAAGCCCCACTCACTGATGGTCCGCGCCGCCTGCTCCACGGTGGTGCCAATCAGGCCCGGCGGCGAGTTCATGGAGAAGTACACGCCCGGGTCCAGCACCGAGGCGGCGATCAGCGCCATCATCGCGACGAAGGACTCCATCAACATCGCGCCGTAGCCCACCATGAGCGTCTCTCGCTCGTTGGCCAGCATCTTCGGCGTGGTGCCGGAGGAGATGAGCGAGTGCCAGCCGGACACCGCGCCACAGGCGATGGTGATGAAGAGGAACGGGAACACGTTTCCGGAGAACACGGGCCCGGTGCCGTCGATGAACCGGGTCACCGCCGGCATCCTCAGTTCCGGCGCGGCCAGGATGATGCCCACGGCCAGCAGCAGGATGGTGCCGATCTTCAGGAAGGTGGACAGGTAGTCGCGCGGCGCCAGCAGCAGCCACACCGGAAGCACCGAGGCGCAGAAGCCGTAGGCGATGAGCATCCACGCCAGCGGCTTGCTGCCATAGGTGAAGAGCGGGGCCAGGGACGGAGCCTCGGCGACGAGGCCCCCCAGCCAGATGGAGAGCATCAACAGCACGAAGCCGAGGATGGAGACCTCGAGCACGCGGCCGGGGCGCAGGTAGCGCAGGTACACGCCCATCAGCAAGGCGATGGGGATGGTCATGGCCACGGTGAAGGTGCCCCAGGGGCTGTCGGTCAGCGCCTTGACCACCACCAGGGCCAGCACCGCGAGGATGATCATCATGATCATCAGCACGCCGATCATCGCCACCACACCGGCGGCGGGGCCCAGCTCCAGGCGCACCATGTCGCCCAGGGACTTGCCGTCGCGGCGGATGGAGAGGAAGAGGATCACGAAGTCCTGCACCGCTCCGGCCAGCACCACGCCGAAGAGGATCCACATGGTGCCCGGCAGGTATCCCATCTGCGCGGCGAGCACCGGGCCCACCAGCGGACCGGCGCCCGCGATGGCGGCGAAGTGGTGGCCGAACAGCACCCACTTGTCGGTGGGCACATAGTCCAGGCCGTCATTGCGCAGCTGCGCCGGCGTGGCCCGCGAGGGGTCCAACTTCAAGGCCCTGTCGGCGATGAACCGCCCGTAGAAGCGGTAACCGAGCATGTAGACGCAGACGGACGCCACCACCAGCCAGGTGGCGTTGATCGTCTCGCCCCGGTGCAGCGCCACCGTGCCCAGACAGAAGGCGCCGACGACGGCGACCAGTGCCCAACCCAACCTGCTCGCGACACGACCCATGACCCCTCCGGTCCTGTGTATCGCGGCAACGTTCCCGCCCGGGACGCACGGGGTCAATGATCAAGTTCCCTCCCATGCACCAGTCATCAACACACGGCGCCACGTCTCCCCTCTCCCCTCGGGAGAGGGTCGGGGTGAGGGTATCCGGACCCGTTCTCCAACCCGTGGCCCACACTGTGGACAGGGGTTCAACCCTGGATGCGTGACACCCTCACCCCGTCCCTCTCCCGGAGGGCGAGGGGAAATGGCCGTGGTGTCAGCGCTTTTTCTCAGGGGCCCACCTTCGCGGAATCACTCCTTGCTCTTGGGGCCACCGCTCTCGAGCTGGCGGATGATGTCCGAGAGGTCGTCCTGCTCCTCCTGGATGACGAAGACCCCTTCCTCGGCGGGCACGGGCTTCGGCGGAGCGTCGTCCTGCGTGACACGCTTCGGCCTGGGCGCGGCCGGCCGGGGAAGCGGCTCGACGGACCTCTCCACCGGAGTGGCCCGGAGAGCGGAAACGGGTACGGGAGGAAGCTCGGCCGGGGCCTCGTCGGCGGGGGACGGCAGGTGCCAGTCCGTCTTCCGGTTCAGCCACTCCGCGTAGCGCGTGAACGTCCAGGAGCCATCGGCGGCGCCCGTCTCGATGGTGGAGGGAAGCTTGAAGAAGAGCCCCTGGCGCACGAGGCTCTTCACGGGCGTGCTGCCCGGGAGCACCTCGCACTCGGGCACACGGATGCCGAGCTCCGGGCGGTAGCGCAACCGCTGGCTCACCACCCCCACGAGGCAGTCCGCGAGCTGGGCACACACCGCGCCCTGTATCTCCGGGGGAAAAGCCGACACCACGCGCTGGAGCGCCTCGCCGGTGCTCGCCGAGTGCACCGTCGCGAGCACGAGGTGCCCCGTCTCCGCCGCGCTCAGCGTCAGACGCATCACCTCCGGGTCCCTCATCTCACCCACCATGAGAACGTCCGGATCCTCCCGGAGCGCGTCGATGAGCGCCTGCTCGAAGGAGGGCGTGTCCCGGCCCACCTCCCGCTGGCGGATGAAGGACTGGCGCGGCACCAGTGCGTACTCGATGGGGCTCTCCACCGTGATGATGTGCCGGGCCTCGTTCAGGTTGATCTCCTGCAGCAGCGCCGCGAGCGTGGACGTCTTCCCGGAGCCGGTGGGGCCACTCACCAGCACCAGCCCATGGGCCGGCTCGATGAGGCGGCGCAGGTCCGGGTGGAGGTTGAGCTTCTTCAACGTGGCCTGGGCGGAGGCCAGCAGGCGGATGGCGAAGCCCACGCCGCGCGCGCTGCGCAGGATGTTGATGCGGCAGCGCTGGCCCTCCACGTTGCGAGAAACGTCATACGAGCACCGCTCGACGAACTCGGGCCAAGCGTCATCACCGATGATGTCGCGCGCCATGGCGGTGAGCACCGCGGCCGGCACCGCCTCACCCGCGAGCCGCAGCGCGCCGCGAATCCGCAGCGCCATGGGCATCTCGCCCTCGAGGTGGATGTCGCTCGCTCCCTGCTCACGGGCGAGCCGGATGAAGGCTTCGAGACCCACGTGTGTCCCCTCCTACCGGAGCGAACCCAAGCAACCGGTATGCCGCGTGCACTCCCGGGGACATTCATAGACCGCGAGCCCGTGGCTCCGCCGGGTTGTCCGAGGCATGCGCGGACCGGACGACACTTTGTCGCTCACTCCCACTCGCTCAGGGGGCGCTCCGACCCGGGATGTCCGGCGGCGAGCGTCTCCTGTTCCCGCTCCTGGGTGAGGCCCATGGCGCTGGAGAGCTTCGTATCTCCGTGGGGGTTGTCCGCCCGCGCCACCGACTGCGTGTGCGCCCGCTCGGGCCGGGCCTCGGACAAGGGGTGATGGCTCCCCGGCCGCCCCTCGGCGAGTGTGCCTCGGCCCGGCGCCAGGTGGACGAACTCGAATCCCTCCACGGGCTCGCGCGCCGTGAGGAGGACGCTCATCGGCTCGGGCAGGGCCTCGCGCAGCCGGTGCAGCGTCCCGGGAGACAGGGCCTCCGCGAGGAACTGGCAGACGACGCCCGTGTGCTCCACGGCCTGCCCGAGCGGCACCCGCATCCGCTCCGCCACCCGCGCATGCAACTCCGCGAGGTTGAAGTCCTGGTGGGGGACCGCGTCGCGCAGGCTCGCGGCCAGGGAAGCGGGAAGATCTTCCGCCAGCGCCTGGACGACGGGCCAGCTCAGCCGCTCACCCAGCACCGAGAGCACCGCGCCAACGATACGCTCCGCCTCCACCCGGCCAGGCAGGCCCGCGTGCTCGGCCACGTGGGACAAGAGCTCATCGTACGTCATCGCCGGCCTCCTCGCGGGCCCCCCTCACTCCCACGTGAAGTCATATTCACTGTCGAGCGGTCCCAGCACCCCTCCCCGGACGCGTACGTTGCGCGCGCCCAGCCGCTCGAGCACCTCCACCATGGCGCCCTCGTGGTACGGCATGGGCAGGAAGCTGCGCCGCATGACGAGGCGGCCGTGCCGGGGGCCCAGCCACTCCATCGACCGCTCCCCGTAGTTGGCGGTCACCTTGTAGATGGCCTGAAGGCTGGAGGCGATGTGGTCGGTGCCCATGTCGGACTGCGAGCACATCGCGCTGCCCACCGCGGAGGACATCAGGCCCACCGCCGCCTTCTGCCCCAGCATGCGCAGCACCTGCTCCGCGCCTCCATGCCGGGCACTCAGCTCCCGCACCGCCGCCATGGTCAGCCGGATGAGCAGCGTCACGGGGTAGTTGACGAAGTCCATCAGCCGCTGCTGGCCCAACACTGCCTGACATCGCGCCATGGCCGCCTCGTCCCCGAGCGACCGGACCGCCTCCAACGTGCGGTTGAGGAACAACCCGCGCGCGGTGTCCCCGGAGGTCGCCAGCGCCATCAACTGCTCCAGCGTTCGCTCCCAATCCGACTGCATTCCCATGCCTCGGCTCGTGCTCATGTCCACCCGGCCCGCTTGTCTCATTGCCTCGGTGCAGGACTCCCCCAGCATAGAGCAGGGCCGGGTCGGATTCCCACTTTACGGGAAAATCATGAACCGGAAGTGTAGCCTGATAGTCCGATTTCCAGCGGGCGGTACGACCCAGGAGGTGGGGGACCGGGAGGCTTGCGAGCGGGCGCGCGGCATGGTGGCGTTCCATGGCGAGACGTGTGTGCCGTCGGGCCAGATACTTCGGGGAACCCCAAGATGGACAACGTGAAGCTCGAGAACGTGCAGGTGCTGGGTGCCAACCTGTCGAACGTGCTGAACGCATTTGGCAGCTTCCAGCTGCTCGCCAGCCGCATCATGCTGGAGGAGGGGCTTGGCGCGGAGTCGAGGGAAGGCGTCGTCCAGTTCGACAAGGACCAGTGGTACCCGGTGAAGCGCTGGCTGGCCACCATCGAGCGCATCGGCCGCGAGTACGGGGAGAGCATGCTCGGCCAGGTGGGGCTCGCCGTGCCGAAGAACGCCAGCTTCCCGCCCTTCGTGACGGACATCGACAGCGCGCTCAAGTCGGTGGACATGGCCTACCACATGAACCACGCCCTCGAGGGGCGGCCCATGTTCTCGCCCACCACCGGCACCATGCTCGAGGGCATCGGCCACTACGGCTACTCGCGCATCCCCGGCCAGAAGCAGATCGTCTGCGAGTGCGACAATCCCTACCCCTGCCCTTTCGATCTGCACCTGCTCCAGGCGGTGGCGCAGCGCTTCGAGAAGACGGCCACGGTCACCCATGACTCCACGAAGCCGTGCCGCAAGCAGGGCAGCCCGAGCTGCACGTACATCGTGAAGTGGGTGTAGAACTCCCGCATGAGCAACGGACTGCTTCGGAAGCACGCCTGGTCCCTGGCCGCGGCTGGAGTGGCGCTGGTGCTGCTGCTGCCGCGTCTGGCATCGCTCCTGGAGCTCGGCTTCGTGGCCGACGACTTCGCCCACCTGGTGGAGGATCGCCACCAGCCCTGGTACTTCGCGCAGGATCACCTGTACCGCCCCCTGCGCAACGCGACGTTCCGCGTGCTCGCGGCCCTCTTCGGGCTCGAGCCGGTGCCCTACCGCCTCCTGGTCATCGCGGGCTTCCTCACGTGCCTGGTGCTGCTCTTCGTCTTCGTGCGGATCCAGGGAGTGGGCCTCGCGGGAGCCCTGTCGGCTTGCGTGTTCGCGGCGCTCCATCCACGCAACCAGCGTGTCCTGTACTGGTTCGCGGCGGCCCAGGACATCGTGGTCGCCTGTGCGGTGCTCGCATCCCTGATCGGGTGGAGCCTCTTCCGGCAGCACGCGTCGAGGGCCGGGTACGTCCTGGCACTCGTCTCCTTCGGCGTCGGGCTGGGCTTCAAGGAGCCCGCCATCGTGCTGCCCGCGCTGCTCGTCATCGTGGATGTCCACCGGCTCGGCGCGGACTGGAGGGCCGTGCGCACCGCCAGGTTCTGGCGGCCGTACCTGGGCCTGCTGCCGGTGCTCGGGCTCTATGCGGCGTTCGTGCTGCTCTACCCGGAAGGGCGGCTGCGCCAGGCGGAGGGGGGAACCAGCATCTATGGTGTCAGCACCATCCTCCAGTCTCTGCTGGCCCTGGTGCGCACCCTCATCAACCTGGTGTTGCCGTTCGCCCGGCCTCTCGCCCTGCGGGATGTGACGGCGCCGCAACTGGCCTGTGCCGTGCTGGTGCTCGCCGCCGTCGTTCTGCTCGCCGTCTGGACGCGGACGCGCCGCGCCTGGGGAGCGGCCGCCGCCTGGGTGCTCGTCGCCTCGGTTCCCACCAGCGTCTTCGCCCGGACGAACAATGGGGACCAGTACCTGTTCCTCCCGATGCTCGGCATCGCCTTCGGACTGGCCTGGAGCCTCGACGCGCTCTTCCGCTCGAATACCTGGGCACGGGCCTTGGGCTGCGCGGTGTTGATGCTCCAGGCCTTCTTCGGAGCGCGGTACCTGGCCCAGGCGCATGAGGAGTGGCGGGCCGCGGGAGAGCTGGTTCAACGCACGCTCGAGTCCGCGCGGGTACTGCCTTCCCCCGAGACACTCTCCACCCTCGTGGTCGTCGACCTGCCGCATATGAATGGGCGAGCGCCCGTGCTGAACAACGGGCTCAAGGGCGCGTTGATGTCCGTGGGATTCCCACCCTCCCTTTCGTTGGAGGTCAACCATCAGCGGCCCGGCACGGACCCCGCCCAGGAGGCGCTCGTCCAGGGGCTGCTGGCCTGTCCCGCCGAGCCGGTGGGTCCAGCGCCCCGGCGGACGTTCATCTGGGCCCACGGAGCCTTGCTGGAGCGCACCGGAGCCTGCGCGGACCAGCGGGTCCAGGAGGATGAGAAGCGCCGGGCCCTGGCGTGGGTGAAGAGCTGAAGCCCGCGTAGCGGCGGAAGCCACGGAATGGGCCCGCGCTCGTGGCCTGGAAAGCAACGACAGACGCTTCTCCGACAGCCCTTCGCTCTGGGGAAGACGGGACAGAACCGCCGGTACGGTGATTGCAGAAATACCCGTCCGGACAACAACGTCCCCCCTTTCAAGGATTCGTCATGACCTTCAAGAAGAAGCTTCTGGGCACCCTGGTGCTCGCCATCAGCGTCACGGGCAGCCAGGCCCTGGCCTCCAGCATGGAGCCCGTGCCCGAGCAGGAGTTCGAGGAGCTGCCCCTCCAGGAGGTCGAGACGCAGCCGGTGACGGTGGACATGGCGTTCCGGGAGGTGAAGCCCTCGGACGAGCAGGCCAAGGACGACGAGTTCCTTCCGGATCTGCCCGTGCTCGTCGACGGCAAGCTGTACTCGGCCGAGGAGCTGGAGAAGTCGGGCATCAAGCTGCCGCACTACGTGCTCGATTCGAACGCCGCCGAGCAGGACATCCTCCTGGGCTTCCGCGACGCGGAGTCGCTGAAGGTCTACCTGGAGAAGACGGGGCAGATGCCCTCGGATGAGCCGCAGGAGAAGTCCTCGCTGCTGTGCTGGTTCCGGCCGCCCGCGTACTTCTACGATGGCACCTACTACACGGGCAGGTACTTCTCGCTGCGCCCCGGCTTCGGGCATGCCTCGTTGGGAGTGTGGGACAACCGCATCTCCTCCACCCGCGGCACCCGGTGCGGCAGCTGGACGCTGCTCACCGAGTTCCCCAACTACCAGGGCCGCCGGCTGTGGCTGGGCCGCAACTGGGCCGTCCCCAACCTGAGCAGCTACCGCGTGTACCCCTACTTCTGGTTCTTCCGGCAGACGTGGAACAACCGCGCCTCGTCCGTGATGGTGTTCTGGTAGGCCCGGAGTGGCGCGAGGACCCCCCGTCCGGTCTAGAGTCGGCCTCAGGCCGACTGCTCACTATCGAACACGGCCAACGGGGGTCCACATATGTCTTTCTCGCGGCACGCGCTGCCACTCTTCCTCTCGTCGGGACTGCTCCTGACGGGTTGCGCCACTCTCATCCGGCAGGTCTCCACGGAGCTCGGGGGGGGAGCCGCGAGGCTCAAGCCCATCACGGTGACGCAAAGCGGCTTCAGCAACACCGCGCCCGCGGGTGAGACCACCGCCCCCAAGCAGGTCGAGTTCCAAGCGGGCCAGCCCATCCACGGCTGGCTCACGGTCAACGAGACCCTTCGCGACATTCCCAACCAGAATGTCTACGTCTCCATGTTCTGGACGGCCAACCCCGCGCTGAGCGATCCCCAGAAGCTCAGGGAGTACGTCCAGGTCCAGGACGCCGCCTACAAGCCGGACTGGAAGGAGCTCGAGTCCGGCGGCGGGGGCAGATGGCGTGACAACATCAAGATTCCCGAGGCCCAGGCCGCCCAGAAGACCTTCGCCCAGCCGTTCCTGGTCCCGGAGATTGGCGCGGAGGACGATCACCGGCTGTGGCTCTTGAACAAGCTGGCCGCTGGCACCGCGAACCGCTCCAAGTTCACCGTGCTGGTCCGCTACTCCTGGAGCGGAGCAAACGAGACGCGATACGACTCGTACGACCACTTCCTGCTCGACACCGGCAAGGGCAGCTACGACGCGATGCTGCTGGCGGTGGGCTCCAAGGTGACCATTCCCAACCCCCAGAAGGTGGATGCGGCACTGGAGAAGGAAATCCTCCAGGCCGCCAACCTGAAGTGGGGCCCCACGGAGAAGAAGACCTACTTCAAGGCCATCCTCAACGCCGCGGACTGGGCGCGCGTGACCTCGGGCACCGACGGTTCGCTCGTGGGCCGGACCATCGATGTGTGGCTGCTCGCCCGGAGCAAGGACAAGAAGGCCTGCTACGCGGAGCCCATGGAGGCGGAGCAGCAGCACATGTCCGGCGGCGTGTTCGGACAGGCCGTCGTCGATGACCGGGAGAACATCTACCGGGTCGACTGCGCCCGCTTCAAGGGGATGTAGCCGGCGGGACGGGCTGCCGGGTGAAGACACAGCCCGGCACCACCCCCTCCGGGCGCGGACAGGAGGCGGTACCTCCATCGAGCGTGGAGTACGTCCGTGGGTAACCGGTGTACGCGGTGCGCAGCGTGTAGTCCGCCGGCCCGTAGTCCATCCGATCCACGGCACGTACGAATACCTCGAGGACGCCGCCCCGGAGGAAGCGCGGTTCGAAGCAGGAGCAGGCGTAGGGCCGCATCGTCACCCGCGTCACGCCGTCCCCGCGCTCGAGCGAGTACAGCGGCTGGAGCTCGCCGGGGCCGCTGGCTGGCGAGTGCCAGGCACGCATCGGCGCCCCGCTGTATGCGAGCGTCAGCGGAGCGCCGGCACTGCCCGTGGACACGGGGGCGCAGGCGCTTCCCACGTCCGGCCGGTCCCCATCACAGAAGGTCAGGTCCAGCGAGAGGCCGTAGGGAATGCCCCCATCGGGCAGGTCCGCCACCTCCCACTGCAGCTCCCAGGTGCGGTCCATGGGCGTGGGGAGGGCGGAGGGCAGGATGAAGGAGAAGCTGTCCACGTCGCCAGGCACGGCGTCGTAGTCCCGGGGGCCACGCACGCCCTGTCCCTTCGACGGATCATGTCCGACGAGCCCGCCCAGGCCGTAGGAGATGGAACCGTGCACCTCGTACTCGCTCCCCCTGGGCGGCGCGGGGAAGGCCGTGCCGGCATCATCGCTGGCCAGCATCTTCGACACGGGAGTCTCCGTCGTCCCACTCCCCTTCCGGGCATTCTCGTCCGGGTCGCTCAGCCACTCCACCTCCAGGCGGTACTCGTGATCGTCCGCCTGGCGTGGGCCCTCGTCCTGGAAGAGGAAGAAGTAGCTCACCGTGGAGCTGTGCGGAGGCACCGGCAATACGCCCTCGAGGTTGCGCAGGTGGGCGAAGGCCTCGAACTCGTCGCGAGAGGAGTGCAGGCACAGCGGCGTGCCTTGGCCGCACCAGCCATCCACCAGGGACGTCACGGCCGGGTCCGGCCCGTAACCATTGCCCTTGGGGCACACGTCCGCATTCGTGACGCAGTCATTGGCCGAGGAGCCCGCTACCTCGGAGAGGACGCGCACCAGCCGGTGCGGAACCCCTGGCAGCGGAGGGAAACGGCCTCCCGAGGAGAGCGGCACCAGACGGTAGTGCAGCACGGTGTGCTCGGTGCTCGAAGGCAGTTGGACCTTGTACCAGTCCTTGTCCTGCACCGAACCCAGGCGCCCCGTGAAGGACTCCGAGACCGGTGGACGCTTGCCCTCGAGGTTCACGGCACGGGCCCGCGCCAGCTCGTCGTTGTCGGTGGGGGACTCATGGGGATCCGCCTCGTCCAGCACCTTCACGTCCACCGTGTAGCGCAGGCGGAGGTCTCCAGGAGGCGGCTCGCTGGAGGTACCGCTGTTCCAGGCCCGCACCCGCACCTGCCACCTTCCCGCCTCTTTCGCCCGGCGCGCAGTGGCCAGGTCCACGGCCATCGTGGGGGAGTCCACGTGGGCTTCGTCTTCCACGGAGCCATCCGGGCGCAGCAGCTCGTACGAGAGCAGATAGGCCGGAGGCGGCAGGGGCGCGAGGCTCGGAGCCGTCACCCGCGCGTAGATAATCTTCCCGGCGGGCACGTCGAAGGAGAAGAGATCCACGTCTCCGTCGGTGGCCAGGAAGCCGGAGGCGCTTCCCACCTGGAAGCCATCCTGACTCGTCAGCGGCACGGGCGTGGCCGTATCGGCCGAGTCATTGGGCTCGTTGGCGTCCGGGTTCTCCAGCACCTCCACCGTGAGCGAGTAGGGGTTGCTCGCGTCGTAGCCGGGTTGGCTGGGATTGGCGGGCTCGTCACCGAGTTGGAGGAGGAGCCTCGCGTCCGGCTCGGAGAAGGGCAGGAGGAACTCGACGGGCCTGGGCTGCCCCTCACCGTGTGCGTCCACGCGGCGCGGTGCCAACTCGCCGCCATCCTCGCGCAGCAGGGTGACGGACAGGTTCACCGGGGTACTGGACACGTCATAGCTGGCCGTGACGCGCAGCAACGAGCGGGGCCCCACATCCGAGGGCATCCGCACGCTGTACCAATCGGTGTCACGCGCGAAGGAGAGATAGCGGTCCTTCAGGGGCACACCAGGCGTGAGCTGGCATTCGCGCGAACGCAATGCCTCCTCCCGGGAGTTGCAGAGGTCCGCGGGGCCCTGCGGCGGACAGGCGGTGAGGACGAGCAGCACGAGCGGCAGCAGTCGGGTGAGGAGGTGCATGGGGAACGGGGGCTGAAGTGAGGGGGCGAGCATGGTACGACCTCACGAAAATTGCTGATCGCCAAGAGGTTCGCCAGATGCTTGAAAAGGACGAAAGCATCGTGGAATTGCTCGCACGGCTTTCCATGGATGAGCGCGGCTGGGTGATCGAGGATCACTGGAATGCCGACCTGATGGCAGTCGGCATTGCCCATCCGTCCGACAGGCGCCGCCTCGTATACGTGAGCACCTTCGGAAAGGAGAACGGACGCTACGACTACGCGTGTGAAGTCCCCACCGGCCCCGAGCCGGCCGACTTCGCGACAAGCGACAGCGGCGAAGATGTGGAGTATCGGGCGCTGCTTGCCGCCATCGAGCGGCACCTCACTCCCCGGTGACGTGGGCGCTTCGACCCTCCCCTATCCGCTCCCCTCCCCGGTCCCACTCCTCCGGGGCTTCGAGTGCGCACCAGCGTGAGCCGGTGGCCCGTTGGCGCCACTCTTGTCGGGAGCCGTCCCCGGCGCTCGCCCTCCCCGCCGGCGCCGCCGCCTCTTCACCGGAGCATGCCCGGACCGTCCCCCGAGCTCTCGCAGCACCCGCGCTCGAATACCGCCCTCCAGCTTCAGCTCTTGAAGGAGCGCGTGCACCTGCTGGGCACCGTTCGGGTGGCGCAGCGCCTCGCTGAGCCGTTCGACGATGTCGATCCGCAACGCCACGGGCCCGAGAATCTCATAGCCGAAGGCCCGCGCATTCCAGCCGCCCATCGCCGCGACCTGGAGCACCGGCTCTCGTGGAACGCCCTGGGGGGCCAGACTTCGATGGAACAGCGCCGTCAGCATGCAACGCCGCTCCAGCGCATGCGGTGCGAGCGCATCGGCGACGTACAGGAAGCGTTGCCCCTCGCGAACACCCAGCGCCCTCAAGCGCTCCCGGGACTCCGCATCCAGGAGCCGCCACTGCTCGCGCGCCGCCTCCTGGGACGTCACGCCCAACCCCTCGGCCAGGCAGTAGGCGAGGCCCCGCATCGCCGCGAAGCTGCCCGAGCCGGTGAGGGCCTCGGCGGGAAAACCGCCCATGGCCTCGGTGACGAGATCCCGCGACAACGCCACCAGCCGGCGCTCGAGCAGCCGCCGCGCGCCTCCCGTCCAGACCTCTGGCTCCGCGAGCGCGATCTGCGGGGTGCGCCGGTCCTTCCCGGGAACCAGACGGGCCAGCGGCTGCCCCTCGAACGAGATGCTCCCCGACGCCTCCACCTCGAAGGCGTCATGCGTCGCGTCCACCACCCGCTGGACGAACTGCTCCTCGGTCATCGCCCCGCCTTCAGCGCCCGGCACCTCTCCCAGCAACTGCCCCAGCTTCGCGAAGGGGCTGTCCGACTCGGAAGCGGGGCGTGCGGCGGACCTCACGAACCGGCGTGCGCTCCTTCGCGCGGCCCGCTGCACGAAGCGCTCCACGAGCCGCTCATGCAGGGCGTCTCCCAGCGCGTCCTCGATGCGGCGGGTGCGCTCCTGCCAGTGCTCGGCGTCGTGCAGCCAGCTCGAGCGATGGCTGATGTACGTCCAGATGCGGATGGCGGCCAGCCGGTCCATCAGCGTGTGGATGTCTCCGGAAACATCGTCGAGCGGAGACACCTGCCTGGACAGCCAGGACTGCTCCAGCTTCCCGTCGCCCTCGGAGAGTTGAAGGAAGGTCTCGCGCAACAGCGCGACGTGCTGGCCGAAGAGCCCCTTGCGGAAATCCGGAATCTGGCAGACCTCCCACAGCAGCTCGACCGAGGCCCGGTGGGTGGCGATGTCTCGAATCGCGGGAACGTTCGAGAGCTCCTTGAGCGCATCGAAGTCGTCCGCGCGCTCCACCCGGACGAAGGCATGGTGGTTCGGCGCCCGCGACAACGAATCCAGCAGGGATTCTGGGCTCGAGAAATCCAGCGAGGCATTGCGCCAGATGAGACTGCGCACCGCCGGGAACCGGTGGGACTCGATGGCCGAGACCACGCGCGGAGGCAGCTCGGACAGTGAGTTCAGGGTTCCGAACGTCCCGTCGTTCAAGTGGCGTCCCGCGCGGCCCGCGATCTGTGCCAGCTCGTCCGGGAAGAGCTCCCGCTGCTCGGCGCCGTCGTACTTGGAGAGCGCCGCGAAGGCCACGTGGTTGAGGTCGAGGTTCAGCCCCATCCCGATGGCATCCGTGGCCACGAGGTACTGGACCTCCCCGGACTGGTACATCGCTACCTGGGCGTTGCGCGTGCGCGGGGAGAGCGCGCCCAGCACCACGGCCACCCCACCCCGGAGGCGGCGCAGCGACTCGGCGAGCTCGTACACGCGGTCCGCGGAGAACGCGACCACGACCGAGCGCGGAGGAAGGCTCTTCAGGGAGCGCGTCCCGGCGTAGCGCAACTGGGACAGGCGGGTGGCGCGCTTCACCGACACATGGGGGATGAGAGCCTGGACCATCGGCCGCATCGTGTCCGCGCCGAGGAACCAGGTCTCCCGGCGCCCACGCGCATGGAGCAGCCGATCCGTGAAGACATGCCCGCGCTCCCGGTGGGCGGCGAGCTGGATCTCATCCACCGCGAGGAAGTCGACCTGCCGGTCGGTCGGCATCGCCTCGACGGTGCAGATCCAATAGTCCGGGCGGGGCGGCAGGCGCTTCTCTTCCCCGGTCATCAGGGCGACCCGACCCTCACCCACGCGAGCGGTCACCCGGTCGTAGACCTCACGAGCGAGCAGGCGCAGCGGCAGGCCGATCATGCCCGTCTCGTACTCGAGCATCCGCTCGATGGCGCGGTGCGTCTTCCCCGTATTCGTGGGCCCCAGCTCCGCCACGACGACGGAGGACCGGCTGGAGGGGCTGGAGTTCATTGGCGAAGTCTAACCCCGAACAGGGTCCTCCGCCCGGGTCACCTGAGGACCCAGACCCCAGGTGGGTTCAGGAGGACAGACGCCACCGCAGCTCCCCGAGCGCCCGCTCGCCAGCGGACGTGGCGGCCAGCACGTCCGTGACGGCATCACGGGGAACCTCCCGCGCGAGCAACACACCATTGGGAGCCCGGAAGACGTTCAGACCGGCCGCACGCAGCCGGACGCAAGAGACCACCAGCAGCACGTCCACTCCAGCCCGCTTGCCGACCGTGGCGTCCACCTCGGGCGCCAGGTGCACGTGGCTGCGCGCGGCCGCGTGCACTCCCGCGCTGTCGAGGATGGCCCGTGCGGCCACCACCGAGGTGCCGTGGTAGAGCAGCGCATCCCCGAGCACCACTTCCCAGCTGCGCTCCAGCCCCTCCAGGGTAACGGGAGTGCCCTCGGGCGAGTGTCCCTGCACGGCACGCACCCGATCACCCCTCACCTCGAAGCGGGACTTGGAGTTCTCGGCGACCACGGCATCCAACTGGGCCCGCGACAGGCCCGTGAGGCGCAGCACCTCCGCCACGGGGGCGAAGCCGGCCTCGTCCATGGCCAGCCTGGACTCGCGAGCGCCGTGGCGCAGCAACCAGGAGAGCTTCTTGGACCTCGAGACGAGGGCCTGTGAATCGGGGGCGGCGCGGTGACGGGGATGCATGAGTGGGCTCCTCTCGGGAGTGAACAGCGTATGCCCGGGAAGGTAGCCCCGGGGGGCCTCTGGCGGGAAATCGGACCTTCCCACGAGGTATCCAAAAGATGGATGGTTGCTCCTCATGGAACTCGATGGATTGCGTGCCCTGGTGGCCTTCGCCGAGGCCGGTTGCAACCTCACCCGCTCCGGGAAGGCAGTGGGGCTGTCACAGCCCGCCATGCACGCACGGCTGCAGGCGGTGGGGAAGGAGCTGGACGTCACCCTCTACGAGCGCCGGGGGCGCACCCTGCAACTGACGGCGGAGGGCGGGCAGGTGCTCGCCTGGGCGCGGGACGTGCTGGAGCGCGAGCAGTCGCTCCGGGCGGAGCTGCACGGAGGACGGGCCACGCAGCGGGTGGTGGTGGCATGCGGGGAGGGAGCGCTCGTGCACGTCGTCTCCGGACGGCTGGCGGCGCTCGCACGGGCCCGGCCCGGGGTGCTCTCCTTCCTGGTGCTCGATGGGCCGGCGGCGGCCGCCGCGGTGGAGCGGGGAACGGCCCATCTGGCCGTGGCCGCGGGTCCCGCGGGCGCCACGCCCGGCCTGCGCTCCTTCCCGCTCCTCACCACTCCGCTGCTCGCGGTGGTATCGCGCACGCATCCACTCGCGCACGCGGGCCAGGAAGTGGATGCGCGCACCCTGCTCGCCCACTCCCTGCTGCTCCCCCCGCCAGGCCGGGTGCTGCGCACCACCCTCGAGGAACTGGCGGCGGCGCACGGCCTGCCGCTCCGGGTGGCGGTCGAGGTGACAGGTTGGGAGGCCGTCTGCCGGCTGGCGTCACTCGAGGTAGGCGTGGGGCTCGTCAACGCACTGGTGCCCACCCCGGAGCTGGCGCGGCTGTCCGTCCGCGGACTGCCCTCCACCACCTACCGGCTCCTGCTGCGCCGTGGGAGGGGCACCCCGCTGATGGACGAGGTGGTGGAGGCCCTTCGCACTGCCTCCTCGCCGGCACCCAGCTAGTACTACCTGGCCAGATGCGAGAAGGGCCGAGAGGTGGGGCGCGACTGTCGACATGACGCAGGCAGAGCGGGCAGTGACCGATACGTTGCAGCAGCAGGTGCTGTAGACGTCTGCGCACCTGCGGCAACGTCCAAGGCGTCCTCCTCAGGGGGGAAAAGCGCTCGTCGCAGCACGAGAAATCCGTGAGCGACAGCGCAGAGCGTGGCGTGATGGTGGAAGCCGCGCCAGGAGCGGCCTTCGAAGTGGTCCAGACCTATCTCCATGTACTCGCTCAGCTCCCGGTCGAGCTGCCTCATTTCTCTCCGTGTCATCTACTTGAGAACACGGGTCCTCCGAGGTTACTTCCTAAGTGACCTCGTAGTATTAGGGCCTGCATCGTGCCGAGCATCGGCTGCGCGCTGCGTTGGTGCTCGCGATGGCCCGAGCTACGGGTGCTGCACCCTGGCCCCCTTCCGTTCCCCCAGCGCGCTCGTTCGTAGCTGTCAGGGCGCCCCTTCATACTCCGAGCGGCCCCGCCAGGACCCCCAGATCCCAGCTCGAATGGAGGACCCCATGCGTTTCCGAGCCTGCCTTGTACTTCTGCTGTTGGCCTCAGCCTGCGCGAGCGCGCCCGCCCCGCAGTCGATGCCACGGCCCCATGCCTTCGCGTCGGCTCCCACCTCGGGTCCGCGCATCCGGTTCGTTTCCGTGCCGATGGAGCCGACACCGGAACGGTCGTGGATTGGAAAGCCGGACCTGGACAAGGCCAGGGCACTGCTATCTCGGGCACACCAAGACATCGAGCCGCGTCAATGGGAACAGTTGAACCGCAAGCTCACCGCAGCGGAACGGGCCTTCGAGCGCTTCTCGCGCGCCGCGAAAGCGAGCGGGCACGCCGCCAAGGTGGTGAGGGGGGGCGGAGGGCGTCGCGCAGGCGGGACGCGCCAGGACGTTGGCTGAATTCCTCCCCCGGGTGGGCCCGTTGCTCGTGGGCCTCGTCCTGCTCTACCCCTCCAGCACCGCCGGGCCAGACATCGACCGTCGCCCGGAGTGGGTCGACGCTCAAGGGGAGTACGAGGCCCGTCTGCGGGAGGTGGCGGAGGAGTCGCGGCGGCTCATGGAGGAATTTGAGCGTCAGGAAGCAGAGGATGTCGTGCCGGACATTGATTCGGACCCGGTTGCGGCGGTCACGGCTCCCACCCCTTGGTGGAAAAAGACCAATCCGGCGACGGGTAGGAACTACACCAGCATGGAGGAGTACGACCAGGTTCCCCGCCACCCGGATCAGACCTGCAAGAACAGCCGGCTCGACGAGCTTGAGGCGGAAAAAAAGCTGCTTATGAAGTTAGTTCCTCCCTACGATCCGAAGGCCCCTAGATCGAAGAACGTAGAGAAGCTGGACAAGGTGCCGTGTTCCAGGATCCGGCTGCGTCTTGAATCGATGAAAAGAGTTCTGGAGAAACGGTGGGAGATTGAGAAAGATTGCTTTGGAGGCAAGCCCGACCCGGGCCACGATATAACAATGACCGAACTCGAACAGGGCATTGCGAATATCAAGAAACTCGAAGCAAAGAATTGTGCCCCTGGTCATCCGATGGCGGAGAAGTGAATCATGTCGAAAGAACTCTTCGCAACGATCGAGCAGCACGATACAGCCCGGGTCAAGGCGCTGCTGGCGGGAGGGGCCGATCCGAACGAGCCACAGCAGGAGTGGCCGGGACTGCTTCCGTTGCAAGTGGCCATCCACGCACTCGCCGATGGAGGCGAACTCGATGTGCTCCTAGCGCTCCTTGAGCACGGCGCGGACGTCAACGCATGGGATGCCGAGCGGGACAGGACCCCTTTGTTGGATGCGGTCTGCGAAAACCAGCTAGCGGCAGTCGGCGTGCTCGTGAAAGCGGGGGCCGAACCCAATGTGCGCAGCAGTGAAGGCGATACGCCGCTGCGGGCATGCGCGGAGCTGGGCAATGTGGAAATAGCTTCTCTCCTGCTGGGCGCGGGTGCCACGCAGACTATCAATGACTGGGGCGGATTGACTGGATGCACCGCACTCGGGATTGCGATATCGCGGCTGGACATTCCGATGATGAGACTACTTCTCGACGCGGGCGCGGACCCAGAGGCCCCAGACGATGACCGACAGCCCACTCGTGACCGCCTGCCGCCACGCGATGACTCCGACCCTCAGAAATGGGACGCCGCGTTCGAGTTGCTCGGAGGAGCGAAGGACCGCATGCCGTTGTAGAACGGAGGTCGCCCGCCTCGGGCTCACGGACGCGCCGCTCGACCTGGACAACCCCGCGCACCTGGACGCGCTCAAACGGGCTTACGAGCGTTTCCCGGAGATCGGCGGGCGCGCAGCCCTTGAGGTTCGGTACAACTCGCGGTGGAGGTGTCTACCTACTACATCGCGACCGAAGTGAAGTTCGCCTACGGTGGGATGATGATGGTGGTGGAACCGGAGGACTGGAGGGAGAAGGAGACCCGGTCCGCACAGCAGTTGAGTGAGACACTCCTGGAACTGGCGAAGAAGGTCAGACTCTCTACGTTGCGCAAACATCCCCGAGCAGCCAAGAAGAAGGTGAAAAAAGGCTATGTGCCGGGGAAGGTCGCGCGCAAACATGTGGCAACAGCGCGCGTGAGCAAGGGACCTTGAAAGTGGTGACTCTCAGACACTGTCCACCTGGACAGAGGAGCTCCACGGCCGGCGTAAGGCTTCCGCCTTGCGCGAGGCAGGGCCCCCGCGGGTCATCCAATCACCGGCACGGTGATGTGCGGGCACCGGAACACGTCCGAGCGAGAGGAAGCCAACAGGTCGGTGCGATCGAACCAGGCCTGGATGCGCAGTTCCACCCCCGGCGGGCCGTTGAACTCTTCGCGCGTGATGCTGAACGCGCCGCCCGGCTGGACTGGGGCCGTTACCCACTGCCGCAGGTTGCCGGCGGGGTGGTCGTGCTCGAGCCGCACCCGCACACTGAGCGGAAGCTGCGCGTTGAGGTCCACCGACTGGTCGGTGTCGAGGCTCAACACGCCGAACACAAGCAGCCGCTTCTCGTGCCACTGCGCCTTCATGATGCGGAGCCGGGTCCGCACCCGCGGGCGGATGAAGTAGAAGCAGCTTCCCCAGCGCTCGTCCGCGTCTTCGGCGATACGCCACGCCGTCAGGCTGAAGCCCTGATCGTTGGTGCACCCCGGCCGGATGATGTCGTTGTCCAGGGTCAACCGGCAGGTGAAGATGGCCGTCTCGCCGGGCGGGATGTCGGCCTGGGAGGGCGTGACCTCCAGCGTCGCGCCCCACGGCAGGCCCTCCGGGACCAGGTAGGCCCGCTCGACGACCTTGGCATCGCTGTGGACCTGGAATGGGAATTCAATCAGGTCGTAGCTCATGTCGTCGCCTCGAATTCAAACACGTTCTTCTGAGCGTTGTTGTTCTGTAGCAGCACATCATCGGACGCCAGCGCCAGCGTGTCGCCCGTCGCGGGATCGACTCCAGCTGGGATGGTCCAATCGATGATCTCCGCGCGGAGGCACTGATGCGCGTTGGTGGCCGGGTCCACGTTCCAGGTGAACGGGGCCGCTTCCCACGTGCCGCCGTTGATCAGCGGGATCGTCATCGTGTCGCGCTGCACCCACCGGCCGTCGTCTCCCGCGCCCGGCGGGTCGCAGATGAACCAGCGCACCTTGACATCCTCGGCGTGGACGACTCCCGCGTTGTGCGGCCGCACCACCAGGAAATGCGGTTCGACGCCGCTGCTCGGAAAACGCACCGTCTCGCCCTGGTCGGTCGGCGTGCCCTCGGGATAGACCCGCGCCACGGAGGGATCCGGGTTGTCGGCGGGCCAGTCCACCCAGATATCGGGACTGCGCCAGGACGGAACGTTGTCCTGGAAGAAGAGATCGATGAACTCGGCCGCTTCGCGCACGACCTTCACGCGGGCGATGGGGATCGTCCCGCCGCGGATCGTCCGGAGGTCCACCAGCTCGACCGTGGTGCCCTTGACGGGGAACTCGGGCGACGCGGCGAAGTCGAAGGTGTCACCAACCGCCGTCAGCTCCCGTCCTTCGTTGAGCAGGTGGACGCTGCGGCGGTACAGCCCGTTGACCGCCCAGCGGCGGTCCGTCCCCGGTTGGAGCACGTTGGTGACAATCACGGCCGGGGTCGGCGGCAGCATCTGGGAGTAGGACACGCCGGGTGCGCGCAGCTCGATCAGGTCGACCACGCCCCCGTCGCTGCCCAGGTGGACCTTCATCATCTGGCCAATCGGCAGCCCCGCGCCCACCTCGGCTTCGATGTCGGCACGCATGGCGTTGTCCCAGTACTCCACCGGGCAAAGCCAGGCCTCGGTCTCGGTCACCCCCGCCGGGTCCGGCATCGGCACGTTCACCACCCGGTTGAGGCTCGGGTTGCCGGGGTCTTCCACGATCCAGTTGACCGCCCATTTGGACCAGGCGCAGAAGTGGTTGAAGCGGAAATTGTAGCCGGCCATCTGGCACCATCTGTCGATGTATTCGACGTCGTCGCGGAAGCCGCTGTCGGAATACAGATCGGGCAGACCCAGCCCGTGGCCGATTTCGTGGCTCATGACCGCAGGATCGAACTGGTTGAAGCGCTGGCCGATCAGCAGATCCGTGCCCATGGTGACCGGCGGGTCGTCCGGGTCCGGGTTGTTCAGGTCGGTCGCCTGGTGGCGGCGAACGAACATGCGCAACCGACCGAAGTCGACCGCGTTGGTGCAGTTCCAGCGGTCGGCCGCGGGGACGGACGCCGGGCATGCGCCGACGAAGCCGATCATCATCGCGTCGAAGTCAGCGAACTGAGCGCGCACGGCCTCGGCGTCCCAGGGGCCCGTCGCCCGGAGGTGCTCCATCGCCGCGGTGAAAACGTCGTTTGCCAGGTCCGGGTGATAGCGCATCGCGTTCTGGTTGCTGACGTTGCTGTCGCTCGCCGCGACCGGCGCGGCCGCTGGCCACCCGCTCCCCTCGAGCTCGCTGGTCGAAAGCAGGGTGATCCGCGCGCCGTTGCCGCCCTTGTCCGATGCGAGGTTGATGCGCACGCGCACCTCCTGCGCGGCCGCGTCTTCCTCGGTCTCGACGGCCGTGTCGAGATGAGGGTCGTTCAGGCCTTCGCCCTCGCCGGCATCACGCTGTGCGGCGTGCAGGCACTCGGCGAAGTAGCTGGCGATCTGGAGTGGGCTGCCCAACACACCCGAGCGCGAGCCCACGCCATCGAGCCCGGCCGCGACCAGCGCAGCCGGAGCCGGGCCCGGCAGGGTCAGCGTGACGCGCCCCTTCTGGGTCGCGCCGCCGGCAGCCGCCACCCGGATCTGACCCTGGAGCCGGCCGAACTGCGTATCGTCGTCCGAGGTGCGGATGCGCCGGAACACGACGTCCTGAATCACGACCGGGGCCCCGGCCGCGGACTCGGCCGCCCGGATGGCGTTCGTGACGTGCTGGCCGAGCGCGTCGAGGAAGGCGGCCTCGTCGTCGCCCTGCGCGTGGTTGAGCGCCAGCGCCCCAAAGGCGAGGTTCAGGACCCGGGCGGCGCCCGTTTCGTCCTCGACGTCGAGTTGCAGCGTTTCCGTCCCGGCGAAGTTCACCGCCACGGGATAGGCGTTGTGCGTGTGAGTCGTCCACAGCGCGGCGAACGGGATGGCGTAATCCGTTCCGACGCCGAAGGCCGGCTCGGAGTGCAGCGTCATCGCCTCGGTTCCATCGAACACGGGCGGGTCGGCCCAGTCGGCCGGCATGACCGCCTCGATGCCGCCCGGGGTATAATCGTCGTAGAAGTACGAGGCAAAGGAGCGCGGCAGCACCAGCGGCGGGTGCGGCGCGCCGAGGTGCACGCCGAACACGGTGAACTCCGTCTCGAGCGTCTGGAAGCTGTTCTCGCGGTAGTAGTCGTAGGCGATGTCGTAGACGTTGGGCTCGAGCAGCGCCTGCATCTTGGCCTGGTCGGGGTCGGTAAAGACCTGGCCCGGTTCGGTGACGGTGAAGACGCACACGCGCAGGTGCGGGTTCGGCGAGGCGGGGCGGGACTTCCGCCCGTGGAACGTCACCGGGCGGGCCAGCGCCGGATCAGCCGGCCGGCGCCCGGGTGCCGTCGCGGGCACACCGCGGAGGGCGGGAACGTATTCGTCGAGTGACCAGGCTTCCAGCGTGTTCGTCCCCCGCTGCATCACGAGCATGCGGCCGGAGCCCACCGGGCTGGTGGCGACCAGCGACCCGCGCGGGCCCAGGTAGCGCTCGAAGGCCACGTTCAGGTTGTGGTCGAGCACGGCCATGCGCTCGCCGCCCTTGGCCAGCGCGACGAGATACCGGCCCGCGCGCCGGAGTTGTGCCACCGTCCAGCCGAGCGTGGCGCGCTGCCGCTCCTGGCAGGGCTCATCGTCCGGGCTCGGCCCGTCCGGGGGGTCCCCATTCCCAGGGGTCCCCGGGCCGCCGGGCGGGCGTGGCTCACGGCATTCACAGCCACAGGCGCGCAGCAGGTGCCTCAGCCGCCGGCACACCTCGGCCGCGGTAGGAACGCGGCCTCCGGTGGCTGGTGTGGCGCGCACCTGGAGCAACTCGCCACCCTTGCGGGCGATGACAAGCCACTGGTCGCTCAGCGCGGCCACTGCGGTCGCCCGCACCTCGGCGTCGACCTGTGCCACCTCGAGGGCCGTGCTGTCCTGGCCGGTCGGGAACCCCAGCACGTGCGCGCCATGCCGCGCATCCACCGCGACCAGCAGGTCGCTCCGCTGCGGATCCAACGCGGAGACGCTCGTCAGGTTCGCCAGCGGCAGTTCCGCCCGCCGGGTTGCCCCACCCGCCTCCGCGCTGACCGCCACCAGGACCGGCCCGGCGCCACGCGCACGGTCGACCACCGCCAGCGTGCTCCGCCGCGTGCAGACGAGGTAGCGCAGCTCGCCGCCCATGTCCTTCAGCAAGACACGGCTGCGTGGCTTCACGTTGGAGTCCCTGCCCAGAAGAGGTTCGGGCAGCTCGAGCTCGACCAGTGACCGGTCCGCCAACGCGACGACAAGGGCCAGCCTCCTCTCGCCGGGCCGGCTTGCCAGCCCGATCACCGGAGACTCCGTCCTGATCTCCGCGACCGGCCGGGCAGCGCCGCCATCCGCGGGCAGGTCATCGAAGCGGTAGAACAGGATGTGGCGGTCGTGAGCGATCGCTCCGTAGCGGTCTCCGCCTGAAAGAACCAGGTGCTCGGGCGTCCGCACCCTCAGTCGTTTTTCGGGCTGACCTGCCGGTGACTGCCTGCCGCGAGGCGGTTGGTCGCCCGCTTCCACAATGCACGTGCGGTACCCAGGTAAACGACTGATGCCCCGAGACGAGGGGTGTGTATCCTTTTCGGCCATGGCTTGCCCCTGTTTTCATAGAGAGGCATCGCTTCGCTTGTGAGGCTCGAAACCCGGCGCGAGGGTTCGACGAGCTGACTGCTCACTTGCCCGGGCGCCACCTCAACCCCCGCCGCACCAGAGCGGCGCTCCGGCGCGGGGGGCGGGTCCATCCGCGGTCCAACCCAAGAGGCAGCACGGACACTCATGAACCGCATCAAGCCCTACCTCAGCCAGGCGCTCGTTCACCTCACGCTGCGCACGTGCATCCCTCCCTGACCGGCGAATCCTTCCATGTCCAGCACACCTTCGCGGCGGCGGGGGAGTACACCCTCTTCGTCGACTACCAGCAGCCGGGCCGCGGCCAGGTGGTGGACCGGCACATCGTGCACGTCGAGGGCGCCGCGCGCCCGGTGGCCGCGGCGCTGACGGAGTCGCCCAGGACGCAGCGCACGGATGGACTCGAGGTGACGCTGCACAGCGCCGCGGAGATTCGCGCAGGCGAGGCAGCCATGCTGCACTTCGACGTCACCGACGCGGCGACGGGCAAGCCGGTGGTGGGCGTGTAGACAGCGCCGATGCATACCCCAAGGCTGGGTCCGGCTCGGGGCCAGGTGGGCACGCTCAGCACCCGCACTGAGCACTTTCGCTCATCGAGGACAACAACGCCTGGGCGAGTGGGCAGCCCTCCCCTCTCTCCCTGGGAGGGGGGCGAATGCGGGCCGCGACGAATCGCCGAGGGGGGGTGGGAGGCCAGGACCACCTCTTCTATTCTTCGGGACAGGCTCTCCCCGTGGGTCCACCGTCCCTCATACCTCCTGCCCTCCGCGGGTTCCGGAACGAGTCCCGCCCCGCGCCCGGCTCGCTCCGGGTCCGCGTGGGCGTGCTGGCCACGAGGGTGCTGCTGGGCCTCCTGCTGGCGGTCACCGGGAATGCCTGGGCCCTGGATCCGGCCAAGGCGTTGACCCAGTTCCCCTCCAGCACCTGGCAGACGGAGAACGGGCTGCCGCAGAACAGCATCCTGTCCCTCGTCCAGACGGCGGACGGCTACCTCTGGGGCGGCACCTATGAGGGGCTGGTGCGCTTCGACGGCGTGCGCTTCACCGTCTTCGATCCGGAGAACACGCCGGCCCTCCCGGATCGCTTCATCTGGGGCCTCGCCCGCGGCCAGGACGGAACGCTGTGGATCGGCACGGGCTCGGGGCTCGCCGGCATGCGGGAGGGCACCTTCTTCCGCGTCACCCCACCCCAGGGCATCACCCTGCGCAACCTGCGCCGCCTGCTTGCCGCCCGGGATGGGAGCCTGTGGATCACCACGGCCGGTCACGGACTGCTGCGCCTCTCCCAGGGACACTTCCAGGTGTGGAAGGCCGGAGACGGGCTCGGCAGCGATCACGTGGATGCGCTCGCCGAGGACGCGGCCGGGAATCTCTGGGTGGCCTCGCAGGGCGGCCTGCTGCGCTGGGACGGCTCCACCTTCCAGAAGGGGCCCGCCTTCGCGGACACGCCTTCCCGGGTGCTGTCGCTCGCGCTGGACCGGGACGGCGCCCTCTGGGCCGGCACCCTGAATGGCCTCGTGTACCAGCTGCGGGAGGGGATGATGCACCCGGTGCCCGAGGCGAGCCTGCCGGGCACCCCCATCGGGGCCCTGCTCGTGGACCGGTTGGGCACGCTCTGGGTGGGGAGCACGGACCGGGGACTGTTGCGCCTGGCCAACGGCCAGCGCTCGGTCCTGGAAACCCCCTCCGGGCTGGAAGGTGACGCGATCCACGCCCTGCTGGAGGACGCCGAGGGCAACCTCTGGGTGGGGACGGAGTCGCGGGGACTGCACCGCCTCAAGGATGGGCCCTTCTCCCCGTACGGCCGCCCCGAGGGGGTGGTGCACGACATGATGATCGCCCTCCACGAGTCCCGGGACGGCAGCCTCTGGTTCGCCACCCTGGGCGGCGGCGTCACCCGCCTGAAGGAGGGGGAGATGACGCACTGGACGACGCGCGAAGGGCTCCCGAGCAACCGGGTCCTCTCCATCGCCGAAGCGCGGGACGGCGGCCTCTGGTTCGGCACGCAGCGAGGCGTGAGCCGCTGGCGGGCGGGGACCATCACCCGCTCGCTCGGAGAGGCCGAGGGACTGCACGGGGGCGTGCGCACCGTCCACGAGGACGAGCAAGGCACGCTCTGGGCCGGAACCCATCTGGGGCTCGCCCGATGGAATGGGAAGCGCTTCGAGCTGCTCTCGCCACGGGACGGGTGGCCCGGCGCCGCCATCACCGTCCTGCATCCGCGGGCCGCGGGAGGTTTCTGGGTGGCGTCCGGCAACGGCGGCCTGGGCTCCGTGCAGGAGGGCCGCTTCGTCCCCCTGGCGTCCGCGGAGACAGCGCTCACCGGCTCCATCCTGACGCTCCACGAAGAGGCCGATGGCACGCTCTGGATCGGCTCCACCGCGGGACTCACCCGATGGAAGGCGGGGCGCTTCACGCGCTTCACCCGGGCCGAGGGGCTCTTCGACGACGCCATCTTCCAGGCCATGCCCGATGGGCGCGGCAACCTGTGGCTGGGCTGCAACAAGGGCGTCTTCCGCGTCTCCCAGGAGGAGCTGGACGCGGTGGCCGAGGGCCGGCTCGCACGCGTCCGGTCGCGGCTCCATGGGACGGACGACGGGATGCGATCCCCGGAGTCCAACGCGGTGGGGTGGCCCTCCGGGCTGCGCAGCCGGGATGGCCGGCTGTGGTTCCCCACCATCCGCGGCGCCGTCGCCTACGATCCGAACCGCGAGGTGGCGCCCGCGGCCCCTCCGCCACCGGTGCTCCTCGAGGAGGTCCGGGTAGATGGGCGGACCGTGCCCGCCTCCCAGTGGGGCCACCTCCCTCCCGGCACGGAGCGTGTCGAAATCCATTACACGTCCCCGCGCCTGGGTTCTCCGCAGCGCCTGCGCTTCCGCTACCAGCTCGAGGGCCTGGACAAGGACTGGGTGGAGGCCGGGCCGGAGCAGCGCAAGGCCGTCTACACCCACCTGCCGCCGGGGCACTACCGGTTCCGCGTCATGGCGCTCTCGACGGAGGACGGCCAGACGACCCCCGCCGCGGAGCTGCGGATCCACCAGCAACCCCACTTCCACGAGACGCGCCTCTTCCGGACGGCCTGCGCGCTGGCGGGGGCTCTGGTCATCGCCGGTGGGATGTGGCTGCGCCTGCGCGAACACCGCCTGCGCGAGCGCCAGCTCCAGGCACGTGTCGAGGAGCGCACCACCGAGCTGAGGGCCCACCTCCAGGAGCTGCAGGACACCCGGGAGCGGCTCGTCCAGGCGGAGAAGATGGCCGCGGTGGGGACGCTTGCCTCGGGCGTCGGGCATGAGATCAACAACCCGCTCGCCTTCATCATCTCCAACCTCAACTACGTGACGGGGGAGCTGAGAGACCTCACGAAGCGCGAGGATGAGTCCGAGCGCTGGCAGGAGGTGGAGCAAGCGCTCTCCGAGGCGAAGGTGGGCGCGGAGCGGGTGCGCCGCATCGTGGCGGACCTGCGGACCCTGGCCCGCGCCCAAAGGGAGCCCTCGAAGGAGGTGGACCTCCACACGCTGCTCGACGTGTCCCTGGCGACAGCGGACGGACAGCTCCGTCCTCGGGCCCGGGTGGTGAAGGAGTATGGGACGCCGCCGACGGTGCTCGGTGACGAGACGCGGCTGGGCCAGGTGTTCCTCCACCTGCTCGTCAACGCCGCCCAGGCCATCCCCGAGGGACGCGCGGACCAGAACGAGGTGCGTGTCACCACGCGCCGGGACGAGCGGGGGCACGCCGTCATCCAGGTGAGCGACACGGGTGTGGGGATTCCTCCCGAGGTGCTGCCGCACATCTTCGAGCCCTTCTTCACCACCAGACCCGTGGGCGAGGGAACCGGGCTCGGCCTGTCCATCTGCCACACCCATCTGCAGGCCATGGGCGGCGACATCCAGGTGCGGAGCGCGCCGGGACGCGGCACCACCTTCACGGTCACCCTCCCGCCTTGCGCCTGGTCGAGTACGCCCTCAATACCTACCAAGGCCGGCGTGGCGCTCTGACCGAGCGTGAAAAGTGCGGGAGGCCGAGGCGCCCCCGCGCGACGCATGGCCTTGCTGGCCCCGGCCCCCCCCGCCCCATCGCCGTGATCGTCCTCGTTTCAGACGGGTCTCCGGTGAAGTACATTTCCCGACTTATACGGCTTCACGGTTATTCCCATGACTCCGTGTCCTGACGAAAACGAGCTGCTGGAGTGGGAGCAGGGGCGCCTGTCGGCGGAGGCCGTGGCCGGGCTCGAGGCCCACCTGGATGGGTGCACGGCTTCGCGCGGGTGCGCTGCGAGAGTTGCGGGGGTGGTGGTCGCCCGCGGTGCTGATGAGCCTCACGGGGGTTTTCGGGGACCGGGTGGACGTCCTCACCCCCGAGCACCCCGAGGCCGTCGCGGAGCCCTTGATGTCTCTGGAGGGCTGGACGAGCTCACCACTTTCTGCGTGGAGACGCCCTGGTACGCCGCTCCCAGGCGGGACTTCTGGTGGAGCTGGCGCGGCAAACCGCGCCAGCTCCAGTTCCAGAACGCTCAGCTTGGAAGCGCTCGCCCTGTTTTGGCTGCTGTTACCAGGTGCCGGTATTGAACTGTTCGCGGCCACTGGTGTTGTAGGCGCACCATTTCTTGGGACCCGTCACGGGCTTGAAGAAATGCGTGATGCGAATCGTGCCGAGCTCCGATGTGCGCGTTTCTGACTTGACGTAATCGTAATAATTCTTGGATGCAATGAAATCCTTGGTCTTGCACTGAGCACGCGAAGGGATTGTGGACGCCGCCAGAGCACTGGTCGGCGCGATGGTCACCAGGGCGCCCGCCACAGCAGCGCCGGCGAGCAGGGTCTTGATCTTGTGCAACATGATGTTCTCCAATGGCTGGTCAGGTGATCATTTTGCAATCATGTGTGTCTTCGATGTGGACGAGCAGGGAGGCACCACCTCCACGTCTCGGCAACAGGACGGCATTCTTTGTGAGACATTGTTCGAATCACGTCATGAGGCAGCTCCTTGTCATGGCATCCTCCACGCGGCATTCCCGCCAGGGGTGAAGTGGGTTCGCCGTGGTCGTGACAGTCAGGCTCACGCCGTGCCAGTTGCTCGTGAGCCAGGCGAACGCCGCTGCGCCCTTCTTCTCGCCGTCGTTGCGTGCATGCGGGGAGCCGTCTAGCGAGACGACTTCACCCACTGCTTCTGCACGCCGAGAGGCGAAGGAGGTTGCGGTTCCCCTGGATAGAGCTGGCTCGTCGAAAACGTGACTCGCGGGGACCCGCCAGAGGCCCTCACCCAGCCGAACAGCCGGGGCTTGCTCAACCGCAGGTGGTCCCAGGTCTCCACGCTGCCGTAGCCCTTGGACGCTCGTTCTGGCTGCGGACCAGGCCCGAGCCCTTCGTCACGAACAGCGCAAGAGGATAGGACACATGGGGGCCCTGTGAAGGGCGGCGGGCTGGTGAAGAGGGAGCAAGAAGGGCCGCTGGAGGGTGACGCGCGGGCAGTGCGCCGGGCCGGAGCAGAATGCCGCGCCCCACTACCCAGTAGCGCCGTAATTGGCCTCGTACACCATGACGTCGGACGTGCCGCTGGCACGCCAGTAGAGATACAGGCTGTTGTTGTAGTTGTTGTACATCCACTCGTTCATGCCATCGCCGACGAGCCAACGCGTGCTCGTGTAGTCCGTGAAGGTGATGTTCGTGGGCTTGCGGCACCACTTGTGGCCAAAGAGAGGAATCCCGCACCAGCTCTGGGCACTCGGCCCAGTGGGGCGAGCCTCCATCATGGAGAGCTTGGGCGCGTCGGGGCCTGCGTACTGGACGGACCTGGCGCGGGAGGCGATCCGCTCCAGCAGCGCGGAGACCGGCTTGCCGACGTAGCCGTCGACGGTAGCGGCCTGACGCAGCGAGCCCGCGTCCTGGATGAGGCCGTCCCGCACCGGGAGGCGGCCCAGCGGGCCGCCGGTCACGGAGTAGATGCCCGTCGTGGAGCGCATGGCCAGGGGCGCCGAGCCCCCCTGCGGCGTGAGCTGGCCCCGGCCCCCCGCCCCACCGCCGTGATCGTCCTCGTTTCAGGCGGGTCTCCCGGTGAAGTACATTTCCCGACCTATAAGATTTTACGGTTATTCTCATGACTCCGTGTCCTGACGAAAACGAGCTGCTGGAGTGGGAGCAGGGGCGCCTGTCAGCGGAGGCCGTGACCGGTCTCGAGGCCCACCTGGATGGGTGCGCGGCATGCTGCGCGGTGGCGGCGGGACTGAGGGGTGGGGAGGCCCCGTCCACGGAGGACCTGGAGCCCCCGGCGCCGCTGACACCTGGGCCCGGAGCCCGCGTGGGGCGCTACGTGCTGCAGCGCCGCGTGGGCGAGGGGGGCATGGGAGTCGTCTTCGCCGCGTATGACCCGGACCTGGACCGGGAGGTGGCACTCAAGCTGCTCAAACCCGGGGCGGTGGCGGATGCGGAGGCGCGGGGACGGCTCGTGCGCGAGGCCCAGGCACTGGCCCGGTTGTCCCATCCGAACGTCGTCATCGTCCATGACGTGAGCCAGGACGGCGACACCGTCTTCCTCGCCATGGAGCTGGTGCGGGGGAGGACGCTGCGCCAGTGGCTGGCGGAGGCACCCCGGCCGTGGCGCGAGGTGCTCTCGCGTTTCCTCCTGGCGGGCCAGGGGCTGGCCGCCGCGCACGCGGTGGGGCTGGTGCACCGCGACTTCAAGCCGGACAACGTGCTGCTGGGGGACGACGGCCAGGTGCGCGTCACCGACTTCGGCCTCGCGCGCGCGGTGCTCGCGCCCCAGACGCCACCGGAGCCGAGGGACGGAGAAGGCCCCGTCCGGGAGACTCCGCCACGGGGAGGCGACACCATCACCGGCGTCCGGCTGGGCACGCCCGCGTACATGTCCCCGGAGCAGTGGCGGGGCCTGCGCGCGGACGCACGCAGCGACCAGTTCAGCTTCTGCGTCGCGCTGTACGAGGCCCTCTTCGGCCAGCGGCCCTTCGCGGGTGACTCGCCCGAGGAGCGCATCCAGGCCCTGCGAGGGGGACGGGTGACGCCACCGCCCCGCGGCGCGCGTGTGCCCGGCGCCGTGCGCGAGGCCGTGCTGCGAGGTCTGGCCGCCGAGCCGGACTCGCGCCACCCCACCCTGGACGCCCTGCTCACCCGGCTCGATTCCGGCTCACGTGCGCGCCGCGGACGCTGGGCGGCGGCGGCACTCGCCGCGGGTGTGGCGGCCAGCGCGGCCGCGGGCTTCGGCCTGGCCAGGGGTGACGCCTCGCGGGTGTGCACCGGCTTCGAGGCCCGGCTGGAGGGCACATGGGACGCGGCGCGCCGGGCCCGGCTGGAGCAGCGCTTCCGTCAGGGCGCGCCGCCGGGACGGGGGGACAGCTTCGAGTCCACCGCGCGGGCACTGGACGCCTATGCCCAGGCGCTGGTGGCCCAGGAGCGGCAGTCCTGCGAGGACACGCGCGTGCGGCGGGCGCAGTCCGAGCAGTTGATGGACCTGCGCGCCGCGTGCCTGGATGGCCGGCGCCAGGCGTTGAACGACCTGGTGGAGCTGCTGGAGGGAGGCGAGCGGGAGGCCCTCACGCGGGCGACCGAAGCCGCGCGGCAGCTCCCCTCCCTGGCCGCGTGCGCGGACCGGGACGCGCTCGCCCGCGTGGACCCGTTGCCGGAAGCCCCGGAGGCCCGGCGGCGGCTGGCGGCGCTGCGCCGGGAGCTGGACGGACTGCGCGTGCAGGGCTCGGCCGGCGTCCATGAGCGCGCGCTGCTCCGGCTGGAGGAGACGGTGGAGGCACTGCGCGGGCTGGGACACCGGCCCACGCTGGCGTGGGCCCTGCTCCTGCTGGGCGAGCTGCGCGGCACCGCGGGGAACTTCGCCGCGGCCCGCGAGGTGCTGGAGGAGGCGGTGCGCGTGGCGGAGGCCGGGCACGACGACGAGACGGCCGCGCGCGCATGGAACCGCCTCCTGTACACGGAAGCCGAGGGCCTGGGCCTGAACAAGGAGGCGCAGCGCACCGCGCGCATGGCGGAGGCGGCCCTGGAACGGCTGGGGCCCGAGGCCTCCCTGGAGGTGGCGGCGGAGCTGCGCCGCGTCCGCAGCAGCCTCAGCTACCGGCAGGGCGACTACGCGCGCGCGCTCACGGACGCCAGCGAGGCCCTGTCCCTGTTGGAGCGGGCGCGCGGCCCCCAGGACGTGGCGCTCGCCGATGTACTGACGGGCATGGGCTCGGCCCTCAACGCGCTGGGGCGCTACGCGGAGGCGGAGCGGCACCACGCGCGCGCCCTGGCATTGGTGGAGGCGGTGTACGGCCAGGAGCACCCGCTGCGTGCGGTGCACCTCAACAACGTGGCCACCGCGCTGCGGCTCCAGGGGAAGGTGGCCGACGCGGTGGCACGCTACGGCGAGGCGCTCGAGCTCAGCGAGCGGCTCCTGGGAGCGGAGCACTCCAGCACCAGCATGATCCGGGTGAACCTGGGCGACGCGCTCTCGCTGAGAGGCCAGCTGGCGGAGGCACTGCCCCACTACGAGCGAGCCCTGGCCAGTCTGCGCGAGGGAGGGGACGGGGGGCAGCTGCGGATGGCCCACGTGCTGCTGAGCCTGGGCAATGTACAGGCGGACCTGGGACAGCACACGCGGGCGGAGGCGGCCTACCGCGAGGCGCTCGCCATCCAGGAGGCGCACCTCGGCCCCCGGCACCCGGACGTGGCCCTGTCGCGCAACAACCTGGGCTGGGTGGCGATGGACGTGGGCCGCCTGCACGACGCGCGCGACCATTTCGAGGCGGCGCGCGGGCTGTGGGAGGCCACGCTCGGCCCCGAGCACCCGAAGGTGGCCAGCGCCCTGTACAACCTGGGGCACGTGGAGCTGCGCCTGCGCAGGGTACGCCCGGCGCTCCTCCACCTGCGGCAGGCGCTGGAGTTGCGCGAGAAATCGCTCGGAGCGGAACACCCCCGGGTGGCACAGACGCTCGCGATGCTGGGCGAAGCGTTGGTGGAGGGCGGCCAGTTGCTCGAGGCCCGCGAGCCGCTGGAGCGGGCGGTGGAGCTCTCCACGCGGGTGGAGCTGGCCCCACCCGAGCTGGCCCGGGCACGCTTCGCGCTCGCCCGTGTCCTCTGGCCGTCGCGGGAGGAACGGCCCCGGGCGCTCTCCCTGGCGCGCGAGGCCCACGAGGCCTACGCCCAGGGCGTGCCCGCCTACCAGCCCCGCGCGCGCGAGGTACAGTCCTGGCTGTCCGCCCGTTGATGGAGGTGAACCGTGACGTCCGAGCAGACCGAGTCCTTCCTGTCGCGGGCGCCGCATGCGCTCGTCCCGGCGCTACGGGCGCTTCCCGGGCTGGAGGAAGCACTCGCGGGGCTGGTGAGCCAGGCGCGCGAGGCCTGGCCGGAGGTGGGCATGGACGCGAAGGCCTTCCTGGCCTACGTGGCCGAGCGGCTGCCTTCCACGGGAGAGGCCCGCGAGGTGCTCGAGAGCCTGCGCGCGGGAGACTTCTTCCTCGCCTTCGCCTGCGTGCGAGGGGAGGCGCGGGCACTCGAGGCGCTCGACGCGCACGTGCTATCGCTGGTGGGAACGTGGCTGCCGCGCGAGGAGTCAGCCCTGGTGGACGAGCTGCGGCAGTTGTTGCGCCAGCGGCTGCTGGTGCCGGTGGAGGGAGCACCGCCCAAGCTGGCCTCCTACTCCGGGCGGGGTCCGCTGGGGCAGTGGGTGCGGGCGGTGGCGCTGCGGCTCCACATCGACCGGCAGCGCGCCGCGCCGCGCGAGCGGTCCCTGGAGGAGGCTCCGGCGGTCCTGGCGGATCGGCTGGGCGCGGACCCCGAGCTGGCCTTCATCCGCGAGCGGCACCAGGAGGACTTCCGGGAGGCCTTCCGCGCCGCGCTGGGCCAGCTGGAGGCCCGGGAGCGCAACCTGCTGCGGCTGCACCACGTGCACGGCCAGTCCATGGACGCGGTGAGCGCCACCTATCAGGCGCCCCGCTCCACGGTGGCCCGCTGGATTGCCCGTGCCCGCGAGCGGCTGCTGGTCCTCACCCGCGAGGAGCTGACGGCGCGGCTGAGGCTGACGCCCGACGAGCTGGACAGCCTGCTGCGACTCGTGCGCAGCCAGCTCGACGTCAGCCTGCGCCTGCTCCTGGTGGATTGAATGCCCCAATCAACCACACGGTTTCACTCAGGGCGCGGGGTGCCTCCGCTGCGCTCCTTGTGGCCGCAGGTAGCCCAGGATGAGCGCACTCAGCTCCTCCACGAACTCGGGGGTCCCCATCAGCTCGGGCCGCTCGACGACCGAGGCCCACACGGCGCTGCGCAGGGCCCGGATGATGACGAAGACCACCAGCCCCAGGTTGCGCGGCCGCTCGAACTCCAGGTTCTGGGCGAGCACGATCTGCACGAGTGACTCCACGCGCGCCTCGATCTGCTGGACGGCCTGAAGGGGTCCAATGCGAGGCGCCTGCTCCAGGAGGACCCGCTGCAAGCGCGGATTCTCCGCGTAGAACTCCACCAGGACCCGCACCAGCTCACGCACCTCCTGCTCCAGATCCGTGATCGGGTGGGGCGCCAGCTTCTCGGAGAGCACCTGCAGGGCGCGCTGGTGGAAGCGCTCGAGCAACATGGCCACCAGCGCCTCCTTGCTCGGAAAGTACTGGTAGAGGGAACCGATGCTCACGCCTGCCCGCTCGGCGACCGCCTTGGTGGTGGTCCCTTCGTAGCCGGAGGTGACCAGAACGTGAGCCGCCGCCTCCAGGATCGTCTCCACCGTGGCCTTCGCCCGCTCCTGACGTGGCTTTTTCCGAGGAGCGGACCGGTTGCGCTTGCTCATGTCACCGCGTCTCCAAAAAGTGAGCCCAATGCGAATTTCGCTCTCGCGAGCTGAGCACTATTCATGGGCTCAGCCCACCTGGAATTCCCATGAGCAAGCCCGCCCTGTCCACGAACATCCCCCAGCCACGCCCCCGCCCCCTCCTGGGGAACGCGCCCGACATCGGCTCCGAGATCCCCCTGCAGAACATGATGAAGCTCGCGCGCCAGCTCGGGCCCATCTTCCGGCTGTCCTTCCCGGGCGCATCCGTCCAGGTGATCGGCTCGTACGAGCTGGTGGCGGACGCCTGTGACGAGGCGCGCTTCGAGAAGATGGTGACCCAGGCGCTCAAGAACCTGCGCGCCCTGGGAGGCGAAGGCCTCTTCACCGTGGAGACGGAGGACCCCAAATGGAGCAAGGCCCACCGCCTGTTGGTGCCCGCCTTCAGCCCCGCGGCCATGCGCGACTACCACGACGGCATGCTCGACGTGGCCGACCAGATGCTCACCCGCTGGGCGCGCTTCGGACCCGAGACGGACATCCACGTGTCCGACGACATGACGCGGCTGACGCTCGACACCATCGCGTTGTGCGGCTTCTCCTTCCGCTTCAACTCCTTCTACCAGACCCAGATGCACCCCTTCGTCGACTCCATGGTGCGAGCCCTGGAGGAGGCGGGCAACCGCACCCGGCGCCTGCCCGTGCAGACGCAGCTCATGGTGCGCACCCGGCGCCAGTTCGAGTCCGACACCGGCTATCTGCGCGAGTTGACGCAGCAGCTCATCGAGAAGCGCCGGGCCACCCGTCCCGGCGAGGCCCCCCGCGACATCCTGAGCATCATGCTCGAGGCGGTGGATCCCCTGACCGGCGAGAGGCTCGATGACACCAACATCCGCGATCAGCTCGTGACCTTCCTCATCGCGGGCCACGAGACGACGAGCGGCCTGTTGTCCTTCGCCATCTACTACCTGCTCCACTACCCCGAGGTACTCCAGAAGGCCCAGGCCGAGGTGGACCGGGTGTTCGGCTCGGAGACGCCGCGCTTCGAGCAGGTCTCCCAGCTGCAGTACATCGATCAAATCCTCCGCGAGACGCTGCGCCTGTGGCCCACCGCGCCGGCCTTCAGCCTGCACGCCAAGGCCCAAGACACCCTGCTGGGAGGGCGCTACCCCGTCGGGCCCGACGATCCGTTGCTGGTGCTCATTCCCATGCTGCACCGCGACCCCGCCGTGTGGAAGGACCCCGAGCGCTTCGACCCGGAGCGCTTCGCCCCCGAGGTGCGCGACAGCATTCCCCCGCACGCGTGGAAGCCGTTCGGCAACGGGATGCGCGCGTGCATCGGCCGGGCGTTCGCGCTCCAGGAGGCCACGCTGGTGCTCGGCATGATGCTGCAGCGCTTCCACCTCTCCGAGCCCGAGCCGTACAAGCTCCGCATCCGCGAGACGCTCACGCTCAAGCCCGACTGCCTCAAGCTCCGCGTCCGCGAGCGCAAGCCCACCTCCCGGCCGCTCGCGCCCCGGCCCACGCCCCGCCCCGCGGTGCCCGTGTCCCAGCCGGCCCAGCCGGCGGAGAAGGCGGCCGCGCATGGCACGCCCTTGTTGCTGCTCTACGGCTCCAACTCGGGGGCCTCCGAGGCCTTCGCCCGGCGCATCGCGAGTGATGGGCTCGCGCGTGGCTACTCGGCGCGGGTCGCGCCCCTGGACGAGTACACCGGCAAGCTGCCCACGGAAGGCGCGGTCTTCATCGTGACGGCCTCCTACAACGGAAAGCCGCCGGACAACGCGCGCGCGTTCCACGCGTGGGTGTCCCAGCTCCCCGAGGGCTCGCTGAAGAACGTGCGCTACGCCGTGTTCGGCTGCGGCAACAAGGATTGGGGCGACACCTACCAGGCCGTTCCCCGGCACCTCGACGAACGGCTGAGCGCCGCGGGGGCCCAGAGGCTCTTCGCACGCGGCGAGGCGGATGCACGGGCGGATTTCTTCGGGGAGTTCGAGCAGTGGTACGTGCCCTTCTGGGACGGAGTGGGCACGGCGCTCGGCGTGTCCTCGCGCCAGGTGGCTTCCGGTCCGCTCTTCACGGTGGAGGTGGTGCCGTCCGCCAGCGTGGAGCTGGTGAGGCAGAACAAGCTCGAGCTGGCGACGGTGGTGGAGAACCGCGAGCTCGTGGACATGACGTCGCCGTTCGGGCGCTCCAAGCGGCACCTCGTGTTCAAGCTGCCCGAGGGCGTGACGTACGCGGCGGGTGACTACCTCGCCGTGCTGCCGGAGAACCACCCGGAGCTCGTGGAGCGGGCCGCTCGCCGCTTCGGGGTGCGCACGGATGCCGCCATCGTCCTGCGCTCGACCCGGGGCGACCAGGCCTCCTCGCTTCCCACGGGCAGGCCCCTGTCGGTGCAGGAACTGCTGGGCCGGCACGTGGAGCTGTCCGCGCCCGCCACGCGCAAGGATCTGGAGCGGCTGGCGGAGAAGAACCCGTGCCCGCCACACGCGATGCACCTGGCCGCCCTGGCCCAGGACGCCGAGCGGTACAAGAAGGAGATCCTCGAGAAGCGCGTGAGTGTGCTGGACCTGCTGGAGCAGTACGACTCGTGCATCCTGTCCTTCGGAGACTTCCTCGAGCTGCTGCCGGCCATGCGGGTGCGGCAGTACTCGGTGTCCTCGTCTCCACTGGCGGATGCCACGCGGTGCACGCTGACGGTGGCGGTGGTGGACGCGGAGGCCTGGTCCGGCCGGGGCCGTTTCCACGGCACGTGCTCGAGCTACCTCGCGCGGCTGCGCCCCGGGGAGCAGGCGGCGGTCGCGGTACGCACGCCGAACGTGCCCTTCCACCCGCCGGCCTCGAACGCGACGCCCATCATCCTGGTGGGCGCGGGCACGGGACTGGCGCCCTTCCGGGGTTTCCTCCAGGAGCGGGCGCTGCGCCACGCGCGAGGGGAGACGGCCGGGCCGGCGTTGCTCTTCTTCGGCTGCGACCACCCGGACGTGGACTTCCTCTACCGGGACGAGCTGGAGAAATGGGAGCGGGAGGGAGTGGTGGAGGTGCTGCCCGCCTTCTTCCGCCAACCCGACGGTGACGTCACGTTCGTGCAGCACCGGCTGTGGAAGGAACGCGAGCGGGTGAAGGCGCTGCTCGGCCAGGGAGCCCTGTTCTTCATCTGCGGGGATGGCCAGCGCATGGCACCCGCGGTCCGGGAGACGCTCGCGAGGCTCCACCAGGAAACCGTGGGCTGCTCCGCGGAGGAAGCCACGGAATGGCTCACGGACATGGAGAAACAGGGCCGGTTGGTCTCCGACGTCTTCACTTGATGAGCTCGCCAGGGAAGCTGGCGGGCCCGCGAGGAAAGCGCCGGGCCGGACGCGCCCGTCTTGGACAGGTGCCCGGCGCTCTGACACCCTGGGTCCCATGCCCACCTCCCCTACCCCACGTGCCGCGCCCTGGTGGGTCGAGCGCGCCGAGACCCTCCTGGACACGAAGGACCTGCGCACCATGGGCCTGGGTGGGCTGTGGGAGCTCTTCGAGCGGTTCTCCTTCGTGAAGGAGAACGTGGAGCCGGACCTCCTCCTCCTGGATGTGCAGGCGCGTCCGGAGCTCCAGGCCCTCTGGGCAGCAGTGGAGGCACGAACCCTCTCGGTGACCGAGGCGCTGGATGCGGCCGGAGATGAGGTCGCCCAGCAGCTTCGCTCGGGAGTCCTCACGGCGGCTCACTTCCGGGAGCGGTGGGAAGGCTTTGGTTTCACCGAGGCGGAGGGCCGCGCGAGCACCGCGGCGGATGACTGGCTCGAGGGCCTGCTGCGCATCTCCCGCATCACCACCGGCCAGAACCGGCCCCCATGCGGTCAGGTGAACATGGCCTCGCGGGCCCACCGCATCTCCGACTTCCTCTCCCTCATCAATCCCGGCAAGCGCGACACGGTCTATGACCTCGGCTGCGGCAACGGGAAGTTCGCCATCACCGTGGCCGCGAGCTCCTCGGCCCGGGTCAAGGGAGTCGAGTACGGCCAGACGTACGTCGAGTCCGCGCGCCGCACCGCCGAGCGTTTCACGCTGCCGAACCTGGAGTTCATCCACGCGGATGTCCGCGACGTGGACATGTCGGACGGTACCGCCTTCTATTTGTACTTCCCCTTCTGGGGAGAAGTGGCGCACGCGGTTGCGCGGATGTTGGGGGGCATCGCGAGGACCCGGGACATCACCGTGTATGCCTCGGGCCCTCGCCACGACTATGGCGAGCACTTTCTCGAGCAGGTGTCGCAGGGGGCGCTGTGTCTCGCGCCGCACCGCATGGACTTCGCGGATGTGATGGTCCTGCGCAGCGCCGCCTTCGCGTAGAAGCCCCCCTCTTTCCTATGCGCCTGACTGCATCTTCTCCCGCAGCCAGGTCTCGAGCTCGGAGATGGCGACGCGCTCCTGCGCCATGCTGTCACGGTGGCGCACGGTGACGGTGTTCTTGAGCGCCGTGTCGTTGCCTTCACCGAGCGTGTCGAAGTCCACCGTGATGCAGAACGGTGTGCCGATCTCGTCCTGGCGCCGGTAGAGCTTTCCGATCGCTCCGGTGTCGTCGTAGACGATGCGCATCGCACCGGTCGACTGGAGCTTCCTCCGGATGCTCTTCGCGGTGCTGACGATCTCAGGGTGGTTCTTCTTGAGCGGGAGCACCGCCACCTTGATGGGCGCCAGGTGCGGCTTGAAGTGCAGCACCGTCCGGTAGAACTCATCCACCACCGGGTCCACCTGGCCGCGCAGCTTCTTCGCCACCTCGATGCTCTCCGCGCCGGGCATCGACAGCAACCCCGTGATGGACGGCAGCCGCTCGCCGAGCGCCTGGGCGATCCGCTCGCCCTCGGCCAGGAGGGCCTCCTTGGCCTGGGCCGGAATCTTCTCGTTGCGGCCCACCGACTTGAGGAACGTGCCGAGCGCCTCCTGCACCGGCTTCAAGCGGTCCGCCGGGGCGGGCTTCACCTGCTCCTCCGCGTAGGCCTCGCTCAGGAGCGCGAGCACCCCGCGGTCCACGCCGGCCGACGGCTCGATCACGAAGGGCACCACGTGCTGCTTCGTCTCGGGGTCGAAATACGTGAGCTTGTCGGTGCTGTGTGAATTGGGGCTGACGCGCGCCCTCAATCCGAGCGCGCCCTGGTCCTTGCTGTGCGAGCCCAGGTCGTAGTCGGTGCGGTTGGCGATGCCCTCGAGCTCTTCCAGTCCGTGCGGGAAGCGGTAGAGCAGGTCCACCGTCGCCTTGGCGTAGTGGGCGAGCTCCTCGGGCTTCTGGTGGTACGGCTCGAGGTTCTGCCGGGACAGACCCACGGACAGCCACCAGTTGATCCGATCCTCCACCCACTTCTGGTGCCACGCCTCGTCCTCGCCCGGGCGGACGAAGAACTCGATCTCCATCTGCTCGAACTCGCGGACCCGGAAGATGAAGTTGCGCGGGGTGATTTCGTTGCGGAACGCCTTGCCGATCTGCGCGATGCCGAACGGGAGCTTGCGCGACGTGGAGTCGAGCACGTGCTTGAAGTTGACGAAGATGCCTTGCGCAGTCTCGGGCCGCAGGTACGAGAACGACTCGGGGTCCGGCACGGGCCCGATCTGCGTCTTGAACATCAGGTTGAACGGACGCGGCTCGGTGAGCTCGGCCGACGCGCAATTCGGGCACTTGCCGGAGATCTGATCCGCACGCCACCGCATCTTACAGTTCTTGCAGTCGACCATCGGGTCCACGAAGGTCTCTTCGTGGCCGGAGTAGCGCCAGGTCAGCTTGTTCATCAGGATCGCCGCGTCGATCCCCTCCATGTCCTCGCGCTCCCAGACATTGGCGCGCCACCACGCGAGCTTGAGATTGTTCTTCAGCTCGACGCCGAGCGGACCGTAGTCATAGGTGCCCTGAAGACCGCCGTAGACCGCCGAGCCAGGAAAGATGAATCCCCGGCGCTTACACAGGGAAACCAACTGCTCCATCGTCTGCGCGGCCATCCGTGTATCGCTCCTTCACCTGCCAGATTGGCGGGGCGGTCAGCCTACAGCGTGTCGTGCCGCGTTGCGTCGCTCGAATTCCGTGCCCCTTCCCTTGTCTTTCTTCGGACAGTGGATAAAGTCGGCGATGGCGCGTTTTACATTCCTGACGCGGAATCCCATTCTCCAAGGAGGACCCCCCATGAATCCTCGCAAGCTTCATTTCCGTTTCCTCGCCACGTGCTGTCTCGCCGCCCTCCAGGGGTGCGCGATGGATCCTTCCGAGCTCCCCGAGGAGGTTGACCTCGGGAGCCACGAGCAGGCGGAGCTGGGCTACAACCCGGGCGCCGGCTGGAATCTCGTCTGGCAGGACGAGTTCGACGGCWCGGCCGTCAACGGCAACAACTGGACCGTGCTGACGAGCAACTGGGACCCCGTCACCAACAACTGCAACTTCGGCACGGGCGAGCTGGAGTTCCCCCGSGCGCAGAACGTCACGGTGGGCGGCGGCAAGCTCGTCATCACCGCCGAGCGCACGGGCGACAACCCCRTGGACTCGCGGTGCACCGGCTAYGGCCCGCGCTCCTTCTACTCCGGCCGCCTGCACACCAAGGGCAAGGTGGARCGGCRGTACGGGAAGGTTGCCGCCAGCATCAAGATTCCCTCGGGCTACGGCATGTGGCCGGCCTTCTGGACGCTGGGYGCCAACATCTCCAACGTCGGGTGGCCGGCCAGCGGGGAGATCGACATCCTGGAGTGGCACTCCAAYGAGCCCACGTGGATGAAGTCCGCCACGCACTGGYACAACGGCGGGCAGGCGGAYTGGGGCACGGGCCAGAGCGGCGGYTACAACCTGGCCGACTCCTTCCACACCTACGAGGTGGAGTGGACCGCCAGCAGCATGGTGTTCCGTCTGGACGGCCAGCGCGTGGGCGCCACGTACTACCACAAYGARACCGAGTTCCAGCAGCCGCACTACCTCATCCTGAACCTGGCGCTGGGCGGCAACTGGTACGGCCACCCGAGCCCCGCCAGCATCGCGCTGCCCGCGGGCACGAGGAAGACGATGGAGGTGGAGTGGGTGCGCTGGTACCAGCAGGGMGGCTCCAGCGGTGTSTCGCTCACCAACCCGGGCTTCGAGTCGGGCATGACGGGCTGGGCCACCTGGAGCCCCAACGGCACCGAGGCCGCGGACTTCTCCGAGACGTACAACGGCGGCCGCTCGGGCGCGTACCACCTGACGCACTGGAGCGGGTCGCCCTTCGAGGTGTGGACGTACCAGACGCGCACGGGGCTGGCGACGGGCAACTACAAGGTGCGCGCGTGGGTGCGCAAGGGAGGCGGCTTCGACATCGCGCGGCTGCAGGCGAAGACGTGCGGCTCGTGCGGACCCGTCTTCACGGACCTGGGCACCTACGGCAACTGGGCGCTGGTGGAGACGCCCGCCATCTACGTCTCCGGTGGCACCCTCGAGCTGGGCTTCCACACCCGCGCCAGCGTGGGCAACTCGGCCAACTACATCCACATGGATGACGTGGAGCTGATCCGCTTGTAAGGGCCAGGCGGGGGGGTTGGGCACCTCATACCAAGGTATGGGTTGCCCAACCCCACGTAGAATGGGCTTGGACGCGTGCCCGGTGCATCCTGTTGCCATAACGCATCAGGAGATTGCGCCGTGCCTCTTCCCACTTCTTCCAAGACCAATGCCGGCGTGCAGCGGCTGGGGTCGGCGCTCTGACTCGCGCCATCGCTGCGGGCTCGATCTCGCCATGTCAGGTTACCGGCATGTGTGAGGAAGCCGCCGTAATCCGTATCGTGGACGACGACGCATCACCGCGTACCGCCTTACAGAGCCTCTTCCGCTCCGTCGGCATGAAGGCCAGAGCCTACGACTCGAACAAGGCCGCGGAGCGGCAGCGTCTGCCGCCCAACCAGGCCGTCGAGGAAGCGGTCCGGTTCCTTCACCACGAATTGATGGCCCATGAGGTGGATCTGCACCTCGCGCTCACGGGCGGCCTGCCAGACATCGAGGCCGACCGCGTGCAGCTTCAGCAGACCATCGTCAACCTGGCGCTCAATGCCATGCAGGAGATGAAGCGCGCCCACTGCCCGCGGCCGAGGCTCGGCCTGAGCACCGTGGCGGACAACGGCGAGCTGCGTTTCGCCATCGAGGACTCGGGACCGGGCATCCCCCCGGAGCACCACGACCGGCTCTTCCAGAGTTTCTTCACCACCAAGGCAAGCGGTCTCGGTATGGGCCTATCCATCTGCCGCAACATCATCGAGGCGCATGGCGGCCGCATCTGGGCGGAGAACATCCCCTCTGGCGGGGCACGATTCCTCTTCACCCTGCCCTTCGCGCGCTAGCGGACACGCACTCATACCAAGGTGTGAGTCGTCCAACCCACCGTACAAAAGACGGCACGAAGGTCCGTCATCATAATCACTTTCAAGTTCCTCGACACGGCCAGCCCGCTCGAGGCCCTGTCCGTCTGATTGCATTCTACCCGGAGGGTCCTCCTCCATCACCCGGAGCTCGCATATGCCATCCCCCATCCCCACCGCCGTCAACACGCCCACCCGCTTCGTCGAGGTGAAGGGGCGCCGCCTCGCCTATCGCGACCTCGGCCAGGGCGTGCCCATCATCCTGTGCCTGCGGTTTCGCGGCGTCCTGGATTCGTGGGACCCCGCCTTCCTCGATGCGCTGGCGGCCCACCACCGCGTCATCACTTTCGACTATTCCGGCCTGGGCCAGTCGACCGGCACGCCCAGCTATGTGCGCACGAAGATGGCGCAGGATGCCGTCGACCTGGCCGACGCGCTCGGCCTGGAGCGCTTCGTCATCGGTGGCTGGTCGCTGGGTGGAATCGCGGCCCAGGTGGTGGCGCGCCTGCACCCTCAGCGCATCATCAAGGCCCTCCTGATTGGCACCACGCCGCCAGGCAAGGTGCGCCTGCCGGCGAAGCCCATCTTCTTCGAGCGCGCCTTGAAGCCGGTGAACGATCTGGATGATGAGACCGTGCTGTTCTTCCATCCGGAGTCAGAGAAGTCCCGCGCCGCCGCCGTGGCGTCCCACCATCGCATCGCGGCGCGCACGACGGATACCAGTCCGGCGATTCCCATGGACACCGTCCTGAGGATGTTGGCCGAGACCAGGGGCGATGATGTCTTCGTGGATGACAACGGCTACCGCGACTTCCTCGAGACAACCCACATCCCCATGCTGGTCATCTCAGGGGACCAGGAAATCGTCTTCCCGGTCGAGAACTGGTTCGACGTGACACCGCGGACGAAGTCGGTACACCTGATGGTGCTCACGCAGATGGGCCATGGCCCTCAGCACGAGGCGCCGCAACTCTGCGCCGACCTGATTGCCAGCTTCATCCGGAACTTCTGAGGACATAGCGCCCGGTGCGGGCCGTCCGCTGTTCAGACGGCCCGGGCCGCACCCCGGCGAGTATTTGAAGTGTCCGTGACGAACTCCGCCAGCACGGCCTCGAAGTCCGCTTTCGCCTCGACGAATGGCAGGTGCCCCACGTTGGAGAACCGCGTGCATCGGGCACTTCGTGCAGATGACAGCACCACCTCCGAGCTCATGGCGGGAAGAACCACCTGATCGAGCTCGCCATGCAGCACGGCCATCGGACAGCCGCAGCGCTCGAGCTCCACCGAATAGTCTTCCACGCGCGAGAGGAGCGCGCGGCGGACATGCAGCGGCACACGCAGCATGGAACGAACACTCTCCTCGGCCAGCTTCGGGTCCATCCGTCGCGCCGCGCAAGCATCGAAGAAGGAGCGCGCCGCGGCCTCGTAGGTCTCCACGTCCTCCGCCAGCAGGCCGCGTGCGTTCGTGAGCATGCCCGGCCCGAACAAGGTGCGGGCGGGCCGTCCCGTCCTCAGCGACGCCGCCACGAAGAAGAGGCCACCCAGGGCCGCGTCTCCGCGGTGCCGGAGATAATCGCCGGCGACGACCCCCCCGTACGACCAGGCGGCCACGACGGGCCGCTCCAGGCCGAGCTTCTCGATGACCGCCTGGAGATCATCGGCGAAGTGAACGCCGTTCACGTACGGCTCGTCCCCTTCGGGTTTGTCCGAGTCGCCGTGTCCGCGCAAATCGACCGCGACGAGGCGATGGTTCCGCGCGAGGCGGCCCTGGAGAATCGCCTCCCAACTCTGGCGGCTCTGGGCGAAGCCATGCACGAAGAGCACCGACGGCACCCCTGATGAAGGGCCCGTCTCACTCACCGCGAGCCGAACACCACCCGGACCTTCAACGAATGAAGTGCGTAGCATGCCGGCGCGAGCCAGTACGCGCATGCGGCCTGGGCGTCAACCCTTCTTGCGGATGCTCCTGGTTTTTGCCGGCAATTCCTTCTCGGAGGAAGGGAGGCCGGCACGCAGACCCGGATGGCCGGCGAGGACGAGCTCGGTCGTCCTGGCGATATGCTCGGTCAAGAGCGCACAGGCACGCTCCGCATCGCGGTCCAGGGTGGCTCGCACGAGGGCGGTGTGCTCACTGTCGACGTCTCGACCTGCCTTGCCATACGCCTGGGCAAGGCGGCGGTAGCGCTCGGTCTGGTCGAACAACATCGCATGAAACTTGAGGAGCCAGGGCGAGCCGCACGCGCCGAGCAGGGTCGCATGAAAGCGCGCGTGCTCGAGCTCCCAGGCCTCGTCGAGCGTTCCGCTTCCCGAGGCTGGAACCCTCCTGAGAAGGCGGTGGAGGGCCGCGGTCACTTCGCCCTCCCAGGTGATGTCTCCCTGGGCGATCGCCGCGCGCAACGCGAGGGTCTCGATCTGTTGACGCGTCCGCGTCAGGTCCAGCAGGCCGGCGCGTGAGATGGGCGCCACCCGGAAGCCGCGCTGGTCCTCGATGGTGACGAGCCCCTCGGACGCAAGGCGGCAACAGGCCTCGCGCAACGGCGTCCTCCCGACGCCATAGCGTGGCGCCAGATGTTCGAGCCTCAGCTTCTCGCCTGGCGCCAACACCCCATGAAGGATGTCGCCGCGAAGCCGGTCCACGACCGCCGATGCGAGCGTGGGTTCGGACACCGGGCCAGGGGAACGGGATGAAGCAGCCATCGACCTCCTCACGGGAACATCCGGCCGTATACGACGTGGCCAGGAATTGACACAAGGCGTCGGACAGGAATGAGTGCAAAATGCATTTTGTCGACATTCCATTGATGCGGCTCGTTGCCCCCGCTAGGCTGAGCGCGCAGGGAGGGCGGCACCATGCGGATTGCTTCGATTCTCGTGAAGGAGGAGCCAGCACTCGGCGTGCGTACGCCGAGGGGGATGATCAACATGACGTCCCTGGAGCCATCGCTCGGGAGCTCGCTGCGTGCCTTGCTCGAACGCGGCCCCGGCGCGCTGAAGTCCCTGGCCGGTCGCGCGGCGGATGCGGCCGAGCGGTACCGGCTCGAGCCCTCGGAGTTCCGCTACCTGCCCCTCGTGCCGGAGCCGAGCAAGTTTCTCTGCCTCGGACTGAACTACGTCGCCCATGCATCGGAAGCGACCTACGAGACACCCCGCTACCCCGTGGTGTTCACCCGCGTGCCGTCGAGTCTGCTCGCGCATGGCGAGCCCCTGGTGGTGCCCACCTGCTCGAATCAGCTCGACTACGAGGCCGAGCTCGCCGTGGTGGTGGGACGTCCGGGGCGCAACATCCCGCGCGAGCGGGCGCTGGAGTGGGTCGCGGGGTACACGCTCTTCAACGACGGTTCGATTCGCGACTACCAGAAGCGCACCCACCAGTGGACGCTCGGGAAGAACTTCGACGGGACGGGCGCCCTGGGCCCCGAGCTCGTGACGCCCGATGAGCTGCCGGAGGGGGCCAAGGGACTGCGCATCCAGATGCGCGTCGGGGATGAGCTCGTGCAGGACGCGAGCACGTCGGACATGATTTTCGACGTCGCCACCGTCCTCGCCGGGCTCTCCGAGGCCATGACGCTCCAGCCGGGTGATGTGATCGCCATGGGCACTCCGAGCGGTGTGGGCGCCGCGCGAACGCCGCCGCGATTCCTCCGCGCCGGTGACGTGTGCGAGGTCTCGATCGAGCGGCTCGGTGTGCTGCGCAACCCCGTCGTCGACGCGTCTCGATGAACCCCACCCAGGAGGACGAATGACCACGTCAGCGAAACTGCCGAGCCGGCTTCACCACACGGCCTACGTGACGAAGGATCTCGAAGCGACGCGGAAGTTCTACGAGGAGTTGATCGGCCTGCCGCTCGTCGCGACCTGGTGTGAATCAGACGAGCTGTTCGGCGCCGTCCGCACCTATTGCCACACGTTCTTCGAGCTCGGCGACGGGAGTGCGCTCGCGTTCTTCCAGTTCGAAAAACCGGAGGATCAGAAGCTCTTCGGACCGGAGATGCCCCCTTCCCCGTTCCACCACATCGCGCTGAATGTCGACCCGGAGGCCCAGCGCGGCATCGAGCAACGCCTGCGGGCCGCCGGCTACACCGAGCCTGAAATGTACGTGCTCGAGCATGGCTACTGCCGATCGCTCTACGTCAAGGATCCGAACGGGATGATCGTCGAGTTCACGCACGACAGCCCGGAAGCCGTGAAGCCCGAGCTGGTGCAGGCCCGCCGCGCCAAAGCACACCGGGAGCTGGTGCGTTGGCTCGCGGGCGACCGCACCTCCAACAACGATTTCCGATGAGACTTCTCACGCTCTCGTTCGACAATGGACCTGACCCCCATGTGACGCCGAGGGTGCTCGACATCCTGGCGTCGCACGCGGTCACCGCTCATTTCTTCGTGCTGGGAAAGAACCTTGTCTCGGATGAAGGGCGGCGTCTCGTCGAACGTGCGCGCGACGAGGGGCACCTCGTCGGAAACCACTCCTTCACGCACGCCGTACCGCTCGGGGAGGATGTACGCCCGGAGGCGGTGGAGGCGGAGATCGCCGCCACGGATGCGCTCCTCTCCCCGCTGGTGCCTCCACCCAAGAGGTTCCGCCCCTTCGGCGGCGGAGGCAAACTGGGCCCGCACCTCCTGAATCAGGGCGCGGTCGACCATCTGCTCACCCACCGGTACTCATGCGTTCTCTGGAATAGCGTTCCAGGCGATTGGCTGGACCCCAAGGGATGGCCAGAGCGGGCGCTCGAGGATTGCACCACGCGCCCTCATACGCTGATGGTCCTGCATGACATTCCGGATGCCTGCCTCGAGGGACTCGATGGATTCCTCCACAAGGCGAAGGCCCTGGGCCTGCACTTCACCACGGAATGTCCGCGGGACTGTGTGCCCATTGTAGAGGGACGCATCGCCTGCGACCTCACGGGCCTCGTGGCGCCGGCGTGAGCTGAGCCTCGAGCGTACGCGCCCAGTGGGCGATCACCTTGCGGCGTCGCGCGGTGTCGTCGTGGAGCAGGTTCGCGAGCGCCAGGCCGCGGAGGAGGTCCAGTGTCGCGCGCACGGCGTCACGGACCTCGCGTTCGCGCTCCTCGAGGCCGAGCAGCTCGACGGTGAGCCGGTGCACCTCCCGGCCCACATGCGTTTCGAGCGGCAGAAGAAGTGCCTTCAGCTCCGCGTCGGCCACGGCCGCGACCCATAGATGCGTCGCGGCGGTGAAAAGCGGGCCCGCGTAGATGTCATAGAGCAGGTTCAGCAGCGGCTCGACGCGTCGCCGGCTCTGCGGCAGGCTCTTCGCGCGCTGCGCGAGCTCCTCCACCTGCTGGTGGGAGACATGCTCGACCGCGGCCGCGACGAGCGCCGTCCGCGTCGGGAAGTGATGTTGGCAGGCGCCCCGAGACACCCCCGCCCGCTCGGCGATGGCGCCGGTCGTCGCCCCTGCCCAGCCCTGCTCCGCGAGCACCTCGATGGCGGCCGTCATCAGCTTCTGCCGCGTCACACGGCTGCGTTCCTGCTCCTGCCTCGTCGCTCCGCTCGCCGTACCACTCATGCCCCTACCCTGTTTCAACATCTGAAAAAAAGCAATCACGCTTGCTTTTTTCCGGGCGAGGGGGACAGACTCACTCCTCACCGTCACGGGAGGGTCGATGGACGCTCGATCGCTGCGAATCGGCAATGCATCCGGCTTCTACGGCGACCGCTTCTCCGCGTTCCGCGAGATGCTGGAAGGCGGTCCGCTCGACTTCCTCACGGGCGACTACCTGGCCGAGCTGACGCTCCTCATCCTGGGCCGCGACCGGCTGAAGAACCCGGCGAGCGGATATGCCAAGACCTTCTTGCGCCAGCTCGAGGAGACGCTCGGCCTCGCCATCGAGAAGAAGGTCCGCATCGTCGCGAACGCGGGTGGCCTCAACCCGGCGGGGCTCGCGAACGACCTGCGCGCGCTCGCCACGAAGCTCGGTCTGCCGGTCCGCATCGCGCACGTCGAGGGTGACGACCTCGTCGGACGAGCGGACGAGCTCGGCTTCGGTCAGCCCCTCACGGCGAACGCGTACCTCGGCGGCTGGGGCATCGCGGCGTGTCTCGACGCGGGCGCGGACATCGTCGTCACGGGGCGGGTGACCGATGCCTCGCTCGTCGTCGGCCCCGCCGCCTCCCACTTCGGCTGGAAGCGCCACGACTGGGACTGCCTCGCTGGCGCCATGGCCGCCGGCCACGTCCTCGAGTGCGGTGCCCAGGCGACCGGTGGCAACTTCGCGTTCTTCGGAGAGCTCGACACGCGCCGGCCCGGATTCCCGCTGGCGGAGATCTTCGCCGACGGCTCGAGCATCATCACGAAACACCCGGGCACCGGCGGCGCCGTCACCGTCGATACCGTGAAGGCCCAGCTCGTCTACGAGATCGCCAGCCCCCGCTATGCCGGCCCCGACGCCACCGCGCGCTTCGACACCATCACGATCGAGGCCGCTGGCACCGACCGGGTGCGCCTGTCGAGCGTACGCGGAGAACCGCCACCTCCAGATGTGAAGGTGTGCCTGAACCGGCTCGGCGGGTTCCGCAACGAGGCCAGCTTCGTGCTCGTCGGCCTCGACATCGAGGAGAAGGCCGCGCTCGTGCGGGCGCAGTTCGACGCGGCGCTCGACCCGCGGCCGGCCGAGCTCGTCTACACCCTCGCGCGCACCGACCACGCCGACGCACCGAGCGAGGAGCAGTCCTCGGCGACACTGCGCGTCAGCGCGAAGGATGCCGATTCGAAGGTCGTCGGACGCCACTTCAGCAGCGCCGCGGTGGAGCTCGCGCTGGCCAGCTACCCTGGCTTCTTCATGACCGCGATTCCCGGCGACGCCTCGCCCTTCGGTGTCTACACGCCGGCCTGGGTCGATGCGCGGAAGGTGCCGCACGTCTCTGTGCTTCCGGATGGAACACGCATCGACGTGGCGCCCCCGGAAGAGACGCTCAGGCTCGAAGCGGTTCCGGAGCCGGCACCGCCAGCGCCACTGACGCCGGGACCCACCCGGCGCGTGCCGCTCGGCCGGGTGGCCCTGGCCCGCAGTGGAGACAAGGGCGGGGACGCGAACATCGGCGTCTGGGTCCGCACCGAGGAGGCGTGGCGCTGGCTCGTGCACACCCTCACGGAGGAGAAGCTGCGCGCGCTGTTGCCAGAGACGCGCGCGCTTCGGATCCACCGGCATGTGCTTCCGAACCTGCGCGCCTTGAACTTCGTCGTCGAGGGCCTCCTCGGAGAGGGCGTCTCGTCGTCCACCCGCTTCGACCCACAGGCCAAGGCGCTCGGCGAGTGGCTGCGCGCACGCCACGTCGAGGTACCGGAACAGCTTCTCTGACCCTTCGCACGCTCCCAAGCCCACCGAGAAAGCCCATGCAGCAGACCCAGGAACACCGCGCCATCCGCCAGACCGTCCGCAAGTTCGTCGAACAGGAACTGAACCCGCACATCGACGCCTGGGAGGCCGCGGAGATCTTCCCCGCGCGAGAGGTGTTCCGGAAGCTCGGTGAGCTCGGGTTGCTCGGCATCACCAAGCCGGCGGAGTTCGGCGGGCTCGGGCTCGACGCGTCGTTCTCGGTCGCCTTCGCCGAGGAGCTCGGCCACTGCACCTGCGGCGCGCTGCCAATGGCGATCGGTGTCGTCACCGACATGGCGACTCCCGCCCTCGCCCGCTTCGGCAGCGACGCGCTCCGGCGGGAGTTCCTCGCGCCGACGCTCGCTGGCGAGCGCGTCTGCTCCATCGCGGTGAGCGAGCCGGGTGCCGGCTCCGACGTCGCGGGGGTGACGACCACCGCGCGCCGAGACGGCGACGACTACGTCATCGACGGCAGCAAGATGTGGATCACCAACGGCATGCAGGCGGATTGGATCTGCCTGCTCGCCAACACGGGCGACGGGCCGGCACACGCGAACAAGTCGCTCATCATCGTGCCGATGGACCGCCCCGGAATCACCCGGTCGAAGATCCGCAAGCTCGGCATGTGGGCGTCCGACACGGCGCAGCTCTTCTTCGACGGCGTGCGTGTGCCGGTGCGCTTCCGCATCGGTGAGGAGGGGCGCGGCTTCGCCATGCAGATGCAGCAGTTCCAGGAGGAGCGGCTCTTCGTGTCGGCGAGCACGCTCGTCACCTTCGACCGGCTCATCGCGCAGACGGCCGAGTACACGCGGCAGCGCAAGGCGTTCGGGCAGCCGATTCTCGACAACCAGACCGTGCACTTCAGGCTCGCCGAGCTGCAGACGGAGGTCGAGGCGCTCCGGGCGCTCATCTACCGCACCGTCGAGCTGTACGTGGAGAACAAGGACGACGCCGAGGTCGTGAAGCTCGCCTCGATGTGCAAGCTCAAGTCGGGCCGCCTCGCCCGCGAGCTCGCCGATGGGTGTCTCCAGTACTGGGGCGGCATGGGCTTCACCTGGGACAACCCCGTCGCACGCGCCTACCGCGACCTGCGCCTCGGCTCCATCGGCGGCGGAGCCGATGAGGTGATGCTCGGAATCATCAGCAAGGCGATGGGCACCCTTCCCCGCAGGCCGCGCGGCTAAGGCAAATACACACCATGGGATACCGTTCAGTCTTCGCTCCTGGCACCTTCGCGAACCGCACCATCATCGTCACCGGTGCGGGCAGCGGCATCGGCCGGTGCACCGCGCATGAACTCGCGTCGCTCGGCGCACACGTCGTCCTCGTCGGCCGCAAGCCGGAAAAGCTCGCGCGCGTCGCCGGAGAGCTCGCCGCCGAGGGACATGCGTCCACGCAGCATGCCGTGGACATCCGCGATGAGGAGGCGGTACGCACCATGGTCGCCACCGTCGTCCAGGCGCGCGGCCGCATCGACGGGCTCGTCAACAACGCGGGCGGGCAGTTCCCCTCGCCGCTCACGCAGATCTCCAAGAAGGGCTTCGAGGCGGTCGTCGCGACGAACCTCACCGGCGGATTCCTCGTCGCACGCGAGGTGTTCACACAGTCCATGAGCGAGCACGGCGGGGCCATCGTGAACATGCTCGCGGACGCCTGGAATGGCATGCCGGGCATGGGGCACTCGGGCGCGGCGCGTGCCGGCATGTTCAACCTGACGCAGACGGCCGCCGTCGAGTGGGCCTCCGCCGGGGTTCGCGTGAACGCCGTCGCGCCCGGATGGGTCGCCTCGAGCGGCCTCGATACCTACGAGGATCCGGCCATCCGCGCGCTCATTCCCCAGCTGCGCCGGCAGGTGCCCCTGCACCGGCTCGCCACCGAGGCAGAGGTGAGCGGAGCCATCGTGTTCCTCCTCTCCGACGTGGCGGCGTTCATCACCGGCGAGGTCATCCGCATCGACGGGGGCGCGTCCTGCAACACGAAGACCCTCCCACTGCCGGCTCACTCGCGCTCGAAGCCGTACGAGGGGTTCCATCTCGCCGCGCCGCCGAAGATCCTCGACGGCCCGAAGGAGAAGTGACGTGCCAACGCTCGTCTCCCGCATCGAACCGGCCTCCTCCGCCTTCGTCACGAACCGGAAGGAGATGCTCGCCCGTGTCGCCGAGCTGCGCGCCATCGAGCAGAAGTCGCGTGACACCGAGCAACTGGCCCGCGAGAAGTTCCAGCAGCGCGGGCAGATCCTGCCGCGCGAACGCCTGGCGCTGCTGCTCGACCGGGGTTCCCCCTTCCTCGAGCTCTCGACACTCTGCGGCTACAAGCACCACGACGACACCGATGGCTCGCTTGCCGGCGGCAATACCATCATCGGCATCGGGTTCGTCTCGGGCGTGCGCTGCCTCGTGAGCGTGAGCAACTCCGCCGTGAAGGGCGGCACCGCCACGCCCTGGGGAACCCAGAAGGTGCTGCGCGCGCAGGAGATCGCGCGTGAGAACCGGCTGCCCGTCGTGTCGCTCGTCGAGAGCGGCGGCGCGAACCTGCTCTATCAGCAGGAGATCTTCATCCCGGGCGGGGAGACCTTCTACAACCAGGCGAAGCTGTCCGCGGCCGGCATCCCCCAGGTCACCATCGTCCACGGCTCGAGCACGGCCGGCGGCGCGTACATTCCGGGGCTCTCCGACCACGTCATCATGGTCCGCGGAAAGGCGAAGGTGTTCCTCGCCGGCCCTCCCCTCCTGCGCGCGGCCACGGGCGAGGTCGCCACGGACGAGGAGCTCGGCGGCGCCGAGATGCACGCCACTGTTGCCGGTACCGCGGACCATCTCGCCGAGGACGACGCCGATGGGGTTCGCATCGCGCGTGAGGTCGTCGCGTCGCTCGGGTGGAACGATGCCTCGCCGCCGCCCGCGCACTCCGCCTTCGAGCCGCCCCGCTACCCGGCGGAGGAACTGTGTGGCGTCGTGCCCATCGACTACCGGCGGCCCTACGACTGCCGCGAGGTGATCGCGCGGCTCGTGGATGGCTCGGACTTCACGCCCTTCAAGGACGACTACGACGCGCTCACCGTCTGTGGCTGGGCGCGCCTCGAGGGCCGGGCGATTGGCATCATCGGCAACAACGGGCCCATCACGCCTAGGGGCTCGACGAAGGCGGGGCAGTTCATCCAGCTGTGCTGTCAGGCGCGGACGCCCATCGTCTACCTGCAGAACACGACCGGCTACATGGTGGGCACCCAGTCGGAGCAGGGCGGCATCGTGAAGCACGGCGCGAAGATGTTGCAGGCGGTGGCCAACGCGACCGTGCCGCAGGTGACGATCCTGCTCGGGGGCTCCTTCGGCGCGGGCAACTACGGCATGTGCGGCCGCGCGTTCCACCCGCGCTTCATCTTCGCCTGGCCGAACGCGCGCACGGCGGTCATGGGCGGCGAGCAGGCGGCGAAGGTGCTCTCCATCGTCATGGCCGAGAAGGCCCGGCGCTCCGGCCAGCCTGTCGACGAGGAAGCGATGAACGAATTCGCGCGGCCACTCATCGAGCAGTTCGACCGCGAGTCGGATGCCTTCCACTGCAGCGCGCGGCTGTTCGACGACGGCGTCATCGATCCACGGGACACGCGGCGGGTGCTCGGGTTCATCCTGGCCACGTGCGAGGAGGCCGGGCGCCGCACGGTCTCGCCCAACACCTTCGGCGTCGCCCGGCTGTAGCGAGGGAACCATGAAGCGCATTCACAAGGTGCTGGTGGCGAACCGGGGTGAGATCGCCGTGCGCGTGCTGCGGACCTGCCGCCGCCTCGGCCTGCGCACGGTCGCCGTCTTCTCCGACGCGGACCAGGACGCCCCCCACGTTCGGCTCGCCGACGAGGCGGTGCGCCTGGGGCCCGCACCCGCGAAGGAGTCGTACCTCTCCATCGAGCGGGTGCTCGCGGCGGCGGCGGCGTCCGGTGCCAATGCCATCCATCCCGGTTACGGCTTCCTCTCGGAGAACGAGGACTTCGCGCGCGCGTGCGCGGAGGCCGGCCTCGTGTTCATCGGGCCGCCGGCGGAAGCCATCGAGCTGATGGGAAACAAGCGGCAGGCGAAGCTGCGCATGCAGGCCGCCGACGTGCCGTGCATCCCCGGCTACGAGGCCGCCCGTCCCGGCGAGTCGCTCGACGACGAAGCCCTGGTCAATGAAGGCAAGCGCATCGGGTTCCCTGTCATGGTGAAGGCGGCGGCGGGCGGCGGCGGGCGTGGCATGCGCCTCGTTCGCGAGCCCGGTGCACTGCTCGACGCCATCCGCTCCGCACGCTCGGAGGCGGAGAACGCCTTCGGCAGTGGCGAGCTCATTCTCGAGCGTGCGATCGAAGGCGCGCGTCACGTCGAGGTACAGGTCTTCGCGGACGAGCACGGAAACGCGGTGCACCTCGGCGAGCGCGACTGCTCCATCCAGCGGCGGCACCAGAAGGTGGTCGAGGAGAGCCCGTCCCCCGCTGTCACGCCAGCGCTGCGCGAGCGCATGGGGGCCGTGGCGGTGCAGGCGGTCCGCGCCATCGGATACCGCGGCGCGGGGACCATCGAGTTCCTCCTCGCTCCAAGCGGCGACTTCTTCTTCATGGAGATGAACACGCGCCTGCAGGTCGAGCACCCGGTGACGGAGCTCGTGACGGGGCTCGACCTGGTCGAGTGGCAGTTGCGTGTCGCGGACGGCGAGCCGCTCCCGCTGACGCAGCCGGAAATCGCCTTCCGCGGGCATGCCATCGAGGTGCGGCTGTGCGCGGAGGACCCGGCCCACGGGTTCCTTCCCCAGACGGGCCGGCTCCTCGCGTGGGCTCCGCCGGCTGGCGAGGGCATCCGTGTCGACCACGGCGTGCGCGAGGGCCAGGAGATCACGCCGTTCTACGACTCCATGCAGGCGAAGCTCATCGCGCACGGGCCGGACCGTGAGACGGCACGCGAGCGGCTGGCCGCGGCGCTCCGGGAGCTGACGGCGTTCGGTGTCACCACGAATGGCACGTTCCTCCAGCACGTCCTCGCGCACGAGGCGTTCATCTCCGGCCGGTACGACACGGGCTTCGTCGCCACGCACATGCCCCCGGAGACGCTGCGGGCGCTCGGACAGGCTTCCGCCGAGGACCAGGCCGTCCTGGCCGCCCTGCTCTTCCACGACGACGCGGTGGCACTCGCGCGGCGGGGAGGCTTCGACGCGACGATCGCCGGATGGAGCAGTTCCTACGCCCTGCCGGTGCCGATCGTCCTGAATGATGGGGCCTCGGAGTTCCGCGCCTCGGTCCGCCCCGTCGCTCCGGCGGAGTACGAAGTCCACATCGGCGACATCCGTGTCGCGCTGTCCCTGCGCTCCATCGCCGCCGAGCACGCCGAGGCCGAGGTGGCGGGAAGGCGCCGCGCGGTCCGGTACCGGCGCGCGGGTGGAACCCTGTGGTGCTCGCTCGATGGCGTCACGCGCCACCTCCACGACGTCTCCTTCCGGCTGCCCTCCGAGCGCGAGCGCGCCAGCGACGGCCGCCTGCGCGCGCCGATGGACGGCCGCATCATCCGGGTGAACGCCGAGGCCGGAGCGACCGTGAAACGGGGCGACGTGCTGGTGGTGCTCGAGGCGATGAAGATGGAGTCGCCGCTCGTCGCGCCCACCGACGGTGTCGTCACGGCGGTGAACGTCACGGTCGGGGCGCAGGTGCCTGCACGCCACGTCGTCGCGGTCGTCTCGCCCGGGGGAGAGTGAGCGGCCTGCTCGCCCTCCACGCGGGCGCCAAGGAGTGACTCGGACCGCGCTCACAATCCCCGCTCCCGTGCTCAGCCCGGACGAAACGCAGCACTACCCAGGAGCGAGCGCATGAAGGTCAAGACGAACATCCGGGGTGGATTCAATCCACAACCCGACCCGCCGGGTTGATCCAGCTCGACGCGACAACCTGGAGCACGCACATGAAGGTCAAGACCCACATCCGAGGTGGATTGAATCCTCAGCCCGAACCACCGGGCCTCCGCTGAAGGAACACCGGGCACGAGTCGCCAGTGGGCGGGACACTGCCTGCTGGCGACTCGCGCGCGCCGTCGAGCTCCCGGAAGGAACTGGAGCGGCGGCTGTTACGGCACGCAGTAGTTCACGGCCATCTGCTCGGGAACCTCGGCGGCGAGAATGGACGCGTGCCTGGCGTCCGCTCCGAACATAGGAGGAAACCGAGGGCTTTTGGAGAAGGCCCCTGTGCGCCATCTGGTAGCACCTGCAACTATCGACCGGTCTCGCCGATCATCACTTGTCGATGCGCTCCTGGACCTCGAAGCTCCCGGCCTTCACGACGTGCTTCTCGACCACGAGCTTGTCAGCGCGCAGCGTGCCGCGAACCTCCAACGCATAGTCGTTGTAGTAGGCATCGACGAGCGAGGCCTGGAGGTCGCCACCGATGATGACCGGGCCCTCCGTTTTGAACGTCTCGCACGTGAAGTCGCCGCCCACGAACAGCGCGCGGCCCTGGACGTTGGACGCGGTGCCCTTCACCGTGAGGTTGCCCGTCACCAGCAGCGAGCCGATGTTCAGCTTGCCGTCGATCTCCAGGTTGCCGTGGTGGCACAGCGTCGAGGCGGAGAGCTTCTTGACCTTCTTGTCCTTGGGGGCGCGCGTGGACACCGCCTGGATGAGCCCGATGGCGGCGAAGACGAGGTCCGGCCTGAACGAGGACTGCTCCTGGATGCCCTCGTAGAACTCGTCGAGGGTGATGGAGTGCTCCTCCACGAAGACGCCCTCCATGAGCAGCCGCAACCGCGCCCAGGACTCGGCGCTCACGCCCGCGGGCGCCTCCGCCGCGAGGTAGCGCAGGACGTTCTCCTCGGAGAGGTCCTTCGCCTTCTTGGGAGGCGGCGGCCGCTGCGACTTCGTTGGCTTCAGCAACTCCACCAGCAGGGACACCACGCCCTTGCTGTGCTGCGAGCCGCGCGCGCGGCCCAGGACGGTGCTCCCGCCCGGTGACGGCGCGCGCGGGTCCACGCCCTGCTCGATGAGGAAGCACACCACGCGCGCCGCGCCGAACTCCGCGGCACGGTGCAGCGGCGTGTCGTAGTGGACGGGCGCGCGGATGTCCGCGCCGTACTCCATGAGGAGCTGGATCAGCTCGACGTTGTCCTGGGTGACGGCGATGAGCAGCGGCGTGTGGCGGTTCACCGTCTCGAAGTCCAGTCCTACGCCCGAGGCGAGGAGCTTCCGGATCTCCCCGAGCGTCACCTCGTTCTCCGCCTGCTCCTCCTTCAGACGTTCGAGGTACTCGGCCTCGTTCTTCGGCTTGACGTAGGTCTCGATGTAGTGGTGGTCCCGGATCCTGCGGATCAGCCTCTCCAACTCGTACTGCTGTTGCGTCATGTGTGCCTCCTGAACCTTCATGGGTCACGACCCGCGCTTCCGCGGCTTCCGCTCCGCCGCGGCCTGGCGTGCGACGTCCACGAAGGCCCGCAGGGCCGGCGAGACCTGGGCACGGCTGGGAAAGTAGAGGAAGAGGCCGGGGACCACGGGCGCGAAGGGCTCCAGGACCACCTTCAAGCTCCCACGCCGTAGCCGCTCGGCGACGGTGGGCTCGAACGCGTACATGAGCCCCATGCCGGCCTCGGCCATCTCCAGCATCAGCGTCGTGTCGTTGGTGATGATGGGCCCCTGGACCGGGATGCGCCAGTTCCGCTGCCCGCGCTCCAGCTCCCACTGATAGAGCCCACCGGTGGTCGTGGAGCGGATGCAGATGCATTCGTGCGACAGCAGCTCCTTCGGCGTCTCCGGGACGCCCTTCCGCTCGAGGTACGCTGGCGCGGCCACCACGACGAACCGGCTGGGCTCGAACAGCCGGACCTGCACCATGTCGCGCTCGATGGACTCCGACAGACGGATGCCCGCGTCGAGCTCCTCCGCCACGATGTCCACGAAGCGGTCCTCGACCCGGGCTTCCACCTCCACCTTCGGGTAGAGCGCATGGAAGCGGGGCAGCAAGGGAGCGACGACGACGGGCACGGCGATCGCTGGGACGGACAACCGGACCCGTCCCGTCACCTCGCCCGGCTGAGCCGAGGCCGTCTTGAGCGCATCGAGCGCCTGGTCCACGGCCGGCCCGGCGTTCTCCAGCAGGCGCCGGCCCGCCTCCGTGAGTGCCACGCTCCTGGAGGTCCGGGTGAGCAGGGTGACACCCAGGCGCTCCTCCAGTTGGCGGACGGCCTGGCTCAAGGCGGACGGAGAGACGCCCAGCATGGAGGCAGCGGGCGCGAAGCCACGGTGGCGGGCGACTGCGAGGAAGCCGTGCAGGGCATTGAGTGGGGTCAGGGCCATCGTGAAGATTTTCTAAGTGGCCCATGTGCATTCCGCCAGTTTCGGATGCGATGTATCCGGTGCATATCAGGAGCGGTCGAGTCAATCCCCCTCTTGAAGGAAGACACCATGCTGAAAGCCCTCGCTTACGCCGCCGCCGCTAACAAGCCCCTGGCGCCGTTCTCGTTCGAGCAGCGCGAGCCCGGCCCCCATGACGTGCTCATCGACATCCTCTACTGCGGCGTCTGCCACTCCGACATCCACCAGGCGCGTGATGAGTGGGGCGGCTCCATCTTCCCCATGGTGCCGGGTCACGAGATCATCGGCCGGGTCAAGCAGGTCGGCCAGCACGTCACGAAGCTCAAGGTGGGCGACATGGCGGGCGTCGGCTGCATGGTGGATTCCTGCCGTGACTGCGCGTCGTGCCGTCAGGACCTGGAGCAGTTCTGCCTGAAGGGCGTCGCCTACACCTACAACAGCACCGAGATGGACCGGAAGACGCCGACCCGCGGCGGTTACGCCTCGCAGATCGTCGTCGCCGAGCACTTCGCCCTGAAGGTCCCCGCGGGCCTGGATCCCGCGAGCGCGGCGCCCCTCCTGTGCGCCGGCATCACGACGTATTCGCCTCTGCGGCAGTGGAACTGCAAGAAGGGTGACCGCGTGGGCGTGGTGGGCCTGGGCGGGCTCGGCCACATGGCGGTGAAGTTCGCCGCGTCCATGGGGGCCGAGGTGACGGTGCTCAGCACCTCACGCGCGAAGGAGGCCGATGCCCGCCGGTTGGGCGCACAGGGGTTCGAGGTCACCCGGGATGAAGCCACCTTCCGGAAGCTCGCGGGCCGCCTCGACCTCATCATCGACACCATCTCCGCGCCGCACGACTACAACCAGTACCTGCGCCTGCTTCGCCCCCAGGGCGCGATGGTGCTCGTCGGCGCTCCGCCGGAGCCGGCGCCCGTGGGCGCGTTCTCGCTCATCAACGGCAACAAGCGGCTGGCCGGCTCCAGCATCGGAGGCATCGCCGAGACGCAGGAGATGCTCGACTACTGCGCCAAACACCAGATCGTCTCCGACATCGAGATCATCCCCATCCAGAAGATCAACGAGGCCTACGAGCGCATGCTCAAGGGGGATGTCCGCTACCGCTTCGTCATCGACCTGGCGTCGCTCTCCAGCGAGACCGCACGGTAGGCTCAGCCGGAGGCCCCCTCCCCCACGGGTGACGCGCGCGCGGCGGCGAGCACCTGCTCACGGAGCCAGCGGTGAGCGGGCTCCTGTTGCCGATGCGGATGCCAGAGCTGTTGCACGCGGAGCGGCTCGTGGGGGCGCTCCACCGGCACCACGGTGAGCGGGAAGGCCTCGGCGAAGCGGCGCGCCACCCGCTCCGGCAGCGCGGCGATGATGTCGGTGCTCGCCAGCACCCAGGGCGCCACGAGGTAGTGCGGGGTGAAGAGCACCACGTTGCGGCGGAGCTTCGTCTTGCGCTCGAAGCGCCCCTCGGTGCCGCCGCGCGGTGAGACATGGAGCTGTGGCAGTGACAGGTCCAACTGCCGCGGATTGCGCAAGGCGGGATGGTGCGCGCGGCCAACGAGCACGAAGCGCTCGCGCACCAACACCTGCCGCTGGAGTCCTCGCGGTGCACGATCCCCCGGAGCGAGGTCGAAGACGCCGAGGACCAGGTCGAGCTCTCCGGATTCCAGCTCGACGGTGGGAAAGTCACGTGGGAGCGGGACCACGCGAAACTTCACGCCGGGGTAGCGCGCGAGCTGCGCCGCGAGCTGGGGAAGCACGAGGAGCTGGGCGTGGTCGCTCGCGGCCAGCACGAAGGTGCGGTGCGCGGTCTCGGGCGCGAAGTCCTCGGGCGGCATCAGGGCTTCCTGGAGCTGCCGCAGCGCGAGCGTGAGCGGCCCACGCAGGGCCTGGGCCCGCGCGGTGGGCACCATGCCCTGACGGCTTCGCACGAAGAGCGGGTCTCCGAGCGCGTCGCGCAGGCGGGCCAGCGCGTTGCTGGTGGCCGGCTGCGAGAGCCGCAAGCGAGCCGCCGCGCGCCCCACGCTCTGCTCGATGAAGAGCGCGTCGAGCACGCGGAGCAGGTTCAGGTCGAAGGTGGCGAGATTCACGCCGTGAATCTCAATCATTCCCACATCCAGAAGGCAAATGACGCGGCGGACGGGCACCTTTCGCTCGAACCCTCCAGGAGGAGTGCCCCATGCGAAAGCTCATCGTGTTGTCGTTGCTGTCCACCGCGTGCGCGTCGTTGCCCCCGGCGGCGCCCCACGCCTTCGTCCCCCCGCCGTCCCCGGGCACGCCGCTCCAGGTGTGCTGGGTGGACACAGGCGGTTTGACGGCACCAGGGGGGTACGGCGCGGGCGGCTCCACCGTCGCGGACACGTGGGAGGTCACTTCCGCGGCGCTCGTCATCCGCCACCCGAAGGGCGATCTCGTGCTCGACACCGGCATCTCTCCCCACGCGCAGGAGGAGAAGCAGGAGCTGGGCGCCTGGAAACGCTTCATCTTCTCGCAGACGGCGGGCCGCAACGAGCCACGGCGGAACTTGAAGGACGCCCTCACCGCGCTCGGGGTGACGCGGCCGAAGGCGCTGCTGCTCTCTCACGTACACGCCGACCATGCCGGCGGAGTGGCGTCGCTGCCGGACGTACCGGTGTGGCTGGCCGCCGAGGAGAAGCAGCTCATCGAAGCGGAGCTCGAGCACCCGCACGGGGTGGCGCTCCCCGCGCATGCCCGGGCATTGAAGGACCGCATGGTGCCCCTCCCCTTCGAGGCGGAGCCCTACGCGAACTACGAGGCCCGCTTCGACGTCTTCGGTGACGGCACCGTGGTGGTGGTGCCCACCTTCGGGCACACACCGGGCAGCGTGGCGACGTTCGTGAACGTGTCACCCACCCAGCGCTTCGTGCACGTGGGAGACCTCATCAACCTGAGGGAATCCATCGAGCGGAACGTGGGGAAGTCGTGGCTGATGCGGCAGTTCACCGACGAAGACCTCGCACGCACCCAGGCGGAGGTGGCGAAGCTGGTGCAGCTCCACGCGCGGGATCCAGGGTTGCTCATCCTGCCCGCGCACGATCGCCGCGCCTTCGTGGAGCTCTTCGGCACCGGCGACGGTGAGGTGCCGCCGTGCATTGGCGTGCCGCCGACGTCAGCGGACGCGAATCACTAGCTTGCCAAAGGGCCCACGGTCCAGGTGCTCCAGCGCCTTCGGGAACTCGGCGAGGGAGTAGACGGTATCGACCACGGGCGCGAGCGAGAGCTGGTCGGCCGCGCGCACCAGGTTCTCCAGGCCGCGCCGGTGTCCCACCAAGATGCCCTGGATGACGCCCTGCGACTGGAGCAGCGGAAGCACCGGGAAGCGGGACTCGAAGCCTTCCAGCACGCCAATCAGGGAGATGCGCCCGCCGGACGCGAGCGCCTTCGCCGAGCGGGCGAGGTTGTCCCCACCGACCAGTTCCAGGATGTGGTCGGCGCCCTCGCCCCGGGTGAGGTCGAGCACGGCCTTCTCCCAGTCGGGCGTGTGGCGGCGGTGGATGCCGTGGGCCGCCCCCAGCGCTCTCGCTCGGGAAAGCTTGTCCTCATCCCCCGAGAGCACGATGACCCGAGCGCCCATGGCCGAGGCGAGCTGCACCGCGAACAGGGACACGCCGCCCGTCCCCTGCGTCACCACCGTCTGGCCCGGGCGCAGGCCCCCCAGCTCCACCAGCGCGGTCCAGGCGGTGAGCCCGGCGCACGGCAACGTGCTCGCCTGGAGGTCATCCAGCGTTCTGGGAGAGGCCACCAGCCAGCTCTCGGGCATGGCCACGTACTCGGCCAGCACGCCCGGCGCGCTGCCGCCCAGACTGCGCACCCCGCCATTCGCGCGAGGCAACGGACCGTCCACCCAGTCGGTCTGGAAGTTGGCGATGACGCGGGCACCTTCCGCGAAGCGGTGAGCGCCCGCCCCGGCGGCGACGACCTCTCCCGCCATATCGGAGGTCGGAACGAACGGCCTGGACGAATCCGAGTACCCGGCCCCATCCAGGACGAGCTTCTCGCGGTAGTTGAGTGACACCGCCGAGACGCGGATCAGGACCTCGCCCGGACCCGGCCTGGGAATCGCCACCTCCGCCAGCTCCAGGTTCGCCCGGCCCCCCTGCAACAACTGCCACCGCTTCATCGTGCCACCCATCGTCTTGCTCCCGGTCAGTGCGTGGAAGAACCGGGAGGGATATAAAGGCGAGTGGTTTTCTCCAGTAGCGACATCGCGTCGGTTCACCGTGGACACGAAGTCGCCAATGGGAGCGGAGTCATGATGGAGCGCCTCAGTGGAGTCGTCGCGTTCGTCCAGGCCGCCGAGGCCGGGAGCTTCGCTCTCGCCGCCGAGCGCATGGGCCTGTCGCGCTCGGCCGTTGCCAAGAGCATTGCCCGGCTGGAGGTCCGCCTGGGGGCACGCCTGTTCCTGCGCACCACGCGGCGGCAGAGCCTCACCGAGGATGGCCAGGCCTTCTACGAGCGCTGCGTGCGCGCGCTGGCGGAGTTGGAGGCCGGCACGGCGGCGCTGGACTCTGGCCGTCGCGCCCCGACCGGCCGCCTGCGCGTGAGCGCGCCGGTGATGTTCGGCCGGCACTGCGCGGCCCCCGTGCTCTGGGAGTTGGCCCACCAGCATCCCGGATTGGAGGTGGAGGTCTCCTTCAGCGACCGCGTGGTGGACCTCATCGAGGAGGGCTATGACCTGGCGGTGCGAGTCGCTCCCCTCTCGGACCATGCCGGCCTGACGGCTCGCAGGCTGGGCGTCCAGGAGATGCTGGTCTGCGCCTCGCCGGCCTACCTCGCCAGGCATGGCCATCCCGCGACACTCGCGGAGTTGGACGGCCACGAGGCCGTCGTCTACGGCCGCAACGGCATCTCCAAACCCTGGCGGTTCCCGGATGGGCAGGGGGGCGAGAAGCTCGTGCCGGTCCCCTCGCGCCTGCGCTTCGATGACGTGGAGACCATCGCGGATGCCGCGGTGCAGGGCGCCGGGCTGGCGTGGCTCCCCTCCTGGCTCGTCGCGGAGCGTTTGCGGGACGGGCGGCTCGTCGCGGTGCTGGAGGAGGAGCGCCGTTACGGCAATGAGATCTACGCCGTGTGGCCGCGGACCAACCACCTGCCCTCGAAGGTGCGCGCCGCCATCGACGTGCTCGTCGCGTGCATTCCCGAGCGGCTGTCCGGCGAGGAAGGCGTGTGATCCTGGCTTGCCCGCCTCGTACACCCATGTTAGGCGGCCACACGCCTGTCACCTGACATTGCGATTCAGAATCATTTTCAAGAGCCACAACATGTCTCCTCGAATTCCAAGTACTCTCGTGGGCGTCTCACTGCTCGCGCTCTCGACGGCGGCGGTTGCCCAGGAGCAGGAGCAGCCGCTCACCCTGGACACCGTTCATGTCGAGGACGAGCGGGAGAGCGCCACGGGTCCCGTGAACGGATATGTCGCCCGGCAGAGCGCGAGCGGCACCAAGACGGATGCGTCCCTGCTCGAGACGCCGCAGTCGGTCTCCGTCGTGGGCCGTGAGCAGATGGACGCCCAGCAGGCGCAGAGCATCGTCGAGGCCACGCGCTACACGCCCGGCGTCCGCTCCGAGTCGTTCGGCGCCGACTCGCGCAACGACTGGTTCCTGATGAGGGGCTTCCCCTCCCAGGAGGCCGGCTATTACCTGGATGGGTTGCAGCTCTTCTCCAGCTCCTTCGCCACCTGGAGGCTCGAGCCCTTCGGGATGGAGCGGATCGAGGCGGTGCGGGGCCCCTCGTCGGTCCTCTACGGCGGCACCAATCCCGGCGGCCTGCTCAACCTCGTCAGCAAACGGCCTCCCGCCGAACGGCTCCTCCATGTGGAGGCCGGCATCAATGAGTACCTCAATGGCTACGGCGCGGCCGACCTCGGCGGCCCCATCGGTCAGGGCGGGCAGTGGTTCTACCGCGTGACGGCGTTGGCCCGGGGCGGCAACACCCAGGTCCAATACACCGGCAACAACCGGCTCTTCCTCGCCCCGAGCGTGACCTGGAAGCCGACCGCCAATACGAGCCTGACCCTTCACGGCAGCTACCTGGTGGATCGCACGCGCGGCCAGAACTTCCTGCCCTACGTGGGCACCGTCGTGAACGCCCCCTACGGGCGCATCCCCACGGAGCTCTTCACGAGCGAGCCGGACTCGGACCACTTCAAGCGTGACCAGGCGCTGATCGGCTACGAGTTCGAGCATCGCTTCAACGACACCTGGACGGTGCGCCAGAACCTGCGCTACGGCCACCTCGCCCTCGATTTCCAGACCCTCTATGGCGTCGGGTACGCGGGCTCGCCGGAGGACGAACAGCTCGCCCGTGGCAACTTCGTGACGACGCCGCTCACGAATCTCTTCACGGTCGACAATCAGGCCCAGGTTCGTTTCGACACCGGGCCGCTCCAGCACACCGTGCTGTTCGGACTCGACTACAAGCACTACGCGCTCGACGACGAGCAGGGCTACGAGGCCGGAACCTCGCTCGACCTGCTCGAGCCCGCCTACGCTCCCGTCACGCCCACCGCCTCGCGCTACGCGGTCAACGCGGTCCGCCAGAACCAGTTCGGCGTCTACCTCCAGGACCAGCTCCGGATCGCCGAGCGGTTGAACCTGGTGCTCAGCGGACGCCAGGACTGGGTGGGCCTGCGGCTCGACAACTCGCTCTTGCCGGCCTCGAGCTACGACGGCGGCGAGCAGGCCTTCAGTGGCCGCGCGGGCATCATCTACACCTTCGACAACGGCCTGGCGCCGTACGTCAGCTATGCCCGCTCCTTCAACCCGGTCGCCGGGGTCACCGCGACGGGAGAGCTCTTCGAGCCCGAGCGCGGCCAGCAGCTCGAGGCGGGCATCAAGTTCCAGCCGGACGCGGCGAAGGCCACGCTCAATCTCTCCGCCTTCGAGCTGCGGCGGGAGAACTTCCTGACGACGGATGGCGCCTTCAACCAGCTGCAGATCGGCGAGGTGCGCTCGCGCGGCCTCGAGCTGGAGGCGAACGCGAGCCTGGTGCAGGGCCTGAACCTCATCGGTTCCGCCTCGCTCTACCAGCTGGAAATCACCCAGGGCGCTGACTTCGAGGTGGGCAAGGTTCCGGTGGGAGTGCCCCAGCTCCTCGCCTCCCTGTGGCTCGACTACACCCTCCAGAGCGGAGTGCTCCAGGGCCTTGGGATCGGGGCGGGTGCACGCCACGTAGGCGCGTCGTTCGCCGATCGCAACAACACCCTGGAGGTGCCGGGCTTCACGCTCGTGGACGCGGGCATCCACTATCAGAAGGGCCCCTGGCAGGCGGCGCTCAACGCCTCGAACCTCCTGGACGACACCTACGTCTCTGCCTGCAGCTCCGCGACGGCCTGCTTCTACGGTGACCGGCGCCGGGCCACGTTCAAGGTCGGCTACACCTGGTAGCCATGGGGAGGCGTCCCGAGGGGTGCCCGAAGGGCCTCCGGTGGACGCTTCCTCGCCAGGCCCCTCGCGAGGCCTCCACACCCCAGGGCGAGCGCGCACAGCAGCAGCTCCGAGATGAAGACGGGCGGCAGTCCTCGCGAGATCGCCGTGAACAGGTTCGCTTCCCGGAAGGCCACGTCCGCGACGACGACTCCGCCGAAGAGCGCCGCCGCCCCCATGCAGAGCACGACGCCCGCCTGGCGTGACGACGCCCGAGGCACGAGCGTCAGAACGGCCGCGAGCGCCCAGGCTCCGAGGAACAGGCCGAACTCCCAATCAGCCCGCCGCGGCATCTCCGGCAGCGCGCGGTTCGCCGCGAAGTAGACCGAGGTCCCGAAGACGAGCCCTCCGGACACGCCCACTGTCAGCCGCTCCAGGAGCCGGTTGCCCAGGTGCTCGCGCTGGCTGTCCCGCCGCTCGAGCCAGATGAGGTTGCCGGTGAGGATGACCGCGCACATGGCGAACGCGAGCAGGGCATAGAGCAGCTTCAGCAGCAGCCCCCCGTAGTGCGCATAGTGCAGGTCGAAGAGCACGCGCTCGAAGGAGAAGGAGGGGGTCGCGTACTCCCGGCTCGTGGAGAGCGGAGCGCCGCTCACCGAGTCGATGAAGGCGAAGTGGTCCGCACCGAGCGGCTCGAGCTGGAAGAAGACACCCGCCCACGCGTTCGCGTCACCGTGGAGCTGGAGCTCGACGTAGCGGGGCGTCCCCGTGGCTCCGGGCACGGCGGCACGGGCACGGGACACGAGCTCGTCGATGGGGCGCATGACGGCGTCCGCGTGGGCCGCCTCCCGGACGGGCTGTGCGTAGCCCGCGAGCTCGCTCACCCGCCTGGGGTTCCGGTCGAACACCGTGGCCGTGAGCCCCTGCCCCGCCAGCGCCGAGAGGCACAGGACGGCGCCCGTCCAGCCCATCATCGCGGTGAAGGGCAGTCCGAAGACGCCGAGCACCTTGTGCGCATCGGACGCGGAGAAGCGCGGCTTCTGGGAGGGGCGGAATCGCCACCACTGCTGGCGCAGGTCCTTGAGGTGGATCCACAAGCCGCTGACGAGCGCGGCGAGCGACGCGATGGCGAGCAGGCCCGTGAGCTCCATGCCTCGCGGCACCCGGTAGAAGAAGTGCATCCAATAGAGCTCGCTCGAGAGGCGGCTCCGTGGGGTCAGCTCCGCGCCGGTGACGGGATCGAGCCAGAATTCCCGCGGCTCGCCCGGCGGGAAGACGTAGGCCGTGACGAAGCGTGTCTCCTCGTGCGTCAGGAAGCCCACATGCGCGCCGCGCGGGAGCGGGCCCTGCTTCGTCAGGTGGGCCATCAGCGCATCGAAGGACGGGGCCGGACCTCCGCCGGGGGCGGCGTGGAGCGCGGGCTCCTGCCACACCTCGAGCTCCTCTCGGAACAGCGAGAAGACGCCGCAGAAGAAGATGACGAACAGGAAGAGGCTCGCGACGACGCCCGCCCACGCGTGCAGGTCCCACTGGATGCGGAAGGTGCGCGGGGCGAGCTTCACCCGAGCCTCCGAAGCATCAGCGCGATGGCGACAGGCCCCGAGAGGGCGAGGCACACGCCCCACGCCACGCGCCCGTTCCTCAGCAGCGGCAGCGCGCACGCGAGCACCACCCAGAGTGGCACCATCACGTGGAATCCGATCAGATAGGCCACTTCCGGAGACACCGGGAGGAACGCCACCAGGCCCGCGCCCACCGCGAACGCGGCGAGGGGCGCCCCCAGGAGGGCGGCGAGTGTCCGCGCGAGGCTGTGTCCCGCGGCCTTGCTCTCGGCCACCACCGTCACCCCATGGCTCCCGCGAGCAGCGCGGGCACGAGCCCGAACAGCCCACTCACGATGGCAACCGTCCGCGCGTGCCCGGGCCGGGGCGCCAGGACGAGCACCAGCACCGAGGCCACCGTCATGGCGAGGACGAGCGTCACGAGGAGTCCTTGCACGGCACCGTACGCGGCGATGGAGGACGCCGCCGCGGCGAGCGCCGCCACCGCCGCCACCCACCGCGAGGAACCCCGCTCCCCGTTGCTCAGGAACGACACCGCCGACACGGAAAAGGCGAGCGCCGCGAGACTCAACACCGCCACTCCGTTGGATGCACCCGTCGCCAGAACATGAGAATGATTTGCATTTTCACCCCAGCCCCCTCACCCGTCAAGCCTCGGATGGGCCCGGCTGGAGGCCAGGGGCCCCCGCAAAGCATCCTTATCCGTCCTATGCGTTCTCTTGCGTCGGAAACACGACACCCCTTGTAGACATCTACATGTGAGACCTGTTCCAGCCCTACGAGGCATCTGACACCTTCGGCGGTGTGGGGGGGACCCATCTTCGAACGGTGGTCGTATGACCCGTGAGGTGCGGCCATGAAGGACTCACTCCCCCCTGACTCGGCATCGCGTGCATGGCCCTGGTTCCTGGACAACGGCAGCGAGATGGGACGGCGAATCCTGGCGAGGGATTGGTCCCAGACGCCGCTCGGGCCCATTGAATCCTGGCCCCAGCCGTTGCGCACCGCGCTGGGCATGTGCCTGTCGACCCGCTTCCCCATGTTCATCTACTGGGGGCCCGAGCGTTTCCAGCTCTACAACGACGCTGGCATTCCCATCATGGGAGACAGGCACCCGCACACGGCCATGGCACCCGTGTGCGAGGTATTCCCCGAAATCTGGCACGTCATCCAGCGGATGTTCGACGGCATCGAACGCACGGGACAGCCGACGTGGTCGGAGAATCAGCTCCTGCCGCTCGAGCGGAACGGTATCGCCGAGGAGCGCTACTTCACCTTCTCCTACAGTCCCATCCTCGACGACGCCGGGAGGGTCGCCGGTATCTACACCGCGGCCATGGAGACGACGGGCCAGGTGCTGGGCCAGCGCCGCCTTCGCACCCTCCAGGCCATCGTGGACCGGGCGGCGGGCTCCACGTCCGTGGAGGCCGCGTGCCGTGAGGCGCTGAACGCGCTCGGGGACAACTCCGCGGACGTGCCCTTCACGGTGCTGTATCTCACGGACGCGGATGGCTCGAGTGCTTCACGGGTGGGCGCCCGTGGCGTGGAGCCCGAGAGCGCGGGTCTACCGTCACGCGTGGCTTTGCGCGTGGCCTCCGATGATCCATCGGGATGGATGCTGGCCCCCGTCGCGAGCACCGGCCGGGCCCAGCTCTTCACGGACCTGAAGACCCGGCTCCGCGCATTGCCGGACCCGAACGGATTGGGCGCGCCCCACTCCGCGCTCGTAGTTCCGCTGGCGACAGCGCAAGGAGAGAGCGCCTTCGGCTTCCTGGTCGTGGGACTCAGCCGCCGGCTGGTCCCGGATGGTGAATACCTGAGCTTCCTCGAGCTCGCGGCCGGGGCCATGGTGCGGATGGCCTCCAGCGCCCGCACCCAGCAGGAAGCGCGCGAACGGGCCGAGCGGCTCGCGGCCGTGGACCGGGCCAAGACCACCTTCTTCAGCAACGTCAGCCACGAGTTCCGGACACCGCTCACGCTGATGATGGGGCCCCTGGAGGACGCGCTCGCCGACTCCGAGGAAGGCCTGGGCCCTCGCCAACGCGAGCGGCTGGTGCTTCTGCGGCGCAACGCGGTGCGCCTCTTGAAGCTCGTCAACACGCTTCTCGAGTTCAGCCGCCTGGAAGCAGGACGCGCGCAGGCCTCGTTCGAACCGGTGGACCTGTCCACCTTCACCCGGGAGTTGGTGAGCCACTTCGAGTCGACGGCCAGACGTGCGGGCCTCGCCCTCACGCGGCATGCGCCTCCCCTCCCCGAGCCCGTGTGGGTGGATCGTACCTCGTGGGAGAAGGTCGTCTTCAACCTGCTCTCCAATGCCTTCAAGTTCACCTTCGAGGGTGGCATCACGGTGTCCCTCTTCCTGGAGGGAGCGGAGGTGGTGCTGCGCGTGGCGGACACGGGCACGGGGATTCCCGAGAAGGAGTTGAGCCACCTCTTCGAGCGCTTCCACCGCGTGGAGGGCGCCAGGAGCCGGAGCCACGAAGGCAGTGGCATCGGCCTCGCGCTGGTGCAGGAGCTGGTGAAGCTGCACGGAGGCAGCGTGGGCGTGGAGAGCACGCTCGGCCAGGGCTCGGCCTTCACGGTCCGCATTCCTCGAGGACACTCCCACCTGCCATCCGAGCACGTACGGCAGGAAGCGCTGCCGGCGAATGGGAGTCTCGAGCGGGCGGAGGGACACCTGCAGGAGGTGGCGAGCTGGTTGGCGGCGGAACCCTCGGAGGGTGTACCCGCGGAGGCACGCACCGGACGGCCGCTGTCCGGCGCCCGCGTGCTGGTGGCGGACGACAACGCCGACCTGCGCGCCTACCTCGAGAGCCTCCTCGCTCCCCATTTCTTGGTGGAGACGGTGGGAGATGGACATGCGGCATTGGAGGCGGCCCGGGCGCGCAAGCCAGACCTCATCCTCTCCGATGTGATGATGCCGATCCTGGGAGGCTTCGGCCTGTTGCGCGCGCTGAGGGCTGACCCTTCCTTGCGCGCCATCCCCTTCATCCTTCTCTCGGCCCGGGCGGGAGAGGAGGCGAACGTCGAGGGCCTGGAGGCGGGCGCGGACGACTACCTGGTGAAACCCTTCAGCGCACGCGAGCTGGTGGCTCGTGTGAGCACACAGCTGGAAATGGCCCGGGTGCGCCGTCAGGTAGCGGCGCATGAAGCCCGGGAAGCCATGTTGGAGGAGGCAGTCCGCGCCCGGGACGACTTCCTGTCCGTGGCGAGCCACGAGCTCAAGACTCCCCTGACCGCGTTCCGGCTACAGCTCGATCTGCTCGAGCGCGCCCTGGGTGCCGAAGCGCGGACACACCTGAGTGAGCGCCTGTCCGTCACGCACCGGCAGGTGCAGCGGCTGGCATCCGTGGTGGAAATGCTCCTGGACGTCTCGCAAATCACCTCCGGACACTTGCGTCTGCGCCTCGAGGAACTGGACCTCGCCACCCTCGTCACCGAGAGCGTGCGCCGGATGCGTGAGGAGATGACGGTGGCGGGGAATCTGTTGACGCTCACGGCCACCGCGGCGGTCGTGGGCCACTTCGACCGCGAACGCATGGAGCAGGTGGTGCGGAATCTCCTGTCCAACGCCATGAAGTTCGGGCAGGGCAAACCCATCGAGGTGAGCATCAGTCTGGCGGGAGGGCTGGCGCGCTTGAGGGTGGTGGATCATGGCATCGGCATCCCCCCCGAGGAGCACGAGCGCATCTTCGGGCGATTCGAGCGCGCCGTGTCCGTGACCCACTATGGCGGCCTGGGTCTGGGGTTGTGGATGACACGGCAGGTCGCGGAGGCACACGGCGGCTCGGTTGACGTGGCGGACACCGCCGGCGGTGGAGCCACCTTCGTCGTCGAGCTGCCGCTCGCTCCGGAGAGGATGTCCGGAGAGGCCCAGGCCTGAGCCTGGAGGCCACGCGTTCGAGCAATCGCTGGCCCCTCCTCCCGATGCTTCTGAAGGCTCCCGTCCACCTCCATGGTGGTCTCGGGGACTGTGCTCCAGTCGCTTCATCGGGGGGGCGGTCGCTTGCTCCAGATTCCTGGCTACCAGGACGTTCTACAAATCCACTGGGGACGCCAGTACGCCGTCTTCCGTGTCCGGGAGGAGCGTACCGGCACATCCTGGATCATCAAGAGGGTCCAGCCCGGGCCATACGCCGCCCATGCCACCGGCTCGCTCCGCCACGAGCACGAGATGCTGTGTGGATTGGACGTTCCAGGGGTGGTGCGGCCCCTCCGGCTGTTGGAGGTGACGGGAGACCTGGCGCTCGTCCTCGAGGACGCCGGTCCCTTCGATCTCGAGAAGCGCCTGGGACAGAAGCCGCTCGAGCTCGGGTCTTTCCTCGAGCTGGCCATCCAGGCCGCGGACATCGCCCGCCACCTTCACCAGCGCAACGTCATCCACCGGGACATCAATCCCTCCAACCTCGTCGTGCGGCCCGACACCTGGCGGCTGACGCTGATCGACTTCGGCACCGCGACCAGGGCCACGGGACTCGCGGGAGCGTCCGAGGGAACCCTGGCGTACATCGCGCCCGAGCAGACGGGACGGATGAACCGGCTCGTCGACCACCGGGCCGACCTCTACTCCCTCGGCGCCACCTTCTACGAGATGCTCACGGGCATTCCCCCTTTCGTCTCGGCGGACCCTGTCGAGCTCGTCCACGCCCATCTGGCCAGGTCGCCCGTTCCCCCGGAGCAGCTCAACCCCTCCATCCCCCAGGTCCTCTCCCGCATCGTCCTCAAGCTGCTCTCCAAGATGCCCGAGGAGCGTTACCAGAGCGCCGAGGCCCTCGCCCTGGATTTGCGTGAGGCCCGGCGTCAGAGGAAGGACACCGGCACCATCGCGCCCTTCACGCTCGCCTGGCATGACCGGGCGCGTGAGCTCGTCATCTCCGGCAGACTCCACGGGCGTGAGCACGAGCTGGCCTGGCTGCGCGGCGCGCTCGAGCGGACCGGCTCGGGCCCCAGTGAGGCCGTCCTCATCACGGGCGATGTGGGCTCCGGCAAGACCTCGCTCGTCCACGAAATGCGCAGGCGGTTCGCGGGCAAGGCCCGGTTCCTCCCCGGCAAGTTCGATCCGCTCCACGGCCACGTGCCCCATGCCTTTCTGGTGGAGGCGTTGGGCGGGCTCGTTCGCGGCCTGCTCCAGGAGCCACCCGCCGTGCGCCGCTCCTGGCGCCAGCGCCTGCGGGACGCGCTGGGCCCCAACGGCGGCATCCTGACCCGCCTCATCCCCGAGCTGACACGGCTCATCGGGGAACAGCCCTCCCCCGCCCCGCTGGGAGCCATGGGGACCGAGCGCCGCTTCCAGCTCTCCATCCAGGCCTTCATCCAGGTCTTCGCCACCCGCGAGAATCCCCTCGTCCTCTTCATGGATGACATGCAGTGGGCGGATACGGGCTCGCTCGGGCTGTTCCAGAGCCTGGCCACGGCACCGGACCTCCGCCACGTGCTGCTCCTCGGCGCCTATCGTTCCAAGGAGGTGGGCCCGGACCATCCCCTGACCCGGGTTCTCGGGGCGGTGCACGCCTCGGGGGCGCCCCTCCATACCCTCGAGGTGCCCCCGCTGAGCCTTCACGCGCTCATCGGACTCTGTAGCGGCACCCTTCACCGTGCGCCCCGGCACGTCGAGCCTCTGGCAAGGCTTCTGTTGCTCAAGACGGCCGGCAATCCCTTCTTCGTCGAGCGGCTCCTGCGGTTCCTCCACCAATCCGGGCTCCTGACCTTCGACACCGAACAGGAGCGGTGGAACTGGGACCTGGAACGTATCGAGCAGGTGGAAGTCACCGAGAACGTCATCGAGCTGATGCTCCCGGCCATCCGCCGGCTCCCCGAGCTCACCCAGCGGCTGCTCGAGATCGCCGCCTGTCTTCGTGGCCGGGTGGACCTCTGGCTGCTGTCCGCCGTGGCGGGCAGTTCCATCGAGGACACGGCCGGAGCACTCTGGAGCGCCATCCAGGAAGGGCTCCTCCTCCCCGCCACCCAGGGTCCCCGCTTCGCGCGGGGCGGGCGCCTGGCCTCGGAGAGCCCCGCGGCACCCGCCGCCACCTACCGCTTCGCGCACGACCGCATCCAGCAGGAAGTGTATTCGCTGCTTCCCGAGGACAAGAAGCGACACATCCACCGCCAGGTGGGCACCCGGCTGATGGAAGGAGTCTCCGAGCAGGAGCTCGACGAGCGCATCTTCGAGGTGGCCGACCACTTCGACATGGGCCAGGCGTCGAGCCAGAAGCTGGAGCCCTCCGAGCGCATCCAGCTCGCCGATCTCTACTGCAAAGCCGGCGGCAAGGCCGAGGCGGCCTCGGCCTTCAACTCCGCGCTCGTCTACCTGCGGCATGGCCTCGAGTGCCTCCCGCGCGAGGCGTGGCGGTCACACCCCGAGCTGGCGCTCCTGCTTCACCGCAAGGCGGCGGAGTGTGCGCACCTCACCGGAGATCATTCCCTCGCCGAGGCGCTCATCCAGGCCGCCCTGCCCCATGTCACCTCGGACCTCGAGAAGGTGGGCCTCTACGAAATCCATGTCATCGCCTACACCATCTCCCGGAACCTCCGAGAGGCACTCGCGTGGGGAAGAGAAGGGCTGCGGCTGATGGGGCAGGCTCCACCGGAGCATGCGCTCGAGCGTGCCCTCGCGGAGGAATCCGCCGCCGTGAACGAGCTGCTGAGGGGCCGCACCCGGGAGGAGCTCCTGGCGGCTTCCACCATGAGGGATCCGCGGCTCCTCGCCCTCATGCGGTTCATGTCGAGCGTCGTCATGGCCACGTATTTCGCGGACCAGCCCTGGTTGTTCACCTTCTTCCAGGCGCGGATGCTCCGCCTCTCATTGGAGCACGGCCACAGCGCCTACTCCTCGCATGCCTACGTGGCCTACGCGATGACCCTCGAGGTGCCCACGGACGGCGACGACACCGGCATGATGCTCGGCGAGACCGGGGTGGAGCTGAGCCGGCGCTACGCCGACCCGAGGCAGGAGAGCCGGTGCCTGACCACCTTCGCCGGGAGCGTGGCGCATTGGCGGGTGCCCTATCGGCTCAACCTCCCGCTGCTGCGACGGGCCGTGGCCGCGGGGATCGAGGGCAATGAGTTCATGTTCGCCGGCTTCGCCGCCACGCAAGTGGTGGAGGTCCTGTTCGCCATGGGCACCGAGCTCTCCCGCGCCCACGCGGAATGCGAGGCCAGCCTGGTGTTCACCCGGAAGGCCGGTCATCGGGACATGGCGAGCCTCCTCCTCGGATACCGCCAGGCCATCCGGTGCCTCCAGGAGCGGACCCACCCATGGGCGCGCTACGAGGATGCCTCGTTCTCCGAGACGGAGTACCTGGACTCCATCCGCTCGAGCCCGCTGGTGCTCTGCGAGTACCAGATCCTGCGCGTCCAGACGTCCTACCTGCTGGGAGACCTCGCCGATGCCCTGGAGATGTCTCGCGCCGCGGTCCCCCACCTCCACCTCGTGCGGCCCCTCCTCCCGTCGATCGATTACGCCTTCTACACGGCGCTGACGCTCGCGGCCTGCTACCCCTCGGCGCCCTCCTCCGAGAAGGACTCCCTCCTGGCCGGGCTCCAGGAGCACCTGCACCGGCTCGGCACCTGGGCCCACGGCTGCCCCGGGAACTTCCGCCACAAGCACCTGCTGGTCTCCGCCGAGCTCGCCCGCCTCGAGGGCCGCCAGAGCGAGGCCATGCGCCTGTATGACTCGGCCATCGACTCCGCTCACCAGAGCGAGTTCCCCCAGGACGAGGCCCTCGCGCATGATCTGGCGGGCCGCTTCTATTACGCCCTCGGCCACCGCCGCATCGCCGCCCTCTACCTGTGTGCCGCCGTGAAGGGCTTCGCTCGCTGGGGCGCCAGGGCCAAGGCCGTGGCACTGGAAGAGGAGTTCCCGGAACTCACCCTCACCGAGGCGCTGCCCTGGAAGACGCCCACCACGCGCGAACACGAGGAAGCACGCGGCGCCGCGCTCGACCTGCGCAGCATCCTCCGGGCCGCGGAGACCCTCTCCAGCGAAGTGGTCCTCGACCGGCTGCTCGAGAAGCTCATGACGGTGTGCCTGGAAGTCGCCGGCGCGCAGCGCGGTGCCCTGCTGCTCCACGAGGATGGCGCCCTCTTCGTCCGCGCCCTCGGCTCCACCTCCGAGCCCGTCTCCCTCGAGCGCACGCCCCTCCGCGCCTCCCAGCACGTGCCCTCCGCCATGGTGGCCCGGGCCTACGACTCCGGAGACGTGGTCATTCTCTCCGATGCCCGCCGGAGTCCCTTCTCCTCCGATTCCTACATCACCACCCACGCCCTCAAGTCCGCTCTCGCCGTCCCCATCCGCCGCCAGGCCCGCTCCGTGGGCGTGCTCTACCTGGAGAACAACCTCGCCACCCGTGCCTTCGCCCCCGGCCGCGTCCGGGTCCTCCAGCACCTCTCCTCCCAGATGGCCATCTCCCTGGAGAACAGCCTCCTCTTCGAGAAGCTCCACGCCGAGGTCGAGGAGCGCCGCCGGGCCGAGCGCGCCGTGCGCTTCCTGGCCGAGTCCTCCATGGCCATGGCCGAGTCCCTCGATTACGAGACGACCCTCTCCCGCGTGGCCCGCCTCGCCGTTCCCACCCTCGCCGACTGCTGCCTGGTCCTCGTCGCGGAAGAGCCCCAGACCATCCACTGCGTCGCCCTGACTTGCGCCAGCCGCGCCAAGGAGGAGCTCCTGCACGAAATCCAGCGGAAACACCCCATGGAATGGGACTCACGGCTGCCGGCGGTGGTGGCCCTGCGCACGGGCGAGCCGCAGGTCGTTCCAGAGATTTCCGAGGAGCTGCTCCGGGCCATCAGCGTGGATGCCGAGCACCTCGAGCTGCTGCGTTCCTACGGCATCCACTCCGGCATGGCCGTACCGCTCATCGCTCACGGCAAGAGCATCGGCTCCATCAGCCTGATGGGCGTGACGCCCGAACGCCGCTACGGGCCCGCCGACCTCGCCCTCGCGCAGGAACTGGCACGCCGTGCCGCGAGCTCCATCGACAACGCCCGGCTCTACCGCGAAGCCCGGGAGGCCATCCGCCTTCGCGACGAGTTCCTCTCCATCGCCTCCCATGAGTTGTACACCCCCCTCACCTCCCTCCAGATTTCCATGCAGGGGCTCACGCGCGCGACCGCTCCCGCTTCCCCCGAGGCCGTCTCCCGCATCTCCCACAACGCCCGGCGCCAGATACGCCGCCTCACCCGCCTCATCGACGAGCTCCTCTCCGTCTCCCGCCTCCAGGCCGACCAGGTGCACCTCCAACTCGAGGAGGTGGACCTCGCCGCCCTCACCCGCGAGCTCGTCGAGCACTTCCGTGAGGAGTCCGGCCCCTCCCCTCTTGTCTTCCAGACCGGCTCCCCCGTCATCGGCCGTTGGGACAGGACGCGCCTCGAGCAGGTCATCACCAACCTCCTCTCCAACGCCATCAAGTTCGGCAACCGCAAGCCCGTCGAGCTGGCCGTCACCGCCAACGATGGCATCGCGCGGCTCACCGTGAAGGACCACGGCATCGGCATCGCGCCGGACAGGCTTCCCCACATCTTCGAGCGTTTCGAGCGCGCCGTCTCCGCACGCGAGTACGGCGGGCTGGGCCTGGGGCTCTACATCGTCCACGAGCTCGTCTCGGCGCTCGGCGGCGCCATCCACGTCGACAGCACGCCAGGGGCCGGCACCTGCTTCACCGTCCATCTCCCGCGGTCCGGCCCCCCCACCCTCGGAGTCAGTGCCCCACACGCCGTCGGACACGCGTGAGGTTCCCGGGTCCGCCGGGGGCCCGCCTCACTTCACCGTCACGGAGATGGGCCCGGAGAGGGTCACGTTCCCCACCGCGTCATACGCCCTGGCCGTGAGCGTGTGCGTGCCCTTGGCCGCGCCCACCAGGTTCCAGGTCACGCTGTAGGGGGCCGTGGTGTCGGTGCCGAGGACGGTGGCGCCGTCGTAGAAGACCACCTGGGTGACACCCACGTTGTCACTGGCGCTGGCCTGGACGGTGGTGCTGAAGGTGAGGAAGGAGAACGAAGTGCCGTTGGCCGGAGAGGTGATGGCCACGGTGGGGCCGGAGTTGTCCACCATGACGGCGCGGCCCGCGGAGACGGTGACGTTGCCCGCCGCGTCGTAGGCCCGGGCCGTCAACGTCACGCTGCCATCGGGCCCGCTCCTCGTGTCCCAGCTCACCGTGTAGGGCGCCGTGGTGACGGTCTCGAGCAGCGTCGTGCCCGCGTAGAATTCCACTCGCGCCACGCCCTGGTTGTCGCTCGCGGTGGCACTGACCGGGACGATTCCCCTCAGCCAGGCGTTCTGGGCGGGAGCACTCACGGCCGTCGCCGGCGCGACGTTGTCGATGAACACCTCCACCGCGGCGGAGGTGTGGACGTTGCCGGCCTTGTCATGGGCCTTCACCGTGAGCGTATGGGGCCCTTGCGCCGCGCCCGCCGTATTCCAGGTCAGCGTGGTGCGGCCGCTGGACGCCGTGCCGAGCAGCGTCGTGCCGTCGTAGAACTCCAGCAGCGCGAGGGACAGGTTGTCGCTGGCGGCGGCCTGGAGCGTGACCGTCCCCCGGAGGAATGCTCCCTGCGTGGGGAAGGCGAACGCCGCGGCTGGCGGGCTGTTGTCGATGCGCACCGAGGACGAATCGGAAGCCTTGACGTTGCCCGCGTGGTCGTACGCCTTCACGGAGATCAAGTAGGACCCATCCGCCACGGTGGTGCTGTCCCAGCTCAGCTCATAGGGCGCGCTGGTGACGGAGCCGATCAGGATCCCACTGCCCCTGTAGAACTCGACCCGCGCGACCCCCAGGTTGTCACTGGCGGTGGCACTCAGCTGGATGGGTCCCCTGAGATAGGTGCCACTCGGCAGGCGCGGCGCGGTGAGGGCCACCGTTGGCGCGGTGTGGTCCACGCTCACCTCTACCGAGGCGGTGCTCACGTGGCCGATCTGGTCATGGGCCTTCACGGTGATCGTGTGGAGCCCGTCCGGCACGGTCCACGAGCTCCAGCCCCGTCTGAAGTCCCCACCGGAACCGGCGTCCAGCAGCGTCGTGTCGACGTAGAGCTCGATCCAGGGGACGGACACGGTGTCGGAGGCGGTGGCCTCGATCGTGACCGCGCCCCGGAGGAATGCCCCCTGCGAGGGGGAGATGAGCGCCACATCCGGTGGCGTGTTGTCGATGGTCACTCCGACCGCGGGAGAAGTCCCTTCGCGGCCCGCGGTGTCGTAGACCTTCGCGATGAGCGTATGGGCCCCATCCGCCACGCTCGCGGTGTCCCAGACGATGTAATAGGGCTCGCTGGTGCGGGTGCCCAACAGGGTCGTGCCGTCGTAGAACTCGACCTTCGTCACTGGATGGAAGAAATCGACCTCCGCGGACACCGTGACCCGTCCGTCGAGCCGCGAGGTGTTGCCGGGAGAGGTGAGCTTCACCTGCGGAGGTGATTCCACCGCGAAGACCACGTCGTCACGATCGTTGCTGGAACCCACGCTGCACGGCGTGGGGGAGTTGGCATACCCCGACCGGAGTTGAACTCGCACCGCCTGGAGCTTGCCCGGGGGCAGGACGTACTCCGCCGAGAACACCTGGTCTCCCCGTTGCCCTGGCTCGAACGTGGCCAGCAACGTCCACGATGGCTCGCTGGCATCGCTCGCGACGAACAGGTCCAACAGGGGGAACACACGGTCGATGCCGACGTGGGCATCGATCCGCACCCGCTCGCCTGTCGCGAAGGCCGCACCACTGAGGGTCGACACCTTGATCCGGCGGACCTGATCGTAGGGGTAGGCGATCGAGCCGTCGTGGCATCTGGGTCTGAGCGTATTGGGAGTATGGGGCTCCCAATAATCCGAGAGCCTGACGAGGTTCGTGGTGTCGCAGAAGGGAGCAAGCGTGGCGCACACGGGCACCTCGAGATAGCTGTCATATCGGGCGCTCACGGGCTGTTGGGTGTTCACCGTGAACGTGCTCGTGACGGAATTGCCCAGCCTGTCGAAGGCCGTCACCGCCAGGGTATGGGGGCCGTCCGCCTCCGCGGTGCTGTCCCAGTCCAGACTGAAGGGCGGCGTGGTGGGGTGCGCGATCCACCTCCCATCCCAGGAATAGGAGACCATGTTGATCGCGGCATCGTCCCTGGCGTCCACCCGCATGGGGATGATGCCGCTGAGCGTCGCCCCAGCCGTGGGGGAGATGACGGACAGGGCCGGGGGCGCACGGTCGACCGTCACGATCGCCGGGTTGGAGGTGGCGGCGTTGCCGTGGATGTCCGTGGCGACCGCCGTCAGCGTGTGCTCGCCGCTGGCCGCCGTCCGGCCGTCCCACGGGGCGCTATAGGGAGGAGCGGTGGCGATGCCGAGTGACGCTCCATCCACGAAGAACTCGACCTGGCTCACCCCGGAGTCGTCGCTGGCTTCCGCGGAGATCGTGTAGGTCCAATCCCCGATCGCCGCGCCCGTGGGGGGAAGGTTGAGGAGCGAAACGGACGGAGGCGTGCTCTCGACGAATCCAACAGCGAGCAATGTGACCAGGAGCCGCATGGATCTCCCCCTCGGGAGTCGGAAACGGTTTCCTGGTGTATTGAAGGAATCCTGGAGAAGTGGATCGTTCCAGCCACTTCAGTCCGGCCGCCAGCGCTCCGGGTCCACCGCGACGATCCGGAACTCGCCCGTGTACGTGTGGCCCTCGGCATCCGGCAGCCAGGTGTGATCGATCGCCGGGAGCATCTCCGAGACGAACACCGACTTCGCGCCCTGGAGCATCCGCAGGAAGTTGTCCACGGCGTGGGGACTCTCCAGGTCCAGGTAGCTGGGCTTGCGCTCCGAGGAGGCCTTGAAGAAGAGGAAGCGGGGCAGACCGTGGGCACGGGCCCAGCGGCGCACGCCGATGAGGCGCTCCACGGTGGTGGGAGCCTGGACGAAGGGCAGGTCGGCCACCTGGAAACGCCACGCCTCGCGCGCCGCCACGAGGCCGTCGAGGGTGATGCGTGGCATGTACGGCAGCGGGGGCAGCAGCGGGACGGTGATGACCGGGAGGATGACCTGCGCCACCTGCATGACGTCCCAGCACCGGGAGCCATCACGCGTACAGGACATGAGCCGTCCGTCCACCATCCTCAGCACCAGGTCGCTGAGCGCCACCACCTGGGAGCGGGGACGCCAGGAGCGGGAGGCACCGAACTCGAAGATGACGTCCTCGGGGTGCTCCGCGAGGGGGGTGACACCGCGGGCGCTGTAGATGTCGCCCTTCATCACGACGGGAGAGAAGCGCGGCCCCACGTCCTCGGCGATGGCGCCCAGCAGCCGCGAGGGCTCCGGGTGCGAGTCCATGAAGAACTCCTGCTCGAGGGAATTGACCGCGAAGTGGAGCTCGCCCAGGACGACCTGATAGTCGCCGCGCTGGAGGGCCTCCAGGCTCCTGGCGTTGATCATCAGATCCGGCGAGTGGTAGCGCGAGTTGGGCCAGCCTGGATGAGGGGCGGCGAAGAGCTCGCGAGCGAGGGGCTCGAGCGCCTCCGAGGAGAGTTCGAGCACGCGCTGCCCAGGAGCCTGGGGCAGGCCGAAGATGCGGGACCAGCGGGCCGTGAAGTCGGCCAACACGGGTTCGGCGAAGGCGGGGGGCTTGTTGACGTTCTCTGGGAAGATCTCGGTGGTGGCGGGCCAGAACAGGACGCCCTCCACGGTGTCCGTCCCCAGCTGCTCGCACATGGAGCGGAAGAGCCCAACCAGGGTCTCATGGCATCGGAGACCAATCTGGTAGCAGTACCAGCGCCCGGCGAGCATCAGCAGCGAGAGGGGACGCCGGATGCGCTCGATCAGCTCGGGGCCGAACGTCACGTCGAGACCCCGGCGGCAGTCCTCGTAGATCATGGTGCGCCCGCCGTACGTCATGCCGGCGTTGCGGGTGGCCCCCATGGACGTCAGGCGGCTGAAGCGGCTCTCCACCTCGCCGAGGGCCCGGTCCAGCGCGGCCGGGTCTCCCGCCGCGCGGGTGACGGCCTCGCGGGCCTCCACCAGCTCCGCGAGCTCGGCGAGAGCCGTGGAGCGCGCGGCCTCATCGCCGATCCGCTCCAGCAGTTGCCGCAGGACCACCTCGCGCCCGTGCGCCCGGGTGGGCAGTTCCAGCTCCCAGACGAGGACGCCGCGGGACCTCTGCTCCTCCAGCGCGGCGTAGACGTCCTCCTCCGAGGAGAACAGACCCTCGGCGATCACCGTGGTGGCGATCTCCCGGGCCATCCGCTCGCCATCACTCAACGTGAGCAGGCGCAGCGGCGTGGGAGACAGCTCCTCGCTGCCCAGGGGCATGTGCAAGGTCCGCCCCTCGATGCGCGCATAGGCCATGAGGCGGGGAGCGAGCCACGGCCTGATGCCGGGGAACCTGGAGAACTTCTGGGCCAGTGCCTCGATGGGCCAGAAATCGAGGGACACCCGGCGGCCATCGATGAGCGAGGGGCCGGGAAGGGCCGAGACGGAGGGGCCCTCCTCGGAGAAGGTGCCCCAGCCGAGCGGGCCGAAGAAGCCGATGGAGTCGTTCTTGACGGTGTAGCGCTGGAGGTAGTTGGCGACGAGCTGCTCCCGGGTGCGGCTCTTGGCGCTGCGCTCATCCGGCGGGCTGCGCAGCAACGGCTCGATGGCCGAGTGGAGCGCGGCGCGGTTCTGCCACACGAGCGCCTCGCGGAACAGGCTCTCGCGAGCCTGGGCCCGGAGGATCTCACCAAGGCGGGTGCTCTCGCGCTCGAACAGCGTGTCCAGACGGGCCCGGGCCGCCTCCTGCTCCGCCAGGCTGGAGCGCAGGGCCTCGAAGCGCGTGCGGGCCTCGTCCCCGGCCTGGAGCTCCTGGGGCATCCCTCCCCGGGCCAGACGTTTGATGGCGCCGTTGAGCGCGCGGGCCTCGTCCGGGGGCAACCCTTGCCGTACACGATCGAGGGAGGCGATGAGCTCTTGACGGAGCGCGTGGGTGCGCTCCTCGAGGTCCAACCACGCGTCCACCGCCGAGGCGAGCTCCCGGCTGGCGAGCTTCAAGACCTCCGACGCGGGGAATCCCGCGCCACGAACGCAGAAGTCCTTCCAGAGAGACCAGCCATTCGAGAGGGGGACCAGATGTCCGGGAGCGCTCTTCGGCATTGTCCGGACTTTCTAGCTCCCCGGACACAGGGCTGACAATGGTGGCCCCCGGAGCGGCTAGGCTGGGGGGCTCATGGGACTCGACCGCATCTATCAGGCCATCCCCGCCACGGCCGGCCTCATCGAGCGGGCGCGAGAAGACGCCTCGTTGGGTGAGTGGCTCGGGCTCGTGCCCATGTGGTTCCGGAAGGGACCTGGCGGCGCCCTGGCGCCGGGGAAACCCGATCCGGGTGAGCTCGAACTGTGGCAACGCGTCCACGCGCTCCTCGAGCAGCAACCAGGACTGGAGGAGCGGAACTGCGACCTGGAGCGGAGGTGGGACCAGCTCCACTACGTGCTGTCCGCCCACCGTCGAGGCGAGCCGGGTTCGGAGACCGACGCGCTGCTCGATGTGGCGGTACGCGGGGAGTCCCTCATCGCCGAACACGTGCGCTCGGGACAGGGCGTGCCGGTGCGCTACACGCCCCCCGAGCGGGTCGCGGAGATCGCCCGGGTGCTCACCCCGATGACATGGGAGTCACTCGAGAAGCAGTGCGTCCCGGACAGAATGGAAGCCGCGGGGGTCTACAAGTTCTTCGCCAGCCACGCCAACGAGCAGGAGTGGATCTGGCTCCGCGAACACTTCCACCGCTTCCGCGCCTTCTACCTGACGGCCGCCGAGCACGGGAACACCGTGCTGGTCTGCACGGATTGAGCTCCCGGCTGCTCAGCGCAGGAGATGATCGCCGAGCAGATAGCCGACGGTCATGGCCAGCACCAGCAGTGCGCCTTGCAGTTTTGGCGGTGCGGGCAAGGGGATGTCGAGCAGGCGGCAGCCGGCACCGATGGCCAACGCCAGGACAGGACCGACCATGAGGTGCATCATGTGCGCGTCTCCCGGGCCTCACCGCTGGGCCCACCGCAGTCGTTGCGATGCTTCGCGGGGTGCGTCGCGATGAAATGGTCCGCCAGCAGGTAGCCGCTCGTCATGGCGACAACGAGTGACGCCCCCACCAGCATGGGCGGCGCGGGGACCGGAATGCCCAGCCAGCGGCAACCCAGACCGATAGCGAGACCGAGCAGCAGGCCAATACAGAATTTCCAGTTCAAGGAACGTGCTCCAGCGGGACGATGTGAGGGCTCGAGGGTGTGGCTCCGACGAAGTGGCGCACGGCCGGAGGCTGCGCATCGCGATGCAGGGCGCGAAGCTTGTCCTGCAAGTGCTGCTCTTCGTGGGTGACACGCTCATGCTGGCGGAGGTGCTCCAGCCAGGAATCGAGGATGAAATATTCGAGAAAGCGGCCCGGCTGCGCCGCGTCTTCCATGACTCCCCACTGCACCGCCCCGTCGCGCCGGCGGGTGCCTCCGAGCAGGTGGATGTGATGCAGGAACTCCTCGCGATCCGGCGAATCGATGAGGTACTCCACCGTCACGAGCACCGGACCCCGGGCATGGCTCACCTCCGCGGCCACGGCCGGCTGAGGCCAATGCGCGGACGGAGTGGTATCCCGTGCCATGGCCACGCTCAGACGGAAACGCAGCGAGAAGATACCCGCGAGCACCGTCGAGACCGCCGCCACGGTCAGCGACACCCCGGTGCCAGCCTGCTGCGCGAGCGTTCCCCAGATCAGGCTGCCCCCCGCCATGCCCGCGGAGAAGACCACGATGTAGAGCGACAGCGCCCGGGCGCGTACCCAGCCAGGTACCGAGACATGCGCGGCGGTCTGCAGCGATGACAGCACGGTGATCCACGACATGCCGTTGGCCAGCATCGCCACGCAGAGAATCCGTGTGTCGCGGATGCCCGCCAGGACCAGCATGCTGAGGGCGTAGAGCAGGGTCGCGGCTGGCACCAGCTTGTCGGCATCGAACTGTTTGCGGAGCTTCGGCAAGGCGATGGCGCCACCGATGGCACCCGCCCCGATGAATCCCAGCAACATTCCGTAGGTGCCCGCTCCGGCGGAGAGTTCCTGCCGGACCACGATCGCCAGCAGCGCGGGTGCGGCACTGGCGAACACGAAGAAGCAGGCCGCCTTGACCAGCACCGACCGGAACTCACCGGCTTGCAGCGCATAGCGCAACCCCGCGCGCAGTGCGCCGCCGAAGGACTCGGCCGGCAGGGCCGAGGCGGACTTCGACGGTTTCCACTGCCACAGGACGAACACCAGGCCCAGGAACGACAGCGCATTCAGGGAGAACGCCCAGGCCGCTCCGAATCGCGCCACGACCAGCCCGCCCAGCGCGGGGCCGATGGAGCGCGCGATATTCATACCGATGGAGCTCAAGGCCACCGCCGGTGCCAGCGCCTCGCGCGGGACCATGTCGGCGGTGAGCGCGGCCTGGGCGGGCATCGCCATCGCCGCGCCCGTGCCGAGCGCGAATGTCAGACACAGCAACAACCAGGCATCGAGCCGGCCGGCATGTGCCGCCAGGGCGACCAGCGTGGCCACGAAGAGCATCCACAGCTGCACGCCGATCAGGTATCGCCGCCGGTCAACGATGTCCGCCAGCGTGCCGGCAACGAGCGCGAACGCCACGACCGGCAGCGTCGTCGCGGACTGCACGGCCGCGACCATGAGCGGAGAGCCCGTCTGCTCCGACATGAACCAGGAGGCGGCGACATCCTGGACCCAGGTTCCGATGTTGCTGGCCAGGACCGCCAGCCAGAGCGAACGGAACCCGGAGTTGCGAAGCGGGGCCCATGCACCCACCGCTGGAGCTTCAGAAGGCATAGCACAAGCATCCCAATGCACCCCAGAAGTCACGCAGCCCGCCGCCGGGCGTGGGGTGGTGTGCGGCGTGATCCTTGCCGTGACCATGCACGGCACACGACGTTCCGGGTGGGTGAGAATGCCGTTGCGCCCGGGCGAACATGGCACGGGCCTGAGCCTGGGTGCCGCCCTGGTAGCCACCGAACCGGTTCACCGGCGACCAGTCCGGCATGGGCTTGGGCAACGCGGGAGCGAGCGGGCCGAAGTCATCGCTGCCGTGCACCACCTTGCCGCCCACCACGGTCAACACGCTGGTGATGTCCTGGATGGCTTCTTCCGGCACACGGAGGAAATCCGAGGACAGCAGAGCGAAATCGGCATACTGGCCCACCTTCAGGAGGCCCTTGCGATCCTGCTCATGGGAGAACCACGCACTGCCGTGCGTATACAGGCGCAGCGCTTCTTCCCGTTCCAGCCTGTTGTCTTCGCCATACATCGACAGACCGCCCACCGTGCGGCCGGTGACCAGCCAGTACAACGCCACCCACGGGTTGTAACTGGCCACGCGCGTGGCATCGGTGCCAGCGCCGACCGGCACGCCCGCGTCCAACATCTTGCGCACCGGCGGCGTGTTCCGGGTTGCCTCACTGCCGTAGCGCTCCGCGAAGTACTCGCCCTGGTACGCCATGCGATGCTGGACGGCGATACCGCCCCGCAGCGCGCGCACGCGTTCGATGTTGCGCTCGGAGATGGTCTCGGCGTGATCGATGAACCAGTGCAATCCGTCGAAGGGCACCTCGCGGTTCACCTTCTCGTAGACATCGAGCACACGGCTGATGCTCTCGTCGTAGGTGGCATGGATGCGGAAGGGCCAGCGGCGTTGCGCCAGCAGGCGGACCACGTCTTCCAGCTCGCCCTCCATCCCCTGCGGCAGCTCCGGGCGCGGTTCACGGAAATCCTCGAAGTCCGCCGCCGAGAAGACCAGCATCTCGCCAGCACCGTTGTGGCGCAGCATGCCGTCGCCCTGAAGCGGCGTCAGCATCCGCGACCACTTGTCGAAGTCCGCGAGCTCGCCCCCCTTCTTCTGGGTGAACAGGTTGTAGGCGATGCGAACCGTCAGCTCGCCATCGGCATGCAGCTTCTGGATGATCTCGTAGTCATCCGGGTAGTTCTGGAAGCCTCCGCCAGCGTCAATCACGGAGGTGATGCCCAGCCGGTTCAGCTCGCGCATGAAATGGCGGGTGGAATTGAGCTGGAATTCCGGCGGCAGCTTCGGACCCATCGCCAACGTCGCATAGAGGATCAGCGCATTGGGTTTGGCCAGCAGCAATCCGGTGGGATTGCCGGCCTGGTCCCGCTCGAGCCGCCCACCGGGAGGATCCGGACTGTCCTTGGTGTAGCCCACGGCGCGCAATGCGGCGCGGTTGAGGAGGGCCCGGTCGTACAGGTGCAGGATGAAGACCGGGGTCTCCGGTGCGGCCTCGTTGAGCTCCCGCAGCGTTGGCAGCCGCTTCTCGGCGAACTGGTGCTCGCTGAAGCCGCCCACCACGCGCACCCACTGCGGCGCCGGTGTCCGAGCCACCTGCTCCTCGAGCATCGCCATCGCGTCGGCCAGCGAGCGCACGCCGTCCCAACGCAGCTCCATGTTGTAATTCAGGCCACCGCGGATCAGATGGAGGTGGCTGTCATTGAGACCAGGAATCAGACGCCGGCCCCCGGCGTCGATGATCCGGGTCCCCGCGGTGGCATGTGCCATCACCGTGGCATCGCCGCCGATGGCCAGCAGGTTGCCACCGGCGACGGCCAACGCCGTCGCCGATGGGTTGTCCCGGTCCAGGGTGGTGATCCGGGCGTTTCTGACGATCATGTCGGCCATCGGTACAGTCCTTCCCATTCCGGCGACTCGAGCCGGAAACAATCGTTATCGCCTACGGCATTCCGATGGCCGCATGGCCATCAGTGACCGCCTTCGGACGCGCCGAACATCGTCTTGGCGTAGTGGATGCCGATTCCGTAGCCACCGCCGTGGGTCTTGGCGATGCCGGTGGTCAGGCCATACGTGGCCTCCCGCGCCCAGTCGCGCTGCAGCTCGAGCAGGTACTGCAGGCTGGTCATCGGAGCCGCACCGGCCTGGATCATCCGCTGCACCGCGCGCTCATGCGCCTCGTCGGTCACGTCGCCGCAGGCATCGGTGATGACGAACGTCTTGAAGCCCTGGTCGATCGCCGACAGAACCGGGCCGACGATGCACACGCCGGTCCACAGTCCCGCGAACACCAGCCGCTCCTTCTCGAACGCGTTGATCTGGGCGATCACCTGCTTGTCTTCCCAGGCATTCATGCTGGTGCGGTCATAGACCTTCGCGCCAGGAAACGCCTCGGTGATCTCCGGGAACAGCGGCCCCGAGAAGCTCTTCTCCGCGACCGTGGTCAGCAGGGTCGACACGCGGAAGCCAGCGGCGGCCTTGGAGATCAGCGCGGTGTTGTTGCGCAGCGTGGCGATGTCGATCGAATGCGTCGCGAACGTCATCTGCGACTGGTGATCGATCAGGATCAGGGCATGGTCGGTGGGAGACAGCAGGCCCTTTCCGGGCGTAGGGGTAGCCTTGAGCGACATGGAATGACTCCTCTTCGGGTTGGGGTTTTCAGCTCCGTTTACGCCAAACAGAATAGGGCGTCAGGACTTGTTGAAAAACACCCAAAAGCCCATGAAACGGCTCCCCCAAAAGAGGGATTGGGCGCCCACCGGCCCACTACTCCTCAACGCTGGTGCTCTTGCGCGGAGGCAGGGTGATGACACGTCTTCCAAACCACCGCGCATCCAGGGAGTGCGCGCCGGGCCCGAGGAGCGCCAGTGCACCCGCGGTGAGCAGCTTGATACCCACTTCAGGCAGGGTCACGCCGCCCATCACCATGAAGTCGTAGCAAGAGAACAGGCCGCACACGGCCGCGAGGAGCGGTGTCAGCACGCCCAGGCAGAGGCCGAGGGCCGGGAGCGCGAGCACCGCATGCATCAGCGGTCCACCGGAGGGGTGGAGCAGCAGTGACAGGGCAACCGACAGGCGCAGCAACAGCAGTCCGGCCCCGGGGCCACCTTCGGGAAACATGGAGAAGAGGCGTTGCACCCGTCCACCTTACCTCCCTGGTGCACCCTGGTTATATCTGGGATAAGGGAGCCCGGCCTCCCCATTTCGGGGGATTCCAACGATGTCGATGACGGGTATCCAGCGTTCATTCGCTGGCCGAGCCAACGGGATGAAGCCGATGTTTCCACGACGAAGCGCGATGATTCCCGGTGGAATTGCCTCGCGGGGCGGCAGGACCGCTGGCCGCCCGGCGGAGGGGCTCTGAACGATGAGCACCACGAACCCACCCATTCGCATCCTGATTGTCGACGACCATCCGCTGCTTCGCGAAGGGCTCAGCAGCTTGATCGCCGGGCAACCGGACATGACGCTGGTCGCCGAGGCGGAGAATGGGGAGCAGGCCCTGCGAGCCTTCCGCGAACACCAGCCAGACATCACGCTGATGGACGTGCAGATGCCCACCATGAATGGCATCGATGCGATCACGGCGATCCGCACCGGGTTCCCCACCGCGAGAATCATCGTCCTGACGACCTACAAGGGCGACATGCAGGCGTTGCGCGCCATCAAGGCGGGCGCATCCGGATATCTGCTCAAGAGCATGCTGCGCAAGGAGTTGGTGGAAACCATCCGCAGCGTGCACGCGGGACGCCGCCGCATCGCCGCGGACATCGCCACCGAGATGGCCGAGCACGTGGCGGACGACGAATTGACGGCACGGGAATGTGACGTCCTGCGCCTCGTGGCCCTCGGCAGCGCCAACAAGGAAGTCGCTGCCCGGATGGGCATCTCCGAGGAAACGGTCAAGACGCACATGAAGAACGTCCTGACCAAGCTCGGCGCCAGGGACAGGACGCATGCGGTGGTCGTCGCGCTGAAGCGGGGAATCATCGACATCTGAGCGTGGATGCGGGGACCGATGGATGTGACGAGGCTCAAGGGACCCGTCAGGGTGTGGCGCCAGACGCTGTTCCTCGTGCTCGTCACGGTGCTTTCGTCCTCCGCGGATACGGCGCTGGCGTTCAGTCAGGACCGGCGCCTCACGCAGTTCCACCACACCCGGTGGACGATCAAGGAAGGAGCTCCCGGCCAGATCTCCGCGCTCGCCCAGACGGAAGACGGGTATCTGTGGCTCGGCGCCGCCGCTACGTTGTACCGGTTCGACGGCGTCCGCTTCGAGCGGTTCGAGCCGCCCTCGGACGAGCCCTTCTCCACCATCCAGACCTTGTACGCCCCGCCCGGCGGTGGGCTGTGGATCGGCTTCCAGATGGGAGGCATCGCGTTCCTGAAAGAGGGACGCTTGACCCGGTGGTATCGCGGCACCGAGGGCGCACCGGCCAGGCAGGTTTCCGCTTTCGCCTCGGACCGGGACGGCAACGTCTGGGTCTCCGAATTGTCTGGAGGACTGTTCCGTCTGTCCGGCACGCGCTGGGAACGGGTCGGAGAGTCCTGGGGATATTCGGGCAGGGAGACCCGGTACCTGTTCGTGGACCGGGACGGCACGCTGTGGGTCGCCGCCGAGAAGACCCTGCTGTATCTGCCTCACCGCGCGCACAGATTCATTCCCACGGGCGCCAGCGTCGGGTGGGTGTTCCAGTTGAGGCAGGCGCCGGATGGCAGGATCTGGATGACGGAATCAGGCGGTGACGTGAGGCCGATTCCGGTGCCCGGCCACGGACAGACGGAGAATCCCCCCACCCTGCACGCGGAGTCGGCGGGCGTGCAGTTCGCCCGCGACGGAAGCATGTGGATCACCACCCTGGGTGATGGGCTCCGCCGCATCCCCCATCCCGAGCGATTGCCGGCCGGCGACGTGGCGGCGGTGCCCGGGACGGTGGAGTCGTTCACCGAGAAGGACGGCCTGAGCGGAGATTACGCGTGGCCGGTGCTCGAGGATCGCGAGGGCAATCTCTGGGTGGGAACCAGCGGCGGACTCGATCGCTTCCGCGTCAGCTCGATGGTGCTGGCCGAGTTCCCGCGCGGTTCGCACGATTTCGCCCTGGTCGCGGGGAATGCCGGCGAGATCTGGGCGGGTACCACCAACCGCCCGCTGATGCGCTTGCACCATGGCGAGGTCTCGTCCGAACAGCTCGGCGCCCCGGTCCGCTCCACCTACCGCGACCAGGAGGGCGTGATCTGGCTGGGAGCGGACAACGGCCTGTGGCGGGTGGAGGACGGCCATCTGAGTCATGTCACGCCGCTGCCGGTTCCGCGCTCGCAGGTGCAGGCCATGACTCGCGATCGTCGTGGCACACTCTGGGTATCCCTGACGGGCCACACACAGATGCAGTGGAAGGATGGCCGCTGGAACCCGGTCACGGAGCAGCTGGGACTCTCGGAGAAAGAGCGCATCCACACCGCGATGACCGATGCTCACGGGCGGGTATGGCTGGGCCATAAACGGGGCACCATCACTCGGATCGACGGCGACGAGGTCCGGCGGTTCACCGAGCAAGACGGGCTCCGGCTGGGGGTCGTCACCGCCCTGACCGCGGGCCGTCAGTATGTGTGGGTCGGCGGCCAGTTCGGGCTGGTCTTCCATGACGGCCAGCGATTTCGTCCACTCGTCGCCGGCGGTGACGAGCCGTTCCGCAACGTGAGTGGCATCATCGAGCGCCCCGACGGCAGCCTGTGGGTGCATGCCGTGCCGGGTGTCTTCCACATTCCAGCGGAGGAGGTCCAACGGGCGGTGGGCGATCCCAGCCATCGCGTGCGCTACGAGTTGTTCGACTTCCTCGACGGGCTCCCAGCCAGGCCAACGCAGCTGCGTCCGCTGCCCACGGCCGTGGCGGGCGATGATGGGCGCCTGTGGTTCGCCACCAGCAACGGCGTGGTCTGGATCGATCCCGAGCGGATCGCCCGCAATCCCATGCCTCCACCGGTGTCCATCCTCGCTGTGCGAGCCGATGGCCGCCGGTACGCGCCCGCGTCGGACGTGACGCTTCCCATCCATCCAGCCAACCTGGAGATCGACTACACCGCGCTCAGCCTGTCCATCCCCGAGCGCGTGAACATCCGCTACCGGCTGGAAGGCGTGGACGAGCACTGGCAGGACGTCGGTACGCGGCGCACCGCCTATTATGGCAACCTGGCGCCGGGGCGGTACCGCTTCCAGGTGATCGCATCGAACAACGACGGCGTGTGGAACGAGCGCGGCGCGAGCCTCGAGCTCGTCGTCCCGCCCGCGCTCCACCAGACCTGGTGGTTCCGCACGCTCTGCGTGGCGGCCGGACTGCTGCTGCTCTGGTTGCTGTACCTGCTGCGTCTGCGCCAACTGACCGCGAAGATGCGCGGCCGGCTGGAGGAGCGGCACGCGGAGCGCGAGCGGATCGCCCGGGAGCTGCATGACACCCTGCTGCAGAGCGTGCAGGGGCTGGTGCTCCGGTTACAGGCCGTCGCCGAGCAACTCCCCTCGCACGAGCCGGCACGGCAGGCGATGGAGAAGGCCCTGGACCGCGCGGACCAGGTACTGGCCGAGGGCCGCGACCGGGTGATGGAGCTGCGCTCGTCCGCCCATGCTGACCGCGACCTGGCGGACGCGCTCGTGCAGGTCGGGGAAGAACTGGCGGAGGACATCCCGGCGGCGTTCCGTCTGGTCGTGGAAGGCGTACCGCGAGAGTTGGACGCGGCCGTGCAGGTGGAGATCTTCTTGATCGGCCGGGAGGCCCTGCTCAACGCGTTCCAGCACGCCGGGGGCACGGCCGTGGAAGCGGAGCTCCACTACGACTCCGAGGAATTGCGCATGCGGATCCGGGACGACGGCGCGGGCGTGGCCCCGGAGATTCTCGAAATGGGCGGCCGTCCGGGGCACTGGGGCCTCGCGGGGATGCACGAACGCGCGGCGAGGATCGGAGCCACACTCCAAGTGTGGAGCCGGACCAATGCCGGCACGGAAGTGGAATTGAAGGTCCCGGCCGCGATCATCTACCAGCGGAAGCCGAATGCGACCTGGTGGCGCAGGCTGAAGGGTGCCGCCCGCCTGGGACGAGGGCGATGAGCACGCCCCAAACGTAGGGATTCCAGTCACTTACGCAGCCGGCGACGATTTCGAACGACCGACCGATGAGTTCCGCGGCCAGGGGGAGTCCATGAGTCAAAACATCGCCTCCTGGAGGAACCCCGTGTCCGCGAAGCTCATCGCCACCCTCTTGCTCGTCGTCGCCGCCAGTGCCGTCGCCGCCCCGAAGGCGGCCAAACCCAATGCCCCCGGCAAGTACGCGAAGGTGAACGGCCTCGAGCTCTATTACGAGATCCACGGCTCTGGCCGGCCGCTCATCCTGCTGCATGGCGGCCTCGGCTCCAGCGGAATGTTCGGAGAGAACCTTCGTGCGCTCGCCAAACACCGGCAGGTGATCGCCGTCGACCTGCAGGGCCACGGCCGCACCGCGGACATCGATCGCCCGCTGAGCGTGGAGCTGATGGCGGATGACATCGCCGCGTTGATCAAACACCTCAAGCTCGAGCGGGCCGACGTGATGGGCTACTCGCTCGGGGGCGGAGTGGCGCTCCTGACCGCGATCCGCCACCCGGTGGTGGTGAACAAGGTCGTCGCGATCTCGGCGGTGATCCGGCGAAGCGCGTACCACCCGGAGATCCTCGCGCAGCAGGGCGAGGTCAACGAGGGCGCTCTCGAGATGATGAAGCAGACGCCGATGTACCAGGGCTACGTCGCGATCGCGCCGCGTCCGCAGGACTTCGGACGGCTGTTGAGCAAGATTGGCGAGACGATGAAGCAGGACTTCGACTTCTCGAAGCAGGTCGCGCAGCTCCAGGCGCCAGTGCTGGTGATGGCGGCGGACTCGGACCTCTTCCCGCCCTCGCACGCGGTGGAGGTGTTCGGCCTGCTCGGCGGCGGCAAGCGTGACGGCGGATGGGACGGCTCGGGCCGGCCGAAGTCGGCGCTCGCGATCCTCCCCGGGCTCACGCACTACAACATCTTCGCGGATCCCCGAATCGTCACCACCGCCCTGCCCTTCCTCGATGAGGCAGCGCGGTAGCTCGAGGTATCGGAGTCCCCGGTAGACGCAGTGGAGGCGGCGGGACTCGAGCCCGCCGCCTCGGGCCTGCCCGTGGACCTACGGGGACTTCGTCCCGGGGTACAGCGGCCCGGGGTTCGTCGGCGTGGGATCGAACGGGCCGGGATCGACCAGGGACTGGCACGACCACTTCCGGTTGCTGAGGCACCTGCAGGTCCCCGCGACAGACCTGCCGACGCAGCAGCTCCGCGTGGAACCAATGGTCGAGCACGTCGTCCCATTGAGATTCGTGCAGGAGTTGCTCGAGGAGCAGGTCGGAACGGGATCGATGATGAGCCCACACGTCTGGGTGAGACCATCACACGTGACGCTCTGGCCATCCGTGGCGGAACAAGACGTCCCCTGACAGGAGAGGGGGGTTCCGTTCGGACAGGTCGTCGAACAGGTGGAGAGCGCGCTCTCACTCTGTCCCAGAAGGCCCTCGCCGTGCTCCAGCTCCGTGCCACCACAGCCAGACACAACGGTCACGACAAACGTTGCAAGAATGAGCAGGGATTTCTTCATGCCTGACTCCTGTCAGCGGGTCTGGCATTCACCGTACAAACCGCACGGATGCACGTCAATTCCTTGCGCGCACAACGGTTGAGTCACCTCGATTCCCTCTCAATTCGTTGCGCCAGAGGCAACAAGCCAGGACAAAGGACTGTCATAATTCCCTGGCACCCGCCGGCTTTGTTGCTCTCGAGGCGACAAGAGGCAATGCGCCCTGGCCGCTTCGCCAGACTATCAGACTCCAGGAAATATCATCCAACCCGTGCCGGGACGCCGGGCCGCTCAGAAAGCCGAGCCCAGGCGCAGCAGGTTGAGGTTGATGCCCAGCACCGGTGCCGGGCCCCGTCTGGGCTCGTAGCCCACGAACTCCGGATGGAAGACGCGGCTGGGCGCGAAGGCAGGGCCACCCGACAGGGTGCTTCTGCCCCCGCCAGGCATGTTGAAGCCATAACCCATGCTCACCCCCAGCACGGGCGCGAGGTAGACATTCCCAACAGTGAACTGCCACCCGACGTCCAGCCCCAGTTGCAACTCCAGGCTCGCGCCTCCAGCGTGATCATCGTCATCGTAGCCATACGCCGGCTCATACGAGACGTTGGTGATCAGTTTGGGCTGCAGGAAGGGACCCGACAGAGGTCTGCTCGACCGCGCCAGGGGAAGTACGGGGCCGGCCGCGGCCAGCACGCGCCAGTAGTTCGGCACCGCTCGGCTGCCGCCACCACCGTACTCGGAGGTGGCACGCATGGAGCCCGTCGTCACCGTGAGCTCGACCCCGAGGCTCGTGTTCGAGTCCTCCCCCAGCGGCAGGTTGGCGCCGAGCGGAAGGTAGAAGGCGGAGTTCTCCCCCATGGCCAGCCCCACGAAGGCGGTGCCAATGGGTTGAATCCAGACGCTCCGGCGCGGGACCGAGGCCTCACCGGGCACGGTGGTGACAGGGGCCTGTGAAGACACGACGACGAGCAGCGTGGTGAGGAGTGCGTGCATGCCCTCCCGTGGAGCAACGGGCATGCCGCTCGATTGCTCCTCTCGGGAAAGGGGCTCACCGCGCTGGTTGTATCGAGCAGGGTCTCAGGAATCCGACGCTGGAGAGACGTCGATGCCTCGGGGTGATTACGCCTCCTGCCGGACGCCGGGCTCCGGACGAGATGCCTGCGTGCGGAGTGGCAGCCCCACGAGGGTGAGCATCGTCGCGGGGGCGCCGGGCGCCCGCGGGTGGGAGATCTCCCACTGGTAGTCCGGCGCCTCCAGCCCCGCCAGGAGCTCCCGCAGATCCTCCTCCGTGTACGTGCGCGCGTTCGACACGGCCCCGTCCCAGGCGATGAGCAGTGGGAGCACGGGGAGCGCGTAGGTGAGCAGCACCTGCCGCAGCCGGAGGGGGCGGATGAGGGGCGTCAGCAGGAGCACCATCAGCACGCCGGCGGGGATGGCCGTCCACCAGAGCCAGCGCGGCTGGGAGTTGTCGCTGATCTCGAGCACGCAGAGCGCCTGCCGCTTCTCGAACGCGTCCTGGAGGATGCGGCGCGCGACCGGCGGGGGCATGTGGTGGAAGCTGCACACCATGGTCCGGACGCCCTGAAGCGTGTCGGGGACCTGGCCCGCGTCGACCGAATTCTGGAGGTAGCGAACCCGCGCCGCGTCTCCCGCCGCGTTGATGCGCGCGGCGGCGTCCGTGTTCGGATAGAGGTCGGTGAGGGTCACGTCTGGCCGGAGACCGTGGTCGGCTTCGAGCCGTGCGGTGGTTTGCAGCAGGGGCCCGCCGCCCCCTGAGCAGAGGTCCACGACCCGGTCGGTGGCCGCTGCCTCCAGGGCCCTCGCCAGCAGGGGCGCCAGGATCCGCTCGGTGCCGAGCACCCGGTGCATCGCGGCGATGTAGAGCGTCAGGCACTCGCGGAGGCCTCCCGGGAACCAGCGGAAGTCCTCGAACTCGAACAGTGACATGCGCTTCATGGTGCTGTCCCCCTTCGCGCCCGCACTCTAGGCCACGGCGCGAAGAGACGTGACGCACCGGCATTGCTCGAACTGATGGGGCCTGGAAGCGCGCACCGTCAGTGCTTATGTGATTTCACGTATATGATTTTACGGATGGGCTCCCACCGCCAATCCTTGTCGGCCCCTGCCTCTTCGCGATGAAGCTCGACGCTGTCCCCTGTCACGCGCTATTCTTGGAATCCTTGGAAGTCATTGTTGCAAAAGACCCTGGTGAGTCCAGAGGAGAAGCGTGACATGTGCCGGATGCTCTGTGGAAACGACTCGAATCATGACGGTGAGCCCACCCAGGAAGGAGCGTCCCGTCGAGAGTTCCTCGCCAGGGGAGCTTCCGCCCTCGGTGCCGCGATGGTCTCTTCGGCGCCCCTACCGGCGCTGGCAGCGTCCGCCCAGGGTGACCTGTCGCCGGAGAGCGATGCCAGGAACCATGACCTGCCAAGGGACACAGGTGCTTCGCACCGGCGTTACCTGCTGAAAGGCGGCGCGGTCCTCAGCATGGATCCCCAGGTGGGAAACTTCGCCCGGGGTGACGTGCTCATCGAGGGCAAGCGGATCGTCGCGGTGGGGGCCAACCTGCATGCTCCCGGTGCGGCAATCATCGACGCCTCGGGCATGATCGTCATGCCAGGGTTCATCGACACCCACCACCACCAATACCAGACCGCGCTGCGGAGCTTCCTGTCAGACGGCCTGCTGTTCAACGATGGGCTGCCGCACGGCGAGAAGAACTACCTCGACTACATCCACACGAGGCTCACGCCGGTCTTCAGGCCGGAGGACGCCTACCTCGCCGAGCTCGTCGCTTCGCTCAGCCAGCTGGACGCGGGGGTGACCACGGTCGTCGACACGTCGCAGGTGGGCCATACGCCGGCGCACACCGATGCCGTCATCCGGGGGCTTCAGGATGCGGGCCGCCGCGCGGTCTTCGTGTACTCACCGGGCGTGGGCCCCGGCAACATCTTCCCCAATGATCTCCAGCGGATCCGGAGCCGGTACTTCTCCTCGGCCGATCAGCTCCTGACCCTGGCGATGGGCGGAGAGGTGTTCGACCCCGCTTTCCGGACCTACTGGGCCATCGGGCGCCAGAATGGCCTGCCCATCGTGACGCACCTCGTCGGCAGCCTCGGCCAGGAAACGCTCGTGGAGCAGCTCGCGAGCGAAGGCCTGCTCGGGCCCGACCTCGTGTTCATCCACGCCAGCCGCATCTCGGAGGGCTCCTGGCAGGCGATCGCCCAGGCGGGTGTGAACGTCTCCATCGCCGCCCCCATCGAAATGGCCATGCGGCACGGCATGCCGCCGATCCAGTCCGCGCTCGATCATGGAGTCCAGCCCGCGCTCAGCACGGATGTGGAGTGCACGATGACCGCGGACTTCTTCACCCAGATGCGGACCGTCTTCACACTCCAGCGGGCGCTCATCAACGAGCGCGCGCTGAACGGCGAGACGAACCTGCCCGAGCTCCTCACGTGCCGCGATGTGATTCGCTTCGCCACGATCGAAGGGGCCCGGGTGGCCCGGCTCGCCCACAAGATCGGCTCGCTGACGCCGGGCAAGGAGGCGGACATCCTCCTGCTACGCTCGGATGCCCTCAACGTGGCCCCGCTCAACAACGTGCCGGGGGCCGTCGTCACGTTGATGGAGCGCAGCAACGTGGACACGGTCATCGTCGCGGGGAGGATCCGCAAGTGGCGGGGAGCCCTGGTCGACATGAACTGGACCCGTCTCCGCGCCGCCCTCGAGGCGTCCAGGGACTACCTCCTCCGGGCGGCGGGAGTCGAGCGAGTGCTCTTCTGAGAGGGGGGCGCCAGGGACTTGCATGAGGGAGTTCCTGGCTGTGGACTCCCTCCATGTTGAATCTCCCAGGCTACACGCTCCGCCGCCCGGTCCGCGCCACCGACTCGAACATGCTGTTCCTGGCGGTGCGCGAGACGGATGGCTCACCGGTCATCATCAAGACGCCGGCGGGCCCCTCCGTGGGCCCGCGGGAGGAGGAGCGGTATCGCCGGGAGCACGGCATCCTGCAGCGGCTCCTGGGCGTGCGCGGCGTCACCCGGCCCCATGGCTGCGAGCGGGTCAACGACCGCCCCGTCCTGGTCCTGGAGGAGGTGCATGGGGTGGCCCTCTCCGAGGCGGTGGGCAGACCCTTCGAGATCGCCCGCTTCCTGGAGCTGGCCGTCGCCCTGGCCTCGACCCTGGCGGAGATTCACCTCCGGGGCGTCATCCACAAGGACATCAAGCCCTCCAACATCATCGTCACGCCCTCCGGCGAGCCGCGCATCATCGACTTTGGCGCCGCCACCCTCCAGCGGACCGAGCACGTGGACGCGGCTCCGACCCACCTGCTCGAGGGAACGCTGGCCTACATGTCCCCGGAGCAGACCGGGCGCATGAACCGCGCGGTGGACTACCGCACCGACTTCTACTCGCTGGGCGTGACGTTCTACGAGCTCCTCACGGGCGCCCGGCCGTTCCAGGGGCGTGACGCGCTCGAGTGGTTCCATGCGCACATGGCCCAGATGCCGAGGCCGCCGCACGAGCTCGTCGCCAGCGTCCCGCCCGTGCTGTCCGCGATCGTGATGAGGTGTCTGGCCAAGGTGGCCGAGGAGCGCTACCAGAGCGCCGAGGGGCTGAGACACGACCTCGCGGAATGCGTGGAGAGCCTGCGCCGGGGCGCCCTCGAGCTCTTCGTGCTGGGCAAGCGGGACATCCCCAGCCGCTTCCAGCTCCCCCAGCGGCTCTACGGGCGCGACGCCCACGTCGCCACCCTGCTCCAGGGTTTCGAGCGGATCGTGCGCGGAGGCAGGCCCGAGCTCATCCTGGTCCGAGGCTACTCCGGCATCGGCAAGTCGTCGGTGGTCCACGAGCTGCACAAGCCCGTGGTTCAGCGGCGTGGATTCTTCCTGAGCGGCAAGTTCGATCAGCTCCAGCGGGATGTTCCCTACGCCACCCTGGCCCAGGCCATCCGGGGCCTGGTGCAGCACCTGCTGGTGGGTACCGATGAGGAGGTGGCCCGGTGGCGTGAGCGCCTGCTGGAAGCCCTCCAGGGCAACGGTCAGGTCATCGTGGACCTGGTTCCGCAGCTCGCGCTCCTCCTGGGCCCGCAGCCGGTGGTGCCGGAGCTTCCGCCCGCCGACGCGCAGCAGCGCTTCAAGCAGGTCTTCCTCCAGTTCCTCGGCGTCTTCGCCACCGCCGAGCAGCCGCTCGTCATGTTCCTGGACGATCTGCAATGGGCGGACCTGGCCAGCCTCCGGCTCCTCCAATCCCTGCTCACCGAGGAGAACGCACCACCGGTGCTATGGATCGGCGCCTACCGGGACAACGAGGTCAGCCCCTCCCACCCGCTGATGATGACGCTCGGGGAGGTGCGAAAGGCGAACGTCCCGGTGACCGACCTCCAGCTCGAGCCACTGAGCCTGGAGCAGCTCCAGCACCTCGTGGGCGATGCGCTCCCCGGGGCGGGAGCGGAGCTCATCGTGCCGCTCTCGGAGCAGGTGCACGAGAAGACGGGCGGCAACCCGTTCTTCCTCCTCCAGTTGATGTTGGCGTTGCACCACGATGGCCTCCTCAGCCGCACACCCGGAGGGGGATGGCGGTGGGATGCCGAGGGCGTCCGGGCCAGGGGGTACTCCGACAACATCGTCGACTTCATGGCGCGCAATCTGCACCGGCTTCCCGAGAGCACCCAGCACCTGCTCCCCGTGGCGGCGTGCGTGGGCAACAGCTTCCCGCTCGGGATGCTGGCCCTCATCGCCGGCCTGGAGGCGGGCGAGGTGGAGCGGGGCCTCGAGCCGGCGCTCCTGGAGGGACTGGTGGTGCGCAGCGCCCCGGAGCAGTACCGGTTCCTGCATGACCGCATCCAGCAGGCGGCGCATGCCCTCATCCCCGAAGGAGAGCGCAAGGCGGTCCACCTGCGCATCGGGCGTCTGATGCTGGAGCGCCTGTCTCCCGAGGAGGTGCGCGAGAAACTCTTCGAGATCGTGAGCCAGCTCAACACCGGGGTGGAGCTGATCAGCGGCCACGAGGAGCGCCACCACCTCGCGCGTCTGAACGCCGAGGCGGGCTGGAAGGCCCAGGCCTCGAGCGCACACGACTCGGCCGCCGCCTATCTCTCGATGGCTTTCACGCTCATCCCGGGCGACCCCTGGGAGACGGACCCCGAGCTGGCCTTCAAGGTGCAGCTCACGCAGGCGAACAGCGAGCTCGTGAGCGGCAACTTCGCCCAGACGCGGCGCCTCCTGGAGGGGCTGCGCTCCCGCGCGCGGAGGCGGGGGGACATCGCCGCCGTGTACGGCCTGAGGCATGAGGTGCACCTCATCGCCGGCGAGATCGAGGCCTCCGTCACCTGCCTCCTGGAGTGCCTGGCCCTGCTGGGCATGCCGATGGACCCCCATCCCTCCTGGGAGGAGGCCCTGGCCGCCCGTGAGGAGGTCCAGGCGCTGCTGGGAGCCCGTCCCATCGAGAGCCTCGTCGAGCTGCCGCTGATGACGGACGCGGACATGAAGCCGGTGATGAGCGTCCTGGCCCGCCTCTTCCCGTCCGCCTACCTCACCGACAACAACCTGCTCATCCTCCATGTCTGCCGGCTGGTCTCCCTGAGCCTCCGCTACGGCAACACCCACGAGTCGGTGATCGCGTACAGCTCGCTCGGAGTGCTGCTCGGCCAGTTCTTCAAGAGCTATCAGGAGGGCTATGCCTACGGCATGCTCGCCTGTGCGCTCGTCGACCGGCACAACCTGACCCATGAGCGGGTCCGGGCGCTCTTCAACCTGGAGATGATCAGCTACTGGTGCCGGCCCCTGGCCGTCGCACACGAGCACGCCCTGAGCGCCTTCCAGCACGCGGTCCAGACCAACAACTACCTGTACGCCTGCTACATCGTCGGCCATGTCGTCTGGAACCGGCAGGCCATGGGCCACCCCCTGGACGACGTCTACCAGGACGCGATCGCCCGGATGGACTTCATGCGGAAGACGGGCTTCGTGGGGGTGGTGGATACCACCCTCATCGTCCTGCGCTACATGCAGACACTGCGGGGCCACTCGCCCACGTTCGGCACGCTGGACGGGGAGGGCTTCGACGAGAAGGCCCTCGAGGCATCGCTGTCGCCGGCCCACATGAGCAGCATGGTGTGCCAGTACTGGCTCTCCAAGATGCAGGCGCGCTTCATGTGCGGCTCCTTCGCGGAGGCCCGTGAGGCGGGGGACAAGGCGGCTGCGTTCATCTGGTCCTTCATCAGCATCATCCCGCGCCTGGACTTCTACCTCTTCCGCGCCCTGTCTCTGGCCGCGTGCTGCGAGGGAGCGGCGGAGGAGGAACGGCAGCGGTACCTCGCGGGAGCCGAGGCGCACTGGAAACAACTCGAGGAGTGGGCAGCCAACTGTCCCGAGACCTTCCGCGCGCTCGAGCGGCTGGTCTTCGCGGAGCTGGCCCGCGTCCAGGGCCGCCTGGAGCAGGCACTCCCCGCGTACGAGGAGGCCCTTCGCGCGGCCCGCGAGAACGGCTTCACCCAGCACGTGGCCCTGGTGTGCGAGCTGGCGGCGAACTTCTACCGCAAGCGGCAGGCCCCCTTCATCGCGGAGGCCTACGCGCGCCAGGCCCGGGAGGCGTACGCGCAGTGGGGGGCCCACGGCAAGGTCAAGCAGCTGGACGCCCTGTGGCCGTCCCTGGTGAGCCCGTTGGCACCCGCGAGCACCGCCACCACCACCTCCTCCTCGGAGTCCCGGGAGCTCGACGCGCTCGCCGTGGTCAAGGCCCAGCAGGCCGTTTCCAGCGAGATCGTCCTCGAGCGGCTGGTGTCCACGCTCATGCGGGTCGCCACCGAGAACGCGGGGGCCCAGCGTGGAGCCCTGCTGCTGCCGCGCGGTGACAAGCTCGAGGCCGTGGCCGACACGGAGAGCGCATCGGGCGCCGCCCTGCCCTGGACGATCATCTCCTACGTCCGGCGCACGCACGAGCATGTCCTCATCGGCGACGCGGCGGCACCCCACCCGTTCTCGGGCGAGCCCTACCTCGAGCACAGTGGAGCCAGGTCCGTGCTGTGCCTGCCGCTGATGCGCCAGGAGTCGCTGTCGGGAGTGATCTACCTGGAGAACAGGTTCGCCTCCGGGGCGTTCACACCCGAGCGCATCACGCTGCTGGGACAGCTCGCCTCGCAGGCCGCCATCTCCATCGAGAACGCACGGCTGTACGCCGAGCTCCAGCGCACCGAGGCCGCCCTGCGCAGCGCCAACGACGGGCTGGAGCGGCGGGTGGAGGAGCGCACGCGCGAGCTCAAGCAGGCGCAGGCCCAGTTGGTGGACACGGCACGTGCGGCGGGCATGGCCGAGGTCGCCTCGGATGTGCTGCACAACGTGGGCAACGTCCTCACCAGCGCCGTCATCAACCTGGAGCAGATGCGCTCCGCGGTCGCGGCCTCGCGCTTCGATCGGGCGGCGCAGCTCTCCGCCATGCTCAAGGAGCACGAGGAGGATCTCGTGGGGTTCCTGACGCGAGACCCGCGTGGCCTCGTCCTGCCGAACTACCTCTCGGCCCTCACCGAGGAGCTCCGCCACGAGCGGACCCAACTCCAGACGAGCCTGAACGAGATGGGCCTGCACCTCGAGCACATCCACGCCATCATCCGGGTGCAGCAGGACTACGCCAAGACGGCACTCCTCCTCGGTGAGTGGGACCTCGCCCAGCTCATCGAGGACAGCCTGCGCTTCCAGATGGCCGCGCTGCAGCGCCACGGCGTTTCCGTGACGCGCGAGTTCACCTCCATTCCCAGGGTGCAGGTGGACAAGCACAAGGTGCTGCAGATCCTCATCAACCTCCTCAGCAACGCCAAGGACGCCATGGCCGAGGTCCCCGAGGGACAACGGCACCTGTGCGTGCGGCTCACGGCCCAGGGGAATGTGGCCCGCATTCAGGTGGTGGACAACGGCAAGGGCTTCACGCCGGAGCTCCGCAAGCAGCTCTTCGCGCTGGGCTTCACCACACGCAAGGAGGGGCATGGCTTTGGCCTGCACTCGAGCGCGCTGGCGGCACAGGTGATGGGGGGACGCCTGCTTCTGGAGAGCGACGGTCCCGGCCAGGGCGCCACGGCCACACTCGAACTCCCTGTCTCGCACTCCCGCTGACAGGGCGGCCCACTGGCGCAGACTCCTCGCACCGAAACGTCTGCGCACCTGAGCGCGCCGCCTCACGAAAGCCGTGAAGGCGCATGCACATGGCGCTCAGCGCGGGGACACGGCCCCTTTCTGGCATGCCGGTTGCTGTGGGTTCAGCGGCTGCGGCTCGATTGACACAGCACTCACATCCAACCCCCGCCGCATTTCTCATGGCCTCTTTCTCATCCTCGTACCGCTCCCGGCTTCCCATGGGCCGGCCACTGGCGTGCCTCGCGCTCGCCGTGCTGAGCCTCACCGGACGGCCCTCTCACGCCGCCGGCTCCACGCTGCTGCAAGACCTCCGTCCCGGACACGACGCCACCCCGGGTACCAACGGTCCCCTCACCGCCCTGGGCAACACCGTGTACTTCGCCGGCCAGAGCACTTTGACGGGCTCGGAGCTGTGGAAGTCGGACGGAAGCCCGGAAGGCACCGTCCTCGTGAAGGAGGTGCTGCCAGGCCGGGAGAGCGCGAACCCCTCCCTGTTCGGGGAGCTGAATGGCTCTCTGTTCTTCACCGCCCGCGGAAGCACCCTGGGCACCGAGCTGTGGAAGACGGATGGAACGCCTACCGGCACCGTGCGCCTGCTCTCCGTGCCCAACGGGGAGATTCCCACCGACGTGTCCATCACCGACCAGGCGCGCGTGGGCAACACACTCTTCTTCTCCGCCCAGTTCAGCGGCAACAAGGAGCTGTGGAAGACGGATGGAACCCCTGCGGGCACCGCGCGGGTGAAGGACATCGCCCCGGGTGACATCGGCTCGTTCCCCTACAGCCTCACGGCGCTGGGCTCCTCGCTGTACTTCGCCGCATCCCCCTCGGATATCGGGCCCAGGAGCCTGTGGAAGTCGGACGGCACGGAGGCCGGTACCGTGGAGGTGTGGTCGCCTCCCTCGCCCGGCGGCGTGCAGGAGGTCAACGAGCTGGGCGGCTCGCTGCTCGTGCGGGTCACCTCCAGCACCTCCGTGTCCTCTCTCTGGAAGAGCGACGGGACCGCGGCCGGTACCGTGAAGGTGGTGGACCTGCCGTACGGGGTGGGCAAGAGCGTCGTCCTCGGCAACCGGCTGGTGATGTGGATGGAGACCGGGGTGTGGAGCACGGACGGCACCGCAGCCGGCACCCGTGCGCTTCACGCGGTCTCGCACGCCTCGTGGGGTCCCTCGGTGACCGTGGGCAGTCAGCTCTTCTTCCTGGGAACCGACTGGAGCCACGGCCTGGAGCTGTGGACGACCGACGGCACCCCGGAGGGCACGCGGCGGGTGAAGGATCTCCTCCCAGGAGCAGCGGACGGCGCCCTGCCCGCGATGGCGGCCCTGGACGGGTCCCTGTACTTCATGGGCACGGACACCCCGGGCGCCGTCCAGCTTTGGAAGACGGATGGCACCGAGGCCGGCACCGTGAAGGTGATGCAACTGCCCTCCGAGGAGGACGCCACCTACGGACTCGGCATGGCGAGCGCCGGGGGCCGGCTCTTCTTCACCTATGCGGGGCGGCCGTGGGTGAGTAACGGGACGGAGGCCGGCACCATGCGGCTCGAGTCCTCCCGGCCCGAGCCCCGTGGCCCCGACCTCAGCCAGATGACCCGGCTGGGGGGGCTCGCGCTCTTCACCACGTTCGACGAGCAGGGGCAGGTGCTGTGGAGGACGGACGGCACCCCCGCCGGCACCGTGCGGGTGAAGGACCTCCGCGAGGGCTCGACGTTGATTCTCGTGGACCCGAATGAGCCCTGGGTGGTGCATGCGGGCGCGGCCTTCTTCATGTCCCTGGACGTGACAGCCGAAGGAGACCTGCGGCGCAGTCTGTGGCGGACGGATGGCACCGGGGCCGGCACGTCGCGGCTGAAGGCCTTCGAGAGCACCTCCGTCGAACAATGGCCGCTGTTGCTCGTGGGCGACACGCTCTTCCTGGCGGGCAAGGACGCGGAGCACGGCCTGGAGCTGTGGAAGTCGGATGGCACCGCCGAGGGCACGGTGCTCGTCAAGGACGTGAATCCCGGCCCCGGCGGCTCCCGGATCGCGCAGGGGGCGGCCCTGGGCAACCGGCTGTTCTTCTGGGCGGATGACGGCACGCACGGGATGGAGCTGTGGACGAGCGACGGCACCGCGTCCGGCACCGTGCTGTTCAAGGAGTTCGCCCCGGGCACGGCCGGCGGCCTCGGTGAGTACGAGGAGGGACGGCCCCTCATGGTCTCGCTGAATGGGACGCTCTACTTCGGCGCGAGGGACGCCGAGCACGGCCTGGAGCCGTGGAAGACGGACGGCACCCCGGAGGGGACGGTGCTCATCAAGGACGTGAACCCCGGCATCGAAGATTCGCTCTCCCGGATGACGGTGGCGGGGGGGCGGCTCTACCTGTCCCTGTACGACGGCGTGCACGGCCTGGAGCCCTGGGTGAGTGACGGCACCACCGCGGGGACGATGCTCCTCGCGGACGTGAACCCCGGGGAGGGCGATGGGATGCCCCTGGGCTTCACGCACGTGGGCGGCACGGTGCTCTTCATGGCGCGCAACCCGGCGCACGGCGCGGAGCTGTGGAAGACGGATGGCACCCCGGCGGGCACGGCGCTGCTCTCGGACGTGTGGACCGGTCCGGACAGCGGCCTGCGCTCCGAGTCCGGAACAGGGATGCTGGCGCCGCTGTGGGGAATGAAGGCGGAGGTGCCGCTGTGGGGAATGGAGGAGCTGGGGCTCGCCTTCTTCCGGGGAACGGATGCCTCGGGTGGGCAGGAGCTGTGGGTGACGGACGGTACCGCCGCGGGCACCCGCCAGGTGGAGGATCTCGTGCCCGGCGCGGGCTCCTCGGCGCCAGCGAACCTCGTGCTCCTGGGGGAGAAGCTCGTCTTCACGGCGACGGACCTCGTCGCGGGCCACGAGCCGCGTGTCCTCCCGTTGGGGGAGCTCCAGCCCGATACCACCGCGCCCGTCCTCACCTGCCCGGCCTCCCTCACCACCACGGCGCCGGACGCGAACGGCGTGGCGGTGTCCTACGCCCCGGCCACCGCCACGGATGACCGGGATACCCCCGTCATCGAGTATGGACGGGCGTCGGGCAGCATCTTCCCGGTGGGCACCACGGCGGTGACGGTGACGGCGACGGACACGGCCGGCAACCGCGGCCAGTGCACCTTCGAGGTGACGGTGACGCACGAGGCACCAGCCCCCGAGCCGAAGCCCGAGGGTTGTGCGTGCACCTCCGGCGGGCCCGGGGCGAGCGCCTTCTGGAGCCTGCTGACACTGCTGGCCATGGCCAGCGTGCGCCGCCGCCCCGCTCAGCTGTAAACCCTTCCGGCCGGTGCCTCCCCGCCCCGGGGAGCGCACCGGCGCGGGGTCTGGTCTCAGGCGGCCCACCCCGCGAGTTGGGCGCGGTGACGGCGTTCGAGGAGCCGCAGGGCGGTCAACGTCACCAGCGCCATGAGTGAGGCGTACCCCACCAGTGGCCACGCGGTGTCGCCGTCGAGCATGACGACCATCAACGTGCCCAGGACGCCGACGATGAGGCTCTGGACGCAGAAGTAGAGCGCGACCGCCGTTCCCGCCACGGTGCCGAAGGCATGAAGTGCGCCATTGGCGGTGACGGAAACGGCGAACACGATACCGGTCGCGATGACCCACATCGGCACGACGAACGTCCAGAATGACGGGGCCGCGAGGAGCTGCCCGGCTGTCAGCAACGCCGCGCCCAGCAACAACATGAGCATGCCGCGAGTGAGGCTTCCCGCCAGCCCCCAGTGGGCCACGAAGCGCTTCGCGAAGCGTGTCGTCAGAATCATCGCGAGCGCGGCGGTGGCGAAGGCCAGGCTGAACCCGAGCTCCGAGAATCCGGCCTGGCCGATGAGGACCCGGGGCGCCGTGGAGAAGAACACGAAGAAGGAGCCCATGGCCGCGCTGAAGCCCAGGGTGTACGTCCAGAACGCGGCGCTGCGCAGGATGGGCTGGAACGCCACGCCGCGGTGAGGCCCACCGGACGAGCGCGTTTCGTGCCACCGTGGCAAGGCATTCAGCATCGCCGCCGTCGCCAGGATGCCGAGCGTGATGAAGATGGCTCGCCATCCGAAATGTTTCGCGAGCAAGGCCCCGGCGATGGGACCGAGCGCGGGGACGAAGGCCAGCATGGCGCTGAACAGGCTGTAGATGACCGCGCCTTCGGGCCGCTCCGCATAGACATCACGGACCGTCGCGAACGTGGCGACGAGGGCCGCGGACGCGCCCACGGCTTGCATGAGCCGGAGGCCGACGAACACCACGGCATCGGAGGTCCCCGCGAGCAGGAACGAGGCGGCCGCGAACAACAGCGCACCGCCCAGCAATACCCGGCGGCGGCCGATGCGATCCGAAACCGGGCCGAACACCATCTGCCCGAGCCCGAGCACAGCCATGTAGAGGCTCAGCGTGAGCTGGATGATGGCGGGAGACGTGTCGAGGATTCCGGGCATGGCCGGAACCACGGGGAGGTAGATGTCCATGGCCAGCGAGGCCAGGAGATCGAAGGGAGCCATCAGCAACAGCGCTGCTGGCACGGAGTGATTCCACGACAGGATTTTCGAGTCAGGCACGATTGCATCCGCACAAATGAGGAACATCTGGCGGCGCTCTGCCTCTCCACGGGTACTGGATGAGCTGGCTGGGGCAGATGGCCGCGGCAACGGTTGACGTGTCGCCGCGGCTCACTCATCTGCGGATGCGGTGGTTCCCATCGGGCTGTCACCTCAGTGCGTAGAATCAGAACACGAAGGCCGAATCTGGGTCCAGACCAGCACCCGGCCGTGGCCGGACGGGACGAAGACGCCGAGCCCTTCCTGACAGGGGGTGGCTGAGCGCCAGGCGACCCAGCCCCACACCAGGAAATTCAATCCCTTGCCGGGGTCCTACACCGGCCCGGATGCCCCGTCGTCGGGGCTACGTCAGGCCCATCTCGTATACAGCCACAGGTAGTGCCCACGCCCCCCCCCCAAGAACGCGTGAGGCCCTTCCTTCGACCGCTCCGCACTCCATCAACCCAACCGCGTGGAAGCACCGCGACACTCAACGAGGAGGCAGTAGATGACTGCGCCCACGAAGTTCACACCCGAGACCGTGTCCGCCGTTCCAGAGTCGAGCCATGCCGAGATGGTCGACCAGGTGAAGTCCCGTTTCCGCTATGCCACCACCCGCTACATCAAGAACCTGATGGAGCAATCCGACGCGGTGCGCAAGCAGTTCGAGCCCAGCTTCTATGAGCTGATGGATTTCGGCAAGGAACAGCCCTTCGAAGAAGGCAAGGACAACTCCGGCATCTATGGCCTGGAGCGCATCTACGAAGATCGCGCCGTCATTACTCCCTACTTTGGCTGCGCCTCCTACTGTCGCTACTGTTTCAAGAAGACCCGCACCCTTGGCGGTGACAACAAGGTGATGGCGGAAGAAAACATCGATGCCGCGTTGGAGTACATCCGCGCGGATTCGCGAATCACGACGGCGTTGATCACCGGCGGAGATCCACTGGCCAAACCCGCGCTGGTGTACAAGATCCTGGAGCAGCTCTCGGCGATTCCGCACATCACCAAGATTCGCATCGGCAGCCGGCACATCCTGTTCCAGCCCGACAGGATCACCACGGAGCTGGCCGAGCGCATTTCCAGCTACAACCGGGTGGACCCCGAGAAGCCCCTGGCCTCGAAGAACATCTCCATCGGTGTCTCCATCAATCACGCCGACGAGCTGCAGCCGGAGGTGATCCGCGCGGTGCAGCAGTTCACCAAGCGCGGCGTCACGGTGCGCGGCCAGATGGTGCTGATGAAAGGCATCAACGACGACGTCGCCATCCTGAAGAACCTGCTGGATCACTTCCTGGCCACCGGCATCGTTCCCTACTACCTGTTCCACTGCATGGATGTGGTTGGCACCTACCACATGCGGACCAGCGTGCAGCGGGGGCTGGACATCCTGGCGCAATTGGCCGAGTTCTCCGGGACCTACTCGGTGCCCTACGTCTACGTCACGCCCGTTGGCAAGCACCGCGTGTCGCCGGGCATGAAGCTGGACTACGAGGAGATCGACGGCAAGCGGTATATCCGCAGGACCTCGCCCTACAAGGCCGAGCGCTTCCTTGCGTTCTCCGGCAAGAAGAGCCTGCCCGAGCTCCATGAAGTGGACGAGAACGGCTACATCGTGTCCCGTTACCTCGACGGCAACGACACCTACCTGCCCTACTGAGCAAGAGCCCGGCCGCTGGCCACCCGCCGCCCGATAGGGATTGGCGGCGTGGCCGGCCCGCGCTTCAGCGAGAGACTCACATGCCCCAACCGACAATCATCCTTCTGGAGAAGTTCTCCTTCTATTCGACCCGCGCGGTCGCCCGCCGAGCGGTGGACATGGGCTTCGCCGTGGTGGTCGTGGCACCGACGAAGATCCCCGCGCATCTGGTCGCGGATCAGCCGTTCGAGGTGATTCGGACCGATGACTGGTCGTCCGCCAACCTGGGTGCCATCTACCAGGAGCTGGCCAGCACACGCCACATCGTGGGCATCAACACCATCCTGGGCTTCTTCACGGGCCAGGGGTTGTTGGGCATGCAAGTCGCTGAACTGGCACGCCAGCATGGCCTGCCACACAACAACCCGGATGCCCTGCTGCGGGCCAACAACAAGTATTTGATGCGCCAGACCCTGCAGCAGGCGGGGGTCTATACCGTGCGGCATGCGCTGGCCGCCAACGAAGCGGAGCTCGATGAAGCGATCCGCACGGTGGGCTTCCCACTGATCATCAAGCCCCTCGTCGGAGTGGGCTCCAGCTTCATCTCCCGCTGCACCACGCCGCAGCAGGCGCGTGAGGTGCTCCGGCACTACCTCGAGAACGTGCACAAGGGCTACTACGCGCACTTCTTCGCGGCCCATGAGTACCAGGACCCCCGGCATGGCACGCGGCGCTTCAACCCACTGGCCCAGGTGCTGGTGGAGGAGGCCATCGACGGCTGGGAGCTCAGCGTGGAGTTCCTCTGTACCGAGAACACGGCCTACCCGGTCCTCATCCATGACAAGCTCGACGTCACGCAAGAGGCCTATTGCTCCTATGAGAATCTGCTGGTCACTCCGCCCGTGCGGCTGGACGAGACCATGCAACAGCGCGTCCGGGACTATACCGTCGACGTCATCCGCAGCCTGGGCTTGAAGAACTGCTTCTGCCACGTCGAGTTGCGCTACGACAGCCAGGGGCGCCCGAGCGTCATCGAGGTCAACCCGCGCATCGGTGGCATGCGGGTGAGCGACAGCTTCAAGACGCTCGCGAATGTCGACTACGCGGACACCTTCATCCGGCAGACGGTGGGCCAGCCTGTCGCCGAGCCCGTCGTCCAGAAGCCCGAGGGCCTGTACGGCATGATGGCCCTCTACCCACGCCGTGGAGGCAAGCTCCGGCACATCACCGGGTTGGAGCAGGCGTCCGCCATTCCCGGCATGGTGGATATCGCGGGCTATGCCAAGCCTGGAGATCACGTGGGGGGTGACTACGAGGAGGTGTTCGTGGTGGACGCCTGGTTCAAGGGCAAATCGGTGGCCGACATCCGCCGCATCGATGAGCAGATCAGGGCGCTGGTAGCGGTGGAGGTGGACGTTGGCGCCTGAATCCCCCGGCGCCCCTCCGCCGGCCTCCAACGCGCTGCTGCTGGTCTCGGCCCGCTTCGTCTCCGACGTGGGGGCCTTCCTCAACATGGTGGCATTGTCCACCTACGTCTACCTGCAGAGCCAGAACGCCATCATGGTGGGGCTATTCCTCGCCTGCCGCGTCGGTGGAGGCATTGCCGCCAGCCTGATGGGAACGGTCTTCTTCCGCCGCTTCCCCGGCCGCGCCCCGCTCGTGGTGCTCGATGGCATCCGTGCCGGCGCCATTGCCCTGTTGCTCCTGCTGCCCTCGGAGCTGCATGTGCCCATGCTGCCGTTCATCGCCCTGGCACTGGGGCTGTGCAACTCGCTGTTCTCCATTGGCCTCAACAGCCAGTTGCCAAGACTGGTGCGGCCAGAACTGCTCATGAGGGTGAACGCCTGGCTGACCTCCGTGTCGTCGCTGGGCATGGTGCTGGGCAGCCTGGTCTCCGGTCTGCTCATCGCCCTGGCCAGCTATCAGGCGGTATTCGCCATCAATGTGCTGACCTATCTGGTGGCGGGGCTGCTCATCCTTCCGCTGCGGTTGGATGGGAGCGCTGCCGGCAGCCGGAGCAGAGGGAGCAGCTATCTGGACGAGTGGCGGCAGTTGCGCGTTGGCCTGCGAGCGCTGCCGGTCCTGGCATCCATGCTGCTGGTGACGATGTTCGATACCCTGGGGAGCGCCGCCCACAACGTCGGCTTCCCGGTACTCGCCAGGCTCATCGATGCACAGGGCGCCGCCCGGGTAATGGGTTTCCTGCTGGCGTGCTGGGCCATTGGCAAGTTCATCGGGGCCCGGCTGGCCAGTAGCCTCGGCCGGCGCGCCCCCCGGCCGGAGTCCTGGTTGGAACGGATGTTCTTCGCCGGAGTGGTGATGATGTCCGCCGGCTTCATCCTCTGTTTCCGCCAGGACGGCCTGCCGCTGCTCCTGCCCTTCGCGGCATTGGCCGGCTTGGGTGACGGGCTGGCCGAGGTGTCGCTGGTGTCCCGCGCCCAGCGGACGAGTGACGAGCTCCGGCTGCCCATCTTCAGCCTGCTCACCCTCATGCAGATGGTGGGGTTTGGCATTGGCATGCTGATCTCCGCGCCGTTCTTCGAGTGGATGAGCCCGGCGGGAGTGGTTTCGCTGTTCCACGGCTTGCCGCTACTGGCGGTCGCGATCATCGGCTTGCGCCTGCTCACGGCGGGGCGCCGTCCGAAGCTCGGCGTCGAAGCATCCTGACTCGTTGAGCACCCAGGAAGGAAGCAAGACAGTGTCAAGGCTCGCGGGATTGATAGCGGCTTGGATGGCATTGCCCGCGCTGGCGGCGGTGGAGGGGCCTGGGGTGAAGCAGCTCATCCAGGCCACTCACACCACGGCGCAGATCCGGGCGGATGGGAAGTTGGACGAGCCCGCCTGGCAGCAAGCGCCGGTGTTCGACGCCTTCGTGCAGACCTTTCCCAAGGCCAATGCCGATCCGTCCCAACGCACGCAGATGCGTGTCTTGTACGACGAGAACAATCTCTACTTTGGCTTCCACCTCCAGGACTCGCAGCCGGAGGAGATCATCCGCAAGCTGGGGCGGAGGGATCAACCGCCCTACTCGGACGCCATCCAGGTGATCATCGACTCGGCGCATGACCATCGCACCGGTTATGCCTTCAAGGTGACCGCGGGCGGGGTGCAGGCCGACTCGCTCTTGTTCCAGGACAACAAGGAGACGCTGGAATGGGATGCCGTCTGGGACGGCGCCGCCTCCATGGCCCCCGACGGCTGGACGGCGGAGATCGTCATCCCCTTGCGGATCCTCCGGTTCCCGTCCGCCCCGGTGCAGACGTGGGGCTTCGCCGCCCAGCGCACCATCGCCCGGCTCTACGAGGAGAACCTCTCCGTCTTCATCCCTCGTGACGTCAACGGCAAGGTGTCCCGGTTGGGCCACCTCACCGGGCTGGAGCAACTCCAGAATACGCGGCGTCTGGAGCTCACGCCCTACGTCGCGACCCGCATGGTGCTGCGGCCACAGTTCTCCGACGCGACCATCCCCGATCCACGCCTGTTGGATCCCTCCGCGGATCTGGGGTTGGACGTGAAGGCCGCGCTCACCTCCGACCTGACGCTCAATGCCACCATCAACCCGGACTTCGGACAGGTGGAGGCGGATCAGCTCATCCTCAACCTCTCCACCTTCGAGCAGTACCTCCCGGAGAAGCGGCCCTTCTTCATCCAGGGGATGGATCTGTTCCAGTCCGTGCTGGGCACGGATTCGCCGCACCAGCTCTTCTACTCGAGACGGATCGGCCTGAATGCGCCCATCCTCGGAGCTGCGAAGCTGACAGGGACGGTGGGCAAGGGGCTGGACGTGGGTTTTCTGGACGTGCTCGTGGCGGGCGCGCAACGGAACAACCTGGACGAGGCGCGGCCGGATCGCACCCTCCGGTTCAATCTGATGCGGCCGCTGCACCTGGGCCCGGACCACGAGCTGCCCGCCACCCTGCCGGTGCCGCAGAATTACTTCATGGGCGTGGTGCGCGGCGCGGTAGGCCCCAACTCCACCGTGGGTGGGCGCGTCAGCTCGGCGGTTCCCCTCACCGGCCGCTGCACCGAGGCGGAGGCCGCCCTGCCCACCCCGCCGCCCTCCTGCACCGCCCAGGGCGGCAACGCGGCCGCGCTGGACTGGGATCTCCACACCGCGGACGGCACCTGGGCGCTCCAGGGGCAACTGGAGGGCTCCCAGGTGGTGGGCGGGCCCCCCTCGCGAACGCTGCTGGACGGCGTCGTGCTGGATCGAGGGGCAGGAGGCTTCGGCGGCTACGTCACCGCCGGAAAGCTGGGCGGCGAGCCGTTCCGCTTCGACGTCAACTACCGCTACGCCTCGCCCACCTTGGATCTCAACGCGGTGGGGTTCCTCCGCAGCCAGAATCAGCAGATCGCCGGACTGGGATTGCATTACACGCGGCCCAATGGCGTGGGCATGCTCCACCGCTTCGACGTGGACTTCACCGCGTCGCAGTCCTGGACCACGGATGGCCGCCTCCTGCCGCGCAACGGAGCGGTGAACCTCAACGTCCGCGGCGTCTTCCCAGGCTGGTACACCCTGGGCACCGAGGTGGGCATGACCCTGCTCGGATACGACGTGCGGGAGATCTCCGGAACGGGCCTCGGCTTCTACCGCCGGCCGGAGCTCTACATGGCGGTCCTCTGGAATACGGACGAGAGCAAGTCCTTCTTCGTGAACACCTTCGCGGCCATCGGCTTCAACAAGCAGATGGATGGCAGCGTGAAGCTGGGTTACGGCTCCACCGTGAGCGCCATCTTCCGGCCGAATGACTGGCTGGAGACACGGCTGAGCGTCAACGTGGACCGCACCGTGCATGGGCCTCGCTACGTGGCACCCGGAGAGGAAGGGCAATACTTCTTCGGGGAGCTGCACTCGGAGTTCGCCTCGCTCACCCTGCGGCAGCAGTGGGTGGTCACCCCGAAGCTGACGCTCCAGGCGTACGCGCAGCTCTTCACGGATTTCGGCCGCTATGGCGCCTTCTACGAGGCCCGCTCCAGTGGCGCGCCCATCCGGGTGGACAGGGATCTGACGCCGTCCAGCTACGTGGGCCCCGCCGGCTTCCACGACGCGGCGCTGAATCTGAACCTGGTGCTGCGCTGGGAGTACCGGCTGGGCTCCACCCTGTTCCTCGTCTACAGCCGCGCGCAGCACGAGGGCCCCTACCCCAGGGGGGTCACTCCGCCCGCGACACTGCTGCCCGCCAACCTCTTCTCGGGGCCCGCCAACGACGCATTGCTCCTCAAGTGGTCCTATTGGTGGAGCGTCTGAGCGGGTGTTGGTGAGTGGGGATGCGGAAACGCGGCTGACGCCGGGCCTCCGCGCTTCAACCCCGGAACAGGTCGAGGGAGTGGCGCCCCGGTTGCTGGGGTGCCACCCCCTCCCTCTCCCCCTGCGAATCCTCTGACACCCGGGGCGCTGCTCGCGCCCTCCCGACGCTGGCGAGCTCCGGGCGTGCCTTGCCCGAATACCGAGCACCCGGGTCGGCTGGAGGGCCATCCACCCACGGCCCTCACAAACCCATTTCTCATCTCTACCCATGTAGGCCGCGACGAGCCTGCCTGGCCACCGCCCGCGCCTCGAACGCGTCGTCGGCCTCTCCCTCTGGCTGGACCCCTACCGGCCCGAACCCGCCCTCCGAGGAGCACCCGTGATGACCCATGACGAGCCCCTGCCCGCCACCGAGCCGGACACGGACACCCTGCCCGACCCGGTCCCGCTCATGGGCTGCCCCTACAAGGCCAACCCCTACCCCCTGTACGAGCGGATGCGAGAGGCCGGCCCGGTCCACCGCGTGCTCTTCCCCAGTGGCGTCCGGGCCTGGCTCGTCACCGGCTACGAGGCCGCGCGCTCCGCGCTGAACGACGACCGCCTCGGCAAGAACCACGACCGGGGCAACGACCGCTGGCGGGCCCGCGCCGCGATCATGCCGGAGCCGCAGCACTCGCAGCTCCAGGTGCACCTGCTCCACCAGGATCCGCCCCGGCACACCCGCCTGCGCCGGTTCGTGACGGACGCATTCACGTCCCGGCGCATCGAACAGCTCCGCCCCCGTTTCCAGGAACTGGCCGACGCACTCGTCAACGGGCTCCCCGAGTACGGCCCCGCGGACCTGGTCACCGGCTTCGCCGCCCGCTTCCCCTTCCAGGTCCTCGCCGAAGTCATCGGCCTCCCCCCCGGGTTGGCGGGCCGCTTCGACCGCGACTGGGGAAAGGTCGTCCAGCCCGTTGGCCCCACCGACCCCGGCCGGCCGCTGTACGAGGCACGCCTGCACGGCCTGCAGCGCTACATCGCCGGCGTCGTCGCCCACAAACGCGAGCACGGGGAGGACGATCTGCTCAGCCGCCTCGTCGTGGCCCGCGACCGCGGTGAACTGTCCCAGGAGGAACTGGGCTCGATGATCTTCCAGCTCCTCGTCGCCGGCCAGGAGCCGGTCACCAACCAGCTCACCACCGCACTGATCGCCCTGTTCCGTCACCCCAGCCAGCTCGCCCGCCTCCGCGGCAACCCGGACCTGCTGCCCCACGCCGTCGAGGAGCTCCTGCGCTACGACAGCGCCTTCGAACTGACCACCTGGCGCTTTTTCGACCAGGACAGCGACCTGCACGGCACGCGCGTCCCCGCCGGCGACTCGGTGATCGTCTCCCTGTGCGCCGCCAACCGCGACCCGCGCCGCTTCCCCGAGCCCGACACCCTCGATCTCGACCGCGGCCCCATCCCCCACCTCGCCTTCGGCCACGGCATCCACTTCTGCCCCGGCGCCACCCTCGCCCGCACCGAGCTCCAGATCGCCCTTGGCACCCTGCTCGCCCGGCTGCCCGGCCTGCACCTGACCCTCAGAGAGGAGGACCTCGAGTGGATCCCGGCCGTCCTCGGCCGCGGCACCCACCACCTGCCCGTCGGCTACGACCGGCGCCTCTGACACCGGCCCACGGCGGACCGGGTCCGGCCCCACCGCCCTACCCGGCCCCGGCCCACCGGATCCACCCGATACCCGACGGCGCCCGGCCGCATCCCGCCACGGCGCCATGTCCCCAGGAGAACCGCCATGCAGATGACGACCGTACCGGATGCCCTCACCACGAGCATCAGCACCTCGATCCTGAACCTCCTCCTCCGTCACCACCGCACGACCGACCCAACCCCCTCCCCCGCCGTGGCGTTCCCCCACCAACTGCGCCACATCTCCGCCTTCGTACGCGAGGGAGCACCCGTCGTCTTCACCCTGCCCGGCTTCCCCTGCAAGTCCCCCAACCCGGCCAAGGTCCTGGGTCACCTGCCCGACCAGGGAGAACGTCTCTCCCTCACCTTCCTGGACAACCTGTGCACGGATATCCAACGGCTCCACCCGCCCGGCGCCCGCGTGATCATCTGCTCCGACGGCCACATCTTCGGCGACTTCATCGGCGTCCCCGACGACCACATCGACGCCTACACCGACGAGCTCCGCACGGAGATAGGCCGATTGGGCCTGAAGAGACTGTGTGTCTTCGACCTGCGCGACGTCCTCGGCAACATCCCGCACTCCGCGAAACGCACCCACGTCCACGACCGCTATGCCCCCGCCCTGGACGACCTGCGCGCCGAGATCCACGCCGACGACAACACCCTCGCCCTCTACCGGGGCATCACCCGCTTCCTCGTCGAGGACACCGCCCACTGGACTGGCAGCCGCACCGCGCTCCAACGCGCCTGCCGGTGGCGCGCCTACGGGGTCATCCAGCGCAGCCGCGCCTGGGGCAACCTCATCGCCGAGCACCACCCGAACGCCGTACGACTGTCCATCCACCCCCAGCCCGTCGGCGCGGCCAAACTCGGCATCCGCCTCCTCGACGCCCCCGACGCCTGGACCACGCCCTGGCACTCGGCGGCCCTGCTCCGCGCGGACGGTACCTGGACCCTCATGCCGCGAGAGAAGGCCGCGGGACTCGGGCGTCTGGTGCACCTCGACGGCAAACCCAGCCACTTCCAGCAGGACTGATCTGTCCTCAGCTCGAAAGCGGGAGGGACCCCTCCGGGCACGGTCTCGCCAGACTTGTCCAACTGTTGGACAAGTTCGTGAAGAGCGCGCCCGGAAGGCGGACTCTCTCACCCCTGAAAGGACTTTGTTCCGATGGCTTAGCTACGCTGGACGAGGTGGACGTCCGGCCCCCACCCGGCAAGCGGCCCGGTGCGCCATCATGGAGGGAGCGTTACGCTCGCCTCCTTCTCTCCTGCCTGGGGGCGCCTGCCGGCCCGGGAGCCCGGTGCCCTGACGGCGCCGACGGGCTCGAGGACGGGGCCTCTCCACGAACTCCGGGACGTTTCCACGGCCACCAACGTGTCACACGGAGCGCGGTCATCACTCCGTCCACGTATGAGCACGAAGAACTCCGATGGTGGGGATGCTCAGGCGCTCCCCACTATACCGCCTCCCTATCCGTTCGGGCCTTGGACCTCCACCCGCGGTACGCGGAGCTGTACCGGGAGGAGCCGGTCACCCGCGTGAGGATGCCCTTCGGTGGTGAAGCGTGGCTGCTGACCGGCTACGCCGAGATCATGCGGCTCGCAGTCCCTGGCGACGAGGTGCCGTGGGAGCCCGGGCTGATCGCCCGCTGCCCCGCCCATCTGCCGGTGACGTGGTGAGCGGCGGAACCTCCCTGCCATTCTGGAACTCACGGGCGTCCGGTGAGTCGCATCACCCACTCCAGGAAAAGATCCGCGCCCAGAATAAAGCGAGCAGGCCTTCGTCCGCATGGCACTCGTCGTCCTGACGAGCCCCCCGTCCACGGAGAGTCGGTTTCATGCGCGGTCCGTTCGCGATGCTTCCCCTGGGTCTCATGTCGTTGGTGATGGTCACCGGGTGCCCGGGACCCACACCCGAGCCCGCGCCCGAGCCCCGGCTCACCACCGTCACGGTGACGTGTGAGCCCACCTCGGTGAGCATTGGCAAGAGCGCGCAATGCACGGCGAGCGCCCTGGATCAGGACGGCAAGGCCTTCACCATTGAGGGTTACACCTGGGCATCCAGTGATGACGCCATCGCGATGGTGGATGCGCAGGGCAAGGCCACCGCGCGAGCCGTCGGGTCGCTCCAGGTGCGCGCGAGTGCCACGGCGGGAGGCAACAGCCAACAAGGAAGCGCGCTCCTCACGGTCACTCCCGTCCCCGAGAAGCTCCACGCGTCGCCCATCTCCGCGGATGAGACCTGGCGCGCGTCGGACAATCCCCACGTGGTCACCCGCACGATCTACGTCTCCGGCAGTCGCAAGCCTACCCTCACCCTCGAGGCCGGCGTCGAGGTGCGCTTCGCGGCCGGTGCCGCGCTGATCGTGGGCGCCAACGAGGAGAAGGCGGGGCGCCTCGTGGCGGAGGGAACGGCAAGCGCGCCCATCCGCTTCACCTCGCGCGCGAGCACTCCCCGTCCCGGAGACTGGGGCGGCGTGTTGCTCTACCCAGCATTCGGCACCAGCAGCCGCATGGCCCATGCCGTCATCGAGTACGCGGGGGGAAGCTTCGAGCTCGTTGGCGGCGTGCCGGCCCCCCCCGAGTTGTTTCCCCAGGGAGGACTGGTCCTGTTCGGCGCCACGGACGAGCAGGACTCCGCGGAGCCGACCGTCGTCGTCGACCACGTCGAGGTCCGCGAGAGCCGGGCGCATGGTGTCGTCTCCGTCTCCGGCGCACTCGGCCCGGGATCGACCGGGCTGAACGTGCATGACAATGGACAGTCGGACCTCTGGTTCACGGCCAACCAGGTGGGCTCGATTCCCACGGACACCGTCCTCACGGCGAACAGCCCTCGCCCGGTGCTGGTCACCGCCGGCATGATCTCGCAAACCCAGACTTGGCCGAAGCTCACACAGCCCTACCGGCTCATCAGTGTCCTGGAGGGCTTCCCCGCCCATGTTGCCGTGGAAGGCGCATCCCAGCCCGTGCTCACCCTGACGGCGGGAACGGAAATCCAGATGACCGCGGGCTCGGCCTTCACCGCCGGTCTGTCCGAGCCGGGGGCGCTCGTGGCCGTGGGGACCGAGGCCGCGCCCATCCGATTCGTGTCCGACGCCTCCACGCCCGCGAAGGGTTTCTGGTCCGGGCTGCACTTCTCCACGAACGCCACGGGCAGCAGGCTCGACCACGTGGTCGTCTCCCATGCCGGCTCGAAGCTCTATGACGCCCTGGGCGGAGGCAGCGTGAACGTGTTCGGCGAGCTCGGGGCCTTCATGACCCACACGCTCATCCAAGACTCCTCCAGCTGTGGCGTGGCGGTGGGCCTCTCGGTGACCACTGATTTCACGCTCGCGGAGTACGGCAACACCTTCGTCAACGGGGATGGCGCGGAAATGTGCTCGCAGTAGAGTCACCGCGCCAGACTCGCGAACGAGGGCATACGATGGGTCCACGAGAACAGTCTCCCAGAAGAATCGAGGCGTCGTCGCGCGACGAGCTGAAGAAACGTTTCCGCGGCGAGCTCGTCCTCCCGGGTGAAGCTGGCTATGACGAGCTGAGACAGGTCTGGAACGCGCGCGTCGATCGGCGGCCCGCGCTCATCGCCCGCTGCACGGGCATCGCGGATGTGATGGCCGCCCTTGGCTTCGCACGCGAGCGCGGCCTGCCCCTGACGGTGCGCGGAGGCGGGCATGATGTCGCCGGCAATGGTGTGCTCGATGACGGCATTGTCCTCGACATGCGCCCCATGAAGGGCGTCCGGGTGGATCCCATCCGCCGCGTGGCACGCGCGCAGGCCGGGCTCACCTGGGGCGAACTGGAGCATGACACGGAGGCGTTCGGGCTCTTCCCCGTGGGAGGGCAGTGCTCCACCACGGGGATCGTCGGCGTCACCCTGGGCGGCGGGCTCAGTTCGCTGAGCCGGATCCGAGGCCACGGCGCCGACAATGTCCTCTCCATCGACCTCGTCACGGCGGATGGCCGCTTCGTGACCGCGAGCGAGACAGAGAACCCGGAGCTCTTCTGGGGGCTCCGCGGCGGCGGCGGCAACTTCGGTGTCGTCACCGAGCTCGAGCTGCGGCTCTACCCGGTCCCGGACATCGTCTCGGGCCTCATGGCCTGGCCGATGGACCGGGCCGAGGAAGTGCTCCGCCTCTTCCGCGCTCAATGCGCCACCGCACCGGACGCACTCCTCCTGCAGCTCCTCAGCTGGGTATTCCCCCCGGGGATGGGGCTCCCCGACGAGCTGGTGGGACAGACAGGGATCGCGCTCATGCCTGTCTTTCATGGAAGCGCCGAGTCCGCTGCCACGACGTGGCTGGCCCCCTGGCGGGCCCTGAAGCCGGTGCTCGACGGTGTCGGTCCGATGCCCTACCACACGCTTCAGCACCTGTTCGACGGAATGCTCGCGCTGCGGCTCCGCCAATACCAGCGGTGCGAGTTCCTCACGGGCCTTCCGGACGAGGCGATTGAAGTCTTCGCCCGCTTCTCGCGTGAGCTCACGTCACCGATGTCCATCGTCGAGATGGCGAACTTCAACGGAGACGTGGTCCGTCGAGTCTCCAGCGAAGCGACCGCGGTCGCGCGACGCGATGCGCACCTCTTCCTTGCAATCCAGAGCGCCTGGAGCGAGCCGGGGGAGGATGAGCGGCACATCGCCTGGACACGGGCGTTCTGGGAGGCCATGCGGCCCTTCTCGGCGGGCGGCGGCCATCCGAACTTCCTCGAAGGAGACGAGCCGAAGGAGCGCCTGGTGGACTACTTCGGGCGCGAGAAGCACGAGCGCCTCCGGGCGCTGAAGCGCACGTGGGATCCAGAGAACGTCTTCCACCGAAACAAGAACATCGAGCCGTAACCGGTTGGGAACGTCGTCCATCCACTGATTCGCGCCCCATCCGTTTTACACCGCTCAATTCCTGTCCAGAGGGCCCGTTGGGGCTGCTCTGGGATTGGGCGGAAGTGACTAGGTTGGCGTGCCATGCGCGCCCTCTTCGTCCTGATGTTGCTCGTTGCCGCCTCCGCCCGAGCGGAGCTGCCCTTGCAGGAGCTCCTCGACCGGCTCGGAGAAGCCGAGGAGAAGAAGCTGGCTGTTCCCGCCTGCCTCTTCGTGGAGAGCTCGGTGACGGAGCAGTTGGACAAGAAGGGGAAGAGCATTGGGCGGCTCACTCGCAGTTACGAGGTGCTCCGCGCGGGGACGAAGGTGCTGTCGCGCAAGAAGCTCTCCGAGAAGGAAGAGGGAGAGCTGGTCGGCCAGCTCAAGGCCGAGCCCAGGGATCAGAATCAGAATGAAGATCCACGCGGGCAGCTCTCCCCCTTCCACCCCAGGGTCCGCGACGAATACCAGTTCGAGCAATCCCCGGGTCCTCGCGAGGGATGGGTCACGGTGAAGATCACCCCGCGCGAGAAGAACGAGAAACGGATGAAGGGCACGGCGGTGGTGGACTCGAGGACGGCCCAGCTCATCTCCATGCACCTGTCACCCTCGGTACTGCCCGCCATGCTCGACAGATTCCAGGTCGACTTCGACTACGCGGATACCCCCTGCGAGCGGCATCCCACCCAGCTCCAGTTCGCGGGCTCGGGCGGCGTGTTCGTCTACAAGGTGCGCTTCCGCACGCAGGTGAAGATCTCCGGACACCGGCGTTTGGACTCCGCCGCGGTGGGGGGCAGCGGTCCCTGAGCTCAGCGCCCCGGCGGACGGCCGCGCTCCGGGCGCAAGATCGCCACCTCGCCATCGAACGCCCCTTCTCCCAGGCGAGAGAGATGGAGCGCCTCTGGCCCCGCATGCAAGACGAGATCGTCCGCGTCCAGGAGCCCGTTCGCATTCCCGTCGGAGTAGAAGGCCCCCACGTGCTGGAACTGCCTCTTACCGGTGTACCGCACGGCAAGCAGATCGCCCGGCCGGACGTCCTTGCCAATGGAGAGAGCCCGGTCCGGCGCGCCCTGGCGGAACTGGACCGTGGCCGCCCTGGGAAGCTCCTCCACCAATGAGGCGACGTTGAAGTCGCGCTCGAGCGGCTTGCCCATCCAGCGCGCGCGCGCGGCCATGAGCACGTCCGCACAGTCCACGCCGATGTAGTTGTAGCTCTGGTGTGGAACGGAGCCGAACAGGCCCGGGACATTGAAGAAGGAGGTGAGGTAGCCCAGGTACCCCTCCCCCTCGCGGATGGAGATTCGGAACACCTGGGGTGAAAGACCTCGGTGATCGCTCCGTTCGAGCCCCGGGGAGCGCGAGATGGCGCCGCCTGCCTCCACCTCGGCCTGGAACCAGAAGGTGCCCACGTCTTCCACGTAGTGGGATGCCTTGGCCGGATGCGGCTCCAGCTCCTCTCCACGGAGGATTCGCCCGGAGGCGTCGAGCGGGTTGATCTCCCAGCGGCCGCGCAGGCTCCGGAGCTCCTCGCGGAGATAGGGAATCTTCCCCCAGCCCACCCACGCGTACGGGGAGGGCTCCCAGGGATGGTTGGCGTTCTTGTAGTAGCGCGAGAGGTCCGCGTAGATGAGGTACCAGCGAATGGTGGCGTCTGGGCGGGGAGCCACACGCAGGGAGATGGCCTCTCCCTTGCGTGGCGAGATGGACGACCCACGCATCCAGCGCCCAGAGTCAACGCGGGCCTCGAGCGAAAGGTCTCCAGCCCGGGCGGAGAGGGCGGCCAGCAGGCTCGCCGAGAAGAGCAACGCTCGTGGTCTCATGGACCACACGGTAGCACTGCTCTCGAATGGGTCTCCGCCGATGCTCCCGTCGCGGCGTCAGAAATTCGCCGTCATCGGATCGGGGCCAATGCGGCCATTCGCGCTATCGAGCTTCGCGATCTTCGCCATGTCTTCCGCATCGAGCCTGAAGTTGAAGACATCGAAGTTCTCCTTGATGCGGGCGGGCGTCACCGACTTCGGGATGACGACCAGGCCGCTGTCGATATGCCAGCGAATCACCACCTGCGCCGGCGTGCGCTGGTGCCTCGCGGCGATCTGGCCGATCACCGGATCGGACAGCAGCTGGCCCTGGCCGAGCGGGCTCCAGGACTGGGTGACGATGTTGTGCCTGGCATGGGCCTCGCGCAGCGCCTTCTGCTGGAAGCGCGGATGCAGCTCGATCTGGTTCAGCACCGGGACGATGCCGGTCTCGCCGATGATGCGGTCGAGATGCTCGGCGGTGAAGTTCGAGACGCCGATGGATCTGGCGCGGCCCTCTTCCTTCAGGCGCTTCAGCGCCTTCCAGCTCTCGACATAGAGGCCCTTGCGCGGCGCGGGCCAGTGGATCAGGTAGAGATCGACGTAATCGAGGCCGAGACGCTTCAGGCTCTGGTCGAAGGCCTCGAGCGCGCTGTCGCCGCCCTGCGCACTGTTCCACAGCTTGGTGGTGATGAAGACCTCCTCGCGCTTCACTCCGGAGGCACGCAGGCCCTCGCCAACGCCTTTCTCGTTGTCGTAGATCGTGGCCGTATCGACATGGCGGTAACCGGCCTCGAGCGCGGTGCGCACGGCAAGTGCCGCCTGCTCGTTGGAGGCCTGCCAGACGCCGAGCCCGACCTGTGGGATGGAACGGCCGTCATTGAGTTGGATGGAAGTCTGGGCGGACATGGGGAACTCCTCCTTGGCTCGAAACAAGAGGGTTGGCACGATAGGGCCCATCCGGTCCTCCGAACAGGGTTGTGCGGCCCGGCGGGCTGGAACCCCCCCGCCGGAAACGACGACGCCGGAACTCCGGGGGAGGACCCCAGCGCTCCGGCGCCAGACTTCACGTCAGTCTCCCCTCCCCCACCCAGCTACCGGAGGGGGAGGGACGCCGCGGCTCAGTTCAGCCGGCGGCGGCGCAGCAGGCTCAGCAGGCCGAGGCCCAGCAGGCCCATCGGCGCGCCGGCGCCCGTGGACGAGCAGCCGCTCACCGGCGTCACCAGCACGCTGACGACGGAGGCCGTGCTCGCCGAGGAGCCATCGCGCACCACCAGGCTGAAGCGCAGCTCCGTGTCCTTCTCCACCTCGGGGGCGGTGAAGGACGGAGTGGCGGTGTCCGCCCCGGAGAGCGACACCGTCGGGCCAGCCACCTGCGTCCACTCGTAGGTCAGCGCATCGCCGTCCGCGTCCGCACTGGCGCCGCCGTCCAGCTGGACCTTGTCGCCCGGGGTGCGCAGCTGGGTGGTGCCCGCCTGCGCCTGGGGCTCACGGTTCACGTTGCGCACCGTCACCGTCACCGAGCGGGTGAGGGTGGCCTGGCCATCGGACACCTCCACCTGGAAGACGAGCTCGGTGTCGGCGGCGACTTCACCCGCCACGAAGGTGGCGCGCGAGGAGTCCGCGTTCTGCAGCGCCACCGTGGGGCCGGACAGCTGCGTCCACTGGTAGCTGAGCGCGTTGCCGTCCGGATCCGAGGCCAGGGCCACGAGCTCGACGGAGCGGCGCTCGTCCGCGCCCAGGTCCGTCACCAGCAGGGTGGGCTCGCGGTTCAGGTCCTTCACCAGCACCTCCACGGTGGAGAGGACGGTGTCCTTGCCATCGCTCACGCTCAGCTCGAAGGCGAGCGTCTCGTCCGCCATCACCTCCGGAGCGTTGAAGGTGGGGTAGAGCGTGCCGGCGTTGCCGAGCGTCACCGCCGTGCCCGCCGTCTGGCGCCACGCGTAGGTGAGGCTGTCGCCGTCCACGTCCGACGCGGAGCCCGTCAGCGTGTAACGGGAGCGCTCGTCCACCACGCCGGTCACGCCCGCGTTGACGGTGGGCGCGCGGTTCACGTTGCTCACCGTCACGTTCACCGTGGAGCTGACGCTCTCGCGGCCGTCGCTGACCGTGAGCGAGAAGGTCAGCGTCTCATCCAGGGTGACCTCCGGCGCGACGAAGCTCGCGGTGAGCTTGTCCGCGTTGCTCAGCGCCACCGGCGTACCGGCCGTCTGCGCCCAGCGGTAGGCGAGCGTGTCGCCGTCCGCGTCCGTCGCGGAGCCCATCAGCGTGTGGGTGGCACGCTCGTTCACCACGCCCGCCACGCCCGCGTTGACGGTGGGGGCGCGGTTGACGTTGCGAATCGTCACGTTCACCGTGTCGATCACCGAGCGCTTGTCGTTGGAGACGGTCAGCTGGAGCACCACGACGGAGTCCGCCGTCACGTTGGGCGCCGCGAAGGACGGGGTGAGCGTGGCGGGGTTCACGAGCGCCACGGTGGGGCCGGACAGCTGCGTCCAGTTGTAGAACAGGCTCTTGCCCGCCGGATCCGTCGCGCTGCCCGTCAGGTTCACCGTCGTGCGCTCGTTGACCGTGAGGTCCGGACCCGCCGAGGCCACCGGCGAGGCGTCCGTGCCGCACACGCCCGTCTGGGGACCAATCGCCGTGAAGGGCTTGTTCGTCAGACCCGAGAACTGCAGGTCATCCAGCACCCAGCCCGCGCCCGCGGAGGCGTTGTCCGAGCCGATGCGGAAGCGCACCTGCACCGTCTTTCCCGCCCAGGCAGTGCCCAGGTTGAGCGTGGCGGTGGTCAGGGCGGGGTAGCCCGCGCTGCGGCCCACGATGGCCGGCTTGCCCTTGAGGGGGTTGCCGTTGGTCGGGTAGACCACCGGATCGTGGAACAGGCTGCCCGCGTACAGGGTGCTGCCCACGTCCACCCACTCCGACGAGCCCGTCTCCGCGACCTCGATGACGGCGCCGTCGTAGTAGTCCGGCGGAGAGACGGTGTTGTCCGTCTCGAAGTCATAGGCGTGCTTGAAGGTGATGATGAAGGGCTCGGTGCCCACCTGGAGAAGCGGCGTGGTCAGGCGCACGTCGCCGGGGGCGCCGGGGTTGGGGCCGAAGAAGGAGCGGCTCATGTCGCTGGCCTGCACCACGGAGAAGTCCGCGTTGGCCAGGGCCGTGTCGTGCGTGAACGTCCAGGGCAGGGTCTTGGCCTCCACCGTCTCCGTGGTGGAGCTGTTGGCCAGCTCGTCGTAGTTGGCCTTCGCCGAGAACGTGGCCGTCTTGTCACCCGGCTGCGCCTGGTTGGCGTCGCGCAGCGCCACGATGAAGTCCAGCCGCTGCTCGGTGGCCGCGCCGCTCAGCGACACGGGGATGACGGCATCGACCATGCCACCCGCGGGGATGGCCGGAACGGAGGCCGTGCCACCGTTACCCAACGTCACCCCACGGCTCGGGGAGAGCACGGTGATGGTGGTGGCGCTGGCCGTCGTGGCGCCCGAGTTGCGCACCTTGACGCGCAGCTGGCCCGTCTCGCCGTTGTCCAGGATGCCGTCCGAGTCGCAGGAGCTGCCCGCCAGGTCGTCCGCGAGCGACATGGACACGAAGTCCACGTTGGTGCCCACCTCGAAGCTCTCCACCAGGCCCGCGTGGGTGGTGGAGGTGCGCGGCGGGGCCACCGCGCCCACGCCCGCGCCACGGGAGGCGAAGGCCTGCCAGAAGCGCTCGGCATCCGCCGGATCGTTGGCGCGCGCGGCGGCGATGATGGCATCACGCGCCTCCAGGTACGTGGGCGCGTTGGGCGTCATCTTGTAGCCCGTCACCAGGTAGCTCTTCATGCGGTCCTGCGCCTCCGGGAACGGATGGGCGCGCAGCAGCCGCACGTAGCACTCCCAGAGCATCGTGGCCCAGATCTCGCCCGAGTTGTGCACCTGCGAGTTCACGCCGGTGTTGGGCAGGAAGGGCGCCGTGGTGGGCAGGGCCACCCCGTTCATGATGTGGCGGAAGCTCAGCGCGTTCTTCGCCCGGTCCACCGAGTAGGTGCCGCGGCGGATGCCGAAGAAGCTGGCGTTGTTGGTCATTCCGCGCGTGGCGAACTCGGCCGCGGCATAGGCGCCCGTCCAGTTGGCGTTGGCGGCAACGTTGATGTCCTCGGCGCGCACGATCATCAGCAGGGCGTGGAAGTCACCCCAGCCCTCGCCCATGGAGCGGCCCTGGTTGTTGCTCAGACCGGCGGCGTTACCGACGAGGCGGTTGCTGATGTAGTGGCCCCACTCGTGGGCCACGATGCCGTTGTCCACGGTGCCATCCAGGTTGAGCGCGGGCTGGCGCCGCAGCTGCACGGTCACGCCGGAGGCGCTCCGGAGCTTGTTGCCATCCGCGAGCGTCACGCGCAGCGTGGGGATGGTGATGGTGGTGGAGGCACCACCCATGTTCGCGACGCCACCCGCCACGTTGTCCGCGATGATGACGCCCGTGGCGCCCGCCGTCTGCGCGTTCGTCACCTTGACGGTGAAGTCGCAGTTGCCGCGGTCGATGATGGCGATCTTCCCCGCCACCGCCGACGCGTTGGTCAGCTCCGTGCACCCATCGTTCGCGGGCGCCGTGCCGTCCTCCGCGACCACCACCTCGCCCGTGACGTCGAAGGTCTGGGGACCGAACTCCGCCGCGATGCCCACCTCGTAGACACCCGCGACCGACGCGGGCTCGAGCCCCGTGAGCCGCGCGTCCTTGCCCGTGAAGACGTACATCTGCATGCGCGGGGACGCGCCGTCCGCGGGCGTGGACATGTTGGCGTTGTTGGTGCCGCTGTAGTCCTGCGCCTCGGCGCGGATGGCGTCGTTCTCCCTGCCACCCCGGCCGAAGTTGCTCGTCTGGGCGTTGCCGGAGACCTCGTCGAAGCCGGAGTCGTAGAACCAGTCGTGCAGCCAGTTGTTCACGAAGAACAGGTTCGTGGTGGCCGCGGCGATCTGCTCCGCGTTGGCGTTGGGCTGGATGTCGAACAGCATCGTGCGATCGAACACGCCCGGCGCCGTCACCGTGGGACGCAGGTCGGCGGTGGACGGGGTGAACCCATCCGGCGCGGTGAGGTCCGCGTACGCATCCACGTTGTTGCCGGTGGTCACCGTGGCCGCATCCGGCAGCCAGGGATCATTGCGGCTGAAGGGCGCGTTCTGCAGGGTGACGAGCGCGGGGGCGACGAAGGGCGGCGTGTAGCCGTCCAGGTTGCCCGAGGGGTGCGGCGTGGCCGCGGAGCCCGAGGGGCCTTCGTGCGGTGTATAGGGCGGCGTGGTGTCCGCGAAGGTGCGGTAGCTGAACTCCGCGTGCGCCGTCAGGTTGTTGCGGAAGAGCAGCCGGCCGTCCACCGCCGACACCACGTAGGAGTAGTAGTCCGAGTCGGTGCTGCCCGGACGCCCCGTGTTGAGCTCCACGTAGTACGCGGGCAGCAGCGCGTCGGGCATCGGGTAGAACACCTGCTTGACGCGGGCGGGGATGACGAGCCCCTCGGCCAGCGGGCGCGCGTAGGACACCAGCTCGTAGTGCGAGTAGATGTCCTTGTCGTCCGAGCGCTGGCGCGTCAGCAGCGTCGCGTCCAGCGAGCCGCCCGTCAGGTCCCGGTAGGCCGTGCTGATGGCCTCGGCCGCGGACATGCCGAAGCGCAGGCGCTCCATCGAGGTGGCCGCCGACACGTGCGGCGACAGCGAGCCGGAGAGCGCCACCAGCTCGTTGCTCGAGTTGAGCAGCGCCTTGAGCGATTGGTTGAAGATTTCATGGCCCCCCACCGTCTGGGCGAAGGTGACCACCTTGGCGCCGCGGGCGTTGCGGCTCACGGACGACACGCGCGCGCCCGAGGCCTCCACCGACTCCGCGCCGTAGAGCGACACGTGCTCCTGCAGTTGCTGCAGCGCCGCGTCCTCGGCCGACATCCGCGCCAGCCGCGCACGCTGCGGCGAGGGCGCGCCCTGACTCGCCCACACGAACGTGGGCAGGCCCCGCTCCTCATCCATATGGGCAACGCGCGACAGGTCGCCCGTCACCGGCTGACGGCCCGCGGCCTTCTTGAGCGCGGGTTTGAGATCTTGCGTGACTTCGTAGTTGGGGAGGTTGCGGGCAGCGGCGCCAGTACCGCACAGCGCCAGGGAAAGGCTCGACAGCGTGGAGAACAGCCTTCTCACGTCAGGGACTCCGTCTTCGCGAGTGACAACGGGGGTTCATCACCTGGCCACACGCCACCGCGAGCGCGCTGCTTCCGGAGATCTCACCGCATCCCCGATTCGCCTCGTGGCAGCAAAGTGTTGCCAGGGTAAAGATTAAGGGGTCCGGGATGTCGCCCACTAGGCGACATCCGCATTTTCCCCTTGAAAAAGTACCGCCCGGTGCGTTGCAGCTCGTGAATAAACGGAAGTGATTGGACTCCCCGGCGATAGTTGATGCCGCGCGTGTGCTTCCGCGGGGGTACGCCGTACCCGGTCCAAGCAGGGTGAATGCGTCACTCCCCCAGGTGCTCACCACCAGGCACCTGGGGGCCAGGCAGAGGGGGCTCCATCAACGAACGTGACGCGCGTCCGTGCGCCCCGGCACCGCACTCAATACAGCAACGAGCGAATGACGGTGGTCGAGTACGTGGGGACTCCTCCAGCCCCCAGCTGGCCGGAGTGGTTGGAGCCCCAGCCCCACGCGGTGCCGTCCGAGAGCACCGCCAGCGAATGGTGGTAGCCCGCGGCCACGGCCACCACTCCGCTCAACCCCTGCACCTGCACCGGAACCATGCGCCCGCTCGTGGTGCCATCCCCCAGCTGGCCGTAGTAGTTGGCGCCCCAGGTCCACGCGGTGCCGTCCGAGCGCACCGCCAGCGAATACGAGAGGCCCGCGGCCACGGCCACCACCCCGCTCAACCCCTGCACCTGCACCGGCACCATGCGCCCGCTCGTGGTGCCATCCCCCAGCTGGCCGGAGTGGTTGGAGCCCCACGCCCACACGGTGCCGTCCGAGCGCACCGCCAGCGAATGCCCGGGGCTCGTGGCCACGGCCACCACTCCGCTCAACCCCTGCACCTGCACCGGCACCCAGCGGTCACTCGTGGTGCCATCTCCCAGCTGGCCAGAGGAGTTGTCACCCCAGGCCCACACCGTGCCGTCATGACGCACCGCCAACGAATGGTTGTAGCTCGCGGCCACGGCCGCCACCTCGCTCAACCCCTGCACCTGCACCGGTACCCAGCGGTGGCTCGCCGTGCCATCCCCCAGCTGGCCTTGGGCGTTGTAGCCCCAGGCCCACACGGTGCCGTCATAACGCAGCGCCAGCGAATGGTAGGAGCCCGCGGCCACGGCCACTGCCCCGCTCAACCCCTGCGCCCGCACCGGCACCATGCTGGTGCTCCCAGTGCCATCTCCGAGCGCGCCGTAGGAGTTGTCACCCCAGGCCCACACGGCGCCGTCATAACGCACCGCCAGCGAATGCATTTCGCCCGCGGCCACGGCGACCGCTCCGCCCAGCACCGTCATCGGCTGGTTGATCGTGGATCCATCTCCCCCGGCGTAGTTGGGGCCCGTGGTCCAGACGATGCCATCTGGGCGCAATGCCAGAGAATGATTTTCGTTGGCCGAGAGACGGGATCGCGACTGCGAGGCCCCCAGAGGAGCGTCGAGCCGTGCTTGCTCCCCGGACTCGGCTGTTGGCTGACCACAGCCCACCCCCATCAGCGCTCCGAACCAGACTCCCAGCAGTCTAGACACCCATCTCCCTGTATTGCGTTGCATTTCATGGCTCCTGGTCAAATCGGTGATGAAGCGCACAGCGCGCGTGGGGACGCGGACTGATTCATTTTGTTCAGCCGCAGGAGCGTTTTCGTTTTCTCAAAAGCAGCGCGAGGCTTCGAGACGCTCCCGCACCATCCAGAGGCGGACGGGTTTCTGGATGACTTCTGTCATCGCGATACTGGCGCCACCGGAATTTGATGAAGTGACTGTACACGGTCAGGCCACGAGTGATGCCTCGAAGAGCGCTGCCCCCGCTCTCAAAAAGTGCGCATGCTCTCTCAAGAATCGAGGCGGATGGGATTGGGTCAGCCAGCACGGATGGTTTTGGAAGACTCAGGGGAACCCCCTAGACGGAACCCCCTAGACGGAACCCCCTAGACCGGAAGCCATGAGCGACGCCCGGAATGCAATCATCCAGTTTTACAGGAAATGCCTGGAAAAGCAGTTTTGATTTGAAATTGAATAGCCGGCAGTGCTAGTAAGGCATTGGCTTCGGCCAACCCCAACACAAACCAATCAGGAGAAGTCCATGACGAGGAACGTAAAGCGTTTCCTGGCTGCCTCTGTGCTGTCCCTCACGCCGTCGATGGCTTTCGCCGGGCAGGTTGAGTCCAGCTTCTTCCTGGACCTCCTCTCCCAGCGTAACGAGTTCGTCACCCTCCGGGAGGGGGCGGTCCAGATTCCCGTGCTGCGCGACGCGCCGGCGGCGTCCATCGCCCCCGCCGTGGAGACCCTTCTCGTCCTCAACCAGACCGGCGCCAACATCTCCCTGGGCCTCCAGGTGTTGACGGGGACGCTCAACGGCGTGTTCAACCCCTACCCCGTGCCCACCGCCAACTATGGCGGGTTCCAGGTCAGCGCCCCCGCCCCCACGCCGCTGGTGGCCCAGCAGTACTACTGGACGGTCGATCCGGCGAACCCGGCCGGCGCGAAGACGTGTGTCTGGCGGGTGGAGGTCAGCGACGTAGGCGGTTCCTGCTCGGCGCAGGTCTTCTACGGCACCTACGGCGGCGCCGTCTGCACGGTCGATGCGGTCAACTCCTTCATCGACCCCACCACGTGCGAGACGCAGATCGTCACCGTCATTCAGTGAGCTGAGCCGCCGGTGAGCTGAGCCGTACACCGTCTGGGGTGGCTGCGCAGACAGCCACCCCGGGCGGGAGGGTTTGTGGATGTTGCCAAGAACATGGTCCGATCCAATCGCGCTGGAGCGCCTCCCGGAACAGTGACGAACCGCAGACGGAGCAGAAGCCGCGACGCGCCTTCTCGGACGACTGGAACCCGAGCCCCGCCTGGAGGGTCGGCCTGGGATGGGCGAGAACAGGACCTGGTGGCCTATGCTCCCGGGATGCTTCTCCCCGCCCGGGCTCCCGATGCGTCCTTCGCCCCTCTCGTGCTCGATTCGGACGAGCCCCGGTCCCGCCGCTTCCGCGTGAGCGAGCTCGCCGGCTCCACCACGAGGGGCGGCCTGCGCTGTTCGGGCAGTGCCCAGTTCTCCCTGGCGGGATGGGAGGACGTCCAGGAGCGGCTGGGCCGCCCTGCTCCCGAGCACCTCTACGTGCTGGATCTGCGCCAGGAGTCCCATGGCTTCCTCGACGGGTCGGCGGTCAGTTGGTACGCCCGGCACAACTGGGGGTGTGTGGGGCTCGCGCGGCACGAGGTGCTCCAGCTCGAGGCCTTGCGGCTGCGGCTGCTGGAGGGTGGGAATCCCGTCTGGGTGGGCGATGCCCGCGCGGTCAAGGAAGGCACCGGACCGGTTCTCACCGAATACAAGCCCGAGCAGGTGCGCACGGAGGAACAGGCCCTGGGCCTGCCCGAGGGCCACTACGTGCGGATCCCCGTCACCGACCATCTGCGCCCCGATGACGCGGCACTCGACCTCCTCGTCCAGTTCGTCAACACGTTGAGGGACGGAGCGCATCTGCACGTCCATTGCCGGGGCGGAAAGGGACGCACGTCCTTGTTCCTGACCTTGATCGAGCTGCTCTGGAGCGCGGAGCCCCTGGAGCTCGATGCCCTCCTCGAACGCCAGCAGCGGCTGAATGACTACGACCTGCGCAAGCGGCCCGCGCCGGACAGCTACAAGGCGCCCTTCGCGCCCGAACGGATGGAGCTGCTCACGCGCTTTCACGCCTATGCCCGCGCCCATCCAGGAGGCGGCTCGCAGACCTGGACGCAATGGCAGCACACGCCATGAACGAGCGGCCGCCCATGCCGCTGTGCATGGACCCGCGAACCGATATTCTATATCATCGCCATCCTGCCCCTGGACCCCCGTCCACGGCCCACACCACGACCCACATCACGAGAGGCCCACATGGCCCCCAAGCTCATCATCCAGGCGGGAAACATGACCGGCGACATGTTCGGCGTCGCCGCCGCGCTCCTCCTCTGCAAGGATTATCATGTCGTGCTGCTCAGCGAGGGCTCCAAGCGCGACAAGACGGACTCCCTCAGGGACTTCTATGTGGCCACTCTGGGCGGGAACCGGGACCGAGTCCATGTCCTGAGAAACTTGCAGAACATCTCGGAGTCGTACACCCAATACACAGCCAGGGCCGACACGCGGCAGCCGCTTCCGTACACTGACACAGAGCCGCCCATTCCCGAGTCCTTACAGGACAAGAATCTCCAGAGCCCGATTTCCGAGGCCACCAGCGCGGTCGCGGCGAACTGGTCGAAAAAGCGGCCTGATGACATCCGCAAGGCATGGAAGAGCAGGTCGTTCGACGAGCAGATCAAGCGGTACCTTGACAAGCGGGGAATTCCCTACAAAGGCGGACAGTCCTACGCCATCCTCTGGTCGCGCTTCAGTGGCAAGAAGGGCGGGCCCCATGCACAGCACGACACGAGCTTCGAGGGAATGCGGCAGCTCGTCGCCCTGGCGCGGAAGTCGAAACGGATCGTCCTCATCGTGGGAGACCACAACCCCTCCCGCTCGTCGGAGAACAAGTACAAGTGGCTGGAGACCATGGACAAGGAAGGTGTTTTCGACCTCGCCGAGTTCTGGATGACGCTCGACTGGAAAACGGTCTGCCCAGACGATCGGATGGCCCAATTCGCTCTGTTCGACTTCTTGCACGCGCAATCCAATGGCAATCTCAAGCACCTTGGCTTTCGCAGCGGAAACCTGGAGATCTATGCCTTGCTCGGGCATCAGGTCCGCTACATGGAAGAGATCGGAAACCGGGAAACCAAACGCATGCTGCGTTGGAAGAAGCTCGGCTACGAGCTCATCACCGTCAGCAAGGTCCCGAGCAAGACGGGCCAGTGGGTCGTCGCGGAGAACATCAAGAACAAGGAAAAAAACAACAGACACGAGGCGAAGCCGCCCTGGATCAATGACGAGAACAAGCGCAAGGAAGAAAGCATCGACCCCAACGCCACCCGCGGTTTCAATTTAGAAGACCTGAAGAAGCTCGAGGCCTACTTCCAGGACCCGTCCTCGAACGACCAGCTCATCCAGAACCTGGCGGACATCCAGGAGTATTACGCGGCAGCCGAGCAGCACGATCCGTGGCCCAGAGGCCAGAAGTGAGCGGCCGCCCCGCCCCTCTCCCTGGGAGAGTGGAGACCCTCCACACCCGGCTCGCCTGATGGCGGCCGGGGCCTTGCTACTTCCAAGGGGTGAAGCGTTCTACGCGGCGGACCGTCCAGCCTCCGAGCCGGTCGGGGACACGGAGAGGGGCAGCGCCTCCAAGCCGCGCAGGCCGATGTTGGGACGCCAGCGCAGCTTCTCCGCCGGTACCGCCAGGTCGAGGCGAGGGAAGCGCCGCAGCAGCGCGGGAATGGCGACCCGGGCCTCCAGCCGGGCAAGCGGGGCACCCAGGCAGTAGTGGATTCCGTACCCGAAGGACACGTGGCGATTCGGACTGCGGGTGATGTCCAGCTTGTCCGCGTTGGGGAACGCCGTCTCGTCCAGGTTCGCCGAGGCGATCAGCAGGGTGACCGCGCTGCCCTGGGGAATGGGGACGCCCGCGATCTCCACATCCTCCTTGGCGAAGCGCGGCGCCACGACCCCCACCGGGTTGGTGAAGCGCAGCATCTCCTCGATGGCGCTGTCGATGAGGTCAGGCTGCTCGCGCAGCTTCTGGAGCTGCTCGGGATGCCGCACCAGCTCCAGCACGCCGTTCCCGATGAGGTTCACCGTCGTCTCATGCCCGGCGAAGAGCAGGAGGAAGACCATGGAGATGAGTTCGTCCTCACTGAGCCGGTCCCCGCCTTCCTCGGCCTGCACCAGCGCCGTCACCAGATCATCCCCCGGCTGCTCGCGGCGCAGTTTCACCAGCTTCCGGAGGAACCCGTTCAGCCGGAGCATGTTGGGGTAGTTTCGGATGAACGAAATGGGGCTCACCGCCGAGGAGTCCAGGACCTTGGTGATCAGCCCGCGGAAGAGGATGCGGTCGGACTGGGGGACGCCGAGCATCTCCGCGATGACGGTCAGCGGCAGGGGCAGCGCGAAGTCCTCCATGAGGTCCACGACCGGCTTCCGGGCGGCGGCATCCAGCAGGTCTTCGGTGATCTGCTCCACCCGCCCGTTCAGGTTCTCGACCATGCCGGGGGTGAACGCCTTCTGGACGAGGTTGCGCAGGCGGCGGTGATCCGGCGGATCCTTGAGCACCATGCTGGAGACGAGCAGCCTCAGGATGGCCGGCATCCACCACCGGTCCATGGAGGAGCCACCGGGGACATTCCGGCGGTCATTGGCGAACCGTGGATCCTTGAGGACGCGGACGACCTCCTCGTACCGGGGGAGGACGAAGCCCTTGCCGAAGAGGTCCATCGAGTGAAGGACCGGCCCCAGTTTCCGCAGCTTCGCGTAGACGGGGATCGGATTGGCTCTCGCCTCCAGGGCCTTGAATTCGCGTTGAAGGTCGACGCGCGCTGTCTCCACCATGTTGAACCCGCCTGTCCGTGGCCCCAGCGTGGGGCGGTTGGTGGGTTGGTTATGCGCGACGGGTCCGGCCGGCACCAGGGCCCACATTGCGGTGAAAATTGACCGGGCTCAGCCGCCCGCCTGACGGTGTCTCTCGCGCCAGGCCCGGGGCGTCATCCCGTGCGCGCGCCGGAAGCCGCGGACGAACGAAGTGGCATCCGAGTAGCCAACCTGGCTGGCGATCGACTCCACGCTCGTCGTCGTCTCCAGCAGGCGGCGCCGCGCCTCGGCCATGCGGTGTTCGCGGAGCCAATCGCCCACGGTCAGCCCGGTCTCCTCGCGCACCGCCGTTGCGACGTACGAGGGCGTCCGGTCCACCGCCGCCGCCACGTCCGCCAGTGAGATGGGTTCCAGGCTGTGGGCCGCGACGAAGGCGAGTACCTCCCGCACCAGCCTGCCCGGCGATGGCACATGCCCAGACGCGTGCTCGCGCGCCTCGCGCTGGAGCTCCGTCAGCAGCAGCGTGAACAGGGAGCTCGTCGCGCGCTCAAAGCCCCACTGCCGCTCGCGCAGCTCCGCGTCCAGCGCGGCGATGAGGCGCTCGATTCGCTGGCGCCGCGCCTCTCCGAGCAGGAGCCTGAAGGACCACCGGGCGGCGAGGCTGTTTGCCAGGTCCGCCGCCGAAGGCCCTCCTGTCACAGGGGTGCGGCCCGGCGGCTCCGTCTCCAGCGAGCTCAGCAGCGTGGGGTCGAAGGCCACCAGCCAGCCCTCCAGCTCACCCACGTTGAGGGCGTGGATCTCCACCCCCGCTGGAATGAAGTGGATTTCCCCCGGGCGCACGTCCACCAACTCCAGGTGACGGCCGCATCCCTTGCCGCCGGTGACGAGGAAGAAGAGAGCGAAGGTGGCGACAACCGGCTCGTGCGAGGACGAGAGCGTGCGGCTGGCGATGTGGTTGACGTGGAGCGGGAGTCCCCGGGCGCCGAGCGCCGCCAGCGTGAGGATGCGGTGTCGCGGCTTTCGGGAAGAGGGGGGCATGGAAGCAGCCTACGCCGCACGGGGGCACGGCGCGTGGCTGACGCGGAGCGTTCCGCCGGACGGCATCGTACACGCGCCAGGGAGCTGGACCGGCAGATGGGTGCCATACCCCGACCCGAACAGAATACGGGTTACCCAGTACATGGATTGGAGTGACCGATACGTGAGTTCAAACCCTTTCGGATCGTGCCGGTCATGCGCGGAGGCCGGCCGGTGTGCCCACCACCGCGGGCGCCGCGCGAATTGAAATCAGCCGGGGGCGCGAGTAGGGTGTAACTCCCCTCGCGCGGTGGCTTGCGCGAGGCTGTCCACACGCCGTGCAATGGATCCAACGGATCCCAAGGAGTCGTGGCTATGAACAGCAATGCCTCGCAGTCTCCCGAAGCAGTGCGGCCCTTTGCGCGCGTCACCGCGTGCGAAGTCGCTCCGTCCGGACAGGACCTGAATGAAGAAGGCTTGTTCCTGACCATCTACACCGATCCCGACCGGCCCGAGCCGGAGATCGGCGCCCTCGGCTGAGCTGGGTACATCCCATCCAATCTCGTGCGCGCCCCGCTTCTAGCGGGGCGTGTGCTTTCTAGACCTGCCAGGACGCGCCCATGCCGCGCAGCGTGCTGATACTCGCTCCCCCCACCGATCCCCACGCGGCCGCGCTCGATTGGGCGCTTCGCCGGCAAGGCATCATTCCGCTCTGGACGCCCTCGCTGCCGACGGGACCGGACACCGGCTATGCCTTCCGCATCGATGAGGAAGGCGAACGCTTGTCTGGCAAGATCGCCGGTGGCGAACACTTCGGCGCGATCTGGAACCGCCGGCTCGAAGACCCCGCGCCGGTGTGTGCGGAGGCGGACCGGGCCTTCGTGACCTGGGAATGGAAGCTGTTCCAGCGCAACCTCTTCGGCCTGGAAGGCACCTACGGCAACGCGCTCTGGGTGAATCGCCCGGAGGCCGCGCAACGGGCCGAGAACAAGCTGGCGCAACTGCACGCCTGCCGCCGGCTCGGTCTGGCCTTTCCCGAGACCGTGGTGACCAACGACGCGGAGCAGGCCGACGCCCTGCGCAGGAAGTGGGGGCGGATCGTCTTCAAGTCCTTCCTGATGCACCAGTGGGAGCATCGCGAGAGCGGCAGGAAGTACGCGGTGGGTGTCACCTTGCTGGACGAGCGCAGCGAGCTGCCCGCCGACGCCATTGCCGTCTGCCCCGGCATCTACCAGCGCTACATCGAGAAGGCGTGCGATCTGCGCGTCACCGTGATCGGCGAGCGCTTCTTCGCGATGAGCCTGCGCAAGAGGGCCGGCGATGCGTACGTCGACTGGCGGCCGCATAGCCAGGATCCCGGAATGCGCGCCGAGGCGGTCGCGTTGCCGGCGGCGGTCGAGGACAAGCTGCGCGCGCTGATGCGCGAGCTGGGCCTGGTGTTCGGCTGCATCGACCTGGCGGTGGACCGGCAGGGGGAGGTCTATTTCATCGAGGTCAACCAGGCGGGCCAGTTCCTGTTCGTGGAGGACATGGTGCCGGACCATCCCGTGTTGCAGGCGATGACGGCCATGCTGGCCAGCGGGCGGACGGACTACGACACCGCCGTGCCGGCCGCGGTGACGATGGAGGCGTTCAGGGCCTCCGATGCCTATGCCGCGTTGAAGGAGCGGGTCCGGGGGAAGACGCCCGACCGGCGGCTGTTCTCGCTGGAATAGCCCCGGGCCTTCCGCCCAACATCTCGGCGGAGTAGACGGTCAATCGCGGCAATCCGGCTGCACGCCGAGTTCCTTCGCCGCGTCGCGCACGACGTACTTCCGCGGCCAGTCCATGAGGAATGGGTAGCCGGGGCCCTGCTGCTTACGGTCGTGCCACAGGAGCTTGCCGTCCTCCGAATAGTAGAGCCGATGCTCGACGGTGGTGTCGTTGACCGCGCCCGTGCGACCAAAGGCAAAGCGCAACCGGCCCTTCTCGTCATAGTGGTGCTCCAGCCTGTAGGCCGAGTCGTCCGAGCCCCCGTCGACCACGAACTTGCGGATGCGTCCCTGGGCATCGACGAAAGCGGTCCGCTCCATCTGCCGGCTCGGCAACTCACATGCTGGCAACTCCTTGGTGACGAAGTTCCCCGCCTTGAGTTCCGCTTCGTTCCCCTGGAACAGCTTGCGGATGTCCACGATGGCCGGGTGGTTGTGCCAGTTCTTCTTCGTTACCGGAGACACCACCTTGTCGGCCGCGGACGCGGGCACCGTGACGAAGATGCAGCCCGCGAGCAGTGCGAGGGTCCCGATTCGCTCGAGCATGCGGCGAGTCTGCCACACCTCGTGTGCCACGAAGAGGGCTCTCCTCCGAACAGGCAACCTCGGGCAGCGGGGCGATTCCAGCAGCGAGGAGCACCTGATAACCTTGGGTGATGTCTTCCCGCGCTCTCGCCCTTGTCGTGCTGTTCGCCTCGGCCCTCTGACCGTTGCATGCACTGGCCTGCAGCAACTCGATGGACTCCAGCGCTGTCTTCACCTCGAACACCGTCTGGCTCGACCTGGTCCTCTGGACCATGGGCGCGGTGTTCTTGAACCGCGTGGTCATCGCGAACGTGTGGGGCCCCGCCACCGCGTCACCGGCCGGAGCGTCATGGGCTCGCCGGTTCTTCTTCCTGCTCGTCGGCGCGTGTCTGGTCCTGCTGGTGGCCACGGTCACAGCCGGTGGTCCCGTCCTCAACCTCAGCGCGAACAAGATGTCCGAGTGTTTGACGAACCGCTCGATGCTCTGGGTGTTGATGGCCAGTCCCGCGGGTGGTCTTCGTCCTGCAAGCCGTGCTCTTCCAGAAGTGGGACCAGAAGTTGTTTGGCGGCGATAGGAAGGCCGCCCTCGTGACGCTGGTGCTCACGTCGATGGTTCTGGCGGGAGGGGTAGATCTGGCCCGTGAGTCGGTGGTTCTTCCCGCCCTCTGTGGGTCCTCGGGCATCGTCTTCGGAGACGACGCGTACGACTGAGCCGCCTCCGGAAACTCCCTCATGGCCTCTCGCGCCCTCTCGCTCGCATATCTGGCTGGCACCGCGCTTCTGCTGGTGACGGCCGGTGGCGGCTTCCTGCTCGCCCGCGATGCCGATGTGCTGGCCCTGCGCCTGCCCACGAGGATCCTCGCGCCTACGAAGCGCTCGATCGAGGGGCCGCGGGACGCCGTGGAGTACTTCCAATGCAATCGGTGCCACGTGGTGCCCGGCATCGAGCCGATGTCGGCGCCCCTGAGCGAGAACTGTGTCACCTGTCACCAGGCCATCACCGCCGGGCGGCTCGATCTCTGGTATCAGAAAGCACACGTCGAGCAGTGGAAGCAGCACCTCACGCACCTGGTGCGGACCCCGGACCTCGGCTCGCTCGGCCAGCGGGTCAAGCGACGCTGGCTCGTCGATTGGCTCCAGGCGCCGCATGTGGTGAGGCCCCTCTATGGGGCCACCATGCCCAAGCTGAAGATCGGTCCGCGGGAGGCCGCGCTCATCGCCGACTTCTTCGCGGTGACCGAGGAGGAGTCCGGGGAGCCCCCGCGAGGTGATGCGGTGGCCGGGCGAGCGCTCTACGAGAAGAGCCAGTGCGCGAGCTGTCACTACCGCGGGGACTCTCCGCTCGCGGCCCTGCGCTACGGTGCTACGGAGTTCCGCAGCCCCTCGGCCCGGAGGCGAGCCCCTGACCTGCGGTATGTGCGCAGCCGCATGTCGCTCTCGCAGCTGCGGAACTGGCTGGTCGAGCCGCGCCGGCTCCTCCCCGATACCGAGATGCCCTCCTTTCCATTCACTCCGAAGGAGGTCGAGGATCTGGTGGCCTTCCTGAGTGAGCCGCTGCCCGAGCCTGTTGCCGTGCCGCGTCCCGCATACAAACCACGACTGCTCGAGCGCGAGGTGCATTACCCGGAGGTCGCGCAAAAGCTCTCGCGCCACCTCTGCTTTCACTGCCACTCCGACAGGAACCGGCCGGGTGACCAAGGTCCAGGCAATACAGGTGGGTTTGGCTACAACGGCGTCTTGCTCGATCTCGCCACGCGGGAGGGCATCCTCCGTGGCGTCAAGCGCGATGGCCAGTTCCGCGGGTTCCCGGATCGTCTGGAGGACGGGACGCCCCGGCTGATCGCCAGCCTCCTCGCCCGTCACTCCGAGCTGGACGGGCACTATGACTCGGCGGTGATGGGCATGCCCCTGGGCTTCCCGCCCATTCCCGACGAGGAGATCGATCTGATCCATACCTGGATCGAGCAGGGCGCCCCCGAGCAGGCGACGCAGGTGTTCTGATCCGCGCCTCGGAGTGAAGGCCGCAGCTGATGGGGCCGCGGCCTCTCACACCTTGCCTGTGGCAGAGGCTACAGCTGGTACCACGACCCATTGCAGGTGGAGCCGTTGAATGCGTAAGGCTGCATCCGGGCCTGGGACACCTTCCCGTTGAGGCCGTTGTGGCGACACCAGCGGAGCGAGTAGGCCGCATTGTTCACGGGATCCTCGAAGGAAGAGACGCAAAGCTGCGGGGCGTACTCATTGATGACGATCTCCGCCCAGTCATCATCGTGGGCACCCGAGGGGCTGTCGTAGACCCGGATGATCGTCCCCGCGGGCATCCTGAACACCATCAGGGACTTGGCCTCGTCATTGACCCAGCCCGAGCCGCTGCTGTTGGGCATGATCATGGCCGTGTTGTTATAGGTATACCAGCCGACCTGAGTACCATTAGGGCAACCCGTGCTCGACCAGAAGGTGATGACGGGAGGGTCGACGAGCGCGCTGACATCCGTCTTCTGCTCGGAGTTCGAGAGCGCCTTTCCAGTCTCGTTCGCGGCGATCTCGGACTCAGGACCGCAGGCGGTCGCGAACAGCGTAAGGCACAGCAAACCAGTTGGACGGTTCATCGGATGTCTCTCCTCGGATGGATGGAACGCATGAAGACCCTGCGCCGCCTTTCCTGGCGTGGCTGGGGCACACCGGCGTTGTCCGGGATGCGAAAGCCACAGTAGAGAGTGACGCGGGCGTTCGGGGGGCCTTGCAGCACACCGCTCTGCCGGTGCAGTGGACCGGCCTGCCACTCCCGTGAACCGGCCGCGCAACGAAAAGAGAACAGTTGAGCTCGGACTACTCCGCCTCCGCCGCCCCTCCGCTCCTGCCCTCTCCCTCGACATCGCCCCTATCCTGCCTATTCGAGCGCTGGTCCAGGGGCAGCAGCCGAGTAAGCCTCCGGTCCAGCCCATGGTGTCGGCCACCGAGGAGCGTGGCACGGTGGCCGCGTGATGGACGGCACATCGACAAGCCTATCGCTGCTGAGCCTGCTGCTGGGCCCACGCCTCGGGGAGGAGCTCCGCGAGGCGGGAGGCGGGGAATCGGGTATCGCCGAGCTTGGGCAGCACGTCGCGGAAGTAGGCCCACGGGTCCATGCCCAGCCGGTAGCAGCTGAGGACGAGGGAGTAGACGTTGGCGGCCCGGTGTCCGGCCGCGTCGCTGCCCAGGAAGAGCCAGTTCTTGCGCCCGAGGACAATGAGCTTGATGAGGCGCTCCACCTCCCCGTTGTCCACCGGCAGACGCCCGTCCTCGAGGAAGCGGCCGAGGGGGACAGAGCGGTTGCACGCGTAGGCAATGGCCTTGCCCAGAGGCGTCTTGGGGGGCACGTGCGGGGCCCACTGCGTAAGCAAGCCGAAGAGTTCCTCGTATACAGGCAGACTGTGCGCGAGGCGCAGGGTAAGGCGCGCCTCGGGAGAGAGCCCCTCCTCCTGAGCCTGCCGCTCCACGGCGTACAGCTTCTGGACGAGCGTGAGCACCGTGCCGCCGCGAGCGTCGCCGGCCACGTAGGCGCGCTCGAAGCCACGCCGGGCGTGCATCCAACAGCCCACCTCAATGCGTGGGGAGGTGGGGCCGAAGAGGGCCTCGTAGCCTTTGTAGCCGTCCACCACCAGGTAGCCCCGGAAGTCGGCCAGCACCCCTTGGGGGCCCTTGCCACTCCAGTCGGGGGTGTACTCCACGAAGACGTTGCCGCCCTGGCCCACGTACGGCCAGAGGTGTCCGCGCTTGACGCCGCGGGCATCCTCCCTGTCCAGCACGCGCACTCCGGTGTCATCGGTGTGCAGCAAGGCGTCCGCCAGCGTGCGCTGCTTGAGCTGCGCCACCACGGGCGACAGCAAGTCACTGGCCCCGGCCACCCAGTCGCCCAGAGTGGAGGCGGGCAGCCTCACACCGTGGCGTTTGTCGAAAATGGCCTGCTGGCGGTGCAGGGGCAGCCCGTCGCGGTACTTGCCCACCAGCAGCTGCGCCAGCAGCCCCGGGCCGGGCAGCGCTCCCGGCAGTGGCGTCTCACCAGCGGGCGCGGCGGCCACCCCCTCCTTGCAGCGCTGGCACGTAAGCTTCGGGCGCTTCTCCACTCGCACGAAGAAGCGCGCCGGCTCCAACTCCAGCCGTTGGCTTATCTCCTCGCCCATAGGCGTGCGCTGTTGGCCGCAACCCGGGCAGACGCACTCCTCGGCCGTTGGCTGCACCAGCACCTCTCGCCTCTCCAGGTGCGCGGGCAGGGCCTGGGCGCCGCGTAGGGGCGGACGCTTGGGTGGCTTCCTCGGTGCGTCAGCCGGCGGGGCCGCCGGGGCGGCTGCCTGTGCGCCGTCGGCGGTGGCGGGCACGGCCTCTGGCTCGGCGGACTGCTGCTGCGTGAGGAATGAGAGCAGGAGTTGGAGCTGATTGGCGGCAGTCTTCTCACTGCGCCGCCCGTACAGCTGCCGCAGTGCCTCCTTGAGTCGCACCACCGTGGAGCTGTGCTCCTCGCGTAGCCGGCCCAACAGGCCCAACAACATCTCAATGGCCTGCTCGCCGCGGTCCTCCGTCAGCAGCTGCAGCATGTAGGCGCGCACCGCCTCCATGTCATCCCCCTCGAAGGCGGGCGGCTGGGCTTCTTCCCGCTGGCCCCTCTCTTCTTCGCTCCTGACGGCGGAAGTCATGCGCGCCTTGCCTATGCACGAAGTCATGCCCGGCGCGCAAGCGCGGACTCAGTGCACCTCGCCTCTCCGTACCGCGCTGCTGGCCTCCACCAGCGACAGCAGCTCCGAGAGCTGCCGTACCTCCAGGTGCACCGCGGCCTGGCCCTCCACGGG
>NZ_MPOI01000012.1:0-505674 GCF_001896145.1 Archangium sp. Cb G35
CCGGTACACAGAGCGGCCGTTGACCACCTCCAGCTTGCCGTCCTGGTCGATGTCCACCGCGAAGGACACGGGGCCCGTGAACAGCGCGCCGCCCATGCCATCCGAGCCCACCCACTTCAGGGCGCCCGTGTTGCTGTAGACGCGGTTGCCGTCGAGGATCTCCACGGCGCCGTCGCCATCCAGGTCCGCCAGCGAGGGGCCACCCCACTCGTTGTAGTCGTTGGCGTCCGCGGAGGAGCGGAACTTGAAGGCGCCATCGTTCTCGAAGCAGATGATGCCGCGGCCGCTCTCGGGAATGCCGCAGATCTCCACGGCGCCGTCGCCGTCGATGTCACCGGCGGCGATGCTCGCGGCCGGCTTCACGCGGTAGGCCGGGTCCTCCACGGACCACAGCTCCGCCCCGGTGCTGCCGCTCACCGCGCGGAGCACGCCGTTGGTGTTGCCGTCGTAACCGTTCTGGTAGGCGGTGTTGTAGAAGTCACCGTCGAAGGTGCTGAAGACGATGTCCGGAGTGCCGTCCCGGTTCACGTCCACCACCACCGGCTGCATCATCACCTGCTTGTGCGTGGGGAGGATCGGGCTGCCCGTCCACTCCCACTGCAGCTCCGGCTCGAAGTTGGCCGTGAACGGCGGCTTCACCTCACACCGCTCCGCCAGGTTCCCCGTGTCGCGAGCAGCGGGCCGCTCCTGCGAATCCGTGGTGTCGCACGCGCTCCCCGTGGCCAGCGCCGCCAGCGCCAAGAAGAACCTCCCACGTCCCCGACCCTTCCACTGCGCGAGACCCTGCGTGCCGCGCTTGAGCTTCATGTGTGCCTCTCTCCTTCTGCGTTCGGGACTGGCCTGGTTCCCCGCTGCGCCCCAAGAGAACTTGACCGTGGGGTGGCAACTGGATCCCAGTCCGAACCCTGAAAGAACCGCGAGTACTGACACACGCGGAATACCACATCACAAGAATCCATGTCCGCCAGAATTATCTATTCAAAGCAGATAATCATCCCACAAAGAGTGCCTTGTCTGACAGTGTCACAGAAAGACAGACATCCACCGACGTAATGCAGACACCCGGAAGACGAGGCCCGTCCAAAAACAAAAGGCCCCAGGTTCCGGAGAACCCGAGGCCCTTGTCTGGGTGAAACGGAGGGATTCGAACCCGAGCCCCCCAGGGGATGTTGGCGCGGGTTTGTGGGTTGGCGAGGCTCAAGCCGCCCGGGACGGCTCCGGCGACATGTAGTCCTCGATCGGCGGGCACGAGCACACCAGCTTGCGATCGCCCAACACGTTGTTCAGCCGTCCCACCGACGGCCAGAACTTGTGATCGGCCACCCACGGCGCCGGGAAGGCCGCCTGCTCACGCGAGTAGGGCCGGTTCCACTCCGGATCCGTCATCACCCGCGCCGTGTGCGGCGCGTTCTTCAGGACGTTGTTGTCCCTGGGCGCCTTGCCCTCCTCGATCTCGCGGATCTCCCCACGGATGGCGATCAGCGCGTCGCACAGGCGATCGATCTCCGCCTTGGACTCGCTCTCCGTCGGCTCGATCATCAACGTGCCGGCCACCGGGAAGGACACCGTGGGCGCGTGGAAGCCGTAGTCCATCAACCGCTTGGCCACGTCCTCCACCTCGACCCCCGCCGTCTTCTTCAGGTGCCGCAGGTCCACGATGCACTCGTGCGCCACCCGGCCCCGCTTGCCGCGGTAGAGCACCGGGTAGTGCTCCTGGAGCCGCTCGGCGATGTAGTTGGCGTTGAGGATGGCCAGCTTCGTGGCCTTCGTCAGGCCCTCGGCGCCCATCATCGCGATGTACATCCACGAGATGACCAGGATGCTCGCGCTGCCCCACGGCGCCGCGGACACCGCCCCGATGCCGTCACTGCCACCGGTGGAGATGACCGAGTGCCGCGGCAGGAACTTCACCAGGTGGCTCGCCACGCAGATGGGACCCATGCCCGGGCCACCGCCGCCGTGCGGGATGCAGAACGTCTTGTGCAGGTTGATGTGGCACACGTCCGCGCCAATCGCCGACGGAGACGTCAGCCCCACCTGCGCGTTCAGGTTGGCGCCGTCCATGTACACCTGCCCGCCGCGCTCGTGCACGATGGAGCAGATGTCCTTGATCTCCTCCTCGAACACGCCGTGCGTGGACGGGTAGGTCACCATCAGGGCGGCCAGCTTGTCCTTGTGCGCATCCGCCTTGGCGCGCAGGTCTCCCAGGTCGATGTTGCCGTTCTCGTCGCACTTGACGACGACCACCTGGTAGCCCGCCATCACCGCGGTGGCCGGGTTGGTGCCGTGCGCGGAGGACGGAATCAGGCACACGTTGCGGTGCCCCTGCCCCCGGTTCTGGTGGTACGCGCGGATGACCAGCAGGCCCGCGTACTCGCCCTGGCTGCCCGCGTTGGGCTGCAGCGACACGCCCGCGAACCCGGTGATGCTCGCCAGCATCTGCTCCAGCTGCTCGAAGAGCACCTTGTAGCCCGCCGCCTGCGAGCTCGGCGCGAACGGGTGCATCTTGCCGAACTGCGGCCACGTCACCGGAATCATCTCCGCGGTGGCGTTGAGCTTCATCGTGCACGACCCGAGCGGAATCATCGACTGCGTGAGCGACAGGTCCCTCGACTCGAGGCGGCGGATGTACCGCAGCATCTCCGTCTCGGAGTGGTAGCTGTTGAAGACCTGGTGCGTGAGGAACGGGCTGGTGCGGCGCAGGCCCTCGGGAATGGTGCTCTGCAGCTCCTTGCCCAGCTCCTCGAGCGTGAAGCCCAGCGGCTTGCCGCCGGCGAACACGGAGAGGATGGCCTCCACGTCGGACGGACGGGTGGCCTCGTCCAGGCTCAGCCCGATGGCCCGCTCGTCGATGCGGCGGAAGTTCATCCCCTTGGACTCGGCGGCCGAGAGGATGCCGCGGATGTGCGGCGGCGCCGTCTCCACCCGGAGGGTGTCGAAGACGTTCTCGTAGTTGGCGCCATAGCCCAGCTTGCGCAGGCCGCGCGCCAGCAGCACCGTCAGGCCGTGCACGCGCTCGGCGATGGCCTTCAGGCCCCGGGGCCCGTGGTACACCGCGTACATGCTCGCCATGATGGCCAGCAGCACCTGCGCGGTGCAGATGTTGCTCGTGGCCTTCTCGCGGCGGATGTGCTGCTCGCGCGTCTGCAACGCCATGCGCAGGGCGCGCCGGCCCTGGGCGTCCTCGGACACGCCGATGATGCGGCCCGGCATGACGCGCGTGTAGGCGTTCTTCGTGGCGAAGAAGGCCGCGTGCGGACCGCCGTACCCCATGGGCACGCCGAAGCGCTGGGCGCTGCCCACCGCCACGTCCGCGCCGAACTCGCCCGGCGGCGTCAGCATCGTCAGCGCCAGCAGATCCGTGGCGACGATGAAGAGGCCGTTGGCCGCGTGCACCTTCTCGCTGAAGGCGCGGTAGTCGTGCACCACGCCGTCGGTGGCCGGGTACTGCACCAGCGCGCCGAAGTACTTCTTGGCGCCCAGGTCCACCGTGCGGTGGTCACCCACCACCACCTCCACGCCCAGCGGCTGGGCGCGGGTGCGCACCACCTCGATCGTCTGCGGGTGGCAGGCCTCGGAGACGAAGAAGACGCCCCCGTTCTCGTCACCCTTGGTGTGCAGCGCCAGGGCCATGGCCTCGGCGGCCGCGGTGCCCTCGTCGAGCAGCGAGGCGTTGGCAACCTCCAGGCCGGTGAGGTCCATCACCATCGTCTGGAAGTTGAGCAGCGCCTCCAGGCGGCCCTGGGCGATCTCCGCCTGGTAGGGCGTGTACTGGGTGTACCAGCCCGGGTTCTGGAGGATGTTGCGGAGGATGACGTGCGGGGTCTGGGTGTCGTAGTAGCCCATCCCGATGAAGGACCGGAGCAGCTGGTTCTTCGACGCGATGGCCTCCAGCACCGCGAGCGCATCGTGCTCCGAGTTGGCCACCGCAATCTTCAGCGGCTCCTTCGAGCGGATGGCAGCGGGGACCGTCTGGTCGATGAGCTCGTCGAGCGAGCCCACCCCCATGGCCTTCAGCATCCCGTGCAGTTCCTTCTCGTCCGGCCCGATGTGCCGGTCGGAGAACGATTCCTGGTATTTCCAATTCAAGGACATGGTTTGAGCACTCGCAGTGCGGGTGTAACGAAAGGCCTGTGTAACAACCAGGCCGCGCGCGTTCAGCCCGGAGGGCGCGTCACGCCTAGGCGTCGTCCTTCACAAACTCCTCGTACGCGGTGGCGGACAGGAGCTCGTTCAGCTGATTGCTGTCCGAGAGCTCGACCTCGATGAGCCACCCGTCACCATAGGGCTCTTCGTTGATCAGCTCGGGGCTGGCGACCAGTTCCTCGTTCACCTTCGTCACCTTGCCGGAGAGCGGAGCAAAGGCCTCGGACACGGCCTTGACGGACTCGATGGAGCCGAACGGCGAGCCGGCCTCGAAGGTCTCACCCACCTTGGGAAGCTCCACGTACACCACGTCTCCCAGTTGCCTCTGGGCGTGGTCGGTGATGCCCACCACCGCGGTTTTGCCATTCACGCGAACCCACTCGTGGTCCTTCGTGTACTTGAGATCGCTGGGAACGTTCGCCATGTCCGTCTTCCTCGCTTCAGGTGCTTCGGATGGGACTGAGTCAGGACTTCTTCCAGAAGGGCGTCTTCACGACGACGGCGGGCACCGCGCGTCCACGGATCTCCACCTCGAAGGTCGAGCCCTCGGCCGCCAGCTCGGCGGGCACGTAGCCGATACCGATGGACTTCTTCAAGGAGGGACCCATGGTGCCGCTCGTCACCTCGCCCACCTTCTGGCCATCCTTGAGGATGGGGTAGCCGTGGCGGGGGATGCCGGCAGCGGTCAGCTCGAAGCCCACCAGCTTGCGCTTCACACCCTCGGCCTTCTGCTTCGCCAGCGCGTCACGGCCAATGAAGCCGCCCGCCTTGTCCAGCTTGCAGATCCACCCCAGCCCCGCCTCCAGGGCCGTGTGGGTGTCGTCGATGTCGTTGCCGTAGAGCGCGTACTTCATTTCCGTGCGCAGGCTGTCGCGGGCGCCGAGGCCGCAGGGCTTCACGCCGTCCTGCTGGCCCTCCTTCAGGAGCGCCTCCCACAGCTTCTCCGCGTCGCCGGGCGCGCAGTACAGCTCGAAGCCGTCCTCCCCGGTGTAGCCCGTGCGCGAGATGATGCACTGCACGCCGGCCACCGGGCCCTCGGTGAAGCGGTAGGTGCTCACCTTGGAGAGGTCCGCCGGGGTCATCCGCTGCACCAGCGCCACGGCCTTGGGGCCCTGCACGGCGATCTGCGCGTAGTCGTCGCTGCGATCCACCGGCTTCACGCCCTCGGCGCGGGCCTGCATCCAGGCGAAATCCTTGTCCTTGTTGGACGCGTTGACGACGACGAGGATCCGCTCGGGCGAGAAGCGGTAGGCCACCACGTCATCCACGAAGCCACCCTGCTCATTGAGCAGCCCGGCGTAGACGGCCTGGCCGTCCGCGCACTTGGAGAGATCATTGGTGATGAGCTTGTTGGCCGTCTCGAGGGCCCCGGGGCCGGAGAACTCGATCTCCCCCATGTGCGAGACGTCGAAGAGGCCCACGGCGGTGCGCACGGCCTCGTGCTCGCCAATGACGGAGGTGTACTGCACCGGCATGTCCCAACCGGCGAAATCCACCATCCTGCCGCCCAACCTGCGGTGGGCCTCGTTGAGGGGCGTACGCCGGGCCATGCTCTTCTCTCCTGAGGGGGGTGAAAAAACGGCGCGGACTATAGCCGCGCACTTCCTTCAATCAAGGCTCTCGGGAACCCCACTGAAGCGTTCTAGACTGCTCGCGTCATGAAGATTCGTAATCGTTTGAATCCATCCAACCCCTGCTTCTCCTTCGAGTTCTTCCCGCCGAAGACGGACGAGGGCACCGCCAACCTGCTGAAGACGCTGGAGGAGCTGGCGCCCCTGGAGCCGGGTTTCGTCTCCGTCACCTACGGCGCGGGCGGCAGCACCCGGGACAGGACGGTGGAGCTCGTCACCCGTATCAAGCGCGAGACGGGCATCGAGGCCATGGCCCACATCACCTGCGTGGGCCACACGCCCGGAGAGCTGCGCGACGTGCTGCAGCGGCTGAAGGACGCGAAGGTGGAGAACGTGCTGGTGCTCCGGGGGGATCCACCCCAGGGACAGACGGCCTTCGAGCCCGTGCCCGGGGGTTTCCGTCATGCCTCCGAGTTGGTGCGCTTCATCCGGGACGAGGATTTCAATTTCAGCCTGGGCGGAGCGTGCTATCCGGAGGGCCATGTGGAGACGGCCTCGCGCGACGACGACCTGCGTCATCTGAAGGAGAAGGTGGACGCGGGCCTGGACTTCGTCATCACCCAGCTCTTCTTCGACAACGCCTTCTACTTCGACTTCGTGGAGCGGGCGCGCCGCATCGGCATCAACGTCCCCATCGTCCCGGGAATCATGCCCATCACCAACTACGAGCAGGTGCAGCGCTTCACCCGCATGTGCGGGGCCACCGTGCCCATGCGCCTGGGGCTCCAGCTCGAGCGCGTGAAGGATCAACCCGAGGCGCTGGTGCAGCTGGGGGTGGCGCACGCCACGGTGCAGTGCATGGAGCTGCTGTCGCGCGGCGTGCCCGGCATCCACTTCTACACGCTCAACAAGTCACCGGCGACGCGGATGATCGTGAGCGCCCTGAGGGCCCGGACATGAGTGGACCTGGATTGAACGTCCCGCGGAGCGATCCGCGGTGGCCGGCGCTGCGGAAATTGCGCCCGCCGGCGTTCATGCTGATGAACGTGGGCTTCATCAGCATCGCCTACGCCCTGGTGATGGCGGCCGTGCTTCAGGGCTGGCTGCCCGTGCCAACGGATTTCGCCACCTCGCTGCGGGGGCAGTCCGAGTGGGAGGCTCCAGTCAAGGTGCTCGTGGCCATCGTGACCGGGGCGATGACCATCGTGGGGGCGTGGAACGCCTTCGGCCTGCGCAGATGGGGCCTGGTGGTGGTGGGCGCGGTCACCGCCATCACCCCCGTCACCCCCGTGTGCTTCGTGGGCTTCCCCTTCGCCCTGTGGGCGCTGTGGGTCCTCAGCATGCCCGAGGTGCGACAGCACTTCACTTGAAGTCCACGGGGTCTCCCGGCACCCGTCACGGCGGCCTTTCACTCCCGGGCTGCCGGTCCTATTCTGCGCGCGCAGCCGCACAGCCACCGGGAGCCGTCCTTGCAGCACCACTACGCGGACATCAATGGGGTCACCCTGCACTATGTGACGCACGGTGCGGGCGAGCCAATCCTCTTCATCCATGGGTTCCCCGAGTACTGGGGGGTCTGGAAGAAGCAGCTCAACGAGCTGGGGAAGGATCACTTCGTGGTCGCCCTGGACTTGCGTGGGTACAACCTCAGCTCCAAGCCGAAGGAGGTCGAGGCGTACCACATCAAGCACCTCGTCGAGGACATCCGCAGCCTCATCCAGCACCTCGGGCTGAAGAAGATCTCCATCGTCTGTCAGGACTGGGGCGCGCTGCTGGGCTGGAGCTTCCTGCTGCGCCACCCGGACCTGGTGCACCGGTTCATCACCCTCAACATCACGCACCCCGCCCTCTTCGACCGCGAGCTGCGCGAGAATCCCCGCCAGCAGCTGGCGGCCCAGTACATGCTCGTCTTCCGCTCGCCGCAGGCGGAGCCGCAGATCATGGGCGACGACTTCGCCTGGCCCAAGCAGGCCGTCTTCAATGACGCCCGGGCCCACGGCGCCATCCTGTCGGAGGAGGACACCTCCGAGTGGATCTCCGCCTGGAGGCAGCCGGGCACCATCACCTGCATGCTCAACTACTACCGGGCGGCGAAGATGGGTCCGCCCGATGGCGAGGGCCACCCGGGTGGCAGCAACCTCCTGGAGGGACTCAAGCCCGAGCAGTACGTGGTGCAGACGCCCGTGCTCCTCATCCACGGCGAGCAGGACACCTACCTGCTGCCGGACGGACAGCGCGGCCTGAAGGATCTCGTGCCCAACCTGACCATCCACCGCATCCCGGATGGGACGCACTGGATCGCCCTGGAGAAGCCGCGCGAGGTCAGTCAGCTCGTGCGCGACTTCGTGCGTTCGTGATGGTCCCTGAAGCCCGCGAGCACGAGGAGCACGCCGAGGTCCGGCGCTAGTACCGGACCTTCTTCTTCGGAGCGGGAGCGGGGGCGGGCCTGGCCACGAGAGTGGACTCGTCCCGCCCCATGCGGGCCTGCAGCCAGTTCACGAGGTTCGCGGCCCGGTCCTGGTCACCCTTCCACTCGGCCACGAGCTCGGCACGAGACCCTCCGCGCAAACGGAACATGCACCGGTAGTACTCGGAGCGGCTTCCCTTGTTGGACCGGGTCTCCTTGTCGAGGATCACCGCCCGGATGGCATCCCACTCCAGCTCGCGCCGTTTGGTGCGGCCGTGCATGGGCGGCAGGGAGAGGCTCCGGGCCTGCTCGTCGAGGATCAGATCGTAGTCCCCCGTGCCAAGCCGCGACCGCCACCACATGGCGCCCCCCACGCCCGCGGCCACCGCGAAGGCCCCCGCCAGCACAATGGCGGTCAGGGGCGCATCCATCCCCATCACCATGCCCACGATCATGGCGAGCAGGATGGCCGCCGGGAGCGAGCCCTCGAATCCCACGCGCACGGGGGTCCTGTCCGTCAGACGCACATGGACGCGGCCATTCCGCTCGAAGGCCCGGACTCCCAGCCTGGATTTCCTCGTGGAATCCAGCATCAGGTACAGGCCCCAGAAGATGGCGAGATTGAAGGGCGTGAAGCCCAGCAGCAGGAGGAGCGTGCGGCCCTGCACCCCCGGCACCACCACCGACTCCCAGGGCGATCCCGGCCGGTAATACACCCGGAGGGGTGAGCCCGCGCGGAACTCCGGCCCCGACCACGCCTTGAAGTCGGACTCGTTCTTCACGGTGTACCGGTAGTTGTCCCCCTGGTACGCCCGCCCATCGACTTCATAGGCGTAACTCAGCGTCTCCAGGCCCTGGGTGGTGACCGTCCCCATCACGCTGGGGTAGGTCATCGAGTACAGCCCCCGCGAGAAGATGCGGAGCAGGCTCAGCTCGAAGTACGCGAAGCCGAGGATGAAGGGGCCCAGCATCAGGGTGAGGCAGCCCAGGTTGACGAGACGCATGGCGCCATCCTAGCGCGCCACCCGGTGGAAGCCTCTTTGCTACCCCGGAGGGCGGGCGAGCAGCTGCTCCACCATGGGCCGCAACCACTCCTCCTGCCCGCGCAGTGCCCTCCTCCAGCGTTCCGGAATGGCCTGGATGCCGTCCCGGAGCCCCGCGATGCCGCCCGCCACCGCCGCCGTCGTGTCCGTGTCGTGCCCGAGCGCGATCGCCGCCTTCACCACGCGCTCGTAGGGCCCCACCGCGACGCAATCCCGGGCCGAGCGCAGGCAGTCCACCACATACCCGCTCCCCCGCCCCGTATCGGGCGAGTCGGGCCGGATCGCCCCCTCCAGTTCCTCGCGCGGCGCCGTTCCCTCGGGGAACAGCGCGCGGAACGTAGCCACCGCGTCCACCCACGCATTCGCGGAGCCCTCCAGCGTCCGCCGGGCCCAGAGGCAATAGAGCGCACAGCACACCTGCGACCGAGGGTGCCCGTGCGTCACCCTCGACTGAAGCATCGCGTCCCGCGCCAGCGCCGCATCGTCACCCTGGTGCCAGAGCGCCAGCGGCAACACGCGCATCAGCGAGCCGTTCCCGTTCTCCTGCTCGCCGCTCGGGCCCGCTTCCAGCGCGGGGACTCCGGCACGCACGTTCGCCAGGGCCTCCCGCGTCTGGATGCCCACGTCGAACACCTCGTAGTCCACCGCCATGTAGCCCAGCTCGTACCAGTTCACGAGCCGCCGCCCCAGGTCCTCCACATCCAGCGTTCCCCGGTACAGCAGCGAGGCCAGCAGGCACAGCGCGTGCGCGCCGTCGTCGGACCACGTGCCGGGGGGCACACCGCCGTGCGCTCGCGAGAAGCCAGGGGGCGGCTCGAATTCGAGCAGTGCCAGCTCGGGAATCTGGGCGGGCGGATGGAACTCGTAGGGGACGCCGAGTGCGTCCCCGATGAGCAGGCCGTAGAGGCCTCCTTCGATTCGCTCCTGACGCGCCGGCATGATTCACGTCCCTCGTGTAGGAGCGGCATGGAGGGCCTCGTAGATGATGTGCTGCCCCGAGGCCAGATCGTGAAGGATGAGGATGACCTTGTCGGCCTCCAGGCGCGCGTCCATGTCGAGGATGATGTCGCCCCGCCCCTGGCTGAGAGCGGCGTGCATCCCGTCATAGCTCTCCTTCAACCGGCGTGTCTGGAGCTCGCCCCGCGCGTCCAGCCACGCATAGCTGGCCACGGTGTCCGGTCCTTCCCCATCGTGGGTGGACTCGTACTGGTAGACGAGACCCCAGGTCGCATGTCCCTGGAGCAGGAGCGGCTTGTAGAGCGACTGGTAGCGCGGCTGCGAGAGGTAGCCGTTCTCACCCCAGACGTCGGGGCGCGGCGCAGGCACCGCCAGTTCGGGCGGCAGCGGACGGCTCCGCAGTTCCTGGAGACGCCGCAGCACGAGGGGACCGGCCGTGGCGGGCTTCGGCTCACCTGTCGAGGACATGCGCTTGACCACATACAAGACCGCGGCACCGGCCAACAGGGGCAGAAGGGGAAGCGCCATCCGAGCGTCTCCGTGTGGCCGGTGCGATGGGGTTTACAGCGTGGCCTTCGCCGCCTCGAGCGTGTTGCGCATCAGCATGGCGATGGTCATGGGCCCCACGCCTCCCGGCACCGGCGTGATGAACGAGGCCCGCTCCTTCGCCTTCTCGAACTCCACGTCACCCTTGAGCTTCCCATCCGGCATCCGGTTCATGCCGACGTCGATCACCACCGCCCCGGGCTTGATCCACTCGCCCTTGATCAACTCGGGCACGCCCACCGCGGCCACCAGGATGTCCGCGTTGGCCACCTCGGCCGCCAGGTTGCTCTTGCGGTGACACACCGTCACCGTGGCGTCCGCCGCCAGGAGCATCAGCGCCATCGGCTTGCCCACGATGTTGCTGCGCCCCACCACCACCGCCCGCTTGCCGGACGGGTCACACCCCGCCTCCTTCAGCAGCCGCATCACCCCGAACGGCGTGCACGGCCGCGGCGCCGGCTTGCCCACCGACAGCATGCCCGCGTTCATCGGGTGGAAGCCGTCCACGTCCTTCTCCGGCCTCACCGCCGAGATGATCCGCTCCGCGTCGATGTGCTTGGGCAGCGGCAGCTGCACCAGGACGCCGTGCACCGCTGGATCCTTGTTCAGCTTGTCCACCAGCGACAGCAGCTCGTCCTCGGTGATTTTGTCGTCCGGGTGCAGCTCCCAGGAATTGAAGCCCACCTCCTCCGCCGCCTTCTTCTTGCCGGTGACGTAGATCTTCGAGGCGGGATCCTCTCCCACCCGGACCACCGTCAGTCCCGGCACCAGGCCGTGCTCGGCCTTGAGCTTCTCCACTTCCGCCTTCACCTCCGCCCTCACCCGCGCCGCCACCGCTTTTCCGTCGATCAACTGGGCCATAGCGCGGCGGACTCTATGCGAAACTCCCCCCTGGCAAGGGAGTGAAGCGATCGTGGCACCTGGAAAAGTTCTCGGAGCGATGCTTGGGCTGGCCCTGGGTCTGTTGATCGGCGGACCGCTGGCCATCGTCCTGCTCGTGCTCGCGGGGCTCCTGGTCGGCCACCAGGTGGACGAGCTGAACCTCCTGCCCTCCGGCAAGGCGGAGGCGCAGAAGAACGGCAAGCCCGTGGACACCCGCTCTCCCCAGGAGCTCGCCGCCCAGGATCACTTCGCCCGCCACCTGTGTGCCCTCTTCATCGAGGTGGCCCGCGCCGATGGAGACGTGGTGCGCGACGAGGTGCGCGTGGTGCGCGAGTACTTCGAGCAGCGGCTCAAGTATGGCCCCGAGGCACTCGGGCTCGTCCGCCGCTACCTCAAGGAGCACCTCGCCCGCCCACCGTCCCTCGAGCACGCCGCCGCCGCGTGCCGGGACGAGCTCCCCGCCTCCGAGCGTCTGCTGCTGCTGGACGCCCTCTACGGACTGGCACTCGTGGACGGCCACCTCCAGCGCGCCGAGCAGGACACGCTGCGCAAGGTGTCCCAGGGGCTCGGGCTGTCCGAGGAGGAGTTCCGCTCCGTCACCGCACGCCACTTCGGGGATGGGCAGGTGCACTACGCCCGGCTCGGCCTCACCCCCGAGGCAAGTGACGCGGACGTGAAGCGCGCCTTCCGCCAGCTCGCCGCCACCCACCACCCGGATCGTGTCGCCAACCTCGGCAAGGGCGCTGTCGAGCAGGCCTCCCGCCGCTTCCAGGAGATCCGCGAGGCCTACGAGGAGATCCTCCGGCTGCGCGGGAAGTGAGCCGCGAGGGCACTTTCCTCCCTTCGACGCTCAGGCCAGTTTCTTCTGCCCGGTCAGGTCGAAGAAGGAGGACACCACCATGTAGGGCGCCGCCTCTCCATGGCGCTGCAACGGCTGGGCATTGACGAGCAGCCAGACCCGGGAGCCATCGGGCCGGTGGATTCCCATGATCACGTTCCTCACCGGCCTGCCCGTGCGCAGCGCCACCATCGCCGGATGCTGCTCGCCGGGGAAGTCCGAGCCATCCTCGTGCATGGCCCGCCACCGGGGATCCATCGAGGTGCGGCCCGTCAACTGGTCCATGGGCAGGCCGAGGATGAGCTCGGCGCTCGCGTTGGCGGTGACGATGCCGCCCTCGCTGTCCTGCACGACGATGCCCTCCCAGAGCGCGGTGAGGATGGTGCGGAAGATGGACTCGCCCTCCATGAGCGCCAGCGCCTCGGCGGCCTCGGCCTTCTGCTGCCCGGGCCACGAGGAGCTCTGTCCCCGGCAGTCCCCCCTCTCCGCCGCCATCACCCGGCGAGGCAGCTCCACCGTGAAGGTCGCGCCCTTGCCCGGCTCACTCCGCACGCTGATGTGTCCACCCAACTGGAGCACGAACCGTTGGCTGATCCACAGCCCGAGTCCCAGGCCGCCATAGTGGCGCTCGGAGACGGCCCGCTCGAAACGCCCGAAGATGCGGGCCTGGTCCTCGGGAGTGATGCCGATGCCTTCGTCCCGCACGCTCACGCACACCCTGTCCCCGGGCAGGGCCGAGGCGCGGATCTCGATGGGCCGGCCCTTGCCATACTTCGCCGCGTTGGACAGCAGGTTGGTCAGCACCTGATCCAACCGCGAGCGATCCCAGTACCCCGTGAGGGGAGACTCCAGCGCCAGCACCACACGACAGCCCGCCCGCGCCAGTTCGGGCCTCAGGCGTCCCACCACCTCCTCCACCAGGGCCTGAAGGTCCATCTCCTGGCACACCAGGGCCAGGCTCCCCGAGCTGAGGCGTCCCACGTCCAGGAGATCATTGACCAGCCGGCCCAGCCGCTCGCCCTGGCGCTGGCAGTTGGTGAGCCACTTCGCCATGCGCTCCCGCTCGCCCAGGGACTCGGCCTGCCGGGAGAGGTTCTGCAACCCGAGCTTCAACGCGGTGAGGGGCGTGCGCAGCTCGTGTCCGGCGATGCCGAGGAACTCGTCACGCAGGGCCACGGCCTCGCGGGCCTCGTGGTAGAGCCTCGCGTTGTCGAGGGCGGTGGCCGCATGGGTGGCGAACTCCCGGGCGAAGGTGCGGTCGTCCTGGGTGTAGACCCACTCCGAGGAGCCGAGCACCAGCACATGGGTGACGCGCTGGCGCGAGGAGATGGGGACGAGCATGACGGAGCGCAGGGCGAGCCGTTGGCGCACGTGACACCACTCCGGATCCTCGTGGCCCGTCCAGAAGCCCGGCTCGTCCGTCGCCAGGATGATCCGGGGCAACCCCGTGCGCAGGACGTCATGGAGGGGATGCGCCGGCGAGGCGTGGAAGTGCTGGAAGGCCCGGGCGATCAGCGGCTCGAGCTCGGGCTCCGCGTGCGCCATGGACAGCACGCCGGGAGGGCCCTCCTCCGGGGAGCCCAGGAGCACGGCCATGCTGGCGAGCCCGGGGACACACAGCCGGACGAGTACCTGGAACGTCTGCTCCGGCTCCAGGGAGGAGGCCAGTGCCGCGCTGCTGTCCGCCAGGAAGCGCTGGGCCTCCATGGCACGTGTACGAGACGCGTGCTCCTCATGGCGAAGCCGATCCGCCTCGAGGGCCCACGCCACGAAACCGGCCACGCTCTCGGCGAGCGCCTGCGTGTCCGGGTCGAAGCGCACGGTGGGCTCCCGGGTGGCGAACGTCAGCACGCCCAGGATTCGTCCGCCCAGACGCACCGGCACCGCCATGCAGTCCAGGAGCCCGGCGTGCCGGAGCTCCGGCAGCCGCGTCTCGTCCGGCGCCAGGGTGGCGGCCACCTGCTCCGAGGGACCCGAGAGCCGCTCCGGCACACCCGTGAGGGCTACCCGCCGGGCCATGGGCGTGGGTGATTCCCCGGGATGCTCCAGGTCCGGAACCCGGAAGGTGGCGGTACGCCGGAGCACCCCGTTCTCGAGCAGATCCACATCACACCAGTCCCCCAGCCCACTGCCCACGCACTGGCGCAAGGCGCGCAGCACGTCCTCCCCGCTGGTGGCCGAGCCCAGACTCCCGTGCAGCCGTGCGAGGAGCGCGCAACCCGTCAGGCGCTGGTGCACGGCAGGTGGTGGTGAGGCTCGCGCGAACGGACGCGGGCGGCGGCTGGCGCGGTGCCGGTACGTCTCGCATCGCACCGACAGCACATGGCCCCGGGAGCCGAAGACGGGCTCCAGGTGGGCCAGGAAGAGAGCGGGCTCCTTCGATCCGCACTCGTCCCGGAGAGGGAACTCGAACTCGAACCACCGGCCTTCCTCCCGCTGGAAGACGCGCCGCAGCTCTTCATGCCAATGCCGGACGAGCCGTGGGGGCATGCCGAGCTCCTCGTTCGTCCTTCCGATGAAGGAGGAGACGGGCAGCCCGGTGACCTCCTCTATCCTGCGGTTCACATAGAGGTGGCGCAGCTCGCGGTCGAAGTGGGCCACGATGAAGGGGAACACGCCCTGTGCGACCGAGCCCCCCTGCGGGGGCTTCATCATCCGCCCCCGGAGGCACCGGGTGCGGCCGATGCATTCGTGCTCCAACACGAGCTCGGTCCAACGGGTGCGGCCATCCGCCGAGCGGGCACGGCAGCGCTCCTGGATCCTCGCGCCCCTGGCGGCGGCCCGGCATCCGGCGAGAAAGAGCTCCCGGTCGGGCGCGAACAACGTGCAGGAGAGGAATCGCTCGTCATCCAACCACCGCTCGCGCGGGAAGCCGAGGCTCCGGGCCTGCTCGTTCACCGACAGACAGCGCAGGGTTCGCCCATCCGCCTCCCACTGGATGCACCCGTCTCCTGCGAGCGGGCCGTGCCAGGCGTTGCGGATCTGCATGAGCGACTCCCCCTGTTCCATGAAGAAACCGGGCGTTTCCCCCGCCTAGTCCCTCCCCCCGTCAACGTGCCGCCTGGAGCGCCTGTTCGAGGTCCCCGAGGATGTCCTCCAACGCCTCCAGGCCGACGGAGTAGCGCAGCAGTCCATCCCCGATGCCCCGCTGGAGGCGGATCTCCCGCGGCATGGCCGCGTGCGACATCATGGCCGGGTAGGACAGGATGCTCTCCACCGCGCCCAGGCTGACCGCCACCAGGGGAAGCGTGACGTGCTCGAGCACCTTCCGCGCGCGCTCTCCCGAGCCGACATCGAAGGACACGATGGCCCCGTACCCCTGGGACTGCCGCTCGTGGATGGCACGCCCGGGATGTTCCGGGAGCCCGGGGTAGTACACCCGCGACACCGAGCGCTGCCGCGTCAGCCACTCCGCCAACTGTCGCGCGCTGCGCTCGGCACACTCCATGCGGGCCAGGAGCGTCTTCATTCCGCGCATCAGCAGCCAGGAGTCCTGCACCCCCAGCACACTGCCCAGGCCGTTCTGCAGGTGCTTGAGTTTGTGGCCCAGCCGCTCGTTGGACACCACCGCCAGCCCGGCCAGCACGTCGCTGTGGCCCCCGAGGAACTTGGTCGCGCTGTGCACCACGATGTCGATGCCCAGCTCGATGGGCCGCTGGAGGCACGGCGTCATGAAGGTGTTGTCCAGCATCGTCAACAGGCCGTGCTTCCGCGCCCACTCCGCCACCGCAGAGATATCGGTGATCTTCAACGTCGGATTGGACGGCGTCTCCAGGAATACCGCCCGCGTGTTCGGCCTGCGCGCGGCCTCGAGCCTGTCCAGGTCCGTCGCGTCGACGAAGGTCGTCTCGATGCCCATGCGGCCGAGGATCGTCGTCAGCAGCCGGTACGTGCCGCCGTACACGTCCTCGGAGCAGATGACGTGGTCCCCGTTGGACAGCAGCATGAAGGCGGTGGAGATCGCCGCCATTCCCGAGGAGAAGGCGAAGCCCCTCGCCCCACCCTCGAGCTGGGCGATGGTGTCCTCGAGCGCCTGACGGGTCGGGTTCCCCGAGCGCGTGTAGTCGTACTCCGGGGGATTCTCGAGCGAGGCGTGATGGAAGGTGGACGCCTGGTAGATGGGAACGCTGGAGGCACCGGTGCGTGCATCCGTCCCCGAGACGGTGCGGACGACTCGCGTGGCGAACTTCCGGCCGGTGCCGGCGGTACAGGGACTCTCCTTGGGATGAATCATGACGCTTGAACCTCCTTCCGGGCCGCCTCGAAGGCCTGCCACAGGTCGGCGATGAGATCGTCCACGTGCTCGATGCCCACCGAATACCGGAGCAACCGCTCGTCCACGCCCACCCTCCGGCGCATCTCCTCCGGGATGTCCGCGTGCGTCTGCACCGTGGGGTACGTCATCAGGGACTCCACCCCGCCGAGGCTCTCCGCGAAGGCGATCAACTGAATGTGGCGCAGCACGGGCTCCACGAGGCGCGCGTCCTTCAACTTGAAGGAGAAGATGCCCGTGTTCCCCGAGGCCTGCCGCTTCTGCAGGGCATGGCCCGGGTGGCTCTCCAGGCCCGGGTGGTAGACCTGCTCGACGAGCGGATGCGCCGCCAGCCACTGGGCGATGCGCAGCGCGTTCTCCTGATGGCGCTCCATCCGCAGCGCCAGCGTCTTCATCCCGCGCATCAGCAGCCAGCTGTCCTGCGGTCCCAGCACCGCCCCCATGGAGTTGTGCAGGAACGCCACCTGCTCGGACAGCGCCTTGACCCGCGTCACCACCAGGCCCGCCAGCACGTCGTTGTGCCCCCCCAGGTACTTGGAGGCACTGTGCACGACGATGTCCGCGCCCAGCTCGATGGGCCGTTGGAAGAACGGCGTCATCAGCGTGTTGTCCACGATGGAGATCAGCTCGCGGGCCCGGGCCCAGCGGCACACCCGCTCGATGTCGGTGATCTTCATCAGCGGATTGGTGGGCGTCTCCAGCAGCACCGCCTTCGTCACACCGGGCCGGAACGCGGCCTCGAGCGCGTCCGGGTCATTCGTGTCCACGTAGGTCGCGGTGATGCCGTACCGGGAGAGCACCTTCTCCAGCAGCCGGTACGTGCCGCCATACAGGTCCAGCGACACGAGCAGGTGCGCGCCCTGGCCAAACAGGGAGAAGACGAGCTGGAGCGCCGCCATGCCCGAGCTACAGGCGAAGCCGGCGTCTCCCGACTCGAGCCGGGCGATGGCTTCCTCCAGGACGGCCCGTGTGGGGCTCTTCGTCCGCGCGTAGTCGAACCCCGTGCTCTGACCCAGGCGCGGGTGCCGGAAGGCGGTGGCGTGATGGACGGGAAAGCTGACCGCGCCCGTCACGGAATCGGAAACGGAACCAATCTGTGCCAGCAGGCTTTCGAGCTTCATGTTCATCTCCTTCCCCGCACGTTCTGGGCGAGGCGCAGGATGTCGGCCAACACACCGGCGGCGGTGACATCACCACCCGCGCCGGCTCCACGGACGATGAGGGGGAACTCCCGGTAGCGCTCGGTGAAGAAGGACACCATCGCCTCCGCGCCCTTCAACCCGGTGGCCGGGTGCGCCGCGTCCACCGCCACGGGGCCCACCTTCACGCGGGGCCCCCCGGGTGCATTGGGAAGTATCTGGGCGAGGTAGCGCAGGCTCCTGCCCGCCGCGCGGTAGCGGGACACCTGGGCGCTCACGTCCGCATCCAGCGAGCCCAGGGTGCGCAGGAAGGTCTCCGGATCCTCCTCACGAAGGTGCTCGGGCGGGACGAGCGGCTCCACGGCCACATCCCCCAGCTCGAGCTCCAGCCCCAGCTCCCGCGCGAGGATGAGGGCCTTGCGCGCCACGTCCAGGCCCGACAGGTCATCCCGAGGGTGCGGCTCGGTGTAGCCATTCGCCCGGGCCGTCCGCACCGCCTGCGAGAGGGGCACGCCGTCCATCAGCGCATGGCAGATGGCGCCGAGCGAGCCGGAGAAGCACCCCTCGATGCGCTCCACGCGGTCCCCGGTACGCACCAGGTTCTTCAACGTCTCGATGACCGGGAGACTCGCGCCCACGGTGGTCTCGTAGTGCCAGGTGCGGAAGTGCGCGCGGGCCAGGGCCTGCAGGGACTCGCACTCCTTCCAGGGACGCGCGAGCGGCTTCTTGTTGGCCGCCACCACGTGGATGCCCCGCCGGAACGCCTCGGCGTAGAGCGTCTCGATTCCATCCGCCGCGGTGCAGTCCACCAGCACCGGCACGGACAGGCGTGACAGCCGGTCGAGCAGCGGCTTCACGTCCGGAGGCGTCGTGCTGGCCGGGGACACCTCCGCGAGCCTCGCGTGGACCTCGGCGGGAGGCAGACCCCGGGGCTCGAAGAGCGCGCGGCGGCTGTCCACCACGCCCACCAGCCGCAGGGCCACACCGTGCCGGGCCTTGAGCGTCGTCGCGTTCTCCGCGAGCTGGGCGAGCAACCGTCCACCCACCGTCCCCTTCCCCACCAGGAGGACGTTGATCTCCGTCTCGTTGAGGTTGAAGGCGCTGTGCACGGTGCGCACCGCCACGGCCGTGTCCTCGGCATCCACGGCGCACGACACGCTTCGCGAGCTGGCTCCCTGGAGGATGGCGCGCACGTTCACGCCCACGTTCCCGAGCGCATGGAAGAACCGGCCCGCCACGTTCGGCCGATGGCCCATGGACTCGGCCACGAGGGTGACCAGCGTCACCGGCGCGTGGGGCGGAGGGACACGCACCTCCCGCCGCTCGCGCTCGCCTCGCAGCGCCTCCTCGAGCACGGCGTGGGCCCGCTCCGCCTGCGCCTGGGGCACCACCAGGGAGATGGAGGGCGCCAGCGCGGACAACGTCCCGCCCCACACCGTGATGCGGGCCGCCTCGAGCGCCTGCAACACGCGGTGCCCGAGCGGCTCGCTGAGCGTGGGACGCAGCGACTCGACGTGGAGCAGGGCCAGACGCTCCAGGCTCGTGACACTGGTGGGACGGTGGGGATCCGGGTTGCCCTCGGCGTCGATGCGCGTGCCCGGCGCGTCCGGCTCGGTGGTGCCACGGATGTGCAGCGCGGCCCCGCTCTCCAGCAGCGGAATCATCGTGCGCGGGTGGAACATGCGGGTGCCGAAGTGGGCCAGCTCGAGCGCTTCCGCGTAGGTCATGCGCGGCACGGGGTAGGCGTCCGCCACCAGGGCCGGGTCCGCCGTCATGACGCCGGGCACGTCCGTCCACACCGTCACCTGCCGGGCCTCGAGCAGCCACGAGAGCAGCGTGGCGGTGTAGTCGGAGCCATTGCGTCCCAGCGTGGTGGTGCGCCCCTGGTGCGAGCGGGCGATGAAACCGGTGATGACGGGCACCTTGCCCTCCCATCCGGGGAGGAGCGGCGTGAGCCGGGCACGGCTCGCTTCGATGTCGACCCGGGCCGCGCCCGCCGTCTCATCGGTGACGAGGAAGGAGCGCGCATCCACCGCGAGGGCGGGAATGCCCCGGGCCGTCAGGGCGCGAGCGACGAGCTCGGAGGAGATGCGCTCGCCCACGGACAGCACCTCGTCGAGCGTGGCCGGCGTGCACTCGCGGGTCAGCTCCACGCCCGTGAGCAGCCGCTCGATGGGGGCCAGGAGCTGATCCACCGTCTTCTCGTGCGCGGTGAGGACAGCGCCCTCGAGGACCGTGCCCGCGATGGACCGGGCGAGGCCGCGGACCCGCGACAGCTCCGAGCCGCTGCCCACCGCGTCTCCCCGTGCGGCGGCGTTGGCCGCGGAGATGAGCCAGTCCGTGGTATCGCCGAGCGCGGACACCACGACGGCGAGTGGGCGCTGTGCCTCGGAGATGAGGGAGAGGACGCGCGGCAGCCGTCCGGGCGTGCCGACAGAGGAACCACCGAATTTATAGACACACCACGGCCTGCTCGCGGCGGGGTGCGAGGGATTGCTGCTCACGGATGTCTTCCTTTCGGAACTGCTGGGGCGAGGAACCGCGAGCCCACGGCGGAACGAAAGGCGGAGCTCGGAGCGAAGAAGCTCGGAACGCAGCCGTGCCGCGGGCGGTGTCAGGTGGGAAACCCGGGCACCCGCGGCGCTTCAGAGGGGGAGTTCAGCGAGAACCGGCTGGAGTCCCATTCCTCACGCGAACGCGCGCATGCCCGGGCCACGCATGAGCATGGCCTCCATGGACATCGGCATTCGGGTGACAGGACGGAACACGAAATTCTCCAGACGAATGCGATGGAGATACAGGCAGCGTGCCGCGCTGTCAACCCTGGGTTCGGTTACTTTTGAATCAATGACATCACTGGAGCAGGGCGGCGGCCCGCCAGCGGCTACGCTGTGGCGATGCCTGAGCACTCCACCATCCGGGTCCGGTTCATCGATGCGACCACGGGCGAGCTCGTCGGAGAGACGGACGTGCCCGCCGAACAGCTCCCCGAGAGCTTCGAGGCGGCCACGTCCATGGATGTCGGCGAGAACACCTTCGAGGTCGTCTCCGCCGAGCCCATGACGGCCCGGGAGTTCCGCCAGACGGGAACCCTGCGCATCGAGCTGCGGGAGGTGGAGTACACGACGGTGGATCCGAGCGAGCTGCTCTATTCGCTGCCCTCCATCTCGGAAGAGCTTCCGCCCATCACCGAGGGCTCGACGAAGCTGGGGAGGAACGTGCTCGAACTGCGCGAGGACGACTGGCGGCAGGTGGAATTCGTGGCGCTCGCGCTCCAGCCCGCCATCACCACGGTGTTCGCGGCCATCGAGCGCATCTACACCGAGCATCGTGAGGGGTACGGCTTCAAGGCGATCCACGTCCGCAAGGAGGTGCCCACTCCGCTGGAGGGGAGCTCACTCACCCTGGCGGAACTCCGTGGCTCCGTGGGAGAGGCCGTGACGTGGCTCGACGGCATCTCCTTCGCGGGAGTGGCCGGTCTGGTCGAGGGAGGCTTCGCCGTGAAGCTGCCCTCGGGACCCGCGCTGTACGGCCTCCAGCGGGAGGGCCGTATTTCCGTGCTGGGTCTCCATCACACGAAGGCCAGCGCGGCCGTCGAAGGGGATGCGCGCCTGCTGGCGGCACTCGCATCCAAGCACCAGTTGAGCCTCGTCGACTGGTGCCGGGTGAAGCAGCTCCCGCCGTCCGCCGAGCGCCTCCAGGCCTGGTTGTCCGGTCAGGACTGAATTCAGCGGGTACCGCCGCCCTGCTCCTCGCCCCAAAGGAAGGGCAATTCCAGCTCGAGAGCCTCGAAGGGCTCGGCGCGCACGTGGGCCAGACCCGAGTGCGTGACGAGCAGCGTATAGCGAGCCCCCTCCAACCGGAGGACCTCCAGCGTGCGAGCCTCCGGGTCCACGAGCCAGACGTGCCGCACGCCCTCTCGCACGAACACGGGCAGCTTCACGGCTCGATCCAGTGCCCGCGTGGAGGGGGATAGCACCTCACAGACCCAGTCCGGCGCGAGCGTGATGGCCGCGGTTCGCGGAGGCTTGGGCATCCGCTCCCGCCGCCAGCCGCACAGATCCGGAACCAGGACGTCCTCGCCCAGGTGCAGCTCCGGTTCATCGAGGAGAATCCACCCACCAGGGCCCCCCCTCCCCCGGTCGAACGGGCCTATCAGTTCCCCGCCCATTCGAGAGGACGCGAGCGCGTGCGGAGTCGCGGGCCTGGGGCTCGCATAGAGCTCTCCCGCGATCAACTCACCCACCATGTTCGCGGGGAGTGCTTCCAGATCCGCGTAGGTTGCTGGTCTCCGTCCCATTGCTTCCCCATATTCCTCGACGCCCGTCACCGTTTCCATGAGGTGAGGGCGTAACATCCTGGTCTGACGTCCCAGGACACCTCCGACAACATTCCCTCACAGGTTGCTCCCCCGATGAGCGAAGCGCAAGGACCCTCCCGGCCAGGGGCCATTCCATTTGGAACAGTGGACGATGATGGGATGATGCCGCCGCGAGGCTTTCCCATGAGTGCATCCGACGACCGGTGTACCCACCATCCGCGTGCTGCCGCCGTGGTCACATGCATGAGCTGTGACCAGCGTGTGTGCCGCGATTGCATCGATGTGATGAGCAGCGCGGACAGTTGCCACCCGTGCGTGGCCGCCCGTCCCCCCGAGGAACAACTCCCCACGCGCCGGCCCGAGGCCGCCGTGGTGCAGGCTCCCAAGGACCGGTCCTCCAAGGCCGTGCCCCTGGGATGGTTCGGGCTGTTGTTGGGCGGACTGTCCGCCGTCCTCCCCTTGGTGAGCATCATACAGCTCCCGCTCATGCTGCTCTGCCCCATGGTGATGTTGATCCTGGGCAAAAGAGCGTGGGTGATGGCCAGGTGCGACCTCGAGGACATCTACCAGGAGCGGATCCCTCTCGAAGTCAGGCCCGCGATCAGAGGCCGGGCCACCCATGCACGAGTGCTGGGCGTCCTCAACATCCTGGGCGGGCTGCTGGGCTGCATCCGCCTGAGCACCGTGGTGTCGTACTTCGGAGGGGCGCTCTTCTGAGCCCTCCAGGCAGGCCCGGGCCCCTCGCCCGCTCGGGAACCAAGAAACCGGGTTGAACTGTGGCCCGCCCTGACGCATTACAAGTTCCACCATGAGCGATCGCGGCTCCCCCAAGAAGAAGAGCGAAAGCTTCAACAACCCCTTCAAGTCCGCCCTCGCGGACCTCAAGAAGAAGCAGGCCGAGCCGCCCAAGAAGCCCCAGGCGCCTCCCCCACCCTCCAAGCCCTCCAGGTCCAAGCGCCCCCAGGAGGAGGACGACATGTCCCTCTTCCTCTCCGCCATGGACGGCGTCGAGCAGATCACCCACCGCGGCAGCGAGCCTCCCCCGCCCAACCCCCGCCTGCCCGAGATCATCGACGAGAACGCCGAGGCCCTCGCCGAGCTCGCCGAGCTCGTGGCCGGCCAGGGCGACTTCGATGTCTCCGATTCCAACGAGTACATCGAGGGCGCCGCTCCGGGCATCGACGCGCGCCTGCTGCGCTCGCTGCGCCGGGGTGACTTCTCCCTCCAGGGCCGCCTCGATCTGCACGGCATGACCCAGGCCGAGGCCAAGACGGCCGTGGACCGATTCCTCTCCGAGAGCCGCCGCGCCCACAAGCGCTGCGTGCTCATCGTCCACGGACGAGGTTTGAACTCCCAGGATCAGATCCCCGTCCTCAAGCAGCGCATCCGGGAGTGGCTCGGGCAGAAGAGCATCGGCAAGACGGTGCTGGCGTTCGCCACCGCACGTCCCCAGGACGGAGGCGCGGGCGCCGTCTACGTGCTGCTCCGCCGTTAGCTGGACGGCCGGGCGGCTCTGTGCATACATGCCGCCATGGCACGCGATCTCATTGATCTGCACATCCACGTGGGCAGCTCCGTGGCTCCCCACGTCCTCTGGTCCCTCGCGCACCAGCAGGGATTCAAGCTCCCCGTCAAGAACTACTTCGACTTCGTCGAGCTCATCACCTCGCGTCCCGGCAAGGTGGGCAGCCTCGAGGACTACCTGAAGATCCTCCACACCTGGACGGAGAAGATTCAAAGCTCGCCCATGGCCGTCGAGCGCTCCGTCTACGAGATCATCGGCAAGGAGTACCGCGGCAGCCGCGTCACGCAGATAGAGCTGCGCTTCAACCCCATGAAGCGCAACCTCAACTCCGAGCTCGATCTGGACCACATCATCCACGCGGCGCTGCGCGGCATGGACCGGGCGATGCTCGAGTACGGCGTGAAGGCCGGTCTCATCTTCTGTCTGGCCCGTGAGTTCGACCACCGGCTCAACAGCATCATCGTGGACAAGGCCATCAAGTACCGAAGCCGCGGCGTGTACGGCATCGACCTGGCCGGCACGGAAAAGCACGCGCTGGAGCTGGAGCCCACCGTGGTGGCGCAGTACGAGGACCTCTTCGCCCGCGCGCGCAAGGCCGGCCTCAAGTGCACCGTGCACACCGGGGAGACGAAGGGCACCGGCGCCGAGGGCGTCATGGCCGTGGTGGACAAGCTCAAGCCCCACCGCATCGGCCACGGCATCCGCGCCGCCTACGACGAGTCCGCCATGAAGCTGCTGCGCGAGCGCGACGTGGTGCTCGAGCTGTGCCCCACCTCCAACCTCCACACCCGCGCCGTGGAGGGGCTCGACGAGCTCAAGCACATCATGCGCACCTTCTGGGACCGGGGCGTGAAGTTCACGCTCAACACCGACGGCACCTACCTCCTGGAGACGGACATGCTCCGCGAGGTGGAACTCGTCGAGAAGAACGGGCTGCTCTCCACCGAGCAGGTGGATCAGACGCTCGCCTGGGCGCGCCAGTACTCCTTCATTCCCACGTGAGCCCCATGTACCGCCTCGCCCGTGCCCTCCTCTTCCTCTTCTCCGCCGAGCGCGCCCACCGCCTGGGCATGACCGCGTTGCGCTGGCTCGGGCACCTCGCGGGGACGTGCCGTGGCATGCGCGCGCGGACGCTCGCCGCCGTCACCTATGACGCCTCGGTGAAGGTGGCGGGACTGGAGCTGGCCCACCCGGTGGCGCTCGCGGCGGGGCTCGACAAGGAGGCCGAGGCCGTGGACGGGCTGCTGGCTCTCGGCTTCGCCGCCGTGGAGGTGGGCACGCTCACCCCGAGGCCCCAGCCGGGCAACCCGAAGCCGCGCCTGTTCCGCATTCCCGAGCACCGCGCGCTCATCAACCGGATGGGCTTCAACAACCACGGCGCCGCCAACGCCGCCGAGCACCTCCGGGCGCGCACCTGGCACCCCGCTCCGGTGGGGGTGAACATCGGCAAGAACAAGGACACGCCGCTGGAGCAGGCGGTGGACGACTACGTGGCGTGCGTGGACACCCTGGCCCCGCTCGGGGACTACGTGGTGGTGAACGCCAGCTCGCCCAATACTCCGGGCCTGCGGAAGTTGCAGGAGCCCGAGCAGCTCACCGCGCTCCTGCGGGCGGTGAAGGCGCGCCTGGATCAGGTGGCTCCGGGCAAGCCGCTCTTCCTGAAGATCGCCCCGGATCTCACCCCCGAGGCGGTGGACGAGGTGGTGGACGTGGTGCGCGCGTGCGGACTGGCGGGAATCATCGCCACCAACACGACCATCGCGCGGCCCTTCGAGCACCCGGTGGCGAAGGAGACCGGCGGCCTCTCGGGAGCGCCCGTGCGCGAGCCGGCCAACGCCGTCATCCGCCGGGCCTACGCGCGCAGTGGAGGTGCCCTGCCCATCATCGGCGTGGGCGGCGTCTTCACCGCCGAGGACGTGTACGAGAAGCTGCGGGCCGGAGCCTCGGTGGTGCAGGTGTACACGGGTTTCATCTACGAGGGCCCGGGCATGGTGCGCCGGTTGCTCGAGGGCCTGGGCCCGTTGTTGGCCCGGGACGGCTTCCGCTCGGTGCACGAGGCCATCGGCGCGGACCACCGCGTTGCCCCGCCAGCCGCCCTGCCCCAGCGCGAGCCCCTGCACCCCCAGGCCTGACTTCGCCGCAGCGGGACGGAAGCAGAGGCCGGGCTTGCGCTTTTCATGCGCGATCCCGAGGGCTTACAGCAGGCCAGGTTCCTCCGGGCGAGCCAGGGAGTACAGTCCTCGGCATGCGAACGCGTATCGCGGCTCTCCTGCTCCTCCTTCCGCAGCTCGCTCTCGCCGGGGGCTTGCGGCTCGTGGCCGAGCTACCCGACGTGCGGTACACGAACGCCGCGAAGGTCAGCGCGCAGCGCTTCGTCCTCGTCGGCGTCACGTGGGAGCGCGACGCGAAGAACCGCCCCATCATGCCGCATTACGAGCTGTTCGATTTCCAGGAGCGCAAGGTCATCGACGTGCCCGTGCCGTTGCACCAACTCCCGAAGACGCACACCGACACGCTGGGCCGCACGAACCCGTCCGCGACCGTCGTCCATCACGACGGCCAGGTCACCTCGCTCACGTTCAACGCGACGCAGGGCTACTCGGCGGTGGCCACCTACTTCTGCCAGTACGACCACCGCACCAAGCGGTTCTCCGACCTCGTGCTGCTCGGCCCCTGGAACAACACCCAGTACGTCGAAGACATCGGGTTCGATCCGGCTGACACGTACTTCTATTACGCGTCCGCCGTGAACCCCGCGGGCAATGTGCTCAAGGGCGGCTACACCTCTTTCGAGCTCGCCCGCATCAACCTCGAGACGCGCGCCATCGACTGGACGATGAAGGTCGACTTTCCCAAGCGCGACAAGCCGATCAAGTTGGTGTCCGGTCCCAAGAAATTCAGCCCTGACGGCACGAAGCTCGCGCTCGTCGAGTACAACGACAAGGGCAACGAGCGCCAGCACCCCGCCAGGCCACAGCAACAAGTGCTCGTCATCGACATCCCGTCGAAGCAGGTGGACTCCTACCCCGCTCCGCTCACCACCTACGGCACGGCCTTCACGCCCAACAACCGCTACCTCCTGCTCGGCTCGAACGAGCTCGGAGACGTCATCCGCATCGACCTCGAGAAGAAGAAGATCGACGCGAAGACGAAGGGAATGAAGAAGGTCCACCACTTCGTGGTCACGCCGTCGGGAAGGAGCTTCCTGGTGGTTTCGAACACGCAGCAGATCTCACCGAAGGTCATCGAAGTGCGGCGCGTCTCTGACTTGAGCCTCCAGACGTCGATCCCGATGCGGATGCTCTTCCCCGGCAACGACGGCGTGGCGATGGAAGTCATGGCCGGACTCAACGGGCGGATGCTCATGACCCCGTTCGTCGACGAGAAGGGTTGGTCCAGCAAGAAGGGCGTGCGGCTGTACGAAGTGCCCGACGACGTGGATTCACCGGAAGTCGCAGGCAGCGCGGGCGGCGACTTGAAGATCGCCCAGGGGGTGGTCCTCGGCAAGCAGTACGCGGACAAGCAGGGTCTCCGCTACGTGGACTACCGGGTGGATCCCACCGCGACGTTCGAGCAGTTCGTGGTCGCGCCGGACGGCGACGTCCTCCTCATCGGAACGCTCAGCGGCAACACCGACGGCGATTACAAGCCGGGAAGGACGAAGCCGGTCGTCGCGCGGCTGGATCCGGCTGGCAAGCCGCGTTGGAGCAAGGTGCTCGTGAAGAAGGGCTTCCTCGACTACGAGGGCGGCACGGTCGCGGCGACGCCGGACGGTGGTTGCGTGGCCCAGATCGCGTCCTACGTCCACCCTGGCCGGCATCCGGTCACCCGGCTCGTGAAACTCGACGCGAAAGGGAAGGTCCTCTGGGACCACCACTTCCGCGGCGATGGCGGAGCCCGGACGCCGCTGGGCGACCATTTCTCACTGCTGCCCGACGGCTCGGTCTTGATCACCGGCCGGTACTACGACGATGTGAATGACAAGCAGAGGCACGACTGGAAGGCGGTTCTCGACCCGAACGGGCAGGTGGTGTCCGACGAGGTCTCGCCGTAACACTCATGCTTCGCGGAAAATCCTGAACGGAGACACCATGACTCAAATCAATTTGATGTCACCCGAAGTTCTCGCGAATCCCTATCCCTATTACGCGGAGCTGCGGCGCTCGAGCCCGGTGTGTCAGGTCGAGCCGCATGGCATGTGGGCGGTGTCCCGCTATGAGGACGTGCTCTTCGTTCTCAAGAACCCTTCCCTCTTCTCGTCGTCGGGTTTCACGGTGGCGTGGCAGCCGGCCTGGGTGGGCTACAACCCGATGGCCAATTCAATGATTACCCGGGATCCGCCGCAGCACACGCGGCTGCGCGCCCTGTTGCTGCGTGCGTTCGGACCCCCCACCATCGCCCGCTTGGAGCCCCGCGTGCGGGCCACCGCCGAGAGGCTCGCGAGCGGTCTCGTGGACGGGGCTGACTTCATCCATACGCTGGCGTTGCCCGTGCCCGCGTATGTCATCAGCGAGATCCTCGGGCTCGATCACCAGCTCCTTCCCTATTTCAAGCAGTGGTCCGATGACATCGTCGCGATCACTCCCTCCCCCGCGTCTCCCGAGGCCGCCGAGCGCATTCGCGGCACCATCGCGAAGCTGACCGCGTATGTGGGGAAGGTGATCGAAGAGCGGCGCCGCGCGCCCGCGGACGACACGGTGAGCGATCTGCTGCGCGCGGAGGTGGAGGGACAGCGGCTGACGGACGTGGAGATCAAGGACTTCCTCATCCTCCTCTTGATCGCGGGACTGGAGTCCACCACGAACCTCCTCGGCAACTCGCTCCTCTTCCTCGCCGACCATCCCGAGATGATGGCCCGCCTGCGGGCCGAGCCCTCACTGATTCCGCCGTTCATCGAGGAGATGCTCCGCTACGACGGCGTGGCGCCGGGGGTTCCCCGGCTCACGGCCAGCGACGTCACGCTCGCGGGAGTGACCATTCCGCAAGGCTCGATGGTGTTCCCGCTCATGTCCTCCGCCAATCGAGACGAGCGGAAATTTCCGGATCCGGATCGCTTCGACCTGAACCGGGGCTCTCAGGGCGGCCTCGCGTTCGGGCAAGGCGCTCATTTCTGCCTGGGTGCGATGCTCGCTCGGATGGAGGTGCGGATCGTCCTGGAGACGGTGCTCGCGCGCTTCCAGCGGGTGGAGCGGATGCCGGGGAACATTCAATACCAGTGCGCGCTCACGACGCGCGGGCCCGTCGCGCTGCCGCTCCGGTACATCCCCGCCGGCGGTTGAACCCCTTCTTGGCTCAATGCAGCGAGCCGCCCTTGGCGTCGACGAGGATGGCTCTGATCACCGCCTTGAGTGGGTCGACTACCCCCACTCCCCGCGAGGCGATGGTCTCGAAGCTCGGGTATTTCCGCTGGGGATTGAGCCTCTCCTCCAGCTCCGCCACGGGAAGCGCGTCGGGCAGATCCCTTTTATTGTAGGAATAGACACGAGAGACCTTCGCGGAGTCGTACCCCTCCGCGGCCAGGTTGCTCTCCAGCTCTTTCAGGCTCGACAGGTTGGCTTCGGCGCGATGCCTCTGCGAATCGGCGACGAAGATCACCCCGTCAACGCCTTTGAGAATGAGGCGCCTCGTGTACTCCGAGACCCCGTTCTCGAGCACGATGAACACGTGGATACGACACTTGAAACCACGAATTTCTCCCAGGCCCGGCGGCACGAAGTCGAAGAAGTCCGTTCGGCCCATTATCGTGGGCTGTGAGAGAAAAACCCCTCTTGGGGATGGGAGCTTGCTGCGTACGTATTGAAAGGAGGCCTTTTTGCCCGCCAGTTCAGGTCCGTCGTAGACGACCTTGATATTGATTTCCTTCGAAGAATGGTCGAGGAACATGGCTCGCGATTCCACGGATGGGTCAGTGTGCCCTTCCTGCTGCGCAGCTCCGCCTAGGATCCTACTCGCTGGACACCGGTGAGGCCGAGTTCTTCTATAGCCGGCCCAAGCAGCCCGCCCAGGCGGCAGGCCGCGGGGGCCCAGGCCCCCGTGTCAGGGTCGATGCGGCTCGTGAGGAAGAGAGGGAGCGGGCTCCCTTCCTTCCCAGGACTTCAGCGACTACGGGCTGAACATGCCGGTGAGCACGCTGGCGCTGCCTCGAGGCAGCGAGCGCTTGTGCGGGCTCGTCGCGAGATCCGAGCCGGGCTGGTACCAGCTCTGGATCTCCGCGAAGTACGTCTGGCCCGCCTGCAGCACGTCCGGGGGCAGGTACACGCTCTGGAGATCCGTGTGCAGCACCGCCACGCGCGTCGCGGTGGTGGAACCGTTGCTCGCGCCTAGCCGGTAGATGTTCACCACGTAGTTCGTGGCCGTGCCGGCCAGCGGCTTCGACCAGCGCAGCGAGGCGTCGGTCCCCACGCCCGTGAGGTTCTGGAACGCGCCGCGCGTGTTCACCAGGGGTGCCTGCACCGGCCCGACGAGGGGCTGCACGGGCGCGGCGGTGAACGCGCTCGCCACTTGCTCCACGCGGATGTCCACGCTCATGGTGTAGGGCGTCGCGGTTCCCAGCGCGTAGCTCTTCGTGAAGCCCGCGGCGGCGAGCGCCACCTTCTGCCACGTCGCCGGGAGCGGGTTGTTGTAGGTCATGCTCCCCGTGACGATGTCGGTCCGCTGCGCGTCAGGATTGAGCGTCACGAGCAGTGGCGGCCCGCTGATGGACGCGTGCGCCGAGCTCAGCGCGGCCGGCCGGGCGGACATCCAGATCTCGTTGTACGTGCTGACCGCGCCCGGGTTCACCTGGGTGCGCATGGCCTCGAAGGCCGAGCGTCTCCAGTCCACCGCGAAGGTGCCTGTCGCGACGGGCTGGGTGAAGGTGCCGCTGACGGTGACGGGCTGGCCCTCCACCTGCGTCATGCTCGTGTCGAGCACCTTGTGCATCGCGTGGTAGGGCACTCCATTCGCGCTCGTCTGCAACCGCATTTGCGCCAGCGAGAACACATCCCCGCGGCCGCTGTCGAGCAGCACCGGGTTGAGCATGTTGGCGTAATCGAAGCTCAGCCCGGAGAGCGACGTGGCGCCCGCCAGGGGGAGCCCCGTGGCACTGCCGTCGATGTAGCCGAACGCGCCCGGGTTCAACGAATACATGTCCAGGAAGTCCCCCGGCTGCCAGGGAGACAGGCTGGTGGCGGACACCGTCACGGGGGTAGGCAGCGAGGCGAAGGTGCCATCGCGGCCCCACTCCGTGGAGCCCAGATCGAACGCGCGGCCGGTGCTCACCAGGTAGCGCGAGCCCAGCTTCAGGTAGATGCGGCCGGAAGGGACATTCGGCACGGAGATGGTGCCGTCCACGGAGCCCGTGCCCGGATAGGCCGTGAACGCCCCGGTCGTCGAGTCCCGCGTGTATGCCACCACCGGCGTGGCGGACTGGTCGTTTGGCTTCGTCTCGTTGCCCGACGTGGCGACGAAGGTCACCGGGCTGATGCCGGTGACATGGGTGATCAGGCCTTGGGTGACCTGGGAGGTCGTGTCCGCCGACACGGAGGAGTCCACCGCCTCGGCCTCGTCGAGCCCCGCGCAGCCGACCCCTGTCATACCGACCAAGAGCCCGAGGGAAATCAATGATTTATGCATTGGAAGTGCAACCCTTTCGACGACGCCCTGAATGGCGCCGCGCAAGGAAATTCATACCGGATTGGTCTGACATTTCCGGGAGCACTTCGATTTCAATTTTCTCTCAAGGACTGTGAAAGCAAACGCGCTTGCCGGCGGGTGAGCCCGGCAACAGCCTCCGTCGAGCGCGCGCTCCTGGGAGCGAAGCTGGGCCGCGAGATGCTCGAGGCTGGCGAGATTTCCTGTTCGCCATCGCGGCGCGCAGCAGGTTATTGAACGACTTCTAGCCTGCCGAGTGGTACGACGAAAACCGACCTTCAAAGCGCGGCCTGCATAGGAGAATCGTATGAGTCTTCTGGTGCTATGTGAGTTCAGAGCACGAACCGATGGGGAGGCAGAGTTCCTGCGGGTGGCGCGGGCATTGGCATCCGCCGCTGCGACCGAGCCAGGAACGTTGCGCTACCAGTGGTTCGTCACGCAGAGGCCCGGTCATTACTCGATAATCGAGGAGTACGTCGACGCTGACGCGGCCGAAACGCATAACAACCATGTGGATTCACTGCTCCGCGAACTCTTTGCGGTGGCTGATCTGGTTTCGGTGTCATTCTACGGGGAACTCAACCCGTACTTGCGCGAGTGGATTTCCGGCCGCGAGGGAATCGCGGTCAATGTACCGTTGTGACGGTTGTCCCTCACCGCCGCATACAACCCTGTCCCCTCCGGGAGCCGCGGCTCGCGAAGATGGGCAGGGGCCGGGGCTGGAATGGGGGATCGACAGGACGTCGCGAACAAAGTAGGTTGCTCCTGCTTTTCAGCTTTCGGCATGTAATGCAGGAGGAACTCATGAAAGCCGCACATCTGGTCTTTGTTGGCATTCTGCTTCTGGGCACAGCCGCGTCTGCCGGGGAAAGAAAGAACGTCGAAGTCAAAACCTTCTGTCCGGTTTCGACCCTCTGTATTGCATCAGGCTCGATGGCTGGGGCTTACAATTCATCCGACTCGACCCAATTCATCGAGTGCGCGTTTCAGGTGAATGCCTCTTCGTCCGGTGTGTCTTACTATTTGAGATGCGATGCCAAGGATAGCACCGGCGCTACGGGGTGGTGCGAGGTTTCCAACGCTTCCCAGGCATACATCGATGTGATTCAAAAGCTCGCCGACACCGACGTCATTCAGTTTTCATACAACCCGGCCGACCACAAGTGCGTCGGTTTGGTGGTCAGGAAGGGCTCTGCACAGAACCCCCGGGGAATGTGAATGGGTTCACCTGGAAGGCCCAGCAATCTCGAGGGATTGCTGGGCTTTTCCTTTGTCCCCTGTTCCTCAGGCGGATGACTTGCGCTACAGCGCGACGGCCGGGAGGGCATCTCCCATCTCACCCGGGGCATCTCCGCGATGCGCCTTATCGCCGAGCCCGAGATGGCCATTCTCGTTGTTACCCCAGCACTTGACGCTGCCATCGTCGAGGGTGGCACAGGCGTTACCGCCAATCGTGAGCGACGTCGCGGTACGGCCCGTACCGAGGTTGATCCGAGGCAGCGCGTCGCCCATCTCGCCCGGGTCATCCCCCAGGGTGTCAAAGTAGCCGAGCCCGAGCGAACCCGAATGGCCGTTCCCCCAGCACTTGACGGTGGCGTCATCGAGGAGCGCACACGTGTGAAAGTTGCTCATGTCGAGCGCTACCGCGGTCCGCCCCGTACCCAGGTTGACTGGAGGCAGCATGTCGCCCATTTCCCAAGGGGATTCCCCGCGGAGTGACATATCGCCGAGCCCGAGCTGGCCAAAGCCGTTGAAACCCCAGCACTTGACGGTGCCGTTATCGAGGAGCGCGCACGTGGAAGCCCCACCAGCGGCGAGTGCCTTCGCGGTCCGCCCCGCGCCGAGGTTCACCACGGGCAATGCGTCGCCCATCTCTCCGCGACCATCTCCGCGGTCCCGCGTATCTCCGAGCCCGAGCTGGCCAGTGCCGTTCGCACCCCAGCACTTGACGGTGCCATCGTCGAGGATTGCACACGTGTGAAGATCACCGGCGGCGAGCGCCCTCGCGGTCCGCCCACTGCCGAGGTTCACCATGCGCAATTCGTTGCCCATCTCTCCGGGACCATCTCCGCGGTCCCGCGTATCGTTGATCCCGAGCTGGCCAAAGCTGTTGCTACCCCAGCACTTGACGTAGCCCTCGCCGAGGATTGCACACGTGTGAAGATCACCGGCGGCGAGCGCCCTCGCGGTCCACCCACTGCCGAGGTTCACCGGGGGCAGCGCGTCACCCATCTCTCCGGGATTATCTCCGCGGTTCTGCCTATCGCCGAGCCCGAGCTGGCCATCCTCGTTGAAACCCCAGCACTTGACCGCGCCACTCTCGAGGAGCGCGCAGGTGGAGCTCAGACCGAGGGCGAGCGTCTTCACCTTCTGACCCGTGCCGAGGCTGACGAATGGGAGGAAGCCGCCCATCTCATTGGGGCCGTCCCCACGGTTGCCAACATCCTCGAGCCCGAGCTCGCCCCGGCTGTTTGCCCCCCAGCACTTGACGCGTCCATCCGGGAAGAGCGCGCAGGTGTGCATCATCCCGACGAAGACCCGCTTCGTGCCAGAGGCACGGATGATGACGGCGACCGACGCGGTCGCGGTTGCTCCGTGGGTGTCGGACACCTGGTACTCGAAGCCGGCGGCGCCCGCGAACCCGGGCGCCGGCGTGAACCTCACGTCGTCACCTTCGAGCTCGACCGTGCCGTTGCGCGCGTTCTCGACCAGGCTCACCGACAGCGGATCGCCGTCCCCATGCCTGTCATTGGAGAGGAGTGCCGCCACCGGGATGCGCAGCTCGACGTCCTCGTCGGCGAAGACTGAATCGAAGACGGCATCGGGAGCGTCCTGCACGGGGTTGACGGTGACGGTCACCTTCTCGTACCAGTTGGTGCTGACCCCGTCGCTGACCCTGTACTCGAACGCCGCCGTCCCGAAGAAGTCCGCCTCTGGCCTGAAGGTGACGTTGCCGCTGGCAAGCTCCACCGTGCCATGAGTGGCCCTGGCAACTTCCACCACCGAGAGGGTGTCGCCCTCGGCATCGGTGTCGTTGGCGAGGAGCGTAGCAGCCGGAATGACCAGCAGGGTGTCCTCATCCGTGCTCGCGGTATCCGCGACGGCCACGGGAGTGTCGTTCACCGGGTTGACGGTGACGATCACCTTCCCAGTGCTGGTGCTGACCCCGTCGCTGACCCTGTACTCGAACATCGCCATCCCGAAGAAGTTCGCCTCCGGAGTGAAGATGATGTTGCCGTCGGCCAGCCACGCTCGGCCATGCTCGGCCGCGACGGTTCCCACCACCCCGAAGATGTCGCCCTCGACATCAATGTCGTTGGCGAGGAGCGTGGCCGCCGGAATGACCAGGACGGTATCTTCGTCGGTGCTCGCGTCATCCTCGGAGGCAACGGGCGCGTCGTTCACCCGGTTGACGGTGACGGTCACCTTCCCAGTGCTGGTGTTGGTCCCATCGCTGACCGTGTACTCGAACGTCGCCGTCCCGAAGAAGTCCGCCTCCGGGGTGAAGGTCACGTTGCCGCCAGCAAGCTCCACCGAGCCATGAGTGGCCGTGCCGGCCGCAGACACCACGAGGATGTCTCCCTCGGCATCCGTGTCATTGGCGAGGAGCGTGGCCGTCGGGATGACCACGGCCGTATCCTCGTCCGTACGCGCGGCATCGCCGGAGGCCACGGGAGCGTTATTCTTGGGGTTGACGGTGACGGTCACCGTCGCAGTGCCGAGACCCGGCCCATCGCTGACCCTGTACTCGAACGTCGCCGTCCCGGTGAAGTTCTTCTGCGGAAGGAAGGTGACGTTGCCACCGGACAGCATCACCCGGCCATGGGTGGCCGAACCCACTCCAGCCACCACGAGGGCGTCTCCATCCGCATCCGTGTCATTGGCGAGGAGCGTGGCCATCGGGATGACCAGCTCGGCATTCTTGTCGGTGCTCACGGTATCGGCGACGGCGACGGGAGCGTCGTTCACGGGGCGGATGGTGACCGACACCGTCCCGGTGTCAGTCAGGCGTCCATCCCCTACCGTGTACGCGAACGTCGCCGTCCCGGAGAAGTCCGCCTCCGGGGTGAAAGTGACCTTGTCGCCGGCCAGCACCACGGTGCCATGGCTCGCCGCGCCAACGGAGGTGACAGTGAGGGAATCACCGTTCGCGCCGGTGTCGTTGTGGACGAGCCACGCGCCTGTCATCTCCAGGGCGGTGTCCTCGTCGGTCGTCGCCGAGTCGCTCATCGCGACCGGGGCCTTGCCGCCACATGCGGCGAGGGCGACGGAGACAAGGAGAATGGAGACTCGAATGTTGGGGAAGAATCCCCAGGGGTGGGCGATCTGCATCCAGCCACCGTATGGGGGCAAAGACCCAGGTGTAAACGAATGAGTTGCATTTGCAACAACACCCGGAGTCGCGGGCGGCGCCCTTCAGACGCCGCGGCGCAGGTGCAGGAGGGGGAACGGACGGCCCGCATCATCCGTCTCCGAGCGGCCGACGACCTCGAAGCCGAGGCGGGCGTAGAAGGCCCGTGCGCCGGGGTTCTGCTCGTTGACGTCCACCGTCAGCACCGGATGCAGGGCCGCGGCGTGGTCGACCAGCGCCCGCCCGAGTCCGCGACCGTGAGCGTCTGGATGCACGAACAGGCTGTCGATCTTGTTCCCCGTCATGCCGAGAAAGCCGCACACGGTTCCCCGCTCATCCGTGGCCAGCTCGAACGACGCGGTGGACACGTAGGCCCGGACCTGCGGCCGCAGGGCGTCGATGTCAGCTTCGGTCAGGAAGTCGTGGGTGGCGCGCACGGCCGCCTCCCAGATCTCCAACAGCCGGGGCGCGTCCACGGGCGTCGCGGGGCGGATGGTCGGGATCGTCATGGGCTCCACGAAAAAACAAGGCGCTCGCCGAATCCTTGGAGTGCATCCGGCGAGCGCCTCTCAACGCACCGTGACCGCACGGCGCGTGAACTCGTTTCTACCCCAACAATCACTCGGATTGCACGTCGAGCGCCCCACCCACGGTGCTCACCTCGACGTCGTGCTCCCCGTTGCCGTACTTCTTCGAGGAGGAGCCCAGGCTCACATCGCGCCCGTTGAAGGTGCCGCCCACCGAGGAGAACTGCACGTTGGCGCCCGCGCCCTTCGGCAGCTTCAGCTTCACATTGCCGGACACGGTGCTCACCTCGGTGTCCGCGAGCGACTCGGGTACCAGCTCCACGTTGCCACTCACCGCGGCCACCTCGAGATTGCCCCGCGAGCCCTTCACCGACACGTCACCGGCCACCACCGACACCTCCTGCTCGCCCGCCACGCCGGACACCTTCACCGGCGCGTTCACCGAGCTCGCCTCCAGCGAGGAGTCGCGCGGGACCTTCACCACGAAGTGCGTCTCCGGCGGGTTGTTGCAATTGGACAGCTTCTTCGAGCACGAGCCGCAGCACATGCGCACCGTCACCTCGTCCCCGTCCTGCTCCACCTGGAGGGGGTACTGGGCGCGCTCGGCCTCGCCGCCCTTCTGCGTCGCCTCCACCGATACCGTCTTCCCGGCCACGGCCTCCACCTGGATGGAGCCGTTGACGTTGGAGACGCTCACCTTCGGTGAGCCATCCGTCTCGAACTGCCAGGACTGCGGGGCGGGCGTGGCGGCAAGGATCAGCAGCAGGGCGAAATTCACGGCGATGGCCTCGTAGGAGAAGGTTGTCCCCCTCCCCTACGGGCCTTCGGAAAAACGATTTCACCCGCCCCGCGCGACCCGCCGGTACAGCACATCGTGCCGGCGCACCAACCGCTCCAGGGACAACTCACGCTCCACGAAGGCACGTGCCTCGGCGCCCATGCGGCGGCCCAGCTCCCGGTCCGCCAGCAGCGTGCAGAAGGCCTCGGTCATGGCCTGGGGCCTCAGGGGCGGCACCACCAGGCCCCGAATCCCGTCCGCCACCAGCTCCGGGTTGCCGCCCACCCGCGTCACCACCATGGGCAGCCCCGCCGCCATGCCCTCCATCACCGCGTTGGACATGCCCTCGGCCGTGGAGCACAGCACGCCGAAGTCCGCCCGCGCATACACGGCCGGCACGTCCGCCCGGTGTCCCAGGAAGTGCACCGTGTCCGTCAGCCCCAGCGAGCCCGCCAGCTGCTCCAGCTCCGCCCGCCGCGGGCCATCCCCCACCAGGAAGGCGTGCAGCGTCTGTCCCTTGAGGCGCACCATCGCCAGCGCCCGCAGCAGATCCTCCTGCCGCTTCACCGGGTGGTTCATGTTCGCCACGTGCACCACCACCGGCGCACCCCGCGTGTCCGGCAGCGGCGCCTTCAGCCCCTCGCGCACCCGCGCGTGGAAGCGCGTCAGATCCAGGCCGTTGGGGATGACGGACACCCGCTCCGGAGGCAGCCCCTCCTCCTCCACCAGCATGCGGCGGATGGCCTCGGCGTTGCCCACCACGTGGTCCGCCATGAGCGTGAGGCTGCGCAGCAGCGCCCTCCGCGCCGTCCCGTGCCAGTGCGCCAGATCCAACCGCCCGACGATCACCTTCGTCCCCGCCATCTTCGCCGCGGGTACCACCAGCATCGTCGAGTAGAAGTCGTGCGCGTGCACCAACTCCACCCGCTGGGTGCGGAACCACCGCGCCAGCCGCAACACCTGCAGCGCCGAGTTGGGCCGCGCCAGCGAGCCATTCAGGGGGAACACCTCCGGCGCGAAGCCGAGCTTCAGCACCGACTCCATCAACGGCCCCTGGTCCTGCAGCACCGCCAGCTGCACGCGATAGCTGGGCGGCAGGCCCCTCAGCAACTCCACGACCTGGACTTCCGTGCCTCCAATGTGGAACGACTTGGTGAACTGCACCAGGCGCAGGGGTTCCTCCGCCATCCGTACTTCTTCACGCCGCATGGTTGGAGCCCTCCCAGCTCGCGACCAGCCGACCCTTGACCTCTGGAACCTTCGACGACTCCTCCGCCTCCTGCGCCCGGGCGATGCGCTGCGCGCAGGCCGCCAGGCCGAACAGCACGTACAGGTGCGCGGAGAGGATGTAACCGGCGAACAACTGGCAGATGAGGTAGCCCGCCATCGAGGTCGCCAGGCCTCGGGCCAGCCACCCCACCCGTGGGTTGCGCGAGGCCTCGAAGGCACCTCCCGTCGCGCCCCCGGCGAACAGCAGGAAGAGACCCAGGCCCAACCAGCCCAGCTCTCCAATCACATCCAGGAAGACGTTGTGCGCCACGTAGGCGCGCGTGGCCTGGGGCGGCGCGTACAGGTGCCAGGCGTAGCGGAAGGCCCCCACGCCCACGCCCAGCAGCGGCTTGTCCAGGCTGATACGCGACGTCACCTGCCACGCGTACACGCGGCCCATGGCCGAGGCGTCCTCCTGGAAGGTGGCCACCGTCTGGTTGCGCTCCCAGTAGCTCTTGGGCGCGAACACCGCCAGGCCCAGCGCCAGCGCCACGCCCAGCAGCACCGAGCGCAGCTTCTTCTGCTCACGCATCGCCCACAGCGCCATGGCCACCGACAGGCCGATGAAGCCACCACGCGAGTAGGTGAAGACGATGGCCACCACCGCCATGGCGATGGCCACCGCGCACGCCGCGCGCCACAGCCAGCCGCTCTCCTTGCGCGCCAGGAAGGCCACCGCCAGCGGCACCACCAGCGCCAGGTTCATCGCCGAGCGGTTCGGGTCCGCGTATACCTCCACCCAGTGCGCGCGGTAGCCCTCCACCAGCGTCTCGGGCGTGCCGGTGAAGTAGGTATGGATGACGCCCTGTGACGTCACCATCGAGGCCACCACCAGGGCCCCACACACCACCGCCAACCGCCTGGGCGTGGTGACCACGTTCACCAGCGTCAGGTAGATGGCCGTCAGCTTCAGCAGCTCGACGGCCGTGAAGCGGCTCACCTCCGGATTCACCGACCACATCACCGAGGCCAGCGCCAGCCCCGCGAAGCACAGCAGCGCCACCCCGCGCAGACCATCGAAGTAGAGCGGCTCCGCGCGCCCCACCCGCCTCAGCGCCATGAACCCCGCCGCCAACCCCGATGTCAGCAGCGCCAGCCGCAACGGCGCCAGCGCGGGTATCCACGCCTGCGGCACCATGTACAGCAGCGCCGCGAAGGCGGTCAGCGCATAGAAGGACACCACGTCCCGGCGTTCCGCCTTGTCGCCCAACCCCATCCCGTCCTCCTCCCGCCCAGCCCGGAAGTACCTTCCGTTCGTCAGCTCGGAAACACAGGCTTCATGGGTACAGCTCCATGAACGCCTCTATCCGCTAGCAGCCAACATGCCAGCGGCTCATTCCGGCAAAGGCCCGTGGATCCAGGCCCTTAGCGATCAGGGGGGACAGTACCCACGGGAGGTGGGACTGAAAGGATTACGGCTCTCCGCCTTCGATGGGCAGGAGAACGGAGGCGATGGGATTCAACCTGCCCTCCTGGAGGAACGACGGAGCGAGCTCCTCCAACAACCGGGCAAGCGTCGCCCCCACCAGGCGGCGCAGCTCGGGCCGCGCGGACTCGGGCACCGCCGGCTCCAGCACCGCCACCGCGCGCTCGGCCACGTCCTTTCGCAGCCGCGGGGCCTCCGGAGTGCCCTCGAAGAGCAGCGCGCCCAGCTCGTCCCGCCGTGCCGAGGGCACCGGCCTCGGCCCCACCTTGCCCTCCAGCAGGGCCAGGGCCACGGCGGCGGCGAAGAAGCGCTCCACGCCCAGCACGCGCGGCTCCACGCCAAAGAGCGCCAGCACCTCGTGCGCCTTCTTCCCCGTGCCCCCGAGCAGCGCGCCCAGCAGCGCCACCTGGGCCTCCGCGCGCGCCAGAACCTCCTCGCTGGCCGCCAGCTCGCGCCTCGAGCGGAAGGGCACCGGCTCCGCTCCGGGCACCTTCAACGTGCGGCGCGGGCGCTTGCGGCGCAGGGCCTCGACGGCGGTGGCCTCCTCCGTGAAGAGCAGCGGCAGGCCCTCCACCTGCGCCAGCGGCTCCTTCATCAGCCGGTCCGCGCGGAACTTGAGCGCCAGTGTCAGGGAGAAGCCCACCTGGAAGACGCGCCGCGTCTCCGTGTCGCGCACCACCTGCGCGGCCCGCCCGGGGTCTCCTCCCGTCAGGTGCTCCAGGCCCAGCAGCAGGTAGTCGCGCACCATCTCGCCCACGCGGCGGATGGCGTCCAGGTTCCCGGGGTCCTCCACCTCCGCCACCAGCGTGGCGTTGGCCAGGTAGCGCAGCTCGCCCTCCAGGTTCTCCCGCTCCACGTCCTCCAGGGCCCGGAAGGCGGCGTCCAGGTAGTCCGGCTGCGCCTTCGTGGCCACCAGCGCCGCCACGGCCGCCGGCGCCGGCCCGGTCCCCGTGTCCACCCGGCTGAAGAGCCGCGCCGCCTCCTCCAGCGAGGGGAAGCCCAGGTCCTGCAACCGCCCCGTGCGGAAACGGTAGGCCGTCTCCTCCAGCTCGCCCGGCACCTCCCAGCGCGTGGCCTCGAGGAAACGCACCGCCTCGAAGGGGTTGTCCGCGATGAGGTCGTTGAGGATGGAGCGCATGGCCGCCAGCTCCGGGCCCTCCACGCCCTTGAACTCCACCAGGTAGCGGCCCTCGGGCGTCTCCAGCGTCACGCCCTCCACCAGCACGTCCGGGTTCTCCTCCAGATCGTGGATGAGGGTGAACTCGCGCACCAGCAACTCGAAGACCTCGGCGTCCACCTTGCGCAGCTTGCGCAGGAAGTCCCCGGCCTCATCCCCCCGCGCGGCACGCAGCCACGTGAGCACCTGGTGCGGCTCCACCTGGTCCTTCTTCCACCCGCCCAGGTCCACGAAGGTGAGGAACTGCTCGGGCGAGGCCAGTTGGACGAGCTCGGTCGAGTCCGCCAGCCCCACCTCCATGATGGTGAAGTACAGGTCCTCCGCGGGCAGCGAGCGCACCAGCGCCCGCGCGTCCCGCGACTCGATGAGGGCATCCAGCCGCCGCTTCGCGGGGAGTGACGCGAGCTGCCGCCGCAGCGTGCTCAGCGCCTGCTGGATGTCACTGCCGTTGCCCTTGCTTCCATTTCCGTTGGACACGGCGCGTGCCTACCACACTGGCGGCACGGCCGGGGGCTCAGGCCGTCAGGGTGTTCAGCAACGCGTCCCACACCTCGTCGAAGCCCAGCTTCTCCGTGGCCGAGAACGCCATCACCGCCTCCCGGGGCAGGGACAGCTCGTCGGCGATGGCCTGCAGGCGCGGCTTGCGGCGGGCCTTGGGCATCCGGTCGATCTTCGTGGCGACGACGAGGATCTGCCGGCTGGACTCCTGCAGGTAGTCGAGCGTCTGGAAGTCGTCCGGGGTGGGCCCCACCTCGGCGTCGATGATGCTCACCACGATCTTCAGATCCCGGCGCTTCTCCAGGTACGAGGTGATCATCTTCTGCCACTCGGCGCGCTCGGTCTTGCTCACCTTGGCGAAGCCGTAACCGGGCAGGTCCGCGAAGCGGACGGTGTGGCGCTTCGTGCCGCGCTCCACGTCCACGTCGAAGAAGTTGAGCGCGCGGGTGCGGCCGGGGGTGTTGGAGACGCGCACCAGCTTCCTGCGGCCGGCCAGCGCGTTGATCATGGAAGACTTGCCCACGTTCGAGCGGCCCACGAAGGCCACCTCGGGGGCGAGGGTGGTGGGGTAGCCCTTGGGCTCCACCGCCGTGGTGATGAAACGGGCGTCGAGAATCTTGATCACGCTATTTCTTCTTCGCGGGCTCGGACGAGGGGCTCTCGGCCCGGGCCGACTTGCCGGTGCGCGCGGCCGACCAGTGGTCGATGGCCTTGAGCGACTCGACGAAATTGAACGGCTTGAGCGATGGGGAGGACGCGTCGTGGCAGTTGCGGCAGGCCTTCTCCGAGGGGTCCACCAGACCCACCAACCGGGCCAGCTCGGCGTCCTTCATCACATAGTTGGGCGAGTAGTACTGACCACCGCCGTGGCACGTCTCGCAGGTGACGTGGCTGACGCCCTGCGAGGCCTGGTCCGGCGCGTGGCAGGACAGGCACCGCGCGTCCTTGCGCTGGGCCTCGGAGAGCGAGTCCCCCGCCCGGGCGTGCTTGGACTGCATCCAGGCGTCATAGGCCGCCGGGTGGCAGCCCTTGCAGCTCTCCGGGCCGAGGAAATCGGCGGCCAGGGCGGCGCCGGAGAGGGACAGGGCAGCGAGGGCGAGGGACAGGAGCCAGGAGCCGCGAGCGCGCATCGGCCGGGTCACTAGCAGACGACCCCCCAGGGGGCAAGGCGGAGGTGCGAAACCTGGCGCTCTTGTGACCTCCCGGACGAAGCGGGGGGAGCTTGAGGCGGTGCGGGGGGATCCGTTACACCGGAAGGATGAGAACGATCGCCATCGTCGCCGTGCTCCTCGCCGCCGCGCCCGTGGTGGCTAAACCCTGGCAGGGAGTCGAACCCGGGCAGACCAAGAAGGAGTTGCTCATCCAGAAGTTCGGAGAGCCCTCGCGCACCGTCACCACCGAGGGCAAGGAGATCATCGCCTACTTCGACCAGAAGGCCATCAAGGGCACCAAGCAGGTGCAATTCAAGGTGGATCCGGGCACGCAGCTCGTCGAGCGCATCGACGTCTTCCCCGGCCCCGTCATCGACAAGGAGTCGGTGGAGAGCACGTACGGCAACGCCTGCCCGGCGGGCAAGGCACCGGCCGGCCCCTGCTACCAGAAGAAGCTCACCGACGACTTCCGCACCTACATGCTCTACGCGAAGCTCGGGCTGGCCGTGTTCCTCAACGAGGACGGCAAGACGGTGCACTCCTTCATCTTCACGCCCCAGCCGGCCGGGAAGTAGGCCTCGCGCGTGGACATCTACGGACTGACCGGGGGCATCGCCTCCGGCAAGAGCACCGTGAGCCGGATGCTGCGCGAGCTCGGTGCCCAGGTGCTGGACGCGGACGTCATCGCCCGCGAGGTGGTGGAGCCGGGCACCCCCGGGCTCCAGGCCGTGGCCGAGCGCTTCCCCGGGGTCCTGGACGCGGACGGCCGTCTGGACCGGGCGAAGCTGGGCATGCGTGTCTTCGGGGACGCGACGGAGCGCGCCGCCCTCAACGCCATCCTCCACCCGCTCATCGGCCAGCAGTTCCTCCTGCGCACCCAGGCCCTGGCGGAGTCGGGGGTGGAGCGGGTCATCTACGATGCCCCCCTCCTCATCGAGAACCGGCTGCACGAGGCCATGAACGGGGTGGTGCTGGTGTGGGTGCCCCGCGAGGTGCAGAAGGCCCGGCTGATGGGGCGTGACGGCCTGGACGAGGCGGCGGCGGAAGCCCGGCTGGCCGCCCAGCTACCACTCGATGAGAAACGCCAGCATGCGACCTGGCTGGTGGACAACTCGGGAGATCTGGGGACAACCCGGGCCCGGGTGGAAGAGGTGTGGCGCGCCATAGTCGCGCGCGGCTGAGGGCCGGGTATGCTCCGCCGCCCATGAGCGAGAAGCGCAAGGAGCCCCGAGGCAAGGCCGGGACGTACTTCATCACCGGCTACCCCGGCTTCATCGGCAAACGGCTGATCGAGCACATCGTCCGCGAGGAGCCCAAGGCCCATGTCTATGCCCTGGTGCAGCCCAAGCACCTCAAGGAGGCGCAGAAGCTCGCCTCCCGGCTGCAGGGCACCGGGGCCACGCTGGAGCTGCTGACCGGCGACATCGTGGACATGCACCTGGGCCTGTCCGGCGAGGAGTACCAGCGGCTGTGCGAGCGGGTGACGCACATCTACCACCTGGCCGCCGTCTTCTACATGGGCGTGCCCAAGGAAACGGCCTGGCGCATCAACGTGGACGGCACGCGCAACGTGCTGGAGCTGGCGCGCGACTGCGAGCACCTGCGGCGCTTCAACCACTTCTCCTCCTGCCACGTCTCCGGTGACCGCGTGGGCGTCATCGCCGAGGACGAGCTGGACTGCGGCCAGGACTTCCGCAACGTCTACGAGGAGACCAAGTTCCAGGCGGAGAAGCTCGTCCAGCGCGCCGCCGCCACCGTGCCCACCACCATCTTCCGCCCGTGCAGCGTGGTGGGGGACTCGCGCACGGGGGAGATCGACCGCTTCGAGGGCCCCTACTACCTGGGCATCCTCCTGGTGACGAGCCCGCTGGTGGTGCCGCTGCCCCTGCCCGGCAATGGCGTGGCCCCGCTCAACGTGGTGCCGGTGGACTACGTGGTGAATGCCGTGTGGGCGCTGTCCCACGACGAGCGCGCCGTGGGCCGCACCTTCCACCTGGTGGACCCCAACCCGATGAGCGCCCGCCGCGTCTACGAGCTCATCGCCGAGAAGGCCAACAAGAAGCTGCCCCGCTTCAACCTCTCGGCCCGCGCCGCGGACGTGATGATGCGCCTGCCCGTGCTCGAGAAGCTGGCCCGCCCCCAGCGCGCCGCCCTCAGCTACGTCAACCACCTGGCCATCTACAACTGCCACAACACCCTGGAGCTGCTGGACGGCACCGGCATCCGCTGCCCTCCCCTCTCCTCGTACCTGGATCAGCTCGTGGCCTACGTGCGCGAACAGTACCGCCAGCGCCGCGAACAGGCCTCCGAGGTGGAGGATCCGCTCGACCGCACCCCCACTCCTCCCCCGGATGAAGAATCGGGCGCCCAGGCCCGTCGGAGCCGCTAGCCATGCACTTCCCCCTCTCCCGCTTCCTCTTCGTGCCCCTGGCCGCCGTGCTCGGCACGGGCTGCCTGGTGACCTCCAACCCCGACCCGACGCCGGATGATCCGTGCGATCCCAACCCCTGCACCCAGGGCGACAAGACCCTGTGCGTCAACGAGGCGGGCAACGCGCGCTGTCTGTGCAAGCAGGGCACCATCCTGCGGCCCAACGGCACGTGCGAGCCCATCTCCACCCTCAACTGCCCCGAGCACCCCGGCGACAGCTCCGAGCCGGATGACTGCCTCACCCGCGCCGTGACGATCGCCTCCGACGTCACCACGCAGCGCCAGCAGAGCATCGAGCCGGTGGGCGACTACGACTTCTTCCGCGTCGACGGCAAGCTGCGCACCGTCTACAGCGTCACCGTGGAGCCCGGCGCCGGCACGCTCCTGCCTCGCCTGGATGTCTTCGATCAGGGCGGCCAGTGGATCTCCTCGAAGGACGGCCGGCCCAAGGCCCAGGTGGGTTTCAAGGCCCGCGCCACCGCGCCCTACTACGTGCGCGTGAGTCACTCGCCGTTCGATCCGTCACCCGGCACCGGCCTGTACGCCCTCAGCCTCACCCCCGTGGGCGAGGACGTGCACGGCGACAGCCCGGCGGAAGCCACCACCATCGTCCCGGACGTGGCCGGCACCTCCTCGCCGACCGACCGCGACGGGCGCCTCGAGTACGAGCAGGACGAGGACTGGTTCGCCATCGCCGTCACCAAGGACGTCCTGTACCGGATCGAGTTCGACACCAGCCGCGTGGTGCCCTCCATGGCCGGATTCACCAAGGAGGACGTGAAGACGCCCTTCTACACGTGGAAGAACTCGTTCGTGGAGATCCGCGCGGCCAGCACCACCACGCTCTACCTCGTCATGTACGCGGACGAGGGCGTGACGGGGAACTACGGCTTCCGCGTGTTCCGCTTCTAGCTAGCGGATGGCGATGATGTCCTGGTCCAGCAGCCGGGCCAGGACGCGCAGCGTGTCCAGCCGGGACATGCCGGAGACGGAGAAGAGGGCCTCGAAGCTGAGGCTCCCGTCGATGCGCGACAGCAGGAAGCCCGCGCGGGGATCCAGGCTCAGCTTCATCAGCTCCGCCATGCGCAGCTTGAGCGTGGGCACCCGCTTCAGGTCCCCCAGCTTCGCCTCCAGCGAGACCTGGAACTGGCGCACGCAGCGCTCACGCGCCGACGCCAGCCGCGCATCACCCGGCGCCAACTGCTCGGCCTTGCGCAGCAGCTCCATCGCGCTCGTCACGTCTCCGAGCGCGAGCAGATCCTCCACTCCCTGCAGCAGCGTGGGCAGTTCCTGGCGCGGAGCCGCCTGGGGCACGGGCGCGGGCGTCCGCGCGGGCGCGGCGACGGGCCGGGCAGCCACGGGCGAGGGCGTGACGGCCTTCGCGGCCACCGGCGCGGGCGCGGGCGCGACGGCCCGGGCGGCAACAGGCGCGGGCGTGGCCACGGGCGCAACGGGCCGGGCGGCCACCGGCGCGGGCGCGACAGGCCGGGCGGCCACGGGCGCAACGGGCCGGGCGGCCACGGGCGCGGGCGCGACGGGCCGGGCGGCCACGGGGGCGGGGGCGGGGGCGGGGGCGGCCGGCTTGGGAGGCTCGGGCTCGGAGAGGAAGGCCAGCACGTCGGCGGTGATGTGGCGGCCCTCGGGCGCCACCTCCTGCTCGTCCAGCAGGACCACGCTCACCTCCAGCACGGGCTGGGGTGCCGCGGACTCCGAGGCCAGCGGGGGGACGGACGCGAGTGACATGGGCCTCACGGCCGGTGGCGGCACCGCCGTGACCGATCCGGCGACACGCGAGCCCTCACCCTTCGTGAGCCACTCCCTCGCCCGGTGGTTGCCCGGATCATGCTTCAGGGCGCGCGCGAACAGGGTCCGCGCGCCCGCAGCGTCCCCGCCCAGCTGCAGCCAGAACCCCGCTTCGATGAGCTGGTTGGCCTGGAGGACATCGTGGCCCGGATCGATACCAGGGGAAGCTTGAGGCGCGATCATCGGGAACCTCTGGAACGGAGCCCCTTCGGGGGAATTCAGGAAACCGGCAAAACCTCCGGAAATCCTAGGCATCCACCCGCATCGCGTCAAACGCTATTAGCGGATTTTTTCAGACACAATGTAGCCGCTCGTGCGACAAACACCCTGAAGTACTTCGGGGAGCACACGCCTGACGAACCAGGGTGCACTCCCCGAAGAAGAACGGCGGCGGTGGGCGATCAGGCCTTGAGGGCGCGCTCGAGGATGCGCACGCCGTGGTCCAGGTCGTCGTTGGCGACGGTGTAGGCCGGGGCGAAGCGGATGGTCTTCTCCCCGGCGGCGTTGACGAGCATGCCCAGCTCGCGGCACTTCGCGATGGAGGGCGCGGCGTCCTGGAAGAGCTCCACGCCCACCAGCAGGCCCATGCCGCGGGCCTCCTTGATGACGGTGGGCAGGCGGCTCTGGAGCTCGCGCAGGCGCGAGAGGAAGTACTCGCCCTTCTGGGCCACGTCGCGGAGCATCTGCGGCTCGGTCACCTTGCGCACGACGACGTTGGCGGCCGCGGCTGCGACCAGGTTGCCGCCGAAGGTGGAGCCGTGGGTGCCCGGCACCAGGCTCTTGCCAGCCTCCTCGGTGCACAGCATGGCGCCAATGGGCAGGCCGTTGCCGAGCGCCTTGGCCAGGCTGATGGCGTCCGGGAGGATGCCCTCGTGCTGGAAGGCGAAGACCTTGCCGGTGCGGCCCATGCCGGTCTGGATCTCATCCACGAGCAGCAGCAGGCCCTTCTCGTCGCACAGGGCGCGCAGGGCCTTGAGGAAGCCCGGGGGCGCCTGGCGCACGCCGCCCTCGCCCTGGATGGGCTCCACGAGGATGGCGGCGGTGTGCGGACCCACGGCCTTGCGCACGGCCTCCAGGTCCCCGTAGGGCACGTGGGTGAAGCCGGCGGGCAGCGGCTCGAAGCCCTTGTGGTACTTCGGCTGGCCGGTGGCCGTGACGGTGGCCAGCGTGCGCCCGTGGAAGGAGTTGTGGAAGGAGATGACCTCGTAGCGGTCCGGGTTGCCCCGGTCCTTCTGGACCTTGCGGGCCAGCTTGAGGAGGGCCTCGTTGGCCTCCCCGCCCGAGTTGCAGAAGAAGGCGCGATCCAGGCCCGCGGCGGCGGTGAGCCGGCTGGCCAGCTCGATCTGCGGCTCCGAGAAGAACACGTTGGAGACGTGCCAGAGCTTCTCGAGCTGGGCCTTCACGGCGACCACCACCTCCGGGTGGCAGTGGCCGAGCCCGCACGTGGCGATGCCGCTGATCAGGTCCAGGTACTCACGCCCCTCCGCGTCCCAGACGCGCGAGCCCAGTCCGCGCTCCAGCACGACAGGCTGCTGCTTGTAGTTCTGCAGGAGGTGGGCCTTGGCCTTGTCCATCCACTCCTGGTTCTTGCCCGTGGTGGAGTCCTGAGGGGCGGCGGAGTCGGTCTTGGCGGTTCTTGTCGGCGTGGTGAGCGGCACGTGGGCTCCTGGGTGTGACTAGAGGATGTAGCGCGACAAGTCCTCGTCCTGGACCACGGAGGCGAGGCGCTCGCGCACGTAGGCGGCGTCTATCTGTAGATCCTTCGGTCCCTGCTCGCTTGCGTTGAAGGATACATCGTCGAGCAGCCTCTCCAGAACCGTGTGCAGCCGCCGCGCGCCGATGTTCTCGGTGCGCTCGTTGACGGCCTGCGCAATGCGGGCGAGCTCCAGAATGGCATCGTCGGAAAAATCCAGACGCACGCCCTCGGTGGCCAGCAGCGCGGTGTACTGGCGGATGAGGGAATTGCGCGGCTCGCGGAGAATGCGGACAAGGTCCTCGCCACTGAGCGGATCCAGCTCCACGCGGATGGGGAAGCGGCCCTGGAGCTCGGGGATGAGATCGCTGGGCTTGGAGACGTGGAAGGCGCCCGCGGCGATGAAGAGCATGTGGTCCGTCTTCACCTGGCCGTACTTGGTGTTGACGGTGGAGCCCTCGACGATGGGGAGGATGTCGCGCTGGACGCCCTCGCGGGACACGTCCGGGCCGGAGCCCTTCCCCGCCCCCTCGCGGCTGGCGATCTTGTCGATCTCGTCGATGAAGATGATGCCGCCGGTCTCGGCGCGCACGAGCGCCTCGCGGTTGACACGGTCGGTGTCCACCAGCCGGGCGGCCTCCTCCTGCTCCATGAGCCGGAGGGCCTCGGGAGCGCGCACCTTGCGCCGACGCGAGCGGTTCATGCCGGGCATGTTCTTGAAGAGATCCTGCAGGTTGACGCCGATCTCCTCCATGCCCTGGCCGGAGAAGTTGCGCAGGAAGGTGGGCGAGTTGCCCTCGGCGAGCTCCACCTCCACCTCCTGGTCGTCGAGCGTGCCGGCACGCAGCTGGGCGCGGAGCTTCTCGCGCTCCATGTCCCCGAGCCGGGGCGCGGCGGGCGTGGGCGGAGGCGCCATGAAGCCGATTCCACCGGAGGGACGCGAGGGCGCGTTGCCGGAGAGCAGCTGGGCCAGCCGGTCCTCGGCGATCTCGATGGCGCGCTCGCGCACCTTCTCCATCTCCTCGTCGCGCACGAGCGCGATGGCGGACTCGACGAGGTCGCGCACCATGGACTCGACATCGCGGCCCACGTAGCCGACCTCGGTGAACTTGGAGGCCTCCACCTTGACGAAGGGAGCCTGGGCGAGCTTCGCCAGCCGGCGGGCGATCTCCGTCTTCCCCACGCCGGTGGGGCCGATCATGATGATGTTCTTGGGGTGGATCTCATCGCGCAGCTCCTCGGGGACCTGCTGGCGGCGCCAACGGTTGCGCAGCGCGATGGCCACCGCGCGCTTGGCGGCGTTCTGTCCGACGATGTAGCGGTCCAGCTCGCCCACCACCTCGCGGGGGGTGAAGGCGGGGATCTTGCGTCCGTTGCTCACGGTGATGCCCCCTCAGAGCTCTTCGATGGTGATGTTGGAGTTGGTGTAGACGCAGATGTCGGCGGCGATCTGCATGGCGTGGGTGGCCACCTCACGCGCGGGCAGTTGCGTGTGCGTCATGAGCGCGCGGGCGGCGGCGAGCGCGTAGGAGCCCCCGCTGCCCACGGCGGCGATGCCATGGTCTGGCTCGATGACGTCGCCCGCGCCGGAGAGGATGAAGGTCTTCTCGCGGTCGGCCACGACGAGCAGGGCCTCCAGGCGGCGGAGGAAGCGATCGGTGCGCCAGTCCTTCCCGAGCTCGACGCAGGCGCGGGCGAGGTTCTTCTGGTGCTCCTTGAGGCGGGCCTCGAAGCGCTCGAAGAGGGTGAAGGCATCGGCGGTGCTGCCCGCGAAGCCGGCGAGCACGGAGCCGTCGCCGATGCGGCGGACCTTCTTCGCCGTGTTCTTCATGATGGTCTTGTCGAGACTGACCTGACCGTCACCGGCGATGACGACCTTCGCATCTCGGCGAACACAGAGGATGGTGGTGCCGTGGAACATGTCTGGGGGTTTAACAAGTGGACGCGGACGTTTCCACGATTCCCCGAGCAGCTGTTCTCCCCTTCACCCTGACCCCGGGATACGTGGAACCCTCACCCCGTCCCTCTCCCGAGGGGAGAGGGGAAATCTGGCGCGAGGGGAACTCAGGCCCTCGGATGCGCGGCGTCGTAGACCTGCTGGAGCTGCTCCCAGCTCACGTGCGTATACCGCTGCGTGGTGGACAGGCTCGCGTGGCCCAGCAGCTCCTGGATGCTGCGGATGTCCGCCCCTCCCCCGAGCAGGTGCGTCGCGAACGAGTGACGCAGCGCGTGCGGGCTCACCTTGCGCTGCAACGCGCACTGCACCACGTACGTGTCCAGGTGCCTCCCGATGCTCCGCGGCGTCAGCCGGCCTCCCCGGTAGTTGAGGAACACCGCCTCCGCGTCCTGCCCCTCTCGCGGCACCGCGAGCAGCTCGCCCCGGCGCGCCAGGTATGCCTCCAGCGCCCGGATGGCCTGCGCGTTCACCGGGCACAGCCGCTCCTTGCTGCCCTTGCCCATCACCCGGATGATCCGCCCGCTCCGGTCCACGTCCAGCAGGTTCAGCCCGCACAGCTCGCTGATGCGCAGGCCTCCGCCATAGAGAATCTCGAGAATCGCCCGGTCCCTCAGCCCCAGCACCGTCTTCTGCGACGGCATGTCGAGGATCGCGAACAGCTCGTCCACCGGCAGCACCTTGGGCAGGCTCTTGGGCAGCTTCGGGCTCTTCACCAGCTTCGCCGGGCTGCCCGGCAACAGCTTCTGCCGCACCAGGTACTTGTAGAAGCTCTTGATGCTCGCCAGCCGCCTCGAGCGGCTCGATGGCGCGAGGTCCACCGCCAGCGTCCCCAGGTACCCACGGATGGCCGCGTGCGAGGCCGACAGCAGCGACAGCTTCATCCGCTCGGTCAGGTAGCGCTCGAAGTCCACCAGATCGATCAGGTAGTTGCGCACGGTGTGCGGGCTCGCGCCCTTCTCGTCATGGAGATGGACGCGGAACTTCTCCAGCAGTGGCGACAGCTCGGCGGTGCTCATGGGCGGCCCCAGCGTAGACCCAACCGGGCCGCCCGCAAGCTTCTCACGGCTCGGGCTCCCATGCTCTCCACGGGCGGTGGAACAGGTAGGGGATGCTCCGCCCCTCCTCATCCACCTGGACGAAACGCTCACTGCCCGAGGGCTCGGACGGCAATCGCTTGTACGTATCTCCACAGCCGCACACGTAGATGAACTTCTCAGGGTCACGCGCGTCGACCCTCACTTCGTAGTCCCGTTGGCCACACGCGCCCTTCCGGCAGGATGGCCAGTCCGGCTTCCACCGGCTGAGCACCCAGGAAAGCCCTTTGAAGAGCACATAGGGAACGCCCAGGCACAGCGAAGACGCCACGAGGCCCTCATGCACCCCGTGGCTGAACCCGAGCACCAGGCCCGTCAAGATTGCCCCAATGGGCCAGAGGATGACGATGAGCTCGATGAGCGTCATCGTCCCCTCACGGCTGGGCCGGCGCCACGTACACCCCGGCGTTCGCGCCCTTCAGCACGTACACCGCCAACGAGTCGTTCTGCCCCGCGAAGTACGCCGGCAGCTGCGCCCCCTGGTCGAGCGTCTTCCGCGCCTGCGTCTTCACGTCGTACACGGCCACGTCGAACGTGTCCGAGTCCATCCGCGCCGACGTCGCGAGGATCCGGTTGCCATCGTCGGACAGCTTGTAGCTGTAGATGCCCTGCAGCCACGTCTGCGGCTGGGCCTGCGCGTCCTTCGGCAGCGGCAGCGCCTTGAAGTCGCAGGCACGGCCCTCGCGGATGCAGCCGGCGCGGAACACCAGCGCCCCCGGGGCGAAGCCGTAACCGAACACTCCCGGGTGCGCCTTCTCCGCCTTCTCGGCGCCCACCTGGTACAGCATCAGGTCCACCGAGTAGATGGGCTTGAGGAAGCGCGAGAGGAAGGCCACGTACTTGCCGTCCTTGCCCCAGGTGAAGTTGGGCACGCGGCTGCCCACCAGCTTCGGCTCACCGTCCGGCAGCGCCACCACGCCCATCAGCCCCGCCCCCGCCGGCAGGTCGTACTTCGCCAGGAAGCCCAGCGCCTGCGAGTCCGGCGAGAAGGCCAGCTCCTTCACGCGCTCGCCCACCTTCCGCCCCGGCTCGCCCGAGGCCGGGCCCACGTACAGGTCCCCCGGCACCTCCGGCTTGCCCCCGTCGTTGCGCGCCAGCCACTTCGAGTCCGGGGAGAAGGCGAACGCCGTCGTGCCCGTGGCCACCTTCCGGCCCGTCAGCTCCGGCGCGTCCGCCAGGTACAGGTCATACATCCCCGCGAGCGCGGGATTGCGCACCTGGTACGCCACGCGCTTGCTGTCCGGAGACAACACGTAGTCGCCCACCTGGTCCGCCAGCTTGCGCGGCTCGGCCGGCTTGCCCGCGGGCTCCTCCACCGGCACCGCCAACAACCCGCCGGCCGCCACCAGCTTCCGCTTGAAGAACAGCGTCTTGCCGTCCGGGGAGAACTCCGCCGTGGACACCTCTCCGCCCACCTGCCGGAAGGGCCCCGTGGGCAGTGGCCCCAGCTTCAGCACCCCGCCGTCCACGAAGGCCAGCTTCGTCCCGTCCGGGCTCGGCAGGAAGTACCCCACCGAATCGCCCAGCTTCTGGGGCTCGGCGCTCGGGTCGCTCAGGGCCAGCACGTGCAGCGTGCCGGACTGGTTCGCCAGGTTGTACCCGGTGAGGTACAGCACGTGCTTCGAGTCCGGGGTGAAGAGCATCCCCCCGGGCACGTTGGTCACCCCATCCCCCACCGGGCGCGGCGAGCCGCCCGTCACCGGCACCACGTTCAGCGTGCCCAGCCGCATCTGCGGAGGAATCCCTTCCACCGTCGGCTTGCGCGTCTTCGTCAGGTACGTGGCGAACTGCCCATCCTCCGTGACGCGCAGGTCCTCCGCCGGGCCCCCGGCCAGCATCACGCCCAGCCCGCCCACGGCCGCGCCGGAGCGGGCCGTCCCCTGCCCTCCTCCGCCACCCTTGTCCTCGCCCCGCTTGCACCCCACCAGCGCGAGCGCCACCAGCGCCCCCGCCATCACGCTTCGTCGGTTCATGCGGTCCCCTGGTGCTCCTGTGCCGGCGGCACGCTCGGCAGCCACGTGGCCAGATCCGCCCGTGCCCGCTCCGCGTAACGCGCCCGCTTGTCCGCCTTCTTCACCCGCCCCGGCAGCGGCGGGAACAGCCCGAAGATGACGTTCGAGGGCTGGTAGTCATAGTCCGGCGGGTGCGCCTCGCCCGTCACGTGACGGTAGAGCGAGCCCATCGCCGTCGTGGCCGGCGGCGGGACGAACTCGCTCCCCGTCAGCCGCGCGTACACCGCCAGCGCCGTCATGTATCCGCACGCCGCCGACTCCACGTACCCCTCCACCCCCGTGATCTGCCCCGCGAAGAACAGCCGCGACTCCGCCTTCAGCGACAAGTCCCTCGCCAGCAGCCTCGGCGAGTCGATGAAGGTGTTGCGGTGGATCTGCCCCATGCGCAGGAACTCGGCGTTGGCCAGGCCCGGCACGCACGTGGTGAAGATGCGCTTCTGCTCGCCCCACGTCAGGCGCGTCTGGAAGCCCACCATGTTCCACGACGTGCCCGCCTTGTCCTCCATGCGCAGCTGCACCACCGCGTACGGCTCCTCACCCGTGCGCGGATCCTTCAGCCCCACCGGCTTCATCGGCCCGTAGGCCAGCGTGTCATCGCCTCGATCGGCCATCACCTCGATGGGCAGACAGCCCTCGAAGTATTTGGGTTCCTCGAAACTGTGCGGCTGCAGCTTCTGGCCCGCCTTCACCTCGGCGATGAACCGGTAGTACTCCTCCTTGTTCATCGGCAGGTTGATGTAGTCATCCCCCCCGCCCTTGCCGTAGCGGCTGGCGCGGAAGGCGATGTTCATGTCGATGGAATCCCCCGCCACGATGGGGGCGATGGAATCGTAGAAGTAGAGCTTCTCTCCCACGTACCGCTCGAGCTCCTTCGTCAGCGCATCCGAGGTGAGCGGCCCGGTGGCCACCACGACGATTCCCTCGGGCAGCGTGTCCACCTCGCCCGGCACCACCTCCACGCCGGGGGCCTCGCGCACCGAGCGCGTCACCGCCGCCGAGAAGGCCTCGCGCTCCACCGCCAGTGCGTCCCCCGCCGGCACCCGGTGCGTGTCCGCGCACCCCAGGATCACCGACGACAGCGTCCGCAGCTCCGCGTGCAGCAGGCCGATGGCGCTCTCCGGGTTGTCCGAGCGCAACGAGTTGGAGCACACCAGCTCCGCGAACTGGTCCGACTTGTGCGCCGGCGAACGCCGCTGCGGCTTCATCTCCCGCAACGTCACCGGCACCCCGCGCCGCGCCAGCTGCCAGGCACACTCGCTGCCCGCCAGTCCGCCGCCAATCACCGTCACCCGCTGAAGCTTCACGTCTCGAAACCCTCTCTCCACGGGCCGGTTTCTGCCCGTCCGCCAACTGTTAGCAGGACCCCCACCCCCTGTCCCACCCTTCCGTTCCTGTATGTCCACCCCCCGGATGCCGCGCCCCTGCCCGCTCGCCCCCTCCTCGGCCATCCGACAAGTAAGGTCTTTAGAAACAGTTTCCCTACCTACCTGTGGCTCCTAGGTTTTCCCCGTTCATCGCGCGGGAAATCGGGCCGGGCGACGCAGTGCACCATTGACGGAGCGACAGGCCATGAAGCGAACCAACGACCTTCTGAAGATCCGCGAGCTACTCCAACGGCGCCGCCGGGACATCCTGATGGCCAACCAGGGGGCCCAACGCGAGCTCTCGTCGCTGAAGGACCAGGAGCGGGATCCCGAGTACGAGGAGAATGCCCAGGCGGAACTGGCGGACTACACCCTCTCCAGCCTGATGGAAGCGCAGCGGCGCGAGGTGATGCTCATCGATGCCGCGCTGCGTCGCATGGACACCGGCGTGTTCGGCACCTGTGTGGACTGCGGCTACGACATCCCCATCGAGCGCTTGGAAGCCCTGCCCTTCGCCATCCGCTGCGAGGAGGACGCCACGCGCCACGAGCTGGAGGTCCGCGGTGGCCACCAGGCCACGCCGACCATCTGACACTCGGGGGCTGGCGCCCCGAGGTGTACGGGCTGCGGGGGCCTCCGGGAGACCGGGGGCTCTACTGCGGCTTGCCCTCGTCCTGGAGGACGACGAAGCGGTAGTTCTCCAGCTCGTTCTGTCCGGCGGTGTAGAGCACCGTGAGCAGCATGTCGTAGGGGATCGCCTTGTCCGCGATGATGGACAGTTCCCGGCTGAAGGGAGCCGCCGGGTTGCGCTCGGCGATGTACTTCAGCTTCTCCACTTCCTTCTTCAGCTGCGCATCCAGCGCCATCACCATCCGGCCCTCGAGCGCCTCGGGAGGAATCTGCCCCTTCACCAGCCGCAGCACTTCCTTCTCCCCCACGAGGATGTTCTTGGGGGTGACGGTGACAACGACGGTGTCCTTGGGCGTGGCGCGCGTGGAGGATACGGGCGGGCGCACGTCCTCACTGGCCGTCATCGCCGCCGAGGACGAGGCGAAGGACTTCAGGAGGAACACCAGGAGGATGGTCATCATGTCCATCATCGCGGTGATGTTCAGTTCCTTGATCTCCCCGGCCGCCTCGCGCTCCTTGCGCTTCTTGCGCGCCAGCGCCTTGCGGAAGCGCAGCCGCTGCAGCCGCTCCTCCTCGGGCACCTGCGGAACCATGTCGCCCGCGGCCATCTAGAGGGCTCCCAGGGTGACGTCGGGGAAGAGCTCGCGGTGCGGCCTCTCCCGCGTCTCGCGGATGGCGTCCATGGTCTGGATGAGCGCGTCGTACGGAATCTCCGGATCCGCGGCGACGATGACCTTGGTCTCGGTGGGGAAGGCGCTCTTGATCTTCACCATCTGCGCGTTGAGCGCCGCGTAGTCGTAGACGCCATCCGCCCCGAGCGGCACGGTGGGGGCGCCGTCCTGGCCGAGGATGGCGTTCTCGCTGTTGATGAAGTGCCCCTTCTTGCTGATGAGCACGCTGAGCGTCAGGCGCGGCTGCTCCGGGTTCTCCTGCGGGGCCACCGAGGTGCTGGGGCCGCCGTAGCTCGGCGCGCTCACGTTGACGATGCCGAAGGCCGCCAGCCCGTTGATGGACAGCAGCATGAAGAGGATGAGGTTCATGAGGATGTCGAGGTAGGGGATGATGTTCAGCTCCCCCGACTCCTCTTCCTCACGCGGCTTGAGCTTCCGCCTGGAGTAGTAGAACGCCATTGGCGCCTCAGGCGGCCCGGGCCTCGTCGACCTGCGTCTCGCCGGCGGCCTTGCGCGCCAGCAGGTTCTCCAGCTTGAGCGCGTTGAGCTCCATCGTCTCCACCATGCTCTTGGCGTACGAGGTGAGGAACAGGTGGAAGATGATGCACAGCACCGCGATGGAGAGCGCGAAGGCCGTGTTGTTCATCGCCTTGGAGATACCGTCGGACAGCAGCGCCTGCTTCTGCTCGGCGGGCACGTTGCCGAGCGCCTGGAAGGTGCCGATCAGACCGAAGATGGTTCCGACGAGTCCCACCAGCGTGGCGATGTTGGCCAGGGACCACAGCCAGGGGATGCGAGCGCCCACGTGGGGGCTGTTCTCCACCAGCGCCTCCTCCACGGCCTTGGCGACCTCGATTTCACCGCGGTTGGCGCGGGTGAGGCCGGCGCGGATGATCTTGGCCAGGGGCGAGTGGGGAGCGGCGGCGCACAGCTTCACGGCGCGGTCCACGTTGCCGGTCATCACCAGCTTCGTCACCTGCTCCATGAAGGGCGGCGCGTTGAGGTTGTAGCGGAACATCAGCGTGACAATCCGCTCCAGGGCCACCGCGAGCGCCGCGGCCAGCCAGAACAGATTGACGAACATGAAGGGACCACCGTCCTTGAAGAACTTGATGGTGGAGTCCACGACGCCGAGCTTGGCGGGCGCCGCCTTCACGGCCTCCGCCGCGGCCGGGGCCTGGGTGAGGACCACGTCCAGCAGCTCGCTCAACATGGGAATCATCGGGAAGGGGGTCCTTTCCACCAAACTTCTAGAGGACCCCCCTCCGGGGTGTCAAGCCAGGGGCAGGCCATGCCCCTGTAATCCTTGAACTTTCAGCCTCTCAAGCGGCCGAGGAGGCATCCGGTCCGGCCGGTGCGGGCGTGGCCGCGGCGGCCGCGGCGGCTGCCTCCGGCTCGACGATCTGCCGGCGGTAGTCGCACTCCTTGTTGGGGCAGGCGATGAAGGGGCCGTCCCGCTTGGAGTACTTCTGCACCAGGTAGGGCGCCTGGCAGCTCGGGCAGGCCTCCGGCAGCGGCCGATCCCACGCGGCGAACTTGCAGTCCGGGTAGCGGTTGCAGCCGAAGAAGATCTTCCCGAAGCGGCTGCGGCGCTCGGTGAGGTAGCCCTGCTTGCAGTCCGGGCAGTTCACCCCGATGGAGATGGGCTTGGACGTCTTGCACTCGGGGTAGCCCGAGCACGCGAGGAACTTCCCGAAGCGCCCGCGCTTCACCACCATGTTCTTGCCGCAGTTCTCGCACTTCTCGTCAGTCGTCTCCTCTTCGATGATGACGATCTTCCCCTCGGCGTCGCGCTTGAAGTCCTTGGTGTTCTTGCACTCGGGGTAGTTCGAGCACGCGAGGAAGTGGCCCATCTTCCCCCATTTGATCACCATGACGTTGCCGCACTTCTCGCACGCCACGTCGGTCTTGATCTCCTCGCGCTTGACGTCGCGCATCTCCGCTTCGGCCTTCTCGAGCGTCTCCTTGAAGGGCGCGTAGAAGTCCTGCAGCACGGCCTTCCAGTTGGCCTCGCCCTCGGAGATCTGATCCAGCTTCTCCTCCATGCTGGCGGTGAAGGCCACGTCCAGCTCATGGGGGAAGTGCTTGACGAGCAGCTCGTTGCAGATGAGGCCCAGGTCCGTGGGACGGAAGCGGCCCTCGAGCTTCTCCACGTACTTCTTGTCCTGGATGGTGGAGAGGATGGCGGCGTACGTGGACGGACGGCCGATGCCCTGCTCCTCGAGCTCCTTGACGAGGGTGGCCTCGGAGAAGCGCGGGGGAGGCTGGGTGAAGTGCTGCTCGTTGAGCAGCTTCTGCAGGTTGAGGGTGAGGCCCTCGTCGAGCACGGGCAGCTCGCCCACGCCGTCGTCGTCGGACTCCTCGCCGGCGGCGCGCGCCTTCTCCTGGGCGGCCTCCTCCTCGGGGGTGAGGCTGGCGCCGTAGACGGCCAGGTAGCCCGGGAACTTCAGCGTGGAGCCCGAGGCGCGGAACGTGGCCCGGCCCGCGGTGATGTCCGCGCTCGTCTGGTCGTACACGGCCGGCATCATCTGGCACGCCACGAAGCGGTTCCAGATGAGCTCGTAGAGGCGGAACATGTCCGCGGCCATGTCGTCGTTCATCGCGTCGAACTGCGCCTTCACCTTCGAGGGCGGATACTCGAGCGACGTGGGACGGATGGCCTCGTGCGCGTCCTGGGCACCCTTCTTCGTGCGGTACACCACCGGCGCCTCGGGCAGGTAGTCCTTGCCCCAGGTGGCACCGATGAAGTCACGCACGCCCGCCACCGCCTGATCCGACAGACGGGTGGAGTCCGTACGCATGTACGTGATGAGCGCCGTCTGGCCCTCCTCACCGAGCAGCACGCCCTCATAGAGCCGCTGGGCGAGCGCCATCGTCTTCTTGGCGGTGAAGTGCAGCCGGTTGGCCGCCTCCTGCTGCAGCTTGGAGGTGATGAACGGAGCGGGCGCATTGCGGCGCCGCTCGCGCTTGTCCACCTTGGACACCACGAAGGAGGCGTTCTGGACGTCCGCCACCAGCGCGTCGGTGGTGGCCTTGTCCTTCAGCTCCACCTTCTTGCCGTCCACCCGCGACAGCTTGGCCTTGAAGGTCGGCGGACCCGAGGGCCCCTGGACGAGCGCGTCCAGCGTCCAGTACTCCTGCGGCACGAAGGCCTTGATGGCGTCCTCGCGCTCGCAGATGAGGCGCACGGCCACGGACTGCACGCGGCCGGCGGACAGGCCCCGGCGCACCTTCTTCCAGAGCAGCGGGGAGATCTGATAGCCCACCAGCCGGTCCAGGATGCGCCGCGTCTGCTGGGAGTCGTAGTTCTCCTGGCTGAGCTGGCGCGGATGCGCGATGGCCTCCTGGATGGCCGGCTTGGTGATCTCGTTGAACATCACCCGGTAGGCGTTGTCGTGGCCGAGCTGCTGGTGGATGTGCCAGGCGATGGCCTCGCCCTCGCGGTCGGGGTCCGTGGCCAGGAAGACCTTGTCCACGCCCTGGGCGGCCTTCTTCAGCTCGTTGAGGACCTTCTCCTTGCCCTTGATGACCTCGTACTGGGGCTCGAAGTCGTGCTCGATGTCCACGCCCATCTTGCTCTTGGGCAGGTCGAGGATGTGGCCCACCGAGGCCTTCACCGTGTAGCCGGAGCCCAGGTACTTCTTGATCGTCTTGGCCTTTGCGGGGGACTCGACCACCACGAGGTAGTGCGGCCCCTTGCCCCGCCTGGGGGATTCCGTGGCCTCGCCGTCCTCGGCGTCGACCTCCACGGTGGGCAGGTCCCCGTCAGCGCCCTTGCGGCGTGCGGAGGCCTTCTTGGCGGCCGTCTTCTTCTTGGCCGCCGTCTTCTTCTTGGCGGCCGTCTTCTTGCGCGCCGCCGGCTTCTTGGCTGCCTTCTTGGGGGCCGCCGTCTCCTCGACCTCCAGCTCGCCCGCCGTTGCCGTCTTCTTCGTGCGCGTCGCCATGATTCTCCTCAAACCTTCTCGTACAACCTTCCAGGATGCTGGATGACGAGCCCGGACAGCTCGAGCTCCACCAGGGCGCTGGAGAGCGCACCGGGCGAGAGCCGGCTACCGGCCAGCACCTCATCAAATGACCTGGGAACCCTGTCCAACACCTGGTAGGCCCCCCTCGCTTCCGCCGAGAGCTCGTCCCGCCACGACGAGCCCTCCGTTGGCGGGACCACCCGCTCGGGATGGAACCCCACGGCCCGCCAGACTTCCTGAACGGAGAGGCAGGCCCGGGCATGACCATCCCGGATGAGCGCGTTGCAGCCGACCGCCCCCTCGTTCATCACATCACCGGGCATGGCCAGCACCGGCCGCCCCTGCGCACGGCCCGCCTCCGCCGTGTAGAGGCTGCCCGAAGTGGCCCCCGCGCGGAGGACCAATACCGCGTCCGATGCACCGGAGATGAGCCGGTTGCGCCGGGGAAAGGTCGTCGTGCTCGCCCGGACACCAGGGGGCAGTTCGCTGAAGAACACCCCGCCCCGGGCCAGGAAATGCGGCAGCAGCTTCGCCTGGGCGGGATCCAACTCGTCCAGCGCCGAGCCCAGGAAGGCCCACGTCTCGCCGCCCGCGTCCATCGCCCCCCAGTGACAGGCCCGATCCACCCCGGCGGCGGCCCCGGAGACGATGCCCACCCCACCCTCCGCCACCTGCCGGGCGAAGGTGCGCGCGAAGGGAAGGAAGCCCTGATCCGGGTGCCGGCTGCCCACCATGGCCACCCGGCGGCGCGGAGGACCCACCTCGCCCCGGTAGAAGAGCAGCGGGGGCGCGTCCTCCGTCTCCGCCAGCCGCGCCGGGTAGGCCGGATCCCCCTGGAAGGCCACGCCCATGCCCACGGCCGCGCAGCGCTCCAGCACGCGGTCCGCCAGGGGGCCCAGCTCGGGCACCTCCAGCAGCCGGCGGCGCACGGGGACGGGCAGGGGTGCTCCACCCACCCACTCCCTCACCGGGCAGGCAACCAGGCGAGCGAGCTCACCCCGGGCATAGGCGCGCAGACGCTCCAATGCCCTCGGGCCAAGCCCGGGGACCGCCCAGAGTGCCAGGAGCGCACGCCGCTCCACCATGTCCCTGTCCGTCGTGACGTCCACCATACCCGACCCCCTCCTGGAGCCCACCTATATAGAAGATGGGTCCGACTGGAAGGGGGCGGGACACTTAAACACCGGACTGGCGATGGTCAAGCGGCACGTCCCCCGCGGTAGGGGCCGGCCGAGCCGATCCAAGGGGTTCCGTGCCCCGTCCAGGGGAGCACGCGGTTCCACCCCGGGGTGCCTCAACGCTGGGCGGTGGGCTGCCCGTTGTTGATGCGCATCACCGCGCGATCCCCGGACGCCACTTCCTGGATGGAGTACGTGAGCACGCAGTTGGAGGTGCGCTCCTTCACCTCGGTGACGAGGCACAGGGCGACGTTCTCCATGGGCAGCTGCGGCCCCTTCTTCTTCTGGTTGGGCAGCTCCAGCTCCAGCACGCGCTGCTGGGTGGTGTCCCCCTTGCGGAGGATGGTGAAGGTGTTGCCCACCTGCACGCCATCCGCGCTGCCCTTGTCGACCACCAGGAAGTGGTGCTCGGCGGTGAGCGTCAGGTACGGCACGAGCGCGGTGACGACGTAGCCCTGGACCTCCTTCTCGTTGCGGCGCTGGACCACCGACTCCACCAGCCGCTCCCCGAAGGGGCCCACCAGGTCACCGCGCATCACGGCGTCCCACGTGTCCATCACCTGCGCCTTGACGAAGTTGTCGCCCAGCGCCACCACCTTCAGCGTGCCGACGAACTCGGTGAGGAAGCCGATGGGCTTGCCCGTCACCGGGTGCTTCACGGACTCGGCGGTGTGGAAGATGACGTACCGGTCCCCGAGCTTCGCGTCCGCCTTGCGCTTGAAGCGCACGTAGGCCACGTCCGGGAAGGACAGCATCTCCGCTCCGGTGGCGGCGCCCTCGATGCGGCCCGCCTCGTCCAGCTCGCGCGCCGTGACGAAGCCCTGCGTCATCACCGTGCGCGACGCCTTGGGCTCGTAGGTGAGCTTCCCGCTCACCGACACCAGCTCCTCGCCACTGAGGGGGCCCATCTCGGTGGACGCGGAGATCTCCCCGGGATCGGCCACCATCTCCATGGGCGCCGGGCCCACGCCCGCCTCCACCCGCGAGGGAACCTCCTCGCCCGCGGGGAAGAAGCGCACGTTGTTGCCCGGGTAGATCCAGTGCGGGTTGGCGATCTCCGGGTTGTAGGACCAGACCTTGGGCCAGTACCAGGGGCTGCCCAGGTACTTCTGGGACAGGTCCCAGAGCGTGTCGCCCCGCTCCACCGTGTGGACCTCGCCGGGAGCCGACTCACGGCCCCCCTGGCCCGGGGGAATGGCGATCTGACCGGAACGGGGCTGGGCGGGCTGATCGTCGGCCACATCGGCCCCTTCGGTCTCTTCACCGGCCTCGGGCTCCTGGTCCTCCGCCTCCTGCGCCCACACGGCGGGCGGCGCGAGAACGGCGGCGAGAAGGAGCGAGGAGAAGATCCGCGAGCGCATCGGAGGACTTCCTTTCGGACAGCTAGTGCGAGAGGGAGGCGAGCCGCTGCTCCGCCTGCGTGGCGGCGGCCGTTCCCGGGAACTGGGTCAGGATGCGGGTGTAGAGCGCCCGCGCGTCGTCTTTCTGGTTGAGCCGCATCCGGCACTCGGCCAGCCGCAGCATGCCGTCCAGCACGGCGTCACCGGCTGGATAGCTGGAGATGAGCCGCTCGAAGGACTTCGCCGCGGAGGCATGGTCCTTGAGCCCCATCTGCCCGAGCCCGCTGAAGTAGAGCGCGTTGTCCGCGCGCGGGTGGCGGGGATTCTGCTCCGCGAAGGACTGCAGGCGCGTCACCCCGCCCTCCACGTTGCCGGTGCGCAGCGCCGCCACCGCCTGCTCGAACTCGGCGTCCAGCACGGCCAGGGCCGCCTCGTCCATCTTCGGCTCGGAGACCTCGGCCGTGGCGGGGGCATCGTCCCCGTCGGGCGCGGGGCTGATGAACATCTCCATGTCGTCGGACGTGGGCTCGACGACCGCCACCCGGGTGGGCAGAGAGGGGGCGGGTTCATTGCGAGGCTTGAGCTTCACCACCGCGAGCTCCGGCGTGCTGTAGCCGGACGAGGTGGGAGCGGCCGGCGCGGAGGCCTCCCGGGCCGGGGCGGGAGCGGGAGCGGCGGCACGCGACTGGCTCACGCTGGCGTGCAGCTCCACACGCTCCAGCCGCTTCTCCAGGCGCGCCTGGGTCTCGCGCATGGCGCGCACCTCGGCCTTGAGCTCCGCCAGCTCCGACTGGGCGGAACCGGTGGTGGCACAAGCGGTCAGCGCACACAGGGGCGCAATGGCGAAGAGTCGGCGAATGATGCGGTGCTCCAGCACGAGGCTTCGGGGGGTCCGTCCGGAAGGATAGGAAGCGGTGTCGGAGACCGTCAAGAAATCGGCCTGGAGGACACCCCTCAGAACCGGTGAACCACGAAATTGAGGTGACGGCCGGTGCGCCCCGCGTCACGCCGGTGCGAGAAGAATCGCTCCGCATCACACGCGGTGCAGTGGGGGAGCACCTCCACGTGCGCCGCCTTCAGCCCCGCTCCCAGCAACGTGTCCCGCACTGCCCGTGCGAGATCCAACCGCACGTCCGCGTCCGCGCGCACCACCACCTCCGGCCCGAAGCCCGCGGTGAAGCGCTGGCCCAGGTCCTCGGAGACGACGTAGCAGCAGCGCTGGATGGACGGGCCCACCGCCGCGAGCAACCGCTCGGGCCGCGAGCCCCGGGCCACCAGGGCCTCCACCGTCCGCGCCACGATGCGCGCCTCCGTCCCCCGCCACCCCGAGTGCACCGCCGCCACCCGCCGGCTGTCCGGGTCCACCAGCAGAATCGGCACACAGTCCGCCGTCCCCACCGCCACCCAGTGCTCCGGCCGCTCCGTCCACAGCGCGTCCGCCTCCCCCTCCGAGGGCCTCAGCGCGCCCGTCGTCCCCTCCCCCGCTCCCGCCTCCACCACCCGGTCTCCATGCACCTGACTCACCCTGTGCAACGTCTCGAGCGCCGCGCCCGCCGCCACCGCCAGCCGCCGATGGTTCTCCTCCACCCGCTCTCGGAGGTCACCCACCGAGAAGCCCAGGTTGAGCGAGGCATGGGGGCCCTCGGACACGCCTCCCGCTCGGGTGGCGAAGCCGTGGGGCACGGGGAGCAGTGAGGACGTCACCAATGACGAAGGGTGTGCGGACATGGGTGGCTTCGTAGGGGGCTTCCGATGCAATCACAGCATCGAATGATTTCCGGCGGTGACCGTTTGACAGTCTGCGTCACCCGATCTGACAATCCGAGAAACTTACAGGGGCACTATGGCTTTGGCTCTCGAAACCGTTGGCAGGAAGCTCCTCTGGAGCGTCGCCCTGCCCGGTCTGCTCGCGGGCTTGCTGGGCCTGGGCTACTTCTGGCGTGAGGCGCAAATCGCCGCCCGGGACGCCACGCACGACGAGGCGATGGTGCTGGCGGAGTTCGTCGCCACCACCTTCCGGCTGCCCACGCCCGAGGGCCTTCCCCCCCACTTCCCCGTCACCGAGCTGATGCAGTCGGACACCCGGCTGCTGCGCTCCTCGGCGGAGCTGAACATCCTGTCCCCGGACGGCCACATCCGCTGGTCCGTGAGTCCTCGAGAGGTAGGCACGCGGCACCCCGACGCCGAGCGCCTCACGGCCCCCGGCCCCCAGTGGGCCCGCTCGGATGCACATGAGACGGAGGTGCTCCGCTCGCTCGGTGAGAAGACGTGCGAGGGCTGCCATCCCGACGCCCAGGGTACGCGCGTGGGCATGGTGCACCTGCGCGTGTCCGAGCCCGTGGTGCACCGCGAGCTCACCCATGCCCTCGGCGCCGCGTTCGTGGCCGTGCTGGTGCTGGGCGCCATGCTCATCGTCGCCACCGGCACCTCCCTGCACTTCTTCCTCACCCGCCCCCTGCGCCGGCTCACGGCCGCCATGCTCCGCGCCGAGGAGGGCGACTTCCTGGTGCGCGCCGAGGTGCGCGGCTCGGATGAGCTCTCCCGGCTCGGCTCGGCCTTCAACGCCATGCTGGCGCGCCTCACCTCCATGAAGGCCGAGGAGATCGACACCCACCGCGATCTCCAGGTGACGAAGTGGAAGCTCTCCCTCAAGGAGGAGCTGGAGGAGCGCATCGCCGAGCTGGCCCTGCTCTTCGACGTGGCGCGCTCGGTCAACTCCACCATCGAGCTGTCCGAGCTGCTCTCGCGCATCACCCGGCTGGTGCCCGAGCGGCTCCACATCCCCGACTTCTCCATCATGCTCGTCAACGCGGAGGGGCTGCTGGAGGTCAAGAGCACCTTCCCGGAGCACCCGGAGCTGGAGGGCATGACGGTACAGCCCGGCGACGGGGCCAGCGGACGCGCCGCGGAGCTGCAGCGCGTGGTGTACGTGCCGGACATCAAGGATCCCTCGAGCGCCTTCGCCCGGAACGGGCTGATGCCCGGGCACGACACCGGGGCGGTGCTGTGCATCCCCATGGTGCACATGGAATCGGTGCTCGGCGTGCTCAACTTCCGGCGCCCCGAGGTGGCCAGCTTCGCCCCCGAGGAGCTGGAGCTGCTCACCGCGGTGGCCGATCAGGCCGCCACGGCGGTGAAGAACGCCATGCTCCACGCCGAGGCGGTGAAGCTCACCATGACGGACCCCCTCACCGGGGTGCCCAACCGCCGCCACCTCTTCGCCCGCCTGGAGCTGGAGGTGGCTCGCGCCCAGCGCTTCGGCACGCCCATGTCCATCCTCATGGTGGACATCGACCACTTCAAGAAGCTCAACGACGCCGCGGGCCACCGCGCCGGTGACGAGACGCTGCGCAAGGTGTGCGACGTGCTCCGCGCCCGCCTGCGCAAGGTGGACACCCTCGCGCGCTACGGCGGCGAGGAGTTCATGCTGGTGCTCTCCAACGTCTCCAAGAACGACGCCTTCGAGGTGGCCGAGAAGCTCCGGCGCTCCATCATGGAGGCCCCCCAGCTCGCCGCCCCCACCCAGCCCGGCGGCCACATCACCGTCTCCATCGGCGTGGCCACCATGCCCACCGACTCCACCTCGCAGGACACCCTGGTGGATTGCGCCGACGCCGCCCTCTACGCCAGCAAGCGCGCCGGACGGAACAGCGTCACCGCCTATGCGTCCGGCATGGAGCTGCACCCCGGCCGCGAACGCGGCCTCTCCCGCCCCAACGATCCCGCCTCCCCCACCACCATCGCCAAGGCGTGAGCCGGCCCTCTCCCGAGGGGAGAGGGAGGGGATTGCCGAGGGGTGATGGGCCGCTACGGAATGTGCAGGGCTCGCAGGTAACGGCCGTTGCCCGGCACCTCCACGCGCAACAGCAGCGTGCTTCCCGCGGGCGCCTTGCGGATGATCTTCGCCAGCTCCTCCGCGTTGCGCACCGGCTTGCGATCCACCTCCACCACCACCATCCCCGGCTGCAGGTCCGCACGCTCCGCCGGTGAGCCCGGCAACACGTCCGTCACCAGCGCCCCCTCCTCCGAGCGCAGCCCCGTCCGCTCCACGATCCGCGGATCCACGTTGCTCAGTGACACGCCCACGCGCGCCTTGGAGGACTGCTCCGTCTCCTCGCCGCCACGCCGCTGACGCGAGCTCACCCCCTCGCGGTCCGGACGCGTCCCCAGCTGCACCTTCAGCGCCTGCCTCTTGCCGTCCCGGAAGACGTCCACCGTCGACGTGGAGCCCGGCTTCTTCAGCGCCACCGTGCGCGTCAACTGGCCTCCCGAGCCCACCTTCTGCCCGTCGATGGCCACGATGACGTCGTCCGACCTCATGCCCGCCTTTCCCGCCGGGGAGCCCTCGTTCACCTGCGACACGATCGCGCCCTCGTTGACCGGCAACGCCAGCGCCTTGGCCAGGTCCTGCGTCAGGTCCTGGATGCCAATGCCCAGCCACGCACGCGTCACCGCGCCGTCCTTCTCCAACTGCGGCTTGAGCGCCTTCACCAGGTTGCTCGGCACCGCGAAGCCGATGCCCGTGCCGCCGCCCACGATGGCCGTGTTGATGCCCACCACCTCGCCCTTCAGGTTGAAGAGCGGACCACCCGAGTTGCCCGGGTTGATGGCCGCGTCCGTCTGCAGGAAGTCGTCGTACGGGCCGGAGTGGATGTCGCGGGCTCGCGCCGAGAGGATGCCGCTGCTCACGCTCGAGGCCAGACCGAACGGGTTGCCGATGGCCACCACCCAGTCACCCACGCGCAGCGCGTCCGAGTCCCCCAGCTTCACCGTCTGCAGGTTCTCCACCTTGCCCTTGAGCCGGATGAGGGCCACGTCCGTGAGCGGATCCGTCCCGACGATCTCCGCGTCGAAGCTGCGCCCATCGTCCAGGCGCACGCGGATGGCCACCGCGCCCTCGACGACGTGGTTGTTGGTCAACACCAGGCCCTTGGCGTCGATGATGAAGCCCGAGCCCGAGCCCTGCCGGATCTGCTCGCGCCCTCGGCCCCGGCCCTCTCCGCCTCCGAAGAAGCGATCCATGAAGGGGTTCTCCCCCTGTCCGAAACCGGAGGCCTTGGACTGCACGTCCACGTTGACGACCGCCCCCTTCACGGACTCGACCAGCGGGGCGAGCGAAGGCAGGGCCTGCGCTTCCCGGGTGGCCGGCTGGGAGGGAGGAGCGGAAGGAGCCGCCGTCTGGGCCTGCGCCAGCACCGGCAGCGCTACGATGAGGGCGCCCGTAAGAGCGCGCCGCGATGCATTCAGTCGCTTGATCATGGTCTCCCCCGAAATAAGACGGAAAGACGTCAAGGCAAGGCAGATCCGCCCTGCCCGAGCGACTGGGAAACAGTGAGGCCCTCCTTCTCTTCCCGAGAATGAGAGCCAGGGATGTAGGCGCCACACCCTCAACAGCCCGGCGAGCGCCCCGGTCCCCTACCCCGGGCGGTACACCCGGTAGTCGATCTCCGGGAAGAGGTTGTTCTTGCCCTCGATGTGGGCCAGCCAACCCTCGTCGATGCTCCCGTTCCGGATTTGATCGTGCAGGCGCTGGAAGCGGAGGATGTGCTCCTGCGTGCGGCGCACGGCGTAGTCCACCATGGTCCCGGTCTTCATGATGAAGGCCCAATCCGAGGCCTGGGCCAACAGGAGCTCGCGCGAGGCCTGGTTGAGCGCCCGGCGCACGAGCGTCGGGGCATCGGGGTGGTCCTTCGCCAGGGCCACCATCTGCCGCGAACAGTGGTGGAGGTGCCGGTAGATCCAATCGTTGGTGCCGTCCAGCCACATGTTGGCGTAGCCACCCGCGCCCCACGAGGACAGGGGCGGCGTGGCCACCTGGTTCTCCGGGTGCTCGGCCAGATCGTCCGAGGGCGCCACCAACTGGAACGTCTTCTGCTCCCGGGCCACCTTGCGGATGAGCGCCTCGAGGAACCAGGGCCCCTCGAACCACCAGTGGCCGTAGAGCTCGGCGTCGTAGGGAGCCACCACCACCGGCTTGCGGCCTCCCATCTTCCCCGTGAGCCACTCGAATTGCTTCTCGCGGTTGAAGAGGAAGTTGCCCGCGTGGAGGGCGGCCCGCTCGCGCGCGACGTCCGGATCGTAGGGCTGCTTGTCCTGCGTCTTGCCGGTGATCCGGTAGTACTTGAAGCCCGTGTTCTTGCGATCCCCGGTGGGCTGGATGAAGGGCCGGATGTAGTCCAGGTCCAGGTCCCAGCCGATGTCCCGGTAGAACTCGCGGTAGACGGGGTCCCCCGGGTAGCCGTGCTGGGAGCTCCACACCTGCTGGCTGCTCTCGGGATCCCGCGCGTACGCGGCCACACCCGCTTCCGTGTAGATGGGCGCGAACGGGCCATGCACCGGCCGCGGCGAGGCATCCGTCAGGCCGTGTGTGTCCACGAAGAAGTAACGGATGCGCTCGGCCGCCAGGTACTTCTCCACCCCGGGGAAGTAGCCGCACTCGGCCAGCCAGATGCCCGGCGCGTCCCGGCCAAAGGTCTGCCGGTAGTGGTTGGCCGCCACGGTGATCTGCGCGCGCACCGCCTCGGGCGTCTGCTGCATCAGCGGCAGGAAGCCGTGCGTGGCGTTGCAGGTGATGATCTCCACGTGCCCCGCGTCCTGCAGCCGGCGGAACGCGCTCACCAGGTCCCGCTTGTAGCGCTCGCGGAAGGCGCCGCGCAGCGTCTCGAAGTGGTCCCGGTAGAAGTGGGCCAGCCGGCTGAAGACGGGATCGTTCCGGGTGCGGTGCACCTCGCGCGAGCCCAGCTCACACAGCTGGTCCAGCTTGCGCGCATAGCGGTCCATGAGCAGCTCGTCGCGCAGCATGGTGACGAGCGTGGGCGTGAGCGTCATCGTCACCCGGTAGGGCACGCCCTCTTCCGCCAGCCGATCGAAGACGAGCAACAGCGGGAGGTACGTCTCCGAGATCGCCTCGTAGAGCCAGTCCTCCTCGAGGAAGTCCTCGTACTCGGGGTGACGGACGAACGGCAGGTGGGCGTGCAGGACGAGCGCGAGCGAGCCGATGCTCATGTCTTCTCCCTACCGGCCCAGACCCGAGGAGGAAGGACGCATCCACGCCCAGACCCATTGCTCGGAGGACCCGCCCGGCCCTTGCGACCCCATCCACTCGCCCGACGGCCCTGCCGGCCCTTGCGAACGCGCCCACTCGTCGGAGGAGCCGCTCGGCCCCTGCGACTTCATCCACCACGACTCGGAGGAATCCGCCTGCGTCCGCGCGCCCGCCGGCTGCTCCGAGGAGCCGCCCGGACCCTGCGACCGCATCCACTGCTGCTCCGAGGAGCCAGCGGGACCCCAGGAGCCCATCCACGGCTGCTCCGAGGAGCCCTCGGCACGGCGGGCATGGAGGTAATCCTGGCCGGGGGGCCCCTCCTCCGGGGCACCGGGGCCGGTGCGCTCGCGCTGGAGCTCGGGGATGTCCTCGAAGCCCCCGCTGCCCGGCAGGGCCACGCGGCGCCAGATGATGTACTCGCGCTCCTCGTAGAGCGGGGTCCGGGTGGGCGCGGTGGCCGCCACCGCCTCCATGTTGGCGCCCCGGACGGCAACGGGCGGCATGCGCAGGTAGCGCACCGAGATGTCCTCGGACGGCCCTCCCGGCGGCAGGAAGACGCGGTTGGAGGAGTGGCCGATGCGGCGTGAGCGGCCACTGCTGCCCACGAAATGGGCCTCCACACGGTAGGGACGGCCGGGCGGCAGCCCGTGGATGTAGAAGCTGCGCGACTCGAGCGCGACGTCGATCACCCGCACCAGCACGTCGGCGTCGTCATAGACGCGCAGCACGGCGCGCGGCGACTGCAGCCCGTCCAGGGCACGCCGCCGGGCCTCGGCGCTGAAGTCCCAGAGCACGAAGAGCGTATGCGGATCTCTCGCCAGCAGCAGCGCCGTGTCGTCCTCGTAGTCCATCGGCAGCTCGCCGAGATGCTCTGCATAATCCGGCGAGCCGAGCGCCTCGCGGGGCCGGCGGTTCTGCGCCTCGGTGAGGTGGTGGTGCCAGGCCTCCTGCTCTCCCGCCATGCGGGCCACGAAGAAGCCCTCCACCAGCGGCTCGGCGGCATGCTGCGCCACGGGGACAGCCTCCGGAGGCGCGGCCGGGTCCACCGGCGTCACCAGGGTGACCTCCTCGTCGACCGAGAGCCGGCCCGGCGACTTGGGCTTGGGCGGGAAGGTCACCACCTCCGCGGGGCGGGGCAGGGGGTGGACCGGGGTCTTCTCGTCGTCGTCGCCGGGCAGGGGGTGCTCCGGGGCGGCGGGCTGCTTGGGACGCTCATCCTCGGGCTTCTCGGTGCGTGAAGCCGCAGAGACGGCCACCGGGGCCTTGCGTGAGCCCGTCGTCCCCACCGTCCCATCCGCCGGACGCGTCTTCTGGTTGACGGCCCCCGTCCCCTGCTCCTCGAGGCCCGCCAGCTTCGCCAGCCTGGGCACCCGCTGCGCGAGCGCCGCCAGCAGGTCCTTCTTGGTCTTGAGCTTGCTATGCCCGCGTCCGAGATGCTTACGCGCGAGCTCCCGCAGGTACTCCACCGTGACGCTCTTGAAGTCGGCCATAGGCACCTATCGGCTTAGGTCGCCAGGGCTCGGGGGTCAACGAGCGATTTCACTTCTGTTCGTGGTCTTACCTCGGGACTCGCCGGGGGCGGTGACAAGCCGGGAGTCGACTTTGTATTCTCCCGTCCGCCTTGAGCGACCTGCCCAGACTCCTGCTGTGCAGCTTCGATGTCCTCCCCGGCCCTTCTGGCTCGTCGCGGCGGTTGACGGAGTATTTGAAGGCATTGCCCGATCGCTTCTCCGTGGTGGTGCTCTCGGTCAAGACGCCGGACCACTCGCACATCGAGAAGTACCAGGGCGCCCGCCTGCTCCGCGTGCCCGTGGGCGCTGGAGATCTGGCCTCGCGCATCCAGTCCTTCGAGCGCGCCGTGCGCCGCCAGCTGGAGAGCGAGGAGTATGCGCTCGTCCACTTCACCGACCCCTTCGGCGGCTACGCCCTGTGCGAGCTCAAGGGCGACTACGGCTACCGGCTCATCTACGAGGCCCAGGGCTTCCCCTCCCAGGAGCTGCGCTACACGCACCCGCAGTTGGAGGGTGACCGGAAGTTCCTCTCCAAGGTCCGCCGCCAGGAACTCTTCTGTCTGATGAACGCGGACCGGGTCATCACCGGCTCGCCCACCACGCGCTCCTTCATCCAATCGCTGGGTGTGGGCCAGGAGTCCGTACAGGTGGTGCGCGCCCCGGTGGACCTGGGGCCCTATTCGCCCGAGGCGCTCGGCTCGCCGGATGGCACCCCCATGCGGCTGATGTACCTGGGCAGCCAGGTCGCCTGGCAGGGACTGGCCGGGCTGCTGCGGGGGCTCGCACTCGCGGTGCGGGAAGTGGACGTGCGGCTCACACTCGTGGGCGCACGCCACCCGGACTGGCAGCCCCACCTGGAGGACCTCGTCTCCGAGCTCGGTCTCAAGGAGCACGTCGAGTTCCAGCCGCCCGTGGCCCATGACGATGTGGCCAAGGTGCTCGCGCTCGCGGACGTGGGCGTGATGCCGCTGGACGACGTGGACCGCAACCGCGTCCAGGGCGGCGCCCTCGCCAAGGTCTCCGAGTACCTCGCCGCGGGCCGTCCGGTGCTCGCCGCCGATCTCCCCGTGGCCCGGGAGCTCATCCCCTCCTCGGCCGGTGTCTTCTATCCACCCGGTGACGCCCAGGCGCTCGCGGACCACCTCATCGCGCTGGCGCGGGACGTGCCCCGGCGCGTCTCCCTCGGGAAGCAGGCCCGGGCATATGCCGAGCAGTGGCTCGACGCGGGCCTCATCCGGGGCCGGCTGCTGGACATCTATGACGGCCTGCTCGGCAAGACCCCGGTGGCGACGGCGCCCGCCGATGAGTCCAAGCTCAGCCCGACGATGACGGGCACGCCCACCAACCGCATCCTCGCGCTCGCGGGGACGGTGAGTGCGATCACGCCCGGCTCCGTGGCCCCAGCACCCATCGAGGGCGCCTCCGCGGGCGAGCCCATCCCGGACACCGACCCGGGCCAGGGCGGCTCCGCGCGCGAGGAGCTGCCGCTCGTCACGGGCCACATCCTCTATGAAGAGGGCCTCGACACGCGCCTCATCAAGACGGAGCCGGCGGCCTCCCGGCCCGATGGTCCTCCCGTCATCATGGGGCTGCCCCTGCGCGAGCCCTCCTTCAAGGACCGGGACAACGCGCTGACGGAGCAGGACGTCCGGCCGGGCGGGCCTCCCGTCATCATGGGTCTGCCCCTGCGCGACCCCCCCGCTCCCGCTCCGCCCGCGTCTCCCCCTCCCATTCCGCCCCGCGCGAGTCTGATCACCCGGGCGGTCTCCGCCGAGCACCGGCCAGCCCCGGCCCCGGCACCCGCCGCGGCTCCCGAGCCGGCCCAGGCCCGGCCTCCCGCGCTGCCGCCCCGCCGCGAGGAACGTCCCACCCCCCGCCCGGCCGAGCCCCCCGTCCTGCTCCAGCAGGCCCCCAGCCTGCCGGAGAAGTCGCGCCCGTCGATCTCCATTCCGCCGCTGCCGCCCAGGGCCCGGCCTCCTGGAGACGCCCGCCCCGCCTCTCCACCGGTGCTCACCCCGACGGAGGTGCCCCCTGTCTCCGTCGCCCAGGCACGCACCCCGGCCAAAACCGAGGAGCCCGAGGAAATCTCCGAGGCCGAGGCCGAGGAGATTCAAGAGGTAGACAGCGTTCCGACACCTACCGACGCCCAGCCCCTGGAGGAGCCGGAGGAGATCAGCAGCGCGGAGATCCACGAGGCGGAGACGCCGGAGACGCCGCCCCGGGAGCCCCCCGAGTCGCGGTTGAACCCGTGGTTCGCCCAGTTGGCGCACGGCTACTGCCCGCCCGAGGGCACGCAGTTCGCCCGGCACACCCCGCCCACCACCATGCCCGGCCGGGACGAGGATCCCGCCCCGCCTCCCGCGCCCAGGGCGCAGGGAGTGTCACGTGGCAAACCCTCGTAATCCGAGAGAGACGCGTCCTGCTCGTGAGGCAAGCGGACGAGCCCGACACGGAAACTTTCCAAGCCCTTTCGCGCGCGGCTAGGATGTGCCGGTTTTCATTGCACTTTTCGTAGGTAAAAGGGCTCATGGAGCGCCGCGTCCTCATCGTCGAAAGCCAGAACGACTTCGCCCTCAGCATGGCCACCGTGCTCAAGAGCGCGGGCTATCAAACGGCCATGGCGGCAACCGCCGCCGACGCACAGCGTGAGATGGAGAAGCGTCGGCCGGACCTCGTCGTCGTCCGAGCCGAGCTGCCGGATCAATCCGGCTTCACCCTGTGCGGGCAGATCAAGAAGGGCAAGTGGGGGCAGAACCTCCGTGTGCTGCTGCTGTCCTCGGACACGGGCGTGGAGGGGCTGAACCAGCACAGCCAGACGCCGGGTGCCGCGGACGGCTACCTCATCATCCCCTTCGAGATGGGAGAGCTCGCCTCCATGAGCGTGGGCATCCTGCCTCCCGACGAGGAGCCGGCCCCCGCCGGCCACTCGGGTGACGGTCCGCCGCCCATGCCGCCGCCGCTCAAGGGCGCACCCGCCCCCGCTGGCAGCCCGCCCCGGCTGCCCAAGCGCGAGCGCCGCAGCGCCATCACCGAGGAGGATCGCGGCTTCCTCGAGCGCTCCTTCCAGTCCATCGCGGACCGCAAGGCCGAGCTGCTCGCCGAGTCCCGTCAGCTCAAGCGTCCGCCCCCGCGGCGCGACCTGATGGGCACGCCCGAGGGCAAGGTCCAGCTGCTGCGTGACGAGCTCAAGGTGCGCGAGGCGCAGATCGCCCGCATCTCGGAGATCTGGAACGTCCGCGAGCGCGAGCTGCTCTCCGTGGAGGACCGCCTCCACGAGAAGGACGTGGAGCTGCAGGGCCTGAAGATGCAGGTGGATGACCTGCTGCGGCGCTTCAACGAGGCCCAGCAGGGCATGCTCCAGAAGGAGCGCGAGCACGGCGCCACCGTCGACGACCTGCTCCTGCAGAAGTTCTCCGCCGAGAAGGATCTCATCGAGGTGGTGGCCTCCAAGGAGAAGGACATCAACGTCCTTCGCCGCGAGGTGTCCAGCCGCGATGACGAGCTGTCGCGCCGCGCCGGCGAGCTGGATACCGCCCGCGAGGAGTACGACAAGCTCGAGAAGCACCTGGGCATCGTCACCCTCGAGTTCGAGGTCAAGGAGCAGAAGCTCACCGAGACGGTGCAGGCCCACGAGGCCGAGCTGGCCCGCCGCCAGCAGCGCATCGACTCCGTGGAGGGCGAGCTGGCCCGCACCATCAGCGAGCGCGACCAGCGCCACGCCGAGATGAGCGGGGAGATCCAGGCGCTGCAGGAGCGGCTGGCCCAGACGGAGCAGGAGCGCGACACCACCGTGCGTGCCCTGGAGTCGCGTGCCCTCGCGGCCGAGGACCACGGCGCCCGGGCGGACGCGGAGCTCCAGCGGCTCACCGAGGAGCGCAACGCACTCGAGGCGCGGCTCAGCGAGCAGATCGCCGCCCTGGAGTCGGACCTGTCGCGCATGACGGGCGAGCGCGACCAGCTCCAGCAGGACAAGGACGCGCTGGAGAGCGATCTCACGCAGCGGCTGGAGGAGCGCGACGCGAAGGTCGCCACGCTCGAGCGCGAGCTGCAGGAGACCATCGCCCGCAACGAGCACCACGAGGCGGAGCTCAACGCCAACATCCAGCAGCAGATGGAGCGCATCGGCGAGCTGGAGGGCGAGGTCGAGTCCGTCAAGGCCCACCTGGCCGACCGCGAGGCCGAGCTGACCGCCGAGCTGGAGGCCCTCACCCAGGCTCGCAACGAGCTGGAGGCCTCCAAGAACGCCCTGGAGGCCGAGCTCAACGGGCAGATCCAGGCGCTCCAGGAGACCGTCGCCGACCGCGACACGCAGATCTCCAACCTGCGCGGCGAGCTGGACGCCACCTCGCAGACGCTCGCGCAGACGCAGGCCACGCTCTCCCAGACCGAGGAGACGCTGGCCAGCACCCGCGGCGAGCTGGACGCCACGGCCCAGACGCTCGCCGAGACGCAGGGCACGCTCGCCGACACCCAGGCCACGCTGGCCGACACGCAGGGCCGTCTCTCCGCCACCGAGGAGACCCTGGCCAGCACCCGCGGCGAGCTGGACGCCACGGCCCAGACGCTCGCCGAGACGCAGGCCACGCTGGCCGACACCCAGGGCCGTCTCTCCGCGACGGAAGAGACCCTGTCCTCCACGCAGGGCGAGCTGGAGGCCACCTCCCAGACGCTCGCGCAGACGCAGACCACGCTCTCCCAGACCGAGGAGACGCTGGCCACCACGCGCGGCGAGCTGGAGGCCACCTCCCAGACGCTCACCGAGACGCAGGCCACGCTGGCCGACACCCAGGCCACGCTGGCCGACACGCAGGGCCGTCTCTCCGCCACCGAGGAGGCCCTGTCCTCCACCCGCGGTGAGCTGGAGGCCACCGCCCAGTCGCTGGCCGACACCCAGGCTACGCTGGCCGACACGCAGGGCCGTCTCTCCGCCACCGAGGAGACGCTGGCCACCACGCGTGGCGAGCTGGAGGCCACCGCCCAGTCGCTGGCCGACACGCAGGCCACGCTGACCGACACGCAGGGCCAGCTGGAGCAGACGCGCGACGAGCTCGCCCGCACCGTGCAGGAGCGCACGGATCGCGAGACGGAGCTGCAGGCCGCCAACGCGGAGATCACCCGCGTCAGCGGCGTCCTCCAGGAGACCGAGGCCCTCAAGCAGGCCATGGAGGAGGAGCTGTCCGAGCAGCTCGGCCAGGTGCGCAACGAACTGGCCGAGACGCAGGGTGCCCTCGCCGCCACCCGCGAGGCGCTCGCGGGCGAGCAGGCCGCCCACGTGCAGACCCAGCAGCAGGCCTCCGCCACCCAGGCGGAACTGGAGGGCGCGCTCGGCCAGACGCGTGATCAGAACCAGGAGCTGGAGGAGCAGCTCTTCCTCACCAAGCAGGAGCTGGGCAGCCGCGTCGCCGAGGTCACCCAGCTCGGCGCGCAGCTCTCCCAGTCCGAGGACGAGCGCCACCGCGTGGAGGACCGCCTCAACACGCTCACCGCCGAGTCGCAGCGCCGCATCGACTTCCTGGAGAAGGACGTCGCCACCAAGGGCCAGGAGCTCTCGGACACGCTCCAGAAGCTCACCGGCATGACGCAGGAGAAGGAGCGTCAGCGCGCCGAGGTGGCCGCCAGGGCCGAGCAGATCAAGCAGCTCGAGTCCCGCCGCCAGCAGGAGGCGGAGCAGGCCAAGCGCACCGCCGACGAGCTCACCCGGCAGGCCGGCGCCCTCAACACCGAGCTGGAGAACGCGCGCAAGCAGATCGCCGCGCGTGACGAGCAGCTCAAGGTCGCGGGCAACAACCAGACGAAGCTGCAGTCGGATCGCGACGGGCTGGCCAACCAGCTCGCCGAGGCCCAGGCGCAGATCCAGGCGCTCCAGCAGGCCCAGGCCCAGGAGCGCAACGAGGCGAAGCGCGCCGCGGACGACCTGGCCGCCAAGCTGTCCCGCGCCGAGGCTCGTACCACCCAGCTCACCCAGGAGGCGCAGACCCGCGCCGCCGAGGCCGACGCCAAGGTCAAGGAGGCCCAGACGCAGCTCACCGCACGGGCCAAGAAGATCCAGGAGCTGGAGCTCGCCGTGGAGAACGCGGCCGGCGCCAAGACCCGCGTGGAGAAGGATCTCAACGCCAAGGTGGCCGCCGCCGAGGCCAAGACCACCGAGGCCGCCACGAAGCTCGCCGCCGCCGCCAAGGAGCGCAAGGAGCTGGAGGCCCGTCAGGCCAAGGAGCTCGAGGAGCTGGCCACCCGTCAGAAGGCGGAGCTGGAGCGCCGCGAGGCCCTGAAGACCCAGGAGATCGCCCGCCTGCAGCAGTCGGTGCAGGAGAAGAGCAAGGCCCTCAAGGTCGCCGAGCTGGAACTGGCCCGCTTCAAGACGAAGTCCCCGGGCACGGCGGCCGCGAAGTCCACCGCCGCGGCCAAGCCCCTGGCGGACGAGGACGACAGCGCGCTCACCACGCAGCTCAACACCACCATCGCGCCCGCCGCTCCGGCCAAGGCCGCCCGTCCCGCCGCCAAGAACACCGTGGCCAAGAAGGCCGCCGCGGCGCCTCCCCCCGTCGAGGAGGAGGGCGTCTCCGACCGCACCGTGGTCATGCAGATCCCCACGGCCGCTGCCTCGGACGAGGCCGACTGGACCTCGCTCGTGGACGAGCTGGACAAGTAGTGTGGTTCACCGGCCGCGCGTGGCTCCCTTGCCTCGCGCGGCCGAAGCTTGATGGCGGGAGCACCCTCCGGGGCCGGTCTCGCGAAACTTGTCCAACAGTTGGACAAGTTGGTGACGAGCGCGGCCGGGAGGTGTCTTGGAACGGCCTACGAGGAGAGGCTCAGAGCGCGGCGCGAGCCTGGCGCACGAGGTCCTTGAACTCGACGGTGGCGACCACTTCGCGGAAGGACACGTGGGTGCCCTGGGTCCGGGCCTCCATGAGAGCCTGCTGCCAACGAGCCCGCATGGTCCGGGTGGCGACGTAGGCGATCAGCAGCATGAAGGCTCCTGGAATCAGGGCCACCGCCACCACGAGCACCATGCGCAACAACCAGGACATGACCGCCGCCTCCCCGCTACGAATGCGCGGCTCTATTGCACGTCGCGTGCCCATTGTGGGGAAATAATTTCCCAAGTTGTTCCGGCCACTTGCACAGCGAGCAACCGGCGAGAGGGTGTGGAAAGGGCTGGAGGTCTGGCATTTTTGCCGCAGTAGCCTGAAAACCCTTCGGTTAAGTTGAGGAGCGTGAACACCCCCTCCCCTTCGACCCAAGCACACACCCTGAGCAGCGTGGAGGACGCGGAGACGCGCCTCGAGCAGGTGGGATATCTGGCTTCTCCGGAAATCGCGACCGCGAGCTTCCTGGCGGATCGGCTGCAGAAGCCCATCCTGGTGGAGGGACCGGCGGGGGTGGGCAAGACGGAGCTGGCCCGGGCATTGGGGCAGGCCCTGGGGCGCGAGTTCATCCGCCTGCAGTGCTACGAGGGCCTGGACGAGGCGAAGGCGCTCTACGAGTGGGAGTACGCCAAGCAGCTGCTCTACACCCAGCTCCTGAAGGACAAGATCGGAGAGATGGTGCAGGGCACGGGGACGCTGGGAGAGGCGGCGGACCGGCTGGCGTCGAGCGACGCGGTGTTCTTCTCGGAGCGCTTCCTGCTGCCGAGGCCGGTGCTGAAGTCCCTGCTGTCGGACAAGCCGGCGCTGCTGCTGGTGGATGAGATCGACAAGGCGGATCCGGAGTTCGAGGCCTTCCTGCTGGAGGTGCTGTCGGACAACGCGGTGACGATTCCGGAGCTGGGGACGTTCAAGGCGAAGCACGTGCCGCGGGTGGTGCTGACGTCGAACAACGCGCGGGAGCTGTCGGACGCGCTGAAGAGACGGTGCCTGCACCTGCACATCGACTTCCCGGACCGGGAGCGGGAGCTGAGGATCATCCGCAAGCGGCTGCCGGAGGTGTCGAGGACGCTGTCGGAGCAGGTGGTGGAGGCGGTGGCGGCGATCCGGAAGCTGGACTTGAAGAAGGCGCCGTCGATCAGCGAGACGCTGGACTGGGTGCAGAGCCTGGCGTTGCTGAACGCGGAGTCGCTGACGGCGGACATGGTGGCGGCGACGTTGAACCTGGTGCTGAAGCACGAGGGAGACATCGAGAAGGCGAAGAGCAACCTGGCGCAAATCGCACAGGCCTGAGCCCGACCAACCCCAAGCACACGCCAAACCCCAAGCGCCCACCAAACACCCAGCGCAAAACAAAACCCCTCTCCCGCCGGGAGAGGGACGGGGTGAGGGTGCCAGGATCCCAGGTTGAACCCGTGTATGCCCCCTCTCCCTCTGGGAGAGGGCTGGGGTGAGGGTCGAGATGACCTGGACCGAGGAAGGGCTGAAAGCAGAGGGCTTCGAGAACCCGAAGCGAGCGGCCAAGGAGCTCTCGGCGCTATCTGCGGAACTCGGAGCCCAGGCCGCGAAACGAATCCACGAGGCAGCGAAGCGGACCTCGGAGCCCGACGAGCTCATCGCGGCGTTCGACCGGATCCGCGAGGGCCTGAGAGCCCTCCCAGAGCCCACGCTCACGCGACTCCTGGAGCTACTCCCCCCGGTCTTCCACGCGAGCACCTTCGCGCCGCGACTCCTGACCACGAGGCCCGGGCTACTACACTGGCTCGCGGGCTCACGAACACTGACCCGGGAAAAACCGCGGGAGCACTACCGTCGGGAGGCACTGGGAGCCACAAGGCGCATCGCGGCAACAGATGCGGAGGGCCTATACCGCCGCCTGCGCCGCTACAAGTACCGCGAGCTACTACGCCTCATGGTGCGCGACGCGACCCTGCGAGCGCCCATGTCGGAGCTCGGCCGGGAGCAGACGGCGCTGTCCGAGGCGCTCATCGGAGCGGCGCTGTCCTGGGCGGAGCGGAGCCTCCAGGCGAGATACGGAACACCGGACGCCCCGGGCTTCTGCATCCTGGGGATGGGGAAGCTGGGCGGAGAGGATCTCAACTTCAGCTCGGACGTAGACCTCATCTACCTGTACCGGTCGGACGGACACACGACGGGAGGAACATCGGGCTCGCTGCCCACGGTGCAGTACTACACGCGGCTGGGCGAGGCGGTGACACAAGCCCTGACGAAGGTGACGGCGGAGGGCTTCTGCTACCGGGTGGACCTGAACCTGCGCCCGCAGGGACGAGCGGGGGCGATGGTGATCTCGCTGCCGGCCTCGCTGGCGTACTACGAGACATTCGGGCGCATGTGGGAGCGAGCGGCGCTCACGAAGGCGCGGGCGGTGGCTGGAGACGCGGCGCTCGCGGAAGAACTGTTGAGCGAACTGGGCCCGTTCATCTGGCGGCGGAGCCTGGACCTGTCGGCGGTGGACGGGCTGCGAGATCTGAAGGCGCAGATCGACATGCGCGGCAAGGCGAGCGCGGATGACGTGAAGCTGGGCCCGGGGGGAATCCGCGAGGTGGAGTTCTTCGTCAACGCGCTGCAACTGGTGCAGGGAGGCAAGGACCCGAGCCTGCGCGAGCCGAGGACGATGAAGGCGCTGCGCAAGCTGGAGCGAGCGGGCTTCGTCTCGGGACCGGATGCGGACGCACTGGAGGAGGCCTACGTCTTCCTGCGGCGGGTGGAGAACCGGCTGCAGATGTTGGAGGAGCGGCAGACGCAGGCACTGCCCACGGGAGAGCGGGAGCGCCGCCGGCTGGCCACGTCGCTGGGCCACGCGGACTGGGACACCTTCCGGGCCGAGCTGGAGCGGCACCGGCGCTTCGTGCTGGAGGCCTTCAACACACTGCTGGGGAAGACGGCGCGGGACGAGGTACCCGACGAGCCGCTGCTGGCGCTCGCGCTGGACCCGGACCTCGCACTGGAACAACGCCGGGCGGCGCTGGCGCAGCGGGGCTTCGAGGACCCCGATCGGGCACTGGCCGAGCTGGAGCGATTGGCCCGGGTGCCCCACTCGCCCTTCGCGGATGGAGGCTCGGGGGTGAAGGCGGTGCGGCTGTTGTCGGAGCTGGCACAGACGCCGGATCCGGACCAGGCGCTGCTGCACTTCTCGGATTTCCTCGCGCGGCTGCACCAGCCCGAGGGCTACCTCCGGCTGCTCACGGGCATGCCGCGGGCGAGCCGGCGCCTCTTCAACCTCTTCGGGCAGAGCGACTACCTCTCGCGCATCTTCCTGCGGCACCCGGAGCTGCTGGACGCCCTGGTGCAGGCGCAGCTGGACGAGGCGCACAAGTCCACCGAGCGCATCCGCCAGGAGCTGGGAGCACGGCTGGCGCGGCACCCGGACGCGGAGACGAAGCACGGGGCGATGCCGCGCTTCAAGAACGAGGAGGTGCTGCGCATCGGGCTCAACGACATCGGGGGAGACCTCTCGGTGCCGGAGGTGGCGCGGCAGCTCACGGCGGTCGCGGACGCCATCCTCGACGAGTGCCTCTTCCTGGCGCTGGAGGAGCAACGCGAGCGTTACGGCCTGCCGCTCGACGCGGGCGGGAAGCGCGAGGGGCTGGTGGTCATCGCCATGGGCAAGCTGGGCGGGTACGAGCTGGGCTACCACTCGGACCTGGACCTCATCTTCGTCTACAGCGGCAACGGCCAGGCGGACACGAGCGGAGGCAACCGTGGCGCCATCACCCACCACGAGTACTTCGCCAAGGCCGTGCAGCGGCTCCTGACGCTGCTCCAGGTACAGTTGCGCGAGGGGCACCTCTACAAGATCGACGCGCGGCTGAGGCCCTCGGGGAACCAGGGGGCGCTGGTGGTGAGCCAGGACACCCTGCGTGAGCACCACCAGAAGCGGGCCCAACTCTGGGAGCGCCAGGCGCTCATCAAGGCCCGGCCGGCCGCGGGAGACGCGGTGCGCTTCCTCCCCTTGAGGGACGAGGTGCTCACCCCGCTCGTCTACGAGCGTCCCCTGCCCCCGGACGCTGCGGCGGAGATCGACCGGCTGCGCACGCGCATGGAGCGCGAACTGGCCCACGAGAACGCCTGGCAGCTCAACCCGAAGCTGGGCCAGGGCGGGCTGGTGGACGTGGAGTTCACCGTCCAGTACCTGCAACTGGTGCACGGCCGGGAGCACCCGAGGGTGCGAAGCACCAACACGCTGGCGGCGCTGGAGGGACTCCAGGCCGAGGGCCTCCTGCCCCCCGAGGACGCCGAGGCGCTGCGCCAGGGCTACCTCTTCCTGCGCCGGGTGGAGAACCGGCTGCGGCTCGTGCACGCCAGCTCCCTGGCCCACATGCCCACCGGTGGCCGGCCCCTGGCGCAGCTCGCGCGCCGGCTGGGAGTCCTCGGCACCGAGCCGGGAGAAACGTTCCTCGCCCAATACAGAGCCAGCGCCGCCCGCGTGCGGGACGTGTATGCTCGCGTCCTTCGCGCCCCGCGCCCCGTCTGAGTCCTCCTGCCCGTGCTGCTGAAGCAACGCTTTCAAATCCTCCGGCCCCTCGAAGACATGGAAGTGGCCCTGGTGCGCGCGGCGGTGGACTCGCCCTCGCTGTTGGACTCGCGCGAGGAGGCCGTGTTGCGCACCGCCCTGTCCCTGGCGCGCCTCTACAAGCTGCGCCACGAGGGCCATGAGCACTCCGTGGAGACCTGGACGGCGCCCCTGCGCGAGGACGTGACGCGGAGACTCGGCCCGGTGCTGCTCGGCGGGCGGCGCATCACGAGGGATCAACTGGTGCCCCACGTGCGCGACCTGCGCGCCCCGGTGCTCAAGCTGCGCGACGAGCTCGTCCACCACCTCCAGGGGCGCGTGCCCGAGGAGGTCCTCCACCGCGAGCTGCGGCACAAGTCGCTGGTGGTGGTGGCCGGAGGCGGTGGCGGCGTGGCCTACGTGTACCTGGGCGTCATGAGCCTGCTGGACGAGCACGGTCTCAAGCCGGCGCTGCTGGCGGGCACCTCCATGGGCGCCATCCTGATGCTGATGCGCTCGCGCATGGCGCGCTTCGACCAGGGCGAGCTGGTGAGCATCATCCGCAGCCTCTCCTGGCGGAAGCTCTTCCGGTTCATCTCCACGGAGAACCGCTATGGGCTGCCGGCGGCGCTGCGGCTGTTCCTGCGCTCGGGCCTGGGCCGCTACTTCAACACGGGGCCGGGCATGCCCGAGTCGGGCCTGCGGCTGAAGGATCTGCCGGTGCCCATGATCATCGCGGTGGGCGGTATCCGGCGCGGCATGCTGCCCCAGCCCATCGAGTACTACGAGCGCCTGCTGGGCACGAGCCCGGTGAGCCTGCTCACTCCCACGGGCGTGGCGCGCCGCATCCAGGCGGTGATGGGCACGCTGGCCGAGTTCTTCACCCGGCCGGAGATCATGGTGAAGCTCCACCTCGGCGCGGACGAGGCGACGGCCGGATTCGACGCCATCGACGCGGCGGGCTTCTCCTCCTCGCTGCCCGGCGTCATCCACTACGACATGCTGCGCGACGACGCGCACATGCGCGGCCTGCTGGACGGGATGATGGAGGACAAGGGCATCTTCCGGCTGCTGGACGGGGGACTGGTGGACAACCTCCCGGTGAAGGCGGCCTGGAAGGCGGTGCACCACGGCAACATCGGCACGCGCAACGCCTTCTTCCTCGCGCTCGACGGCTTCGCCCCCAAGCTCACCACCCCCTTCTGGTTGCCCCTGCAACGGCTCGCGGCCATGACGGTGGCGCCCAACCTCCCCTACGCCCACCTCGTCAAACGCTTCGGCACCACCCTCTCCCCCCTGGAGCTGGTGCCCTCCGTCCAGTTGGCGACCAAGGCCATGCACTACGGCCGCAAGCAGCTCGGCGCGGACATGCCCTTCCTCTCCCGCATGCTCTCGCCCCTCCCCCACCTGGGGTGATGGGCTACTTTGAATTCAAACGAGTTCCTGGAAGAATGGGTCTTTTCCCCTTCACCAAGAGGACCCCTTCATGAGCTCGACCTCCGCCAACGTCGTGCGTGCCGAACAGATCTGGCTCGATGGGAAGCTGGTCAAATGGGACGACGGCCATGTGCCCGTCATGACCCACGCCCTGCACTACGGGTTGGGGGTCTTCGAGGGCATCCGGGCCTACCGCACCCACGATGGCCGACTTGCGGTGTTCCGCCTGCGGGAGCACATCGAGCGGCTTTTCGACTCGGCCCACATCTGCATGATGAAGCTGCCCTTCACGGTGGAGCAGCTCATGGAGGCGTGCCTGGAGCTGCTGCGCAAGCAGAAGGACCAGTTCGCCAACGGGGCCTACCTGCGCCCCATCGCCTTCATGGGTGACGGCGCCATGGGCCTGGGCGCCATCAACCCCACCCGCGTGGCCGTCACCGCCTGGGACTGGGGCGCGTACCTCGGCGACAAGGGCATCCGCGACGGCATCCGCGCCAAGGTGAGCTCCTACACCCGCATGCACGTCAACGTGAACATGGTGCGCGGGAAGATCTCCGGCCAGTACGTCAACTCCATCCTCGCCAAGCGCGAGGCCGTGCTCGCCGGCTATGACGAGGCCATCCTCCTGGACATCAGCGGCTTCGTCGCCGAGGCCTCCGGGGAGAACATCTTCCTCGTCAACAAGAAGGGCGTCATCAAGACCCCGCCCCTCTCCTGCCCCATCCTCGACGGCATCACCCGCGACACGGTGTTGAAAATCCTGCGCGACTCGGGCCGCACCGTGGAGGAGGTCACCGTCACCCGCGACGCCCTCTACATCGCCAACGAGGTCTTCTTCACCGGCACCGCCGCGGAAATCACCCCCGTCCGCGAGGTGGACAACCGCACCGTGGGCGCCGGCAAGCCCGGCCCCATCACCCAGTATGTGCAGGAGACCTACTTCCGCACCGTCCGGGGCCAGGAGCCGCGTTACATCGAGTGGCTTACCTACGTCTGACGGGCTCCTGAGCGGCCAGGGGACTCTGGACGTGCCGGAAGGGGGGCGGATCGGCTAGAAGTACGAGTCGATGCGCCCCGAGTACAACGCTCCCCCCAATCCCTTCAATCTCGAGAACCCGTCCATCCTCGACATCGCTCCGCCGGAGCCCAAGTCGCTGGAGGAGACGGGCCTGAAGATCGGCCTGCTCTCGGACATCGCCCTGCGCTACCTGTACTACCAGGGTACCGCCACGGGCATGGACATCGCCCAGGAGCTGCGCCTGCCCTGGCCCGGCGTCATCGAGCGCGTGGTGGACTTCCTCACCGCCGAGAAGCTCGTGGACCTCCGGGGCGGCAAGGGCTTCGGCCGCGCCTCGGTGGACTTCATCCTCACCGAGAAGGGCCGCGAGTACACCCGCGGCGCCATCGAGCGCAGCACCTATGTGGGCCCCGCCCCCATCCCCATCGAGCAGTACAACGCCCTCATCACCGCCCAGACGGAGGAGAGCCCCGTCATCAGCCGTGAGGACCTGGTCCAGGGCCTGGCCCACCTCACCGTCAACGCGGACCTGATGGACAAGCTGGGGCCGGCGGTGAACTCGGGCCGCTCGCTCTTCCTCTATGGGCCCCCGGGCAACGGCAAGACGAGCCTCGCCGAGGCCATCAGCCGCATGTTCGGCGGCGAGGTCTTCATCCCCCACTGTCTGGAGATCGACAACCAGATCATCAAGGTCTTCGACGCCCTCAACCACATCCCCATCACGCTCGAGTCCGAGCGCGATGCCCAGGGCCGGCGCGCCACCTTCGAGATGGACAACCGCTGGCAGCTGTGCCGGCGCCCCGCCGTCGTCGTGGGTGGCGAGCTGACGCTCGAAACGTTGGACCTCATCTATTCTCCCACCGCGCGCTTCTACGAGGCGCCCTTCCAGGTGAAGGCCAACGGCGGGATGCTCCTCATCGACGACTTCGGCCGCCAGAAGGTCCACCCCACGGATCTGCTCAACCGGTGGATCGTCCCCCTGGAGAAGCGGGTGGACTTCCTCACCCTGCACACGGGCAAGAAGTTCGAGATCCCCTTCGATCAGCTGCTCGTCTTCTCCACCAACCTGGACCCCAAGGAGCTGGTGGACGAGGCCTTCCTGCGCCGCATCAAGTACAAGATCGAGGTCAACAACCCCGACGAGGACGTCTACCGGGAGATCTTCGCCCGGGTGTGCGAGGCCTCCGGCATCCCCTACGTGGACCAGGCCGTCACCTACCTCTTCGAGCACTACTACAAGCCCAACAACATGCAGCTGCGCGCCTGCCACCCCAGAGATCTGGTGCAGCTCATCAAGGACGCGGCGCGCTACCGGCAGATTCCCCCGGCCCTTTCCAAGGACCTGCTCGACCAGGCGTGCGAGGTCTTCCTGGTCAGCCTCTGAGACAAGTAGCGTTTTAATTGTCCTAAGCTGCTGGAATTTCTACAATCCGTGAACCGTTGTTCCCACTGGCCGGGTTTACCCGTCCCGACCCGCCGGTCCCGCTGCCAGCCGGTGTGAAGGAGCGTCACGTCCGTGAAGGAACGCTACCAAGAGATCGACGAGAAGAACGAAACGCTGCGCGACTACCTCGGCATCTTCAAGGACAGGAGCCGCGACTTCCTGGAGAAGTTCGAGATGTCGTGGATCTACCACGACGCCGCGCTCGAGGGGACGGTGTACACCCAGCAGGAGCTGGTGTCGGCGCTCTTCCCCGAGCGGGCGAGCATGGACCCGGCGATGATCCCCGTGGTGCTGGAGGTGCGCAACCACAAGGCGGCGTGCGACTTCCTGCGTGAAGACGCGGCCAGCACGGGCAAGAAGCAGACGCAGATCACGCTGACCACCATCAAGCGGATCCACGACTTGCTGTGCGGCAACACGCCGGAGGCGCAGCAGGCGCGCGCCAACATCGAGCGGCGCGAGCGCACGGAGAAGGAGCTGGCCAAGGAGCGGGAGCGCAGCGGCTACCGCAAGGACATGCCCCTGCACCGCACGTACTTCCACGAGATCTCCCAGCCGGCGAAGATCCAGCCGGCGCTGGAGAAGCTGGTGGACTACACGGGCAGCGCCGAGTACCGCGAGTTCCACCCCATCAAGCAGGCGGCGGTGGTGCAGCACAAGTTCATGCAGATCTTCCCGTTCACGGAGAACAGCGGGAAGGTGGGGCGGATGCTCACCAACCTGGTGCTGCTGCGCAACGGGTACATGCCGGCGATCATCCACTCGATCGATCGTCAGCGGTACTACGAGTCGCTGCGAGGCGCCGAGGGTGTGTTCCGCGCGCTGCTGATGGACGCCATCGAGAACTCGTTGGACAACGGCGTGAAGTACTTCAAGGACATGAGCCGCCGCTACAAGGCCATCAACTAGGCCGTGCGAGTCGGGGCTCACGAGTCCATCGCGGGAGGCGTGAGCCGTGCACTGGCGCGAGCCGAGGAGCATGGCGCGCGCAGCCTGCAGGTCTTCACGAAGAACGCCCGGGGCTGGAAGGCCCCGCCCCTCACCGAGGAGGAGTGCCACGCCTTCCGCGAGGAGGTGCGGCGCACGGGGCTGCCGGTGGTGGCGCACGGCAGCTACCTGGTGAACCTCGGCGCCGAGGAGCCGGCGCAGCGCGAGAAGTCGCTGGACTGCGTCGTCGAGGAGCTCACCCGGTGTGAGCGGCTCGGCATCCCCTTCCTCATCCTCCACCCGGGTGGACACCCGGACGAGCGGCGCGGGCTGGCGCTGATTGCACGGGCGCTGGACGAGGTGCACGCGCGCACGCCGCGCTTCCAGTCACGCATCTGCCTGGAGGTGACGGCGGGCCAGGGCAACTGCCTGGGCTGGCGCTTCGAGCACCTGGCGGAGGTGCTGTCCCGGACGGCGGACGCGGGGCGCCTGGGCATCTGTCTGGACACCTGCCATCTGTTCGCCGCCGGGTACGATCTCTCGACGGAGGCCGGTTACCATCATGTGATGGAGGAGTGCGATCGGATGGTGGGGCTGGAGCGGGTGCATTGCGTGCACCTCAACGACAGCAAGAAACCGTTGGGATGCCGGGTGGATCGCCACGAGGAAGTGGGCAAGGGAGCGATCGGGCTCACGCCCTTCCGTTGCCTGATGAAGGATTCGCGCTTCGTCAACACCATTGGAATCCTGGAGACCCCGTACCCCGAGCGTTACGCAGAAGCCATCAAGCGTCTCGAATCGCTCGGCCGGAGGAAGTAAACACAGCACCCATGCCTGCTACACCGACAGCCAACAGCCGAAGGACGCCCGGAGGCGGCGAGGGCCCCGAGCCCGCGCCCCCCCGGCTCGCGAACCTGCCGGCACGCGCCAAGCTGGAGCGGCTGCTCCGGGTGGCCAAGGGTCACAAGAAGGCCCTCGTGCTCACCCACGACAATCCGGATCCGGACTCCATCGCCGCGGCGGTGGCACTCGCCCATTTGCTGAAGGAGCGAGCGGACGTGGAGGAGGCCCGGGTGGGCTACGGCGGCATCATCGGCCGGGCGGAGAACATCGCCTTCGTGAAGGTGCTGCGCCTGCCCGTGGTGCCCATCGCCCAGCTGGATCTGGACGAGTACGATCTGCTGGCGCTCGTGGACACGCAGCCGCCCACGGGCAACCACGCGATTCCGCCGCGCCTGCGCGGTGAGGTGGACATCGTCATCGACCACCACCCGCTGCGCAACGAGAGCCTGGAGTCGCCCTTCGCGGACGTGGGAGGAGACTTCGGCTCGACGTCGACGATGCTGGTGGAGTACCTGCGCGCCGCGGGGCTGGAGCCCTCCACGGAAGTGGCCACGGCGCTGTTCTACGGCCTGAAGGCGGACACGCGGGATCTGGGGCGCGAGACGACCCAGACGGACATCGACACGTACCTGTGGCTGTTCCCGCGGATGCACAAGCACCTGCTGGCGCAGATCGAGCACCCGGAGCTGCCGGCGAGGTACTTCCAGCTGTACCACACGGCCTTCGAGCGGGCGAAGGTGTACGGGGACACGGCGATCGTGACGGACCTGGAGGAGGTCTACTCGCCGGACATGGTGGCCGAGGTGGCCGAGCGGTTGATGTTCCTCGAGGGGATGAAGTGGTCGCTGGCGTACGCGACGTACCGCAACCAGCTCTTCCTGTCGCTGCGGGTGAAGGATCGGCGGATGAACGCGGGGCGGCTGATCCGGGAGATCTGCGAGGACTACGGCGGCTCGTCGGGAGGCCACGGCAGCATGGCGGGCGCGAGGATTCCGCTCTCGGGGAGGGCGACGCAGCGCAAGGCGGTGAAGCGCGAGCTGGTGCGCAAGTTCCTCGAGGCCTTTGGAGTCGCGGATGAGCGTCCGGTGGGACTGCTGTCCGCGCCCTCGCCGTGATCTACTGGGACCACAACGCGGCGGCGCCGGTGAGGCCGGAGGTGGCGGCGCTGCTGACGAAGACTTTCGCCGAAGGAGGCTGGGGCAACGCCTCGAGCGTGCACCGGAGCGGGCGGGAGGCACGGGGCCGGCTGGACGCGGCGCGGGCCCGGGTGGCGCGCGTGCTGGGCTGTGAGCCGAAGGAGGTGTGCTTCACCGGCTCGGGCTCGGAGGCGGACGCGCTGGCGGTGAAGGGAGCCTGGCTCGCGCGGAAGGAGACGCGGCGGCGGCGGGTGGTGAGCTCGGCGATCGAGCACCCGGCGGTGCTGGCGGCGTTGAAGCAGCTGGAGGCGCTGGGCGCGGAGGTGGTGCGGGTGCGTCCGGAGCGGGACGGCCGGGTGCCGCTGGAGGCGATGCTGGAGGCGCTGACGCCGGAGACGGTGCTGTGCTCGTTGATGTGGGCGAACAACGAGACGGGCGTGGTGCAGCCGGCGGCGGAGCTATCGCGGGTATGCCGTCAGCGGGGCATCCTGTTCCACACGGACGCGGTGCAGGCGGTGGGAAAGCTGCCGGCGCACCTGCGCGAGGTGGACGCGGATCTGCTGGCGCTCTCGGCGCACAAGTTCGGAGGGCCGGCGGGAGCGGGAGTGCTGGTGGTGCGCAAGGGCGTGGAGCTACAGGCGCTGACGCCGGGACACCAGGAGGCGGGATTGCGCGGAGGGACGCAGAACGTGCCCTACGCGGAGGCGCTCGCCCTGGCGCTGGAGCTGGCACACGAGGAGCAGCCGGCACACGCGGCGCGGGTGCAGCAGCTGAGGGACACGTTCGAGCGGGAGGTGCGCTCGCGCATTCCGGACGTGACGGTGAACGGAGAGGGAGCGCTGCGGGTGCCGAACACGAGCAACCTGTGCTTCCACGGCGCGGACGGCGAAGCACTCCTGATCGCGTTGGACCTGGAAGGCATCTGCGTCTCGTCGGGAGCGGCGTGTGCCTCGGGGACCCTGACGCCCTCGCACGTGCTGTTGGCGATGGGACTCACGCCAGCGCAGGCGAACGGAGCCCTGCGCTTCTCACTGGGCCCGAAGGCAACGGAAGAAGAAGTGGCCCGGGTAGTGGAGGCCCTGAGCACCCATGTCCCGAGGGCCCGGGAGCTGAACCTGGAGTAATCAGTCCAAACCCCACCCTGCCCAATCTCCCCTCGCCCTCCGGGAGAGGGACGGGGTGAGGGTGCCACGCATCCCAGGTTGAACCCGTGTCTGCCCCCTCTCCCTCTGGGAGAGGGCTGGGGTGAGGGTCATCCCGTCCCCACCCGTGCTCCTCGGCTACCACTTCTGGTCGGGGAGCTGCTTCTCGCGAACGTCACCGGGAGGCTGACCGTAACCCGGCGAGCCCTCATGGGACTCCTGGGGTTTGTCCGGCTTGCGCTCGACCTTGCGCTCGGTGTCCGCCTCGCGGGTCTCCTGGGGCTTCTTCTCCTTCTGGGTCGCCATCTCGAATCCTCCTTCGCGCGCTGGCGCTGACCTCGTGCAGGGGAAGATCGGCATCGAACAGAAGACCGGCAGCGGGGAACCAGGCGGACAGGAGAGCGCAGACCCTCACCCCAGCCCTCTCCCAGAGGGAGAGGGGGCACAACACGGATCCAACCTGGGGTACCCGATACCCTCACCCCGACCCTCTCCCGGAGGGCGAGGGAGGGATGCGGGGAGCAGGCGGAGTAACGGAATTACTTCGCGTCGGTGATGCCGAACAGCCCACGCACCACAGCGGCGATGGCCAACGGCGTGCCCACCCGCTCGTCGTAGTGCGGCGCCAGCGCATCGGCGAAGGCCTCGGCCGTGACGAACCGGTCCTCGGGATTCACCGCGAAACCGCGGTGGATGATCTCATCCAGCGCCTCGGGGATCTCCGGGCGGATGAGGCTCGGCGGCAGGTAGTCCCGGTAGACGATCTTCGTGAAGACCTCTTCCGGGGTGGTGCCGGTGAAGGGGCGCTGGAGCGTCAGCAGCTCGTACAGCACGACCGTCGCGGCCCACAGGTCCACCGACGGCGCGATGGCGCCCTGCAGTGCCTCGGGCGACAGGTAGTAGGGCTTGCCGAGCACCTCGCCGCCCTGGAGCACGCCGTCCACGCGCAGCCGGGCCACGCCGAAGTCACCCAGCTTGATGTCCCCCAACCGCGAGATGAACAGGTTGGAGGGCGAGATGTCGCAGTGGACGATGCCCAGGGGCTCGTCCTGGGGTCCGGTGGCGGAGTGGGCGTACGCCAGGGCCTCGAGCAGCGTGCGCGCCAGGTAGACGGCGAAGTCCAGGGGCAGGTGGATGCCGCGGTGCTTGCAGCGGCGGAGGATCTGCCCCAGGTCCCGGCCGTCCACCAGGTCCATGACGATGAAGTACTGGCCCTCGACCACGCCCACGTCGAGCACCTGGACGATGTTGGGGTGATCCAACTGCTTGGTGAGGCGGGCCTCGGAGGCGAAGAGGGCGACGGAGGCCGGATCCTTGGTGAGGGCGGGCAACAGCCGCTTGACGGCCACCGTCCAGCCCTGGCGGGGGCCGGAGCGGACACGGGCGCGGAAGACCTCGGCCATGCCCCCCTTGCCGAGCTGCGATTGGATTTCGTAGTTGCCGAGGATCCGGGGGATCCGCGGCGTGGGAGAGGTGCTCACGCGCTCAGGGTCCCGTCTGTTGCCGCCTTCCGGCAGAGGCCTTGTTGTTCGCGACTGCCTGCTGGAGCAGCCCCAGGTACTTGTTGAGGAAGGCCCCGTCCGAGCTCAAGAGCCGATCCAACTCCGCGTCCTGCGAGCCCTCGGTGATGGCGAAACCGAGTTTCACCGCCTGCCCCAGGCTGGCCAGCGCCTGCTTCTTGTCCCCCAGCCGGCTGTAGGCGCAGGCCAGGTTGTAATGGATGCTCGACTCGCGCGGATTGAGCAACCGCGCCCGGTTCAGGGCGTCGATGGAGTCCTGGGCCTGGCCGCGCATCAACCAGGCCGTGCCCAGCCCGAAGAAGGCCACCCAGTTGCGGTCATCGAGGGTGATGCTCCGCTCGAACTCGGCCGCCGAGCCGCTCCAATCCTTCCTGCCCAGGAGCTGGTTGCCCAGCTCCAGCGCCTCCTTGGCGGCCTCGGGGTTGCGCTTCTCCGTGCGCAGGCGCGCCAGGCCCCCCCGCACCGGAGCCTGCGCGGACACCGCCTCCGCCGGCTGCAGCACCAGCAGTCCACCCTTGCCCAGCCCCGGCACCTGGCACCCCGCCTGCGGCCGCACATAGGCCGTCAGCGACCGGTCCTCCGTGCTGTACAGGGCGAGGACGGGCACGGTGCCCAGGGCCGGGCAGGACGGGCCCTCCAGGCACAGGGTGAGTTGCCCCACCAGCACGTTCCCCAGCACTTGCCCCTCCAGCACCGGGCTCTTGGGCTTGAAGCGGCAGGGGCCCCCATCGACAGCGTGCGCGACCAGGCGCTCGTTCGCGACGGTCCACTCCACCCGCCCCAGCACGGCCGCCTGGTAGCTTCCCTGGGGCACGGCTTGTGCCCTGGCGGCGGCTCCGGGGGCTGCGGCGATGAGGGCCGCGAGGCCGATTGTTCTGGAAACGGACGCCATGGGTGAAGTGGGAGCCCCTCCATCATAGGAGGTGGCCGCCTGCCTTGTAAACGCGCGGCAATGGCTTGACCCATCCGCTCCGCGTTCTTATCATTCCTTCAGGCATTCCTGGGTTTCCCCAGGAGTTTCAAGCGTTTGCAGTCAGGAAAGGTTTGGTAGAAGGGCTGTCCCCTGCGGGGCGCGTGATGCCCAGCAGAAATTCGAACCGATACGTCCATCACGGGGTCCGTTTCGAGCTCCATGAGCAAGCCCTCCCCTCGCGGGATGAGGGAAGCCTACGGAGCCACGACTTCGAACCCCACCTGGCTTTTTAGGGTTCAATGGACGCTAGGCACACGGCCATTCGGCGGGGGACTTTTTTTCACTCTTGGCGGGAGCGGGGCAGGTGGCGAGCGAGACGGTGGCACAAGAGGGAGCGGCTCGGAAGGTGTCTCTGCGCGAGGAGCTCACGGCGCGGCGCAAGGCGATGACGCCGGACATCATCGACGAGCGTGGGCTGAAGGTGCAGGCCCGATTCCTGGCGACACCTTATTACCAAAAGGCGAGGACGGTGGCGCTCTACGCCCCCATTCGGGGTGAAGTGCCCACACGGGACATCCTCATCGCGGCACTGCAGGACGAGAAGATCGTCTGCTACCCGCTGTCCCACGTCCATGGACGTATCCTGTCCTTCCGGGCCATCAAGTCCGAGGCGGAGCTGGAGCCGGGCAGGCTCGGAGTACGCGAGCCCACCAACTCCGCCGAGCTCATCCCGGTGGACCAGATCGACCTGTTCGTGGTGCCCGGGTTGGGCTTCACACGCGACGGCAAGCGGCTGGGCCGGGGCGGCGGCTACTACGACGCCACCCTGAAGGCGGCCTCCGCGCGCAGCCGGCGGGTGGGGCTGGCCTTCGGCGACCAGGTCGTCGATACCATGCCGACGACGAATGACGACGTGGACATGGACCTCGTCGTCACCGAGTCGGAGACACTGCGCGGGCTCTACCGCGACTGGGATTTTCTGGACACGTGAAAGTACTCTTCATGGGCGATGTGGTGGGCAAGCCGGGCGTAACGGCTGTGCGCACCCTTCTCCCCAAGCTCATCGCGCGCCACTCGGTGGACCTCGTCATCGCCAACGCTGAGAACAGCGAAGGCGGTGCGGGGATCTCCCCCGAGTCGGCCGAGGCGCTGCTCGCCAGTGAGGTCAACCTCCTGACGAGCGGCAACCATTTCTGGACCAAGAAGCAGATCCTCCCCTGGGTGGAGGACAATCCACACCTGCTCCTGCGGCCGGCCAACTACCCCAAGGGGGCGCCGGGACGGGGGCACACCGTCATCCAGACGCCGGACGGGCGCAAGCTCGGGGTGCTCAACCTCGAGGGCCGCGTCAACATGAAGCCCCTGGACAACCCGTTCACGGTGGCGCCGGAGCTGGTGGCGGAGCTGCGCAAGCAGACGCCCTGCATCCTGGTGGACATGCACTGCGAGGCCACCAGCGAGAAGAACGCCATGGGCGCCCACCTGGACGGCAAGGTGTCCGCGGTGGTGGGCACCCACACCCACGTGCAGACGGCCGACGAGCGCATTCTGCCCGGCGGCACGGCCTACATCACCGACGTGGGCATGTGCGGCCCGCTGGACTCCGTCATCGGGATGAAGAAGGAGTCCTCCATCGAGCGCTTCATCACCCTGCGCCATGTCCCCTACGAGCTGGCCAAGAACCTGGTCTACCTGCAGGGCGTGATCATCGACATGGACGACAAGACGGGGAAGGCGCGCGGCATCGAGCGCGTGCGCGAGCACCTGCCGGGAACCTGAGCGGCACGCACGCCGGGCGACGTCCTTTGTCCACCTGCCCGCGTTTTCGGGTAGGTTGCGCTGCGTCATGTCCGAAAATCCGCTGCGCAAGGCGACCCCCCAGGAGCAGTTCGAGGAAGTGACCCGCGGCACCGTGGACATCCAGGTGCCCGAGGATCTCAAGAAGAAGCTCGAGCGCTCGTATGAGACGGGCAAGCCGCTCATCATCAAGGCGGGCTTCGATCCGAGCCGGCCGGACCTGCACCTGGGCCACTCGCTGCTGCTCACGCGCATGCGGCGCTTCCAGGAGTTCGGCCACCAGGTGGTGTTCCTCATCGGTGACTTCACCGCGCTGATTGGCGACCCCTCCGGGAAGAACGTCACGCGCCCCGCCCTCACCCGCGAGGAAGTGAAGGTCAACGCGAAGACGTACCAGGATCAGGTCTTCAAGGTGCTGGACGCCGCGAAGACGCAGGTGCGCTTCAACTCCGAGTGGTTGGACAAGCTGGGGACGGAGGGAATGATCCGCCTGGCGGCGCGCTACTCGGTGCAGCGCATGCTGGAGCGCGACGACTTCAAGACGCGCTTCCGGGAGAACCGCTCCATCTCCATCCACGAGTTCCTCTACCCGCTGCTGCAGGGCTACGACTCGGTGGCGCTGAAGGCGGACGTGGAGCTGGGCGCGACGGATCAGCTCTTCAACCTGCTGGTGGGCCGGCAGCTCATGAAGGAAGAGGGCATGGAGCCGCAGGTCATCATGACCGGGCCCATCCTCGAGGGCCTGGACGCGAAGATGGTCGACGGGAAGATCGTCGGCGACAAGATGTCCAAGAGCCTGGACAACTACGTGGGCATCAGTGATCCGCCGGAGCAGATCTACGGCAAGCTGATGAGCATCACGGACGACCTGATGTGGCGGTACTACGAGCTGCTGTCGTCGCGGACGCTCAAGGAGCTGGGCGAGCTGAAGCAGAAGGTGGCGAGCGGGGAGGTGCACCCGAAGGCCGCCAAGTCGGGCTTCGCGCAGGAGATGGCGGCGCGCTTCCACGACGCGGAGTCGGCGCAGAAGGCGATGCAGGGGTGGGAGGAGCGCTACTCGCAGAAGAAGATCGTCGCCGAGGACCAGCCGCTGGTCGAGGTGGGGATGGGCGGAGCGCCGAAGCTGCTGCTGGCGAAGGCGCTGGCCGAGGCGAAGCTGGTGGCGTCCGTCACGGAGGCGCGCAAGCTGATGGGCCAGGGCGGCGTGAAGGTGAACGGGGAGAAGGCCACGGACCCGAAGCACGAGCTGGATGCGGGCGAGTACCTGGTGCAGGTGGGCAAGCACAAGTCCGCGCGCATCAAGCTGGCTTGAGCCCCCTCTCCCTCTGGGAGAGGGCCGGGGTGAGGGTATCCTCCGCGGATCCATGCGGACCCTCACCCTGCTGCTGATCGCCCTCTGTACCCTCCCCTTCCGAGCCCACGCCTCGGGCGCCTTCGTCTCCGGCACCCGGCTGGAGGCCGTGGCGGAACCCGAGTCCACCCGGGTCGTCTTCACCGTCGAGCCGGACAAGGCCTATCCCGTCCTCAAGAAGGGAGGCCCCGGACGCGCGTGGTGCAAGCTGAAGGGGGCCACGGGCGAGGGCTGGGTGAAGTGCGACGGCACGGCGGAGCTGCCGGAGCAGCCGCGGATGAGTGGTGAGTTCCTGGCCTCGAAGGACCGGGCCCCGGAAGCCGCTCCCCTGTCCGCCGACATCCCCCAGGCCACGGGCTGCGCGACCCGCTGCGACAAACCGCCCCTGTTCCGCCAGCTCCCCGCGCTCAAGCCCGTGGACCGCGAGGTGCTCGGAATGTGCCCGGCGCGGCCCGACGCCTCGGTGAGCCGCGGCGACGTGCAGCGCTTCATGTCCGCGCACTACGACGATCCACGCATCCAGCGCGCCCTGTCCACCGCGGGCCGCCCGGGCTCGCGCCAGGGGAACATCGAGTGGCTCACCGGCCTGTGGGTCAGCACCGGACCGCGCAACGCCTTCACCCACGTCTTCTGCGGCGACGAGTGGCTGGAGAAGAACATCGGCGGGCTGCACTACCTGCCGCGCTACGCCCAGCTCGAGTCCGAGGGGAAGCTGTGCTTCGACGGCCCCGCGCGCGGGGGCAAGGCGCTCCAGGGCTCGCAGTACCTCATCCGCTTCCGCGGCGTGGCCCCCTGGTCCTGCGCCGAGAAGAAGCTCGGCGGCTTCGCGCAGGCGGAGGATCCGGTGGCCATGGTGGCCATCGGCACCCGCGCCTTCGCCCGGTGCTGCGCTCGCGATGGGGCGAAGAGGGAGGGCGGCGTGTACTCGGCGCCAGACCTCGGTGGCAAGTCGTGGCGCATCTGGTGCGGGACGCGCAATGGCACCTACGGCATCGCCACGCTGTATCCCACCGACGAGCGCGCCACCTGCGGCGAGTGACGCGGAACCGCGATGACCGGGGCTCAACCCGGGGCGCGTGGCACCCTCACCCCGTCCCTCTCCCGAGGGGAGAGGGGTGGATGCGTGAGCTGGTTATCTGCCCACCTCGAGCACCGCTCCCTTCGAGTACGCCGTGAACTCGGGCGCGTACATGGACTGGACCGTCGCGGGACCCACACGGAACGTGCCCGCCATGTTCGCCCTCAGCCGGTAACGGAACGTGTACTCACCCGCCGGCAGCCACTCGAAGAAGAAGTTCGTCCCCGAGTCCCTCGGCTCCTCGTACCAGACGATTCCCAGATCGTACCGGTGCCGTGACTGCGTGCTCGCCGGCTCCATCCCCGCCGCCCGCGGGTCCCTCAGGTGCACGTACTCCGCCGCGTGCTTCGTCTTCAGCGACAGGTGCACCTCCACCTCGTCCCCGGGCACCAGCTTCGTCCCCTCCTCCAGGGGCCGCAGCACCGCTTCCGTCCCCTTCTGCTCCCGGAGGAAGTAGCGGCGCGACACGTGGAAGAAGTCTCCCCGCTCCTCCTCCGGCAACCGCTCCGTCGAGAAGTGCCAGGTCGCCGAGGCGAACGCCATCCCCTTCCCCTCCTTCTCCACCACCACCGTGCCGCTCGTCTCCGGCTTCACTTCCGGCCCCGGCACCACCACCCGGCTCCCCTTCCCCGTGTACACCTCCGGCGCGAACGCGAGCGCCACCGTCCGGCCTCCCACCGTCACCTTCGCATCCTCGCGCGCTCCCAGCGTCCCCTCGCGCTCCAGGTACTTCACCAGCGCGTACACCGCTTCCGCCGTGGCCCTCGTGGACTTCCAGTGGCCCAGCTTCCGGTCCAACAGCAGCCACTGCGCCAGCCCGTGCCGCCGCTCGTCCTTCGGGTTCAGCTCCAGCAGCGTGCGCAACGCGAAGGCATGTGTCTCCGTCGTGTCGTTGTACCAGAGCCAGCTCCGCTCCTCCGGCGCCCAGTACGTCCCCAGCTCCTCGCTCGTCTTCGCCGAGTCCATCACGCTCTCGAAGACCCGCCGCGCGTCCCGCTCCCTCCCCGCCCGCTTCAGCGCCAACGCCAGGTAGCCCTTCAGGTACGGCGAGTGCTCCTTCCAATGCTGGAAGCTGAAGTCGCGGATGCGCGCCCGCTCCTCGTCGCTGAGCGCGGCTCCCATGTAGCTCGCGTCCGGGAAGCTCGACGCCACGTACTCGAGCAGCGTGAGGAACTCCCAGCAGCAGCCCGCCTTCCGCAGCTTCTCCGCGTAGTCCGAGCGGAAGTGTTTCGCGAGGTACTCCCACGCCGGCCTCGTCATGTTCGGGTCCAGCTTCACGCCGTGCTCGGCCGCGCGTGCGAGCCCGTGCAGGATGTAGAGCGTCATGTACGGCGACGGCGGCCCTCCCGGCCACCATGGGAAGGCTCCGCTCGACAACTGCGCCTGACGCAGCTTCGTCAGCGCCGCTTCCCGTTCGGCCTTCGCCACCTCCGGATCCAACACCTTCGCCAGCCCGAACTCCCCACTGCTCCCGCCCCCGGCCTCCTCCAGCCAGGGCGACTCCTCCAGCGTCATCTTCCGGTTGGGGTCCACCGCGTCCCACGTCTCGAAGCGCGTGGTGCGTGTGCTCATCGACTTCGCCAGCTTCGCCACCTCGGGGTAGCGGCCATACAGGCTGGAGACGATGCCCGTGGACACGAAGCGGTTGAGCGTCTGCTCCGTGCACTCGTACGGGTAGTCCACCAGGTACGGCAGTGCCCCCAGCACCGCGTGGAAGGGCTGCGCGTCCACCGTGACGACGAGCTGCTCGTTGAGCAGGCTCGGATCATCCCCGCGCCGGAGATCCGCGAACTCCATCACCTCGCGCTCCCGGCCTCGCAGCGTCACGAAGCGAGACTGCGTCAGGTGCATCCGCCCGGGCAGCACTGGCAGCGGACGCAGCTCCCCATCACTGAAGTCACCGGCCCGCGCCGTGACCCGGAAGGCCACCGGCCCCAACTCCGCCGGCGCCTTCAGCGGGAAGCGCACCGTCGTCCCCTTCCCCGCCGCCACCCGGAAGGGCTGGCTCGCCACCTCCACGCCGAAGCGCGACAGCAGGCTCGCATCCGTCTCCGGATCCACGATGTCCAGCACGAGCGAGCCCTCCAGCGCCGCCTCGCCCGCGTTGTTCACCGCCACCTCCAACACAGCGCGGTCCCCCTCGCGCAGGAAGCGCGGCACGTACGGACGCACCATCAGCTCCTTCACGCTCCGGGTCTGGCGCTGCAGCGAGCCACCCTTCAAGTCCCTCGTCAGCGCGTGCACCCAGACGTTCCACGCCGTCACCGAGTCCGGCACGGTGAACTCCAGCACTGCCGAGCCGTCTTCCCCCGTGAGCAACTGCGGCACCCAGAAGGCCGTCTCCTCGAACCGGGCACGCACCGCGTCCGAAGGAGCCACGGGGCCCCGGGCACGCGAATTCATCTCGTCCAGGGACGGATCACGGTTGATGCCAAAGGCATGATCGTTCGCGGAGAGCCCATCGACGACGTAGCCCTCTTGCTTCCGCGAGGCCTCGGGCATGGCGGATCTCCTGCTTCTCATGAGCGCGAACCCCTTCACCGTGGGGATCAACGAAAGACCGCGCCGGCCCGGTCCTCCCACGCCGTGCCCCTCCTCGAACACGAGTGCATCCTCCCGGGGCGGCACCCACTTCGGCTCATGCACCCAATCCCCGCTGGTGAGCCACCAGCTCGAGCCCTGGCTCGGACTGGCCCGAAGCGCCACGGTCTCCGTGCGCTGCGGGTAGTACTCCGCCACGTTCTGGGGCGCGTGCGGCGCGAAGAGGTCCAGCGACCGATCGTACATGTACGCGAGCAGCTCGGCCGCTCCCGCCTCCACCTTCGCTCCGGCCGGGCCCTTCACCGTCACCCGCCATGTCTCCTTCGCGCCCGGCCGCACGCGGTCGCGGAAGGTCGCGAACTCCACCCGCAGCTCCTTGTCATCGAAGGGCACGAACACCGGCTGCTCGTACCGCAGCACCTGGTAGTCCCTCACCGCCACCAGCGACACGATGAAACCGCCCCGCAGCGACTCGGTGACGGGCACCTCCAACACCGCCGGGTCCTTCCTCCCCATCAACATGTGCCGCTGGATGAACCGCTCTCCCTGGTAGAGGTCCAGGAACAGCGGCTGGCCCTCGAACCCGGAGAAGGCCAGCACGCGCGCTGTCTCGCCCACCTTCACCGTGGTGCGCTCGAGCCGCAGCAGCGCCGGCAATGGGATGGGTGCCTGCTCGCCCGCGACCAGCACCTCTCGCGAGGTGGTGAAGCGCTCCCCGAAGGCATCCTCCGTCTCGTAATGCACGCGATAGGCACCGGGCCTCAGCCTGGGCAGCTTCACCCGTGCGAGCCCTCGCGCGTCATGCGTCACCTCACCTCGTGACAGCTCCTCGCCATCCTTCCAGCCATGAAGCGGCTCCTCCTTCTCCTCCCCCCACTCGCTCTTCAGCCATCGGGGCCGCGAAAGGTCCCCCGGAGTGGTGACCCAGGCGTCCGCGTCCACCGGCTGCTCCGGGAAGCTCGGCGGGGGCAGTTCGTCCGGCATCAGCGGCCGCGAGGGCTGCTTCAGCGTCACCAGCCTCCACCGGCCCACTCCGGGCAACGGCACCCCATCGAGGTTGGCGCGCACCAGACGGACCTCCGCGGGCACTCCCTCACGGAAGAAGCCCTCGTCCGTCTCCACGCGCCCCTCCACCGCCACCAGGCCGAGCCGGAAGGCCCTGCTGGCCGAGCGCGTCTCCCCGCCCTCGTCCGTCACGTCCGCCTCCACCCGGTAGCGCCAGGAGACCTCCCGCGACGCGAGGGCTCGCTCGTCCGCCTCCGGGGTGAAGGTGAGCTGGAAGTTCCCGTCCCCCTCCAGGGCAGAGGTACCGCTGGCCACCACCCGCGAACGCAGCGAGCTCCCGCCCGAGCGGCCCCACCACCATGGCAGGAGCGGCTCGCGGTGGACGCGCCAGCGCACGGAGCCTTGCGTCACCGGCAACCCGAAGAAATAGCGTGCCTCGCCCCGGAAGGTGACTGGACGATTGAGGCGCAGCGCCGCGTCCGGGTCCTTCACCGTCACCTCGAAGGTGGGCCGCTTGTACTCCTCCACTCGCACGAGTGCGTGGCCCACGGTCTCTTCGCCCACCTGCGCCCTCACCCGCCATCCGCCGAGCAACCGCCCCGCCGGCACGGTGAACCCTCCGGCCACCGATCCGAAGCCGTTGGTCCCCACCTCCCGCTTCTCGACGATCTGGCCGTTCGCATCCTCCAGCGACACGGTCAGCCGCTGCTCCGGCAGTGTCCGGTAGCGCGCCTGCGCTCCACTCCCCCGGAAGGCCACCACCTTCCACAGCACCTGCTGGAGCGGCCGGTACACGCCGCGATCCGTGAAGACGAGTGCCCGCGTCCGCTCCTTCTCCGGCGCGCGCCCGGAGACGTAGCGGGGCTCCTGATCCAGCAACACCTGCCGGCCCCGGCCCACCGCGAGGGAGAGGCGATGCACCGTCCGGTCCGGCAGCTCCGGGAACACCACCTCGCCCCGAGCGTCCGTCTTCAGGCTCCGCAGCATCTGGTTCCGCCCATCTCCCGCCTTGAAGAGGCGCACCTCCACACCGGGCGAGGGCCGGCCCGACTCGCCCTCCACCACCCGCACCTCGATGCGTCCCGCCGGGTCATACCGGCTGACGAAGACCCAGGGAGTCACCGTCATCAAGGTCGCCGCCAGGGCGTTGCCCTCCTTCCGGAAGTCCTCGCGCGCCGAGGCGACGATGAGATAGCTGCCCGGCTCCGTCAGCGGCGGCACCACGAACGTCCGGTGCGAACGCAGGTCCGGTGTCCCCGGTAGCGACGCACTCCAGGCCGCCACCGGCCGCTCCCTCGCCGTGAGGCGGAGCACCGCCTCTTCGCCATCATCACCGTCATCCATCAACAGTTCGTCGTGCAGGTCGCCCCGCTCGAGCCGCGGCTCCAGGTCGTACGCGTAGGCACGGAAGTACAGCCGCGGCAGGTTCCGGTGCGTCACCTCGATGGACCGCTTGCCGGCACCGTCGTAACGCATGCTGGACACCGAGAAGTCCGGGGCCTCCAGTCGCGCCACCAGCCGCGCGCACCGCTGACCCCCGAGGCTCTCCGGGAAGGCCGCCGCGCAGTCCTTCGCGATCGCATGCGCCCTCACCGGCCGATCCGCCCACTCCTCCTGTTCCGCCAACCAGCCCTGTCCCATCGCCCACCACGGCACGTCCCGGTAGCCCTCGAGCACCCCGGCCACGTGGCGGCGGATGCGGGCCTTGTCCGACTCTTCCTGGAAGGCCTCGAGGAGACGCTCGCCGCGCCGCAGATGAGCCTCCAGTGCCGCCTCGCGCCGGCCCGAAGCCTGGTGCCAGGCCTCCAGGTCTCCCAACACGGCGGCCAGCTTGCGCAACGGGTGCACCGATGAGTCCACCAAGCCGACCCGCGGCGTGCCCTCCAGCAGTTCGCCCAGGTCCAGGCGATGCACCTCGCTGGACTGCTCCGGCCTCCACTGGGCCTCATCCGACAGCATCTCCACCCAGAGGTACGTCACCGCATCGCGCAGCGTGTCCCGGATGCCGGGAGGATAGGTGTTCGGCTCCAAATAGCCCGCGAGCTCCCCGACCTTTCGCGAGCCCAACCGCTCCCGCTCCGCCCACACCTCCGCGAGTGCACGCCGGGCCTCGGTGTAGATCTGCTCGGCCGTCCACCGCTTCAGATCCACCAGCCCACCGGAAACCACCTGCTCGCGCTGGCGTATCTCCCAGCCGTACCGCCCCGCGTATTGGATGAGCGATGCGGCGTAATACAGATGGAGCGCCGTGCGCGGCAGCAGGCCCTCCGGCCACGGCTGCTCCCGGAGGAAACGTACCGCCGTCTCCTCGCCATGCAGCGCCGTGCGGAGTTGCTCGACGCGGACGAGCGCCCGCGTCCACTCGTCCTCGTTGGCCTGTGCGCGGGCCTGGGCCAGCCGCGCCTCGGTGCCCTGGATGGCGGCCTCGAGCTTTTGATCCTCCACCAGCGCGTCGATGTCCTTCCACGACGGCACGGGTTGCTGCCCCTGGGCGGCAGGGGCGGCGAGAACCAGGAAGAGGAGCGTCAGGAGGGTGGCGAGCGTCCGGGGGCTCGGGAGTGGCGGCATGTGGACACTCTAGACACACAGCCCGCTGTGGAGCGCACCTCTGTCACGGGGCATACTGCGTCCCATGTGTGGCCGCGTCACCATCCAGACCCCCGCCCTGGCGATCGCCCGTGAGTTCGCCCTCACCGGCGTCCGTACCGCCATCGAGCGCCCCCGTTACAACCTCGCCCCCACCCAGCTCATGCCCGTCGTCATCAACGACGGCGAGCGCATGCTGGACGCCTACCGCTGGGGCCTCATCCCCTCCTGGGCCAAGGAAGCCTCCATCGGCAGCAAGCTCATCAACGCCCGCGGCGAGACCGTGGCCGAGAAGCCCAGCTTCCGCTCCGCCCTCAAGCGCCGCCGTTGCCTCGTGCTCGTGGACGGCTGGTTCGAGTGGAAGCAGAACACGAAGCCCAAGACGCCCTACTTCTTCCGCCGCAAGGACGGCCTCCCCATGGCCTTCGCCGGCCTCTGGGAGGAATGGACCGCCCCCGACACCGGCGAAATCCTCCGCACCTGCACCGTCATCACCACCGGGCCCAACCACCTCATGGCCCCCATCCATGACCGCATGCCCGTCATCCTCCCGCAGGCGGCCCAGGAGCTGTGGCTGCGTCCGGAGCCCCAGGAGGCCTCGCTCCTCCAGCCCCTGCTCGTCCCCAACGAGGACGAGCCCCTCGAGGCCTGGGAGGTGGCGCGCGTGGTGAACTCACCCACGAACGACGTGGCCGCCTGCGTGGAGCGCGTGGCCAGCCAGCCCACGCTCCTGCTCTGACGCCCTCTAATCGCCGAAGATCTTCCGGAAGAAGCGCACCACCGAGAACGACACGGCCGTGTCCTCGGGCCGCCCCTGCGTGTCCTGCTCCAGCGCCACGGGGGGCCGCTGCGCCTCCGGCTCCACCGAGAAGACGCTGAACTCGTCGTCGCCCCCGAGCGCGTTGAGCGCCTTGCGCGAGGCATTGCCACGTGTGGGCTTCGGGTCGGACATGGGCCTGGCTCCCGGCGTGCGTACCAGGCGCCAGTGTAGGACGAGCCCCGTCAAGGCGCCACGGGGGCCGGGGCGGACGGAGCCTTCCGGCGCAGGCCCACCACGTACACCTCCATGCTCGCACCCCGGGTGGCCTCGGGGCGCACCAGCTTCACCTCCTCGAAGCCGGCGCGCACCTCGTCGCGGAACTCCTCGAACTCGCCACCCATGAAGAGCTTGGCCACGAAGGCCGAGCCCGGACGGCCCCGGGTGAGGGACAGCTCCAGCGCCTTGCGCGCCAGCCGCAAACTGCGCGCCTCGTCCGTGGTGCGGATACCGCTCGTCTTGGGCGCCATGTCCGAGATGACCGCGTCATAGGGCCCGTCGTACAGCGCGCTCAGCTTCGCGTCGAAGTCGTCGGCCAGCACGTCCAGCACCGCCGTCTTCACGTACGGCTGCGAGAAGGGCCGGATGGCGACGATGTCCACCCCAATCACCCGGCCGTTGGGCCCCACCGCGTCCGCCAATATCTGCAGGAAACCGCCCGGGGCGGCCCCCAGGTCGAGCACCGTGGCGCCCTTCTTCAAGAAGGGGTAGCGCTTGAGGATCTCATCCACCTTGAAGGCGGAACGGGCCCTCAGCCCTTCTTGCTTGGCTTTCTTGAAATAGTGGTCTTTCGGACGGTAGGGCTTGCCCATGGCGGATGGGGTCCCTACCATCGGCTACTGTCTTCGGGAAGCCGGAGCAGCGGCGGGTGTCGTGGAACCCGTGAAACGGCGGACCGGAGGGGCCATGCGACTGTTCAGCGTGACGACGGCGGTGTGCGTCTCCCTGCTGACAGCTGCCTGCGCGGCGGGGTGCTGGTACCGCGCGGAGCAGCTGCGCTCGGAGGCGGACTGGCTCATGGAGCGGAGCAAGGCCCAGGCGAGCGAGTTCGCCCAGAGTTTCAACGACACCCTGGCCACCCAGCAGCTGGAGACGTTCGCCAAGCGCCGGGCGGTGCTGGAGCGGGCGCACCTGTGGCAGCGCGGCCAGGCGCTGGGCATCATGCTCACCGTGGCGGCGGGGACCTGCGCCTGGCTGCTGAGCCTGATGCGCCGCCTGGATGGCGAGCTGGAGGAGGCGAGCCAGGAGCTGGAGCAGGCACGGGCCGCCGAACCGGCCCCCCTGGGAGCCACCGTCCGGGCCTCGCGTTCCTAGAGGACTCGCGGCGCGAGCAGCGCGCTGGTATGGACTCCTCCACCCCTGACCGGGAGGAAGGGCATGACGGGCTGCGCGCACTGCGGAGGCAAACTCGACATCGTGGGCAACCAGGTGGGGCGGAGGGATACCTGCCCCCATTGCGGCGAGGAGGTGCACTCGTGCCGCAACTGCCGCCACTTCGACGTGACGGTGGCCAAGCAATGCAAGGAGCCCTTCGCCGAGGTGCCCTCGGACAAGGACGAAGCCAACTTCTGTGAGCTCTTCCAGATTGGCGAGGGCGGCCTGCACGCCCGGGAGAACAAGGACGCGCTGATGTCCGCCGCCGAGGCCCTCTTCAAGAAGAAGTAACGGACGCGCACCCGAGCGCTCCGTCCCGTGTGCGGCGAGCGGGCGGGAACACTTCCCGTCCCGGTCCTCCAACCAAATGTTCAGCAGAGAGCGGGAGCCCTGACGCAGCCAACTGGCTGAATCCTCGCGCCGCTGAACGGGACAGCGCGAGCGCCAGGCCACTCCCGCTCGCGGGGGACCGCATGGCGCTGCATCCGACCACAGAGGGAGGCCAGGGCTCCCAGGAGATCCACCGCGGGCGCCGGTACGTCGTGTCCCGGGTGTGGACGGGAGAGGGCGTCTCCTTGATCCTCAAGCAGGCCCGGCGGGGCTCCCTCGCCTCCACCAGCGCGGCGATGCTCCACCACGAGTTCGCGCTGCTGCGGGAGTTGGCGGAGGGGGGCGTGACGGGCGTGGTGAGACCACTGGCCCTGAAGGAGGAGGCCGAGAGCGTCACGCTCGTTCTCGAGGACGCCGGGCCCCGGGATCTGCGGGAATGGCTGAAGCGCCACCCGGCCGAGCCCGACACCTTCCTGGAGCTGGCCCTCCAGCTGGCGAGGATTCTCGCGGAGCTCCATCAGCGCTACGTCATCCACCGGGATCTCAACCCCTCCAACATCATCCTCGCCGGGCAGGAGCCCCGCGTGACGGTGATCGACTTCGACATCGCCACGAAGGCCGCCGGGCTCGCCGATGCGGCAAGCCTCCTCGGAGAGCTCGAGCTGACGCTGCCCTATATCTCGCCGGAGCAGACGGGGCGGATGGACCGCCTCGTGGATCACCGCTCGGACCTCTACTCCCTGGGCGCCACGTTCTACGAGATGCTCACGGGCCAGCCGCCGTTCACCTCGCCGGATCCCATGGAGCTCGTGCACGCCCATCTGGCGAGGCCTCCCCTTCCTCCGGTCCACGCCAACTCCAGGATTCCGGAGGCGCTCTCGGAGCTCGTGCTGAAGCTGCTCGCGAAGATGCCCGAGGAGCGCTACCAGAGCGCCGAGTCCCTCCTGTCCGATCTCCAGGAGCTGCGCAGACGGAAGCGGGCCTCGAGAAGACTCAAACCCCTGGAGCTCGGCCGGATGGATCTCGCCCGGCAGCTCCCCCTCCCGGAACGGCTGTACGGGCGGGAGCGGGAGCTGGCGGAGCTCGGAGCCACCCTGGAGCGGGTCCAACGCGGTCCCAGTGAGTGCGTGGTTGTGGTGGGGGCGGCGGGCATCGGTAAATCGTCGCTCGTCCAGACGCTGCGCCAGCGCCTCGGGCGCGCGGGCTGGTTCCTCTCCGGCAAGTTCGACCAGCTCCGGCGCAACGTGCCCTACGCGCCCCTGGTGAACGCCTTCCAGGGGCTGGTGCGCGAGCTGATGAACGAGCCGGCCCAGCTGCGCAACTCGTGGCGGCGCCGGCTGCTGGAAGCGCTGGGGAACCAGGGCGGCGTCATCCTCGAGGCCCTCCCGCAGTTGGAGCAGCTCCTCGGCCCCCAGCCGCCCGTGGTGGAGCTCGAGCCGGCCGAGGCCGAGAACCGCTTCCATCTGACCTTCCAGGCGTTCATCCGGGCCATGGCCTCACCCCAGGCGCCCCTCGTGCTCTTCCTGGATGACCTGCAGTGGGCCGATCCCGCCTCGCTCTCGCTCTTCCAGCGCCTGGCCCTGGACCCGGACTCCCAGCACGTGCTGCTCGTGGGCGCCTGCCGGCCCGAGGCCACCGGGCCGCAACAGCCCGTCGCCCGCACGCTCGCGGCCATCCGGGAAGGCGGCGCGGCCCTCACGCTCCTCGAGCTATCTCCGCTGGACCTCGACGCGCTCACGGCCCTCTGCTGCGACACCCTGCGCCGCGGGCCCGGGCAGGTCCAGCCGCTGGCCGGGCTCGTGCAGCGGAAGACCGCGGGCAATCCCCTCTTCGTCACCCGCTTCCTGCGCTACCTCCACCAGTCCGGCCTGCTGCGCTTCGACGTCGAGCGCGGCACGTGGCAATGGGACCTCGCCCGGATGGAGCAGGTGGAGATGACCGAGAACGTGGTCGAGTTGATGATCGCGACCATCCGCCGGCTCCCCGAGCGCACCCAGCGCCTCCTGAAGGTCGCGGCCTGCCTGGGCAACCGGGTGGATCTCCAGTTGCTCGCCACGTTGGTGGGCATGTCCGTGGACGAGACGGCCTCGGCCCTCTGGAGCACCCTCCAGGAGGGGCTCCTCGTCCTGGAACGCCCCGCCCTCTACCGTTTCGCGCACGACCGCATCCAACAGGCCGCGTACTCCCTGCTTCCGGAGGACCAGAAGAAGCGGCTCCACCTCGAGGCGGGACGCCTGCTGCGGAGCACCCGCGAACACGAGCTCGACGCGCGGATCTTCGAGGTGGCCGACCAGCTCGAGCTGGGCGCGGAGCTGGTCACGGAAGAGACCGAGCGGGAGGAGCTGGCCCGGCTCAACCTCCAGGCCGGCCGCAAGGCCAAGGCCGCCTCGGCGTTCCGCTCCGCGCTGGGCTACCTGCTCCGTGGCATTGGCTTCCTTCCACCGGACACGTGGCGGTCGAACCATGAGCTGAGCTTCCGTCTTCATCGCGAGGCCGCGGAGTGCGCCTACCTCACGGGCGATCCGGAGCTCGCCGGGAAGCTCCTCACCAACGCGCTGGACCAGGCCAGGTCCCGCTTCGAGAAGGCGGAGCTCTACATCCTCCGGCTGCTCACCTGCCTGGTGAAGCGGGACCACCTGGAGGCACTCCAGTCTGGAAAGGAAGGGCTGCGGTTGTTCGGCATGGAACTGCCGGAGAAGCCGGACCTCCCCCAGGCCTTCGCGGCCGAGCTGGCGGCGGTGAAGGAGAATCTGCGCGGCCGCTCGTTCGAGGAGCTCCTGGAAGCCCCCCAGATGAAGGAGCCGGAGCAACTGGCCTGTGTGCGGATCCTCTCCGAAGTCAGCACGGTCACCTTCTTCTTCGATCCCCTCCTGTTCGCCTTCATCAACCTCCGCATCGTCAACCTCACCTTGAAACATGGCAACACGGTCTACTCCTCCACCTCGTATGTCACCCATGGCATGCGCCTGGGATTGCTCCTGGGCGACTACGAGTCCGGCCATGCCTTCGGGCGCCTGGGAGTGGATCTCTGCCTGCGGTATGACGATCCACGGCAACGGAGCAGGACGCTCCTCACGTTCGCGGTGAGCGTGAACCATTGGAAGGCACCGCTCCGGACGGGTGTGCCCCTCTACCGTCAGGCCTTCACCACCGGGCTCACGAGCGGCGATCTCCAGTTCGCCGGATTCTCCGTCCCGGTGCGGGTGTACACCTTGTTCTCGATGGGGACGGGGTTCTCCCTCGTGCTCTCCGAGCTCGAGACCGGCCTCACCTTCCTACACAAGAGCAGTGTCCATCGGCTGGTCGACTCACTGCTCGGTCTTCGCCAGGCCATCCGGTGCCTGCGGGACCAGACGCATGAACGGGCCCGCTTCGAGGATGACGGATTCGACGAGGCGGCCTTCCTCTCCGTGAACCAGCATCTCTTCGCGACGCTCACCCTGTACAGGATCCTGCGCCTCCAGGTGTCCTATCTGCTGGGCGACCTCGAGGACGCCCGGGAGATGTCCCGGGAAGCGGCGGCACACCTCGATTCCATGCCGGGCTGGTTCTTCGTGGCCGAGCACAACGTCTACACCTCGCTGGTCCTGGCGGCGTCCTGCACCACGGCCACGTCCGAGGAGCAGACCCACCTGCTCACGGGGATCGCCGCCAACCAGCACCAACTCGGCATCTGGGCGGAGAACTGCCCGGAGAACTTCCGCCACAAGTACGAGCTGATCAGCGCCGAGGTCGCGCGTATCGAGGGACGGCACGTGGAGGCCATGAGGCTCTACGACAGCGCCATCGAGGGAGCCCATCGCGAGGGGTTCGTCCAGGACGAGGCCCTGGCCCAGGAGTTGGCGGGCCGCTACTTCCGGACGGCGGGTGGAAAACGGCTCGCCCACGTCTATTTGAGGGCAGCCATCGAGGGCTATGCCCGCTGGGGCGCGCAGGCCAAGGTGTCCGCCCTGCAGGAGGAGTTCCCGGACCTGGAGTCCACCGAACCCGTGGCCTGGAAGACCCCGGACCGCCCCGCGACGGGTGGCACCGTGGGGGGCTCGAGCCTCGACATGCTCAGCATCCTGAAGGCCGCGGATACCCTCGTGAGCGAGGTGGTGTTGGACCGCCTGCTCGACAAGCTCATGGCGGTGTGCCTGGAGGCGGCGGGAGCTCAACGCGGGGCACTCGTGCTCGGGGAGAAGGACACCTTGATGGTGCGAGCCCTGGGCGCGGTCTCCGAGACCGTCGCGCTGGAACGTACCCCCTTGAAAGACTCGGATCAGGTCCCCAGCTCGCTCATCGAGCACGCCTGCCACACGGGCGAATCCCTCGTCCTGGCCCATGCCGCCCGGCAGGGCGCGTTCGTCTCGGATCCCTATGTGGCCCGGCACGCGCTCAAGTCGGCCCTGGCCGTGCCCATCCAACGGCCCCCGAAGACGATTGGCGTGCTCTACCTGGAGAACAACCTCGCCACCCGGGCCTTCACCCCGGAGCGGGTCCGCGTGCTGCGGCTCCTGTCCTCGCAGATCGCCATCTCGCTGGAGAACAGCCAGTTGTTCGAGCGGCTGCGCATCGAGGTCGAGGAGCGCAGACGGGCGGAGCAGGCCGTCCGCTTCGTCGCCGAGTGGAGCCTGACGTTGTCCGAGTCCCTGGATTTCGAGACGACGCTGGCCAAGGTGACCCGCTCGGTGGTGCCCTACCTGGCGGACTGGTGCGTGGTGGATGTCATCGAGAAGGACGGGAGGATCCGTCCGATGACGATGGCGCACGTGGATCCCGCCAAGGAGATCATCCTGCGCAGGCTCAACCGGGAATATCCCCACAACTGGATGACGCCGGAGCCGATCGTCCGCGTGCTGCGGACGGGGCAGTCCGTGCTCTTCGCGGAGCTCGATGATGCGCAGTTGCGAAGGAACAACCCGTATCGCGAGGAGCGCTTCTTCGAGTTGCTCCATGCCGTCGCGGTCCGGACGGGCATCATCGTTCCGCTCACCGCGCGCGGAAAGACACTCGGCGCCATCATGTTCGCCTCGGCGGCGCCGGGCCGCCGCTACACGGAGGCGGAGCTGCACCTGGCGGAAGAGCTGGCACGCCGGGCCGCCGTCAGCATCGACAACGCCCGGCTGTACGGCGAGTCCCAGGACTCCATCCAACTGCGCGACAACTTCCTGTCCGTCGCCGCGCATGAGCTCTACACCCCCATCACCTCGCTGCGCCTCTCCGTGCAGGGACTCCTGCGGCGCTGCGGCTCCGAGCTGCCGGAACCCCTGACCCGGGGCATCCGGAGCGCCGAGGCCCAGACGCGCAAGCTGGCGAAGTTGATCGAGGAGCTGCTCGACGTCACGCGCATCCAGGCCGGACGCATCCACCTGCGTCTGGAGCAGGTGGAGCTGTCGGACGTGGTCCAGGACGTCGTCGAGCGCATGGGGGAGACGATCTCCCGGGCGAACTGCCCCCTGTCCCTGCATTTCCACGGGGGCGTGGTGGGCCGGTGGGATCGCATCCGGCTGGAACAGGTGACCACCAACCTGCTGTCCAATGCCCTCAAGTTCGGTGCCGGCAAGCCCATCGACATCACACTCTCCCAGGAGGGAGACGTGGCCCGGCTCCAGGTCAGTGACCAGGGCATCGGCATCGCACCCGACCGCCTGCCGCATGTGTTCGAGCGGTTCGAGCGGGCGGTCTCGGTGGAGAACTACGGGGGACTCGGGCTGGGGCTCCACATCGTGCGGGAGATCGTCTCCGCGCTCGGGGGCACGGTGAGGGCGGACAGCCATCCGGGAAAGGGGACCACCCTGACGGTGGAGCTGCCCTGCTCCGGACCGCCCACCACCGGAGCGGAGCACCGGGAGGCCCAGGGCATGGCATCCGCTCCGAGCCATTGAGCCCTTCATCCCGTTCAGAGATCCCTTCATCTCTTTCAGGAAAGTGGCCAGATAGCCCCTCTCCCCTCGGGAGGGCGAGGGTGGGGGATAGATATTTCCCCCAGGACTCCGGCCTATAGCCGGCTCGAGTTCTGCAGACGGGCTCGCATTCCCCGCGAAGTTCGCTGTGACGCAGCCAAGCACCCACAATACGGGCAAGGTCTTGGGCTCTGCGGAAGCCCGGTCTCGCGCTCCAGCGGATTGGGGAAGTGACGTAGCCCAGCGGGCGGATCATCTCCTCCACCTCAATGGCATAGAGGCGAAGTGAAGGGCGAATGCGTTTGGGCCACCAGGATGCAGCCAGCTTTATTATAATCTTCTACAATTCCTTCGATTCTATATCGAATGCAGCCACATCGCCTTCAGGTTCTTCATTGGTGGATGATCGGGGAACGACTTCAATTTCGAGTTCACCATGTATGCGTTCTTCCAAGTTGACCGCATCTGCGGTCCAGCGAATCTTATAGCGACCATCCACAACTTTCGGCGCCACTACAATACCATCGTCATCATCGTTGAAAGACAGCATCCGTCGCTGCGCCAATCTGCTGATGCACAACTTCACTTCGTTGTCTTTGACGGAAATGGACCTTCCCTTGATGTGAGAAGTTAGACGCAAAGCCGAAAGCCGTCCGATGTCAAATGATTGGGAAAAATCAATCCCAATGAGACCGTAATCTGGGAAATTGAACGAATTCAAACGCGAAATGCGCTCTGCCGAAAGCCTTGGCCTCACAGGCAACTCTGGACAATCGATCTTTTCAGGTGGGCATCCAATCTCGTAAACCTCAAACTGATCCGAAAAATCCAAGTAAATGAGAATATCTCTCGCTTCAACTCCATCTACCTCAACAGCAACTCCGCACTTCTTTCCAAATTTGTATCTGTCGAACGCATGGTGAGCGAGCCATTTTCTTTCAAGACTTTTATCTCTCAGTGCCACCTCGACTTCTTCGTTATACTTTTGCGCCAGTGCGCCATCTTGGGGATGTTTTGATTTCAGATATTCAATATCATTCCGCCTGAATGGCTTGAATTGCATCGCGAAGTTCGTAAGTTTCTCCGGGGTGGTTTCAATTCTCAGAATCTTGGTTGGCTCCTCTCCCAAGAGCCAGTGGACGTCAATGCTCGGTTGGCGTTCATCAACGGAAAGTTTGTTCCAATTGGGAAAATGCTTTGCGAGAAGATGTTTGTCTCCTGCTAGATCAAGGCAGATATCTTCCCAAAATAGGAGTTCGACTGGAAACTTTCCCAGCGAATGTCGCTCCACATTCAGAAAACGAACCTTTTCCTGGAGGTTTGCGTCTCTTGGCGTTGTGGTCGCAATAATAAATTCGCCAAGCGGGGGGAGGAATTCATCAGCTTTCTCCACCTCGTTTTTGACTGTGTGCCAAGAGATGGGGTCAGAAAGTCGCTTGCACTGCGCGCCTGCGTATTTGCCATCAAGGTGCTTGGGACGACCATAGACATCGACCCCCTTTTGTGGCTGGCCAGGGCGACCATGTCTGGTGACATGTGGAGTGCCCCAGCGCAGTTTGAGAATGTCAGCAGTAATGTCTTCGAACTCGTCCCAGGACTTTGGCAGAGGGAGCTCAGTAGTTGATGGTGACGGCATGTTTATAGACTCCTAACTTGCAACCCTCTGGAGATGTATCCTGAAGGTAATGCACGACGCTGAAGGAGGAGGACGGCCAGGACTCTCTTGAGGGGGGATTCTGCTCGTCTCCAACCTGAAAGCCGAAGAGCACCCCAGACCTCGGATCCTGGCATCAGGAGCCGCGTGCTTGCAGACTCTCAGCCTGTCACTACTTGAATGAACTGAGAACTTTACTGTAGTTCTCGTAGAATTTGATCACGTTACTGGTGTCACTAGCGGCAACTGCGCCAATGATATAGCCCAATGCAGAACGCCGACCCATTTTCTCGTCAGTCGGCCCCACGAATATGTGGGTATAAAGATCATACTCCAAGGGCAATGGTGCCCAATCACTCCACTGACCTTCCGTGCTTCTCGTTCGCAAGGAGAATGCACCATTCTCATACCTAAGAGTTGCAGCTAGTTGCTCCTTACTGGCGTCGCGAGCCTCTGGGGATTCCCAAGGGAAAATGTCCACGGAGTTCAGCTGTTCTTCGCTCTTATGCATTCTCCACCCGAATTGACCGCTGAGACTGGCCAATGTGCTCAGCAGTGCGTCCGCAGCGTTTCTCTCTGCTTCGGGCTCTCGATAGCCATGATCGCAAGCGTGTTTGGCCATCAGGTGGAGAGCTTCCCTGGCGTCGTAATCGGTCATCGCCTCGTCCCTTCGAAGGTGGGGCATCGTGCACAACCTGAACATAGGTGTAGATCTCCACGAACTACGCTTCAACCCTTTTGATGAAAGAAGAGCCCTTGGGGCTGTCAGAACACGGCAGATCTTCCCGGGTTCCTCCGAATGCGGGGGTCGTCCAGTTCCGTCGTCTGGGAGCGGTCCAGCGCGCCGCAGGTTGGGGGGCCTGGGTCCGAGTACCGAAGAGCCCAAGACCTTGAACGAGAGGCGCGTCTCTTCCCCGTAGATGCATCGCACTTGGTTGTCCCTCCCGAGGCTCCGTCCTACTCCTGCCGGATGCCCGGAGGTGATGACCTACCTAGTAAGGCGGCTTCCATTCTTCCTCTCTTCCATGATACGTATTGGAGCACCTTGGAAGTAACCAATGGGGATTCACGCTCCTCTCAATCGCTCCGCTGCGCACAGGAGACCACATGTTCGGAACCGGCAACCCGCCCACGGACACAGGGCCGTTCACCTTCGAATCGGACGGGTTCCGCTACGAGGTGCTTCGCTCCCTCCTCGAGCACGTGGATTACGACACTCTGTGGCTGGCGAGGTGCAGGCCCTTGAAGGAGAAGGCGCGCCGGAGGCTCGTTGTTCTGAAGCAGGTAGAAGTCCCCGAAGGGCTTGAGGGCCGCACGCGGGCAATCGAGGAAGTTCAACTCGCTGAGCACCTTCATCACCCGAAGATCGGCCGCGTTATCCAGTTCGCCGAGTACCAGTGCACTCCTTTCGTCGTGATGGAGCACATGACAGGAGCCTTCCTGGCTACGATCATCGGCTCCGCGCTGCTGCTGAATCGGAAGCTCTCTCCGGCCCTTGCAGCCTTCATCGCCGCCGAAGTAGCCAACGCTCTCGACTACGCCCACAACTGCGAGGATGACCGAGGGCGCGAGCTTCAAATCATCCACCGGGCCGTGAGCCACATGGCCATCCGCATCGGGAGCAACGGCCGGGTCAAGCTCACCAACTTCGGCGCGGCGTTCTCCGAGCTTCTCGGGCGGGTTCCAACTCCGCTGCGCGTGCTTCGAGGAAATTTCGCCTACGCGGCTCCGGAGATCATTCGCTCCGTCTCTCAGAAGGGCAGAGCCGGTCTTCTCGCGCCTAAGGGGATCGACAGCCGGGCGGACATCTTTTCGCTCGGGCTCGTGCTGCTGGAGATGATTGCGGGGAATCATCCGCTTGACCCTCTGGACACGCTTCCATCCGAGGTATCCAAGCGCGCGCTTCGGCTCGTCTCGGGTGTGCGCGCCGAGCAGTCGGCCTGGGCTTCCATCGAGGTACTCGCTGACCGTCTCCTCCGCTTTAGCCCCGAGGATGTGGACCGCATCGCATTCAAAGCCCCGGCCCCTCTGAAGCAGATAGCTCACCGGGCTCTTCGGAGTGACCCTGCCGAGCGTTACCAATCGGTTGCTGAGATGCGTGATGACCTCCGCGCGTATCTACGCAGTCTCCGCCAGCCTTTCGGCGCATCCGAAGCAGCGGCGGAGCTGGCCGACATCTTCAAGAAAGCATCCGCCCTCAAGCGGAAAGCAGCGCACCCTGTCGAGATTGGAGTCCTCCCGTGGCCGAAGGCGCTGAGCGTCCAGTAACCCCTGGACCGAGCAGAACGCGCAGGCAGAACGAGAAGAAGAAACTGATGACCCACCTGGCAGCGGTCGTGCGCGAAGCTCGCAAGAAGGCTGAGCTGACCCAGGCGGATGTCGCGGATCGCGTTGGAATCGTCACCGAGGTTTTCGGTCGGCTGGAGCGAGGATACCTACTCCCGAGCGTTGCGACCTTTCGCAGGTTGTGCCGCGCCCTGCGCCTGGACGCCAACATCGTCCTGGGACTCGATGTCGAGAAGGCTCCTTCGTGGCTGAAGGAGCCTGAACCCGAGGCAGATGATCCGCCCGAGCTGCGCCGACTGGTGAGAACGATTCGCCGCATGGACGCTGCACAGGTATCCGTCATGCTCAGCACTGCCAATGCGCTGGTGAGACACACAGCGCAACAGCCAGACGATCAAGCCGAGTAGGCGGATGGCTCTACCTGGTTCAATCCTCGAAGGACGAAGCAAGTACGGTCAGAACCTTGCTGAGCACCTTCAAGCGCTTCGGCGACCACGTCCGGAGTTGGTGGAGGATGCGCCGCAGCTCCGGCGAGAGGTTCCCTTCTGGGGGAGCTTCATCCACCGTGGCCGCAACCTGAGAAGGGCTCACTCCCATCAGCGCGTCGGACGAGATGCCCAGGACGATGCTGATTCGCCGCAGGCTCGGGACGGATGGCATCATGTCGCCACGCTCGATCCGTCCGTAGACTCCCGGAACGAGCCCCACCTTCTGAGCAACCTGAGCCTGAGTGAGACCGAGGCGTTCTCGTGCAGCGCGAGCTACTTCTCCGAGAGAGCGCTGAAGTTCTTCGTCCATGGTGGCCGTCTACCACGGTGGACGGGGGCCGGGACTTTCGGCGTGCAGCTCGTTCTCCACGAGATTGGTAGGCTCCGCGTTCTCGGAGGTGCGTCGTGGGATTGGCCTACAGGTTGCCGGAAATCGGAGAGATGGTCGGGGACTACCGCATCGTCGAGAAGCTCGGCAGCGGCAGCTACGGCCACGTCTACAAAGCCGAGCAGGCCGGGCGCTTCTATGCCCTCAAGCTCCTCCGTGGTCGCCTGTTGAATGATCGGGCCAAGCGGGAGATCGGCATCCTGAACCACCTGACTCATCCCGATGTCGTCCGCTTCTTTGGATGCGGATTCTGGCCGGATCCATTCGTCGGTCACCCCTACATCGTCATGGAGTTCGCTGGGGGCAGGACCCTGGAGACGTATGTCTCGGAGGAGAACCCCTCGGCCAGGAAGTCCGCACGCATCGTGCTCGATATCGGGCTGACGCTCGGAGAAGTGCTCCGGCAAGGCGTCATGCACAGGGACCTCAAACCGGACAACGTCATCATCCGGGACGGGAACGCGAGGCCGCTCCTGATCGATTTCGGGGTGGGCACGCTCATGGGCTCCCCAGCCCTCACCACTTCGCGTCTTCCGCCAGGAACCATCGAGTTCCGCGCGCCGGAGGCGTGGCGCTTCAGCAAGGAGAACGACTCCGCGAGCTATAACTACGGCCCAGCGGACGAGCTTTGGGCCCTCGGAGTGTCGTTCTATTGGCTGCTGACGGACATCCTTCCGTTCGGAGACCGGGAGGACGAAGAAGAGGGCGGGCTCGCAGAGCGCATCCTCCATCAGAGTCCTGTTGCACCGCACATCCTCAACCCAAGGGTCCCACGAGCGCTCTCCGACATCTGCATGCGGATATTGGAGAAGGACCCGGCGGCGCGCTACGGGAGCGTGGTCGAGTTCTGCGCGGCGCTCGATGCAGCCATGACCGAGGCCGAGGCTGATGCAAGCTGGGACCTCCCGCTGTTCGAGCCGGACACGCCCCACACCAGGACGACGGAGGAAGATCCAGCGCTGGTGGATGTAGCCGACTCGAAGCGCTGGCTCCGGCGTTGGCTGAAGAAAGAGCGTCGGAGAGGACGGAAGCCACCGGACAAGGCTCCTGCTCCCGAGGTCGAAGTCCTCGCCGCTGTCCCGGAACAGAAGGCGCCCGCTGTTGCTGTGGTGCCTGCGCCGGAGCCGGTTTCACCGAAGCCGGTGCTTCCCCCTACATCCCAAGCCCCGGCCCCTTTCGAAGCGCCACGAGCGGCAGCAGCTCCGACCCCTCCGGTGTCGCGTCGTCGCTCTCGCTTCGCAGCAGCAGCGGGACTCGCGGCTGTGATGCTCGGAGCGTTCCTGTTCGCCACGTCGTTGCGCTCTCGCCCTGGGGCGGTGCCACTCCACACGTCATCCGAGGCCGCTCCCACCCGACAAGCCGAGTCCGGTCGTGAAGTGGCGCAATCCGCGAAGCCGCTGGATCCTCCAGGCGGAGAAGGCGCCGAGCCCGCGATGGGTTCCATCTCTGCGCCCGTAATGATCACGATGCTTCGCAAAGACGACAGCAGCGAGAAGCTCCAGGAGAAGAAGACAAAGGTTCTCGGACGCACGGGAAAGGCGCTTGGTTCAGCGGCCCTCTGTACGGCGCTGTCTGGCTGCCCAGCGCCACAAGTGCGGCCCACTCCGCAACCTGCTCCGTGTCCGGCGGGTGCGGTCGAGGCCATGGCCGACAAGCTCGGCGTCCGCATTGGGGAAAAGTTTTCGGCATACCTTAAAGAAGAAGGACCCGAACAGGACATCAGCGTCCACGACGGTTCCACCTCCGCCCAGTTGGGTCCCCGCCAACCGGGTGAATCAGGAGGCCGCATCTTCCTGTCCGGAACACTCACCATCGGAGAGGAGCGCGTGTACGGGCGATTCACCGAAGCGCGTGACCTCAAGGGAGATGGCCAGCCGTTTCCGGTGTGCTTTGAGATGTGGGACTCGTTGAAGGGTGGGAAAGGTGCCATCCGGGAACGCAACGGCAGCTTGGATTCTGCTCGTATCTACTCCACGGTGCGTGTGAAGGCCGTACGTAGCTTCGAGTGAGCGCCGGACAAGCGGACGGAAGTGGAAGGACTGGGCCCGAGCACAACCGGGTCCGGAGACGTGATAGAGGCGGGCACCGTTCCTGCCCTGGAGTGGGTGTCCCGTGTTCGCTCCGTCGATTGCTGCGTTCCTGATGCTGCTTCTCGCGGGGACTTCCGCCACCGCGCAGACATGTCCTCCTCCCGGAGAAGCGGAAGGCCGCTGCATCGAATTGACGGCGGACGAGACCAACGAGGTCTCCGAGGTACAGATCAGCCCGGGACAGCCCACCACCTTCGACTTCGACTCGGACGTGCGTGCGGACGGGCTGACGCTGGAGAATCGCGAGCGCTTCAAGGTGGCGCCCGGAATACGCCTCATCACGCTCGTCCCATCGGAGAAGCTGCGTGGTGAGAAGCCCAACGAAATGACGGTGTGCTTTGAGGATGGCGCGGCTCCTGACTGCGCCACGTTCCGACTGGTCGTCCATCCGGCGATTGGCGAGCGGCAGGTGACGATCTTCCGCCACGCGCGCCCGGTTGATTCCGTTCAGGCCGAGTTGAAGAAGTCTTACGAGGAGAACGCGAGACTGCGCGCGGAGATCCAACAACTGCGTGCGGAACGCGATGGGCCGGACGGACTCACCGGCTTGCTCGCTTCCGGCATGATGGGCGAGAAGGGCATTCCCTGCTCAACGGTTCGTAACGTTGAGCGTCCGGGAAATGCGCTGACCGCGCGAGATGTCACCACCTGCCGTGCTCGCGGGCGGATGGCGGTGCGCTTCGATTTGAAAAACGAGGGCACGGCCCCCTGGACTGCGCAAGGAGCGAAGCTCGTGGGTCCGAAGGGTGAAGAGTTGGAGGGGTCCATCTGGCCGCAAAAGCCCGTTCTCCCAGGTGAACCGCTCACCCTATACATCGAAGTGCGGGATGAGGACGTGCGGACCACTGGTCCCTTTGTCCTGAAGCTCTGGGACGCGGATGGACTGCGGACCGTCACACTCGGCAGCGTGACCTTCCCGGCTCTGACTGAGGGGCCGGGGCCTTGATGTGAGCCCGTCCGCGCGTCTCGACGCGGGAAGGCCCATCATCAGCAGGAAGCCCCGGCGCGTGAGTCCCGAATCGGGAACATCACATGTGCTTCCTCCAGTAGTCGTCGTGGCGCGGCCCGAACCAGAAGTTCTCCGGGTTGGCTCGGTCCATCAGGAGGGACGGGGTGAGGGTATCTGTCCCCGTTCTTCAAACCCATGGACCCCCATGTGGACAGGGGGTTCAACCTGGGATTCGTGGCACCCTCACCCCGTCCCTCTCCCGGAGGGCGAGGGGAAATGGGCGCAGTGTCCGCTCATGTTCCCAGGGACCTGGGCCGCTACCAGTGCCGGGCGAGTCCCAGGCTGCCTCGCACGGTGAGCGCCGCGGCGGACCGGCGTCCCTCGGGAGTCAGCTCCGGGAAGAGAAACGTCTGCCCGGCCAGCTCCAGCAGGAAGGCGAAGCCGAAGGGAAGGTCGTACGTGGCCCCCGCGCTCACCGCGAGCGTCCCCGCCATGGCCGTCCGGTCCGGAGCCTTCCCCATCGTCACGAAGGATTGGTGGAGCACCGCCGCCCCCGCCGAGGCCCCCACGCTCACCGTCACCCGGGGCAGATCCCACGCGTGCACCACCCCCAGCTCGGCGCCGAGCTCGTCCATGCGCGCGCTCAGGTTCTCGTTGCGGAAGCCACCCCGGCACACGCCTACCCGCGGCACCAGGCTCAGGTGCTCCAGCTCGATGGCCCACGCGGCCCAGGGTCCCTGGCAGTTGGACGCTCCCTGCCACAGCGCCGTGTGCACCTGGTAACCCACCTGGACCGCGTGCACGGCCCGCGCCTCCGCCTGTCCCTTGCGCACCAGCCGCGCGTAGTCGAAGCGCTCCAACTTCCCGTCCTCCACCGCCGTCACCGCCGAGGGCTTCACGGCCACCGTGCCCTCGAGCAGGAAGTCCGCGCCCCGGCCCCGCACGAAATAACGGCCCGCGCGCACGTTGATGCGGCGGACCCGATCGTGTGCCCCCACCTCGGCCACCACCGAGCCCGCCGAGGTGTCGGTGAACAGCAGGTACGTGCGCCCCTCGGGAAACACGAGGCTCCCCCGCCGCTCGGCGCGCCGGCCCAGGTCCGTCAGGATGACGTCCCCCTGCCCCTTCAGCTCATAGCGGAACGTCGGGTGCTGCGTGCCCGACAACGTCCGGCTCGAGGCCCGGAGCGTGTTCTCGTAGGAGAACCGGTACGCCTCCTCCAGCGCCACCTGCCCATCCTCGTTCCGGTCCGCGGCCCCCAGCAGCCCGGACACAAGGTAGTGCGTGAAGAAGGAGCCCCGCAGCGCCTCCGACTCCTGGGCGGACTCGCTCGCCGAACTCGAGGTGAGGAAGACCACGCCCTCCCCCGCCAGCTGTTGATCCAACCGGAGGAAGAACGGCGGCGCGCTGGTGCCTCCCTTCACCCGGGTGAGCGCACCCGAGCGGCACGCATCGAGCACCAGCACCCGGAAGGCCGCCGCCGAGCCTCGCACGAGCTGCTCCAGCTCGGAGATCTCCAGCGGTGTCGTCCCCAGGTGAAGCGCCTGCGCGTCCGCGTGGCCCGAGTAGTAGACGAGCAGCATGGCCTGCGTCCCCGGCCTGCCCGCCACCGAGCGGATGCGATCATTGAGCGAGATGAGCGCCCGGCGCGCCGTCGCCGCGTCCTCGCCGGACAGCATCACCAGGTTCTCGGGCGCGAAACCGCCGAGCTCCCCCAGCACGTCGCGCACCTTGCGCGCATCGTCCTCGGCGAACCGCAGCGGCTCCTCGCCGGCCTCGCCGAGGTTGTTGCCCATCACGAGCCCGAAGCGGACCACCTCCGCCCCGGCCGGACTGGCCACGCTCAACACCCCGGCGAGCGCCAGGAACAATGGGACCGCCCTCATGGACCCTCCTGCTTGTCCAGCTCTACCACGTCCACGTCGCAGCCCTCGGCCGGGGGCGGCCGGGATGGCTCCCGTTCCAGTGCCGAGACCAGAGGCTCCAGCGGAATCGGCGCCGGGCAGGCGAGCACGTAGACCGTCTCCAGCCCCAGCGTGTCATCGAGCACGGTGGACAACGGCAGGGGCACGTCCTCGCCCGCGGGCTGCAAGGCGGCGATGAGCTCGGCCGGGTAGTAGAGGCTGGCGCGCCGTGCACCATCGACGCTCAGCACCGCCACGTAACCCGGAGCGCTCAGCGACGTCGTGAACTGGAGCGCATCCCCGGGCCGGACGACCTCGCCCGGACCGCCCTCGCGCACCACTCCCTGGTGACGCACGTAGAACCCGGACCAGCCCGCCCCCTTCGTCTGGCCCACTTCGATCCCCTCGCGAGACGGCCTCCCCACCAGGACCACCAGCGCCACCGAGGCGGCCAGGGCCATCGCACTGCCCACCCACGCGGCCCGCCGGGGCGCCAGACGGCGCGGGGGCTCGGGGGCACGCAGGTCCAGCGGAGCCATCGCGGTCTGGAAGGCCTCCCGGTCCGCGTGGAGCTCGTCATACCGGGCGGAGCAGTCGGCACAGGTGGCGAGGTGCTCGCGCGCCCTCCCCTCTTCACCGTCGGCGAGCGCACGTCCCAGCAACAGGTCCAACTGGAGATCCGACAGGCACCCTTCGCGGCGGCTCATGACCTCTCCTTGCCAGACGCACCACCGAGGCGCAGCACCTGCTCGCGGACGCGCTCCAACTGGTTGCCCACGTGCCGCCGGGAGCAACCCATCACACTGGCGATCTCCTCGTGCGTCATCTCATCGAAGTAGTAGTAGACGGCCACCTCGCGCAGCTCCTCGGGCAGACGGGACAGAAGACTCCGCGCCTCGGCGAGCCGCTCCGCCCGAGGGGGCTCCACCTCGGACTGGCGCGGCGCCATCACCTCCTCCACCAGCTTCAACCGCGTCCGCCCATTGCGCAGCCGGTTGAGGCACAGGTGGGTCGTCGCCGAGTAGAGAAAGGTGATGGCCTGACTGCGGCCCTGGAACTGACCGGACCGGTGCAGCAACGAGGTGAACAGCTCCTGCAACACGTCCCGCGCCTCCTGCTCCTCGCCGAGCACCTGACGCGCCCGGCGCAGCACCAGGTGTCCGTGCTCGCGGTAGAGCTGCTCGATGTCCCCGTTGCTCCTCATGTGCCGACCGGTCCTCCGTGCCTCGCGAGCGCTCAGGTGAAGTTGGGCAGGCGCAGCTTGCTCGGGTCCTCGGGGATCCGGACATGGATGCTCGTGTTCAGACCCTCCTCGACCACGGACAAGTCGTCGAACGGGTCGGGGCAGGCATCCCACTCCTCGCGCGTGGTAGCCTGCCGGAGGCATTCCTGGCGCTCGAGGCGCTCCGCATCGGTCATGCGTTCGACGTGGATGAGGTGGTAGCCAGCCGGGATGGCGCGCGCGCCCCCATCCTGGTCGAGGAACTTCGAGATCTCGCTGCCCGCCTCGACGGGCTCGGGGAGATAGGCCAGCAGGTAGTTCTCGGAGCCCCCGAGGAAGCGCCGCGCGCTCTCGTCGAACACCCCGATAAAGGCGATGCCAAGCCGCCCATACGCGCTCTGGACGAGCGCGCTGTCGTCGGGAGGGCGATGGAGCGAAAGCGTGAAGTGGCTCGGGAACTGACCCTCCACGGGCACTGAATCCGTGACGATCGTCTCCTCACCCGCTCGGGGGACGAGCCAGACGAGCTCGACCGTCGGGGACGGCAGCGGCTCCGTCCGCTCGCTGGTGACGGTGCCGCTCAGGGTGAGCAGCGGCTCCCCGGGGTACTCCGGCGTGGCCAGGGGCTCGCCACACGCGGAGAGGACGAGGCCCGCGAGGCCGGTGATGAACATCGAACGCAGCATGCGCTTCATGGTGTCTCCCAGAGGAGAACGGGCCGGGAGGACCCGATAGGGGTCCGCCGCCCGTTCCATCCCTTGGGACCGCGAGCCATTATTTTCCGGCACGGAAAAATGAGCTCAGAAGCCGGACATCTTCGAGAGGATCTCCTTCATGACCTCGGAGGTGCCGCCGCCGATGGTGATGAGGCGGATGTCGCGCCAGGCCCGCGCGATGTGCGTCTCCTCGATGTAACCCATGCCTCCGAAGAACTGCTGGACGTCGTAGGCCACCTTCTGCGCCAGGTCTCCCGCGAACAGCTTCGCCATGGAGATCTCCCGCACCGGGTTCTCCTTCGCGTCGAACAGCGCCACCGCGTGGTACGTGAGCCGCTTGGCCGCCTCGATGGCCGCCATGTGCTCCACCAGCTTGTGCCGCCACACCTGGAAGCCCAGCAGCGGCCTGCCGAACGCCTGCCGCTCCTTCCCGTACTCGAGCGCGTCTTCAATCATCCGCTCCATCCCGCCCACCGCCGAGAGGGCTCCCACCAGGCGCTCGCCCTGGAAGTTCGTCATGATGTGGTAGAAGCCCTGGTTCTCCTCGCCCAGCACATAGCGGCGCGGAATCCGGCAGTCCTCGAAGTAGAGGATCGCCGTGTCCGAGGACAGGTTGCCCACCTTGTCGAGCTTCTTGGACACCGTGAAGCCCTTCACGTCCGTGGGGAACGTCACCAGCGAGATGCCCCCGTATCCCGGCCCGCCCGTGCGCACGCCCAGCGTGATGAAGTCCGCCCGCGTGCCGTTCGTAATCCACATCTTCGAGCCGTTGATGACGTAGTCATCCCCATCCACGCGCGCCGTCGTCTGCATGTTCGCCACGTCCGAGCCCGCTCCCGGCTCGCTCACGCCCAGCGCGGCGATCTTCTCGCCCGCGAGCGCCGGCGCGAGGAACTCCCGCTTCTGCTCGTCCGTGCCGATCTCGTTGATGATCGGCGTGGCCATCTGGCTCTGCACCAGCAGCGCCATGTTCACGCCCGCGTTGCGGCTGCGCGTCAGCTCCTCGGTGAAGGCCGTCACGTACCAGTAGTCCAGCCCGCTGCCGCCGTACTGGGGATCGTGGTTGATGCCGAAGAAGCCCAGCTCGCCACACTTCTGGAAGATCTCCCGGGGGAAGATGCCCGCCCGGTCCCACTCCAGGGCGTGCGGCGTCATCTCCTTCTCCACGAACGTACGCACCGTCTTACGGAAGGCCTCATGCTCCTCGGTGAACGGGTTCAGCATGGTCGCTGTGGCTCCTCGGGATGATTGATTGGAGAGTCGATAGTACAAGGGTCGTCCTCGCGGACAAGGACACCCATGACTTCTGTCACCCTGGCGCTGCTCGCGCTCCTGTCGGCCGCTCCGGCCGCACGCCCCTCGGCCGAGGAGGTGCTCCGCACGCAGTGCCGCACCTGGGCCGCGGACCCGAAGAACCCCTGGGCGCTCGCCCATGGCATCACCGCCGAGGGCCGCTCCTTCAAGGCCCGCGATGGCCGCCGCGCCGCGGACGTCATCGTCTCGGACTTCATCCTCCGAGAGGGCACGGACCTCCGCTTCGACGCCTTCGCCGCCGACGGCACGCCCGTGGAGCCCCACCCCAACCTCCTCGTGAAGACGCTGCTGCTCGCGGGCTTCCCGACCTCCCAGTCCTTCCGCGCCAGTGGTGGCTCCGTCACCCTCGGTGCGCTCGTGGAGGACCTGAAGCGCGATTTCCGCCGCGATGCCGCCCTCTCGCCCCACGGCGCCTGGACGCTCGATGCCCTCTCCCACGCCCTGCCTCCGGGCGCCACCTTCACCACCGGCGCGGGTGAAACGGTCCGCCTCGACACGGTGATGGACGAGGCGCTCGCCCTGCTCGAACGTGAGCAGGCGGAGCTGCTGGCCGGAATGAAGGCCGGACTGCCCCAGGTGCCCAAGCGCAAGCAGGGCATCTACGCGCACCCCTGTGGGGGACTGCACCTCTTCCAGGCCGTCGCCAGCCACGCGCGCCACCCCGCGGTGCGCAAGGCCTGGGGCTCCCGCCTCGACACCCAGGTGGACGTGCTCGTCTACCGGCTCGGCTCCGAGTCCCGCCAGTACGACGCCGCCCTCACCTCCGCTCCTCCCGCGTACCGCCTCCCCGTGCTCGTACAGATGGTGAAGTTCTACGGACACTTCCTGGAGGCGCTCGGCCGCTACCGCGAGGAGACGGGCTGGAAACCCACGCCCGAGCAGGCCCGGGCGGTGGAGCAGGCCCTCGCGCTGCTCGATGGCGCGGTGCGTCGACTCGATGCCTCGGGGGCCTTCCGCGACATGGCGTCCGTGAAGGCGGCGCAGTACCAGCTCTACCTGGACCTCATCGGCGACTCGTGCCACGCCGCCCACGGGCTGAGCTACTGGAGGAACCACCGGGGAGGTTGATACAAGCATCCATCATGTCCTCCCCCCTCCGCCTCCTGGCCGCGAGTCTCGCCCTGCTCGGGCTCACGCTCTCCGGCTGCAAGAAGGAGAGCTGCCTCGGCAACGATGAAGGCTGCCGGGTCGTCAGCCCCTGCGAGAAACTGAGCTACTCCTGTGAGGCCTCCTCCGGCTCCATGCTCGAGGTGCGCACCCTCACTCCCACGGACAAGCGCGTGGGCAGCCATGATCCCGTCGCGGGCCCCGAGACCGTTCCCGGTGGCCTCAACGCCCTCGGCGCCCGCGGCGACATCCTCCTGGGCAATGACCGGGCGGTGGCCGTCATCGCCGGCCTCGGCAACACGAACCTGCTGGATCCCAACGGCGGCTCGCTGCTGGACCTGAGCGCCCGCGGCAAGAACAACGATGGCCTCAACCAGGTGCTCCAGGTGGTGGGCATCCTCCCCGGGGACGCCGCGCACTACACGTCGATGAAGATCATCGACGAGCGCCCCGCCCGCGTGGCGGTGCAGTTCAACGGCACGCTCGACGGCAAGCCCGAGTTCCCCATCCACACGATTTATGAGATGCGCCCGTGCGAGCCCGGCATCCGCGTGCGCACCGAGGTCCTCAACACCGCCGTGGATCCGCAGCTGTGGGCCCTGGCGGACGGCTTCTATTGGAGCGGCCGCGAGGCCCTGCCCTTCACGCCCGCGGAGGGCTCGGGCTACCAGCACCCGTCCTTCAGCCTCCTCTCCATCGGGAACGCCTTCAAGAAGTTCCCCTACCTGACGGCCGCCATGGCCTCGGATCCGGCCTCCAGCTACGCCCACGTGGCCTGCGGCGAGGCGGACCTGCTCGAGGGCTTCCAGAGCGATCAGATCTCCTCCTCGGGCCTGGCGCGCACCGTGGTGCAGCCGCGTGACTACCTCGTCTTCGAGCGCTTCCTCGCCGTGTCCGAGCGCGGGGACGTGGCCGCCGCCGCGGACCTGGCGCTCGAGGCCCGGCAGAAGCTGCGCGGTGAGAAGTACGTGACGCTCAGTGGCGTGGTGACCCGGAACGGGGCGCCTGTCTCCACTTCGGGCCGCGAGGTCAGCGTCCTCGTCAGCGAGGGCGAGCTCACCACCGCCCAGGCCAACCGCGTCCCATGGACCCAGGTGACGCCCGATGGGGAGGGCCGCTTCCAGGCCCGCGTGCCCGCCGGCCGTGACTACGTGGTGGAGCTGCACGCCTTCGGCCGCAAGGTGGCCGACCGCCAGCTCGACAACGTGAACGCGGACACGGACCTGGGAACGCTCGCCGTGTCCTCGCACTCCAAGCTCACCGTGAACGTGGTGGATTGGGTCTCCAACGCGGGCCTCGACGCCGAGATCTTCCTCGTTCCCGTGGACGACACCACCCTGAAGGGCACCGAGGGCTCCCTGCATGGCCGTTTCGGCACCTGCGCGCCGTGGCTCGGTCCTCCTCCGGGCCCCTCGCCCGCGTGCAACCGCTTCCTCGTCCGCAACGGCACCGCCACCGTGGACGTTCCCGCGGGCCGCTTCTACCTCTACGCCTTCAAGGGGCCCTTCTGGACCATCGACCGGAAGACCGTGAGCTTCGGTATCGAGCCCACCACCACCGTGGAGTTCGCCCTGTACAAGCTGGCGATCCAGCCCCTCAACACCGTGGGCGCGGACCTGCACGTGCACGGCGCGGCCAGCTTCGACAGCTCCATCCCCGAGTACGACCGCGTGCTCTCCTTCTCCGCCACGGACCTGGACGTCATCGTCTCCACCGACCACGACGTCATCTACGACTACGCCGAGACGGTTCGCAGCCTGGGCCTGCAGAACAAGATGAGCGCCGTGGTGGGCCTGGAGACCACCGGCCACATCCTCTGGATGAAGCGCCCCGGCGCCACCGTGCCCCTCGTCGTGGGCCACTACAACTTCTGGCCGCTCGAGTACGACCCGACGAAGCCGCGCAACGGCGCCCCGCCGGACGAGCTCGTCGAGCCCGGTGAGCTGTTCGACCGCGTGAAGGAGAGCGCCCCGTCCGCCCTGCGCGACCAGCTCCTGGTGCAGCTCAACCACCCCTGGTCCGATGCCGAGTTCGGCCGCGATCTGGGCTACCCGCGCGCGCTCGCGCTCGACACGACGAAGAACCTGCCCGCGAACGATGACGGCACCAGCGCCGGCATGTACGTGCGCACGCCCAAGGGCGGCTTCGCCAACAACGGCCAGCACGCCCAGGAGGTGATGAACGGCACGCAGAACGACATGCTGCTGCCCTACCGCGCCTTCTGGTTCTACACGCTCAACCAGGGCCAGTTCGCCGCGGGCACCGCCAACAGCGACTCGCACAGCCTCACCGACAACACCGTGGGCGTGCCGCGCAACATCGTCTACACCAGCACCAGGCCCGGCACCTCGTTCAACACCGCCGAGTTCAACAAGGCCCTCAAGGCCGGTGAGTCCTTCGGCACCAACGGCCCCGTCATCGAGGCCACCGTGGAAGCCCCCGGCGTGATCCGCCGCTTCGGCTTCACCCCGTTCGCCCCCGCGGCCGACGCGCAGCTCCGTCTCAGGGTCTCCGCCGCCCCCTGGGTGCCCGTGGAGGAGGTGCGCATCGTCGTCAACGGCAACGTCGTGAAGGCGCTCAGCGGCACGGACCTCTTCCATCCGGAGGATCCGCTCAACCTCAACAACGTGGAGCTCAAACTCGTGCGCTACAACGGCAGCCTCGCGCTCTCCGAGCTGCTCTCCGGCGTGAGCGGGGATGCGTGGGTGGTGGTGGAGGCCGGCGCCCGCCTGCCGCTCGCCGCCGACTTCGGTGGCCCCGATGGCAAGCCGGATGGCATCCCCGACACCAGCGACAACAACGGCGACGGCAAGGTGGATCGCGCCGACATCGCCGAGGGCTCCAGCTACGGCCCGCTGCGTACCCCGGCTCCGCCCACCAGCGAGGCCAGTCCGCAGTTCCACTTCTCGCAGGTGGTCACCGGCGGCTACCCCATGTCCTTCACCAACCCCTTCATCCTCGACCGGAACGGCAACGGACGCTTCGATGCCCCCGGCGTGGCCGCCAAGTGAACCGAGGGCACACCGTGAACCCGTCCCGACTGCTCTCCGCGCTCGCCGTCCTGCTGCTGCTGCCCGCCACCGCTCGCGCCGAGGGCGCGTGTGAACAGTGGCTCTCCCCCGCGCTGGCCGAGGGCCCCATCACCTTCGGCTTCCTGTCCGCCGATGTCGCCACCGGCCGCCGCGCCTGCCCCCGCACCGAGGTGGGCTTCGGCGTCCAGGGTGGCGCCATCATCGAGACGGAGAACTTCTACGGCGCCGTCACCGGGGCCGCCCTCCTCAGCGGCAGCTACGCCGTGCGCCCGGACCTGGAGGTCTTCGCCACGCTGGAGGCCACGCGCTTCCAGTTCGTCCAGAACGCCACCCTCACCGGCACCACCCTGCACCTGGGCCAGCTCACCGTGGGCGGCACCTGGGTGGCGCTGACTCAGGGCGCCTTCGTCCTCGCCCCGAGCGCGCGGCTGCAACTGCCCACGTCCTTCGCGAGCCCGAGGACCCGCACGCTGGGCGCCGAGGTGGGCGCCGCCCTGCTGTACCGGCCCACGGACCGCTTCGAGGTGCACGGCTACGTGGGCCTGGATGGAGACATGGGCCTGGGGGCTGGCCCCGCGCAGCCCCGCGCCGGCTTCCTGATGAACGTGGGCACCGAGTACGCGCTCTGCAGCGGCTTCGCCGCCGTGCTCGATGCCAACCTGCACTTCGGCCACCGGGCCGTGCTGGACTACGTGGCACCCGCGCTCGGACTGCGCTTCCGCGCGGGCGAGAACTTCGGCGTGGAGCTGGGCGCCAGCCTGCCCCTGGTGGGGGCCGAGCGCGCACTCGCCATCGGCGGGCTGAAGGTCACGTACCGGATGTAGTGTATCCCGTCCTGGACATGCCCCGCATGCATCCAGGACGATGATGCCCCGGGCAGACACACCCTCCAGGCGGGCGGCCCCCCGTCCGCCCTCCAGCGGAATTCCCGGCTCGCATCTCGTGTCAGTGCGGCCAGATTCCTCATGCAGCCGACTTCCCGACTTCGCGATCCGCTGGCCCGCTCGACGCTCATCAAGATGGGCGCGCGCATCGCGGTCGTCATCGCCCTGACGACCTTCTTCAGCTACCTCCACATGCTGCACACGCTGCGCACGGAGGCCCTCGCGCACCTGGAGCAGCACGTCACCGAGCGCGCCCAGAGCGAACAGGCCATCTTCCGGCTGGCCGAGGACAACCATGTCTTCATCAAGCGGGTCCTGGAGGAGCGCATCCGGGCCCTCGGCCCCGAGGACCTCGGCCCCCGCTTCGATCGGCTGTTCGTGCGAATGGCCGATGGCTCGGTTCGCAGCCGTCCCGAGGGATTCGATGGCACGAAGACGGTGGGCCTCTTCGTGCCGCAGGGGGTGAAGGTCGACGAGGACATGCGCCGCCGGCTGCTGGCCTCGTACGACGTGCTCACCTCGTACGGCCCCGCCTTCCACGTCCGCTTCGCGAACACCTTCATCACGCTGCCCGAGGGGCCCATCGTCATCTACTGGCCCGAGCACCCCACCTGGATCCATGACACCACGCCCGGTTTCATGGTCACCCAACAGGTGTACTTCTCCACCAGCCTGCTGGAGAACAACCCGGAGCGGCGGACGCTCTGGTCCGAGGTCTATACGGACGATGTCAGCGGCAAGTCCATGTCCACGTCCACCACCCCGCTGGACCTCGACGGCCGGCATGCCGCGTCCATCAGCCAGGACGTGATGCTGGAAGAGTTGATGGCCCGCACCATCAACGATCACCTGCCCGGTGCGTACAACCTGCTCTTCCGCGATGACGGCACGCCCATCGTCCAGCCCCCCCCACGGATGGATGGCGGGCACCTGCGGAACATCATCGAGCGCGTGAAGACCCGTCCGCCCGGGGAGTCCGTGTTGAAGCTGCCGGAGCAGGACGAGTACCTCGCGGTGGCCCGGCTCCTGGGGCCCGGCTGGAACCTCGTCACCGTGCTCCCCGCGCACGTGGTGTCCCAGCCCGCCCTCCTGGCCGCCCGCTACGTGTTGGTGCTCGGCATCCTGTCGCTCGTCCTGGAGCTGGCCATCATGGCCTGGGTCCTCCGGCGGCAGATCACCCGGCCCCTGAGCACCTTCACCCAGGCCACCGACCGCATCGCCTCCGGTGAATTCCAGGTGGAGCTGGACACCTCGCGCAACGACGAGCTGGGACAGCTCGCCCACTCCTTCCAGTGCATGGTGGACGAGGTGCAGCGCCGCGAGAAGGCCCTGCGCGAGGCCAACGAGAGCCTGGAGCAGCGCGTCGAGGAGCGCACCCGCGAGCTCAAGGACGTGCACCGGCAGCTGGTGCAGTCGGCCCGGCGCGCCGGCATGGCGGAGATCGCCACCAACGTGCTGCACAACGTGGGCAACGTGCTCAACAGCGTCTACACCGCCGCCCAGCTCGCCCGGGAGCGCATGACGAACATGCGCCTGGAACACGTGAGCCGCGTGGCCAGCATGCTCCAGGAGAACCAGGGCGACATCGGCGCATTCCTCTCCCAGGACGAGCGCGGCAAGAACGTCCTGCCCTTCCTCGGCAAGCTGGGCCAGAACCTGCTCGAGGAGCGCAAGGAGATCGCCACGCTGCTGGATGACGTGGGCCGCTACACCGAGCACATCGGCGACATCGTGAAGGTGCAGCAGAACTACGCCCGCACGCCCCGGGTGCAGGAGCCCGTCCACCTGGAAGCGCTGGTGGAGGACGCCCTGCGCATCAACGCCGCCGGGCTCACCCGCCACCAGGTGAAGGTGGTGCGGCAGCTCGAGGCCCTGCCCCCGGTGCTCACCGACAAGCACAAGGCGCTGATGATCCTCGTCAACCTCGTCAGCAACGCCAAGTACGCCATGGACGGCGTGCCCCCCGTCGAGCGGATCCTCACCGTGAAGATGGAGCGCACCCCCACCGGGCTGGTGCGCATCCAGGTCCACGACAACGGCATGGGCATCGCGCCGGAGATGCTCACCCGCATCTTCCAGTACGGCTTCACCACCCGCGAGGAGGGGCACGGCTTCGGCCTGCACTCCAGCGCCCTGGCGGCCCAGGAGCTGGGCGGCTCGCTCACCGTGCACAGCGAGGGGCCCGGACTTGGGGCCACCTTCACGCTGGAGCTGCCCTACGCCTCGGCTCAACAGGTCGCCTGAGGGGACTCGCTCCGCCCCCTCAGCTTTGTAGTGCAAGACTTCGAGAAAAATCTTACAGTGCCACTATCTGTGGGGGACAGAACATTCCATCGATTTCCGGCAAACCGTCCCTTGAACCCGACTCTCGACGGGTGGTGGCCGAAAAGCGTCTGCCCGTGTCCCTCTATTGGCCTACAGGAGCGAGCATGAGCAATCCCACGGACAAGCGGCGGATCCTCGTCATCGATGACTCCGAGGCCATCCACACCGACTTCCGCCGCATCCTCAACCCCGAGCAGCGCCGCGGCCGGGATGATCTGGATCTGCTGGAAGAGGCCCTCTTCGGCCCGACGCCGTCGCGAACCCATGACGTCGAGCCGGAGTTCGAGGTGGACTCGGCCTTCCAGGGGCAAGAAGGGCTGAGCAAGGTGCGCGAGGCCCTGGAGGCGGGCCGCCCCTACACGCTGGTGTTCCTCGACTACCGCATGCCCCCGGGATGGAACGGCGCGGAGACGCTCCGGCGGTTGCGCGCGGTGGCGCCCACGTTGAACGTGGTGCTCTGCTCGGCCTACTCGGACTACTCGTGGACGGAGATCTTCCAGGAGTTCGGCGAGCAGCACACGCTGCGGGAGCTGCGCAAGCCCTTCAACGGCCAGGAGGTGCGCCAGCTCGCGCTCAGCCTCACCGCGCCGAAGGAATCCGCCGCGAAATCCGGGTGAACCCGGTGGCCCCCGCGAAACCCAGGGGCCCTCCTGACGAGCCCCAGCTCCGCTGAGGAATTCCCGTGACGGCTCCGTTGTCCATCTCTCGTCCCATGAGCGCGTGCGCGAACAAGAAGCGGGTCCTCGTCATCGACGACTCCGAGGCGATCCACACCGACTTCCGGCGGATCCTCAACCCCGAGCAACGCCGCGACCAGGATGATCTGGATCTGCTGGAAGCGGCCCTGTTCGGCCCGGCGTCCGTGCCCTCCCCGGCCCTCGTGGATCCGGAGTTCGAGGTGGACTCGGCCTTCCAGGGACAGGAAGGCGTGGCGAAGATCCGCGAGGCCCTGATGTCGGGCCGGCCCTACGAGCTGGTGTTCCTCGACTACCGCATGCCGCCCGGCTGGAATGGCGCCGAGACGCTCCGGCGGCTGCGCTCCGTGGCGCCCGCGCTGCGCGTGGTGCTCTGCTCGGCCTACTCCGACTACTCGTGGGGTGAGCTGCTCCAGGAGTTCAGCGATCTCCAACTGCTGAAGGAGCTGAGGAAGCCCTTCAACGGACAGGAGGTGCGCCAGCTCGCGCTCACCCTCACCACGCCTCAGGACGGCTCCTGCGCGCCCCCCAGCCAGTAGCGCTGGCGCTGGAAGGGATAGGTGGGTAGCGCCACCCGGCGCCGCGCGTACGGCGCATCGAAGGCGGCCCAGTCCACCTCCACGCCCTTCACGTACAGCTCGCCGAGCGTCTTCAACAGCCGCGGCCACTCCGCTTCCCCCGGGTGCAGGAGGAGAGCCTCGGTACCCTCCAGCGCTCCCGCTTCGGTCCGCCCCCGCGGCACCTGGCCCACCGCCCGCCTCAACCCCTCCTCCAGGCCGAGCACTCCCGCGTCCACCGCCGCCACGTCCTCGCCCACGCCCTGCCCCACGGACCTCCACGGCACCACGCCCCACGCGCGCCACATCCGCGCCAGGGCCCACTCCAGCGCGAACACCGCGGCCCCGCCGTAGGACGCATCCTTCAGGAGCGCGGACTCCGGGCCGAACATCACCTGCACCAGCGGCTTCTCCAGCACGCCCTTCAGGGCCGCCGCGCACTGCTCCAGCGCCTCCCGGAAGACGGGCTGTGTCTCGTACAGCTCCCGGCCCATGCCGCCAGGCCACGTGCCCTCCGCGCCAAAGACGAACGCCACCTTCGGCGCCACCGTGACCGGGCCCCGTACCTCCGCCGCCAGGAGCCGCTCTCGCATCTGAGCGGCGTCACGGCCCACCACCGCCAGCCGGTGCTCGAAGTGCGCGCGGCCCGCCGCCGCCGTGAAGCACACGTCTCCCAGTGGCTCACGGCCCTCCGCGAGTGCCTGGGCGTAACGGCCCACCTGTGCTCGCAGTGCCTCCTCGCTCCGAGCCGACAGCACCAGCACGTGCTCCGGCCGCTCCACCTCCCGCTTCACCTCCGGCCTCGCCGGTGCCTCCTCCAGCACCACGTGCGCCAGCGTCCCCGTCCTCCCGTAGGACGTCACCCCCGCGATGCGCCGGCCCAGCGCCGGCTCCCACGCCGTCAGCTCCACCGGCACCTTCACGCCCATGGACTTCCAGTCGATGTGCGGGTTGGGGTTCTTCAAGTGCAGGTGCGCCGGGAGCTGGCGGTGCCTCATCGACAGCACCACCTTCATCATCCCCACCACCCCCGAGGCCGCCTCCGGATAGCCCAGGTTCGTCTTCACCGAGCCCATCCACAGCGGCTCCCCGCCCTGCCGCCCCTCCTTCAGCACCGACCACGCCGCCTCCGCTTCGATGGAATCTCCCATCGCCGTCCCCGTGCCGTGCGCCTCCAGGTAGCTCACCTCGGCGGGCTGAACTCCCGCGCTCCCGAGCGCCTGACGGATGACGGACTGCTGCGCCACGCCATTGGGCACCGTGAACGAGCTGCTCGGGCCGTCATGCCCCACCGCCGAGCCCCGGATGACCGCGAGGATGTGGGCGCCCCTCGCCTTCGCGTCCGACAACCGCTCCAGCACCAGCACCCCACAGGCCTCGGCCCGGCTGTACCCGTCCGCGGAGGCATCGAACGTCTTGCACCGCCCGTCCGGCGCCAGCGCCCCACTGCTCGACAGGTAGACGCTCGCCTCCGGTGACAGGATGAGGTTCACCCCCGCCGCCAGTGCCATCGTGCACTCGCCATTGCGCAGGCTCTGGCAGGCCAGGTGCACCCCCACCAACGAGGAGGCGCACGCCGTGTCCACCACCAGGCTCGGCCCCTGGAAGCCGAACAGGTACGACAGCCTCCCGGAGATGGCGCAGTTGGCCTTCGCGCCGATGAAGTACGGATCGATCGCCGCCAGTCCTCCCTGGTCCAGCGCGAGCTGCCCGTAGTCGTTGTTCATCACCCCCACGAACACGCCCACCCGATCCCTCCGGGTGCGCTCCACCGCGTGCCCGGCCCGCTCCAGCGCCTCCCAGGCCACCTCCAGCACCAGCCGCTGCTGCGGATCCATGCTCTCCGCTTCCCGCTGGGAGATGCCGAAGAACCGCGCGTCGAACCGGTCCACGTCCTTCAGGAAGCCCCCGCGCTTCGTGCGGATCTTCCCCTTCGCCTGGGGATCCGGATCGTACAGGGCCTCGGCGTCCCAGCGGCCCGGTGGGAGCTCGCTGGTGGCGTCCACCCCCTTCACCATCAGCTCCCAGAGGTCCTCCGGGGCCTCCACGCCTCCTGACAGCCGGCACGCCATGCCGACAATGGCGATGGGCTCACGGCGCGCGGCCTCGGCCTGCTCCAGCCGGGCCTCCAGCTTGCGGATCTTCACCAACTGCTGCTGCAACAGCTGGCGGTAGTTGATCTCCTCGGACATGTCCGCCCCCTCACGAATCCTTGGCGAGATCCTCGGCCACCAGCCGCGCCAGTTCGGCGTCGGACAGCGCGTCGAGCGACTCCTCGAGTTGCTCCTTGGGCTCGGGCCGCGGCTCCTGGACCTCGAGCTTCAGTACGTTCTCCAGCAGGTGCCGCACCAGGAAGCCGATGGTGGGATGATCCAACGCCACCGTCGCGGGCACGGACACGCCGAGCCCCTTCTGCAACACGTTGCGCAGCTCGATGGCCATCAGCGAGTCCATGCCCATCTCGGCGAAGCCCTGGCGCCAGTCGAGCTGCCCGGGCTCCAGGCGGAGGATGCGAGCGACCTCCTCCTGGAGGCTGCTCTCCAGCACCTGGGCACGCTCGTGGGGCAGTGCCGCCTTGAGCCGCTCCGCGAGCGGATGACGCGGCTGAGAGGCGGCCACGGCCGCGCTCGGCCCGGCGGTGGGGCGAGCGGGAACCATGGCCTCGTAGAAGGACGAGCGCCCCCTGGCCCCGAGCACCTCCAGGTACACCGGCCACTGCACGGACATGAGGGCCAACTGGGGCCGGCCACTCGCGAGCGCCTCGCCGAACAGCGCCAGGGCCTGCTTCGTCGCGAGCGCACGGATGCCCCGGCGTTCGAGCGCGCGCGCCAACGTTCCATCCGGCGCGCCCACCATGCCCGTCTCCGCCCACGGGCCCCAGTCGAGCGATTGCGCCACCAGCCCGCGAGCACGCCGCTCGTGGGCGAGCGCATCCAGGAAGGTGTTCGCCGCCGCGTAGTTGGCCTGACCCCGCGAGCCGAGCATCGCGGAGGCCGAGGAGAAGAGGACGAAGAAGTCCAGCGGCCGGCCCTCGGTGAGCCGGTGCAGGTTCCACGCTCCCGCCACCTTCGGCGCCATCACGCGCTCGAAGCGCTCGAGGTCCTGCTGCGCGAGCGCCCCGTCATCCAGTACGCCCGCCGAGTGGACGATGCCACGCAGGGGCGGCGAGTCCGCGTCGAGGCGCTGGAGCAGCAGTGCCACCTCCGCCTCGTTGGAGACGTCCACGGAGGCCACGGTGACGTGGGCTCCCGCCTGCTCGAGCGCACGCACCGCCTCGGAAGCAGCGGCCGAGGGCGCACGGCGTCCCACGAGCGCCAGGTGACGCACTCCCTGCTCCACCATCCACCGGGCTACCTCCAGGCCCAAACCACCGAGGCCTCCCGTCACGAGGTAGGTGGCATCCGCCCGGAGCGGGATGGAGCCCGCACGCGAGCCCGTGTCCTTGCGCAGCACCGGGTGCAGGCGCACGCCTCCGCGGAAGGCCACCTCCCGCTCGGATGAGTGACCGCCACCGCCCAGCTCGGCGTACAGGAGCCGGACGCTGCCCTCGAGGTCCTCGGGGTCCAGGTCCACGCGGGTGCAGCGCAGCTCCGGGAGCTCCAGGTCGATCACCCGGCCGAAGCCCCACAGCGGCGCCTGCGCGAGCGCGAGGCCCGCCCGGGTGTCCTTCACCGCCTGGGCGCCCCGGGTGACGATCCACACGGGAGGCGCCTCGTCGCGGCCCGCCAGCCCCTTCATGAGGTGCAGGGCCCCACCGCTCGCCTCCAGCGCGGCCCGCTGCACCGATTCCGCCGAGGCGCCGTCCTCGGTCCGCTGGTCCATGCCCCACAGGTACACCACGCCCGCGCAGCGGGCTGGCACGAGCGTCTCGATGGACACTCGCGCGAAGCCCTCGGGACGCACGCGGAGCACGGGCGCGCCCTGCTCCTCCAGCATGCGTCCGAGCCGCTCGCCCACGCCCTGCGCATCCATCAGCAGCACCCAGGGCCGCTTGTCCGCCAGGGCCGCCGGGACGGGCTGGACCTCGGACGCGGGCTTCCAGGAGACCTCGTAGCGCGCCTCCTCCCGCCGCGCGTGCGTGCCGAACCGGACGGCCTCGCGGTTCGCCATCCGGGCCCGGAAGCCGATCACCTCCGCCACCAGTCCCTGCTCGTCGAGAATGCGCAGATCGCCCCCGATGAGCTCTCCCACCGTGGGCTGCCCACCGCCTTCGATGCGCGCATGGCACCACACCGTGCCCCGCGGCCTGCGGTAGACGGTGAAGCGCGAGACGCTGAGGGGAATGAGCATCGCGTCCGGGGGCCATGCCTGGGAATCCAGCGTCCAGCTCGTGAGCACCTGGAAACACGAGTCCACGAAGCCCGGGTAGAGCGGGTAGTCCTCCAGCCTGTCCGGCAACGGAGGCAGCCGCATCTCTCCGAGGAGCTCATTCCCCACCCGGACCACCGCGCGGATCCACTGGTAGCCCGAGCCCAGCGTGTAGCCCTTCTCCCGCATGCCCCGGTAGAGGTCTTCTCCCTGCACGCGCGCCTGGACGCGTGACAGCAGTTCCTCACGCGAGGTCCACGGCGCCGGCTGTTCCTCCCGGCCCACGCGCACCCCGCCGCTGGCGTGCAGCACCCACGTCTCCGCGCCGTTGTCGTCGCCCAGCGATTTCACCTCGAAGGCGTTGCCCCGCTCCTGAGGAGAGAGGATGACCTGGAGCGTGCGCTCCTCGTTCTCCGCGAGCACCAGCGCCTGCGGGAAGGCCACGTTCTCCAGGGTGCACGCGGGCGTGCCCCAGCTGTCCTCGATGACCGACAGGAGCAGCGACACGTGCGAGGACCCCGCCGCCACGATCGTCCCGTTGAGACGGTGGTCGTCGAGATGCCCCGGACGCGAGGGCCCGTAGGCCGTCTCGTACACGAGCGCATCGAGTGCCGGAGAACGCAGCCGGCGGCCGAAGTGCGGGAGGTTCTCCGTCTCGTGCCGGGGCGCGAGGGCCGCGCGAGGCGCCGTGCTCCGCCACCAGTAGCGCTGGCGCTGGAAGGGATAGGTGGGCAGCGTCACGCGGCGCCGCTCGTAGGGAGCGTCGAAGGCCGCCCAGTCCACCGCCACGCCCTTCACGTACAGCGCGCCGAGCGTCTTCAACAGCCGCGGCCACTCCGCTTCTCCCGGATGCAGGGGGAGGGACTCCATGCCCTCGGTCGAACCCGTCTCCGCGTGCAACCACGGCACCTTGCCCACCGCCATCCGCAGCCCTTCCTCCAGGCCGAGGACACCGGACTCCACCGCCGCCACGTACTCGCCCACGCCCCGCGCCACCATCGCCTGTGGCACCACGCCCCACGCCCTCCACATGCGCGCCAGGGCCCACTCCACCGCGAACACCGCGGCCCGGCCGTACGTCTCCTCCTTCAGCAGCGCGGAGTCCGCGCCGTACAGCACCTCCACCAGCGGCTTCTCCAGCACGCCCTTCAGCGCCTCCGCGCAGTGCTCCAGCGCCTCGCGGAAGATGGGCTGCGTCTCGTACAGCTCCCGTCCCATGGCCGTGGACATTCCGGCTTCACCGCCGAAGACGAAGGCCACCTTGGGCGCGGGGCTCACCGCACGCCCCGGCACCACACCCTCCACCTCGCGGCCCTGCTCCACCGCCAACAGCAACTCGCTCATCCGCTGGCCGCTGCCTCCCACCACCGCCAGCCGGTGCTCGAAGTGCGCGCGGCCCACCGCCGCCGTGAAACACACGTCTCCCAGCTCCGTGCCACCCTCCGCCAGGGCCTGGGCGTAGCGGCCCGCCTGGGCCCGCAGGGCTTCCGCGCTCCGCGCCGACAGCAGCAGCACATGCTCCGGCCGCTCCACCTCGCGCGTCCGCACGGGCCTCGGCGGCGCCTCCTCCAGCACCACGTGGGCGTTCGTCCCGCTGAAACCGAAGGAGCTCACCCCCGCGATGCGCCGGCCCTGCGTCGGCTCCCACGCCGTCAGCTCCACCGGCACCTTCACACCCATGGACTTCCAGTCGATGTGCGGGTTCGGCTTCTTCAGGTGCAGGTGTGCCGGGAGCTGCCGGTGCCGCATCGCCAGCACCACCTTCATGAGGCCCGCCACGCCCGCCGCGGACTCCAGGTGGCCCAGGTTCGTCTTCACCGAGCCCATCCACAGCGACTCGCCACCCTGGCGGCCTTCCTTCAGCACCGACCACGCCGCCTCCGCCTCGATGGGATCTCCCAGCGACGTGCCCGTGCCGTGCGCCTCCAGGTAGCTCACCTCCGAGGGCTTCACCCCCGCGCTCCCGAGTGCCTGGCGGATGACCGCCTGCTGCGCCAGTCCGTTCGGCACCGTGAGGCCGCTGCTCGCGCCGTCCTGATTCACCGCCGTGCCGCGGATGACCGCGAGGATGTCGTCCCCTCGAGCCCGCGCCTCCGACAGCCGCTTGAGCACCAGCACGCCCGCGCCCTCGGCCCGCGCGAAACCGTTCGCCGAGGCGTCGAACGTCTTGCACCGCCCGTCCGCCGCGAGCATCCGCGCCTTGCACACCGCCATCATCGGCTCGGGCGAGAGGATGAGGTTCACCCCCGCCGCCAGCGCCATCGTGGACTCGCCGTTGCGCAGGCTCTGGCAGGCCAGGTGCAGCGCCGTCAGCGAGGACGAGCACGCCGTATCCACCGCCATGCTCGGGCCTTGGAGGCCGAGTGTGTACGACAGGCGCCCGGCCACCACGTTCAGCGAGTTGCCCGAGGCGAACCACGCATCCACGTCCTCCGGCGCTCCCTGGAGGACGACGCGCGAGTAGTCCGCCGTGGTGATGCCCACGAAGACGCCCGTGCGCGTGTTGCGCAGCGCGCTCGCGTCCTGGCCGGCCCGCTCCAGCGCCTCCCAGGCCACCTCCAGCACCAGCCGCTGCTGCGGATCCATGCTCTCCGCTTCGCGCGGGGAGATGCCGAAGAACTGCGGCTCGAAGCGGTCCACCTCTCGCAGGAAGCCGCCGGAGCGCACGTACATCTTCCCCGGCGCATCCGGGTCCGCGTCGTACCAGGCGTCCACGTCCCAGCGGTCCGCCGGAATCTCCGAGATGGCGTCCGTGCCCTCGCGCAGCAGCCGCCAGAAGGCCTCCGGCGTGTCCGCTCCGCCCGGCAGCCGGCACGCCATGCCGACAATGGCGATGGGCTCGTCCGAGGCCGTGGGGGTATGGACCTCGGGCGCGGCGGCACGGGGCGCCTCCGACTCGAGCTGCGAGGAGAGATGCTCCGTGAGCGCCTTCACGGTCGGGAAGTTGAACGCCAGGGTCGCCGGCAGCGGGAGGGCCAGCGCCTTCTGCAGCCGCTCCTTCACCTCCACCGCCATGATGGAGTCCAGCCCCATCTCGTTGAAGCCACGCTCGTCATCCACGGACTGGCCGGGTGCCAGACCGAGGATGCGCGACACGGACTCCTGCACCAGCTTGCGCAACGCCTCGCGCCGGGCGGTGGCCGTGGGAGCCTCGCGCCAGGGAGCCGGGATGGTGCTCTTCGCCGCCGGGAGTTCCTTGGGCAGAGCACCCGTCTCGGCGCGGAGCCGGGACAGCATGGGCCGGGGACCCCGGGCCTCGAAGATGGGCAGGAAGCGCTCCCAGCGGATGGTGGCCACCATCGCCTGCGGCACGCGCGAGCCCACGAGCCGCTCCATCCAGCCCAGCGCGGCCTGCCGGTCGAGCACCTCCACGCCCATGTTCATCAGCCAGCGGCCCTGTTCCTCGGAGGCGGCGCCGCGGCCACTCCAGAGGCCCCAGTTGATGCTGGTGGCCGCGAGCCCCAGCGCGTGCCGGTGCGCCGCGAGCCCGTCCAGGAAGCTGTTGGCCGCGGAGTAGTGCCCCACGCCCGACGAGCCCCACACCGAGGAGATGGACGAGAAGAGGATGAAGAAGTCCAGCGGCTCGTCCCGCGTCAGCGTGTGCAGGTTCCAGGCACCGGCCACCTTCGGGGCCAGCACGCGCTCGAGCGTGTCCGCGTCCAGGTCCCGCACCCGCGACGTCGAGGACACCACCGCCGCGTGGACGACACCGCGCAGCGGGGGCATGGACGCGCGCACCCGCTCCAGCAGGGCCGCCATGTCGTCACGGAGCGCCACGTCCGCCTGGGCCAGCAGCACCTTCGCGCCCGCCGCCTCCAGCTCACGCACGCCGGTGATGCGCTCGGCCAGCTCTCCGCCCTCGGCCAGGGCCGCGTCCCACTGTGAGCGCTCGGGCATCGCCCTGCGCGCGGTGAGCACGAGATGCCGGGCACCCCGGCGCACCAGCCAGCGCGCCACCTCGAGTCCGAGCGCCCCCTGCCCTCCCGCGATGAGGTACGTGGCCTCGGCCTGGACGGGAACGGGCTTCGACTCCGGAGCCTCGCGCTCCACCAGCCGCGCCACGTACCGCTGGCCGCCCCGCAGCACCACCTGGTCCTCGTCCCCGGCCGAGCGCAATTCTTCCCAGAGTTGCCGTGCGCCGTCCTCGGGGCCCAGGTCGATCAACCCGCCCCAGCGGCCCGGGCTCTCCAGCGCCACGCTCCGCCCGAGTCCCCACAACGTCGACTGCGCGGGCTCAACCTTCTCCACGCCCGAGCCCACCCCCTGGGTGCTCCGGGTCACCACCCACAGCCGGCCACCGGGCTCCGGTGCGCCCTCCACGATGCGCAGCACGGAGGCCACGCTGGCGCAGGAGTCGCGGATGCCCGAGCCCTCCACGTTCGTCACGTCCAGGGCACCCAGGTACACAACACCCGCGCAGGGAGAGATCGCGGAGAACCGCTCGCGCCACACGCGCTCCAGCGCCGTGGCATCACCCGCGTCCACCTTCACGCAGGCGCCACCCTGGGCCTCGATGCTCGTGGCGAGCTGTTCGCCCACTCCGCCGCGATCACACAGCAGCAGCCAGGTGCCACTCGCCGGTGCGGGAGCGGACGCCGGACGCGCCGCGGACTGCCACTCCAGCGCGTACAGGTCACCCCGCGTGCCATCCGGTGCTTCCGTGGCGGAGTCCTGGCCCGGCGCGGCCTGTGCGGACTTTCCGGCGGAGGACGACTCCGGAATGGCCCAGTACCGCTGGCGCTGCCAGGGGTAGCGCGGCAGCACCAGCTTGCGGCGCGTGGGCTCGGGGTCCACCTTGCTCCAGTCCACCTGCTGGCCCCGGACGAACAAGCGGCCCAGGACGCCCAGCACCTGCTCCACGTCGTCCTTGCCCTTGCGCAACGAGGGGAGCCACTCGGGCCCGTCCCCCAGGCACGCCTTGCCGAGCCCCAGCAACGTGGTGTGCGGGCCAATCTCCACATAGGTGTCGATGCCCAGGCCGCGCAGCGACTCCATGCACTCGTGGAAGCGCACGGGCTCGCGGGCATGACGGCGCCAGTAACCGGGAGCGCCCAGCTCGTTGGGGCCCACCGGCCGGCCGGTGACGTTGGAGATGAGCGGCAGCTTCCCGGGAGAGCGGGCCATCCGCGACGCCCTCGCCTCCAACGCCTCGAGCATCGGCTCCACCAGCGGCGAGTGGAAGGCATGCGAGACGTTGAGCTTGCGCGTCGCGATGCCCTGGGCCTCCAGTGCGGCGGTGACGCGCTCCACGGCCTCGGCCGCACCGGACAGGGAGAGCTGGCCCGGCCCGTTGTACGCGGCGATGGACACGCGGTCCTGATACGGCGCGAGCAGCGGCGCCACCTGGGCCTCGGTGGCGAACACCATGGTCATGACACCGCCCGGAGGCAGTGCCTGCATGAGCCTGCCGCGCTCGGCGATGAGGTCCAGCGCGTCCTCCAGGGAGAGGATGCCGGCCACGCACGCGGCGGCGAACTCGCCCACGCTGTGTCCCATCACCGCGTCCGGCACCACGCCCCACGAGCGCCACAGCTCCGCCAGCGCGTACTGCAGGGCGAACATCGCCGGCTGGCTGTAGCCCGTCTGGTCGATGGGCGACGGGGCACCGTCCCTCGGGTACAGCACGGACAGCAGGTCCATCCTCGGCTCGAGCCGCGCGGCGCACCGGTCCAGCGCGTCGCGGAAGACGTCCGAGGTGTCGTAGAGCTTCCGGCCCATGCCCGCGAACTGCGCGCCCTGGCCGGTGAAGAGGAAGGCCACCCTGGGCGGGTTGTTGCCCGCCTTGCCCTGGGCCACCTGCTCCGGATTCGTACCCGAGGCGAAGGCGGACAGGCTCGCGGCCAGAGCCTGCGGGGAGCCGCCCACCACGGCCAGCCGGTGCGGCAGGCGCGCGCGGGTGGTGTTGAGGGTGAAGCACACGTCCGCCGCGTCCAGTTCCGGGTGGGCGGTGAGGTGCTCGGCCTGACGGCGCGCCAGGGCCGCCAGTGCCTCCTCCCCGCGAGCCGAGAGCGTCAGCAGATGCGTGGGGCGTGGAGCAGGCGCCCGCGCGGGAGGGGCCGGAGGAGGCGCCTCTTCCAGGATGATGTGCGCGTTGGTGCCGCTCATGCCGAACGCGCTCACGCCGGCCAGCCGGGGCACCGCCGAGCGCTTCCACGGCTGGAGCTCAGTGGGGACGTAGAAGGGAGTGCCCTCCAGCCGGATGCGCGGGTTGAGCCGGCTGAAGTTGAGGTGCTTGGGGATGGCCTCGTGCTGGAGCGCCAGCACCGTCTTCATGAGGCCGGCGATGCCCGCGGCGGCCTCCAGGTGGCCCATGTTCGTCTTCACCGAGCCGAGCGCGCACCGCGAGCCATCCGGCCTCGGCCTGCCCAGCACGTCCACGAGCGCCTCGACCTCGATCGGGTCTCCGAGCGGAGTGCCGGTGCCATGCGCCTCGATGTAACCGAGGGCGGACGGGTCCACCTTCGCGCTGGCCAGCGCCTGCCGCAGCAAGGCCTGCTGGGCGAGCATGTTGGGCGCGGTGAGTCCCTGCGAGCGTCCATCCTGGTTGACGGCCGAGCCGCGGATGACGGCGAGGATGGTGTCGCCCTGGGCCTGCGCGTCCGACAGCCGCTTGAGCACGACGAGGCCACAGCCTTCACCGCGCACGAAGCCATTGGCGCGGGCGTCGAAGGCACTGCACCGGCCGTTGGGAGAGAGCGCCTGCATGCGCAGGAGCGTCTCCGTGACGGACGGGTCCAACACGAGGTTCACACCGCCCGCGAGCGCCACGGAGCACTCGCCCGCGCGCAGGCTCTGGCAGGCCAGGTGGATGGCCACCAGCGAGGACGAGCACGCCGTGTCCACCGCGAGGCTCGGCCCCTGCAACCCGAGCGTGTACGAGACGCGCCCGGGCGGGAAGCAGTGGCCGTTACCGGTGCCGTAGTAGGCGTCGATGCGCTCGGGCTCGGTGGGCAGCAGCCGGTAGTAGTCGTCCCCGGTGAGCCCCACGAAGACGCCCGTGGCGGACTGCGCCAGCCGCTCGGGATCCTGCCCCGCGTGCTCCAGCGCCTCCCAGGCCACCTCCAGCAGCAGGCGCTGGCGCGGGTCCATGCTGGAGGCCTCGCGCGGGGAGATGCCGAAGAAGTCCGCGTCGAAGCCGCTCACGTCCTCGAGGTACCCGGCCCAGCGGGGCGCGCTCGCGTCCGAGCCCACGCCGCGTGAAGCGGGCTCGCGGCGGACGGCATCCCTCCCGGCCGACAGCAGCTCCCAGTACGCCTCCGGCGTGTCCGCTCCGCCGGGGAAGCGGCACCCCATTCCGATGATGGCGATGGGTTCGGTGCGGGCCCGCTCGAGCGAGTCGATACGGGCCTGCATCTTCTGCATCGCCATCACCGCACGAGCCAGGCGCTGCTTGAGCTCGTCCTTCACGTCTTCACTCACTGCGTGTCCTCCCAGCCCGCCAGCACGTCATCCACCATCTCGAGCAACTTCCCTTCCGACAGCTCCGCGAGCTGGTGGGCCTCGGGCTCCGCCTGGGCGGAGGGCCGGTTCATGAGGAGCGGCTGCTCCGCCGGGGCCGCGGGAGCCGGTGCATCGGCCTGCTTGGGGGTGAGCCCCAGTTGATCCAGCAGGTACACCGCCAGCGCCGCCAGGGTGGAGTGCGCCCACAGCAGCGTCACCGACAGCTTCAGCTCCAGCGTGGCCTCGATGCGGTTGCGCAGCTCCAGGCTCATCAGCGAGTCGAGCCCCAGGCCACGGAACGGCTCGTGCCGTCCCACGCGCGACGGATCGATGCGCAGCACCTGGGCGAGCCGCTCGCGCAGGTAGGCCTCCATCTTGCCCGTCCGCTCGCTCGCGTTGGCCCGCCGCAGCTCCATCAACAGGGCGGAGCGGCCGCGCTGGCCTTCGCCATGGCGTTCCGCGGCCAGTTCCTCCCAGATGCGCAGCGACGCCGCGCTCGGGAAGAACTCCAGCCACTGGCGCACGTCGAGCGCCACCGCGCCCACGTGCACCGCGCCCTCCTGCAACAGGCGCTCGAGCATCATCGCGCCCTGGCGCGGGGTGAAGCTGGCCATGCCCTGGTGCGCCAGCCGCTCGCCACGGTTGGCGTGCGCCGCGGCCAGCCCCACCTCGGAGAAGGGACCCCAGTTCACGCTCAGCGCCGGCAGGCCCCGCTGGCGCCGGTAGTGGGCCAGCGCATCCATGGCCGCGTTGGCCGCCGCGTAGTTGCCCTGGCCCGGCAGTCCCAGCAGCGCGGACATGGACGAGTAGAGGACGAAGAAGTCCAGCGGCTCGTCGCGGGTGAGCATGTGCAGGTTCCACGCGCCCTGGATCTTCGGGGCCATGACGGTACGGAAGCGCGCCGGCTCCTGCTGCTCCAGGGTGCCGTCATCGAGCACGCCCGCGCAGTGCAGCACGCCACGCAACCGGGGCATGTCCCCCCGCGTGCGTGCCACCACCTCGGCCAGGCGCCGGGCGTCCGCCACGTCCGCCCGTGCCACCTCGACACGTGCGCCCTGGGCCCGCAGCGTCTCCAGGTCCTTCTGGACGGCCTCGGAGGGAGTGCCACGGCCCGTGAGCAGCAGGTGCCGCGCGCCATGCTCCACCAGCCAGCGGGCCGCCTCCAGGCCCAGGCCGCCGAGGCCACCGGTGATGAGGTACGTCGCATCCTCGCGCACCCGGAAGCCCGCGCGCGGCGGCACCACGCGCAGGTGCGGATCGTCCATGGTGACGACGAGCTTGCCCACGTGCTGGCCCTGCGCCATCTCGCGGAAGGCCTCGGAGGCCAGCGACACGGGGAAGGCCCGGTGCGTCACGGGCTTCAGCGTGCCCGCGGCCATCTGCTCCACCACCTCTTGCAGCAGCCGCGAGCACAGCGCCGGGCGCTGCTCCCGCAGGCCCACCAGGTCGATGGCCGCGTAGATGAGGCGGCGGCTGAACTGCGACAGGTCCAACGCGCGTCCGGCGTGGATGTCGCGGTTGCCCACCTCCAGGAAACGGCCGTCCGGCGCCAGCACCTCCATGCTCCGGGTGATGGCGTCACCCGAGAGGGAGTTGAGCACCGCATCCACGCCCTCGCCATTCGTGAGGCGCATGACCTCGTCGGCGAAGGCCAGCGTGCGCGAATCCATCACGTGCTGGATGCCCAGCGAGCGCAGCAGCTCGCGCTTCTCCGGCGTGCCCGCGGTGGCGAACACCTCCACGCCCAGGGACTGGGCGATCTGCACCGCCGCCAGGCCGAGTCCGCCCGCGGCCGAGTGGATGAGGACACGCTCGCCCTTCTGCAGCCGGGCCAGGTGGTGCAGCGCGTACCAGGCCGTCATGAAGACACTGGGGATGGAGCTGGCCTCGGCGGCACTCATGCCCGAGGGACGGCGCACGGCGAAGCGCGCATCCGTGACGACGTGCGAGGCCATGGCCGAGGGCGTGAAGGCCACCACCTCGTCACCGGCCTTCAGGTTCGTCACCCCCGCGCCCACCGCCACCACGCGGCCGGCGCAGTCGAGCCCCAGCGGCAGGCCCTCCAGCGGCACGCCGGGGGCACCGCCCTTGCCCTTCATGACGTAGAGGCCCATGGTCTTCATCACGTCGATGAAGTTGAGGGCCGAGGCCTCGACGGCGATCTCCACCTCGCCCGGGCCGGGCTCGCGCCGCTCGGACATGCGCACGGACACGCCGCCGAAGGAGCCCGCCGGGGGCGTCTCCACCTGGAAGGGCCGTCCCGCCGCGGGCAGCAGCGGCTCCATGAACAGCTCCTTCGCGCCCGAGCGCCGCACGAGCCGCGCCACGAAGCGCGCACCGGCCCGCAGGGCCACCTGCTCATCCTCGGCCCGCGCGGCCAGCTCGCGGCCCAGGGACTCCACGTCCACCATGGGCGAGGAGGGGTCCAGGTCCACGCACGTGCAGCGCAGCTCCGGGTGCTCGTGGCCCACGGCGCGGCCCAGGCCCCAGAGGGCGGCCTGGAGCGCTCCCGTCGCGGGCGAGCCCAGCACGGGGTAGGCGCCCCGCGTCACCAGCCACAGACGCGGCGGATCCCTCCACCCGAGCCGCAGCACCTCCTGGACGATGCGCAGCGCGCCGCCGCAGGCCCGCACCGCCTCGTCGATGGCCTGCTCGCCCGGCATGTCCGGGGCCGGCATGTCCAGGCCCCACAGGTACGCCACGCCCGCGCAGGAGCCACCGGACGGCAGGCACTGCTGCAACATGGCGCGCAGGTCCTCGCGCGAGCCGGGTGTCACCGCGAAGTGCCGGGCCCCCAGCTTGCGTAGACCCTGGCCCGCCTCCACGCGGATGCAGGCACCACCCCAGGACTCCATCATGTCCGCGAGCGCGGAACCCACGCCGGACGCGTCCTGGAAGATGAGCCAGGGCGACTCGTCCGAGCCGGGCTCGAACACCGCGGGCAGACCCATCCGGCGCCAGGCCAGCTCGAAGAGGGAGCGATCCTGCTCCGAGCGGGCGCGGCCGTAGCGCGTGGGCAGCGCGGAGAGCTCCAAGCCCTCCACCTCGACGAGCGGCACGCCCTGCCCGTCGAGCAGCACGACGTCGCCCTCGAGGGGCGTGCCCTTGCGCCAGGACTCGGGCGGTGGCAGGCGCGCATGGGCCCACTTCGGCGTGCCCTTGCGCAGCACCTCCCTCGCGTACTGCGGCAGCAACTGCCCCTGCTCCGGCGTCCACTCCCGGAATGGCCTCGGCGAGGCGTAGCGGGCGGAGCTCTTCGACTCCTCCTCCCGCTCCGGCTTCTCGCTGGCGGCTACTTCCAACAGGGCGGCCTGCTCCGGCTTCTTCGTCGAGGTGGTGCTCACCCTCCACCTTCAACCAGAACTCGCCTCCCCTCTGAAGGACCACCTGGGGCGTCACCCCTCTGGTCCACCCTCTACGGTGGGATACTCCGACACGCTCCTAGTGGGAGCTCATGTTCACCCGCTCGCGTTTCCAGACGCACGACATGGAGGAGCAGCACTGCGAGGAGCAGCACTGCGCCCTGAATCAGGTGGCGGAATGGATCGACACGGGCCGCCTCCGCACGACGCTCACCGAGACGCTCTCGCCCATCAACGCCGCCAACCTCCGCGCGGCGCACGCCCGCGTCGAGTCCGAGAAGATGGTGGGCAAGCTCGTCCTCACTGGGTGCCGCAGACACCCACCTTACAACATTTACACGTTAATCCAGGATGAGCCTGTGCTACGTCCTGGCACGGGAACATCCCCTGGAGAACGCATGAGTCTGATTCCACGTGGTGCACTGGCCCTCCTCCTGGCCCTGCTGCTGCCGGCTCCTTTCGCCGCCGCGCATGGCCGGTATTTCAACGACTCGACGAGCATTCCCACACACCATCCCAACTGGATGCGCTGGGTGCCGGACAGCACCCGGGTGTCGGCGCTCTCGCTGCCGGGCACGCACGACACCATGGCGGATGAGACGGAATGGTATGTCACCGTCTTCGAGCGCGCGTGGATCCTCACCCAGGGCGCGAATCTGCGCCCGCAGCTCGACGCGGGCGTGCGCGCCCTGGACATCCGCGCCCGCCACATCGGGAATGCCTTCACCATCCATCATGGTGCGTACTACCTGATGACCAACTTCGGTGACGTGCTGAACACCACGGTGCAGTTCCTCCAGGCCAACCCCACCGAAACCGTGCTCATGCGCGTCAAGAAGGAGCACACCGAGGAGAACAACAGCCGCTCCTTCGCCGCGACGTTCGAGTCGTATCGCGACGCCTACAGTCCCTATATCTGGCGGGGCACGCACGTGCCGGCGCTGGGCGAGGTGCGCGGGAAGATCGTCATCCTCGACGACTTCGATGGCGGCGACCACGGCATCAGCTGGAACAGCATCCGCCTGCAGGACGCGTGGGAGGAGACCAACACCACGAACAAGTGGAACCTGGCGCGCAACCACCTCGTGGCGGCCAACACGGGAGACATCAACTCGCTGTACGTCAACTTCCTGAGCGCCGCGGGCGCCGGGGGAACGCCCGCGGGGATCGCGGACGAGGTCAACGAGCAGGCGCTGCACTATCTGATGGGCGCCAACGTGCAGCGCACGGGCGTGGTGATGATGGACTTCCCGGGCGCGGGGTTGATCGACGCCATCATCGCCCACAACTTCCGTCTGGCCCCGAACGCGGCCGCCATCGGCGCGGACTTCAGCACGGCCTTCAACAACATCTCCTACGGCTGGCACGCCGATGGTGATGACAAGGCGAGGGATCGCCTCATCGAGGCGCGGACGTTCCTGGAGCACAAGCTGCCGGGCATGTACTGGCACGTGATCGTCTCGGGCACCCAGGGCGGCGACAACTGGGGCTACTCCGCGTCGCACCACGGGCTGTACCAGAAGTCGGATTGGGTGGATGGCTACAGCCACGTGGCCTTCAACACGCTGTCGGCCGACAGCGCGGTCAGCGAGAGCTTCCTGGCGAGCTACATCGACGGCCAGGTGGGAAGCCTGAGTGGTTCCGCGGAGAACCGGGCGGCGCAGCTGGCCTCCCGCGTGCGGGCCCGCTTCCCCTTCCAGTCCTGGACCGTCCTGGTGAAGCGCACCCCCGGTGGATTCAACAACTGGGCCTACACCTATTGGGGCGCCCACTACATGCGCTGGCACGGCGACTACGCCTACGCCGTGTGGGGCTACGGCGCCCAGGACGGCGTGTACCTGTACGAGCACGCGGGGTACCAGGGTGACGTCATCCACCTCACGGGTCCCACCTATGAGCTGGGCAGCCGGGGCTTCAACGATCGCACGTCCTCCGTGCGCCTCATCGGCAACTACCGGGCGAACATCTGGCAGCACGACAACTGGAGCGGCTCGGGACTGTACGTCACGCAGAACATCGACAACCTGGGCACCCAGTGGAATGACATCGCGTCCTCGCTGGAGGTCTGGCGCTACTGAGGACGCGGGCCACGGGCCACGCCCACGTGGGCGCTCGGACACACCCCGGGTGAAGCGAGAGGCCAGGGGGGCACCTATGGGGTGGCCCGCCAATTGCTGGTATGAGAGGGGCGCGCGGCCGCACCCCCTGTGCGGCACCTCTACCAGAGGGCCTCATGCTCCTCTCTCCTCTGTCACTCACCCTCCTGCTGCTCAACGCCGTCAGCCTCTCGCCCGCCTCCGTGCCGGCGAAGGGCAACCAGGAGTCGCTCGTCACGCTCGACCGCGCCTCGCGGGTGTTCATCACCGCGAGGACGCCCTCCGGCACCGCCTGTGAGATCGTCGATCACGTCCGCGGCCCCTTCGCCCAGAGTGGCGCCGCGGGGAGCTCCAACTGTGAGTTGGACCTCCTGCTGGACTCGGGCACCTACAAGCTGCGCCTGACGTCGCTGACGAAGGGCAAGGGCACCCAGGGCAAGGTGGACCTCAAGGCGGTGCCCTACACCGAGGACAACGCTCAGCCGGTGCTGCTGACGCCGGAGCGCGAGGTGCGCCAGGTGCTCGCCCCGCGCCACCAGGCCTCCTTCTGGTTGAAGTTGGACAAACGCCAGCCCGTCACCCTGCGGGTCTCCGGCCGCACCGTTGGCGATGTGCGGCTGTGGCGCAACGGCGCGTGGCTGGAGCCCGTGGCGGTGAAGGACGCCTCCACGCAGCCGCGCGCGGGGCAGCCCCAGTACGAGTGGTGGCTGGAGACCACGCTCGACCCGGGCACCTACCTGCTCACCACCTATGGCACGTCCCCGAAGCAGTGGACCGAGGGCCAGGAGGACAACACCCTCTCGGTGGCCTACGGATTCCCGAAGGCACCCGCGGAGCGCTCGCTGAGCGTCACCCTGCCCCCCTGGGGCATGACCGCGGTGGAGCTGCCCTCGGGGCCTTCCGCCGTCTTCCTGTCGCGGGACAGCGGCGGGCAATCCTCCAGCCGCGTGAGCCTCCACGGGGTGTCCGCCGAGGGCGCCAGCAACGTCACCGGGGGCTCGGAGGGGGGCTGCCAGATTCAGGGCAAGGCGCTCGTCCCGCAGTGCAGCGTGGTGGTGGGAGGCGCGGCCGCGAGCCGTCACGTGGCCATCCTCCGGGGTGAGCCCGGGACGCGGCTGACGTTGCAGTGGGCAGGCCTCCCCACGCGGGACCGTTACCTGGACGGCACCTACAGCCAGGGCGGGTCGACGCCGTACTTCGAGGCCCCCTCCAGCGGCGAGTTCCTGGTGGGACTGCACGAGGTGCCGTTGGATCCGGACAGCGCGCCCCTGGGGTGCATGCTGGAGACGACGTCCGGCATGGACTGGGTCCCCATGGGGTTCGACGGGCCCGAGGTGGGCCGCGAGCGCGCCTTCCGCCGGGCCTTCAACTACAACGGCTCGAACGCCACCGTCTGGTTCCGCGTGACGGGCTCCGGGCGCTACGTCTTCTCCACCAGCGGGGACCGCAAGAGCCGCTGCGAGCTGTACCAGGTGGACGGTGCCCGGCGCACGCGCATCACGGAGACGAATCCCTCGGGGCAGACGTGCCGCATCGCCCACACGGCCGGAGCCGGTCTGTATGAGCTGAAGCTGTACGGCGGCACCGAGGGCATCGAGCGGCTCACGCTGGCCCCCGAGGGCCGCGAGCCCCAGCAGGACACGCCCACCCGCACCGCGTGCCTCATGAAGGGCGTGAAGCTGCAGAAGGACTACGTCTACCGCGTCGTCGCCAACCGGAGCACGGGCAGCTCCCTGCGGGGACTCGTGCTGCGTCCGATGCCGCTCGCCCTCGGCGGACCCCTGCCGGTGGTGCTCGATGGCTCGCAGCCACTCGAGCTGCCCCTGGGCCCGGGCGGCGCCGTCGAGGTGCGCGCCTCCGGGAGCGAGCCCTTCACGTGTGCCCTGGGGAGCACCCGGGTGGAGGCACGGGACGGACGCTGCCAGCTTCCGGGCTCGGGCGGCACGCTCACGCTGTCCCAGCCGGGCGGCGCGGCCCTCAACCTGGTGGTGCACCGGCCCGGGCCGCCCCCGCCGCCTCCACCTCCGCTGAGCGCGTACTCGCCCGTCTTCCCGCCCCTGCCCTCGCTGAAGCCCTCCGAGCCCGCCTGGTTCGACTTCGAGCGCGGACAGTCGCACTCGCTCACCTTCGACGTGAAGAAGGAGGGCCTCTACCACGTGACGACGCAGGGCCTGCTGGCCACCGAGTGCAGCATCCGCACGCCGGTGGTGCCGCAGGTGGGCAGCGCCCAGGGTGGAGGGCGCGGGCGCAACTGCCTCGTGTCCACCTACCTGAGGCCCGGCCGCTACCTGCTCACCGCGAGGACGGTGAACCAGAGCAAGGGCCGCGGAGCCGTGCTGCTGGAGCGGCGCGAGCTGAAGACAGCCCAGGGCGTGCTCGCCGACGGCGAGGCCTTCTTCCGCGTGGAAGCGGGTGACCTCATCCAGCAGAAGCTCACGGTGCCGCGCGTCGCGGACTACACGCTGTCCACCGCCGCGCTGGGTGCGCGGCTCCAGTGCCGCCTGGATGACCCCCAGGGCTGGCCGGTGGTGACGGTGCCCACGCCCTGCGAGCAGCCGCTGCGGCTGGCCAAGGGCACCTACCTGTGGACGCAACTGCCGCTCACGGTGGAGTCCATGCGCCGCACCGCGCTGGAGCGCATCAAGCCCCCGGTGGTGCTCAAGGGCAACAAGGCGCATGCCGTGCGCTTCAACCAGTGGTACCGGGCGGACCTCGGCAAGGACGGCAAGGACGAGTTCACCTTCGAGGTGCCGGCGCGCATGGCCGTGTCCTTCTCCCTCAGCAATGGCATGCAGGGACGGCTCTACTCCACTGGCGCGGACGGCACGCGCAGGCCCGTGGACGTCATCGCTCCGCAGGGCACGTACACGCCCCCGCCTCCCGAGCCGGAGCCCGCGCCGGAGGGTGGGTATTCGGAGGCCCCCGAGTACTCGGAGGGCCAGCAGGAAGAGGAGTATTCCGAAGGAGAAGAGGCGCCTCCACCGAGCGAGGAGGAAGCTCCGGCCGCGCCCGTGATGCCCGTGCCGGTGATGCATGCCCAGCCCCCCTCGGGTCAGTCCCTCCAGCTCGAGCCCGGGCGCTACACACTGGTGTCCGAGCACAGCCGCGGGGACGTGGCCATCTCCTACACGCTGTACCTGCGCACGGAGGTGCTCGCTCCTTCCATGGTGAAGGACGTGAACGTCCCCGGCCGCCTGCCGCTGGTGCTGCCCGTGGACGGTACGCTGCGCCTCTTCACACGCGGCAGCACGGACGTGCGCTGCCGCCTCTTCGACGGCACGGGACGGCTCGCGGTGGAGAGCGCGGACCACGGCGCGGACTGGAACTGCGCCATCGCCGAGCCGCTTCCCGCGGGAAGCTACACGCTGGTGCTGGAGAGCCAGACGCAGCAGCCGGGCCCCTCGCGTGTCTCGGTGGAGCTGGCCACGGTGTCCGACGCCGGAGTGCTCGCCGAGGGTGGCACGCTGGACGTGGGCACCGGCGTGGTGCGCGCCACGCTGCCGCCCGTGCCCGCCGACACGCTGCAGCAGGTGGTGCTGAAGGCGAAGTCGGCCTTCTCCTGTGCCCTGGAGGACGAGCGCGGCGCGGTGGTGTCACGCGGCATGGACGTGCGCGAGTGCCGGCTGCTGCTCAAGCCGGGCACCTCGCCATGGCGCGTGCGCGTCTGGACGCTGGGCCAGCCCACGAAGGTGAGCACCAGCGTGGCCGCGCGGCCCCTGCGGCCCTTCTCCGGTGGGAGGATTCCGGCGGGCGAGGCCACGAGCGCACAGTTGCCGAAGCCCGGCCGCTACGAGACGGGCAACGGCGTCTACTGCCTGCCCGCCTCCTGGCAGGGACCCCTCAACCCGTGTGGCCCCGAGGCCTCGCTGGAGGCCGGTGACTGGGTGTTCGGCGTGCCCGGCGCCACCGCCGAAACGAAGCTCACCCTCTCCGAGCGCGTGGCCACGCTGGAGGACCCCGAGGAGCAGCGCGCCCCGCTGAGCCGGGACACCTCACTGCTGCGCCAGCGCTCGAAGCGGGAGGCCCTGCACCTGCTGCGCGTGAGCGTGCCCTTTGGAGATCCCGCCTACCCGGCGTGCCGGCTGGATGGAGGCGTGTCGCAGCAGCGCGGCTCCGCGTGCTACGCGGCCACCGGCCCCACCAGCGAGTCGCTCGCGCGCTGGTGGACGCCCGTGGCGGAGAAGGGCGAGGCCGCCGTCCAGCGGCTCTCCTTCCCCGTGCCCACGTCCGCCGTGCCGCTGACGCCCGGTCTGCAGGATCTGACGTGGAACGGCGGACCCGCCCTCCGCATGGTGATGCCCAGCGAGCCCGCGCGTGTGCAGCTCTCCCTTCCCCGGGAGGCGTGGGCCGTGCTGGTGGATGGCAAGGGCGCCGCGGTGGACCTGTGCCCACCCGGCGACACGCTCTCCCGCTGCATCCTGAGCGGCACGGGAGGCGCGGTGTTCCTCTGGTCCCCGTCCGAGTCCCGAGTGCAGACGGAAGTGCTCTCGGTGGAGGCGGCGAAGCCGGCCCTGCCGCTCGCGACCCTCTTCGAGGCCACCTCGCGCGTGCCCGGCCAGCAGGTGCTGGCCTTCGGAAGCTCGGAGGGCCCGCGCCAGCTGCGGGTGACGGGCGCGGAGCGGTGCATGACGACGCTCGACGACGGGACACGGCTGGAAGGCTGTGAGCTCCAGGTGCCACCCGGCCGCCGCGGCCAACTCCTGCTGGAGACGAACCCGGGCGGCGTGCGCGCGGTGCTCGCGGAGCCGGACGGGCTCGGCCTGGCCCTGCTGCCCCCGACGCCCAGGAGCAAGGTGCCCGAGCTGCACGCCGCGAAGGCCCTGGCTCTCTCCGGCGAGGTGGTGGAGCGCACCCTCACCGTGCCCGCCGACGCCGTCGTTCACCTGAGGGGCGACTCGGGCGTCTGCGGCCTCGCGAAGGACACCCACGTGCTCGTGGTGGCGGGCCTGGATCGCGGCTGCTCCGTGGATCGGCTGCTCACGGCCGGCACCTACCGGCTCGTGGTGCGAAGCTTCGCCAACCAGCCCCTCACCGGCAACGTCACCTGGACCCACGAGCCCGTGAAGGCGCTGACCGAGGGCGTGGCCCAGGCCGAGGGCTGGGTGGCCCCGGGCCAGACGCACTACTTCCGCTTCGACACCGCCTCGGCCGGCAACATCGGCCTGGGGCTGCAGGTGCCCGCCGAGGTGCTCCAGTGCACCGTGCTCGACACCGCCCAGCGCGTGCTGGGCGAGGGCTGCCAGCAATTCCTCGCCCTGGAGAAGGGCACGTACCTGCTCGCCATCCACGCTCCCAACACGCTGGAGCGTCCCCTCCCCTTCAAGCCCGTCCTCGTGGGACTCGCCGGTGCGAAGACCGGTGTCCCCGAGGAGTACCTGCGCGACTTCTTCAATCGCATCGGAGAGAACCCGTGATGCGCCTCGTGAACTCCCTGCTCTGCCTGCTCCTGGCGCTCGCGGCCGTCCCCGCGCGGGCGCAGGAGTACCGTCCGGCCGATGAGAGCCAGCGCCCCGAGGGCGGGGGGGTGAAGCTCCTCCCCGACCAGTTCCTGCGCGGCTTCGACCCGGTCACCGTCTACTTCCCCGACAACGCCGGCCCCGGCAAGCAGAGCGCGGACGATGGCGCGAAGCTGCTCAAGGTGGTGCCCTCGTGGCCCGGCCAGTGGTTCTGGGCGGACCGCAAGACGCTCCAGTTCCGTCCCGCCGAGCCCTGGCCCGCGCTGGCGCGCTTCTCCTTCGAGGCAGGCGGCACGCGCAAGATTCTCACCACGATGATGTCGGCGCCCTCGGCCATGTCGCCGCAGCCCGACAGCACGGACCTGAGGCCCTTCCGCACCCTCACGCTCACCTTCCCGCAGGCGCTGCCGCTCGAGTCGCTGCGCAAGATGCTCCGGCTGGAGGTGCGAGATCTGCCGGGCCTGGCGGACTCGCCCACGCGGGTGCTGAAGGACTGGACGCTGTCGCAGCTGCCGCGTGGCAGCCAGCGCGAGCAGGCCGTCTACGCCATCACGCTCGAGGAGGACGTGCCCGAGGGCAAGCAACTGCGCGTCAACGTCAGCCTCGCGTTGGGAGACGAGGACAAGGTGCTATGGGTGGGGCGGCTGTCCACGCGGCCGGCCTTCCACCTCCAGCAGGTGCAGTGCGGCAGGAGCCAGTTCTCGCTGACGGGTGGAGCCTCCACGCCCCGGGACATGGCGCTCGCGTGCGGCAACCAGGGAGACCTGCCGCAGCTCGTCTTCTCCGCGCCGGTGGAGGGCCTGTCGCTCACCACGCTCAAGAAGCTGGTGCGGCTGGAGCCCGCGGTGCCGGACCTGCACTACCAGGCGTACGGCAGCCGCGTGGCACTGCGCGGCCGGTTCGTCCCGGACACGCTGTACCGCATGCGCATTGGCGCCGCGCCCATCCGCGACGACAGCGGCCGGCCACTGAGGGACCCCGGCGATCTCCAGGTCTTCTTCCACCTGGACTTCAAGCAGCCCTTCCTGCGCTGGATGCAGGGCACCGCGCTGGTGGAGGCGAAGGGCCCGCGCATGCTGCCGCTGCAAGGCTACGGTGATGCGCGGGCGGACGTGCGCATCTACCGGGTGGATCCGCTGCACCCCGGCCTGTGGCCCTTCCCCAACCGGCCCATCGTCATCAACGAGCAGAGCGCCCCGCCCTTCCCCGGCGAGGAGCCCCAGGTGAGGCCCACGCCCGGCTACATCGGCGAGGACGAGCTGAGGGCGCACATCCGCCTGCTGGGCACGCCGCTCGTCTCCAAGCTGGTGGACCTGCCGCTGCCCAAGAAAGGTGGCACCACCACGTTCGGCCTGGACCTGGCGACCCTGCTCGATCCGGTGGTGGGCAAGGTGAGGCCGGGCACGTACCTCGTGGGCCTGCGGCGGCTCACCGGCGCCCCCGAGCGCTCCTACGTCCGGGTGCAGATCACCAACCTGTCGCTGAGCACGGTGGAGGAGCGGGACAAGGCCGTCTTCTTCGTGCGCACGCTGGACGGGGCGCAGGAGGTGAAGGGCGCGCGCATCGTGATCGAAGGCCAGCGCAACGTGCCGGATCCGAAGCACAAGGGCTCGTTCATCCAGGAGGCCTTCACGCACGAGCTCACCACGGACGGCACTGGCCGGGCGACGCTCGGCCCGCAGCCCTCGTGGATACAGCTCCAGCGCGTCACCGTGCGCAACGGCGAGGACATCCTCGTGTTGGATCCGCGCGAGGCCCCGGCGTCCTTCGCCAACAACCACTGGTCGCCGTCCTCGGGCTGGCTGGAGTGGCTGTCGCAGCAGACGCCGCCGCCGCCGAATGACGGGCTGCGCGGCTTCCTCTTCACCGAGCGCCCCATCTACCGGCCGGGAGAGAAGGTCTACCTCAAGGGCTTCCTGCGCAACGAGGTGGGCGGTGACTTCGTGGCCCCCGAGGAGGCGAAGAAGTACGCGCTGCGCGTGGATGGTCCGGGCGAGCAGACGTGGGCGCTGCCGCTGAGCTTCACCGCGCTGTATGGCTTCTCCGCCGAGTTCCAGGAGAAGGACGCGCCCACCGGCGAGTACTACGCGGTGCTCTCCGAGGTGCGCACGGGGCAGACGCTGGCGCGCCGGAAGTTCCAGATCGAGGCCTACCGCATCCCCACCTTCGAGGTGCAGCTGTCCAGCCCCGCCACGGTGCGGCTGGATGGGCCCTTCAAGGTGAAGGCGGTGGCGCGCTACTACGCGGGCGGCAACGTGGCCGGGCAGCCCATCGCGTGGACGGTGACGCGCCGCCCCTACTACTACGTGCCCAAGGGGCGCGAGGGCTTCCTCTTCGCCTCCAGCAACCAGTTCGCCCGCGAGGGACAGAGCCGCGCCCCCGAGGCGATGACGCGCAACGCGACGCTGGACGACAACGGCGCGGACGAGATGAGCGTCAACCCGGCGTTGGACCTGGACGGCTCGGCGCGCATCTACCGCTTCGAGGCCACCGTCACCGGCGCGGACAACCAGCCCGTCTCGGCGGCGCAGGACGTGAAGGCCCTGCCGCCCTTCGTGCTGGGCTTGAAGCTGCCGCGCTACTCGGACAAGCCCTTCACGCTCACGCCGGACATCATCGCCGTGGGCGTCAACGACAAGCTGGTGAAGGGCCAGGAGGTGCAAGTACGCCTCTACAGGCGCATCTGGCACAGCCAGCTGAGGGAGACGAGCTTCGCCACCGGCGATGCCCGCTACGTCACCGAGCAGGAGGACGTGAAGCTCGCCGAGAAGACGATCACCACCACGGAGGACAAGGCCGTGTCCCCGGCCTTCGAGCTGAAGGAGGCGGGCGTATACGTGGTGGAACTGGTGGCGCGCGACAAGCTGGGCCGCGTGCAGACGCTGTCGGCGGACCTGTACGTGGGAGGCCAGACGCCCATCGCGTGGCAGAAGTCGCGCCAGGGCGTGTTCGGGCTCACCCCGGACAAGACCTCGTACAAGCCGGGCGAGACGGCGCGCCTCATCCTCCAGAGCCCCTTCCAGGAGGGCCGCGCGCTGGTGGTGGTGGAGGAGCCGGGCGGCAACACGTACACCTGGCACGACGTGTCCGGTGGCAAGGCGGTGCACGAGCTGGCCATCCGGGCGCAGCACGTGCCCAACATCCCGGTGCACGTGTTGTTGATGCGGGGACGGCTCGGCGAGGGGGACAAGGACGACTCGCGCTACCGGCCGCAGACGCTCGGGGCATCGGTGGACGTGAAGGTGGAGCCGGTACGCAACCAGGTGCTGGTGGACATCAAGCACCCCGAGACGGCGCGCCCCGGGGCCACCGTCCCGGTGGAGCTGACGCTCAAGGATGACCAGGGCAAACCGCTGGCCGGAGAAGTGACGCTGTGGCTGGTGGACGAGGCCGTGCTGTCGCTCGCGCCGGAGGGGACGCTCAACCCGCTGGATGAGCTCATCAAGCCGAACGCGCGCGGCACCACGCTGCGCGACACACGCAACAGCCTGGTGGGCAAGCTCTTCGAGCAGGAGGAAACACCCGGCGGAGACGGCAGCGAGGAGGAGCAGGAAGGCGGCGGCAAGCGCGTGGTGCGCAAGAACTTCCAGACGGTGCCGTACTACCAGGCCACGTTGCAGGTGCCAGCATCCGGCAAGCTGACGGTGCAGGTGCCGCTGTCGGACGACCTCACCAACTTCCGCGTGCGCGCGGTGGCCATCTCCGGGCTGCAGCGCTTCGGGTACAAGCAGACGGTGTTGCGCGTGCGGCTGCCGGTGCTGGTGCAGCCGCAGCTCCCGCGCTTCGTGCGCCAGGGAGACCGCTTCTGGGGCGGCGCGGTGGGCCGCGTGGTGGAGGGCAACGGAGGCCCCGGCTCGGTGGCGGTGAAGGTGTCGGGTCCGGCGGACGTGCAGCCGCTGAACCAGAACGTGGAGCTGCAGGCCAACCGGGCCATGAGCTTCGTCACCCCCATCACCGTGAAGAACGCGGACGTGTCCGAGCCGCAGTCGCTGAAGGTACGCGTGGATATCGAGCGCAAGGCGGACAAGGCGGGAGACGCCTTCGAGGTACAGCTGCCCGTGCTGCCGGACCGCACGGTGGAGCACTTCGCGTACTTCGACACGCTGAACGCGGGCACCACCCCGCTCAAGCCGCTGCCCGAGCCGGCGCGTCCGGGCACGGCGTCGCAGGATGTGTTCATCACCGCCATCCCCGGCGTGCTGGAGATGATCTCCGGCATGGAGTACCTGGCCGAGTATCCGCACGGCTGCCTCGAGCAGAAGCTGTCACAGCTCTACCCGGACGTGGCCATGGCCGCGGTGCTGAGGGACCTGGGAGTGCGCACTCTCTTCGGCAAGCAGATCGACAAGAACGTGCAGCGCATGCAGGACGAGATGCCGCTCTACCAGGATGACCAGGGGCTGATGGCCTTCTGGCCGGGAGGACCGGGCGACGTGCAGGTGACGGCGCTGGCGGTGGAGTTCCTGGACGCGGCGCGGCGCGCGGGCCTGAAGGTGGACGAGAAGGTGCAGACGCGCGCGGTGGAGGCCCTCAAGCGCTCGCTGCGCAGCACCTATCCGGGCCTGGTGCAGGAGTGGCGCTACAACCAGCAGACGGCGGCGCTGCGAGCCCTCACCCGCGTGGGTGCGCTGGACCAGCACTACCTCGTGGACCTCTTCCAGCTGCGCGAGCGCCTGGACATCCAGAGCCTGGCGGACCTGGCCTCGACCATGCTCTCCCAGCCCTCGGTGTACCGCTCCAACCTGGATGCGCTGCGCAACGAGCTGTGGGACAGCGTCATCATCAAGCTGAACAAGGGCAAGCCCGTCTTCGAGGGCCTCAAGTGGCGCCGCGACGCATGGGGCTACTACGGCTACCTCGGCTCGCGGACCGCCAGCGTGGCGGCCGTCTTCGAGGCCCTGGTGCGGCTGTCCCCGGAGGACTCGCGGCTGGATCAGCTGCGTGACGCGCTCCTGTCCTACGGGAACGCGGAGAAGGGCTTCGGCAGCACCTTCGAGAACCGCCGGGCCATCGGCGCGCTGGCGCTGTACCTGGAGAAGGCGAAGCCCGCGGTGCCGGACACCACGGTGACGCTGACCTCGGGCGCCGCGCTCAAGGTGAACAAGAACACGAAGACGGCCCGCGCCGAGGTGGCCAGTGACGCTCAGCAGACCGCCACCGTGAAGGGAGGGCCCGTGGGCATGCGCATGGAGGCCCGGTACATCCCGGCCACCCCGGGAGACAAGGTGACGCCGCTCAAGCAGGGCTTCATCGTCTCGCGCGGCGCCACCTGGCTGCACGCGGATGGCTCCGAGGAGACGCGCTTCGACGACGCCTCGGGCGAGGTGAAGGAGCTGAAGGTGGGCGACATCCTCGAGCTGCACACGCGCATCGTCACCGAGGAGGATCGCGTCCACGTGGCGCTGGTGGTGCCCTTCGCGGCGGGCCTCGAGCCCCTCAACCCGGAGCTGGCGAACGCCTCCTCGGACGCGAAGCCGTCGCAGGCGGACTCGCTCAAGCCGGCCTACGTGCAGCGGCTGGACAACGAGGTGCGCTACTACTTCCTGCAGATGCAGCGCGGTACGCACACCTTCCACTTCCGGGTGCGCGCCGCCACCGAGGGCTCCTTCGTGCACCCGGCGCCCTGGGCCGAGCTGATGTACCGCGAGTCGATCCGTGGCCGCGGCGAGGGCCTGCGCATCGTGGTGAAGGGAGAGCATGAGAAGTAGGCGGACACGCGGGGCGGCGGTGCTCGCCCTGGTGCTGCTGGGGGCGGGGGTGTGGTTCGCCTCCAGCCTCCAGAAGGGGCTGCTCGGCTACGAGCCCTCGCGCCTCGTGCTGGACCGGCGGGGCGCGTACCTGGGCGAAGTGCCCGGGACGGGCGGAGAGCTCGGCTACTGGCCGGTGCCCTACGTGCTGCCCGAGCGCATCGTCCAGGCGACGCTCATCACCGAGGACCGGCACTTCTACGAGCACCCGGGCGTCCACCTGCCCTCGGTGGGGCGGGCCCTGGTGCAGAACGTGCGCAACCTGCGCGTCATCTCGGGGGCGTCCACCCTGGCGATGCAGGTGGCGCGGATGCAGACGCCCGGGGAACGCACGGCGTGGCGCAAGGTGCGCGAGGCGGTGGAGGCACTGCTGCTCGTGCACGGACACGGCCACGAGAAGGTGCTCCGCCAGTACCTGGCCATCGCTCCGTATGGAAACCGGGTGCACGGCGTGGCACGTGCGGCGCGGCTCTACTTCGACAAGCCGGTGGAGGACCTGTCCTGGGCGCAGGCCGCCTTCCTCGCGGGGCTGCCCCAGCTCCCCGGGCGGATGAACCCATACACCGAGGATGGCCTGCGGCGCGCCCGCAAGCGCAGCCACCGCATCCTCCGCGCGCTGCACGAGCGGGGCGCTCTGTCCCGGGAGGAATTGGAGCAATCACTCCAGGCGGACCTGGGCCTGGTGCCCCGGCCCCAGCGCATGCCCGAGGCGCTGCACGCGGTGCTGGAGTGGAGCGGGCTGGCCAGTGCCCGGGCCGAGCCCATCTCCACGGCCACGCTGGACCTGGAGGTGCAATCGAAGGTGGCGAGCATCCTCCAGCGGAACCTGAACCGGCTGGACGGCGCGGGAGCGGGCAACACGGCGGCGCTGGTGGTGGACACGGAGACGGGCGACATCCTCGCGTACGTGGGCTCCCGGGACTTCTTCAACCAGGAGCACCGGGGCGCCATCGACTTCGTGAAGCAGCGGCGCTCTCCCGGCTCCACGCTCAAGCCCTTCATCTACGGGCTGGCGCTGGAGAAGGGCATCGTCACCGCCGCCACCGAGCTGGCGGATACGCCCATGGACGTGCGGGTGGAGAATGGCCGCTCTTACCTGCCGGAGAACATCAACCACTCCTTCCTGGGGCCCATGCTGCTGCGCGAGGCGCTGGGCAACTCACGCAACATCCCCGCCCTGCGCGTGCTGGAGCGGGTGGGCGTGGAGCCAACGCTGCGCTTCCTGGAGAAGGCGGGCGTGGGCGGCATCTCCTACGAGCCGGACCGCTACGGCCTGGGCCTGGCGGTGGGAAACCTGCACGTCACGCTGGAGGAACTGACGGAGCTGTACCTGGTGCTCGCCCATGAGGGGGAGACGCGCTCGCTGCGGCGCTTCACCGACGAGCCCAGGGTGCCCTCGCGCAGGTTGATGACGCGCGAGTCGGCCCAACTGGTGCGCCACATGCTCGCGGACCCACTGGCGCGGCGGCCGTCGTTCCCCGTGGGCAGCTCGCTGGATTACCCCTACGCGGTGGCGGTGAAGACAGGCACCAGCCAGGGCTACCGCGACGCCTGGGCCATGGCGTTCAGCGACCGGCTGCTCGTGGCGGTGTGGGTGGGCAACCACGACTGGCGCCGGATGAATGGCGTGGGCGGGCTGCTCGGCGCGGCCAACGCGGTGCACGAGATTTTCGACGCGGTGATGCCGGACTGGCGCCCGTACCGGCCGGTGCTCGACACCTTCCCGCCCCCCACGGGCGCGCTGGCCATGGACGTGTGCCCGCTGTCGGGCCGGCTGGCGGGGCCGGAGTGTCCCCACCGCAAGAGCGAGTGGTTCGTCCCCGGCACGGCCCCGGCGGAGAGCTGCCCCTTCCACGCGAAGGTTCGGCTGGATCGGCGCAACGGCCTGAGGGCGGGCCCCTCCTGCCCGGAGCGCGAGGTGGTGACGCGGGTGATGCTGGCCCTGCCGGAAGAGTACGAACAATGGGCGCGGCGGCAGCACCTGGACATCGCGCCGCTGCGGGAGAGCCCGCTGTGCCCGAGCCACCCCGAGGAGCTGGAACCCAAGGTGGCCATCCGCGAGCCGCGGGGCACGGTGCGGCTGCTGTATGACCCGGACACGCCGGCCTCGGCCTCGACACTGAGGCTGGCGGCGGATGTGACGCCGAGTACGGAGCCGATTGTCTGGATGGTGGATGGCGTGCCGGTGGCGGAGGTGGGCTACCCGCACGAGTTCCGCTGGAGCCTGCGGCCGGGGCAACACGTCATCACCGCGGCCATGGTGCACCGCCCCCAGGTCAGCCAGCCGGTGACGGTGGTGGTCGAGGACTGACGGAGTAGAATCCGTTGCCCCTTCTGGACCTGCCCATGAGCCTGCCCCTGAGGTTCCACCTCGATGATCTCTCCGGAGAGCCGGCCCGCGCCCTGATCGCGAGGCACCTCTCCGGCATGCACGCGAACTCTCCCCCGGAAAGCGTGCACGCCTTCGACATCGACAAGCTGCGGCAACCCGGCGTGACGTTCTGGTCCGCCTGGTACGGAGAGGAGATCGCCGGCTGCGGAGCGCTCAAGCACCTCGACGCCTGGCGCGGTGAGCTCAAGTCGATGCGCGTGGCCGATGCCTTCCTTGGCCGTGGGGTCGGAAGGGCGATGCTCGAGCACCTCATCGCGGAGGCGAGGAAGAGGGGTATGCGAAGCCTGTGGCTGGAGACGGGCTCGTCCGCGGCGTTCATCCCCGCGCTCCGGCTCTACGAAAGCGCGGGCTTCGTCCGCTGCGGTCCGTTCGACGGTTACACCGACGACCCCTTCAGCGTCTTCATGACGCGGGAACTCTGACCCAGGAGCCGTGAAGGACTGACCCGGCGAGTCTGTTCGAGCCCGGAAGTGGGTGCTATAGCCCAGCCCGTGACTGCAAACGCCCTGAGCTGGTCCGTCTGCCCCGTCTGCGAAGCGCGAGAGGCCACCTCCTACGTCTCCTTCCCCGAGCTGGAGTTCGGACGCTGCGTCGCGTGTGGCGTCGTCTACAAGCGCTCGGAGCAGCCCAACATCCGGCCCGCCGGGTTCTACGAGCAGAGCTACTTCCACGGCCGCAAGTCGGGCCGGGACAAGCGCTTCGAGCACCGCGTGCACAAGGCCATGCGGCACCTCCAGGGCCCTCTCCAATTCGTCCAGGCCCGCAGCCTGCTCGATATCGGTTGCTCCTTCGGGTACGTCATCGAAGCCGGCCGCCGGCTGGGTCTGGAGAGCGCCGGATGTGACATCTCCCAATACGCCGTCAACGTCTGCAACGAGCGCGGCTACCGGGCCAAGGTGGCCAATCTGGAGCAGCTGCCCTTCGAGACGGGCGAGTTCGACATCGTGGTGATGAAGCACGTGCTGGAGCACACCCCCCAGCCCCGCCAGGCGCTCCAAGAGGTGACGCGCGTGCTGAGTCCCGGAGGCGTGGTGATGGTGGCGGTGCCGGACCTGGGATACTGGAAGGGTGATTACCAGAGGAAGAGCTACCGTTATTTCCGCCCGGATGATCTGGGACAGCAGCACTACGTCTATTACACGGACGACAGCCTGCGGCGGTTGCTGGAGCACAGCGGCTTCGAGGTGCTGGCGCAGTCCAAGGCCGTCTTCCACGAGAAGCGTGCGAGGAAGAATCCCCTCCTGCGCGTGGGCGAGGCCCTGCGTTTCGGGGGGGTGTGGGCCTGGGCGAAGAGCGCCAAGGCTCTGAGGATGCGGCGCGAGCTCTTCTTCATCGCCCGGAAGAAGTAGGCTCCCAACGCATGTACCAGCTCCTCACCTCGCTCGAGGTGAAGCGCTTCGACGTGGAGGCCGCCTACCTCGGCTGATCTAGGATCGGGGTCCATGAGAGTGATTCCCTGGCTTCTGATGGCCTTCCTCGTTCCCGCCTGCCATGCCCCACGGGCGGACACGGTCCCGGGAGAGTCCCCGGCCTGTGTGCTCGACGCCCAGCCCGAGGTCATCGCGGTACCCAACCCCAAACCGGGCGAGCTGAACGAGTTCTTCGATCTGCCCGACTCACCCGCGTGGTGGGCACCAGCGCCGATGGACGCCGAGCGCGAGCAGTACCGGGCGGCGCTCGTGGCCCGGCTCGGTGCCGAGGGCCTGGAGCAGCGTGCCCTGATGGAGCGGCAGCACGCCCTCCATACCGCGATGACGGGCAAGCCCATGCAGCGGGAGGCGGAGAACACCGGACGTGTCCTGGATGGAAGCGCCGGGAAGAAGGGCCCCGCGAGTTGCCTGGAATGGCGGCTATTCCAGCGTCAGGCGCGGCGCTACCCCATGCTCGAGCGCCCCACCGAGTTCGGCGCCTACATCCTGCGCGGGCACGGGCGGCTGCGGGTGTACCTCTCGGGAGGCGACAGCGTCGGTGGGCCGCTGCGGCACGAGGTGAGCGGCCGGGTGGCGGCGGATGCCTCCAATGGTTTCGCGCCCCTGGCACATCTCCACAACCACCCCTTCATGTTCGACCGGAAGGTGGGAGACCGCACCTACGCCAACGAGGACTCGGTGAAGGACATCGGCGGAGCGCTCGCCCCCAGCCTCACGGACGTACATGCCTGGCGCAACATGCGCGAGGGGTTCGGCCTGAAGGGGGCATGGTTGACCAACGGGCTGGACAGCATCCACTACACGTCCGAGGATTTCGACCGGCTCTCCGCCTGGGATTGAGCACCCGCAATCCAGGGGGGTTGACGCACCCCACCCGCTCTTCGCAGCATGGATACCCGCGCATGCACGTCCCTCCCGTCTACCGCCGATGGGTCACCTGCCCCGAGCCGCGCCCCAAGGCCAGCTTGCGGCTGTTCTGCTTCCATTTCGCTGGAGGTGACGCATCCGTCTTCCGGCTGTGGGCCAAACAGCTGCCCATCTCCATCGAGGTCTGCCCCATCGAGCTGCCGGGCCGCGCCACGCGCCAGAAGGAAGCCCCCATCACCCGCTTCCCCGAGCTGCTCGACAAACTGGCGAGCATGATGCTCCCCTTCGTCAAGCAGAAGCCCTTCGCCCTCTTCGGGCACAGCTTCGGCGGCGTCACCGCCTTCGAGCTGACACGCTGGATGCGGCGCAACAACGCCCCCCTGCCCGTGCACCTCTTCCTGTCGGCCAGCCCGGCCATGCACCTGCGCAAGGGCCCCCCGCCCCCGCTCAGCCACCTGTCGGACAAGGAGTTCCTCAAGGAGGTCGCCGCCCGGTTCGGCACGCCCCTGGAGGTGCTCTACAGCGAGGACTTCCGGCTCGGGGTGCTGCCCGCGCTGCGCACGGACGCGCTCGTCGGCGAAAGCTACCGGTATGCCCCCGAACCCCCGCTGAACGTGCCCATCTCGTCCTTCGGCGCCAAGGAGGACAAGGAAGTCAGCCAGGAGGAGGCCGAGTCCTGGCGCCAGCAGACCACCGGGCGCTTCCAGTTGCGCATGTTCCAGGGCAGCCACCTGTTCCTCTCCACCGAGCGGCCCCGCATCTACAAGGCCCTGCTCGAGGACCTGGCGCCGCAATTTCAGTGACGGGGCACGTGTTTCCCGGCATCTACCGCCCGCCCCCGGCCTCTCCGGTCACCAGGCGGGCGGCCTCCGAGGAAAGCGCACGTGCTCATCCGGTATTCCGAGTGGAAGAAACCCACCGACGCGGCCTACGCCTTCCAGCTCCGCGCCGTGGGTCCCGGGCAGGCGGGCGCCTTCTCCCCGGCCATCCCCGGTACCGGCCTGCGCCGGGACATCCGCGAGGTGGCCCGCGAGGTCCTCACGGACGGTGAGGCGGAGCGCTTCGAGCAGCGGGTGCAGCGGTGGCAGGGCCCCGAGGACGTGCTCGGAGACGCGGGCGAGAAGCCCTACGAGGGCCAGCAGCTCACCTTCGAGGAGTCCCCGTGGCGCGACACGCTGACGATGCGTGACGTCGACGCGGTGATGCGCGGCCACGTCCAGGTGATGCGGAGCCCCACCGGACAGGCCGACTACGTGCTGCGCGATCACCACATGCTCGACGTGGCCCTGTACCACTACCGGACGACGGGCGAGCTGCCGCGCACCCTCTTCCACGCGGACCGGCACTCCGACTGGTGCAAGGACAGCTTCCTGGAGTCGCGTGTGCCGCCACAGGCCGCCACCTGGTGGAGGCTCTTCGAGGGGCTGAAGCGGCCGGAGGGCTCGGCGCCCGTCCTCACCGAGGAGGACATCTTCTTCACCACCGCCAAGGCCGATCCGACGGCGAAGATGACGGGCCGGGACGTGGGCTTCTCCACGCTCGTCCCCTGGTTCGTGGATACCTCGGCGCTGCACTGGCGGCAGGTGCTGGAGCGGCCCGAGGTCCCTCGAGCCGATTGGGTGTCGCTGGACCTGGACTACTTCCAGCCCGCGCCGCAGTTGCGGTTGAGCGGGGGGCTGATACGGGACTCGCGCTTCCACGGGATGATGGCGCGGGCACGGGTGCGCGTCTTCGTGCTCTCGCCCCAGTTCACCAACGGGGGCGACAAGGTGGACCCGTGGGAGGTCCAGGGCAGCCTCCACTCGTCGCTGCGGCTGTTGAACCTGCTGCGCCGGCTGCCCGGCAACGTGCGTCGCCGCCCCTGAAAAGCGGAACGGGCGGCCCCCCCGCGTGGAGAGAGCCGCCCGCCCTTCACTCCCTACCGTCCGCCAGGACTACGGCTGGGTGTAGTTGATGGCCAGGTTGTAGCTGGCGGTGCCCGAGCCGGCGCCGCGGACCATGATGTGCGCGGTGCTCTGGCCCGCCGGCACGGTCAGCTCGCACGTCTCGGAGGCGCCGGACAGGGACGGCCGGCAGTCATAGGCCGAGGTGGTGGGGGCCGCGCCGAAGCGCACGTACAGGTTGGGGTTGCGCGTGCCCGTCATCACCACCTTGAAGGTGGTGCCGGCCACCACGTTGTACGGGCCGAAGCGGTCGTTCTCGTTCTTGGCCACGGTGCCGCTGGCCGTCGTGGACACGGGCGTACCACCGCCGCCGCCACCACCACCGCCGTACGTGCCCTTGAGGGTGACGCCGGAGTAGGAGGAGTAGGCGTTGAGCATCACGTACCAGGTGCCCGCGGCCGGGTTGGTGAAGGGGCAGGACTCGGCGTTGCCGCTCGCGTACGGACGGCAGTCGTAGGTGCTGGCGCTGGGGACGGCACCGTTGCGGACGTAGAGGTCCGCGTCACCCGTGCCACCGCTGATCTCGAAGGACAGGCTCGTCTGGCCCGCGGGCACCTCGAGCGAGTAGTACTTCTTGTTGCCGGAGCTGCCCGACAGGCTGCTCACCGGCACGCCGTTGGACAGCGGGTTGACCACGGGCGGCGGAGGCGGCACGCCCACGGCCTTCCAGGCCTCGTTCACCGCGGAGGCCTCGGCCGAGCCCGCGCCATAGAGCGCCTCGGCGGCCTGGAGGGTGTACGTCTTGGCCTGCTCGAAGGTGGTGCTGGCCGTGAAGAGGTCCGTGTTGGCCTTGTAGAAGATGCGGCCGGCCTTCTCCGGGCCAATCGCCGGCACCACGTTGGTGGACTTGCCGCGCGGGTGCACGCCGCCCTTGCTCAGCAGCGAGAACACCAGGTTGCTGATGCCCGAGCTGTAGTGCACGTCCACGCCCGAGGAGTAGTCGCCGTAGAAGTCCAGCGAGACGTCGTCCTTGGCCGGGTCATCCATGTAGCGCAGCGCGTCGTTGGGAGTGCCCGGCGTCCAGATGTCCTCGCCGATCATGAAGACGTCCGCGTCCACGGCCCAGTTGCGCGTCCAGCTCTCGCACACGCCGGCGAAGATGTCGGACATGGACTCGTTGAGGCCGCCGGACTCACCCGAGTAGATGAGGTCCGACTCGGTGTCCGTCACGGCGTGGGTCAGCTCGTGGACGGTGACGTCCAGGTCCTTGCCCAGCTCGATGGAGTCCGAGTTGTTGCCATCGCCGTACACCATCTGGGTGCCGTCCCAGTAGGCGTTCACGTAGTTGCTGCCGTAGTGGACGGTGCTGATGAGCGTGGCGCCCGCGTTGTCGTACGAGTCGCGGCCGAAGAGCGTCTGGTAGCAGTTATAGGTGGTGCCCAGCATGTCGTAGTTCATGTCGACATGGGCGTCGCCGATGGGCGCCTGGCCCTCGCTGCGCTTGAGCGTGCCCGGCGTGGTGGAGCCGTTGTTGGCCGAGTACACCCGGCGGTTGAGCGCGTCGTGGATGAGCGGATTGACGAGCAGGATGCCGCCGCGCTGCGCGTCCACGTAGACGAGATCGTGGACGGGCATGCCGTCACGCTCGCCCTTCAAGCGCACCTCGTAGGCCAGCCGCGGCTCGGAGCTGCCCTCGGAGCGCAGGTAGACCAGCTCCGCGCTCTGGGTGGCGGCGATGCGCGCGGTGGTGTTCTCCACGGCGGCCACCTCCGCGGCCTCGGGCGACACCTTCGCGACGGAGGAAGCGTTCGAGCCATCCCGCGCCGAGCCGTTGGCCGCGTAGACGTTGCCCGCCGCGTCCACGTGCATGACGAGCTCACCGCCCACCACGCGCAGGCCGTTCTTCGTCTGCTGGAAGCGCAGGTGCTGGTGGCCCTGCGCGTCCACGGTGGCACGACGGAACACCAGGTCGTTCTCATCGAGCCGGAACACCGGCGCCACGAGGCTCAGCGCCCCCCGTACGTCCGGCTGCGCGCGCAGCCCCGCGGCCTGGGATGCACGGCCGAACTGGCCCTTCACCGCGTAGGGAACGCCGTCGTCGGTGCCCAGCACCCGGGCGCCCTGGATGCGGGCCAGCGCGGCCTGGATGTCGGCGTCATCGCCCCCCTGCACGGGCGCCTCGCCCTCCTGCATCGAGCCGCACGCGGCCAGGCTGGCTCCCAGCCACGCCACGCAGAACGTCCTCACGAACCGGTTGCTCACGGAGCACTCCTCTGAAGTAGAGGTGACTTTCTTGACATACCCATTGGTTGCACTTCAAGGCGCTGTGATGCTTTTCACGACTTCACCTGATTGCGTTGTGCACACGCGGACGGGTGGCCCCTTGGTTGTTCACCGCTGACGTGGCACGGTGCGCGATTTTTCTCTTTCCGAGAAAAAAGAGGCACGTTGGCACCGCCATGAAGCTCACGAAGCTCCACATCCATGGGTACCGGGACGTCGCACCGGGCACCGGGCTCGTGTTCGGTCCGGCAATCAACCTGATGCTCGGAGAGAACGGCACCGGGAAGACCACGCTGCTGGAGCTGATCTCGCGCGTGCTCGCCTCGGACTTCTCCGGGCTCATCCGCGAGGAGTTCTCGCTGGAGTACGCCCTCGACTTCCCCGGGATGGAGCTCCACATCACCGTGCGCAACACGCGGGCCACGGGCAAGCCCCTTCCGGCGGGCACCTCGAGAGCGAGCTCGGCGCTGCTGCCGCCACGTCCCCCGGAGCCCACCGCGGAGCTCGAGCCCTACATGGAGCTGGTGCTCGAGCTGGACGCGCCCGGCCCCCGGCTGGTGATGCGCGCCGACGCCACCGGCGTGGCCTGGGAGGTGGACGGAAAGCCCGCCTATTCGCAGACCATGTACTGGTCGCTGCTCGACCGGACCGTCTGGGTGGTGCTCTTCATGACGGCCCAGCGGCTGGAGCCCGAGGTCCGCGAGCCGCTCAAGGAGCTGCTGCGCCGCACCTTCCTGCTCGCCCCCGCGCGCTTCGACGAGGCGCTCGGGACGTTCCAGCAGATGGGCAACACGCAGTATGGAATGGAGATGCGGGGCGACGAGGTGTTCCCGCTCGGGTTGATGTGGCTGCCCACGTGGATGCCCGGGCTGTTGCGAGAGCGGGTGGCGCGCGAGATGCCCCCGCCGGCCGGCCACATCGACATCCGCCATGACGAGGTGGAGCGGAGCTTCCTGGCGAGGTTCATCACCCTGGCCGGCTTCAGCGCGGGCACGTTCCGGGTGGAGCTGCTGGACAAGCGCAGCTACGAGGGCGGCGGGAGGCTGGAGTTCGGCCGCTTCGGCTTCCACTTCACCCGGCGCGACGGCGTGGTGCTGACGCAGGAGCAGCTCGGCCACGGGCAGAAGCGGCTGCTGTCCTTCCTCTACTACCTGGACGTCAACGAGGACTTCGTCATCGCCGACGAGCTGGCCAACAGCCTGCACCCGCGCCAGGTGGAGGCCTGTGTGAAGGAGCTGGGCCGCCGGCAGTCCTTCCTCACCAGCCAGAGCCCGTCCCTCTTCGAGCACATCCCCCTGGGCTCCCCCGAGGAGGTCCGCGCCTCGCTGCACCACTGCGGGACGGAGCTCCGGGAGGGCCGCGAGTGGAAGGTGTGCGCCAACCCGTCACCGGAGACGGCCGCGAAGCTCTTCGGCGCGTACCAACGGGGAGACACCCCGCTCGCCACGCTGCTGCGCACTCACGGGTTGTGGTGAGGCGCGTGCGCCTCGCGCTCCCGCTCGAGCTCCTTCCGGAAGAACGCGCTGTGCTGGGCGAGCGTCTCCATGTAGGGCCGCACGTCCTCGCGGGCCTCGGGTGAGAGCTGCGCGTAGGGCGTCACGTGCTCGTCCGGCACGTAGCGGAAGGTGAGGTTGATGCGCCGGGTCTTGAAGTCCGGCAGCTCGGGCGGAAGCTGGTGGCCGGCGCGCGTGTCCACCCGCTGCACCCGGTGGAACGTCTGGTCCTTCCAGCGCGCGCCCCCGAAGAGCTGGAGCGACCCATCATCGAGCCACTGCTCCAGCACCACCTCGTCGCGCTCGCCCGGGCGGGTAGAGGTGACGAACTGGATGAGGGCGCGCTCACCGAAGGACAGCGAGGCCACGGGCCCGGGCTCGAAGTCCTTGTGCTCGCCCACGCGCGCGGTGTCCACCCAGCGCCCATCCTCGAGGCGGCTGCCGTAGAAGTTCACCAGGCAGGTGTTGAGGTGCCAGCGGGGCGGCATGTCCGGGCCGCGGAACATCCGGCGCGCCAGAGCCTCCACCTTGTCCACCTGGCGCTGGAGCACCGCCGGGAAGGGCTCGGCCTTGACGCAGCGGTCCTTCACGCCCTTGGGCGGCCGGTAGTAGTCGAGGCAGGCGAACTGCCAGTTGCCCAGCCAGTACACCGGCCGCAACAGCCTCCGCTGCTCCTGCCCCGGCGGAGGGGGGAAGTGCTTGGAGTAGCGCTGCTCCCACAGGGGATGGAGGGCACCGAGCCACGCGAGGATCTCCGCGCGCTCCGCCGCCGGGAGGAAGCTCGCGTTGTAATGGTGGCCCGGAGTGCGCTGGCGGGCCTTGTGGGCCAGGGAACGGCCATAACGGGGAGGAGGCGCCATGGAAGTCTCTCCCCTACCACACCGCGGCGGCCCCGCGGATTCCCCAGGCACCACCAGGCTCAGAAGGTGGCGAGCACGCCGGCGCTGAAGCCGGTCCCCGAGCCGCTCTTCGCCCAGGACACGGAGGCATCGGCCGTGAGGGTCCAGACGTCGTTGAGGTGGATGGACAGGAGGGGAAACGGGGAGCCGACACCCCCACCAATGCGGTACGAGAGCGGATCCCAGAGATCGACATGCTGGACGCTGCCATCCGCGAGGCGCAGGGGCCCCAGGAAGATGGCGGTCGAGACCCCGAGGCCGATGCCCAACGTCACCACCTCGCCCAGCGTCACGGAGTACCCGGCCCCCAGGGAGGAATTCACCTGTTGGGGATTGTCGTACAAGTAGTGAGACACGTACCAGGGAGCGCGGAAGTAGCTGTGGACCGACGCCTCCACGTGCACGCTGCTGGAGCCCGAGAGCCACCACCGCGTCTGCAACTCCGCCTCCAGCCCGAGGCCCTCGGGCCACTTCCCGGGCTGCGCGCCGGGAGCCAACCTCATGGAAGGCACCCACTCGAACCGGCCCACCTCCCCCAGACGGTAGGAGAGCTTCGGCGAGGGAATCCCCACGAACACCTTCTGCGGGGGGCTGAGCTTCACGCCGGGCAACCCGAACACGGTCAGCTCCAACCGCTCCGTCAGCCCCACGCGGTAGCCAACGCCCAGGTTCGGTGGACTGGAGAGGAGGCCGGGCTGCGGTCCTACCCACTGCTCGCCGTAACCCACCGACACCATCGTGCTCACCGCGTGGGTGCCAGCCGGGAGGGTGGTGAGGGTGGCGGCCAGCGGCCGGGCGTAGCGCTTGGCGGCGAGCCCCGGCGCGCCCACCAGTTCCAGGTTCTCCTCGTGCACCGTCACCGTCTTGCCGGCCTCCACCTGGAGCTCCCGGGCGAATGTCCCCTGTGACGTCCTGCGGCGCACCAGGTAGGGCCCCACCGGCAGGGCCATGCGCAGGGCGCGCCGGCCCTCGGGCACTTCCAGCACCACCAGTCCGGTGTGCAGCTGGATGACCTGCAACGGGCCCAGCTCCTGCCGCACCTCGAGCGTGCTGCTCGCGCTGGCCAGGCGGGTGAGGGGCAGGTCCTGCCGCCCGCGCAACCGCAAATCGAAGCTGGGGTGCTGCACCGCTTCGCCGTGCAGCGAGGTGTCACGGATGGTGAGACGCTGGGCATAGGCGAAGGCCTCGCCCACCGTCACCTGTCCGTCGTCACCCTCGTCCGCCGCGCCGCGCAGGCCGGCCACCAGGTGGTGCGTGAAGAAAGAGCCCTGGAGTGCATCCGTCTCGTGCGAGGCCTCCTGTCCCGTGCTGGAGGCGAGCAACACCGAGCCCTCGCTGGACAGAGCCAGTGGCACCTCCACCGAGAAGGGCGCCGCCGGGGTAAGCCCCTTGGCGCGCGTCCAGCTCCCGCCCTGACAGGCATCGAGGATGCCCACGCGCACCGCGGCCCGTCCGTCCTCCAGCCGCGCCCGGAGCTCCTTCAACGCCAGCGGCTTACCGTTGGGATAGAGCGCTCCCTCATCCGAGTGGCCCGAGTAGTAGAAGAGCAGCATCCCTTCCCGGCCCTCCTTCCCGAGCCGCTCCAGCCGGGAGTCCAGCGCCGCGAGGACACGCGAGGGCTCCGGGTCCTCCAGCACGAGCACATCCTCCCGGGCGAACTGTCCGGCCTCGACGAGCACGGAGGCGAGGTTGCGCGCGTCGCGGTGTGCGAACCGCAGGGGCGTGCGTCCGGGAGCGGCGCGGTTGGCACCCACCACCACGGCCAGACGATTCACGCGCGGGGCGCCGGTGTCGGCCGGAGCCGCGGTGAGGGCAACGAGGGTCAGGGCGAGCAGTGCGTTCATGGCGAAGCGGGCTGCGAAGAGGGTTTGGAGAGGGAGAGCGGGAGGACCCACAGCGACTCGTTGCGCGTGGGTTCTTCGTGGAGCGAGGCCAGGGAACCGGAGGAGACGGGCGCGTGGCCGAGGACGACGAGGAGCCGCTCGGGCTGCTCGCCGGGCTCCACCCGCCAACTGGTGGGCAGGAGGGTCTCGCCCCGTTCGGGCACCGGGCCCTCATGGAGCACCTGCCAGGAGTTCCCCTCGGCCGCGGCCACGGTGAGCCAGGTGAAGCCCTCGGGCATGACCTTGAGGCGCAGCAGGTCTCCCCCGGCCACCGGGGATTCGCCGTCCCACAGGCGCACCGCGTCCCCGGTCTTCACGTAGAGGGCCACCGCCGGGCTGCCCTTGCTGCGCAGGCCGGCCATCGGGGCGGGGAGCGTCTCCGTCGCCGTCCGAGGCACCCACAGCACCAGCGCGAGCCCCGCCGCGAGCGCCGCCACACCCCAGGGTGCCATTCGGGCCAGGAGCGAGGGAGCGCGGCGAGGCGGCTCGTTGGCGAGCGCCACGGCCCAGGACGGCACCGGTGGAGGCCGGCCCAGGGAATCGACATGCCCGGCACAGCGGGGACAGGAGGCGAGGTGGGCCCTCACCTCCTCCGTCATGTCCCCGAGCGCGGCGCGATCCAGCGCCAGGAAGGAAGGGTGGGAGGTGCTCATCGTTCCTCCTCGCGCCAGGGCCCCAGCCGCGCCTCTAGGCGGGTGAGGATGCGGCGCACGGTGCGATCCGACAGGCTGGTGACTTCGCCGATCTCCGTCTGGGTGAGGCCGTCCACCCGGTGCAGCAGCGCCACCTCGAGCTCCTCGGCGGGGAGGCTGGAGGCCAGGGACTGGAGGAGCTGGCGCACCTGCAGCACGGACTCGATGCTGGGGGCGGGGTGGGCGGTGGTGTCCTGCAGCGCGGCGGACATCTCCACCGGCTGGCGGCGCTGGCGGACGCGGAGCCTGTCGATGAGCAGCCGGGTGCTCACCCGGTAGAGCCAGGGCACCACCTCGCGCACGGGGCGCTGGGCCATGCCGGAGCGCCACAGGCGGATGAAGGACTCCTGGGCCACCTCCTCCGCCTCCGCCGCGTCTCCGAGGGCCCGGGCGCACTTGTTCTGGAGCAGGGGGAAGTATTGGCGATACGCGGCCGTGACGGTGGCCGACGCACCCTCACGTGGCCGCGCGCTCATGGTGGGAAGTAGGAGGCATGAGGTTTCCTGGAGCATTCACCCGTACAACGAAATGCCCCGGAAAAAGCGGACACGGCCTCACGGCCCGGGCGGGCGGCTCGGGCGGCTGAGCACGTACGTGGCGCCGACGAGCATGAACACCCCGGTTGCCACGAGCACGGGCCATTTCACCCGCACGACGAAGGCCATGAAGCCGAAGCTGATGGCCATCGCGGAGACCGCACTCACCTTCACCTTCACCGGGATGATGCCGTGCTCGCGCCACTCCCGGAGCCGGGGCCCGAAACGGGGGTGCGTGTACAACCAATGGTGGAAACGGCGGGAACTGCGCGAGAACGCCCACAACGCGACGAGCAGGAAGGGCGTCGTCGGCAGCACCGGCAGGAACGCGCCCAGCATCCCGAGCCCGACACAGACGAACCCGAGCGCCATGAAGGCGTACCGGAAGCGGGAGGTCTCCGCCTGGCCGGTGCCCGGCTGTCCCCGCTGCATGGATGGATCCCCCGGCATGGCCGCGCCTTATAGCACTCTGGGGTACTGTTCCACCGGCCCCTCGGGCCGCTCGAGGTGACGATGAAGCGCGTGTTGAAGATCGCCGGTCTGCTCCTGCTTGTCCCCGTGTTGGGGGTGGTGGCGCTGTTCGTGGTCATGTTCGCTGGCAACGGCGAGATTCCGGATGGCCGGGAGCTGGAGGGTTTCGCCCGGGTGGTGAAGGACGGCCACGTCAGCGTGGATGTGCTCGACGCCGGGGAGGGCGCGGTGGTGCTCATCGACTCGGGCAATGATTCCGAGGGGAAGATCGTCCTGGCCGAACTGAAGCGGCGCGGCCTCGGGCCGGACGCGGTGAAGGCCATCCTCCTCACGCACGGGCACGCGGACCACATCGCCGGGTGCCACCTCTTCCCGAAGGCCGAGGTGATGGCGCTCGAGGCGGACGTGCCCATCGCCGAGGGAAAAGCGCGCAGCAACAGCCCCATCCTCCGGCACCTGCCGCCCACCGGCCGCGATGTGCAGGTCACCCGCGCGCTGAAGGACGGCGAGACGATCCAGGTGGGTAACCTGTCCATCCATGTGTTCTCCATCCCCGGCCACACCCAGGGCAGCGCGGCGTACCTCGTCAACGGGGTGCTCTTCCTGGGCGACAGCGCGGATGCGACGAAGGACGGCAAGCTCGTAAGCGCCAAGTGGCCGGTGACAGACAGCGTGGAGCAGAACCGCGCGTCGCTGAAGGCGCTGGCGGCGAAGCTGAAGCCCGAGGAGGTGAAGCAGATCGTCTTCTCACATACCGGGGTGCTGCCCGGATTCGCACCGCTCCGCGACTTCGCGGCGAACTGAGGGACACACATGAAGGCCTTCCAGCATTTCCTGCTCGCCTCGCTGCTGCTCGGGCCCATGGCCCACGCTCAGGAGGAACGCCCGGCCCGGACGGAGAAGGCGGCACCGGCACCCGCAGTGACCGATGCCACCCTGTCACTGCTCGAACCCGCGGGTGATGGCTGCGAGTGGGCCCAGGTCGATGCCCTGACCTCGGCGCGCCGGGTCATCGCGAAGCTCGCGGTGGAATGCCAGGGCGCGAGCACCGCGCTGAGCCGGGATGGCAAGCAAGGCGTGGCGCGGTTCTGGCGCGGGGGAGTCAGCCAGCCCGTGGTGGGCAAGCCCACGTTCCCGGAGAAATTCCCCTCCCCCGCGTTCCGCGACCGCCTGTTCCTCGTGGACCTGGCGACGGGCAGTGCCGAGGAACTCCCCCTGCCCGGCTCGGGAGAACTCATCGAGTTCGGCTTCGATGCCAAGGGCAGACTGCTCGGGCTCACCGTCCAGAAGCCCACTCCAGAACAGGAGCGAGCAGGAGCGATGGAGGTGGATGGAAACATCATCCGATTCGGATTCACTGGCACCACGAGCCGCGCGCTATTGGCCCATGCCTTCGCCTGGCGGGAAGGGGCGTGGACGCGACTGGATATGAAGGCAAGCGACGAGTCCTCGGGGACCGGCGTCCTGCCACTCCGCAAGGAATTGGGTGAACGGTCGAGCCGCGTGTTGGACCCACGCTTCGCCCCCAGGGAGATCGAAGACGACCAGTTACTGGACCAACTGTACGCACTCACCCCCGAGCAGCCGGATGGCGAGTGGGCCGCTCTGGTGCGTGGTGGCTTCACGCTGGCGGTCTGGGGCACGCCCTTTGGAGAGGAATTGCTGGCGACCGGTCTGCTGCGGAGGGTGGACAAGGGAAAGGCAGTCGCACTTCCCAATCACACGTTCCGAGAGAACGACCTGGTCAGCATCCAATCGCGGGGGCCATTCCTGCTCATCTCGCTCGCGGACTCCGGCGGACATCCGCGAATGTACCGGGGGAAGAAGCTCGTCTGGAGTTCGGAGAACGCGCGGGCGGTGACGTTCTGGCCGAAATGAGCGGACAATGAAAAGCCTGAATTGGGCCCTCCCCTGCGGGGCTACCGCGCTGTGGGCCGTGCTGATATCGGGTTGCTCGGCTGGAACTGCCGCTGTGGGCCTGACCGACTGCGACAATTCGATGACCTGCTGTATCAAGAAGTTCCCATTCGACCCCGTGGGCGCCTGTGGCGCCACCGCAGCGGACATAGAGGCAGCAATACAGGCCGGGGTGAGAGTCGATATCGCCCTGCAACGAAGGGCGGATGACGGAACAGGGGAAGGCGAGGAGGAAAAGTCAGATGATCCCGACGAGGGATGGCGGGAGCACTGCCAAGGCACCTACGTCCTGTGCAGAGACCAGAAGAAGCCGCGCTGGGTGGGCCCCTGCTACGATTGTTTTCGATGGTGTGAGGGACAGCGTCAATGGCCCTACCACATGTGCTGGCAACAAACGAGGTGATGCTGGAATGGGTGAGCCCCACGATTGGGACAGGGTACTTGGGCTGTATGCCAGGCTTGAGCGGAATGAAGCGATAGAGTTCGACGCTGACACGCTCGACCTCTGCCGACGCGTGGCGCGAGACGTGGCGATCAGCAGTGACAATCAGGAAAGCGCCCTGCTCTCCCATGCGGGTGCAGAAACACTCGTGCGAGAAATGCGCCGTCGGATTTTCGAGGGAAGTCGGCGGCTATCCCGAGCGCTCGTTGATTCCGCTCGTCGCAAGAAGGCAGGAGACATCGCAGGAGCACGAAAGGTGCTGGAGGACGTATTGGCTGTCGAGGTCGTGCCCCTCTACCAAGAGCAGGCCAAGACCGCGCTGGATTACGTGGACGACCCCGAGGAGTAGACTCATCATTCCCCTACCTTGAAGGCAGAGGTGACATACTCGGTCCATCCGAGGGAAGAGGCTGGGCGTGGTGAGCACGTGACTGCTCACCCGGCTCGAGGACGTCAGTGACCAGCCCCAGCGCACGCAGTAGCGCGAGGAACCCCCACCCCAGATCCAGTTCCCACCAGCGGATTCCCAGCCGCGCCGAGCGCGGAAACGTGTGGTGGTTGTTGTGCCGTAAGCCTCCGATCCAGCCCAGGTAGTGTCGGTGCATGAGGGGCCGCAGAGTGCGCGGCGAGATGACGACGAGCACAGCGACGACGAAGACGGAGCCGGCGTGGTTGGAAGCAGCGCGGCGGCCGAGGTGGACACCGGAGGTAGCAGAGCAGGTGGTGCGAGCCTGGGAGGAGGAAGGAGGCACGCAGTCGGCCTTCATGCGCAAGCACGGGTTGCCGCGCGAGAGGCTGCGCTTCTGGACGCGCAGGCGAGAAGGGAAGGAGGGGACGAGGACGGCCATGTCCTTCGTGCCCGTGGAGGTGACGCCCGCCGAGAGGCGCGAGGCGGGGCGGGAGCAAGGGGAGGCGGTGCGGGTGGAGGTGGGCGGGGTGAGGGTGCGAGTGGAGGTGGGAGCCAGCCAGGAGTTGGTGGAGCGGGTGCTGCGAGCGGTGAAGGCGGTGCAGGGGTGCTGAAGCTACCGGAGGGAGTGAGAATCTGGGTGGCGACGCAGCCGTGCGACATGCGCAAGCAGGCCGACGGGCTGAGCGCGCTGGTGGAGGGCAGCCTGGGGCAGCAGCCGAAGTCGGGCCACCTGTTCGTCTTCTTCTCCAGGAGAAGGGACTTCGTGCGCATTCTCTTCTGGGACGCCAACGGGTACTGCACCGTCAGCAAGAGGCTGGAGGCGGGGCGCTTCCGGGTGCCTTCGCCCGTGGAGGGCCAGGCCGCGGTGCACCTGGAGGTACGGCAGCTCTCGGAGCTGCTGTCGCTGGTGGAGGCCAGCAGCGCGGTACGGAGAGGCGAGGTGCACTGAGTCCGCGCTTGCGCGCCGGGCATGACTTCGTGCATAGGCAAGGCGCGCATGACTTCCGCCGTCAGGAGCGAAGAAGAGAGGGGCCAGCGGGAAGAAGCCCAGCCGCCCGCCTTCGAGGGGGATGACATGGAGGCGGTGCGCGCCTACATGCTGCAGCTGCTGACGGAGGACCGCGGCGAGCAGGCCATTGAGATGTTGTTGGGCCTGTTGGGCCGGCTACGCGAGGAGCACAGCTCCACGGTGGTGCGACTCAAGGAGGCACTGCGGCAGCTGTACGGGCGGCGCAGTGAGAAGACTGCCGCCAATCAGCTCCAACTCCTGCTCTCATTCCTCACGCAGCAGCAGTCCGCCGAGCCAGAGGCCGTGCCCGCCACCGCCGACGGCGCACAGGCAGCCGCCCCGGCGGCCCCGCCGGCTGACGCACCGAGGAAGCCACCCAAGCGTCCGCCCCTACGCGGCGCCCAGGCCCTGCCCGCGCACCTGGAGAGGCGAGAGGTGCTGGTGCAGCCAACGGCCGAGGAGTGCGTCTGCCCGGGTTGCGGCCAACAGCGCACGCCTATGGGCGAGGAGATAAGCCAACGGCTGGAGTTGGAGCCGGCGCGCTTCTTCGTGCGAGTGGAGAAGCGCCCGAAGCTTACGTGCCAGCGCTGCAAGGAGGGGGTGGCCGCCGCGCCCGCTGGTGAGACGCCACTGCCGGGAGCGCTGCCCGGCCCGGGGCTGCTGGCGCAGCTGCTGGTGGGCAAGTACCGCGACGGGCTGCCCCTGCACCGCCAGCAGGCCATTTTCGACAAACGCCACGGTGTGAGGCTGCCCGCCTCCACTCTGGGCGACTGGGTGGCCGGGGCCAGTGACTTGCTGTCGCCCGTGGTGGCGCAGCTCAAGCAGCGCACGCTGGCGGACGCCTTGCTGCACACCGATGACACCGGAGTGCGCGTGCTGGACAGGGAGGATGCCCGCGGCGTCAAGCGCGGACACCTCTGGCCGTACGTGGGCCAGGGCGGCAACGTCTTCGTGGAGTACACCCCCGACTGGAGTGGCAAGGGCCCCCAAGGGGTGCTGGCCGACTTCCGGGGCTACCTGGTGGTGGACGGCTACAAAGGCTACGAGGCCCTCTTCGGCCCCACCTCCCCACGCATTGAGGTGGGCTGTTGGATGCACGCCCGGCGTGGCTTCGAGCGCGCCTACGTGGCCGGCGACGCTCGCGGCGGCACGGTGCTCACGCTCGTCCAGAAGCTGTACGCCGTGGAGCGGCAGGCTCAGGAGGAGGGGCTCTCTCCCGAGGCGCGCCTTACCCTGCGCCTCGCGCACAGTCTGCCTGTATACGAGGAACTCTTCGGCTTGCTTACGCAGTGGGCCCCGCACGTGCCCCCCAAGACGCCTCTGGGCAAGGCCATTGCCTACGCGTGCAACCGCTCTGTCCCCCTCGGCCGCTTCCTCGAGGACGGGCGTCTGCCGGTGGACAACGGGGAGGTGGAGCGCCTCATCAAGCTCATTGTCCTCGGGCGCAAGAACTGGCTCTTCCTGGGCAGCGACGCGGCCGGACACCGGGCCGCCAACGTCTACTCCCTCGTCCTCAGCTGCTACCGGCTGGGCATGGACCCGTGGGCCTACTTCCGCGACGTGCTGCCCAAGCTCGGCGATACCCGATTCCCCGCCTCCCGCCTCGCGGAGCTCCTCCCCGAGGCGTGGGCCCAGCAGCAGGCTCAGCAGCGATAGGCTTGTCGATGTGCCGTCCATCACGCGGCCACCGTGCCACGCTCCTCGGTGGCCGACACCATGGGCTGGACCGGAGGCTTACGTTGATGCCTTCCGCTGGGGAGAGCAGGAGAGGGCACGCTCCCTGGTGATGACATTGCGCGAGGCGCAGCCTGGAAGAGTCCACGGCGTTTTGGAGCAGATGCTCCAGTCTCCCGATGGGAAGGTGCGGCAGGCAGCGGTCTTCGCCTTGGAGGAACTGGGTGGTCCTACGAGCGCCAGGCGCTTGGAACAACAACTCCTCCTGGAGGAATCGCGAGGAGACTCCGATGCCTCATCCGTCGTGCAGGTCATTACTCAAGCACTCAGCCAGCTCGAGATTGCCAGCTTGAGGGCAACCCTCGTACGCAGGCTGAACCGGTTGGCCGCTGGTGCGCCAGAGGGCTCCGATGTGGATGACGTGGTCTACGCGCTCTGGCGCAAGCGGCATCCAGAGTTGATTCCCGCTGTTCGCGGGGCACTGGAGCGGATCTCCCCACCTGCGTCCGAGGGTCTGCGGGCGCTCCTTCGCTTGCTGGAGAGTTCTCTGCAAGAGCTGTGGGTGTGGATTGAAGATGGGTCGGTGCCCGTCGAGCAGAAGACCAAAGTCCTGACCGTGTTGGATGAGGCGGTGCCAGAAGAACTGGAGCCTGTGATTCCCTCATTCATCTTCCTGGCCGGGTCGATGATCGAAACGGCATCCACGAAGAAAGGGCAGGAGAGGCGCTTCTGTGATCGCCTGTTTACCCTCCTGCTCCTGCACCGCGAGCGCCTCCTTCCCGCACTCCCATCCAATGCGCGCACCATATTGCGCGAGGTGGCTCGGAGAATGATTGCTGCCCCGGAGACTGTTCGCATCATCAAGGCCGCGACCCTCCTCGTGTACGTGGGACGGCGGGAGGACGCCGACCTGTTGGAGCAACACAAGCCCCAGGACGAGGTGCTTGCAAGGATGTACGAGGAGGCCGCCGAGGTTCTGCGCAAATTTCCCCATGCATGATGTCGCGCTCTCTCAACAGAAGGGGCCGCGCGATTCGGAGCAGCGGGATACTTCTGGAGGCGGCGGGAATCGAACCCGCTTAGAGCCTATTTCGGTAGGCCCACTCCTGTCAGGCTACCCATCGGACCAAGAAGTGAGCGCGGGCCCCGTCAATTGCCGCTTCCGGGAGGCACACATGGTTGGTGCCAAGGAATCCGCTCATTGGCCAGAATAGAAATAATCCCGTTCACGATCTGCTGACCACCTCCGACAGGATTGTATATTCCGACCACACGAGGTGTAATGTGAGTGTTCGGATCGTACAGGACGGCCTTGATCGCCCCCAGTGCGAGGATGGCGTTAGAGATTGTGGTTGAATTCAATTCGCTTGGTAGCGGAAGTGTCGTGGCTACGGTCTTGCCCGTGACCCCCAGGGTCTGCACGACCAGGGATCCCGTCAATTTCCCAGCCTGCGCTTCGGCGGCGATAGCCCCAAGACTGGACAGGTTCGCTTCTCCTTTCGTAACGGTTACTGATGCCGTCAGTCGTAAGCCCACGCCAACATAGACCGGAATGACGACACGGTCTCCAGGCAAGGAGGCAATCGACGGGGCTTCTTTCCCTGAAATGAAGTCCTCGGTTTTTGGATCTCGATGCACACGGTACTGCGTCTTGTGCACTACGCTCTCGTCAAATACGGATGCTTCTTTACGGGTGCCTTTGTCGTCGTAGAACCAGCGCTCAATGTAGACGGGTACATTGGTGGCATCCACGCTGACATAGTCTAGGACCACTTGGTAGGATTGTCCTTTAACGCCGATCTTCGCAGGACCAAATACAAGCGTGCCAGAAGCGTCATATGTACCTACGGCGATTCGGACAGCCTGATCTGGCAACGCCTCAAGGAGGGGCTTCAGGTTTGTTTTATTGTCAGTCTGGATCTCGCAACTATCCCCAAGTCGCCGCGCAATGGGCAGCGGGTCAAGCGGGATATAGCTATAGGACGTAGAGCGCTCGGCAAGGGTTTTCGGTGCTTGTGTTGCTGCACATGCGCTCAAGCTGACGAGCCAGAGGATGCTTATGAATACCTGCCGCATTCTGAAACTCCGGTGTGGAGTCACAGAGGTGTAAGGGGAAGCACACGCCATTGCGCTAAGAGCGGTGTGGTTACGCGAACCTATCGTGTCAATCACAGAGCCTCTTTCAGTAAATGGGGACGTGTGACTATATGTTGGAGGTTTGCGCATAGGAAGAAAAAATGGGGCGATGGTCTATTCGACCCTGAGCTCCGCGCTAAGAGCCTACTTCAGTAGGGGAGTGTGAAACCAAGTGATGAGGACCAGAGCGAAGTGGAGCATCGCCAAGTAGTGTCCTCACTCTTTTCCCAGCGAATAAGCGGGCAGGTCAACCCGGGGAGGCTGCTTAGAGCAGCGTATTGCGAGGCGCCCCTCCGAGCAGCGCGCCTATCTTCCTTTCCTACCGAGATAGGCGCTTGCGCTTCCCGGATATCGGCGGGCGCTCCACCCCTTGAGGCACCGTGCTCATGGTCCTGTCTTCAGGCTCACCGGGAAAGTGACGTTCCCTACGGTGACGGTACGCGGCCCCCCTGCCTCCCAGAGTTTGAGCGCACAGGGGCAGACGAGTTGCGCGGGCCCCCCCGCAAGGCCCACCACGACAGCGTCAGCGCCAGTCGCGGCAATTGGCGCCTCCAAGCTCCACCTCTTCCCCCGTCGAGTCCACCAACGCAGCCCCGGTGAGTGTCAACGGAGTTGTCGCGAGAAGCTGACTCAAGCAGTCAGCCCAAACGAAGGCGCTGCAGGGGTGGAGTGCGGGGAGGGGTTGAGGCGGACAGGGCCAGCCGGTGTCCAGTCACGGGTGTTGCCGCGCCAGCGCGAGGGGGGCGGCGGCGAGCACGCTGGTACACTTGGTCGCGCTGTGCCAGCAGGAGAGCCTCCCATCCTTCTTATACCTTATACGCACGGCGCTCTTCATTTAAATAGTCCCTTGAAGTGAGAAATGAAATCAAAGAGCGTCAGCCCTCCCAACTGCAAATAGTTGCCACTGCGGACATTGTTCTCCACCGTGCCGGCGGTCTGGGCAGAATAGCTGTCGCCATGGGTACACCAATTAGCGAAATGCTCGCAATTATTGAAGAAAACATTGTAAGAATCTTCTCCCAAGCGGCTTTTTGCGCGGCAAACAATTTCCTCTGCTAGGAATGCGCTGCCTTTCAGCAGTCTTGCACGTGGATACTCTTGGGCCTGCTGGCCGTCGCAGAATTCAGACAAGGTCGTAATCGAAACTGAACCTTTCCCTCCGAACTCATGAAAGCCGCTGTAGTGAACGACCTGATTGCGGCCCACGTAGATTCCATGATGGGTATAACCAAGACGCCCGACCTGAATGTGCGTTCCAACTCTGAACATGCTCTCTCCCGCGCCTGCCTCTGATAATAGGCCGCGTACGGCGCAATCATAACGCATGTACTGCGTGAATATCGGAGGCTACCGCCCGAATTCGCTGGCAGAGTTGCACCAATTCGATTTCTTCGTGGCCCCCGATGCGCAGACTGCCAGTGTGCGCGCACTGGAAACGACGTATCCGCCTCCGGATTTGGTCCAAATTTGGTCCGCCAAGAACCCCATTTGGTCCCCGCAGGCGATACGCACCTCCTCGTTAGGAGCAGACTTGGCTCAAAGCGGCGGTTTGCTTCCAGTGGAAGCGGCGGGAATCGAACCCGCCACGCGTTCATCTGCCTTCAATCAAGAAGGCCGCAGCCCTTCGAGATCCCTCACCAGCTCCGAGAAGAGGATGGGGTCGAGTGTCCCGAGCGGGAACCTGCCTTCCTTGCCCCAGGTGTTGGGCTTGCGCACCGTGACGGTGCCCAGCGTCTGCTCGGGGGACTCGGAGAGCATGCCCGTGTAGAGCCCGGGATCGAGCTCCAGCTCGATCACGCGATCCGGGCCGAGGTGCTTCTCCATCCACCCCACCACACCCGCGTCCTGGGGCGGACCCCGGCGCCAGCCACGCGTCTCGAGCCCCAGCACCTTGCCGGTGGGCACCTTCAGCCCCTTCACGCGCGCCAGCTCCGTGCCCGTGCGCTCCTCCGCCGCCGGCTCGTAGGTGGGGCGGCCCAGCTGCGCGAAGGGCTGCAGCAACTGGTAGTCCGCGAAGATCTGCCCCCACGCTCCCGCCGTCTGCGCATCCAGCTCCAGCGCGTGTGGAATCCCCACGCTCGCGTCATCGGGGAGCGTCCACGTGTCCTCGTTCACGTCCGCGTAGGTCCGGTCCTCGGCGACACGGAAGGTGGCGGCCAGCTTGCCCTCCGCCGTGTAGCTGCCCCACACCAGGCGGCGCACCACGTGGATGAGCAGCGGGTGCTCGACGAAGAACTGGCGGAACGTCTCCGCGCTCCACCGGCGCCGGGCGCACATGGCCAGCTCCATGCGCAGCACCTGCATGCCCGCGGCCGCCTTCGCGTCCTTCTTGAGCGCCTTCCACCGCTCCTCGGCGGCCTGGGACTTCTCCGCATCGTCCTTCTTCGTGGGCTTGGGCAGCTCCTTGAGCCTCGCCCCCGTGGCGTCCTTCACGAAGGGCTTGAGCTGCTCGTCGAAGCCCACCGTGAAGGTGCGCTCGCCGAAGTCCAGCGGCAGCGAGCCGTTGTCGTCCAGCCCCAGGTCCGGCACGAGCCGGTCGGCGAGCTCGTCCCGGGTGAGGCCACGCGCCTCGGCGATCTGCGCGATCTTCTCCCGCGCCTTCTCCTGGAGGCCCTTGAACTTCACCTTCTCGGCGATGCCGTTGAGGTAGATGAGCGTGACGTCCGTGCCAATGGTGGCCAGCACGTCCAGCCCCGTGACCGCGCGCGCGTGGGCCGCCTCCCCGGGCCAGGCGCGGATGAGCGGCGCGAGCTTCCGCGCGCACTCGTCGTCACCCAGATGGCCGAGCGCCTGGAAGGCCCAGGCCTCCTTGCTGGGTGCTCCCGCCACCATCCACGCCTCGAAGAGGCCCCAGGCGAAGCGGGCGAGGCTCGCGGGCTCACACGCGGCCTTCGCCTGCGCCAGGCCCGCATAGGGCTCCTCGAGGGAAGAGATGGCCAGGCACATCCCGAGCGCCTCCACGGCCGCGACGGGCAGCTTCGCCGAGCGATCAGCGAGCAGCGGCCGGGGCAGGCCCACCGGGGTGAAGAAGTCGGGCAGCTTCGGCAGCTTCTGGGGGAAGAGCTGGAGTGGATCGAACGCGAGCACCTGCGCGGCCGCCTCGCGCACCTGGGGCGAGACGCGGCCGGCCACGTCGAGCACGGTGGTCTCGTGTCCGTTGCTGGCCAGCAGACGCAGCGCGGCGCAGGCGGCGTCCTTGGTCTTGCCTTGCTTGCCGAGCGCGACGGGGAGCAGCCCGGCGGTGGCGTGCTCGGGGTGGCGGAGCAGCCAGGCGCGGGCGTGGGGACGGGCCTTCTTCGAGCCCACGAAGGCCTCGGCCACCTGCGGAGCGAGCTGCGAGGTGCCGAAGGGCAACATCAGGCGGAACGACTCTCCTCCCTTCGCGTTGACGGCCAGGCGCAGGGACGGGAGCGCCGCGAGTCCGAGGTGCGCGGCGATCGCGGGCAGCCAGCCCTCGTCTCCCCATTGGGTGGGCACGAAGTGCATGATGTGCTGGAGGGCGAGCTCCTCGGGGGCGTACGCGAAGAAGCTCGCCCGGGGCTTCGCGTCCCCCTGGGGCAGGATCTTGCCGGCTTCCTTCCACTGCGCCGGGGTGTATTTCGAGTACCCCTCACCGTATTCCCAGCTCTTCTCCTGGGACCACGCCTCGCGCTCTCCCTCGCGCCACACCAGGGCATCGGGGATCGCGGGCGGCGTCACGTCCGCGAGGACGGGGAGGGTGGCGGGCTTGCCCACCTTCCAGGGCGGATTGGCGAGCACGGGCGGCAACTGGCCGGGAGTCGCCTCGGGCACGTCGGGACCGGCGGACACCGCCTGGAGGCTGGTGACGAGCTTGCGCGCCTCCTCGGACAGTCCGGGCAGCTCGGCCTTCACGGCCTCGGGAGCGCGGCGCACGAGGGTGGTGAGCAGCGTGCGCTGGGCGGCCCTGGACACCAGCAGGCGCAGCGCACGGCCGGGCCAACGCAGCGCCGCCTCGAGCGCGAAGGGCGTCACCTCCTTGTCGAGGTGATCGAACAGGAGCGTCATCGCCTCGTCGGTGTCGAGGACGGAGACGAGCTCCGCCCAGCCCCGGCGGCTCTCGGCGCTGGAGTACTGCTGGGAGGCCATGTTCCGCAGGATCACGAGCGCATCCAGGCCCACGCCGTCCAGCAGCGAGGGCAGGTGGTCTCGGGAGTAGTAGCCGCCGAGCAGGTTCAGCCCCTGGAGGTGGGGCGCCACGAGCTCGACGGTGGCGCGGTCCGAGGTCGAGCAGAGGAAGAGATCGCTCTGTTTGTCCGGCTGTTGGTTGTAGGCCTCGGCCTCGGCGCGGACCCAGGCCTTCTCCGTGGGGAAGAGGAAGGCCGCGCCGGCACGTTGATCGGCGGTGGCCTCATCCCGGAGGGCCGCGGCGGCGTCGTGGGCGGCCGCGTAGCCCGCCTCGTCGGTCTGGGTGGCGAGCAGGGCGCGCAGCCGGGACAGACCGAACAGCTCCCCTCTGCTCATGGAGTTGTACCAGTCCGTGCTCGGGCCCTTGCGCGCCTGGAACGCCGGAGCCGCCCCTTCGAGGTGCATATCCAGCGACAGGAGCACGGCCCGCGTCGCATGGGCGGGCCCTCCCAGGGAGAACAGCAGATCCACGGTGAGGTCCACGTTGGGCGTCTTGTCGTTGTAACTCGCCCGGTGCTGCACGAACGCCAGGAGGACGGCGTCCTCCTCGGGAGTGCCGATGGCCGGATCGGTTCCCCCCATCCGCTCCGCGACGGCTTTCGTCTGGGCGGGGAAGTCGCCTCCCTTGGGCTTGCTCTGGCCCCCGAACTTCGCGAAGGACTCGACGGTCGAGGCCCAGGCCTTCTTCACGGAGCCGAGGGCGCGAACCGGAACCGCGAGTCCCCCCCGCCGCGGGTGCACCCGCCGCACGAGCGAGTCGCTCCAGGCGATGGGCCCCTGGGAGCCGGCGGGTACCGGTGCCACCGGAGCGGGAGCGGGCGCGGGTGCCTCCTCCGGGGCGGGCGCGGGAGCCTGCGCGGAAGCGGCGGCCGTCTTCGCGGCGGCCTTCTTCCGGGCGGGAGCGGGAGTGCTCTGCCGCGCCTCGTCTGGAGCGGCGGCAGGGGAGGCCACCACGGTGTTGGTATCGCCGCCCACCTCCGAGTAGCCCTTCTTCTGCTTCTCGGCGATGAGCTTGTCGTGCTCGGCCTGGGCCTTCGCGGTGTTGGCGAAGGACTTCTGCTGGGTCTGACCGTTGGTGCCGATGCGGCCCCAGCGCACCGTGAACTCCGTGCCCTGGAGCTCGATCTCCCAGAACTTCTGCGAAGAGCCCTCGACGAACTCGAAACGCCGCATGCCTCTCTACCCTCCGGAGGGGAGCGACAGTAGCGTGCTCCCGCTCCGGAAGTGGAGGCCGTTGTGACCGCCGTCAGTTGTTGGCCGCGCCCGCCAGAATCCAGGAGCGGATGCGGATGAGCTGGCCGGGGTTGTTGTCGAAGTAGGCCGTGTTGCCCTGTGGCATCCTGCCACCGCAGGCGGTGCCGCTGATCTTCTTCACCAGCATGGAGTTGTCGGGATCGTTCGGCACCACGCGCGTGGTTCCGCCGCAGGTGGGGGGGTAGGAGCCAACGCCAGCGGTGTTGACGAGGGAGGTGTGGGAGCTGTCCTCCAGCAGGTTCAAGCCGCCACGGCCGGGGCTGCTGTGGCAGCTCGTGCACTGCGCGTTCCAGATGGGCTGGATGTCCCGGGCGTACTCGGGGACGCCGACCTGCACGTCCAGCGTGCGCGTCACGGATTCGGTCCCATCGGAGACGGTGACCTGGAAGGTGTAGCTCGTGGCCGCGGAGAGATCGGGCGAGAGCCACTGCGTCTCGGAGGCGCTCGGGGCCGTGAAGGTGCCCTGGCCCGCCACGCTCGTGCTCCAGGCGTAGGTGAGCGTATCCCCATCCGCGTCGGTCGCACCGATGGAGAGGGCGATGTCACCCGCGATGGCCGGGGTGGTGACGCTGATGGACTCGTCCACGGTGGGCGCGCGGTTGGGGGTGGCCACGTTGGCCACCGCCACGTCCACCGTGGCCTGGGCCGAGCCTCCCTTTCCATCCGCCACCGTCACCTGCAGGGTGAAGGTCGTGTTGGTGGCGAGGACGGGCGCCGTCCAGGTACGGGTCGAGCCCGCCTCTCCGCTGAAGGTCCCCGCCGGAGTTTCCGGGGTCTGCGTCCAGGTATAGGTGAGCGCATCCCCATCCGGATCATTGGCGGTCACCGAGAGGCCCGTGTTCGCGCCCTCGTTGATGGCGGCCGGCGTGGCGAGCACCTGGGTGATGAGGGGGGCGATATTGGACGGCTGCGGATCCGGACCATCGAACAAGTCGCAGCCGGTGCCTCCCAGGCTCAGCAACACTACCGCGTACAGCGACTTCTTCAGGGTCCGCCGGGACGGCGGGGGGGGTTGAAACGCGTGCATGAATCGTCCTCGTTCTCGGGCACCCCTCGGGGCACCCGGACTTTCGACTATTGCACGCTATTCCCACACTACCGAGGGTTCAGCCCTGCGGCACCGACCAGCTCCCCGTCCACTCGGTGGGCTTGTCCGGGTGCAGCGAGGTGACCTTGTAGTTGCAGTGCTTCTCTCCGCTCGGATCCGGGCTGCGGATGGTGTAGAGCGGCGACAGGCGCGAGCCGCGCTCGGCGCCGGCGTACTGCACGTCGTACTCCTTGCTGGTGGTGCTCGTGCTGGTGGTCTCGCCGCGCTCGGTCTTGCGCGTCGTGGTGCACTGGGCCTCGAACTTCACCCGCCAGGTGCCCTTCTCGCCCACGCGCGGCACCTTGAGCTCGGCGCGCATCATGTACTCGCCCGGCGGCAGCTCCTCGGCGCTGGTGCCGAGGAACTCCTCGCAGTCGCGGCCCTGTCCCTTGCAGATGCCGATGCTCTGCTCGTTGTACGGCTGCACGCCCTCGCGCACATCCGAGAGCAACGGGCCCACCAGGCCCTGCTCGAAGGACGTGAGCCCCGCCGAGCTCCCCTGTGAAGCCGGAGACGTGGCGCAGTCCCCCGCGCCGGCCGTGCTCTCGCCCTTGCAGGCGATGAGCGCACCCGCGGTGGCGATCAGGATGAATGATGTCCGCATGTATTCCCCCCTCGTGACGTCGTTGAATGCCGGACGCTCTTAACACGAGGGCACCCGGCAGGGGCTGTGAAGGAATTCACACGTGCCCGCGCGTACTCACGTACTGTGGCCGGCCACCCAGGACCAGGCGGGGGGGCAGGGCCATCGTGCGGGCCCCCTTTCTTCCGCCAGGCACATCCTCATCAGGAGAAATCGCATGGACGCTCCAGCGTCGTTCCGTCTCAACCCGAAGGGTCCGGCCGCCGCACGCTATGCCGCCGGCAAGGTCCCGATGACCACCCTCATCGAGGACTACATCCACGAGCGACTCGACATCGAGGGGGACTTCCGCACCTTCATCCGCGAGCGGCACTCGGTGGCCGACTACAAGTTCGTCGCGGACCACTTCAAGTTCCTGCTCACCAACTTCCTGCCCGAGGTGCTCATCCACTCGCAGGAGCAGGACCTCCGCATCGGCCGCGAGCACTACGACCGGGGCAACGACTTCTTCGGCTGGTTCCTCGGGCCGAGGATGATCTACACGTCGGGCTTCTTCACCTCGCCCAACCAGACGTTGGAGCAGGCGCAGGATCAGAAGATGAAGCTGGTCTGCGACAAGCTGCAGCTGGAGAAGGGCGAGCGCTACCTCGACATCGGCTGTGGCTGGGGCACGCTGGTGGCGACGGCCGCCAGGGACTACGGAGTGGACGCGACGGGCATCACCATCGCCCAGAAGGGCGCCGCGTACGGCACGGAGCAGATCCAGCGCATGGGCGTGAGCGAGCGCGCCCGCGTCCTCACGCTGGACTACCGTGACATCCCTCCCGGCCCGTACGACAAGATCTCCTGCCTGGAGATGGCCGAGCACGTGGGCGTGCGCAAGTTCCAGGACTTCATGAAGCAGGTGTACGGGATGCTCGCCGACGACGGGCTCTTCTACCTGCAGATCGCCGGGCTGCGCGCCAAGAAGGGGACCCTGGGCTTCCATTTCGAGGACCTGGTGTGGGGCCTCTTCATGAACAAGTACATCTTCCCGGGCGCTGACGCCTCCATGCCGCTCTCCTTCGTGGTGAGCAACCTGGAGACCGCGGGCTTCGAGATCCACAGCGTGGAGAACGTGGGCATCCACTACTCGCTCACCATCTCGCGCTGGTACGACAACTGGATGGCCAACCGCGCCGACGTCGTGAAGACCTACGGCGAGTGGTGGTTCCGCCTCTGGCAGATGTTCCTCGGCTGGTCCGTGGAGATCGCCGCCCAGGGCGCGTCCACCTGCTTCCAGGTCGTCGCCAACAAGAACCTCGATGGCTTCAACCGCCTGCGGTGGATTGGCTCCACGAATCTGGGCGAGCGCGATCTGAAGTCCAAGTAGGACCCGGACCGGGGATCCCCGCCGTCAGAGGCGGGGATCCTCCGTCTGCATGGGCAGCTCGACGGTGAAGGTGGCGCCCTTGCCCTCGCCGTCGCTCTCACAGGAGAGGCTGCCGGCCATCTCGATGGCGGACAGCGCGCTGATGTGCAGCCCGAAGCCGTGGCCGTTCTTCTTGGTGGTGAAGCCTTGCGTGAAGAGGCGCGCCAGGTTCTCCGCGGGGATGCCCATGCCGTTGTCGGACACCTGGATGCGCAGCCGGTCGTCGGGCGCGGGCTCCACGCGGATGGTGATGCGCTTGTCCGGCCTGCCACTGTCCCTCAACGCGTGCCGCGCGTTGCTCAGCAGGTTGAGGATGATCTGCAGCAGCTTGTGCCGGTCCAGCAGGATGGGCGGCACGTCCGCGTACTCGCGGTGCACTTCAATCCCATGGCGGGAGAAGGAGACGGACTGCAGGCGCAGGGCGTCGTCGATGAGCCGTGTCACCGACATCAGCTCCACCATGCCGGCGAAGCGCGCGTGCTCCTGCTGCATGCTGACGATGGATTTGACGTGCTCGAGCCCCTCGGTGAGCGTCTGCTGCTCGTTCAGGAGCGCCTGCTGCTCCTCGGTGAACTGGTCCGCCAGGGCGCTGAGATAGGCCGGGAGCTGCCGGCCGCGCGGATCCGTGGTGAGGAAGGTGCCCAGGTCCGCGGAGTGCTCGCGCAGCAGGTCCGCGGAGCGCACCAGTCCGCTCACCCGCAGGTTGCGCAGGCGCTCGGTGACGAGGTTGGCCGAGACGTTGACGCTGTTGAGGGTGTTGCCCACGTTGTGCAGCAGGCCAGTGGCCACCTCGGCCATGCCCGCGTGGCGGGAGACGTCCAGCAGGCTGCGGTGCATCTCACTGAGCTTGAGCTCCGCCTCCTTGCGCTCGGTCATGTCCCGCCCGAAGAGGTTCGCCCCCAGCGGCCGGCCATCCTCGCCGAAGACGGCGTTGTAGGAGATGTCGGTGACCCGTGTCCGGCCCTCGCTCACATAGGTGTCCTCGAGCCTCACGCGCTGCCCGCGGAACGCCTTCTCGAGGAGCTGCCGCAAGCCCTTCTGGTGTTCCGGGGGGGCGTGGGCGAGGAGGGGCTCACCCGGCACCGGCTCGATTCCGTAGCGCTCGCGGAAGGCGCGCCGCATGGCCGAGTTGGCGATGATGAGCCGCCCCTCCGCGTCCACCGAGGACACCTCGTCATCGGTGTTCTCGATGAGGCTCTGCAGCTTGCGCTCGCTCTCGCGCAGGGTGCGCAGCGCCTGCTCGCGTGCCGCGTGGGCCTGGTTGCGCGCGGCCGTGTGCAGCCAGCTCACCGCCCAGATGCTCATCATGCAGATGGCGGCGCTGATATCCACGATCCACAGGTTGCCCTCGTGGATGGGCTCGGAGCTGCGGGCGAGGAAGAGGATGGGGTGGATGAAGCCCACGAACAGGGCCACGGGCAGGGTGAGGATGAACCCCAGGCGCGCCCCCACCAGGTACACCGACATCGCGGGCAGGAGCATGCTCGCGGCGTGCGAGGCCGAGGAGGCCCGGTTGCTGGTGATGCAGGTGAGCACGAACGCGGCGACGATGGTCGAGCAGACGATCAGCGCGGAGAGCTCGTGGGAGGCGCGCCGCCGCAGCAGCACCAGCGCGGCCGCGTTCATGGACAGGGAGAAGAGCCCGATCGTGGCGTGCATCACGGGCTGGGGGCTGAAGGGCACGGCGAGCAGCACCACCCCATCGAGCAGCATCAAGCCCAGGGCGATGCACACCAGCAGGCGGCAGCGGCTCAGATCCTCCGGGGCGGCCTGGCGCAGCGGCTCCGACAGGAAGACGTCCAGCCGGGAGAGGATCCACCCCCCCAGCCGCTGATTCCAACGCCCCTGTCCATGGGGCCTCGGGGGCTCCGCGGCTGCTTGTCCCGCCTGGATGCTGGAAGTGCTCGACATGTCGAAGGTGCGTTTCCCACGCCCGCGCCCGCGGACGGTCTGGCCACAATCATACACCGCCAGTGTGAAGGACCCGGTGACCCTGTTGCGGATACCCCGAGGGGCGTGCCTGCCTGGAGCGCACCCGGGAGTGCTCCCTGGCGCGATCTGTTTCGGATCCAAACCTCCGGGACAAGTGTTCCGTGCGAGAGACGCCCGCCTGCTCGATATTAGGGAGGTGATGGGGGGAGGTTGCCCGGGAGGGGCGTTGCACATGAGGCGTGAGACCGGCGCCGACCCGGCAGAGGTCGGGGCCGAACTGGAGCTGGAGCGGAGACTCGGACTGGCGACCCCAGCCGACAGTGTGCGCGGGATGTTCTTCCGCAGCGTGCTGGAGGTGATGTGGGCGCTGGGGGACGAGGCCTCCGTGGATCACTGTGTCGAGGTGTGCGGGAGGCGCAAGTTCGCGGACTTCACCTGCTACCCGACGAGCGACTTCCTGCGGTTGGCGTGGACGGCGGCGCGGCTGCTGGGCAACGGGTACGGGGATTTCGCGGGGGCGATGCGGGCGCTGGGGCGCCGGGCCGCCACGGACTTCTTCGCCTCGGCCACGGGCAGGCCGTTGCAGACGCTGCTGGCGGGTGAGCCGAGGAAGCTGTTGGACAGCCTCCCCATGGCGTACGCGGCGGCCTCGGCGAATGGCGGCCAGTGCGTGGTGGTCTGGTCGCATTCGGGCAGCGCCCTCGTGCGGCTGGAGCGGGACTTCCTTCCCCGTGCCTATGTGGAGGGCGCGCTGGTGGCGGCGCTCGAGGTGGTGGGCGTGCGCGAGCCCCGGGTGTGGAGCCGGGTGCTGGGGCCGCTCTCCAGCGAGTACGTGTTGTCCTGGGGGTGAGCCGGGAGGCCGGGTGTAGGATGGGGCCATGCAGCTCGCCATCCCCCAGGCTCCCCGACGTGTTCCCCTCTCGAAGGTGCCCGGTGCCATCGCCCGGTTGGTGCGTGGAGGGGTGCTGGGACTGGTGCTGATGGCGGTGCTCGGCGCGGGCGCGAGGGCCCTGGGCAGCTTCGTGGTGGAGGAGCTGGACTTCCTGTCACGCGCCCAGGAGCTGGACGGCCAGTTGGCGGCGCTGACGCTGCCACCCCGGGGCGAGCGCGAAGGCGCCGAGGCCACGTTGGAGGTGCTCTACGCCGTGGGCGAGGTGCGGTACTCGGCCAGCGGGGTGCGCACGGATGCCGAGTACGCCGAGGGCCTGGGACCGGGGGCTCGCGTCCTGCTGCTGGTGGATCCGCAGGTGCCGGACAAGCCCCGGGAGGCGAGGTACGTGCGTGCGCGAGCGAAGACGCTGGAATTGGCGCCCTGGGGCCTGGGGCTCGGGGCGCTCGTGGGCGTGGGCCTCTTCGTGCGGGAGCTGCGGCGGACGCTGCGCGCGGAGCTGGAGCCGCTGCGCAAGGGCATGCTGGTGTGGCTGACCCCGGACGGCCCGCTGCCGGAGTCACGCCGGGAGGTGCTCTTCCCGGCCAGCTACTGGAAGCAGGACCAGAAGCACGCGGTGCGCGCGCGCCTGCGCTCCGGCCGGGCACCGGTGCGCAACGGAGACAAGGTGCTGGCCGCGGTGCTGTCCTCGCTGCCCGGAGAGGCCCGTGTCATCGACGAGGAGCTGGCACGGACCCTGGGGTGGGTCCGCTGAGGGGGGCGAAAATTTGCGGGGGCAGGGGGGCCGTGACACACACCTGTAGCCCTCTCCGTCCTTGGAGGACCGAACATGCTCCCGCGCCTCGTCCTGCTCATGGCCCTGCTGTTGCCGATCGCCACCCAGGCGAAACGGGATCCGGCCGAGACCGCCTACCAGGAGGCGCGCCGGTCCTATTACGCCCTCAAGGATGACGCCGCGCGGCGCAAGTTGCGCCACAACTGGCTCAATGTGGCGGCCCGGTTCGAGGCCGTGGCCAGCCACCATCCGAAGAGCTCCCGGGCCCCGGACGCGCTCTACACGGCCGCGGAGTTGCTCAACGAGCTGAGCCGCATCTCCTTCGTCCCCGAGGATCAGCAGGCGGCCATCGCCGACTACACCCGCCTGGTGGAGTCCCACCCGAGGCACCGGCTGGCGGACGACGCGGCGCTGACGCTCGCGCGCATGTACTTCGAGCGGATGGATCAGCCCGAGGCCGCGCGTCGCGTCATCACCGGCAGCCTCAAGGCCAACCCCAAGGGTGATCGCCTCCGGGAGCTGAAGGCGTTGCTGGCCTCGCTGCCGCCGCCTCCCGCGTCCAAGACGCCAGCGCCCGTGCGTGAGAAGGCCCCGGTCCGGACTCCGGAGCCCGCGCCCGCCGTGGCCTCGAGCCAGCCGTCCAAGCCGGCCGCCTCGGAGCCGCTCCCGGTGATCCGTGTCGACCTGTCCAAGCCGGCCGAGCCGCAGCCGGCGCCCGCGCAGCAGACCGTGGCCTCCGCGACGGCGGAGGAGCGGCCTGTTACGTCGCCGTTGCTCGATGCCATCGACCGGACCTCGCGGGAGCCCGCTTCCACGCAGCAGGCGACGCGGCCGGGGCCCGCCCCGGAGCCGAAGCCGGCGGCGGTGGAGCCGGTGAAGGTGGCAGAGCAGCCCGCGAAGCCGGCGGAGCAGCCCGCGGCGAAGCCGTCGGTGGTGGAGCCGGTGAAGGTGGCAGAACAGCAGCCCGCGAAGCCGGCGGTGGAGCCCACGAAGACCGAGGTGCTCGCGTCGAACAAGTCCGTCACCGCTCCGGTGGACGAGCATGTGGCGCAGGCCCGGCTCAAGGCGGCGGCCAAGGCGTCCAACCACGCCGAGCTGACGCTGGCGGAGCAGCTCGGGCTGAAGGTGCGCCGGGTGGTGATCGACGCGGGGCATGGTGGCCATGACACGGGCGCCATCGGCCGCAAGGGGACGCGGGAGAAGGACGTGACGCTGGCCATCGCGCAGAAGCTGGCGCGCGAGCTGCGTGACCGGGGCCTGGAGGTGATGCTCACCCGCGATGGGGATCGCTACCTCAAGCTGGAGGAGCGCGCGCGCATGGCCAACGAGATGAAGGGAGATCTCTTCATCTCCATCCACTGCAACGCGGCGCCCACGTCGAAGCTGCGCGGCATCGAGACGTATACGCTCAACACGTCGGCGGACCGGTACTCCATCCGCCTGGCGGCGCGCGAGAACGCATCCTCGGAGAAGGGCATCAGCGATCTGCAGTTCATCCTCGCGGACCTGGCGACCAAGGCCAACACCGAGGAGTCCACGCGGCTGGCCACGCGGGTGCAGAAGAACCTCGTGAGCCACCTGTCCAGCCGCTACAAGGGCGTGAAGGATCTGGGCACGAAGGAGGCGCTCTTCTACGTGCTGCTGGGCACGAGGATGCCGGCCATTCTCGTGGAGACGGCCTTCCTGTCCAACGCCGAGGAGGAGAGCCGCCTCGCCTCGGACAAGTACCAGGAGGACGTGGCCCAGGCCATCGCCCTGGGCGTGGAGGACTTCCTCGGCCGCCGTCAGCTGGCCAAGGTGCAGGTGGACTGAGTCCTTTCACTGAGCCCTTTCAAGGAAGTGACAGAATATTCCCTCTCCCCTCGGGAGAGGGTCAGGGTGAGGGTATCTGTCCCTGTTCTTCAATCCATGGACCCCAGTGTGGACAAGGGGTTCAACCCGGGATTCGAGGCACCCTCACCCCGTCCCTCTCCCGGAGGGCGAGGGGAGATGGACGCGTTGACTGAAGGGGCTTAGCGAGGCCGCAGTTCCTCGACGAGGAGTTGGAGGAGCGCCCGCACGCGGGGCACCGACTGCCGGCCGGGCACGCAGAGCGCGTGCACGGGTGGGCCTTCGGCGGCGTGGTCAGCGAGCACCTCGACGAGCCGTCCGTCCCGGACACGTTCGTCCAGCATGAAGTCGAGCACCTGGCAGAGGCCCGCTCCCGCGGCCGCGAGGTCCAACAGCGCGGGCCCATGGTCCACGTCGATCGTTCCACCGGTGCGTATCGTTTCCGCTGAACCTCCGGGCTCGCGGCGGAACACCCACTCGCGGGCCATGCCTCGCGGGAGGATGAACTTGAGGCACTGGTGGTCCACGAGCGCGTCCGGGTGCTGCGGCGTCCCATGGCGCGCGAGGTACGCGGGAGCGGCGAGTGTCACCCACCGCGTGCGCAGCAGGAGCTGTCCCACGAGGCTGGAGTCCTCGAGCGCGCCGATGCGCAGCGCCACGTCTATCTGCTCGTCGACGAGGCGGCTGAGGCGATCTCCGAGGCGCACGTGCAGGGTGAGTCCCGGGTGGCGGGCCTGGAGCCGGGCAAGCCGGGGCAGCAGGAGCGGGCCGAGGATATAGGGCAGCGTCACGGTGAGAGGGCCGCGGGGCGCACGCTGTGCCTGCGCCACGAGCTCGCGTGCCGCGTGCACCTGGGCCACGGCCTCGCGGGCCCGCTCCAGGAAGGCCTCGCCCTCCGAGGTGAGGGCCACCTGCCGGGAGGTGCGCTCCAGCAGCCTTACCCCCAGATCCGTCTCCAGCTTCTGCACGGCCTTGCTCACCGCCGCCGTGGAGACACCGAGCCGCTCGGCGGCCCGCCGGAAGCTGCGCTCCTGGGCGACGTGGACGAAGGGGAGGATGCCAGCGAACAGGTCCATGGGCCTCATCATCAACCTGGGGTTGACGATGGTTCAACCCGGGTGGGCTCGATCAGCATCCGGTTGACGGCTACCTTGATCATGTCCGGCGCCAACACAGGGGGCGCCCCACGGAGGAACAGCCATGAAGATCGCGGTTCTCGGTACCGGAATGGTGGGTGAGACGATCGGGAGCAAGCTCGTCGCGCTCGGGCACGAGGTGAAGATGGGCTCGCGCTCGGCCAACAACGAGAAGGCGGCGGCCTGGGTGAAGAAGGCCGGCGCCAAGGCCTCGCAGGGCACGTTCGCGGACGCGGCGGCCTTCGGGGAGCTCCTCTTCAACTGCACGTCGGGCTCGGGCTCCCTCGAGGCGCTGAACGCCGCCGGAAAGGAGAACCTCGAGGGGAAGATCCTCCTGGATCTCTCCAACCCGCTCGAGTTCTCCAAGGGCATGCCGCCGACCCTGTTCGTCTCCAACACGGACTCGCTCGGCGAGCAGATCCAGCGCGCCTTTCCCGAGCTGAAGGTGGTCAAGACGCTCAACACCATCAGCGCCAACGTGATGGTGGACCCCGCGCGCATCCCCGGCGAGCACGCCGTGTTCGTCTCCGGCAACGACGCCGAGGCGAAGGGCCAGGTGAAGCGCCTGCTCACCGAGTGGTTCGGCTGGAAGCAGGTCATCGACCTGGGCGACATCACCACCGCGCGTGGCACCGAGAGCTACCTGCCGCTGTGGCTCCGCCTCTGGGGTGCGATGGGCACCCCGGACTTCAACATCCAGATCGTCAAGAGGGGCTGAGCCCGCTCAATTGAGCATGCGGCGGGTCTCGCCCTGGACCTGCGTGTCCGGGACGGGCGGTTGGCGGGCGATCTGCTCGCTGGCGGCCTGGAGCACCTTCTCCCGCGCGCTCTCGGGATCCCGGAAGAAGTGCGGCGTCCACAGCCGCACCAGCTTCCAGCCCTGGCCCTCCAGGATGGCCGTGCGGAACAGATCCCACTCCACCGGGTCCGCCGCCTTCGGGTAACGCGTGCCATCGCACAGCACGCCCACCGTGACGTCCCCGGCGCGACGGGGATGGTGCAGGGCCACGTCCACGCAGAAACCGTCGTTGCCCCAGTGCACGTCCGAGGACACGCCGTGCGTCCGCGCCAGCTCCTCCGCCAGGGCCCGCGCGAAGGCCGAGCCCGCTTCCGTCTCGCGCTCGTGCACCACCGGCTCCGGCCGCTCCCGTGCTTCCTCCGGCTGTTCGGAATCGCTCGCGTACCGCGCCGTGAGCCGCTCGGCGTACTGGAGGTAGGCGAAGAGTAGCCAGCCCCCGTTCGGCTTGCGGCCCTGTTCCACCGGAGGCAGCGCCGAGTACACCTCGCGCGGGATGGACGTCACCAGGTGCACCTGTTGCCGTGCCCGCGTCACCAGTACGTTCAGCCGCCGCCCTCCGCCCGCGCTCCCCAGCGGCCCGAAGCGCCGGTAGAAACGCCCCTTCGCATCGGGGCCGTACGTGGTGCTGATGATGATGTGATCCCGCTCGTCTCCCTGGACGTTCTCCAGGTTCTTCACGAAGAGCCCCTCGAACGAGCCCTCGCCGCGCCGCACCCGTGCCGCCGCCAGCTTCGCCGCGAAGTCCGCGTCCGCCGCCGCCAGCTCCTCCAACACCTCGGTGATGGCGTCTCGCTGCGTCAGGTTGAAGCACGCCACGCCGATGGACGGAGGCTCCGGCTGGGAGAGCAGTTCCTTCACCAGCGCCCCCACCGCCCGTGCCTCCACGAGGTTCACCCGCTTCTCGTACAGGCCTCCGGCGTGGACGAGCCGCAGCGGTGCGTGCTCCACCCGGTTGGACGGGTGCCCCGGAATGGCCTGCAGCCGCGAGTCATAGAAATGCTCGTTGCTGAACCCGATGAGATCCGCGTTCTGTGAGCGGTAGTGCACGTCCAGGTAGCACTGGTCGATCTCCAGGTTCAGCGCCGCGCCGAGCAGATCCTCCACCTCGGACTGCTGATCCTCGAAGAGGCCCTGCTCGTCCTCGGCGTCCAGCTCCTCCTGGCTCTGCACCACGGCGGACTCGAAGAAGCGCGTGGGAGGCAACTGCTTGGGATCTCCCGCGATGACCACCCGCTTCGCCCGCGTCAGTACCGGCAGCGCCTCCTCCAACCGGCACTGCGAGGACTCGTCGAAGATGACCACGTCGAAGAGCTCCCGACGGGGGAAGATCTGCGCCACCGTCTGGGGGCTCGCCATCCACACCGGCCGCATGTCGAAGAGGGGATCCCCTCCCTCGACACTCGCGCCCGCGGCGATGACCTGGCGCACCCGCAGCGCGCGCTCGCCCCGCAGCAGCAGGCGGCGGCGCAGCTCCGCGCCCAGCCCGTTGAGCCGTCCTCCCGTGGCGGCCAGCAACCGCTCGCGCTGGCACTCCGTCCAGCGGTGGAGGATGACGTCACGCACCAGCTCGCGCTTGCGCCCTTCCAGGGCCCGGTAGCGCGTCTGGCTCGCGTGGATCCGATCCGCGTCGATGTGCTGGAGCACCGGGCTCTCCCGCACCCGCGCGGACACCTCGGCGGCCAGCACCGCCTTGCGCACCGCGCGCCAGCCGTTCTCCGCGTCCGCTCCGGCCAGGGCCAGCTTCTCGGCCGCCATGCCGAGCGACGGAGGCAGTCCCTCCACCAGGGTCTGGATCCGCAGCAGTCCCTCCACGCTGGACAGCCGCGCCGCCAGGGACGAGACGAGCGGCTGCACCTGCTCGCCCGCGCGCAGTGCCCGGCTCCGGGCCACGCGCCACTCGGAGGAGAAGAGGCCCACCTCGGCGAGCCGGGACTCCAGCCGGACCACGGCCTCGCTCCGGGCGGCGGACTGGCGCAGGCCCGCGAGCAGGCGCGTTCGTGCGGCGTCATCGGCCTTCAAGGCGTCCCGGACGGTCTGCCGACACGAGGCGAACACCGGCCGCTCCAGCTGCAACAGCACCTCGAAGAGCGCGGCATGGGTCCTCAGGCCGCGGGCGAGCGCCTCGTCCGGGAGGGGCCCGGTGGGGCCAGGAGCGAGGACCGAGTGATGGAACTCGGTGAGCAGGACCCGTGCGCGCACGCCCGTGAGGAAGCGGGAGACGCGCTCGGCGGTCTCGGCCCCTACGGCGAGCCCGAAGCGCCGGAGCACCTCGGCGGCCTTCGCCCGGCGGGTGAAGAAGAAGAGGAAGCGGTACCACTTGCGCGCCACCAGCAGCCAGGTCGCCAGGAACGCCAGGGACTGGCCCAGGGCGCTCAACCCTTGCGGCTCCGAGCGGTGCACCAGGGCCAGCTCCGTGTCCAGCGGGCCCTCGTTCAACACCTGCACCTGCGGCGCCAGGCCCTCGAGCTGGGTCTTCGTCGCCTGCACGGCCTCGGACATGGACGAGGCCCAGCGTGCCAGCCACTCGGGACGCGCCTCGCTCAGGACACGCTCCAGCTTGTCGGCGAGCTCGGCACGCGAGCGGCCCTCGGCGGCCACGTCTCCCGAGGGAGAGAAGGGGGGGACGTCCGGCGAGGCCTGGGCATCCGCCTCGCGCGCGGCCTCCACGGCGGACGCCATGCGCTCGCGGTACGTGGCGAGCGGCGTGGACAGGTAGTCCTTCAGCCCGGCCCCGAGTGAGGTGCGCCAGGGGTTATCCGGGTAGCCCTCCTTGCCGGCGCGCTCCAGCACCTCGCGCACCTCGCGCTCATGGGGGCGCGATTCGGCCAGCCGGAAGTCACCGAGGGACTCGGTCGCGCGGGCCAGCGAGCCGAGGGCTTCCTGGCCGAACCATTGGCCCACCAGCTCGTGGAAGGAGGGCTCGGTGCCTCCGGCGGGGCGCTCGGAGAGGGCGCGCTCGGCGGAGGACAGCTCGTCGTGGAGCGCCTGCATCTCGGTGTCCACGCGGGACAGCTCGGCCTTGGCGGCGGGGTTGACCTTGGACTCGGTGAGGTTGTCGAGCTGCTCGCGAATGCCGAGGTAGAGCTCGCGCTGATCCCTCTGCGCGTCATGCACCACGGCGCACAGGGAGCCGAGGCCCAGGTGCTCCAGCCGGTGCTTCACGACATCGAGCGCGGTGCGCTTGTCGCAGACGAGCAGGACGCGCTCTCCGCGAGCGAGGTGGTCTCCGATGGCGTTGGCGATGGTCTGCGACTTGCCGGTGCCAGGAGGCCCGTGAACGACGAGGCCCCGGCTGCTGCGCGCGAGCCGCACCGCACGTGACTGGCAGGGATCCGCATGGGAGACGAGCCGGTCCTCGCCCGCGCGCAAGGTGCCCTGGGCCGTGATGTCCTTCCTGGGCGAGCCCTGGGCGCCGAGGGAGATGCCCACGCGCAGGAAGCTCTCGATGGGGCCTTGGACGGGCTCGCCGTCCACGAGGGCCCGCATGTCATCCACGAGGCTCTGGTTGGACAGGGGATAGAGGCCGAGCACGGCGCACGGAAGGATGGCGGTCCCCGCCGAGGTCTCGTCCTCGGAGCGTGGGGTGGGGGAGAGGGGCGTCTCCGCGGAGAGGGGAGCGGGGGCGGGCAGCTCGAGAGCGCTGGCCACGGCGGCGGAGAGTTCGTTGAGCTCGCGCCAGGGATCCTGGCCCGACTCGTCGGTGAACAGCTCTCCGAGGCGCTTGCCGGTCTGCCGCTCGACCCAGGCGATGAGGGCGGTGTTGGGCATGACGCGATCCGCGCCATCGGCGGCGGACTCGAGCTCGAGGCCTGGCGTGCGGCCCTTCTTGAGGGTGAGGCGCACGGGGATGAAGGCGATGGGCGCCAGGACTCGCTTGGTGCTGGTGACGCCTCGCGAGTCCTTGGTGTTCGGGGGCAGGTGGAGCAGGGGGAAGCCCACGTGGAGCACCTGGGCGCCGGTGTCCTGCTCGAAGGTGCGGGCATCTTCGGCGATGGTGTTCAGCTTGCGCAGCAGGGCCTGCCGCTCGTCGTCCTCACGTTTGGATGGGGAGTCCGTGGCGTCCTTGGAGGCGCTCGGGGTGCGCACGGAGAGCTTCACCGTGGCCTTGTCCCCGAGGAGTCCGGCCAGGACGGAGTGGGGCGAGGTGCCATCCAGCCGGCTCAGCAGCGTGAGATCCACGCGCTGGCGGCTATTGTGGGGACGGCAGTTGATGCTCGGGCCCGACGCGAGCGAGGCGTACAGACGATCGAGCATCTTCTCGAGGAAGCGGTTGCGAGGCTCCGACGACAGGGCGCACCTCCTGGGGTGGAGGCACCTCTATCACAACGGCACGAGGTCTCCCGACGGGAGCGCTCTCGGTCGAACCCACTCCTAACGAGGAGATGCTGCGTCCTCCAACACCACCGCCTTGCCCACCACTTCCAGCCGCGCTCTGTCGCCTGGGCGAAACGCCGCCTCCGGCGTGCCGCGCACCGTCAGCTCCATGTCTCCACACCGGACGGTGAACACCACGCTGTAGCCCTGGAACTCACGCGTGAGCACCTCCGCGAGCACGGCGCCTGTTTGCGCCACCGCGTTCGTGTCCGCCGCCAACCGTAGCGCCTCTGGCCGCAAGGACAGGAGCACCGGGCCCTGGGCGGGCGCCATCAACGGGAGATTGCCGAGCGCCGTTCGCGCCTCGGTGCCGGAGGCGCTGCCGGGCACCTGGTTGGTGCCCCCGAGGAACGAGGCCACGAAGGCCGTGCGCGGCGTGAGGTAGAGGGACTCGGGCGTGCCGAGCTGCTCCACCTTGCCCGCGCGCATCACCGCCATCCGGTCCGCGAAGGCCATGGCCTCTTCCTGGTCATGGGTGACGAGCAGCACCGTGGTGTCCAGGGACTTGAGCACCCGGCGCACCTCCAGGCGGGTGGAGGCACGCAGCGCCGCGTCCAGGCTGGAGAAGGGCTCGTCCAGCAGCAGCACTCGCGGCCCCGGCGCCAGGGCCCGGGCGAGCGCCACGCGCTGCTGCTGGCCGCCGGAGAGCGCGTGCGGTGCTCGCGCCTTGAGGCCCCCCAGCGCGAACAGATCCAACAAGGCGCGGGCGCGTGCCACCTGATCGCGGCGCGGCAGGGCCCGCAGCCCGAAGGTGACGTTGTCCAGCACGGACAGATGCGGGAAGAGGGCGTAATCCTGGAACACCATGCCCATGCGCCGCTGATCCGGCGGAACGAATGCTCCCGGGCCGGCGAGGACGCGCTCCTCGAGTTGGATGGAGCCCGTGTCCGGCCGCTCGAAGCCCGCGACGAGCCGCAGCGTCGTCGTCTTGCCACACCCGGAAGGGCCCAGCAGGGCCAGCGTCTCGCCCGGCTCGAGCGCCAGGCTCAGGCCGTCCACCGCCGGGGTGCCGCCAGGGGTGTAGCGGAGGGAGAGCTGATCGAGCGAGAGCAGCGGCATCGTTCCTACCCCGACACCTGGGACGAGCGCGCACGCTCCTCCTGGGAGAGCAACAGTCCCACGCCCAGCGCGGACACGGCCAGCAGCAGCAGCGCGGCGGGCGCGGCCTGGGCGAACTGTCCCTCCGCCGTGGCGCTCCACACGCGCGTGGCGAGCGTGTCGAAGCCGATGGGCGCCAGCAGCAGCGTGGCCGGGAGTTCCTTCATGGCGGTGAGGAAGACGAGCGCCGCGCCGGCCAGCAGCCCCGGCGCCATGAGCGGCGCGGTGATGCGGCGGAGCACGGAGGGAGGCGAGTGTCCCAGCGTGGCCGCGGCCTCCGCCAGGCGCGGAGAAAGCTGGAGCAGCGCCGCGCGCACCGTGCCCACCGCTTGCGGCAAGAAGCGCACGAGGTAGGCCAGGAGAAGCATGGCCAGCGTGCCGTAGAGGAAGGGCGCCGCGTTGATGCCGAAGAAGACGAGTGACAGCGCCAGGACGATGGGGGGCAGCGCGTAGCCCACGTAGGCGCTGCGCTCCAGCAGCATGGGCAGCCGCCCCGGGTAGCGCGCCCCCAGCACCGCCAGCGGCAGCGCGGCCACCACCGACAGCACCGCGGCCAGCCCCGAGGCCAGCACGGAGTTCACCGCCGGCCCCCACACGCCCGCCTCGTCCGAGGCCACCCCGCGCGCGGCCCAGTACACGAGGATGACCACCGGCAGCCCCACCCCGAGCGAGACCACCCCGCCGCACAGTGCCAGGGCCGGAATGCGCCAGCCCCCCAGGCGGACTGGCGCCGTCGCACGGGAGGTCCCCCTGGCGCTCCGATGGTAGCTGGCGCGTCCTCGCACCCATCCCTCCAGCGCGAGGACGGCCACCGTGACCGCCACCAGCGCCAGCCCGAGCAGCGCGGCGTAGGCGCGATCGTAGGCACCTTCGTACTGCATATAGATGATGCGGGAGAACGCGTCGTACTGGACCAGGGCCACCGCGCCGAAGTCCGACAGCACGTAGAGCCCCACCAGCAGCGCCCCGGAGGCGAAGGCCGGCCGCAGCAGCGGCAGCGTGACACGCCAGAAGGCTCGCGCGGGTGTGAGCCCCAGGCTTCGTGCGCTCTCCAGCAGCGCTGGATCCTGCGCGAGCAGCCCTGCTCGGAGCGCGAGGAAGAGGTAGGGATAGGTGGAGAGCGTCAGCGCCAGCAGTGCTCCCGGAAAGCCGTACACCGGCGGTACGGGCAGGCCGAGCCGGGCCAGGGGCTCTTCCAGCGCTCCGCCCGTGCCGAAGGCCGCCAGCAGCACGTAGCCACTGACGAACGTCGGCAACGCCAACGGCAGGCAGAGGAGTGCCGTCCAGATGCGCCGTCCCGGCAGGTCCGTTCTCGTGGTCAGCCAGGCCAGCGGGAGCGAGAGCATGGTCGCGCATCCCGTCACCGCCAGCGCCAGGCCCAGCGTGCTTCCCAGCAGCCCGAGCGTGCGGGGCCGGAAGAGGAGCTCCCACGCCTCCGTGGTGGCGCCTGTCGCGCGTACGACGAGATAGGCGGCGGGGAGCAGCGCGAGCGCCGCCACCCCGAGCCCAGCGGCCAGCAGGGGCCTGGAGGCACGGCGTGACATGATTAGAGGACTCCTGTCTCCTGCAGCAGCTTCAGCGTTCCCTTCAGATCCTCCAGCTTCGAGAGATCCAGCTCCGGCGAGCCCACCTTGCTCAACGCCGGAAGCGCCGGGGCCGCCTCCACCCCCGCCGCCAGCGGGTACTCGTACGTCTCCTTCGCGAAGTGCTGCTGCGCCTGCTGCTCCAGGAGGAACGCCACCAGCTTGCGCGCCGCCTCCGCCTGCTTGGAGCTCTTCAGCACCCCCACGCCCGCCACGTTCACCAGCGTCCCCGCATCCCCAGGCGCCAGGAAGTGGTTCGCCACCGGCAGCCCCTCGCCCTTGTCCTTCTTCGCCGCGTACAGGTAGTAGTGGTTGACGAAGCCCACATCGATCTCGCCCCGCGCCAGTGCCTCGATGATCGCCGCGTTGTTCTTGTAGGTGCGCGGTGCGTTGGCCTTCATGCCCTCCAGCCACTGCTTCGCCGCCGCATCTCCCTTCATCAGCCGCAGCGCCGTCACGAACGCCTGGAAGGAGCCGTTGGTGGGCGCCCAGCCGACGCGGCCCTTCCACGCCGGGTCCGTGAAGCCCTGGATGCTCGTGGGCAGTGCCTCCGCCTTCACCTTCTTCGTGTTGTAGGCCACCACGCGGGCCCGGCCGCTCAAGCCCACCCACATGCCCTCGGGCGAGCGGAAGCGCCCATCCACCTTCTCCAGCAGCTCCTTCGGCAGCGGCTGCAGCAGCCCCGCGCGCGCCACCGCCCCCAGCGCCCCCGCATCCTGGGCGACGAACACGTCCGCGGGAGACTTCGCCCCTTCCTCCAGCAGCGTGGCGGCGATCTGCGGCGTCTCGCCGTAGCGCACCTTCACCTGGATGCCTGTCTTCTCCGTGAAGGCCTTGTAGACCGGCGCGACCAGGCGCTCATTGCGCCCGGAGTAGATGGTCAGGGTCTCAGCCGCGCGCGCGGTGGGCGCGAGCAGCAGGGCAAGCAGCAGGGTAGGCAGCAGACGGGTCATGGTCGCCGCACCCTATTGGATGCCTCCTGGCGCCGCCGCTGAATTCATGGCGGGGAGGCTTGTAGGCCACAGATCGTACCAGTAGGGGACGGGCGGCCGTCGGCCTCGAGGCGCTTCAGTCGCGCGAACCACCAGGGACCGCCCGCCGCCGGAGCAGGGCTCGTCCCGCCACGAGCAACGCCCAGAGGGAAGCCGAGGCGCCTCCGGTGCTGGTACAGCCACCTGCCACCGGCTGCTCCGGCTCCACGGGGAGCTCCGGCTCCCTGGGTATGTCCTGGATGTGCACCGTCGAGGTGAGCGTCAGGTCACCGATCTGGACCGCGACGGCGCCGGCATGGGGGCCTGGCGTCGTGCCGGCGGTGAACAGACCGGTGTCGGTGATGCTTCCGGCCTCGGCGCGCGCCGACCAGTGGTGCTCCAGGCCGTTCACCTCGTTGCCGAAGGCATCCTCGGCGCGGAGCGTGAACTGGAACGAGCCGCCGGGCCGCAGTTCCAGTGAGCTCGGCGAGAGCGAGGCGAATGCCAGCGGGCCCGGTTTCACGTCCACGGAGACCGAGGCGCTCAGACCCAGGGCGCTCACCTGCACGGTGTCGGCATAGGTTCCCGCGCGCGAGCCCGCCGTGAAGGTGCCTCCCGGGGTGATGGTGCCGCCCCCGGCCACCACCTGCCAGACGGGCTCCAGGGCCACCTCGTTGCCGTGTGCGTCCTGACCCCGGGCGATGAGGGCCTGGGACGCGCCCACCGGCAGTGCGATGGATTGGGGGGAGATGATGAGCTGGGCCAGTGCACCCGGCTGGACGGTGAGCGTGGCGGCCGCGGTCACGCCGCCCATCTGGGCGCGGATGACGTCCGTGTAGGTGCCCACCCGGGTCGTCGCGGTGAGCGAGCCCGTGGCGTCGAGCGTGCCCGCGGACTCGGTGGCGAGGCTCCAGGTGACGGCGTCGGAGCGGAGGTTGCCGTGCGCATCCTCGACCCGCGCGGTGAAGCGGACCTGGCCTCCTGGTGCCAGCGTGGCGGACGGAGGGCTGAGCACGATGCGCTCCGCCTCGCCCGGCTCGACGGTGAGGGTGGCGGTGGCCGAGAGCCCTCCCGCGACCGCGCGCACCGTGTCCGTGTAGGTTCCGGCCAGGACGTCCGCGGTGAACACGCCCGCGGCGTTGATGCTCCCTCCGCCATTCTCCACGCTCCAGACGGGAGGAGAGATCGGGGTGGTATTGCCGTACGCATCGCGCGCGGTGGCGGTGAAGGTGACCTGTCCCCCGGGAAGCACGGTCGCGGAGGCCGGCGTGAGCTCCATCACGGTGGCGCTCCCGGCGGTCACGGTGACGCTCGTACGGACCGCGTGGTCGCCCGCGGTGACCTGAATGGTATGGGCGTGGAATCCCGCGGTGGTGCTCGCGGTGAAGACGCCCGCGCTGTCGAGGCTGCCGCCGCCGTTCTGGAGACTCCACTCCAGGGGGGATGGAACGGTGTTTCCGCAACTGTCGGCGGCGAGGGCGGTGAAGCGCTGCTGTTGCCCCGCGGGAACGCTGGGGTTCAGGGGCGAGAGGCTCACCTGGGCCACCGGGCCCGGAGTGACGGACACCTCGGCGGTCCGCGAGAGGGTACCCGAGCGGGCGGTGACCGCGCCGGAGTAGGTGCCGGGGGTGCAAGTCGCGGTGTAGCCGCCAGCCGAGGTGATGGTGCCCGCCCTCGTGCTCCAGGTGATGAGGTCCGGGCGCGTGTGGCCACAGGCATCCGTCACGCTGGCGGTGAATGACTGTGAGCCTCCGGCCGGGAGGGTGATCCTGCTCGGGGTGAGGCGGAGCTGGGTCGCCCTGCCGATCACGATCGTGACGTCGGTGCTGGCGGACAGGCCCGTATCCGTGGTGACGGTGATGGCGGAGGTCACCGTGCCGAGGTTGCAGGAGGCAATGAGGAGACCCTCGTCCAGGAGGGTGCCCGCCTCGGGGCGGGCGCTCCATGTGAAATGAATCCCGGGCAGCAGGACGTTCAGAGCGTCGTAGGCGCGGGCCGAGACGGAAACTCTCGCTCCCGCTTCCGCGGTGACCGCCGCGGGGGCAAGTTCCACCCACGCCAGGGCGGGGGTCTTGGAGGCATGGGCGCCCAGGTCCGTGCCGTCGCTGGCCATCCTCCGGCAGGTCGAATCCTCCGTCAGGTTGAAGTCCTCGTAGGAGGCGAAGGGAAGGGCGGAGTAGAAGCTGTAGGGGCCTGGACTGACCCCCTGATAGGAGACGGAGTTCAAGGAGAGCGCGTTGTTGTAGAGCGTGACCGTCCCGGAGCCACCGCCCTCTCGCAAGATACCCATGTAGCCGCGGGCCAGGATGCTGTCGCGCAAGGTCAATTGGCTGCCTGTCCGGCCCGAGGAGCGGATCGTGATGTACGAGTCGTAGGTCGTCAGGTGGTGCAGCTCGGCCGTCCCCCCATCGAGGTTGACCCCGTACATGGAGGTGGAGAGGACGAGGGTGTAGCTCATGGAGAGCGAGCCGCTGAAGACGTTGACGCCGTACCTGCTGTTCTCGAGGCGGCTGTCGGTCAGGGTGACGGACGTAGAGCCCCCGCGGACCGTCAACCCGCTGTAGGTGCCGTCAATGATGGCGCCCGTGATGTGGGCCGTGCCTCCATTCACTTCCACGCCGTACCAGGGAGCGGAGCCTCGGAACGTCACGGGAGCGGTTTTCGTGTCCTGCACGTGGAGCGTGCCGTAGGAGAGCAGTTCCACCTTCGTGTCGACTCCCAGGTTGGGACTGTCTCCCGGGCTCGAGGCAATCACTTCCACGCCCGGATCGATGGTCAACGTCACGCCCGTGGGGACCAGCACATCGCCCGTCATGACGTAGGGACTGCCCGCCAGGGTCCACGTCATATTTTCGGTGAGCCGCCCCTGGACGGGGGTCTCCGCCCAGGCGCTGCTCGCCGCCAACGTCATCATTACCGCCAGGACCGCTCTCATTGTCCGACTCTCCCGCACCCAGAACGGCCGATGGGACGGAGAGCCCACACGTTTATTCTCCCTTCTTCTTCATCCTCGAGCACGTGAAGACGGGCAGCATGCTCTTATGGATGGCTGGGACCCATGACCTCTGACTCCATGACCGGGCTTCTCCCATTCGAGGGAGGCGGCTCATTCCCCGTTCAATATGATCTCGACCATGGCGGGCATCACTACTACGTCCGGTACCGCCACTCCTGGCTCACGGTCGATGTGGACGACGAGGAGGTGGTCTCCCTTCAACTCGCTCCCCAGGACGATGACGACGGGGAGTGGTCGGATGAGGCCACCAACGTGTACCTGCATCTGCTGAGTGATGCGATTCGGAGTGCCTCGCTCGAATCCGTGACGCTTCCCACGAAGAGCGAGCTTGCCTCCCATCCGCTGTTCAAGAAGGGGCCGATTCCCCGTTATCACATTCTCGTTTGCGGAATGGCTCACCCTCACAGCCTGGAGTGCTATAGCCAGGAGAGCTACGCCGCCTGCGAGCTCGATGCGCAGGGACGTCCTTCGAGGAGTGGGTAAACACCCGCAACTGCCCTCGAACGCTCTCAAGAGTTCTCACCGGCTGCCTCTGGCGGCGGGTTCGATTCTCGCCGCCTCCAATAGAGGATGCCCGCTGCCTCGGGTCGAACCCACTCCTAACGAGGAGGCGCGGATCGCCTTGGGGGACCAAATCGGTTCTTGTTGGACCAAATTTGGACCAAATCCGGAGGCGTATAGGCGGGATGGGGCCGTGTTGAGGGAGAGGGCTGGAACCGAGGGGTCGAGGAGGGCTGCTGCCGGGTGCCACGTGAGCTGTGGGCTGGGCCGGAGGAGACGCGGTGCAGCCCCATTGGGTACACGCCGACTCAGGAGCCCCCCCAGCCGCAGGTGGCGTGTGCCCAGTCACCCGACGTGGATTATGGCGCTGGATTCGAGTACGTCACTCGGTGAAGGTTCACGCGCGATGTGGCGCTGGGGAGGCAGAATTGAAACCGCTAGGTCGATCATCTCGCAGCCCCTCGAAGCCCAGATCGTCACAGCGGGCCAAGCCGCATGCCCTGGTGGATGCGCGTCCATCCAACGCGGGTGATCGCTATCACCTCGCCTACGTGGCGCGTCGTTGCCTGGACATGCTGCACCCCCAGTCGGATCTCAAGCTCATCGTGCTAGAGAACGTCTCCCGTGCGGATGCTGTCCTCCGACGGGATGAGCGGACGTTCCTGGGGGTTGATGTCGCCGAGTATCTCGGTGGCACAGATGCCGGATCCGCAGAGACGATCTCGTTGGTGCAGGTGAAGTACAGCCCACTCCGGCCGACCGATCCATGGACCTTGAGCCGACTCATCTCGGAAAAGAATTCCAGTGGAGGACCGAAGGCACGTTCGGCGGTGTTCCGGAAGTTGGCAGAGATGTTCGACGCCATGGCCCCCACCGGTGCCAACCCGGCTGCGGCCAGGGCGCGCAGGGCGCGAGTCATCATCCGTCTACTCACTAACCAGCCGCTGGCTGCCCCCCTTGCTGAGCAGCTCACGGGACTCCAGACACGTGTCCGCGGCATGAGCTCGGACGACGCTGCTCGCGAGCTGGAGCGCGAGGCAAAGAAGGGGAGGGTCATTGTCAGGAAGCTGAAGAGCGCCAGTGGATTGGATTGGCGTCGCTTTGCTGAGCTTCTCGCTGCCTGGGACCTTTCCGCGTTTGCGCAACTCCCGCTTGTCCATAGCGAGGCGGAACTCTTCAAGCAGTTGGTAGGCCTTTCTTCTGAAATCTCGGAGAAATTGGATGCATTCCTGGGTGCGCTGCAGTCACTCGCCACGCCGGGCCGCAAGGAGGAACTGCAGCGCTCGACCGTGCTGGGATTGCTGAGATTGACCGAGAACCAGATCAACCCCGCGCCCTCGCTGCTCGCTGGTGGGGACAAGCTCTTCGAGACGCGAGCGAGTGCCGAGATACGCCAAGCCATCGACAATCACCAAGGGCTCATCCTCGTCCATGGGCGAAGCGGGGCAGGGAAGACAAGCGCACTGCGTGTTGCCCTTCGTGAGTATGCAGGGAAAAAAGCCGTCTTCTACGATTGCTTTGCGGATGGCCAGGGGCTTCGGCCCGGGCGCGAACGTTCTCCCTTCCACATCTGTTTTACGCAGGTCATCAACGATCTGGATGCCGCCTACAGGACAGGAGTACTTGCGACCACTACGCTCCAGCCTCGAGATCTGATGGACCAGCTGGATCATGCGCTCGCCGCAGCTGCGGCCGAGGCGCAGCGAGAAGGCCGTCGGCTCGTACTCTTCTTTGACGCGATTGATAATGCCGCAGAGCAGGCAAGGCGGGTGCTCTCGGAGATGGACAGATCTTTTGTTCCCATGCTCTGGGCGATCCAGTGGCCATCCAACTGTGTCGTTCTCGTCTCCCTTCGGACGGAGAACCGTGCGGCTGTCCTGGGGGATGCCTTGCGCCTGTTCCAGCAGATTGAGGTGCGAGGTTTCACCCAGGAGGAGACGCGGGTGCACGCAAAGCACTTGGCGCCCAAGCTCGGTCCAGCGGAGATCGATTTCCTGCACGAGCGTACGACTGGCAACCCGCGTGTTCAGGCGAAGGTCCTGGCAGACGTGGCGGTACATCCCATCGAGCAAGCCCGAGACATCATCCGCAGAACCGCCCGGAAGAACGCATACGAATATTATGATGAATACTATGAGTCTGGCCAGGGGATCCGGCGGCTTCCTCCGGATGTTTGGTTCGCGCTCGCTATCATCTACGAACTGCGTCATCCAGCACAGGTGGACACGGTCGCTGCTGTCCTGGGAAAGACCCGCGAAGAAGTGCTCGGCATCGTTGACAAGGTGAGCTTTGGGCTTCGAGCAGGACCGGACGGGGTGATTGGTTGGCAGGACCAGGACTTCCTGGACTGGGTGGGCGAGCGGTTGATCAAGGAGGGGCACAAGGCTCGTGAGCGGCTCGCCGACTTCTGCGAGCGGCAATTCGAGCATGACACCTATGCCCGCAGGTCATTTTCATATCACCTGTTGAGGGCGAAGCGGTACGAGAAGCTCTTGGGGTTCTGGAAGGAGCCTGGCCAACTTGAAGAGCAGGTCCGGCAGGCTGACTCCCACGGCGAGCGTGTACTCGAAGACGTACGAGCAGCGCTCATCGCTGCCAGAGCCTTGAGGCGGAACGGAGATGCGGTGGACATGCTCTTCCGGGCCGCCGATCTCGCACAGGGGCGCGACGCATTTGGCAGCGAGCTCGTCCACCGCCTCGACATCGCGGTGGCCGCAGACCTGATTCCGCTGGACTCTCTGAGCAAGGACCCCTCCAAGGACTGGTATCAGGTGAGGCCTCCACCCGGCGCGCGAGCGGGGCTCTTTCAGGTTCTTCCCATCCAGCCTGACAATTTCCGGAGCCTGTTCGAGCTGGCGGCGGCACTCGCAAGCCGCAAGGAGCGCCACGAGGCCGCAGTCGAGGTTTTCACCTGGGCTTCGGCGAGCCTCGAGGCCGAACGGGCTCGCTTCCCCCAGGGGTATCCCGTCGACATGGATGTCTGGGTGTCGGTGGCTCGGTATCGCGCGCGACTTGGAGGCTTGGTTGGGGCGTTCAAGTGGCTCGCCCGGCATCAGGAAAACGGTCTGGGCCTCTATCTTGCCGCAGCGGTAGCGGCTGAGTGGCCCACCCTCGAAGAGCAAGACCCGGTTCCCCTTGTGACGAACGCTCCCTTGGGAGCCGCCAGCCAAGTAGCGGCGTTGTTGGGGATACTTGCCGCGCGGGACTTGCATGGGGGCCGAGGAGCCACGCTCCGCAGTCTAGGGGAGCGGGCGGTGCGGAAGGCGGTGACCGCTATTTCCCAGGTGATGGTTTCTTCCGGCCGGGTGAAGAAGCAGGTGTTGGTCCAGTCGGTCCTTGAAGATGAGACTCAGACGAGCCTGGGCAAGAACATCGTAGCCAACGCGCTCGCTGACGCCATTGAACAGTTGCTTGTGGCAGGGTTCAAGGACTTAGCCTGCGAGTTGCTCCCGATCTGGGCTCCATTGCCGCCGCGCAATTGGTTCGTGCCCAGCATTGATGACTATCTGCGGTGGAAGGCGCTGCGGGAAGTGCTCTTGGGAGAGCACTTTGATCCCAAGACGTTCCGGCCTCTACCGTTGAGGGACACGCGTCAACCCAGCCTTGAGGCCGATGACCCTCGTTTGCGTGAGGTCCGTGAGGTCATGGCAGAGCGGTATCCTGCTTTTCGACTTCGGGTGCAGGCCTGGGCAGGTGCTTCCGTGGAGAAACTGGCAGGCGACGTTCGCGACCTCGCCGAAGCCTGGAAGCCTCGTCCGCTGGAAGAATGGCAGCGGGTTCGGAGCCGCTACGCCACGCTGACCGCCACTCTGCTGGAGGCTGTACTGGCTCTGCCTGGAAGGCGTGCGGACCTTCTCAAGGCGGTCCTTGAGGGGGGCACGCGACTGCTCGATGGAGTGCGAGAGGCGGAGCAGTTTCTCTGGGCCGACATCCTCTCGCGAGATGACCGCTATCTGGCCGAGGCAGATAGATGGATCCGGCAGGAACTGGGGGATTGTCGGACTTCAGTTGTGCCTGCCGAGGAGGGAGTGGGACGCCTACTGGACCTGTACAACGCCGCCAGACGGGTAGGCTTGTCCTTGGCGCGGACCCTCGTCGTCACGGCCCGAGAGGTAGCCAGCAAGCTCGATAGCCGAATTGAGTCTCGATCGGCCAGCCTCTTCCGACTTGCTCAGGCGGCAACGGATGCACGGGTCCCGGTCGCTCAGGAATTGGACAGGTTGTGCGCGCTCTTTGGCTATTGGCAGGGAATCAGCCCGAAGAAGGTAAGCTTTGGTCCCGATGACGTGCTCGGACTGCTGGCGCGATTGGATCCGAGGACAGCGCTCTCCCGCTCAAGAATGCTGGAGGAGGCGGGGGGGCTGGATCTGGAAACGGGGCTGGCAGCGGTGCTGACGGGAGGCCTTGCTGGTCGCTCACTACCGTCCACGCTCGTGTGGCCATTGCTGCCGCTTGTGGCGGGCACAGAGCAGTTGGACGAGGTTGCGAGGGCCGCCATCCAACGAGAGTCCGAACGCGGTGCTTCCGTGCACGCGGCTCTTTCGCTCTATATGCGACTGGCCCGCCGCCGTTTCTCCGAGAAGGGTCCTGTTGCTCCTGCCCGTGAGATTGTCGCCTGGGCTCGGCAGATCGGGCTCGGCGAAGAGCCGGAGATCCAGCGGATGGAGAGGTACGCGAATGCGATCGAGGCCGCGCTTGTGGACCCTGAGGAACGGGCAGGTGAGCAGGAACTCGTGGCTGGCAGAGCGTTCAGGGCGCAGAGGTCTACGCCAGAGTGGGTGACGACAGTGCTCGGATACATGGCGCGGGCTCCGCGCGCGGCGCTGGAAAAACTTGTCGGTGCGGATGGAGAAGCATTGCGCAGCGTATCCCCAGCGGAGTTCCGAAATTTGTTGGACTCGCTTTGCGGCATGCTGCCAGTTGCGGATCGGGTCAGGCTGATCGAGGTTGTTGAGCGGTGGGGTTCACTCGGCCATCGCCCCAATGCACTCGGGATGATGGCATCGCTCGCCGATGGGGCGGGCAGAAGTGAGCCGCAGGTCGAAGATGCGGTAGCCAGTGGCATGGAGCGGCTGCTCGACCCGGAGATGCTGCAACGGCTCGCGTATGGCTTCTTTGGGGAGCTCCAGCCTGTGTTCTTCGATGGGCAGTGGGCTGAGCCGGAGGGGCGGCTGTCGGTGCTTCTCAATGCAACTGGTGCACACCTGCGCGACCTGGACGCGGACACTTTGGCGCGGCTCGCGGGCCATGCGGCCAGGCTGCTGCCTTCAGGGGAACTTGCGCGCCTCACGCGGGAGATTGTTGTGCGCGTCGCGACGATGGTGCCGGGCGCGACTACGCCGGCCGAGCCAGCGCGCGAGCCCATCATTCTGTCCATGCTTGGGCTCGCGTTGGGTCACCCGCGACAGTCGCTACGGTGGCAGGCAACGTACTCGGTGGTTCACCTGCTGCTTGAGAGCCACCAGCAACCGGGAGCGATGGACTCTTCCAGCCTCTTGTCCGAACTGTTGGATGTGTTCGAGGACAAGACGCTCCCACGGTGGTTGTCTGTCCGGGAATGGCTCGCGTTCGCTTTCGAGCATGTGTCTCTGCGCGCGCCGGAGGTCCTCCGGGAGGCCGTGCCTCGCCTGTTGCCTCATGCTGTTTCACGCGAGCTGCCACACGCCAGGATCCGCCACCACCTGAAGCAGGCGCTGCTTGCTATCGAGCAAGCGTTTCCGGGGACGCTGCGGCCTGAGGACCGGGAGGGTGTCGAAGGCGTCAATCGGCCTATCTCTGTTGTGGCGCCGCGTGAGCGGGGCACGGCGGCTCCCCATATCGTGCCCAGGCCACTTTCCGACCAATCGATGGCCGAGACAGACTCGGCCACTCGCTGGGACTGGAAGACACGGGAAGACTGGCTCCGCCCCATGGTGAAGTGCTTCCTGGGAGACGTGTTCCAGTTGGAACAGCGGGCTGCGGAAAGAGCCGAATCGTGGATTGAGATATTGGGGATCACTCCAGCGGACATAAAGGCTGAGAAGAAGCGGCTTCGCGGGAAGGGCCTCTACAGCGCAACCAGCACTCACCACGGCCATGAACCGCAGCTCGAGTTGGTTCAGATCTATGGGGAGCGACACGGGCTGTTCCTGGTGGCCGGGCAGATGATCGACACGATGCCAGTAGTCGAGGCGAGCTACGGCAAGCTGGCAGGGGGCGAGTGGGAGGACTGGTCTCGCTACCGACTGAGGAGCGCCGACCCTGCCCTGCCCGCCATGGCTATCGACGCGCCACCGCCGCTCGCGGACAACTATGGCCGCCAGGGGCCTCCGCCCGGGGGAGAATCAGCGGATGATCGCTTCCTGAGGGAGCTGTGGGTCCCGGGCGAGCGTGAGTGGGTTGTGGTGGCGGGTGAGCGGACTGCCTATGCTCAAGGCCGTGGTTTTATGGCCCAGGTAGACTCGGCCGTCGTTAATCCCAAGACTGCGGCAGCGCTGGCTCGGGTCATGGGCGAACCAGGGCGGTCCCACTACCTTCCGTTCTTGCAGGTGAACCACGACTTCATCATTCCTGAGCTGGAGTTCGAGATGAAGCGAGCAGGAGAATCCGAAGGTGAACACGATCTCGCTGACGGGCTCTTTCGTCTTCGCAGTTGGACAGCCCATGTGACCCAGGAACTCCCGCTGCATGACGTCGAGCCCTCGATTCATCATCGCCGACTGAAGTATCACTTCCCCGCGCTCGACGTCGTGAAGAGGCTCGGTTGGACTCGCCGTCCGGCCGAGCTCGTTTGGCGAGACAAGGCGGGCACACCCATGGCGCGCTACGAGCTTTGGCATCGCGCTGATGAGCGAGGCCAGTCGTCAGCAGAGGGCAGTCGGCTCGTGGTTCACCGCGACGCGATCTCAGCCTATGCACGAGCTATAGGACTGGACGTCATCTTCAGTGTGAGTATTGGGCAGTACGGTCAGGCGAAGACGGGTGACGAAGAAGATGCCAGCGGCAGGGACAGGACGCGGGCTTATCTATGGAGCGGGCTGAGTGGGACTCAACCCGGTGGGACGAGGTGATGGTGCGAAAGATAAAGAAGGGTGGGGAAGCCCGGCATGGCAAGCCCCCTTCTCGAGGAGATGCCGTTAGCAAGGAGCGGGCGCACCTGCTGCTGCGCGATTTCGGAGAGGATCCAGGCTTCCTGGAGCAATGGATGGCGCACTACCTTGCCGAGCTCCTTGCGCGTGCGGACGAGCAGGGTGCTCCAGCAGCGGAACGGGCGGCAACCAGGTCAGAGATTGCGCGGCTGGTGCCTCAGCTCTGGGAGCTGCGGGAGAAGCACCAGGCTCGAGAGCTGCGTCAGCGCGTGAATGACAAGCGCACGCATGCTGGGTTATGGGATCGGAAGCTGATCCCAATCTTGCGCAGCATGCTCGCGCACCCGAGCATGCCCGTACCGGAGAAGTCATCAGCACTGCTGCTACTCGAGGCACTGAACGACGTTGAGCATCTTGTGCTTGAACTTCTATGGGTCGCGCAGCTCGCCAATGATGACTCAGGCCGCCGGGAAATCCAGCCAGATTCTATCCTGCGCTACGACGCGCAGGCTGCGTAAATGCTCGCCGAGCCCCGTGGTCGAGGAGCTTGACGACGAGCGCGGGGCATGAGGGAGCGCTCACCGCGGTGCGACAGCCAGCGCGGCGCCCGGTCAGCTCAAGACAGGTGGGAATGAGTGCCGTGGCGAGTCAGCCCGCAGCGGACTGCGCGAGCTGGTTGGGCAGGGGAATCGCTTCCCCGCGCAGGGCCGCCAGCGCGGCCTCTCGCAGGTAGCGCTTGGGGTCCACCCCGCCCAGCTTCGCCGTCTCCATCAGGCTGTAGTAGAGGGCCGCCACCTCGGTGCCACGCCGGCTCCGGCTGCCGTAGTGGTTCTTGCGCCCCAGCGCCAGCCCGCGCATGGCGCGCTCGGTGGCCCCATTGTCCAGCGGCACCCGCGGGTCCGTCAGAAACCGCGTCAGCCCCGTCCACCGGTTGCTCATGTATTTGATTGCCTGGCCCAGCGCCGACTGGGGCAATGCGCGCTGCTCGCACGCCCACTGGTGCAGCCGCTCGATGATGGTACGACTCTTGTGCTGTCGCAGCTCCAGCAGGCGCTCCAGGCTCTCGGGTCCCTCCTTGTACTCGCGCTCCACTGCGTACAGCCCGGCAATCATCTCCAGAGCCTCTTCGGCCTGGGGGAAGGCCTCCACGCACTCCACGTACTTGCGCCGCGCGTGCATCCAGCAGTTCACCAGGGTCAGCTTCCCCCCGGAGCCCGCGGCGGCGCTCTCGTAGGTGCTCAGCCCATCCACCATGAGGATTCCGCCATAATCCTGGAGCATGTTGCGCGCGGCCTCGGTGTCCCGGCCCTCCTGTATCCGGTACACCACTGCGTCGGGGGCGCACAGCGCCCAGGCGTGCCAGCGCGTCTGGCTCTTGCTGCCCAGCAGCGGCCAGCGCGTCTCGTCTCCCCCCAGAATCTCGCGCGTCAGCAGCGCCGCGTGCAGCGCCTCGTGCGCGGGCGACAGCAACCGCGCCAGCGCGTCAATCTGGTCCCAGAGTGTCTGGCTGTCCACCACCAGCCCCTCGCGCTCCATGCTTCCCACCTGCCGCTCCAGGGGCATGTGGTCGAGGTACTTGGCCACGGCCACCTCCACGGCGAAGTCCACGGAGTAGCGCCCACCGGCCTGGAGCTTGGGCGGGCCCAGGGCCGTCTCCACGCACCCGCCGCAGCCGCAGCGATACTTCTGGCGCTTGTGGCGGCGCACCACCACGTCCACCTCCTCGGCCTCCTCGTAGCAGCCCTTCATCTGCGCCAGCGCCCCGCCGCACTTGGGACACTGTCCTGTAGCAGCCGCCAGTAGGCCGCCCTCGGCTTCGAAGAGAATTGAGGGCCATCTCCTTCACTTCGGTATCCTGTTTCGCAGCTCTGATTTCATGTGCTCCAACGCCGCGTTGGGCTGTCCCATGAAGGCGTCCAGCAGGCGCTCCTCGACTCCCCGCGGATCCCAGACGGCCGAGGGCTCGAGTCCAAGACACTTTGTGAGGCTCCGCCTGTCGCAATGCGATCCGGTCCAGATCCGCGTCCGGCTCGGCGGTTCTGTACTCGTAGAAGGCATCAAACGGTGGTTCGAGTGTCCCTCGCATAGCCGACTACGGCACGCAGGATGTGCTCGGTCCGATAGGGTTTGCCTGTGTCGGACTGGGCGCCCCCGTGGGTCACTCGCGGCAGCGCACCATCCAATGTTGGGAACGCACCGGGAGGAGAGGCATCCGAGCAGGGGCGTCATCCGGTGGGCGCCCCCTCGCCCAATACGACGACACCCATCGCGGTCCCAGGAGTACTTCGGCAAGGGAGCGGGGCCTGAGTGGAGCATTCCCCGCACGTCCAAGTCGCTCAACGGACGGCACCGGCTGGCCAGCCGTGGTTGTTTCCACGGGCCGGAGTCTGTCTCCGGCCCCTCACCACCAGCATCCCAGTCAGGGGGCCTTGGGTGCGGCAGCGGGACGGTAGGTCTGGATGATCTCCAGGATCCGCTTCTTGGCCTCGGCCTTCCCCGCGGGATCCGCCAGGCGGGGCAGCACCTCGTCCTCCAGCTCCATGATCTTCATGAAACGCGGAGGGGCCTCGGGCGGGGTGACCTCGGTGAAGTCATCCACCTGCTCGAACAGCTCCGCCCACGTCTCCTGCAGCAGCCGCCAGTAGGCCCCCCTCGCCTTCGTGAAGTCCATCGCCTGCTGGCAATCCTTCTCCGGCATCCGCAGGTACCAGTTGCGGCCCACTTCCTCCGCCAGCGGCTTGCGCTCCTCGCCCGCCACCACCGTCTTCACGTTCTTCTGCCGCTCCACGAAGTGCGAGGGGAACGAGACCAGGCGGGTTGCGCGCACCAGCGCCTGGTAGTCCGAGCGCTTCATGTCCCGCGTCTCCCGTCCCGGGATGGGAGCGAAGTTGTCTCCGCACTCCCACTCCAGCCGCTGCCCATGCGCCACCCAGGCGCCCACGCACTGGTAGCGCAGCCCATCGTCCAGGTTGGTCACCCGCCGCGCCCATTGTCCCTGGGGCTTCTCGACCCGCACCTTCTTCCACCGGGACTGCCCCTGGTACTCGAAATAGTAGGCCGGCGCGTACTCCCAGTCCTCCGCCTGGTGGCGCAGCAGCGAGCCCTCCATGAACTGGCCCTGCTCATCCAGCGCGAAGAGCACGTGCTGCACGCGGATCTTCCTCCCCTCCTCCACCGGGTAGATCCACTCCAGAACCGTCTTCTTCTGGTTGACGTCGTAGACGCGCTCGTCGCGCGTGTACCCCTGAGCCAACGCCTTCGTCTCGCTGAAGTTGTAGTCCACCAGGAAGCAGCCCCCCATCCTCGACAGGGCCTCCCGTCCCCTCGCGAAGTCTGCGTCCCCCGCCAACTCCGGCGGAGGCGTTCCACTCGAGGACCCGGTGGACTGTGTCGTCGCACAACCCCAGCTCCCCAGGGTCAGCACACCCGCAAGACCATATGCTGTAATATTGAGAACGATTCGCATTCGCAGGTTCTTCACATGCCCGGGAACCCACCGTCAAGCCGAGGGCGCCGCGAGCCGCGGCACGCCCGGGTGGACTGCCGTCATCTGAACGTCCGGGGAGACTGGCCCGTCCAACGGCGGAAGGCATGGTGGAAGGCGCTCGGCGCCGAGTAGCCGAGCCGCCATGCCACCTCGGCGATGGGGGTTTCCGCCTCGAGGAGGACGTGAGCCTGTTGCCGGCGGAAGGCCTCGCGCTCGGCCTCCAGCGACGTGCCCTCGTCGCGCAGACGGCGCTGCAGCGTGCGGGGACTCATCCGGAGGCGGGCGGCCAGGTGCGCGAGGCTCGCGCCGGATTCGGGCAGCAACTCGGGCAGCAGGGCCCGGACCTGGTCCGCCACGCGGGACGAGGCGGGGAGCCCGGCCATCATCCGGTCCGTGGCACGCGCGAGCACTCCCGACAAGCCGGCGTCGGCTCCAGGCAGGGGACGCGCGAGAAGGGCCGCGGGCATCACCAGGACGTCCTGCGGCGCGCGGAAGGAGACTGGCACGCCGAGCACGCGCGAATACTCGGGCGCATCCACGGGGCGTGGCCCCCGCAGCCGCAGGCGGGCCCCGGGCAGTCCTCCCACCAGCCGCCCGCCATTCACGATGAGGTCCGCGAAGAGGAGCTGGGCCATCAGCCGGTGTGCGAGGCGTTCGGGCCCGTGGGGATGGTACGTCACCGTCACCCGCCCGGCGCCCCGCTCCAGCGAGAAGCGCTCTCCCTCGCTCCAGAGACGCTGGTAGCGCAGAACGTGCTCCAGTGCGTCACCGAGCGTGCGGCTGCTCACCATGAGGAAACCGAGCGCATCGAGGTCATCCACGCGCAGGGCCGCGCCCAGGTGCAGCCCGAGACATCCATCCCGCAGCCGGGCCGCCGCCTCCTCCAGGAGGGTGTAGACGGAGAGCAGGGAGACGCGCGCCTCGGGTGCGGAGAGCCGCGCGTGCTCGAGCCCGGCAGCCTCCATCAGGACGTGGCGGGGAAGCCCTCGGGCCTCGGCGGAATCGAGCACACGGAGCGCCAGCCCGGCCCAGACGGTGGGGCCCGCGGGTGCCGGGCGCGGTTGGCGCGTGGGAGCATTCCTTCTGGCGCGTGGCATCACTCACGTCCGGCGGGGCCTTTCTACATTGGAGACGAGGGAGGCCCCTGGCTGATGGGAACGGATGAGGATAGGCAGACACGGAGACCGGGAGCACGAGAGGACTTCGTGCGGGACACGTGGTACCCGGTGCTGGAATCGAAGAGGCTGGGCCGCCGGCCCGTGGGACTCACCCGGCTCGGCCGCCGGCTCGTGCTGTGGCGGGACGCCCAGGGCCGGCCCGTGGCCCAGGAGGCGGCCTGTCCCCACCGGGGCGCCGACCTCTCCAGGGGCCGGGTGGTGGACGGATGCCTGGAGTGCCCCTACCACGGCCTGCGCTTCGCGGTGGATGGAGCGTGCGTGCGCGTTCCCTGCGACGGTGACGCGCGCCCCATCCGGGCGGACCTGCGGGTGAAGGGGTACGTGGTCCGCGAGGGGCTCGGCCTGGTGTGGCTCTGGTGGGGAGAGGAGCGGGAGGAGCTCCCCCCGTTGCCCTGGAGCCAGGAGCTTCCGGAGGCGGGAGCGGGCGCGTGTACCGCCACGCTGACCTGGAACGTTCCCTTCGCCCGGGTGATGGAGGGGAACCTGGACCTCCACCACTTCCCCTTCGCTCACCGCCGATGGGCCCCTGGAATGGGGACCTTGTTGGATCCCTACACGGCGCGCCTCGAGGGCGACGTCATCCACACCCGCGGTGTCCTGCGTGAGGATGACGGCAAACCCTGGAACGGCCGAAGCGGATTCGTGGCGGAGATCCGGGTGCTGTTTCCCCACGTGGTGTTGCTCCACTTCGGAGAGCTCACCCGGGCCATGGCGGTGGCCACGCCCATCGACGCGGAGAACACCTGGGTGGTCTTCCGCTACCGCAGCGGCCTCCCGCTCCTGGGCGGGCTCGTGGCGTGGTTCCTCGTGCGGACGGAGGTGCGGCTCATCCAGCCGGAAGACTACGCCCTGCTGCGTGACAGTGAGCCCCGGCACCCCGCCCGCGAGGACTTCCATCTGGTGCGGGCCGATGCGGGGATCGCGCTCTGGTACCGCTTGTATGAGCGGCGGCTGGAAGCCCAGCGCCGGACGCTCCCGCTCGCCCCTGCCCCCACGGCCGCATCGGGGTGATACCTTCAGAGCTGCTCCAGGGTGAAGTCGTCCATGAAGGCGGACCCGATCCCACGCAACGCCAGCCCCACGCTCAGGTGCGTGGCGCCCGGGGGCAGAGGCGGCGTCACCCACTCACCCCGGAGATAGGTGGTGGGGCTCATGGGCAGGTCCGGCCCCGACGTCCAGGTGACCCAGGCGCCCGTGGCGGTGCGGTAGGAGGCGACAAAAGCGGCCCGCGAGTCTGTCCTGTACCAGGCGGACACCCGATAGGCGCGCCCGGACGCCGCGGCGGGCGCGCACGCACCGGTGTCCTGGGTCACCACCAGCCTCCGATCTCCGCTGGTGTAGCTGCTGATGCGCGGCCGTTGCGCCCAGCTCCCCGTGTGGGCCTCCGTCGTCCGCAGCCAGCCTCCCGAGGTGGTTCCGAGGTTCTGCCGCGTCCAGCAATCGGGCACGTTGTTCCCATCGCTGTCCGTCTCGAGCGAGGGGTTGCGCAGCGGGATGAGCACGACCGGGGTACCCGCGTCCGTCCCCGCATCCGTGCCCGCATCGGGGACACCAGCATCGGGGACACCAGCATCGGGGACACCGGCATCCGGAGTGCCCGAGTCCGGGACGCCCGCGTCGGAGACGCCCGCGTCGAACGGGAACGTTCCGCCGTCACTCCACACCGCGGGCTTCACCGGTCCGCCGATCACCTCGTGCGTGGTCATCACGAAGGTACCTCGGGAGGAGCGCGGCGCGAGCCAGGCGAGGAACGCGTCCAGCCGCGCCTCGGGGATGTCATAGGTATCGCCGCAGGCGTCCACGCCCGGGCAGATGCCGTGCATGGAGATCAGCATCCAACCTCCGCCCGCGGCTTCGACCTGGAGCACCAGGCCCTGCAGTTCCGCGAGCGTCCAGTCGCCCTTCACCGAGGCGGGGGTGCGGATGAGAAACGGGTCCACGGGAGGAATCGTCTCCGCCACCGGACAGCTCGAGCAACCGTCCGGGTTGCGGATGCCTCCCACGGCACGTGCGTTGTTGTAGTTGCAGTCGATGACGAGCTGCCGGGACGTGGGCGAATCCGAGCTGAACGGATAGGCGAATGACGTCACGGGAAAGCCCAGGCTCATCAGGATGGCCCGGTCATCGCAGATCTCCCTTCGCGCCACCTCGGGGGACACGGTGTCCAGGTCCACGTGGTTGGCGGTGTGGCTGCCAATCTCGTGGCCCGAGGCCGAGAGCGCACGTGTCTGGTCCAACGAGAGATAGCCACTGCGGCCAATGCGGCCACTGCTCATGTAGAAGGTGGCTCGCAGCCCGTACTTGTTGAAGACCTCCCCGGCGCGAGCCTGGTTGCTGACCGAATCCGCGAAGGAGAAGGTGACGATGGTGGAGCCAGGAGGAACGACGGAGGAACCTGGCTCGAGGTCTTCCTGGCCCGCCGGGTGAGGCTCATCTCCGGGCGGTGCGGAGTTCCAGACGCAGGCTCCGAGGAGCACGCCCGCGCTCACGACCACGGACAGGACACCGCCACAGCGCCACGAGGCAAGACGTGAGAAGGGGAACATGGGGTGCCCAATCTCTGGCATCCGCCCCATTCCAGACCATGACCCGGCGGTCTGAAGCCAATGCATTGCACCCACCACATTTCCCACCCTGGGGGCCGGAGGCGGGGGGCCCCTGATCGGGCCGCCGGGCAGGAGGCAGAGGAGGGCTCATCGGCACGCAAGCTGGGGCATCACCCCTCCGGTCCCATACCAACGACTGGCGGACACCCGGTTCCCTCCCCAGCTTGTAGATCAGACATCCGTCCCGTCCCTCCGAGCCACCATTGGAGGCGAACATGCCCGTCCTGTTTGCGCTCTTCGCCCTCGCCATCCCCCGGCTGTTGATGATCATCCTGTGGTTCTTCACCGGCTGGTTCCGGGGCATGTTCGACACGTTGCTCTGGCCGATCCTCGGCTTCATCTTCCTGCCCACCACGCTGCTCTGGTACTCGGCCGTGCAGCACTGGTTCGGCGGGCAGTGGACCTTCTGGCCCATCGTGGGGCTGGTGCTCTCCTTGATGACCGACGTGTGGAGCAAGCACGGACGCGGCGGCCAACCCGAGCACCAGCCGCCCCGTCGCACGCGGGCTTCGCGCCGCACCGTCCCGGCGTAGCCAGAGGAAGACCCCAGGTGGATTGCCCCGCGAGCCCGGCACCCTGAACTTCGAAAGAGGTCAGCGGCATGCCGAAGGAGGGGCACCATGGCAGACCACACACAGGAGCCGCCCGCATCTGGCACGGACCTGACGGAGAGCTCCCGCGAACGCGCCGGCGATCTCCCTGAGACGGGAGAGCCTGGCAGCACCCCCGGGGTGGCCTGGCTGCGTGTGCGCGACGTGATGAGCCGGAAGGTGTCCACCCTCCGGGCGAGCGAGGAGTTGTCCGTGGAGGAGCTGCTCAAGAAGTTCCGCCATGTCCAGCACCTTCCCGTCGTGGGTGCGAACAACCGGCTCCTCGGCATGCTGACGCGAATGGATGTGCTCGAGGAGGCGATCCATTCCGGGAAGGCTCGCTGGGTCCGGGTCAGGAACCTGATGTCCTGCCCGGTGCAATGCATCTCCGAGGACGAGGATCTCCCCGCGGCCGCGCGGGCGATGCGTGGGGCCCACCTCCACTCGCTCGTGGTGGTCGATGCGAGCAGGCGCATGGTGGGCATCCTGACCGATGGAGATCTGCTCTCCGCCATGGCGGGCGAGCATGTGTCCGTCCCCGGCGGCCCGTGGGAGCTGCCCGTCGATGCGCTGATGACCCCCGATCCGCTCGCACTCGGACCGGATGCGAGACTGGACGAAGCGGCCTGGACGCTCATCTATGCGGGCGTGCGGCACCTGCCCGTGGTGGATGAGGAAGATCGGCTGGTGGGCCTCCTCTCCGAGCGCGACCTGCGCCAGAGGCTGGGTGGGACGCCCCGGCAGTGGCCCCGTGCCGCTCGCGAGGTATTGGAGGAGCGGCTGGACGAGGTGATGACACCGGATCCGCTCGCCCTGCGCTCCGGCACCCCCGTTGCCCGGGCCCTGGAACTCTTCACCGACGATCGGGTGGACGCGATTCCAGTGGTGGACGAGGACCGGCGATTGTTGGGGATTCTCTCGTACATCGATCTGCTGCGCTGGCTGCGCGAGCGGATGGGCGGCGTGCGGGCACAGGAGCAGGAGGGCGGCGAACCGCTGCCTCATTAGGAACGCGAGCTCATGCGGAGGACGTCCGGTGGTTTCCATGGGTGGGGAGGTCCTTACGATGTCCGAGCCTGGCGACCGTGCCCTTGATTTCCGGGCCGTGTTCGAATCGGTCCCAGAGCCCCTCCTCGTCCTCGCGCCGGATCCACCGCGCTTCACGATCATCGCGGTGAGCGAGGCCTACCTCCGCGCGACCCTGACACGCCGCCAGGACATCCTCGGCCGCGCCCTGTTCGAGGTCTTTCCCGACAACCCCGCCGATCCCACGGCCACCGGTGTGAGCAACCTCCGGAGCTCGCTCGAGCGCGTGCTCCACGGCCGTGCACCGGAGGCCATGGCGGTGCAGAAGTACGACATCCCCCTGCGGGAAGGCGGTTTCGAGGAGAGGTTCTGGAGTCCGCTGAACACACCGGTGCTGGACGCGCACGGCGAGGTCACCTGCATCATCCATCGGGTGGAGGACGTGACGGAGCTCGTCTACATCCAGCGGAAGGGGCTCGAGCAGACCGCGGTGATGAATGCCCTGCGTACGCGCTCGGGGGAAATGGAGGTGGAGATCTACCGGCGCGCGCAGCAACTGCAGGAGGCCAATCGCCAGCTCCGCGAGGCGAATGAGGAGCTCGCGCGGCAGCGGACCCGCGCCAAGGATTCCGAGGACCGCATGACCGGTGTCCTCGAGAGCATCACCGATGCGTTCTTCGCCCTGGATGGCCAGTGGCGCTTCACCTACATCAACCGGCGGGCGGAGGAGCTCCTCGGGCATCGCCGCGAGCAACTGCTCGGCAAGGTGCTCTGGGAAGAGTTCCCCGAGACGTGGGACTCGCCCTTCAGCCGGGGGTACCGCCAGGCCATGCAGGAGCAGAAGCCGCTCGAGTTCGAAGCCTTCTCCGCGATTCTCGACAGGTGGTTCCAGGCCCACCTGTACCCCACGCCGCAAGCGCTCTCGGTGTACTTCCATGACGTGACCGAGCACAGACGGATGCGCGAAGCACTGCGCGAGAGCGAGCTCCGTTACAGGGCCATCTTCGATCACAGCATGGATGGAGTGCTCCTGACGGCGCCGGATGGGCGCGTCCTCATGGCGAACCAGGCCTCCACGGGGATGTTCGGCTACACCGAGGAGGAGCTGAGGAGGCTGGGCCGGCAGGCCGTGGTCGATCCCTCCGACCCACGGCTCCAGGCCGCGCTCGACGAGCGGCGCCGCAGCGGACGGTTCCGCGGAGAGCTCACGATGAAGCGCAAGGATGGCTCGCGCTTTCCGGTGGAGCTCTCCTCCTCCATCTTCCGCGAAGACCACGGCGCGGAGTGGACGAGCATGTTCATTCGCGACATCTCCGAGCGCAAGGCGCGGGAAGAGGAGCGGGAGCGGCTCCTTTCACAGCTCGACGAGGAGCGGCGCTGGCTTCGCGCGGTGCTCGAAACCGTGCCGCTCGGCATCATCCTGATCGAGCCGGAGGGGAACGTCTTCTCCAATCCGCGGACGGAGGAGCTCTTCGGCATCAAGCTCTCGCCCGAGCGGGGCAGCGCCCAATACGCGAACCTCATCCTCCATCCCGACGGGACCCCCGTGCCGCGCGAGCAGCTCGTCTCTTCCCGTGTGCTTCGAACCGGTGAAACCATCATTGGCGCGGAATTCATCGTCGAGCGGCCCGACGGCACACGATTCCCCATCCTCGGGAGCGCGGCCCCCATCCGCAACTCCGAGGGACGAATCATCGGCGCGATTGGCGTGCTCCAGGACGTGAGCGAGCGGATGAAGGCGCAGGAGGCCCTCCGGACGCGCGAACAGCTCTTGAGCGGCATCTTCGAGATCATCCCGGTCGGGCTCCGGGTCGCGGACACCACCGGACACATCATCCGCGCCAATCCCGCCGCCTCGCGGCTCTGGGGTGCGGCCGGCGCGCTCACACCCGGCCTGGGCGACTGCAAGGGCTGGCACGCCGATACCGGCGAGCCTCTCTGCAAGAACGATTGGCCCCTCACCCGCGCACTGACGAAGGGGGAAACCTGCATCGGAGAGTTGATCCGGATCGAGTGTCCCGATGGCAGCCGGAAGGTCCTCATGAAGTCCGCGCTGCCGCTCCATGACGCGCAGGGCAGGTCCTCGGGAGCCATCGCGGTGGATGCGGACGTGACGGACTTGAAGGAAACGGAAGAGGCACTTCGCCGCGCGGTACGGTCACGCGACGATCTCCTGGGCATCGTGGCTCACGATCTCAGGAGCCCACTGAATGGAATCCTCCTGCAACTTCAACTCCTGCGCCGCCGGGGCCAGCCACTCGAGCACCGGGAGCAACCCGCGCTCGATGCGATCCAGCGCAACGCGAGCCGGATGAACCGGCTCATCCAGGATCTGCTCGATGCCGGGCGGATGGAGGCCGGGACGCTCTCCATTCAACGTGCTCGTGTCTCCACGGCGAAGCTCCTGGCCGAGGTGCTCGAAACCCAGGTGGCCATCGCCTCGGAGCAGACCCTGGACCTTCGGCTCGATGAGCGGGGCGCTCCGCCGGAGCTGTGGGGCGATCGGGATCGGCTCGCCCAGGTGCTGGAGAACCTCATTGGCAATGCCATCAAGTTCACGCCACGGGGAGGACACATCCGGGTCGGCGCCGGAGCCCGGGAAGAGGAGGTCCTGTTCTGGGTCGCCGACACCGGTCCCGGCATTCCAGCGGAGCACCTGCCCCACCTCTTCGACCGGTTCTGGCAGGCCAGCCGGACGGACAAGCGTGGAGCGGGGCTCGGGCTGGCCATCGCCAAGGGCATCGTCGAGTCCCATGGGGGACACATCTGGGCCGAGAGCCAGGTGGGCGCCGGAACGACGTTCTTCTTCACGGTACCGGCGGCCCACCCCTCAGGCCCCTCGCGCGTCTAGAAGCGCGTGCCGGAGCGGGGGGCGAGGCTCACACCACGATCTCCCGCTTCGGCAGAGCGGTGAGCGACACCGGTCCGGTCTCGTCCGTGTAGCAGAGGGCGAGGTAGGCGAGCGTGAGCGGCAGGGTGAGGATGACGGCGAAGGCGGTCAACCCGGCCACCCCCCAGAGCACCGCCAGGACGAGCCAGTTGAGGAAGTAGCTCGCCCAGTCGCTGCGGGCGCGGAAGATGCGGCCGCTCTCGGAGAGCGCATCTCCCACCCTCCGGCCATCGGCGACGAGCATCGGCGCATGGAACCAGTAGAGCCACAGGAGCACCCCCGGCACGATGAGCAACATGAAGCCGATGGCGATGGGAATTCCCATGGCCAGGGCGATTCCCCAGCTCCGCAGGAAGTTGCCCTTCCGTTCATACGCGGCCTGCCACCGGACGCGGCGGCCGCTGCGAGAACACTCGAGCACCTCCTGCAACAGGTTGAGCGCGAGCCAGGGGGCGGGAATGACGAAGATCGAGCCCACGAGCACCACCAGGGTCCCGAGCAACAATCCCTCCACATTGGCCAGGAAGAAGTCCCACGTCCGCTTGAAGCGTTGATCAATCCGAGAGTCCAACATGATCCCACTCCTTCGGGAAAAGACAGGTTCCCTGTACGGAATCCCTGGCGACCCGTTGTGACTCCCCTCGGCCAGCGGAAGCGAGCCCCCGCCAGGCTGCCCGGTCCGGCCCCCTCCGCTGATATGTTCATCTCCGAGGAGCACCCATGGCCGACCCCACCCAACCCACGTTCCTCGAAATCTCCGAGACGGTCCGCCGCCTCGAGGAGATGCTCGACCGCGTCCCGGATCCGCTCGCCCGGGACATCCGTCAGAAGATCACCCACCTGCGCGCCCTGCTGCTCGAACAACGCTCGCCCAATCTCGTCCTCGTGGGCCGCCGCGGTGCCGGCAAGTCCTCCCTCATCAACGCCTTCTTCGGCGCCCGCGTCGCCGAGGTCGGCCACGTCAAGGCCCAGACCGGCCAGGGCCGCTGGTTCGATGTCCAGGGCGAGCTCGGCACCCTCTCCATCCTCGACACCCGCGGCCTCCAGGAGGGCTCCCGCCCCGAAGAGGCCGACGCCGCCGATACCCCCTTCGACTCCATCCTCGCCGAGGTCCGCCGCAAGGCCCCCGACGCCCTCCTCTTCCTCATCAAGGCCTCCGAGGTCGACTCCGCCATCGACGCCGACCTCGATGTCCTCACGCAGCTCGCCTCCGCCGTCGAGCAGGCCCATGGCTTCCGCCCTCCCCTCATCGGCGTCGTCACCCACTGCGATCTGCTCGAGCCCAAGCGCACCGACCTCCACCTCTCCGAATCGCAGGACCCCGCCGAGCTCCAGGAGAAGCTCCGTCACGTCGAGGCCGCCGAGCGCCAGTTGCGCGACAAGCTCCGCTCCCGCCCCGAGCTGCGCGGCGAGCTCGTGAACGTCCTCGGCGTATCCACCTACCTGTCCTGGCGCCCGGATGGGACGATCCGCTCGGATGAGCGATGGAGGCTGGGTGAGCTCGCCCAGGTGCTCTTTCGCGAGCTGCCCGAGCAGGGCCGGCTCGTCCTCGCCCGCGTGACGCGCGTGCGCTCCCTCCAGGAGGAGCTCGCCACCACCCTCACCCGCGCCATGGCCTCGCTCTGCATGGGCGTCGCCGCCGTCCCCCTCCCCGTCGCCGACATCATCCCCATCACCTCCGCCCAGCTCAGCCTCATCGCCGGCATCGGGTGGATCTCCGGCCGCCAGCTCGACCTCAAGGCCTCCGGCGAGTTCCTCGCCGCCCTCGGCGTCAACGTGGGCGCAGCCTTCGCCCTCCGCGAGGCCGCCCGCGCCCTCGTCAAGTTCGTCTTCCCCGGCGCCGGCAATGTCGTCTCCGGCGCCGTCGCCTTCGCCGGTACGCTCGCCATCGGCACCGCCGCCCGCGCGTACTTCCTGCGCGGCGTGTCCGCCGAGGAGGCCCACCGGCTGTACCAGTCCACCCGCTCCTCCGCCGAGGCCCACCCCGAGCGCGCCCTGACCGAGGGCTGAGCACGCGAGCATCCAGACCCTCACCCCGTCCCTCTCCCAGAGGGAGAGGGGTGGATTGCACGGTTTCCCCCACTGCCTCCATTTGGAGAGTGAGCACTCACTTTCTTTTTGGAGCCTCGGGCGCTACACTTCCTCCATGTCTGATTCGTCCCCGGGGCGGGAGGCGGCACCTCGCGTCCGGCGCACCCAGCAGGAGCGGCGGGACTCCACCCGCCTCAAGCTGCTCGAGGCCACCGTCGAGTGCCTCGTGGAGCTCGGCTATGCCCGCGCCACCACGCTCGCCGTGGCCCAGCGCGCCGGCATCTCCCACGGGGCCCTCTTCAAGCACTTCCCCACCAAGGCCGCCCTGCTCGGCGCCGCCGTCGAGCACCTCTTCCCGCGCATCATCGACGAGTACCGCTCCACCATCGACGCCACCGTCCCCTCCCCCGGAGACCGCGTCGCCCAGGCCATCGAGCGCCTCTGGTCCATCTACCAGCGCCCCGAGCTCCTCGCCGCCATCGAGCTGTACGTCGCCGCCCGCACCGACTCCGAGCTCGCCTCCGCGCTGAGCACCGTGGATCCGCCCCACCGGCGCCACCTCCACCGCGTCGCCCGGGAGCTCTTCCCCGACGTGGCCGCCACCCACCCCGGCTTCGACGCCATCATCGAGCTCATCCTCAACGCCGTGCAGGGCGCCGCCGTCGGCGGTGTGGCCCTCCCCGCCAATCCGGATCACCGGCGGATGCTCGCCCTGCTCGTCCAGCTCGCCCGCAGCGCGTTCTCCTCTCCACCCCCACCCTAGGGAGCCGCACCATGGCCGATCTCCAGTCCCTGGATCCCACCCAGCTCGCCACGCCGGCGTTCCTCCTCCTCATGGGCGTGGAGATCGCCTGGCTCGCCCGGCACCGCCAGGAGGGCTACGCCGGCTACACCGTCAAGGACTCGGCGGCCAGCCTCACCATGGGCACCGTCTACTCCCTCATCTACATGCTCTGGAAGGGCGTGGAGTACGCCTTCTACTCCGTGCTCTACGAGCTCACGCCCCTGAGGATGGGAGATGGGCTGCTGGCCTGGGTGCTGCTCTTCTTCGCCGAGGACCTCTGCTACTACTGGTTCCACCGCGTCCATCACGAGTCCCGCCTCTTCTGGGCCTCGCACGTGGTGCACCACTCCAGCGAGCACTACAACCTCTCCACCGCCCTGCGGCAGACGTGGACGCCCATGTCGGGTCTGCTCTTCTGGGCGCCCCTGCCGCTGCTCGGCTTCCACCCGGCCATGGTGCTCCTGGCCCATGCCATCAGCCTGCTCTACCAGTTCTGGATCCACACCGAGGCCATCGGCCGCATGGGTCCGCTCGAGTGGGTGCTCAACACGCCCTCGCACCACCGCGTGCACCACGGCGCCAACCCGCGCTACCTGGACAAGAACTACGCGGGCATCCTCATCATCTGGGATCGGCTCTTCGGCACCTTCCAGGCGGAGGACGAGCGCCCCATCTACGGGCTCACCAAGAACATCCACACGTACAACCCGCTGCGCATCGCCTTCCACGAGTACGCGGCCATCCTGCGCGACGTGCTGCGCCCCAACCCGCTGCGCGTGCGCCTGGGACTGGTGTTCCGCGGGCCGGGCTGGAAGCCGCCGGAGGCCTCAGTCCCGGCAGCAGGCGATGGCGCCGTCCTGCGAGCGGAAGAAGGCGGTGGTCAGCTGCCGTCCCACCCAGGCGCATAGCACCTCGTAGGTCCGCCGCCGCGCGCCGCCCACGCGCGCGGGCTCGCGGATGAGCGACTCGGGGTGCCGGATGAAGACGTTGTAGCCCAGGATGACGCCGTCCGAGCGCAGCACGGTGATGCCATCCGTGGCCATCATCCCGCGCAGCAACTGCGCCGCCGAGCTCACCGCCGACGCCGCCTCCACCTCCCGCGTCTCGTGGTAGCGCATCACCCGCGCCACCATGTCGATGGGCGCCTCCAGCAACACGCCGTCCACGAACAGCGGCGAGCCCTCGCTCCTCCGGGGCAACACCGCCACCAGGGTGCCGTGCGAGGCCTGCATCGCCTCGAAGAGGACGCGCCGGTAGAAGTCCCGCGTGTAGCCGCGCGCCGGCTCCGGTACGTCCGCCGTCAGCCCCAGCGCCAGCTCGTCCATGGCCACCGTGGGCAGCGTCGACTCCACTCGCGCACCCGACAGGAAGACGTGCCGGTAGAGGCCGCCCATGGCCCTCAGCTCGATGATGTTCTCCGCCAGCTGCAACACCCCCACCATGCGCAACGAGCGGTCTCCCGCTCGGCGCATGCGCTCCAGCGGCGTCTCCTCCAGCGGGAAGGGCTCCGTCCGGAACACCCCGTAGGCGAAGCCCTCCGGCACCAGCAGCACGTAGAGCGACCACCACCGCCCCTGCCCCAGCGGCGCGCACTGCTTGAGCGCCCGTTGGATCGTCTCCCGCGTCCTCGGGCCCCTGCCGATGGCCACCGGCTCCCGGCCACCCAGCACCCGCAGCATCCCCTCCAGATCGTCCCCGAGGAACGCCACGGGGAAGAGCGGCTCGCCCTCCTCGCGGTAGCGCGAGAGCGTCACGATGAGCTCGCTGAGGGGATCTCCCACGTCCGCGGGGCTCAACCCCGTCTCATGGAGGAACGAACAAACCGCATCCGACAGCATGTGCCGGAAGGACAGGACCGGGGACTCTCCCGGAGCCAAAGTGCTCATGGACGCCCACACTGTAGCAGCCCCCGGGGGTTTGACGGATTGCCGTAATCCAAGAAAATTGGGACGATAGGGCTGCAAAGGGCTGTTGCCCCTGCACGGTCCCTACCCCCCCGAGGTGGCTGTGAGTCAGCGAAGCGCGATCGCGGTGTTGGTCGATGGAGGCTCGCCCGCCGTGGTGCCAGGCCGGTCCATCGAAGTGGACGCTGGCGTGGCGCTGCCCGTGGCGTTCGGAGGACTGAGGAAGATCCTCCGGGCGTGCGAGGACGCGGCACCCGACGCCGTGCGTCCCCTGGCGCTCCAGCGCCCGGCCGAGTGGAACCGGCTCTTCCCCGGCGCCATCCAGGGCGCGCCGGATCTGACGGACCTGGCGCTTACCCCGTCCGAGCGCCGGCTCCACCGCGAGTCCGAGCAGATGTTCTGGGTGCTCAACCTGGGAGCGCGCGCCATCGTGGAGACGCTGCGGGTGAGCGGGCGGCCGCTCGTCATCCACGGCGCGGGCGAGTGCGATCTGGTCAGCCTGCGCGCGGTGATGCGCGCGGCCGAGTGGGGCCGGCTGGAGCAGTTGGAGGGCCGCATCCTGCTCACCGGATGGAACACGCGCCGGCAGCACTACGCGGCATTCTTCGAGCAGCGGCGGAGGGACTTCCTGGGCTCGCTGTGCGAGCGCATGCGCACCACGCCGCCTGGGGGCGGAGTGGGCCCCGTGTCCGGCCGGGCGCTCGAGCCGGCGGTGGACCTGGAGGGCCGCTACCTGGGCGCCGTGGTGGACGACGACGCTCCGCTGGAGCACCGCATCGCCGCGGCGGTGCTCGCCATCCGCAGCTGCTTCTTCACCACCAACTACGAGGGCGCGATGCTCGCCGCCGAGCGCGGGCTGGCGCTGCTCGACGCGGCGGGGACGGGACTCTCCCCCGCGCGCGTGGCCGAGGGCTGGGACGCGCTCGACACGGGCTTCTCCACGCCGGCCATCGAGATCGACAAGAGCAGCCTGGGGGACGCGGAGGAGCTGCGCGTGCTCTTCGAGCGCGGCATCGGCGTGGTGCACGTCTTCACGGGCCAGCACGACGAGGCCCTGGAGGCGTTCGGCCGGGCGCTGGAGCGGAAGGCGCCGCCGGAGCGGCTGGCGCACATGCGCATGTTCCGGGCGCTCACGCGGACCAAGCGGCTGGCGCAGCTTCCGGATGCCCGCGCCGAGGTGGAGGCGGGAATCGCGCTGATGGCGGGGCTGGACACGCCGCTGCGCAAGCTGCACGAGGCGTGGCTGCGCAACGTGTACGCGCTCACGTACTTCCTGGAGAAGAAGCTGCCCCTGGCGCAGGAGCAGGAGAAGCTGGCCATGCGGTGCGTGGGAGATCTGCACGACGCGAGCGCCACGCACCTGAAGATCAACCTCATCTCCAACGCCAGCTACCTGCAGGAGACGGCGAGGAACTTCGCGGAGTCCATCGCCATCTGGAGACGGTTCGAGAAGATCAGCGAGAACTGGGGCGCCAACTTCGCCAAGCACCACCGTTACCGGCTGGCCGCGCTGCAGATGGCCAACGGGGAGCGGGAGGCGGCCGTGGCCAGCTACACCGAGGCCTTCACGTGCGCCGGGGAGCTGGGAGACCCGCTGCACCAGCAGGTGATCGCCGCGGACCTGGGGCTGCACTTGCTGGCCACGGAGCCGGCCACCGCGGCGCAGTGGTTCTCACGGGCGGCGGAGCAGGCGCGGGCCATCGGAGATCCGCTGCGGGCGGCGCAGAGCCTCGCGGGACAGGCACTCGCCGAGGGCAGCGGGGATTGGACGGAGGCCCTGCGCTGCGCCCAGGCGAGCACCACGACGCCAGCGGAGACGGAGCCGCTGGTGCAGGCGCTCTCGCGCGGTGACGCCGAGGCCGTGCGCAAGGCCCTGCCCCGCGCACGCAGCAAGCTCAACCGCCCCTTCGACGCGGTGAACCTCTACTGAGAAGAATGGGCCTGCTGCGGAGCTGGCGCTACCGCGGACTCACCCGCCCCCCTCGGACGGAGGTTCTTGCGCCTGGGCCTCCCCGGCAACGAGGAGTCACGCACAGAAGAGAATGAAAATGGTTCTCATTCTCATTTTTACGTGGCGACTCGTCGCGGAGGGGCCGCTTCGTCTCCCCTCAGGCCGCCCGGGCCTCCTGGGGAAGGCGCTCGGCGCGGAGCTTCTCGGCCACCATGAAGGCGAGCTGCAGCGCCTGGTCGGCGTTGAGCCGGGGATCGCAGTGCGTGTGGTACCGGCTGGAGAGGTCGTCCTCGGTCACCGCCCGGGCACCGCCCAGACACTCGGTGACGTTCTGTCCGGTCATCTCCAGGTGCAGGCCACCGGGATGGACGCCTTCCGCCTCGGCCACCAGGGTGAAGGTCTTCACCTCCGACAGGATGCGGTCGAAGGGCCGGGTCTTGTAGCCGTTGCCCGCCTTCTGCGTGTTGCCGTGCATGGGGTCACTCGACCAGACGACGGGGCGGCCATCGCGCCGGGTGGCGGCCATCAGCCGGGGCAGACACTCGGCGGCCTTGTCCGCGCCGAAACGGCCGATGAGCGTCAGCCGGCCAGGGATGCCCTTGGGGTTCACGATGTCGATCAGCCGCAACAACTCGTCGGGCTCCATGGTCGGGCCGCACTTGATGCCGATGGGATTCTGGATGCCGCGCACGAACTCCACATGGCCCCCATCGGGCTGGCGGGTCCGCTCGCCGATCCACAGCATGTGGGCCGAAGCGTCGAACCACTCGCCCGACACGGGGTCCGCGCGGGTCATGGTCTCCTCGAAGTTCAGGAGCAGGGCCTCGTGGCTGGTGAAGAGATCCACCGGGACCGGCGAGGACTGCGTCTCGGGGTGCACATGGAGGGCGCTCATGAAGGTCAGCGACTCGAAGATCTGATCCGCCAGCCTGCGGTAGCGCTCTCCCTGGGGGCTGCCCGCGACGAAGTCGAGCGTCCACCGGTGGAGGTTGCAGAGGTCCGCGTAGCCGCTCTGGGCGTAGGAGCGCAGGAGGTTCAGCGTGGCCGAGGACTGGTGATAGGCCTTGATCAACCGCTTCGGATCGGGCGTGCGCTCGGCCGGGTTGAACTCCATGCCGTTGATGTTGTCGCCGCGGTAGGCCGGCAGGGTGACACCGCCGATGGTCTCGACGGCGCTGGAGCGGGGCTTGGCGAACTGGCCGGCGATGCGGCCCACCTTCACCACCGGGCGTCCGCCCGCGAAGGTGAGCACCACCGCCATCTGGAGGATGAGCCGGAAGGTGTCGCGGATGTTGTCGGCGGTGAACTCCTTGAAGCTCTCCGCGCAATCACCGCCCTGCAGCAGGAAGGCCTTGCCTTGGGAAACCAGGCCGAGCGCGGTGGTCAGGCGGCGCGTCTCCGCCGCGAACACCAGGGGAGGCAGACGCGACAGCTCGTCCTCGACGCGGGCGAGCGCTCGAGGATCGGGGTAGTCCTCGGGCATGTGCCTGACGGGCATTTCCCGCCAGGAACGGGGGGTCCAGTTTCGGGTCATCACGGTAGGGCTCTTCAAGCTGGGGGGAATGAAAGGGGTCAGGGAGCGGGCAACAGGCCCTGCTCCACGCAGGAATCCAGGTAGCGGAACAGCAGCTGGCGGTCGGCCGGCGGGCAGGAGATGCCGGTCCCCGCGAGCGCTCGGGTCAAACGTTCGCAGCGGGTGGGCCCCAGGCCGAAGGTGGGCTCCGATGAGCCCGAGCGCAGCTCGAAGAACGCCAGCGTGGCCTTGTGCGCCGCGCCGTCCTTGCTCTCCGCCACGCGGGTGCACCACTCGGGGACCGGAAGCAGGTCAACCGGGTAGCCGTAGTCGCGGACCTGGCGGAACAGCTCGCTCAGCCGCACCTCCGGCGCGGGCGTGAGGTTGAACACCGCACCGGGCTGGGGCACCAACGAGAGCCGGACGAGCGCCCGCGCCACGTAGTCCACCGGCGTCCACGCCTCGCTCACGTCGAGCTGGGGCAAGGCCCCCGCGGGGATGCCAGCCAACAGGATGCGCCAGACGAGATCCTGCGGATTGATGGTGCCGGTACCGGGAGCGCCCACGACCCGCCCCAGCCGGTAGACAGACACCGGCAGGCCCCGCTCCGCCGCCTGTTGCACCAGCCGCTCGGCGATCCACTTGCTCTGCTGATAGCCATCGCGCAGCCCCGCGTGGGCTGGCACGAACTCCTCGGGAACCTCGGGGGCGAGATTCGCCGGCGGGGCCACCGCCAGGGTGGAGACGTAGTGCAACGGCTTGGGCCGCACGGCGGCGGCCAGCCGGAGCAGCTCGCGGGTCCCCTGCACATTGACGGCCCGCAGGCTGCCGTACTCGCGCACGACGCTGACCACCGCGGCGTTGTGGTAGATGGCATCGCACTCGGCGGCCAGTCCGTGGAAGCGCGCGGAACCCAGACCGAGCCAGGGCTGGGTCAGATCGGCCGGCAGTGCCAGCACCCGCTCGGCGAGGCCCGTGTCCGGGAGCCGCCAGGCCTTCATGGCCGCGCGAATCCGCTCCATCGCATGCGCCTCGTCACGGGCACGCACGGGACAGACCACCCGCGCATCCGTCTGGCGCAACAACTGGTCGAGCAGATACGCGCCGACGAAGCCGGTGGCGCCGGTCAGCAGGACCTGCCGCGGTTCCCGGGCGTCCGTCCCCTGCCCCTTCCCCACCTGCCGGGGAACGATCTCCTCGGGGAGCTCGGCATCCACGAGCATGGCGGGCGTGAGACCGCCGCCGTCCGAGCCAGACTCCGCGCCACGCTCGAGCGCTTGCGCCAGCGCGGCGGCGGTGGGGTAACGGAACACCGTGGCCACGGGCACCTCGCGGCCCAGCGCGACGCCGAGCCGGTTGGCCACCTGGATGCCCTGGAGCGACTGGCCTCCGAGCTCGAAGAAGTCGTCCTGCGCCGACACACCGCTCACGCCCAGCACCTGCTCCCAGGCGTTCAACACCACGCGCTCGAGCTCCGTGGCCGCGGTGGTCACCGAAGCGGACTCACCGGCGGGTGACACGTGACGCAGCGCGGCCCGATCGAGCTTGCCCGTGCTGGTCCGGGGCAACCGCTCGGTGAACACGAAGGCGCTGGGGACCATGGGCGCTGGCAGCTCGGACAGGAGGAACCGGCGCAGCTCCGCCGCCGAGGGAACAATCTCGGCCGCGACGATGTGCGCGCACAGCCGCCGCGAGCCTCCGGGCAGCACCTGCCCGACCACGGCGGCCTCGCGCACCCCCGGGTGACCGAGCAGCGTGGTCTCGACCTCGGCCGGGTCTATCCGGTGGCCGCTGATCTTGAACTCGTCATCCACGCGGCCGGCGAACACCAACTGCCCATCCCCGCGAAGCCGGACCTTGTCACCGGTGCGGTAGGCGCGTGGGCTGCCGGGCAGTGCCTCGAGGGGGATGAAGCGCGCCGCATCCCGCTCCGGACGGCCCAGATAGCCTCGCGCCAGAGCACCGCCCAGCAGGTAGAGTTCTCCCTCGGTGCCCGGAGCGGCGAGCCGGCCATGCGAGTCGATAACCGCCGCGCTCACGCCGGGAAGCGGACAGCCGATGGGCACCTCGTCGTTGGTGGACGCGGTGCTGGTGCCGCCGCTGAGCGTGGCGGCGGTGGCCACCACGGTGGCCTCGGTGGGACCATAGGTGTTGAGCAACAGCACCTCGGGCCCCACGGCGGCGCGCCAGCGTGCGACACGCTCGGGCAGCGCGGCCTCGCCTCCGATGATCACCAGGCGGAGCGAGGAAGGAAGGCGGGCCGCGTCCGTCGAGACGCTGTAGGCCAGCTCGTGCCAGAACGCCGTGGGCAGGTCCAACACGGTGATGCCATGCGCCGCGCAGGCACCGAGCAACCGCGGCACCGACTGGAGCATCTCATCGGTGCGCAGCACCAGCCTCGCGCCCGCGCACAGGGTGAGGAAGATCTCCTCGACGCTGGCATCGAAGTGCAGCGGTGCGAACTGAAGCACCCGGTCCTCGCGGTTCACGCCGTAGCGCTGCGTTGCCCCCGCCACGAAGTGGGCCAACGCGCCCCGGGAGATCTGCACCCCGTTGGGCTGACCGGTCGAGCCGGACGTATAGATGACATAGGCCAGCTGCTCGTCCGCCTTCCGTGGCGCCTCCCCGGAGACACGGTGGGTGGCCTTCTCATTCCTGCTCACGACCAGATGGCCCGGGGCCACCGGGCCCGCACCGGGCGTCGTGCCTTGGGAAGAGGTGATGATCAACCCGGGCGCGGCGTCCTCGAGAATCGCGGTGGTCCGGGACGAGGGGCCGAAGGGATCGATCGGCAGGTAACCGGCCCCGGAGAACAGCACACCCAGGCTCGCGACGATCGCATCGATTCCTCGCGGAACCATCACCGCCACGGGAGTGTCGGCCTGAACACCCGCCGCGACGAGCCGGCCCGCCAGCGCGTGGGAGGCCTCGATCAGCTCGCGGTAGCTCAGCCGGTGCGGGCCGTGCTCCACCGCGATCGCGTCGGGCTGCTCGTGGGCCTGCTCGGTGATCAGATTCAGGACCGGACGCGCGGGCACGGGGAGTGGCCCGCCATCGAGAATGGACGAGAGCGGGCTGGAGCGGCCCACCGCCTTCTCGGGCGCGGCGACGCACGACTCCAGGAACTGGAGGAACTCGCGCTGATGGGAATCCAGTGTGTCGGCGCTGTAGCAGGCCGGGTTGGCGTCGAAGTCGATTCGCGGTCCACCGCCGTCGGACCTGGCGTACAGGCCGATCGACAGATCCTCGACCGGGCCCGCGGAGAGGTTGTGCGCGATGGCCGGCATGCCCGCGAAGCGCAGCGCGTAGTCGAACGGCATGATGTTGACCACCGGGCCGAACAGCCGGCGCTGCCCACCGACCAGCCGCAGATCCCGCCGGAGCTGCTCGTAGCGGTAGCGCAGATGGGGCCGCACGGTGCGGAGCTCCGAGGCCACCTCGCGGGCCAGGTCGATCAACCCGGTCCCCGGACGCACCGGGATGCGCAAGGGCACGATGTTCATCGCCATGCACGGCACCCGCAGCGCGGCCGAGCCCAGCCGCGACATCACCGGCAGGCCGAGCACCACCTCCGGCGCATCGGTCCTCCGGTGCAGCCAGGCCGCCGTGGCCGCGAGCACGAGATCCGACCAGGCCAGGCCCGCCTGGCGCGCGGCCGCCTGCAGCCGCTCCATGTCACCGGGTGACAGGTGGCGCGTCTGCCGCACGAAGCTGGCCGACATGGGCGCGGGCTCCGCGAGGCCCACCGGGGTGGGCCGGTCGGCGAAACGCTCCGTCCAGAAGGTCCGGTCGAGCTCGAACTGCGGGCCGGCCCGGTAGGCCGCGTCCTCGTCCAGCACGGCGCGCAGCGGGCCGAAGCCGCCCGTGACAGGCCGTCCCGCGGCCCGCGCGGTGTAGAGCTCGGCCACCCGCCTCGCCATCAGCGAGAAGCCAAAACCATCCAGGGCGATGTGGTGAGCGCGCTGGTACCAGAAGAACCGGTCGGGCGCGGCCTTGAACAGCGCCTGCGCGAAGAGGGGTCCCTGGCTGAGCTCCACGGGCCGGGCCAGGTCATCGCGCATCCACGACCGAGCCGCCTCCCACGGATCCGGAGTCCCGCTCAGATCGGCCACATGAAGTGTCCAGTCCTGTCGCGGCTCGAGGAGCTGCACGGGCCGCTCCCCTTCCGTCACGAAGCGAGCGTGCAGCACCTCGGCCTCCGAGACGGCCTGCCGCACCGCGGCCTCGAAGAGCGCCGGGTCGACGGGACCGCGGATCTCGATGCACTCACCGGCGTTGTACACCGGGCTCGTGCGGTCGAACTGTTGGCCCAGCCAGATTCCGTGCTGGGCCGCTGACAGAGGCCAGCGGACATTCTGTGGATCGTGCATCGCTCGGGACTCCATGTACCGCTGACTACGAAACGTGATGGGAAGGACGCTGGGGGGCCGCCGAGGACAGCAGCGCGTACCAGTCGGTCAGGGTCGGGCGCTCGGCGAGCTCCACGAAGGAGATCTCCGCTCCGGTGCGCCGCCAGCGCTCGACCAGGCTCATGAGCCGGATCGAATCGAGCCCCCGCTCCAGCAGGTTCTCGTCGTCACCGATGGAGGCCGCCTCCTGGAGCAGCTCGGCGACATCCGAGCGCACCTGCTGGCGGCTCAGGGGACCGTCTTCCCGCGAGGCCACGGGCCGCAGCTCGTCGATGACCTGCTGCGTGGTGGTGGTGACGGCGCACAGCTTCGCCGCGTAGTTCAGCGCCAGCATGTGCTGCTCGCGCGAGAAGTCGCCCAGCGCGTCGGCGACCAGGAAGGCCTTCACGTCGTGCATGAAGGCGTGGCTGGCCGTCTGCAGACAGCCGATGTGGGCGTAGATGCCGGTGATGATCAGCTGGTCGCGCCCGCGCTCACGCAGCAGCTCCAGCAGCCCGGTCTTGACGAACGCGCTGTAGCGCCACTTGGTGAGGAGGATGTCGCCCTCGCCCGGGGTGAGCGCGTCGACGATCTGCTTCTGGTCCGGACCGCCGTTGATGCCCGGCCCCCACAGGTCCAGCTGCAGGCCCCGCTGCTCGGGCGTCTGGCCGCCGGGCTGGGCCGAGTACACCACGGGGATGCCCAGCGAGGCGCAGTGCTGCCGCAGCCGCTGGATGTTGGCGATCAGCTCCGGCACCGGCGACTGCCCCTCGGTGAAGGCGTTGACGAAGTAGCGCTGCATGTCGTGGATCAGCAGCACGGCGCGCTGGGGATCCGGCGTCCACGAGACCTTGTTCTTGGGAAGGTCGGCCGTGCCGGGCATGGAATAGGGGGCGATGGAGGGGAGTGCCATGAAGTGACTCCTTTCAGGGGGTGGAGGCGGTATTCCGCCGGGTGAGCGTTTCGCGCAGGGCCTTCTTGCTGACCTTCCCGACTCCCGTTTTCGGGAACGCGTCGACGAACTCGACCCGATCGGGAATCTTGAAGGCGGCCAGTCCGCGCTCGCGCAGGAAGGCGGTGAGCGCCGTGGTGGGCGGCGGTGCTTCGCGGGGAATGACGAACGCGCAGGTGCGCTCGCCGAGGAACGGATCCGGGATGGCGACCACCGCCGCGTCGTGGACGGCGGGATGGGCCAGCAGGTGGTTCTCGATCTCCTCGGCCGCGACCTTGTCGCCGCCCCGGTTGATCTGATCCTTCTCGCGGCCCTCCACCACCAGGTAGCCCTCGGGCGTCACCCGCACCACGTCTCCGGTGCTGTAGAAGCCGTCGGGGGTGAACGCCCGCGCGTTGTGCGTCTCGGCCTTGTAGTAGCCACGGATGGTGTAGGGGCCGCGCGTCAGGAGCAGGCCCGTCTCACCGGGAGCGACCTCGCGGCCGTCCTCGTCCACCACCCGGATCTCATCATCCGGGGAGATCGGCCTGCCCTGGGTGCTGACGATGATCTCCTCGGGGTCATCCAGCCGGGTGTAGTTGACCAGACCCTCGGCCATTCCGAAGACCTGCTGCAGCGTGCACCCGAGCGTGGGGCGCACCCGCCGCGCGGCCTCCTCGCTGAACTTCGCCCCACCCACCTGCAACACCCGCAGGCTCGACAGGTCGTGCCGCCTGGCCGCGGCGGCCTCCAGCCAGATCATCGCCAGCGGAGGCACCAGCGCGGCGATGGTGACGCGCTCCTTCTCGATCAGCGGGAACGCCACGTCGGGGCTGGGATACGGCGACAGCACCGCCGTGCCTCCCGCGTACAGGGTGCCGAGCACGCCCGGCGAGCTGAGCGGGAAGTTGTGCGCGGCGGGCAGCGCGCACAGGTACACGCTGGAGCCATCGAGCTGGCAGATCTCCACGCTGCCGCGCAGGCTGTAGATGTAGTCGTCGTGCGTCCTCGGAATGAGCTTGGGGATGCCGGTGCTGCCACCCGACAACTGGAAGAACGCCACGTCACTGGGGCTCGGCCCCTGCAACTCGACCGGCTCGGCGTACAGACTGCTCAACGAGGTGAACGGACCGGCCTCACCGGCGACGAGCACGTGCCGCAGACCCGGCACCCTCTCGCGGACCTGCCCGGCCAGCGTGCGGTAGTCGAATCCCCCGTGCTTGTCCGGGATGATGTAGGCGGCCGCCTCGGTGAACGCGCAGAAGTAGCTGATCTCCGCGCTCCGGTGCGCGGGCAGCGCGAACACCGGCAACGCGCCCAGCCGGAACAGCGCGAAGATGACCTCGAAGAACTCGGCGATGTTGGGCAGTTGCACCACCACCCGGTCCCTCGGCTTGATTCCCAGTGCCTGGAGCCCGGCGGCCAGCCGGTCCGCCCGCTCGTCGAGCTCGCGGTAGCTCCAGCGCTGGGCTCCGGCGACGAGCGCCGTACGCTCACCGTGGCTCCGGGCCCGATCGCGCAGCAGCTGTCCGAAGGTCTCGCCGCACCAGTAGCCGGCCCGCCGGTAGCGCCTGGCGAACTCCTCGGGCCACGTGGGGCAGCCCGGAAGTGGAGCGGTTTCCAGATGCGCCGTCATCGCTGCACCTCGACGCCCTGCCCCAGCCCCATCGCCTGGAGCATGGTGCGGAACTTCGCCTCGGTCTCGGCCAGCTCGGACTCGGGCTTCGAGCCCGCCACGATTCCCGCCCCCGCGAACAGCCGCAGCGAGTTCTCGCCGGCCTCGGCGCAGCGGATGGTCACGGCCCACTGGCCATCACCATTCGCGTCGCACCACCCCACCGTGCCCGTGTAGAAGCCCCGATCGAAGGGCTCGATCGAACCGATCGCCTCGTGGGCCAGCTCGGCCGGGTAGCCGCACACCGCCGGCGTGGGATGCATCGCCACGGCCAGCGTCAGCGACGAGATGGATGGATCCAACAGCTCACCGCTGATCCGGGTCGACAGGTGCCACAGGGTCGGCGTGCTGACGAGCGACGGCTCCTTGGGCACCACCAGGTTCTTGCAGTACGGACGCAGCGCCTCCGCGACCGAGTCGATCACCACGGCATGCTCGTGGAGATCCTTGGGCGAGACCCGCAGCGCGGCGGCCCGCTCCTGATCCTCGACGGGGTCCGCGCTCCGAGGAGTCGTGCCCGCCAGCGGGTTGGCCACCACCTGGAACCCCGAACGGGAGACCAGCAGCTCGGGACTGGCGCCAATCAGCGTGCGCCGCCCCGCTTCGGGCGCGGAGCCCTTCAGCGGGGGCAGGTCCACCGCGAAGGTGTAGCCCGAGGGATTGCGCCGGGCCAGGTTGCGCAGCAGCTGGCGCAGGTCGATGGGCGTGGCGGTGCTGAGCTGGAGCGCGCGGGACAGCACCACCTTGCGCAGCGGCCCGCTTCCCATCAACTCCAGCGCCCGGCTCACCCCGTTGAGATACGCCGCGGGCTCGGGCACCGGCTGGACCGTGTAGCGCTCGGCCAGCGGGCGCTGCGCGGGAACGTCCGAACCGAACTCGAGCGGCCCCGCGCGCTGGAGCGTCATGGGCACCACCAGCTGGGCGGGAATCGAGCTGTCGAAGGGCACCGCGCCAACGGCCACGGGAATGTCGTGGTCGGCATCGCGGGCCTCGTTGAGCACCGCCGCCACGCGCTCGGGCAGGCGCGTCAGCGCGTTGGTGCCTCCGGAGTGCGGCACCGTGGCGAACGTGCCCCTCGCCAACAGCGTCCGCTTGGGCGAGGCGAAGAAGAACGACGAGCCCGCCTCGTAGCTCTCGAGCAACTGCGTCGCCAGCATCCGCGACGCACAGGAAGTTCCGACCATCTCAATCACCTCTTGAAATTGAAAATGACAACCAATCGCAAATTCTGGAGACACCAAGGCGCTACGCGCCCAGGGTCGCGCCCCCGTCGACACAGAGGTCATGCAGGGTGATGTGGCGGGCGCGGTCCGAGACGAGGAACGCCACCGCCTCGGCGATATCGGCCGGGGTGGCGATCCGGCGCAGCGGAATGCCCACGCGGAAGGTCTCGGGCGAGCCGGCGATCACCGCCTGGGCGCCGTGCTCATCGGCCCAGAGAGCGCGCTGCATGGCCGTGTCGGTGGAGCCAGGAGACACCACGTTGCAGCGGATGCCGTGCTGGGCCAGTTCGAGCCCCAGGCACTTGGTGAACATGGTGGAAGCGGCCTTGGAGGCGGCGTAGGCGGCCATCTGCATGCGGGGCACGCCAGCGGCGTTCGAGCCCACGGTGACGATGGTGCCCGACTGGCGCGGCACCATGCGGCGGGCGACGGCGCGCGAGACGTGGAAGACGCCGTGGGTGTTGACCGCGAAGGTGGCCGCCCAGTCCTCATCGCTGAGGGACACGGCCGGGGCCATCCGCAGCACACCGGCCACGTTGACCAGGATGCCAATGGGACCCAGCTCGCGCTCGATCCGCTCGACCGCCGCTTCCACCGCGGCGCTGTCACTCACATCGGCAGGAAAGGCGGCGGCGCGGCAGCCGCGCTCGCGCAACTCCGCGACCAGGGAGGACAGTCCCTCCTCCCGCCTGTCGAGCGCCGCGATCGACGCCTCGCCGGCCAGCGCCCGTGCCACGGCCGCACCGATGCCCTGCGCGGCCCCGGTGACCAGGGCCACTCTGGTGGTTGTTCCCATGTGCTCCCTCCCACGGCCCGGAACGCCCGGTCCGCGCGAGAATCAGAAGTTGAGAATGGTTATCATTATCATTCTCTAGCCGCCTTGGTGCCATGCTCTGGCACTCCTAGTCAAGAGGTATTCCTCGCAAGTCGTGCCAGATGGCAAGACGTGGGAGGTGGCATCAGCGGCCGCTCACCGCGACGAGAGAAGGCTCGTAAGCTGCCGTGCCACCATGCCGGACACCCATCGCAAGAGCATCCTCGGGACGAGGCAGGTGACGGCACGCCTGTTGGTGGCGAGCCTGCTGCTGGCCGCCTGCGCGACGGATGGGGCACGGGTGGCCGAGTCCGACCCCGGCGCGATGCAAGGTCCTCACAGCCGCATCCAGGTCCGCGTGGAGACGGAGGAAGGAGCCTCGCGGACTCTCGTCCCCCCACGCGCGATGCCCGTGGAGGTGACCGCGGCGCAGTTCGACTCGGCCATGGCCCGGCTGGTGGCCGGATTGGAGCTCCCCTCCCCTTCCCGCCATCGGCTGGCGCTCACCTCATGTGGCCAGCCTGGGCAGGAGGACCAAGGCGCGGCAGTGACTCGGGGCTATCGGTTCTGGTGCGAACGCCGGGGCACCCCCGGCGACTGCCTGTCACTGCTGGGTAACGCGCGCTCCCTGGGAGCCGAGGCACGGCGCACCCTGGCGCTGACCATTGCCCTGGGTTCTGTCTGGGAAGGCTCGGTGGATGTCTGGGCCAGCATGGTGGACCCGGTGGCACTGCAATCCATGGTGATGACTGCCCTCGCCGGCTACCTCGCCATGCTCGCGTTTCCCAATCCGGTGACCCAGGCGGCCGCCGTCTCCTTCGGCTGCTTCATGGTGGCCTGGCTGGGCGTGGACACGGTGTGGAGCTTGCTGCAGGGCTGGAGGCAGTTGGAGCTGGAGACCCAGCAAGCGCGCACCTTCGCCGAGGTGCGCGAGGCGGGTGAGCGCTTTGGCCGGGTGATGGGCGCCCAGGTGGGGCGCCTGTTGGTGATGCTGGCCACGGCCGCTCTCGGCTCTACGACGAACCTGTTCATGAAGGGGCCGGGTCTGCCGGGTTACGCACAGGCCTCCCTCATGGCCAGGACGCAGATGGGCCTGGAGCTGGCGGCGGTGGGTCAGGTGCGGCAGGTGCTGGTGGGCCAGGGCAGCCTCACCCTGACACTGGCTCCGGGCGCCCTCGCCATGGCCTCCCAGGGCAAGGACGGGGGCGGAGACGCTCCTAGCAACCACCGCCTGCCGTCCATCGAGTCATGGCGCAAGCCGAGGTTCACCGAGGATGGGAAGATCCTGCCCTACCCTGGTACAAGAAATCCGCCCAAGCCCATCACGAACCTGGGCCGTAACCGGGCTGGGCAAACAGTCACCAATGGCAAGCGCACCCTCCGCTTTGACAAAGATGGCTTCGCGGAGTTCAATACCAAATTTGAGACTCTGCTGGATGACATCCATATCGGTAGCGGTCAGCGCTTTTCACATTACAAAGCCGCGAACCAGAAACTCTCCCAAGCCATCAAGAAAGCCCCTGGTCTGGCCAAGGAGCTTGGGCTCAGCACCGAAGCCATCGAGAAGCTCCCTACCTCCACAAAGCCACCGGAGGGTTACTCCTGGCACCATCATCAGGATATTGGAAGAATGCAACTGGTGAACCTCGATGAACACCAGCTTGCTGCGCCACACACGGGTGGCATGGCAATCTGGGGAGGAGGTCAGTAGCCGTGAAGATCCAATGGGAGCCCTACTTGTGGACCGAACCCCATCCAGTGGACTCGCAGGTTCTCGACCAGCTTGAGCAACAGTGGAAGCTCAAGCTACCTGATTTGTACAGAGAACTCGTCTCCACATACCAGGGAATGGGGCCGGAACCTTGCGCCTTCAATGTCGGCACAGGCAATGACGCGTTCAGCGTCTTGTTGATCGTCAGCGCGGACCGAGAAAAGGAAGCGTACTCCATCAGCAGGGCGCATGACGTATTGAGTCCGCATGTTCCAGCGGGGATTTTCCCCTTCGCCCTTACTCCCGGCGGTGAGTACTTGTGCTTCGACTACAGAAACGCACCAGAGCAGCCCAGGGTTGTCCTGGTGACGGCGGAAATGTCCATCCACCCCATCGCGGACAATTTCATGTCGTTCATGAATAGCCTCTACAATGGATAGACCGTCTCCAAGAAATACACGTGACACCATTTGCTCACGGGAAGCATGAAAATCTGGAGCGGAGGACACTGATGACGACACTGAAATGGATACCCTATCTCTGGGACGAGCCCCACCCTGTTCCGTCTGGAGAGTTCGAGCAACTCGAGCATCAGCTGGGTATTACTTTTCCCAAGGACTACAAGGAAGTAGCCGCTCAGTACCAGGGGATGACTCCCCATCCTGATGTTTTCAACGTGGGCAGAGGCACCAATGTCGTCAATGTGCTGCTGACGATCATCGAAGACCATAAGTGGTGGACATACTCCATCATGAGTGCGTACGAGGCAGTGAAGCCACATGTCCCCGGCGGCGTCTACCCGTTCGCCAGCACCCCTGGTGGCGAGTACTTGTGCTTCGACTACAGAGAATCATCGGAGCAACCCAAGGTCACCCTGGTCACCGTGGAGATGTTCATCTACCCCGTAGCAGACAGCTTCACTGACTTCATGGCCCGCCTGCATGACGGCGAGGACCTGCCTGGGTAACCTCTTCACGCCCGGCGGCAAATACATGTAGCACCGGGCTGAGTTGCACCTACCCGGACGGCTTCCACCGCTTGCGCAGGACGGCGGCCTGCTCGGGGTTGAGCATGGAGAGGTAGGCCAGCTTGCCCTCGATGCGCGCGGCGGCCTCGGGGGCGGTGCCCTCCTTCCGGGCCTGGTGGATGGCGGCGCGCAGCTTCCGGCGCTCCTGGCGCGACAGGCCGAGCGTCTCGTTCACCACCACCCCTGTCACCTGCTGCCGGCGCCCACGCCGGGCCACTCGCGTCTTGGCCTCGTTCACCCGGAAGCCCTCCGTCTCGATGAGCCGCTTCGCCCCGGCGCGCAGATCCTTCAGCGCATCCAGCGAGCCTCCCGAGAAGCACAGGTCATCCGCGTAACGTGTGAAGGAGAATCCGTGCTTGCGCGCGAGCCCCGCGAGCCGCAGGTCCAATCTCCTCACCACCGCGTTGCACAGGCCCGGGCTCGTCGGAGCCCCCTGTACACAGGCACGCGGACCCACCGGCACGTGCAGCCGGACTCCGTTCACCTCCACCGGCTGGCGCTCGGCCTCCGTCATCAGCGCGGCGAGCGTGGCCGCCACCGTGTAGCCATAGCCCAGTGAGATCAACAGACCCCTCACCCGCACGTACGTGACCGAGGGGAAGAAGTCGGCGAGGTCCATCTTCAACACCACGGCCTTGCCCACGTGCGGTTCGGCTCCGGTGCGGATGGAGCGCCCCGCCCGGAAGCCGTGCGCGTGCCCGCTCACCGGCAGCTTGTCCACCAGCAACGGCAGGAGCTTGCGCTGCAGCGCCTTCAGCCGGCGCTTGGGCGCCATGATGAGCCGCCTCCCCCCGTTTCGCTTGGGAATGGCGAAGGTGACGTAGTGCGGAACGCGCTCGGCCTCGCGGTGGATGGAGAAGAAGCGCAGTTCCTTCACGGAGACGCCCAGTGCCGTGGCCATCGCTCCCTCGTCCCGCCACACAGGGAGGCCGAGCCGCTGCAGCTGCTCCTCGTCTGGGAGCAGATCGCTGATCTGCCGGTTGCGCGTGCGCAGCGTCCCAGCGAACAACCGGCGGGACTCGCTCGCAGCCATCCACTTCTTGCGCTTCCCACGCAGCGGAACCTTCGGCTTCGGCTTGGGCAACAGCCGGGGATCTCGCCGGACCGTGCGGCGGTGGCCCGGCTTGAGGGGGCCGGACTCGGGCCGCACCTCCTCCACCACCGTGTCGAGTGAGCCGCCCTCCCGGTCCAGTCGCGAGACGTCCCGCACCAGCTTGGGACGGAAGAGCCCCTTGAGCCAATCAACGAAGCCCATGGCACTCCCCTCCTCTGGCTCGAACGCCTGCATCCGAGGGAGCCGGTCGCGCGTCACTCTCGAAGCTCTGGACCCATGGGTCCCAGCGTTCCGTACGCTGGGTCCCGTGGCGAGGTGAAGGCAACATGACACCGCCGCAGCGAAACACCACGGCACGAATGGCTGACTCCCGGGCGAACGGCTCCCTCGGATGAAGCTCCGCCCTTATCGTCCTACGTCTCTTCACCGTCAAGCTCCTCTCCGGCTCCGCCACTCCCGCCCTCCTCCGTGAGACGTGGAGGCTTCGACAACGCCTCGGCCTCCGGCGACACGGCGGCCGAGGTCGCCATGTCCCGGCGTGCTCCCGCGCTCGCCGTCAGCAGCGCCAGCATGTGCTCGCACGGCCCCTGGTTGAGAATGTTCTCCAGGAAGAAGTCACAGCCACAGGTGGCGAAGATGAGCCGCTCCTCGTCGTTGAGGACGAGCTCCACCCGGGTCTGCTCCGCGACCGCACCCACCACCACCTGGTCACGATGGATGATCTCCCGGCGCTCCGTTCCCTCGGGCGTGCGCAGCCACTTGATCTTCCGCGTCTCGCGCGGCGTGACGGACTCCACCTTCACCCGGCCCTCCTGGAGCAGCGCGTGGGCCCGCTCGCGCCGGATGTCCGGTGGGAAGAGGCGCTCCTCGTCCACGGGTGTCTCGAAGAGCTCGCGGTGGCGGTACTCGCGGCGCTGCACGTCGAAGATCGTCATCCCCGCCCGGCACAAGTGGAACAGGGCCCGGCTCGTGTCCGGCTTGTCCGCCCCCACCGCCTGGGACAGGGCCTCCACACTCGCGGCCTGCCGCTCGCGCAGCACGGCGAGCACCCTCTCCTTCAACCCCGGAGGCACTGGCGCATCCGGCGTGAGCAGATCGAAGCTCCCCGTGCCGCTGAAGCGCTGGCCGCTCCACCCGGTGAGCCCCAGCACCCATGTCACCCCGGGCAGCTCCACGGCATAGAAGCTCGGCAGGGCCCGGCCCTTGAGGAAGACGTCCACCTTGTTCGCGTAGGGCAGCAACGGCTCGAGCAGCCGCAACCGGCGGCGCCCCCAGGTGCGGATGGTGCGCGGCTCGTCGTAGCCGTGCTCCGCCCCTCGCAGGACGATGCGCTCCTCCCACGGCTCCAGCACCAGCGCCGCGGGCTGGCCGGGCTCGAAGACGTAGCGCAGCGCTCGCGGCGACACCTTCGCATGGCTGAAGCGCAGGAAGCGCAGGGCGGCGACCAGATCCACCGGGCGCACGGTGAGCCGCGTCCCCGGCAGCGCCATGGCCCCCTGGAGCTGGAGGAAGCCACGCACCCACGACTCCGGCAGCTCCACCTTCTTCTCGAAGCGGCCTCCAGCGCCTTCCGTTCGCACCTCGAGGCCGGGCTTCTCGATGCGCAACCACGTGTCACGCGAGGAGCGCATCTCCCCCAGCGCCGCCCACAGCCACGCCGTGAAGTCGACGTTCGTGGTGCCGCACTCCACCGCCCCTTCCGTCTCGAACAGCTCCCGATCGACGATGACCAGGCCGTAGGCGCTCTGGTCCTGGCTGAAGGCCTCGAAGAAGACACGGTCGCGATGCACGGTGACGACCGGGTCGAGCACGCCCCAGAGGTATTCCTCCGTGGAGGCCCAGGAGTCATCGGACCAGATGAGCTCGCCGAGCGCCTGGAGCGCGAGCCTCACCGAGAGGACGTGCTCGCGGATGCGGCCGTGGAAGCGCAGCGGGCGGCGGAGGTTGGGAGACAGGCCGAGTTGCGCCCGGTCCCGGTCCGAGGTGAAGGCGCTGGGGATGGCGTAGTCGACGAGGAGCGGAATCACGCGGCACCTCCGTACACCACCGGCTGCTCGGAGGGGCCCCGGAGCGCGGGCCAGCGGTGGAGGATGCCGGCGAGTATCCCGAGCAGCGCCTCCTTCGGGTACCGCTGGTCCGGCAGGTCCAGGGCATCCCGGATGCGGCCCACGAGCTGACGCGCGGCGGCCTCGTCCCGGGCGGCGTTGCGCAGGGCCCCCAAGGCCATCAGCCGCGTCTTGCGATGCAGGGGACGCAGGAGGGTGGCCTGGAGCAGATCCACGTTCCGCGCGGCCAGGGTCCGGGCCCGCTCGTCGTCCCGGCCGAGCACCCGGAAGGCGAGCGCCTGCACGTGGATCTGCGGTGACTCGAGCAGGTCCCTCATCGCGCGTGCATCCGCCGCGTAGTGCGCATGGGCCCGTTCGAAGAAGAGCCGGGCCAGCCGGTTGTGGCGGACCAGCATGCCGTAGTTGCCGATGGCGAAGGCCGGCATCTTCCCCAGCACGGTGGCCGCCCGGGACACGAACGCCTCGGGCGAGCGTGCCAGCAACGCCTCGTAGGAGGCCGAGAGCCGCTCGATGACCTCGGCCCACTTAGAGGGCTGCTTCGAGGCGCCGTAATGGACGCTCTGGAGCGCCACGCGGCTGGCGAGGTAGTCCACCAGTGGCTCGTCATCCCGCTCGATGGCTCGGGTGGTGAGCTTCGGATAGGTGCCACTCCACCCGGGAGAGACGTGCCGCAGGAAGGGGCCGCGCACGAGGTCCGGGAACCGCTCGTACAGCAGCACCGCCGTCTCGTCCTTGAGCGGCTGCACCTGGACGAGGCCGAGGCCGGGGAAGTTGAGCTCCCTGCCCACTCCCGTGAGCAGCAGGAGCCGCCTCCGCACCTCATCCCCGGGCAACCGCGAACGCTGGATGAGGCCGAGCACCTCGCTGTCATAGGTGTCGGGTGACGCCGAGGTGCACATCAGCGCGGACCACAGATCGAACCATTCCCGCTCGCGCGCCAGCTCCACCAGTTGGGAGAAGCTCCGGTTCAGGGGCACCCAGGGCTGGCGTACGTCGCGCACGTGGCGCAGCAGGTAGGGCACGGCATCCCGGCCGCGCTCGCGGGCGAGTGCGAGGAACGTCGTGGCCGCGTCCTTGAGCCATTGCGCCGGGTGCCGCTGCTCGAGCGCCTCCACCAACGCTCCAGGCTCCCGGACGCTGCCGCACAGCGCCAGCACGTCCTGCTTCCAGGTCTCCTCCGGCACCTGCCGGCGGTAGAGGTCGAGAGCGAGCGCCTCGTCGCCGCGCTCGCGCGCCAGGACGGGCAGCTTCTGCCAGGGGGAGCTCCGGCCGAAGCCGTGCCACCGCCCCCAGGGCAGGTGCGCGAGAATGAAGCCGCGCGAGACCACGGCGTCCGCGGTGTAGAGGGTGATGGCCGCCAGCTCGTCGAGATTGAAGGGGAAGTCGAACTGGTTCAGCACGAGCTGGCGCTGGGTCCGGGTGGAGGCCGCGCCGTAGCGGGCCAGCAAATCCCCGAGCCAGCGCTTGCGACGCGCATCCCAGGAGAGGTCCTGAAGCTGGAGCCGGTACAACCGGCGGAACAGCTCCACGTCTCCGGATCGCTCGACGTCCTGGAGCCACTTCTCGAAGAGCTCCGCGGTGGGCCCCTTGAAGACGGATTTGGGGCGGCCTCGCGTGTCGAAGGTGAACTGCGGGAACCGGGCGAGGATGAAGGGACGGAAGACGGTGCGGTTGCGGTAGTAGAGCCCGGGACCCCAGAGGGCGATCAGCCCCGGGAAGGGCCAGCGCGTGGCCATCTCCTCCATCCCCTGCCGCAACTGTCCGTCATCCAGGTCCATCGCGAAGAGGCCCCGCAGGGCCTGCTCCACCTCGCGGCTCTCCCGTAACCACCGTTGCTGCGGAGTTTCCACGCGATCCCTCCCGGTACGAGCGTACCCGAAGGGCTCACGGAGGTGACCAGCAACCTGGACCCGTCCACCCCTCGCGGCCTCCCGCGAGCACCACCTTGCGCCACCCGCCCTCCCTCGCCACCACCTCCAACAGGCTTCCCGCCGTCAGCCGCTCCACCACCGGCGCTCCGGTGGTGGCCTCCTCCCGCGCCAGGCAGTCCAGTGGCAACACCGCCGCGGCGGGCTCCTCGGGAGCTTGCGCCACGGGAGGCGGAGCCACCTTCACCGGATCCACCGTCCCCGTCGTGGCCCGGTTCACCAGCCCCACCACTCCGCCCAGCATCACCGCCAGCAGCATGGCCAACAGGACGCGCCGGTCCTCCCACGCCGGAGGCTTCAGCGCCGCCTCCACCGCCGGACGCGTCGCGGGCATTCCCAGGTTGGCCCGCATCACGCCCTGCCAGGCCTCCTCCAGCTTCGCCGCCAGCTCGCCCGAGCGCTTCGTCATCTCCCGCGACCACGTCCGCAGCGGCGCAACCTCCGCCTCCAGCCGCGAGCGCAACGACGCCTTGCGCTGCAGGAAGTGCGACACCAGCGCCCGCCGCTCCGCCTCGCTCACCGCCAGCCCCGGATCGAACCGGAAGCCCTTCTCCACCTCCTTCGCCCAAGCGATCAGCTTCGTCGTCCGCACCTCGCCGAAGCCCGGCACCTGCCTCACGTCCTCCTTCAGCACGTCGTACGCGGACTCGATGCCCCAGCGCACCAGGTTCGCCTTCAGCACCTGCTTGATGCCGTCGATCTCCTGGTCCTCGATGAGCACACCGCGCAGGAACTGCTCGCGCTGCATCGCCTCACGGTGCTGGAGCTGCCGCCGCTGCTCGGCCTCGAACTCCGGCTGCAGCTTGCCGTACTCCGCGCGCAGCCCGTGCAACAGCTGGCGCGCCCGATCCGCCATCCGCTGGAGCTCGTCCTTGAAACGCTCGGACTCGGCCTGCGCCGCGAACAGGCCCGCCTCCGCCTGCCGCAACAACCCCTGCTGCTCGGCCACCTCCACCGGGAGCCGCTGGCGCTTCCGGCTCAGCCACCACACGACCGCGGCACTGCCCAGCAGCGTGCCGCCCGGCACCAGCAGCAATCCACCCACCCTGGCGGAAACCAGCATCACCAGCCACCAGCCCACCGTGGCCAGCACCCCGCCCACCAGCATGGCCACGCTGGCCTGCCGCACCCGATCCACCTCGGCCTGGAACTCCGCCGGCAGCCGGTCCGGTAGCGCGGGCATCGGCGGCGGCGCCACGGGCGAAATGAGGTTCGGCGCCAGCAGCCGTTGCGACTCGGTCCACAGCGGCTCCAGCTCCTGGAAGGTGCAGGTGAAGCCCTGGGGCCCCGGGGCCGTGTTCTGCGGCGCGCCGAAGAAGGCCACCCCGCGCGTGGCCATCATCTGGCACCACGGGCAGGTCGGCAGGTGCTGCGGGTACTTGTGCGTGGGCTCCTGGGCACAGCTGCGCAGCGAGCGCGCCAGGGCCTGCAGGGCCCGGTACCACTCGGTGGCGCCCGGCCGGCCCACCCTCGGTGCATCCGGGGCGAAGGCATCCTCGAAGAGCCGGCCCAGCTCCGGTGTCAGCGTCTCCAGGGGCAGGTGGATGGCCGGCGGCGTCATCTGCAGCGCCCGCGCGTTGCGGCCATAGGCGAAGCGGAACTCGCGGATGGCCCGCTCCGGCGTCATCTCCCCCTGCCCCGTGAAGACGCCCGTGAAGGGATGGCGCCCCAGGAACAACAGGTGGAAGAGCAACACCCCCAGGCTGAAGCCCTCGTGCGACGGCGTCCGCTCCAGCCCCCCGAAGGGCTGGCCCTGCAGCTCGGGAGGCGTGAAGAGCGGCACGCCCACCTCGCAGCGGAACACCCGTTTGTCCGTGCGAATCTGGAACGAGTCGCAGTCGATCAACCGCACCGTGGCGTCCCGCGGCGACACCAGCAGGTTGCTCTCGTTGACGTCCCCCACCAGGTGGCCGACCGCGTGCAGCTCCTCGAAGACGCTGGCGCAGTTGAGCGCCGTCTGCACGAGGAAGGACCAGTCCGCGGTGGGGAACTCCTTGCGGCGGCTGGCCGTGGAGTACAGCAGGTGGATGGGCTTGAGGCCGCTCACCCGGGGCATGGTGAAGCCCCGCACCGGGCCTCCCGCCCGGCCCTCGTGCAGCACCTCGTGCGGCCAGGCCGCCAGCTTCTCCACGCCCGGCGGTGCATGGGCCGCCATCCACGTCAGCTTCTGGCCCTGCTCGGCCGGCGGCGCCGTCAGGTACACCTTCGCCACGCGCGAGGCGTCCTTCGGCAGCACGTACACCACGCCCTCGCCTCCACGCCCCACCTCGGGGCCCAGGGCCACCCGCTCACCCCGCGAATTGAAGAGGACGGGCTGGGACACGTGCTACCCGGCTTCTGGCGAGGACTCGCGCACGGCGAGCACGAGCGTCTTGTCATCATCCGTGCGCTCGTTCACCGCGGGCGAGTCCAGGAACGAGCGCAGGGGCACCACCAGATCGTCCGGATTCGCGGCGCCACGCAGCGCGGTGAACAGGGGCTCGAAGAAGGGACGGTGCACCGAGCGCGAAGCGAAGTGCAGCGCCAGCATCTGCAAACCATCGGTGAACAGGGCCACCTCGTCCACGGACTCCCGGCTCACCACCTGCAGCACCTGCTCCAGGTCCGCCGAGGTGAGGAACCACGTGGTGTTGGCGTACTCGCCCGCCTGCGGCCAGAAGATGGGCACGTACCCCTCGCCCTCGCGCACGACGATGGCTCCATCCCCCACCTGCGCGAAGACGGCGGCGTGCTCGCCCACCACCGCCGTCAGCAGCGTGCAGGAAAGCTCGCGCAGCGGCACCTCCCGCCGGGCGGCCTCCTCCTCCAGCGCCCGCCGCACCTGCCGGTACCAGTCACGGATGCGCTCCGGATCCCGCACGGCCTCCGGGCCCTCGCGCTCGAGCGCCTCGCAGGCCACCTGCACGAAGCGCCGGCACGCCAGCGCCGAGCCTTCCTGGCTCAACCCGGCGCTGCCCGCCCCGTCCGCGCAAGCCACCACCAGGAAGGTGTCCTGCCCGGGACTCGTCACCGTCCCGTCGCAGCTGTCCTGGCAGGGCGTGGCCGAGCGCCGGTGCGAGGTTCCCTCCAGGGACTGCTGGAGCAGCCTCCACATCGCGATACTCCCCGCCCTACACGGAGGCCCAGCCGCCGGGTGCCGCCGGGTTGGCCAGCCGCACCTCGTCGGTCGTCTGCGAGCGCGAGACGGCCTTCTGCGAGTTGGACAGCCACTGGAACAAGTCCCGGAAGCGCAGCCCGTCCAGCTTGAGCGGCTCGCGCACGGAGATCTGCTTGAGCACGTCCAGGTTGGCCCCCTCCACGCCCACGGAGAAGAAGGAGAAGGCCTTGCTGGCCTCGCCCTGGCGCACGCGCTCGGCGGCGGCCTGCCACGCGTCCGTGGGGCCTCCATCCGTGATGAGGAAGATCCATGGCCGGTAGAAGAGGATGCCGTTCTGCCGGTAGAGGCTCTTGCGCGCCGACAGCATGTCCGTGGCGCGGACGATGGCCTCGCCCATGGGGGTGTTGCCCTCCGCCGTCAGCGCGGTGGGGAAGAAGGCCTCGGCGGTGGAGAAGTCGTGCAGCGTCTGCACCTGGCCCCCGAAGGTGACCACCGCCACCTCCACCCGCTTGGAGGCGAGGCTGTCCGCGGCCAGCTCGTCACGGTACTGGAGCAGTCCCGCGTTGAGCGCCTCGATGGGGCGCCCATTCATGGACCCGGAAGTGTCCAGCAGCAGCACGCACGGGCAGCGCGGCTCCGGGTTCTCGGCGAACGACAAGGCTCCAAATGGTACTTGCTCGGCCACGAGGCTCCCTCTCGGGTGCGCGGGGCGGATCTCCCCCCCTGGGTCGAGGGCGGATCTACCAGGGCTGCCCCGGGTTGAACAGGCACGGTTCGTCCAACCCTCACGGGCGGCGGTCCTCCACCGCGGGCCCTCGAAGCAGCTTGAGCCGCAGGTTCGCCGCCGGCAGGCGTACCTCTCCCCTGGCCGCCTGGAACCGCTCACCCGGCGAGAGCTCGTACGCATAGCGGCCCGGCGCCAATCCATCCACCTCGAAGCTCCCATCCTCGGCCGTCGTGGCGCTGCCCCCGCTCCGTCCATCGAGCGCGGTCAGGACGATGCGGACCCCGCCCACCCCGCGTCCCCCGGGATTCACGATGCGCCCCTTCGCGGGCGCGGCTGGAGGGAGGACGGCGTCGGCCGGGAAGGTGTCTCCCGCCTTCAGCTCTCCGGCGAGGGGCTCCGGCGGGGAGACGTGGCCACGGGCCTTGAAGGAAAGCCGCACCTGGCCCCGCTCCACGCATTCGAAGCGGAAGCGCCCCTCCGTGGAGGTGGTGGCGAGCATCTTCCGCCAGCTGCCCTCGCGGCCGAGCAGCAGCTCCACCTCCGCCCGGGGGATGGGCTCCCCGGTGGGACGCGAGACACGCCCGGCGACTTCGGCGCAGGGCTCCAGGGTGAGCCGGATGTCCGTGGCGTCCCGGTCCTCGGGGATGAGGACCGTGGCCATCGCGAGCTCCCGCCCCTCGCGCACCGTCAAGGCGTAGGAGCCGGGCGGGAGTCCCGCCAGGTGGAAGTCGCCCTCCTCGCGGGTCTGGATGAGCCCTTGCAACCCCTGCCCCTCGAGCCGGACGCGGAGGCCGGCCTCGCCATTCCCACCCGGGCGGAGCACGCGGCCCGAGAGGCTCCGGGGCACATGGAGGTGAAGGGTGGTGCCCTCGGCCCCCACCGGGCCCGCGTCCGCGAGGCGCCCGGAAAGCGAGGCGACCACGTGGTACTCGCCCGTGGGCACCGGGGAGAAGGTGGCCTTTCCCCCGGCATCCGAGACCGTCAGGAAGGCCTGGCCACCCACCTGGGGCAGCAGCGCGACCCGGGCCCCGGACAGAGGCCTCCCCGAGCCTCCATCCTCCACGGCCACCTGGATGCTCCTGCCCTTCTCCAGCGACACCCCGACCACGTTGGCCCCGGCGGGAACGGCGGCCAGGAAGGCGGTCCCCTTCGGGCCACTGGCCCAGAGGTCATAGGTGGACTCCCGGAGCTGGGTGAACTCGAACCAGCCATCGGCACCGGTCACGGTCCGGGCCATGGGCGCCTCGAGGCCGAGCCACTCCGCGGTCCGCGCCAGCTCACCCTTCATCGCGCCGCACCCGGGGTCGAGCATGGTCATCCCGGGCACCCCGGAGGAGCAGGCCCGCGCGGACAGGGGCACATCGGCATGAGGGACGGCGCTCACCGTCACGCCCCCCGCGGGCTTGCCCTCCCAGGTCACCACGCCCCGGAGGACGAGCGAGCCACTGGGGAGCGGCTCCCGGGAAGGCCCGGCCGGCCGCTGGGGCGCGGATTCCCCGGAGGACGGGAGCGTACCGGTCTCGTGCGCACAGCCCGCGGCCCCGAGCACGAGGACTCCCACCACCACTGATGCCAACAGGCGCGACACACCAGACTCCCGGACGTTCATGAAGACGGCGTGGACTCTACCCTGCTCCCCCTCCGCCGGAGTGACCGGGGCGTGACGGACCGGCCGGCCCCTCGCGCCCGGGGCGGTCACCCGGGAATCACCGCCGTGCGGCATCTCTCCGCGCACGACCCTTTCCGGAGGATACCCACCTTGCAGCCCACGCCCATCCGCCGCACCCCACCGGGGCCGCCTCCCATGCCGCTGATCGGCGAGTTCGGCAGCCAGTTCCGCCTCTTCAGCGACTTCATTGGCGGGCTCTCCGAGCTGCAACGCCATGGCCCGCTCGTCAGCCTGGCCAGTGGCTCCGGCCGGCACATCCTCGTGTTCGCTCCCGAGTACGTCCAGCAGGTACTCAGCAACCCGGGCCTCTTCCTCTCGCTCGAGCCGGCGAAGAACGCGCCCCCGGGCTCGTCCCTGCGGCGCCTGTGGACGGGGCTCGGCACCACCAACGGCGAGGTGCACAAGAAGGGGCGCCGGCTGATGCTGCCCGCCTTCCACAAGAAGCGCGTGGAGGGCTATCGCGACGACATGGTCTCCCTGTTCCAGCGCATGCTCGACGGCTGGCGGCCCGGCGAGACGCGCGACCTCTCCGCGGACATGCGGCGCGTCACCCTGCTGGTGGTGACCAAGGCGCTCTTCGGACTGGAGGATGAGCAGGAGTGCCTCGCCCATGGCGAGCTGCTCTCGGAGTGGTTCCGCCTGTTCGGCAGCGCCTCGGTGCAGTTACTCCAGCACGATTGGCCGCTGCTGCCCTACCGCCGGGTAATGCGCATCTCCGAGCGGGGCGAGGCCGCCATCCGCGACCTCATCGCCCGCAAGCGGCGCGAGGGCGGCGGAGGCAATGACGTGCTCTCGCTGCTGCTCGAGGCGCGTGACGAGGACGGGGGCTCGCTCTCCGACGAGGAGTTGGTGGGGCACATCACCATCCTCTTCATTGCCGGCCACGAGACCACCGCGAACGCGCTCACCTGGACCCTGTTCCTGTTGGATCAGCACCCCGAGGTCCACGCCGCCCTGGTGGACGAGCTCCAGGGCACCCTGCGGGGCGAGGCCCCAGCGCTCGAGCAACTGGAGCAGTTGCCGCTGCTGGACCGGGTCATCAAGGAGAGCATGCGGCTCCTGCCTCCCGTGCCGCTGAGCCAGCGGGTGGCGGCGGCTCCATTCGAGATGGGCGGCTACTCCTTCGACGCGGGCACGGAGCTCATCTACAGCCCCTACGTCACCCACCGGATGCCCGAGCTCTACCCCGAGCCCGCGCGCTTCCTCCCCGAGCGCTGGAAGACGTTGGATCCGCCCGTGTATGCCTACATCCCGTTCGCCAACGGGCCCCGCCGCTGCATCGGCGCCACCCTGGCGATGATGGAGCTCAAGCTGGCCCTGGCCATGATGCTGCAACGCTACCGGCTCGCCCTGGTGCCCGGCTCCCGCATCGATCGCGAGGTGTTGATCACCCTCAGCCCCAAGCACGGCATGCCCATGACGGTGCACGCCCAGGATCGGCGCTTCACGCGCGCACCTTGGCGCGGCAACGTCCGCGAGATGCTGGCGCTCGAATGAGGCGTGGCCGCTGTCAGGGCTCGCTGCCTCGCAGGGAGGCGGCGCGCTGACGGCAGCGGGCTTCCCGGGCCCGGACGAGTGCCGCCTCGTCATGGCGGCCCGCCTCGAGGAGGAGCGCGGCGGCACGGGCGTACAGCTCCGCGGCCTCGGCGGGGAGGAGGACCTCCTCGTCATCGTTCGCAGCCCGGAGCAGCGAGGGGAGCGCACGCTGGGGCTCGCCCGCTTCGAACCAGTGGTGCGCCACCACCACGGGCGGTGCCTTCATGCGCTCGAGCACCTCGCCCAGACGCACGTGGAGCATGCGGCGCAGGGGCTCGGGGATGGCCCCCGCCACCGCCTCGTGGACGAGATCGTGCGTGAAGCGCTCGCCCGCCATCACCTGGGCCGACTCCAGCTCCACGGCGGCCTCGCCCACCTGCAGCGCGCCCACCTCCAGCACCGCGGACGCCAGCGAATAGGAGAACCACGTGCGGGCCAGGGCCGCCACGCGCGCCAGCCGGAGCGCCGCGGGGGACAGCGCCTCCAGCCGCCGCTGGATGAGCCGCCCCACCCTGCCAGGAGGAGGCAGCCGCTCGGGCCAGTCCCCCTCCAGTGCGCCCGTCTCCACCAGGTGCTTCACCGTCTCCACCGCGTAGAGCGGATTGCCACCGGTGTAGCGCGCGATGCGCTCGGCGTGCCGCTCCGCGCCGCCCAGGCCCAGCCCGGCCAGCAGGGACCGCACACCTTCGGGCCCGAGCGGCCGCAGCTCCACCACCTGGGCCACCCCCGCGTCCTCCAGGCCGCGCACCAGGCTCCACAAACTCTCCGAGCCCTCCCCTTTGCGCAGGCCCTGGATGCACCGGGGGAGACCCGCGCCATTCGTGGGGTACATGCGGCCGAAGGAATAGCGGGCCAGGGCCAGGTCCGCCTCGGAGAAGTAGTGCATGTCGTCCGAGACGAGCGTGTCGTAGGTGCCCATCAACCGCGTGGACATCTCGGTGATGGCGTCGAAGAGACGCATCCGGTCCGGCTCGCTGCTCACCGGAGGCAGCGCCTCGCCCGGCTCGGCCAGCTCGGGGAGCAGCCGCGACAACTCACGGCGAGCCCATTCTGGAATCTGGACGTCCGGGCGTACCGCTCGCCATTCCCGCAGCGAGCGGACCGTGGTGGCGAAGGGCACCTCCCTGTCTCCCGGGCGCCCCTCACAGCGGACCCAGCGCCCACGCGACTCGGCGAAGTCGGTGATGAGCCGGCTCTTGCCCACGCCCGGCTCTCCGACGATGACGAGCACCTGGCCCGCCTCCCATGCATCCAGGAGCACCTGCCACTCCGCCTCGCGCCCGGCGAGGACGGGAGGGCGCAGGATGTTCATCGGCAGGGGCCTGCGCGTGGCGGTGGCGCCGGGAAGCTGGGTGCCCTGCTCGAGGAGCCGGGCGAGCGCGAGTGTCTCCGGCAGGGGCTTCACGCCCAGCTCGCGCTCCAGGGTGCGCTCGAGCCGCTCGAAGACCTTCAGGGCGGCGCCGCGCTGGCCCTGTAGGTAGAGGAGCCTCATGAGGTGGCGGCCGGCATCCTCGGACTCGGGCTCGCGGCTGGCCCAGGCCTCTGCGAGCGCGAGCGCACCCGCCAGGTCTCCCGCCGCCTCTCGCCGGGAGAGCTCCGCGACGCGCGCCTTCCGCCACCAGCCCTCCACCCTGGCCCGGGCCCCGTCGAGCCAGCGCGCCAGCTCGGGGCTGTCATCGAATTGCAGACCGGCGAGCAGCTCTCCCTCGGACGCCCCGAACGGGAGGACGGCGTCCCGCAGTTGCAGCGCGTCCACCACCACGTTCCCGGAGAGCTGGAGTGACTCCTCGCCCTCGAGCAGCTCGTCTCCATCGCATGCGAGCCGCAGCCGGCGCTTGAGCTGGCGCAGGTTGTTGCGGGCCGTCGCCTCGGGAGAGCCGGGCCACAGCAGGGCGGACAGGACGGCCCGGGAGCACTGCCCCTCCAGCGCCACGTAGGCGAGCGCCACCGCGCCGGTATCCGCGAGGGAGACCTGACGCACACCATCGGAGAGCGAGGGAATGCCGAGGAGAGACAAGCGCCAACGCATTCCAGGTGGACGGGCCACCCCCCCGGGGGCCCCAGCTCTCACAGATGGCGGGCTCATGTGTGAGCCATGATTCTATCACGCGCGCGCAGTGGGGAGCGTGCGCTCCGAGGCAGGTAGAAAAAAACCGGCGAGGATTGCTCCCCGCCGGTTCCGGCACTCCGCTCTGCCGGCTGTCCGGGGACCTCGGCGAGGCCACCCCGGCCCCCGTCATTCACTCCGGAACCACTCCACCGGAATGCCCAGTGCCGCGAGAATCCGGTCGGGTGAACGCTCGCCCTTGATGTCGTCAACAACTGGGAAGGGTGGCACCTCATACGGCGGCTGCGCGAACTGTCCAATGCACGCCCCTCCCCGAAGTACGTTGACAAAGAATATGTCCAGGCTCGGTGAGGCTGTCACCCCATATACGGTCGCATGTGGGAGTCGTTCTGAAAGAGTAATATGAGCGAAGCCCAAGCTGCCTGTTCCGCCAGTTAGAAGGAGCCCTTGCGGCGTATCCTCCAAGCGGTAGAGCCCTGGAGCGAGTGGCGCGCCAGCCTCTTCCCCCAGTACGAGGTGTGCCTCCCGCGCACGGATGCCTTCCACCAGTGCGGCTTTCCGGAGCGGTTTGCTCACAGCCATGTCCGACGTGTCCTCGCTGTCCGGCAATGGGCAGCCCAGAGACTTCGCCAGAGCCTCTGGAGCTACTTCCTTGACCTCGCCTACGCCGTTTCGCCAAGACATGACGAGCCATGGGTCGTTGGCACGATCAATCGAGTACACGGGCTCGTCACATTCGAGCGAAAGTTCCTTGGCGATTTGAATCTCGGCGCCGACGTCAACGGGGTTTGTCCCCACGAGGGCGTGGTAGCGGCCACTTCCCAGGCTCATCTCAAAAGGCGACCCTTCTTCGTCCTCCTCACCTTTTTCCAAACACAATGCATCGTAGGCGCGGCTCTCCAGCCATGTCCGCTCACCTGAAGCCAGGACCGCCCAGAGTGGCCACCGGTTCATGGTGCACCTCCAGACAGTTCCTCCGGAAGCCTGAGAGTCGCGCGCAACTGCTTCGTTTTATTCAGGATCTCTGAGTCCTCGACATTGAGCGGGTATTCGACGAGCACGCTAAACCCGCCATTGGCGCATACCTCGGCGAGGTTCTGGTGCGCAACCTCGGTGGCGAATGGATACCTCGCCGGAAACTCGACGAGGCACAGGTTCGAGAACGTCCGGCACAGGCTGGAGCCCGGAGGCGTCGCGGAGCACAACCTCGCGCTCGAGGAGCAATGGAGCGTGGCGTCGCGAATCGAGACCTTCGCCCGGGCTCCGTCGAGCCAATGCGCCAGCTCGGGGCTGTCATCGAATTGCAGGCCGGCGAGCAGCTCCCCCTCGGACGCCCCGGCCGGAAGGACGGAGTCCCGCAGTCGCAGTGCGTCCACCACCACGTTCCCGGGCACTGCTCCGGGTTCCCGGGCTGTGGTGTCCCGCTGGAACTGGGGCCGCTCGGGTTCGACATCTGCTAGGGTGGACTCTGGAGGTATCCTACTCTGGTACGACTTCTCCCGTGGCTTCCACTCACCCTCGTCCTGGTGGGGAGTGCAGCGGCAGCGCAGCAGTCCCAACCCGTCGCCCGCGAGCGCCAGGAACGGCAGGTCATCATCCTGAGCAGTTCGAGCGAGCCGGTGCCGGAGGTGCGGGTGGCGGCCGACATCGCCACCACCCTGGTGTTCGACGCGCCCATCGACAGGGCCTCCGTGGAGGTAGAAGGACAGCGGACGCGCTTCCGGTTGGTGGACGTGGGCGAGCGCACGCTCTTCCTTGAACCTCTCGTGGTTCCTGGAGATGGAGAACGGCTGGGCGTACGGGTGCGCTACAAGGATGGAGCCTCCCCGGCGTATGCCGTCCTCGCGCTCGTCTCCCACCCCACGGAGGTGGACACCCGGGTGGACATTGCACGCATGCAACGTTCCCCGGCGGCATTGGAGGCGGCATTGGCCCGGTGCGAGGCGGGTGAGCCCGCCAACCTGGTGCTGTCGGGTCGGTTGGACCGGAGGGGCGTCCGAGCAGAGCGCATCATCATCGCCTCGGGTTCTCAAGTCCAAGCTGGCATGAAGCTGGAGGATGGCATCGGGTACCGGGCAGGCACCTGGGCGTTGGCCACGATCCGGGTGCACAACCTGCCCGGACAGCAGCCGTGGACGGCCGGGGAGGCGCGACTCACCAGGGCAAACGGCACACCCGTGCGGGTTGTCTCCGTCCGCATGGACAGGCCGCTGCTCGCTCCAGGAGACGTCGGCCTGGTGGTGGTGGAGACGGAGATGCCCTACTGGACGGCCGGGGAAGTGTTCCGCTTCGAGCTGCGGGAGAAGGGCGGTGGACGGCACCTTGTCATCGGCGCAGTGGAACTCTAGGAAGGTCGGCCATGACCGCTGACGCCCTGCACCCGGACCACCTCAAGGTGGGTGACATGGTAGGCCCCTGGCGCATCGTCCAGGTGCTGGGTCGCGGAGGCTCGTCCCGTGTCTTCAAGGTGGAGCGGGACGGCCGCCCCTACTCCATGAAGATGGCGCTGCTCCCCCTCACCCAATCCAAGGAAGCGCTTTCCGAGGAAGCGTACGTGGAGGAGGAGAGCGCCTACCGGCGGCTGGCACGCGAGGCGGCGGCCCTCTTCATCTACGCCTCCCACCCCAACCTGCTGGCCGTGTATGCGGTGGACTTCTGGCCCAACCCCACTCAGGGCTACCCCTTCATCGTCACCGATTTCGTGGACGGAGAGGACTGGCACCGGTGGCGCTGGAGCAAACACCCTCATGCCGCCAAATTGGTGGAAGCCTTTTCCAGCGTGGTGCGCACCGTGGGTGTTCTGCATGCACGCGGCGTGTACCACCGGGATTTGAAGGCGGAAAACATCCTCATCCGCCGGCACGATGGCAGACCCTTCCTCATTGATTTCGGCACCGTACGCCTGCCGGGAGCCCTGACGAAGACGCTGGGCTTGCCCGAGGGCGTCCTCCACCTGCTGCCGCCCGAGCTCCTGGCCTACACGCGCACCGAGGCGTGGAAGCGGGGCGAGCCCTTCCAGGGTGGCGTAGCCGCTGACCTGTACGCCCTGGGAGTGCTGCTCTACCAGGGCCTGACGGACCTGCATCCGTTCAACCCGGAGCTGCCTGACAAGGAACTGGTGGCCGCCATCTCCACCATTCCGCCGGCCGCGCCCCACCTCCTCAACCCCCTGGTGCCCCACTCCCTCAGTGGCATCACCATGAGGCTGTTGGAGAAGAGGCCCGAGGACCGGTACCCCAACACCGATGCGGTGCTCCAAGCGCTGAATGAGGCCGCCGAGGAGGAAAGGGCGTCCCCGGCCTGGAAGGTCCCCCTTACCGTCCCGGAGAAGAGCCCGGCGGAGGCGCCGCTCGAGCAGGCACGGAGTGCTGAGCACCCGCGGGCAGCGCAACCGCAAGAGGCGCCCCCAGGAGAAAAGGCGAGCCCCACCGCGCGCAGCTCGCGGAGGAAGTGGCTCCTCATCGCCCTGGCCTGCGTTTTCCTGATGGGTGCCATCGGCCTGATCATCGGACGAGCGCTGCTCAACCCCTCATCCATGACGCCTGGTGCGTCCGCCACTGCCCAGAAAGGAACCCCGCCCGTGCCTGACTCCACTCGCCCTGTCGCCGCCCCCCGCAGCTCCTCACTCTCCAGCATTCTCGCCGCATGGCTGTGCGCCGCCACCGGCGTGGGGTGCGCCGGGGCCCAGGTAAGGCCCGAGCCGGCCGACTGCCCAGCGGACGCCGTCGAGGCCATGTTCAAGGAGCTCAAGATGAGCGCGGGCGGCTTTACCAACGCTCTCATCGACGTAAACCAGCCGGTGGAGGGTGGTGACTACGGGATCTACGCGGACGGCCCCATCGTTGGCCGCGTCACGAAAGGAGAGGGGCTGCTGGTGGAGGGCACGCTGCTGTATGGGCGGCTGTGGACGGGCCCCGGTCTGACAGATGACCTTGGCCGGGAGTCCGTCATCGGCCGCTACACACGCGCTGTGCTGCCGAACGGCAAGGAGTACCCCGTGTGCATCGCTCTGGGCGGTCCGTACGGGCGTGTGCGCCGACAGCCTGGCCCCAAATCCGGCACCGTCCAGCTCGTGCGAATTGATGCAATCAACGCCGTGTGGCGGTGGCCTTGAGACGCTCAAGGGTTGGCAGGTGCTCCCGACTTTGGACGCGGTGAAAGGCGGTCAATGACGAGGGCAATAAGTTCGAGTTTCGCAGTTTGTGGCGGACTGGAGGGGCGAGCGGCGGATGCGCTGGTGGGCTGAGTAGCCCTCGCGCCCAGTGACGCCTTCCAGCTTGCCTGAAGATGGCGCAGGGAAGCGGAGGTGGAGCGGGCATCGGCAGGACATTAGAGGTCATGCTGGAGGAGATGATGGGAGAGGTGGGCTGCTGGAGCCAGGGGCAGACACCGCCTCAGCCCAACAGGAGGCCCGCCATGATGCTGCCCGACATGTTCCTGCAACTCGTCCTGCAAATGGGCGCCAGTATGACGACGCCGACGCTCAACTCGTTGGCGACGGTGGTGAAGGGGTGGCTGTTCGCCGGCAGGCACACCCTCACCGGGGTGCTGGTAGCGGTAGGTGCCGGTGGCCCCAAGCACCATTCGGCCTACTACCGGCTGTTCGCCGCGGCCCGCTGGAGCCTGGACGTGCTGGGCCTGGCGCTCTTCCACCTCATTGAGACCCTGCTGGCCCCGGGCCCCGTGCCGCTCACCCTCGATGACACCCTGGCGCGCAAACACGGGCTGAAGGTGTTCGGCGCCGGCATGCACCATGACCCTCTGGCCAGCAGCCGCAACTACGCGGTGACGAGCTGGGGGCATTCCTGGGTGGTGCTGGCCGTGCGCGTGCAACTGCCCTGCATCCCGGGCCGCTTCTTCAGCCTGCCCATTCTCTTCCGGCTCTACCTCAACCAGAAGGCCGCCGCTCGCTGGCGCATGGCGTACCGCACCCGGCCCGAGCTGGCCGTCGCGTTGCTGGAGCGCTTGTGCAAGAGTTGCCCCGAGCGACACTTCCACGCGTACGCCGACTCCGCCTACGGAGGGCAGAGCGTGCTGGCCTGGCTGCCGGCCAATTGCGACCTCACCAGCCGCCTGCCTCGGGACGCGCGCCTGTACGCACCGCCCCCTGAACATCGACCCGGCACGCGTGGCCGGCCTCGCAAGCGCGGCGAGCGCCTGCCTTCGCCGCAACAGATGCTCGAGCAGCAACAGGCACGCCGCCTGACTCTGCAACTCTATGGACGCCAGGATAAGGTGCGCCTGGTGGAGGCCGTGGCCTATTGGTACTCCGTGCCGCACCGTCCTCTCAAGGTGGTGGCCGTCGAGCCCCTGACGGGAGGTCGCCCCGTACAAGCCTTCTATTCCACCGCGACCGACGAGCCCGCCGAGCAGGTACTGGGTGGATACGCGGGGCGCTGGTCCATTGAAGAGGCCTTTCAGGGCAGCAAGAGCCACCTGGGTTTCGAGGAGCCGCAAGGCTGGAGTCGTCAGGCCGTACGGCGTACCGCGCCCCTGGCCATGCTCCTCTACAGCCTCACGGTGCTGTGGTTTGCCCAGGAGGGTCACGCCCTCTACCAGCCTCCCTTCCGGCCCTGGTATCGGCACAAGGTACGTCCCTCCTTCGCCGACATGCTCACCACCCTGCGCTACGCCTGCCTCCAGGCCGCAATTTCTGCGAACCCTCATGGCAACCAGGGTCGACAAAACCTCCTCCTGCTACTGCCCGGCTCCTTGAAGGCAGCGGCTTGAACGCCGCTAAAAAGTGCGAAACTCGAAATAAGAGCGCCTAACAAAAGTAAGGTTTGAGCGGCATGGTCCCTCTGGAGGGAACGCCCAGTTCTTACTTTTGTTAGGCGCTCTAAGCTGGAAGCCCTATCTCTGGGATGCACCACGGCCAGCAGGCACGGGGGAGATCGAACTTCTCGAGCGGGAATGGGGCGTGACGCTTCCCGGTGAATACAAGAAGCTCATCTCGGAGAATCAAGGCATGGCCCCAAGCCCATGTATCTTCAACGTGGGCAGGGTCGAGGATGTGATGAGTGTTCTCTTGACCCTCATCACGGCGCCAAAGCACGAGTCCTATTCGATCAGAGATTCGTACTGCGTCTTGAAGCAGTACATCCCCGCCAAGGTCCTTCCCTTCGCATTGACCCCGGGCAGCGAGCATCTGTGCTTCGACTACAGGGACTCATCCGTCGAGCCCAGGATCGTCCTGGTCACAGCCGAGATGGACGTCCACCCCATCGCGGACAGCTTCTCGGAGTTCCTGGCCCAGCTACACGAGTAGCGCATCCGGCTTCGACAGCGCCCGCCCGTCCGTGCTACCGAGAGGGTGTGAGTGTCTCGGAAACAGTGGTCCACGAGGCCGACTCGCCCTTCGGGCCCGTGTACGTGGTGGACGTGGGCGACGAGCGCACACTCCGCTTCGACAGCCCCGAGGGCACACTCCAGAGCGCCATCCTCAAGAGCGATCCCCTGGCGGTCCCCACCAGCTATGTGCGCGTGGCCACCGCCGGGCTCGCGCTTACCGAGGGCCGTGCCCGCATTCTGGTGGTGGGCCTCGGCGGGGGTGCGTTCCCCATGCTGATGCACCGGCTCCTGCCCCGCCGGTCGCAAGTGGACGTGGTGGAAATCAACCCCGTGGTCGTCGACGTGGCCCGGCGCTTCTTCGGTGTCCGACCGGATGCCCGGCTCCACATCTCGGTGGAGGACGGGGCCGACTTCATGGCGCGGCAGGGGCCCCTCTACGATCTCATCCTCCTGGATGCCTTCTGGGATTACGGGACGCCGGACCACTTGAAGGAGTCGCTCTTCTTCCAGGACGTCCGGCGAAGGCTTGAGCCCGGAGGCGTCGCGGTGCTCAACATCGCGCTCGAGGAGCAGTGGAGCCTGGAGTCGCGAATCAAGACCTTCGCCACAGCCTTCGAGGACTGCGCGATGCTGCGCGGAGTCTCCCGGTACAGCAACCTCATCCTGGTGGGTACCCAGACGCCGTTGCCCTCCGAGTCCCTGTTCCGGCAGCAGCTCTGGCGGCTCGCTCGCGAGCTGGATTTTCCCGTGCTGATGGAGAGCGTGATGACCTTCGACCGGGTCAAAACTCTTTGCCCAACACACGAGTAGGGCCTCACGGAAGCCTCCGAAAACTCCGCGAAAGAATTCCCCTCGGAGAACGCTCGAAGCGACCGAACAGCATCAATCCCCTTGCTGCGTTTCGTCTGGAAAAAGATTCTCCCATTCCTGCGTCAGGAATCGGTAACAAAATTCAGCAGCCGTATACGCAGCGTAATGCTGCCAACTATCTGCTTTCTTATGAGCAAAATCACAGATTGACTTAAGACATAGAAATTTGGGCTCTGGAGACACAGTATCGTGGCACGCTCGATGAACTGCGTAAGCCTCCATCTCAATTCCTATGAGTTTTCGCCAGTGCGTCATGATGTCGGAAACCACCTGCGGATCATCAATGACCGAAGCACCTGACCCAAGGGACCCCACATGCAAATTTAGAACTGTCTGAGGCTTTTCTGCCGGCCAAGATTCGTAAATTTCGTCAAGTTCAGTGCGGTGGCTCTCCCAAATTTTCAATCGCGACTTGAGTCGAGCGTCAATCGGCAGAGGCATAGGATCTGGCTGAAATTCGACCACTCCCTTGTTATCCATGACTTTACCTGAACCGTAGTCAAAAGTAGTGTCTGCTGCCAAGATATTGCCGTAGCCTTGCTTGTCTCCGCTGGCGCCTGCGGCGATACCAACCATAGCAACGAGTTTTGGCTGAAAGCGTAGAATCATCTTGGTTGCGAGCACGGCCGATGCCGAAAGCCCCATTTGGGTTGGGGCACTCGCAACAACATTGAGTTTACTCCCCTTTTTTGTTGTGTATGTTGTTCTGAAATAGGAGTGCGGATCTGTATAGTGAGCAGGGAGTGGCTCCCACTTCGCGCCACCTGCGAACTTTACTTTCTCTAGTTCCGGCTTGTGGAGAGCACACACGATCACTACGTCAGTTACGCCAAATTCTTTCTGCATGGTTTTTTTCACACCCGATGAGGTCTCCTGCTTCTTGCCGATCATTTCACTTGGAACATCGTGTTGGCCTGGGCCCATTTGAGCGGCTGCTTGCCAAGTCTTTTTGGTGACTTGGTGCGCTGCAGTGGAAGAAGGCCCATCACCGTTGAACTCTGATTCCTCGGTCGGATCAGACTCTGGATCAGCGTCTTGACATAGCTCGCGCAGACGCTTTTCATCGGAGAGTAGATCACGCCGCAAGCGAGGTTGAATTGGCCCCTCGCCCAATACAATGGCAATCAACTCCGAAAACTTTCGACCTGGAGTGCCTCGAATAATGGCCCCAGCCAAATCATACGGAGACAGCGTGGAACTGCCAATCTCGACTCCCAGTTCGTCGACTATTTCCGCCAGGCGGAGCATGTTGAATTTTTCTGACAACAGCTTGCGCAGCAGCTTCATACCTTCTTCTGTGCTTGGCTTTGAGTATTCTTTTGCCATTTTGAGATTCACCCCAGCCTTGCTGCTTTTGGTACCTATATACGCAAGCGTTCCATACTACTCGATATGGTATAACCGCCGCCCCACAGAAGCATAGAGGGAAAGAACTCCTGATTTCCGACCTCCATCACGTATCGGGCTTAAATAACCACTTGATCCACCGAGTGATCCCCACCAACCCAAGGAGCGGAAGCATTGCAGTCAAGGACCAAAGGAACTCTGGCAGGGAATCTCCGAACTTCGGAGATCCATTGATCCATGCACGGGTTGATATTGGATCAGGCAGGCCACTAATGTGACAATGTTCCTGCAGTTCTTTGCGTCTCTCCAATTCGGCTTTCGCTGCTATTCTGAGTTGAGCCTTCGCGTCTCGGAGCTTGCTGCCCTCCATAATCTGCGCGGTCCTCCTCTCAGACCACTGGACTGACTTCTGCGCCATGCACGCAAAGTCTTCTTGCACCACTACGTGGTCGTGGAGGCGTGTGACTCCTACGAATGCAGGCACCATCACGGCCACTATAGTGAGCACCCAGAACGCGCTGATGTAGAGACGGTTCAGGACAGTTTTGACGGCGGGCATGGGACCAGCCTACACCCCACCTCCCCTACCTCCCAGGCTGTCGGCAATCGTCCTTGAGCACGCTCTCCGGCTCGAAAGCAGCGGCGATCTCGCTGCGCCCGTGCTCGATGAGCTCCGCCACGGCCCGGCCCGTGAGTGCACTCGTGAGAATGCCTTGCCCCGCGTGCCCGCTGGCGATCAGCACCGCTTTCGTCCCCGGGTAGCGGCCAATCAGCGGCTTGCCCCCCGGTGTCACCGAGCGCAGTCCCGCCCACGCCCTCCCGAAGCGCGCCTCGCGCAGCCTCGGCGCCAGCTTCGCCACCGTGGCTCCCAGGTGCATCAGGCCCGTCGGCGTCACGTGGCACGCGAACCCCGCGTCCTCCTCCGTGGCCCCCACCACGATCTCCCCCGTGCGCCAGGGCGCCAGGTACGTGGGCCCCGACACCACCCGCGTCAGCCTCACCTCCGGGTGGAAGATCGTCAGCATCTGCCCTCGCAAGGGCTTCACCGGCAGCGGCGGCAATCCCGCGATTCCTCCCGACCACGCCCCCGCGCACACCACCAGCCGCCCCGCCCGGTGCGTCCCCTGCTCCGTCCGCACCTCCACCCCACCCTCCACCTCGACCACCGAGCGTGCTCCCTCACCCAGGCGCACCTTCACGCCCCTCCGGTGCAGGTCGTGCAACAGCGCGTTGAGATAGGCCTCCGTGTCCACCATGAAGCCCTGCTCGGTCACGAAGGCCCCGAGGATCGGTGTGCCCTCCAGCGCGGGCTCCAGCTCCACCACTCGCGCCGCGTCCATCCACGTCCCCAGCCACTCGGGATGGTTCGCTGCTTTCTGTCCGAGCGCGTCCCGCCCCTTCGCGTCCATCGCCACCCGGAGCACGCCCTGCCCCCGGCGCAGGCTCGGGCCGTCATTCAGTGACGCCAGCTCATCGGCCAGCGCTCCGTGCGCCGCCCGCGTGAAGGCGAGCATGTCCGGGTCATCCAGCAGCCGCACCGAGGGAATCGCCACCCCCGCCGCCGCTCGCGAGCCCTGCCCTCCTGGCTCCACCGGGTCCAACACAGTCACCCGTGCCCCCGCCGCCGCCAGCCGGCGTGCCACGGACAGGCCCATCACTCCGGCCCCGAGAATGACGACGTCCTGGGTCACACTCATCGCTCAGCCCCGCTCCTCGCTCCAGCGCACCGCCTGCATCCGCATCTCACACGTGTAGCGGCCCCGCTCGTCCTTCAGCCACAGCTGCTCCGGTGCCGGGTACATCTCCTCCACCGAGAGCTGCTCCGCTCCTCGCGACAGGTACAGCAGCAGCTCCAGCGCGAACGGCGACGCCGTGTCGATCAGGTACGGCTTGCGCTCCACCGTGCTCCGCATGAACACGAAGCGCGGCCAGCCGCTCGCCCGGCGCTCGCGCTCCACCGCGAGCAACAGATCCATCCCGCTCACCTGGGAAAACAGCGTGGTCGGCAGCTCCCACCGCTCCCGCTGGTACACCGCGCCGCCCACGTGGATCCTCGGCAGGTGCCGGCCCTTGGTGCGCAGCTTCGCGTGCAGCACCTGCGGGTGCGCCAGCGCCGCGAACGGTGCGTACGTGTTGAAGTCGTCCAGCGGCATGTACAGCGAGAGCCGCTTCCCCTCCCCGTCCACCAGCACCGGCCCCTCGCGCGTGGGCAGCACCTTCACGTCGTGCGGCTTGAGCGCCCCCTGCTCCACGTCCAGCACGTCCGAGACCGAGTACATCAGCTTCCGTCCCGGGTAGACGTAGAAGCCCTTGTTGCGCCGGCGGATGGCCAGTCCCACCAGCCCCTTCGCCGCGGGCTCGCGCTCCAGCCACTGGCCCGCCACCGACTCGTAGCGCGCACGGTCCGGGTAGAAGGCGCTCAGCCAGCTCCACAGCATCAGGTGGTGGTGCACTCGGGCGCACATCACCTCGAAGCCCTTGTCCGTCGCCGCGAGGCACACGTCCGGCAGCGAGTAGCGTCCCCCCGGCCGCGAGGTGCCCAGGAAGTCCTCTGGCAGCGTCCGGGAGCGCGACAGATCCTCGTCGAGCAGGATGGGCGGCACCGGTGCGAAGCGGCTCCCCGCCACCTGGTCCGGCCGCAGCCGCACCGCGTACTCCAGGAAGTCCAGCGGGCGCTCCTCCGAGCCCAGTGCATCCCGCACCTGCTCGCGGTAGCTGCGCTGCACGCTGTCCCCGTACGCCGCCGAGAGCCCCAACGCCCCGGACAGCTTCGCCGCCATCTCCTCGCTGAAGCGCTTCCCCAGCTTCAGCCGGAAGGGCGAGGACGCCTCCTCGTAGAGGATGAGCCGGTCCGAGTACACCTGCCCCTCGCCTCGCCGCGCGGGCTTGCCCGTGTATTCGGTGAAGCGCGTCTCCAGCGCTTGCAGCAGCTCCCGGCGGCGGACCAGGCCGGCGCCCTCGAATTCGCCGCGCAGGCGCTCCAGCTCATCCAGCCTCGACCCCCAGCGCTCCCGGGCCTCGGACGCGGGCAGCGCCGCCACCGCCTCGCGCAGGCTCGAGAAGGTGCCGAAGTCGTTCGCCACGAAGGGCAGCCCCAACAGCACCAGCGCCGACTTCATCATCGGCACCACCAGCCGTTCCACCGCCTCCACTGGCTGGCCCAACGCACTCGAGGCAGCGCTCAACGTCGGCGACTCGGACAGCACCGCGAGCAGCCGCTCCGCCTCCGGCGACAGCGCCACCTCCAGCTTCAACGGCTCGCAGCTCGCCCGGCCCGCCTCCACCTTGAAGAGCGGATTGAGCCGCAGCGGCAGATGCCGGCGCACCTCGCGCTCCCGGGCCACGGCCCTCGCCAGCTCGGTGATGGCCCAGAACGTCAGGAAGGTGCGCCGCCGCGTGCTCCCGCTCGGCACCACCCGCACGTCTTCACCGTCCTCACCGTCGCACTCGCCGTAGGAGATGGGACCGAAGAAGCTCGTCGTCTCGTTCTTCGAGCAGAAGCGCTGGAGGTACGTGTAGACCTGCCGCTCCACCCGCCGCGCATCCGAGTTGTCCGGCCGCTGCTCCCCCTCCAGGTAGCGCGACCAGACGTTCTCGTACATCGCCGGGTTGGAGAAGAAGACGGCCTCCTGGATGGCTGGCTCCGCCGCTCGCTCGCGCAGCCTTTTGCGCAGCGCATGCCGCTCCTCCGTGTAACGGGCCGACAACGCCGTGCGGTGTGCACGGTAGCGCTCCAGCGCCTGGGCACATTCGGGCCCGTACTTCGCCTTGAGCGAGGGCTCCTTGCCCTTTTCCAGCGCCTCGCGCGCCGAGCGGGCCGCGTCCTCGCCCACGGCGGTGCGCACGGCCTCCACCAGTGCCCGCTCATCCTCGAGCAGCGCCGCCACCTCGGAGCGCAGCCCCTCCGAGAAACCCAGGCCCTCCAGCCAGTCGAACGGAAAACCCGCGTGCCGGAGTACGAAGACCTCGCCCAGCGTCCAGCGCTCGCTCATGCGTGCACCCTCTCGAGGACCGCGCGGCCCACCAGCGCCGCTTCCACCTTGCCGCGCTGCGCCTCCGGCAGCGTCGCGAAGAGCTCTCCCACCGTCACCGGTTGCTCCGCCCTCGCCACCAGGGGCGCCAGCCGCGCGTCCATGGCCAGCACCCCTCCCGTGCGCAGGTTCGCCGCGTACCAGGAGGGTTTCACCACGCCGTCCATCGTCGCCGGCAGTTGCACCAGCGCGCAGTCACCATCCAACCGGATCCGCTCGCCGCCAGTCGCCACCGGAACCGGCGGGTGGAGAGAGGCCCAGGCGACCCGGCCCGGGCTGAGTGGCGCGCGTTGCAGCAGCTTCCCCGCCAGCGAGGTGAGCAGCTCCGCCTGCCGGGCATGGGGCACCGTCCCCGGCGCATCGAAGGGCACCGTGCGCGCCAGATCCCGATCCTCGGGCGGCGCGAGGAAGCGCACCGGCAGGCCCGCGAAGTCATCGCCCGAGCGCCCGCGCGTCCAGTGGAACGGCCGCACTCCCGACACCCAATCGAACACGAGCCGCTGGCCGAGCAACACGAAGGTCCGCTCGTGCGCGGCCTCGTCCACGCCGGGAGCCCCCACCCACCACTCCGCCACCACGCGTGCTCCAGCGGCGCGCAGGCGCTCCACCGCGGCGATCAGCGGCTCCAACGGCACTCGGCTCCCGTCACTGCCCACGGCTCCGCCCTCGTCCACCGAGCAGAAGCCCACCACCGCCGTGCGGCAACCACTCGACGCGAGCGCCTCGGCATCGAGCAGGGCCCGCAGCGGCACATGTCCCGCCCAGGGCCCACCATCCGCCGGTGGACGAGCCCCCTCGGGAACCCAGGTGAGGGCCTCCGGCTCCACCGCGTCCAGGGCCGCCACCCGCCAACGCAGAGGGGCCACGTCCTCGGGAAAGGAGGCCCGCTGGAAGGCGGGAATCGTCGCCAGGACCGCGCGATGGGTGACAGCGAACGGGCCCGCCACCTCCAGCGGCACCGAGGCCGGACACGCCGCCGCCAGCTTCACCGCCGCGGGAAGTTGCAGGTCCTTCTCCAGCCACAGCCGTACCCGCCCGGCACCCGGGAACTGCCCGGCCGCGCGGGCCAGGTCCTCGTCATACAGCGCGGGCCCCTGAATGATCCGGAGCACGTCCGCCGAGCGCTCGGTGGTGCCCCCCTCCAGCTCGATGTCATCGAGCCGCAAGTGCACCCCCGACGGTGCACCTGAAAGGGCCGTGAGCACCGCGCCGAGGGCACGCAATGGCCGGTGCGCGTCCGCCCTCCCCCGCTTCCACAGCACGAGCGCCGCGCGCAGGAGCAACAGCTCGCGCATCGTCTGGGGCGTGGCGGGCTCGCGCTCCCGCGTCTCCACCGCTCGCGACAGGAGCTCCGGAGCCATCACCCGCTGGCAGAAGGCGCGCGCCACGTCGAGCACCCGCCAGCCCTCGGGCGCGTCCGGCACACACGTCACATCCCGGTGGGGAGGCAGGACGAGCAGCTTCATGACGCCGAGCCCCACAGGAAGCAGCAGCGCAGCTCCGCCGTGTGCCGCCCGCCCGAGGCGCCCAGCCACAACTGCCCGGGCGCGGGGAGCATCTCCGACAACATCACCTCGCCCTTCTGCTCGAGCAGGTTGACGAAGACGCGCAGCAGCGCGGGGCTGCGCACGTCGACGAGCACCGGCTTGCGCTCGCCCGGGAACTTCGCGAACACGTGGTCCGGCAGGCCCATGCGCGCCCAGATGCCCACCGCCGTCTGGAGCCGCGCCTTGTCGTCCTTGCACGCGACGAGCGCCTCGGCATCCGCGGCCTCCAGCCTCCACTGCTCGCGCTGAAGCACCGCGCCGCCCAGCATCACCCGGGGCGTGTGCGCGCCCAGGGACACCCTCAGGGGACGGATGCGCGGCAGGGCGAAGGCCGTCTGCACCAGGCTCTCGATCTCCCCGTTGTAGAGGCACACCTCCGTGCCCAATCGCGTGGACAACAGCCGGGCCGTGCGCCCGTCACTCTCCACCTGGAGGTCATCGAAGGGCAGCCGCCACGCCGAGGCCCGGGCGCTCACGCCTCCCAGCTCGACGATGGGGCCGGGGAACTCCGAGGGCAGCAGGCCCGTGCGCCGCGAGGCCAGCACGGTGACGAAGGGCATCGGCCGCCGCAGCGCGCCGAGCGCCCGCAGCATCTCGCCCTCCACCCGCCTCCGCTCCTCGTGGAACTGCAACGCCCAGCCCCACACCAGGGCCGTGTCGTGCACGTCTCCCACCACCAGCTCGTACTCGCCGCGGCTCCAGGCCTCCACGTCCGGGGCGCCCACGAGCAGATCGATCGAGGTGACGATCGGCAGCTCCGTCCCGGCACGAGGCGCGGGCAGCGCCGCTGGATCCAACTCCACGCACCGGGCCGCCGGCTCGGAAATGGCCGCCGCGAGCGCCGAGGCCACCGTGGTGTCGTACGGCACCGGCCTGTCCCCGTACGCCGCCACCACCTTCCAGAAGGGCACCGTCCGCGCGCCCACCAGCGCCGCCACGGCGGACCGGGACGCCTCGCGCGTGCGCAGCGCCGCCTCGCCCATCAACCCGAGCGCCGGCTCCAGCTTCCGCGTGAGCTCCTCCGCGCGCTCGCCGCCGAGCGAGAGGCGCAGGTCTCCGCCGCACTCCTCCCGCATCGGGAGACGGTCCTGGTAGAAGTTGTGGCTGTCGGACGTGGAGGCCGCCGCCACGGGCACCACACCCCAGCGCTCGCGGGCGCGCTTCGCCAGCTCCTCGTTGAGCGCCATCTTGCCCGCCGCGTCCGCCGCGCCATAGCGCGCCATCACTCCCAGCACGCCCTCCAGCTCGCGCAGGTGCCCACGGGCCGCCGGGCCTGGAATGCCAGCGAGCCGCTCGGCCAGGTCCTCCAGCGGGTGGTGCGAGGCAGAGGGCACCTCGAGCTGGTGGGTGAACAGGTTGCGCTGGAGGCCGAAGCGGACGGCATCGAGCAGCAACGGCCACTCCACCCCGAGCACCTCGCGCAACGCCGACAGGGGCCGCGTCCCATCCACCGCCTCCACCAGCCGAGGGAGTACGTCCTCCACGCTGGCGGGGTTGGGCGCGGCCCCCTTGCGCGGAGGCATCGCGGCGAAGGCCTTGCGGCGCAACACGAGCCAGGGGGCCACCTCCGGATCGGCGGCGATCGCGCGCACCAGCCCGAGCACCAACCACGAGGCGGCGAAGGTGTTGCGCCCCACCAGCACCTCGGGGCCGGACCAGCGCACGGTGACACCCGTGGGCGCGCCGGGCTCCACCCGCCCGTAGTTGATGGGGCCGAAGAAGCTCATCGTCTCGTTCTTCGAGCACAGCCGCTGCAGGTAGCTGGCCACCTGCCGCTTCAGCCGCGCCCCGTCCCGGCCGGCGGCCAGGTCCCTCGCCACCGGAGGGCTGGAGCTGGCCACCGCCTCCAGGAAGCGCGGCTCGGTGCGCAGCGCCGCGAGCGACTCCTCCACCCGGGCCGACTCGCGGGTGAACGCCTCCTCGAAGGCGGCACTGGCCTCCTGCGCGGCACGGGCGTGGACGTTGTAGGTGGCGAAGAAACCGGGGGACTCCAGCCCCTCCACCTCCACCGGGCGCCCCGCCTTCAGCGCGGCCAGCACCGCGGACGGAGGCCGCCGCAGACGCGGGCCACTGGCCTTCAGCGCCTCCAGCTCACGCCGCTCGGCCCACAGCCTCCGGGCGCTCTCCGCCGACTCGGGACAGCGCAGCCGCTCCAGCCGCTCGAGGGGAAAGCCGGTGGTGCGGACGACGAGGTGAGGAAACAGCTTCCAGCCCTTCATACGTGACGCACCCTGGCCCGTGGGCCTCCGAGAGGCCTACTTCTTTGGCAGCGGAACGACCTCCAACTCCTGCCCCGGCACCGCCATCACCCAGCGCGACCACACCGGCTGGTTGGGACAGGTGACGATGACCTGCAACTCCACACCGGCGTCGATGGGAGCCGACACCGGCGTCGCGCCGGGAAGCATGTCCGGGCCCAGCTTGACGAAGCAGCCCGGCTGCCCGCCGATGCGCAGCGTGCCCTTGCTGCCCGGCTCAGGACGAGCCTCGGGCAGGGTGCGCACGTCGATGACGTCCGTGCTCACCGGAATGCCGAAGCGGTGCAGGCGGCCATTCATGGCCGTGGAGACGACGAGCTGACTGACGCCCTCCAGGCTGAGCGCCTGGGCATCCTCCACCCGGAGACCCGCGATGTAGATCTGCTCGCCCGGCCCGCGGTTGACCACTTCTACGCCCTTGTCCGAGAGCAGCCTGGGGCCCAGCACGGCGGCGCCACCCACGACCAGGAGCCCGGCGACGCCGAGGACGGCCCACTTGACCGCGGACGAGCGCGCGGCGGGCCTGGCGGCGGCGGCCTGTGGAGCCGGAGCGGCCGGGGCCCTGGCGGGAGCACCCCCGGGAGCCGCGGAGGGAGCCACCTGGGTCGACGTCCGGGCGGACACCGGCACCGAGGGCTGCAACGCGGGCCGGGAGCCGGTGCCGGGCACGCCGGACAGGGACGCGCGGGGCGGCACCGCGGCGGGCGTGGGCCCGGAGGCACGCGGCGGCACCGCGGGCGTCCCGGACAGCGAGGCACGAGGCGGCACCGCGGGCGTCCCGGACAGGGACGTGGGACGGGACGCCACGGTCGGCGGCGGGGGCGGCACGGTGGGCACACCGGACAGGGACGGACGCGCCGGGGCGGGCGCTGGCACCAACGCCGGAGAGGACTCCGTGGGAGGCTCGGGAGGCAGGGCGTTGGGGGCGATGAGGCCCTGCTGCGCGGGCCGGTAGACCTCGGTGCGCTCGTCCGGGCCCTGAGCGCCGGGAAGAGGAGGAGCCGGAGGACGCGCGGCCTGCGCCGGTGGAGGCGGCGGCACGGCGCCATACTGCCCGGTGCCGGCGCCCAGGGCGGGCCGCGAGCCAGTGCCGGGGGGCGCCACCATCTCGCCGGTGCCACCCGTGGGAACGCGCGTCGCGTTGCCCGAGCCCGTGCCCGAGATGCTCGGATGCGAGCCGGTGGAGCCCGGGGGGGCGTTGTTGGTGGGCCCGAACTCCGCGAGCCTGTCTCCCAGCGTGGCCTTGAAGAACTGGGCCACCGCCGCCGGCGACGAGTTGAGCCGGTGGTGGGCCATCACCGCTTCGATCTCCTCGCGCATGGCCGAGGCGGAGGGCGTGCGGCGCGCCGGATCCTTCACCAGGGCGCGGAGGATGAGGTCCGACACGTCCTGGGGGATGTTCGGCTTGAGCTGGGACGGCACGGGCGCCGGCTCGCGCACGATGGCGTTGAGCGTGGCCGCGTCGTGGTCCCGCTTGAAGGGCAGCGTGCCGGTGAGCAGCTCGAAGAGCACCACGCCCAGGGCGAACACGTCGTTGCGCGCGTCCAGGGCGCGGCCCGCGGCGGCCTCGGGGGAGATATAGGAGATCTTCCCCTTGAGCACGCCGGCCTGGGTGTTCTCCTCGCCCTGCACCTTGGCGATGCCGAAGTCGCTCAGCTTGATGGCGCCATCGAGCGAGATGAGGACGTTGTGGGGGCTGACGTCGCGGTGCACCACCGGGTGGGGCACGCCGGCCGGATCCACATAGCTGTGCGCGTAGTGCAGGCCCGCGGCCGTCTCGGCGACGATGCGCAGCGCGTGCTCCAGCGGCAGGGCCAGTCCCTTGCGCCGCAGCTCGTTCATCAACTTCTTGAGGTCCGGGCCGCGCACGTACTCCATGAGGATGTACGCCACGCCGTCGTTCATGCCCACGTCGAACGTCTGCACGACGTTGGGGTGCGTGAGGCGCGCGTTGGCCCGCGCCTCGGCGAAGAGCATGTCGACGAATTCAGAATTCTCCGCGAACTGCGGGAGAATCTTCTTCATCACCACGAACTTCTCGAACCCCTTCACGCCCACCTGCTTGGCGAGGAACACCTCGGCCATGCCGCCCTGGCCCAGCCGGCGGATGATCTGCAGCTTGGTGGCGCTGATGGAGTTGCTGATCTCCGAGCTGCCGCCCTTGTTGGCGTTCGGATCCACGTTGGTGGAGCCGAAGAGGTACTGGCTGAGGGCGCGAGGCTCGAGCGCCTCGATGTCATCCAGAGGCTTGTCCACCAGAGACGAGCGGCTGAGCAGCGGCACGAGCTGGGGGATGGAGGGAAGACGCGCGGAGCCGCCGCAGATGGGGCACTGGCGCTCGGGGCTGGCGTTGGCGCGCAGCTTGGCCAGGTACTCGGAGGCCAGGGCGCGCTGCTGGTGCTCATGGCCGCAGTTGCGGCACTCGCAGGGCAGCCACAGGGTGCCGATCTGCGCGGTGAGCGGTTTGGTGAAACGGGTGAGCGCGTTGAGCACCGGCACCGGCACGCGGCACAGCACCACCTTGGCGCCCTGCGCGGCCGTGGCGAGCACCTGCTCCAGCTTCGCGACGGCCTCGGGCTCCACCTTGTGGACGTGGGAGAAGTCGAAGGCGACGCGCCCCTCCAGGCCCGACGCCAGCCGGCGCACGTTCAGGTCCGCCTTCAGCTCGCTGGCCAGGGAGACGTACGTGATGTCGTCCTGGACGATCTTCAGGTGCGTGGTGAGCGCGCTGGGCGCGCTGGGCGTGGTGGCGCGCAGGTAGCGCATCACCACCGGATCCACCGTGCCGAACTGCTGGCGCTTCGCGTAGTCGAAGAACTCGCTCGGCAGATCCGCGAACTCCAGCTTGCCGGCGCACACCGGACAGGAGTGCTCGGGGGCGCGGCCCTCGGCGATGATGGGCGCCTCGGCCTGCAGGTCCACCACGCGCAGCCGGTCCTCTCCACAGGTGCGGCACGTGTAGGGCGCCAGGACGGACAGCACCCGCGCCACGCCGGAGAAGCCCTCCACCATGTTGAGCTGGTCCACCATCACCGGTGGCGCGTTGACCACGTACAGCGCGATGCCCCCGGCGGGCAGCTTGCTGGCGAACTCGATCCACCGCCGCACGCCGAAGGAGCTGATGCGCTCCACCTGGCCGAGATCGACGATGAGCAGCCCGCCCAGGTCGGGGGACGAGGACGTCAGCGGGAACGTCTCGTCGATGATGCCGGCGATGCGGACGTGGTTGATGGTACCCACGCGCGCGCGGCTGATAGTGGCATTGGAACCCTGCGTCTCCACCGTCCCGCTCCTCATTCCGACTGGAAGTACAGCAAAGACTTGGGAAGTCCGGCCCGGCGGCGCGCCTCCCCCCATCCCACCACGCCCAGCATCCGCGTCTCCTTGCCGGGAGTCACGCGGACGGCGATCAGATCACACGCCTCCAGGATACGCCGCATGCCCAGGCCCGCCCCACCGCCCGAGGCATTCACCTGCATGCGTCCACCCAGCGAGGCCAGCGCCCGTGCGATGGGCCCGGGCGTCAACCGCCCGAAGAGATCCACCGCCTCCAGGAAGATGCCGCCCTCCCCCACCGCCAGCGACACCTGGCACACGTGCTCCGGCGCCACCGCCTGCACCGACTCACGCCGGTGGGCATACAGCGGCGTGCCCCGGTCATCCACCGGTGCGTCCAACAGCGCGTTGGCGGCCAGCTCGTGCATGACCTCGGCCGCGAGGTTCGCCGCGCTCCGGCTGCCCTTGGAGGCCTCCACCAGCGCGGCGGCCTCGGACGAGGCGGCCTTCAAATCCAGCACCCGCTCCAGCCACAGCTTCGCGACGGGAGCCCCCTGGGGCATCAGCACCTCACCGCGCAGGAGCGAGCCCAGCACCCGCATCTCCCACGCGGACGGGAGGCCCCCCGGCTCACGCGTGGCCAGCAGCAGCGCCGGAGGCTGACGCTCCAGCATCGCCGCGTGGGCAGGCCCCAGGCGGCCGTCGAAGAGGATCAGCTCGCGGGCCGGGGCTCGCGGGCTTCCCCCTCGCGCCACCACGGACAGGCCGCTGCGCACGAGCGCGGGGGCGGCCTGCTCCAACGTGGCGGGAGCCAGGGAGGCATCTGCGATGAGGTGGAGGCCGGTGGTGGCCCCCTGCGGGTGGGCTGCTCTCACGATGACGGCTCAGTACTGGAACTTGATCTCGCTGAAGAGGCTCAGCGGAGGCGCGGGGAAGCCGAAGGACTCATCGTACTTCGCGTTGAAGAGGTTGGAGCCGACCACGGACACCGTGAGGCCCTTGGTGACGTTGGCGCCCACGCGAGCGGTGGCGGTGAAGTAGCCGGGCAGCTTCACCTGCTCGAACTTGCCGGTGGCCGGGTTCTCCAGGGAGCCCGGGTCGAGCCGGTCGCCCACGTACAGCGCGTAGACCTCGGCGAAGGCGAGCTTGCCGAAGTTCGTCCGGCCACGCGCGTACACGCGGTGCTGGGGCGCGTATTCGAGCGGCCGCTCCGGCCGGTTGTCGAAGGCGAGCGCCCGCGCGTCCAGGAACTGGTAGGACACGTCGAAGGAGGAGTTGATGGCCGCCACCTGTGCCGCCGCCTCCGCCTCGAAGCCCATCACGCGCGCATCGCCCACGTTCTTGAACTGCGAGGTGGCGCCGAAGACGAGCTCCTGGTTGATGAAGTTGCGGGCCAGGTTGTAGAAGCCCGTGCCCGTCAGGCGCACCGTGCGCTCGAAGGGCCAGAAGTCCACCGAGGCCTCGACGGTGTCGAGCGTCTCGGCGCGCAGGTTGCCGTTGCCGATCAGCGTGGCCGCGTACATCTGCTGGTTGATGGCGAGCTCGGCCAGCGTGGGGGCGCGGAAGGCGCGGCCGTAGTTGGCGCGGAAGGTCAGCTCGGGACGGGCGTGGAACACCACGCTGGCGCGCGGGGAGATCTGATCCGTGCGCGCCTGCCAGACCTTCTCCGGAATCATGTACTTGTCGTAGCGGGCGCCCGCGCTGAGCACGAGCTGGCTGAAGGGCCGGTACTCCGCGTCGACGAAGCCACCGAGGATGTCCTGGGTGGTGTCCTCCATGGTCAGGCCGGGGAGGATGTTGGGGTTGTTCACCAGGTCGTTCTTGTAGTCACCACCGAAGGTGACGGTGAGATCGCCCAGGGTGAGCAGGCCGCGGGCCTCGCCGCCGATCCGGCGCCGCTTGCCCAGCGGCGTCTGGGGGTTCTGCTCGTCGAAGGCGTTCTCCATCACCACTTCGCGGCGTTTGAAGAAGGTGTACGCCTGGGCGAACAAGCGCAGGTTGTCCGTCACCTGCTGATCCACCTGCGCGCTCGCGTTGAAGTTCTGCACGCGCTCCACGTCGTTGGGCGTGTAGTGGCACTTGCCGCAGTTGCCCACGGTGGCGAGCTGGTGGCCACCCGGACGGCCGATCTCTCCGTTGGTGAAGCTGGCGTCCAGCGTCAGGCTCTTGATGTTCACCCGGCCGGTGACCTGGTGCACCAGGGAGTCCTCGTTGTCGTCCACCCGGCCGATCCTCGGATCATTGAAGAGCTGGGGGCCGTCCGAGCCGAAGCCGTAGTAGCTGACGAGCGCCTCCACCGGGCCGCCGCGTCCGGCCGCGGTGGCCTGCGCGCGCCACGTCCGGTCCTGGCCCAGCAGCAGCCGCATGTCCGAGCCCCAGTCGCGCCCGTCCTGCATCAAATCCTTGGGCTGGCGGGAGATCATGTTGATGACGCCGCTGAAGGCGTTGGAGCCGTACAGCGTGGAGCCGGGGCCCCGGATGACTTCAATCTGCTTGAGGTTGGTGAGCGGCGTGGTCTCGTCCGCGTAGAACTGGCCCGTCCAGGGGTCGGTCAACGGGCGGCCGTCCTGCAGCAGCAGGAGCCGGTTGGAGAGGTAGTTGGAGCCCAGGCCGCGCGCGCTCACCGCCGCCTTGCGCATGGCGCCCCGGCGGCACTCCATGCCGGGGAAGTACTGGATGGCCTCGCACAGCGAGAACTGGCCGGTGCCCTCCAGCTCCTCGGCGGGAATCCAGGAGATGGTCATCGGCACGTCGGCGATGCGCTGGCTGCGCTTGGAGGCCGTGGACACCACCGCCTCACTCAGCAGCTGCTGCACGGACTCCTCGAGCGAGGCGGCCTCGGGAGCGGCGAGCGGATCCGGGATGTCCACGCCGGCCAGGGCCGAGGGCGGAGGCAGCGGCCGCGAGGTGGCCGGGCCGGTGAAGGGCGCGCGCTGCGGGACGTTGGACGACGAGGAGGGAGGCGGCAGCGGCAGCGGCTTGCGCGCCTTGGGGGCATCCGACGCCGTGGTGCCAGAGCTGGTGCTGCTGCTGCTGGCCGCCGCCGGCGGGGTGGACTTCGTCTGCGGCGTTCCAGCGGCGTGGGCGGTGAGGCCGCACATGAGCCCGACGAGAGCGGGGAGCCAAGCGATTCGAGTCGAGTGCATCGTTCTCTACGTCCCGAGATTGGAGAAGGAGTTTAGCGGTTCCAGGAGGGGAAAGTCGCCCCCGCACTGTCAGTCATCCGGCTGCTCGGCGGACACATCCAGGGCGTCCGCGAAGGACGGCAGCACCGGCTGGAGGACGGCGGGCTCCAGGAAGGCCCGGGTGTCCACGCGCAGTGCGGGTACCTCCACCAGCACGGGCTGGCGGCGGGGAGGGCCGCTCTGCAGCAGCTTGCGCAGGTCCTCCAGTTCCTTGCCCTGGATGGAGACGAAGGCGCCGAAGGGAGCCACCGGCTCGAGCTTCTTGAGGTTCTCCGTCAGGTCGTCCTCGTCGCCGCGCATGCCCACCAGGACGGCGCCGGGCACCTTGCTGCTGCGGTAGAGGACGCGCACGCCCTCGGGGACGTGGGCCAGCGGCACCAGCGCGGCCTCGGCGCCCTTGGCCTCCAGCATCTTCAGGGCGGACTCCACGTTGGGCACCGGGGTGAGCTTGAAGTGCTTCTTGGCGTCCAGGTCACCGGCGAGCACCACGTTGGTGACGAACTTGGGATCCGCCGCGCCCGCGCCCTTGACGATGGCGAGCCGCTTGCCCGCCAGGTCCTTCACCGAGCCGCGCGAGGTGGAGACGATGGCCCAGCGCTGGGCCGTCTCACCGGAGAGCGGCGCGAGCGCCACCGGGGTGGCCTTGGAGCCCAGCTGCACGGCGGCCCAGGAGTCCAGGACGGCGAAGTCGACGATGCCCTCGCCCACGGCCTTCGAGAAGTCCTCGTAGCGGGCGAAGCTCTTGGCGGCGGTGGGCCGGCCGGTGGCCGCGGACAGCTTCGCGGCGAGCGCCTCGGCGAACTGGAAGCGCTGCTGGCCATCGGTCAGCGTGGTGGGCAGGAAGACGCCCAGGGTGGCCTTCTTGGGGGCCGCGCCGGCGGCGGGCACCCACGCGCACAGCAGCGCGAGGCCCAGGAGGAGCGAGCGGGGGGAAATCATGGCGTGGTATCCGAAGCGGTGGCGCTGGAGGGCTCGGGGTTGGGGGTCGGGGCGGTGGCGGGCTCGGCCAGGCCGTAGATCTGCTGCAACCGCTCCTTCCACTCGCGGACGGCGGCGGCGCGAGGCGCGGCGCCCGAGGCGAGGTAGCGGCGGTAGGAGTCGACGGCCTGCGTCATGTCGCGGCGGCGCTCCTGGGCGTCGATGCCGAGGTTGAGCGAGGCCTGGGGCACGGTGCCCTCGAGCTTCTTCCAGGTGGCCACGGCGTCATTGGCCTTCTTGCCGCGGTAGGCCACGCAGGCGAGGTTGTGCTGGAGGGCGGCGCTGTCCGGCGAGAGGGCCAGGGCGGCCTTGAAGGCCTTCTCCGCGGCGCGCATGTTGCCGGAGGAGTAGGCGCGCTCGGCCTCGCGGCGGTGGAGGGCGCTGGTGAGGGCGGCGGTGAACTGGGCCTGCTCGGGGATGGGCCGCTTGGCGGCGGCGGTGAGCGTCTTGCGTGCCTGCGGCAGCTTGTCGTTGCGGTAGAGCAGGAAGGCGTCCACGAGCTGGCGGGTGTTGGGCCGGGCCCAGCCGGGCGTCGGGGTGAGCGCGCGCTTGAAGAGGTTGCCCGCGTCACCGAAGCGGCCCTCCTCCGTCTGGGCGAGCCCCTTGGCGAAGGCGGACAGGCGGGCCAGCTCGGACTGGTTGCCGCCGAGGCCGGCGCGCTCCGCGGACTCCACGTCCTGGCGGGCGCCCGCGCCGTCTCCAGCCTCCAGGCGGGCGAAGGCGCGGCGCAGGTAGACGCGCGAGAGGTTGGCGCGCGTCACCTCGAGGGCGCGCTTGGAGGTGCCCGGATCGGTCAGCCGCTTGAGGGCGGCATCCACCTGGCCGAGCTCCATTTCCGCGAGGGCCGAGCCGGCGGACACGTCCGACACGGCGGCGAGGTCCGGGGCCATCTGCCCGGCCTTCTCGAAGGACTCGAGCGCCTCCTTGGGAGCGCCCGAGCCCAGCCGCGCGTAGCCGAGCACGAGGTGCTCGCGCCAGGCGGCCTCGGGCAGTTGCACGCCCTGCTCCATCACCTTGCGGGCCTCGGCGTGGGAGCCCTGCTGCAGCAGGACGGCGCCCAGGCGGCGGGCCATGGCCGAGCTGCGCTCCAGATCATAGGCGCGGCGCAGGTCGCGTACGGCGTCGTCCACGCGGCCGTTGCTGGCGCGATCCCGGGCGCGGTTGGCCAGCGCGCGGGCCAGCCACTTCTTCGCGTCGGCGTGCTCCGGCTCCAGCTTGAGGGCCTGGGTGTAGTCCTCGATGGTCAGGTCCCACTGGCCGGTGGCGAAGTGGTCCGCGCCCAGCAGCACGTGGCCGAACGCCTGCTTGGGGGCCATCTCCACCACGCGCCGGTGCACCTCCACGGCGCGCGCGTAGCGGCCGGCGCGGCGGTTGACGCTGCCCAGGGTGGACCACAGCTCCAGGCTGTCGGCGCCCGACTGCACGGCACTCTCCAGGAAGGAGATGGCCTCCTCGTTGCGGCCCTGCCTCTGCAGCGCCATGCCCACGGAGATCTGCGCGCCCACGTCGCCCGGGGCCAGGTCCAGCACCTTGCGGTACTCGGTCTCCGCCTCGGCGGGCCGGGCCTGGGCCATGCGCACGTCACCCAGCAGCATGTGCGAGGCCGCCGTGCCCCCCAGCTTCACCAGGGCGAGCGCCTGCACCTCGGCGCGCGGCAGGTCGTTGGACTCCAGCAGCAGCCGGCCCAGACGCTCCTTGGCCTCGGGCACCTGGGGGAAGCGCACCGTCAGGCCCTCGAGCAGAGCCATGGCCTCCGCCATCTTCCCTTCCATCTCCAGCACCGCGCCCAGTCCCATCTGGATGGAGACGGACTCGGTGCGGCCCACCTGGGCGCGCTCGAAGGACAGGCGCGCCGCCGCGGCATCATTGCGCAGCAGGTGGCCACGGCCGAGCAGCTCGTGGATCTGATAGTCGTTGGCGGCGAGCTTGTCCGGGCGCTGGGCCAGGTAGGCCTGCAGCTCGGCCACGGTGGCCTCGCCGTCCTGGAGCGCGAGGGCGTAGTAGTTGCCCAGGTAGTAGTGGACGAGCAGGTGCTCGGGCTGGTTGGCCACGGACACCTGCTGGAGCACCGGCAGGGCCTCCTCGTAGCGCTTGAGCTTGAAGAGGGAGATGCCGAGCGGGTACGCCAGCTCCAGCGACTCGGGGTTGGCGGCATACACGGGGGCCACGAGGGAGGCCACGCGCTCGTGCTCGTTGAGGGCCAGGCCCACGGCGCCGAGTCCGGCGGCGGCGGGCACGGAGGTGGCCTCGGCGGCGAGCGCCTTCTCGAAGAGCTCCAGGGCCTTGCGGTACTTCGTCTCGGCGCGCTTCTTGTCACCGGAGGTGGCGGCGGTGCTGGCGTCCACCTGGGCCGTCTCACCCTCCCGGACGAGCCGCTGGGACTCGGACATGGGGGGTGGGCGGTACTGGGCGAACGCGGCCGTGCCGGTGAGCGACTGGGCGAGGACGAGTGCCGCGACGAGGCGGCGGACGGAGGGACGGGGAGAGCGCATGCGACTCATGGGGAGGCGGGGCTGAACTCGGCGACGACCACGGTGATGTCATCCTGCGCCGGGAGGCCGGCGCTGAAGGCACGCGCATCGGCCAGGATGGCGTCGCGCAGGGCCTCGGCGGACAGGTGGGCATTGGCCTGGATGGCGGCGGCCAGACGCTGGGTGCCGTACTGCTTCTGGCTGGCGTCGCGGGACTCGGTGAGGCCGTCGGTGTACCAGACGATCAGATCTCCAGGCCGCAGCTGGGCCTGGCGCGAGGCGTACTGGGAGATGGCGGAGGCACCCAGCAGCGCGCCGCGGGCCGGCAACGAGGCCACCTGGCGGGTGGAGCGGCTGTAGACGATGGGACTGGGGTGGCCGCCGCTCGCGTAGTCGATGACGCCCGTCTGGGTGTCGAGCACGGCCAGCGCGCTGGACATCTGGTGCTCGCCGCGGCCCATGTGGGCCATGGTGAGGTTGAGCGAGGAGATGAGGAGCTGGGCGTTGATCTCCTCGGGCGGGCGCATGGTCATGGCGGCGGTGAAGCCGCTGGTGGCGCTGGTGGCCACCAGGGCGGTGGCGAGGCCATGGCCGGTGACGTCGCCGATGCCCACCACCACGCGGCGCTCGTCCAGGGAGGCGCGCATCCACCAGTCGCCGCCGCACGCGTCCGCGGTGACGACGAGGCCGGCGATGCGCAACGGGCCCGCCTGGAAGCCCTCGCGGCCGGGCAGCAGCGTCTCCTGCACGGTGCGCGCGAGCGACACGTCGCGCTCCAGCTGGGCCTTGGCGCGCACGTCCTCGAGCAGCACGTTGATGCGCTCGGCCATGTGGTTGAACACCACCCCGAGCGTGGTCACCTCGCGGCCGGCACCCCGCACCTCCTCGGTGCGCGCGCCCAGGTCTCCAGCGGCCAGCTGCATCACCTTGCCGGTGAGCACGCCCAGGGGCCGGGTGATGCGGCGGCTCTGGATGGCCACCAGCACGCCGGCCAGCAGCAGGAAGCCCAGGCCCAGGCCCGCCATGGTGGTGGCATTGCGGCGCAGTGACTCGCGCTTGGCGGCCTCCAGCTCGTGGAGCTGCTTCTGCAACCCCTCCAGCGAGTAGCTGATGAGCACCACGCCCTTGCCGCTCTGGGAGCCGTAGTCGATGGGCTCCTGGTACTCGATGATGGGCTTGCCCTGGTAGAGCGCCGTCACCCAGCGCCGCTCCGGCTTGCGCTCGGTGGTGGTGCCCAGCTTCGCGTCCTCCGCCGAATCCGCTGCGAGCTGGCTGTCCGCGTCATATATCTGCACGCGGAGGATGTTGGGGTTGTCGGAGATGATGGAGCGCGCCACCTCGCTGAGGAAGGCGTAGTTGTTGTCGCGCAGGGAGGTGGCCGAGGTGAGCGACAGGGTATGGCTGAGCGTCTGGCCCAGCTCGATGGCCTGATTGCGCACGTGCTCGTTGAAGCGGGTGGACGTCTCCTCGAACTGGGCTCGGGCGGAGACCCAGGCGACGGAGGCCAGCAGGCCCACGACGATCGCCAGCAGCACGCCGGTGGTGACGAAGAGGAGCTGATCCAACCGCATGCCGCGGATGGCGGCCACATCGGGCAGCTCACCGGCCTCCATCGGGGCGACGATGGTGCCCGTCATCTCCGGGTGGAATGGGGAGAGCCGTGTGGAGGTATTGCCCGCCGCTCGGGTGGCGGTCCCGGTGAGGGTCGGCTCCTGGTGTTCGAACGGCCCGTCGGGAGGGGGCTGGGAAGGCAGGGGGGCGTTGGACAAGGCGGACTCTGAATCGGCGCTGGGGGAGGCGCGACGGCTATCGAATTCTTGGAAGCCGGGCGACTCTAGCGCAGTTTTCCGCTTATGCGAGTCCCCCCTGCTGCCTGGGGCCCACCGCCCACGTCCTCCCGAGTAGGATTTCGCTGACAGTGAGGCGGAGGCTCACGTCGGGCGTCCGCCCGGGGGGGCGGAGCGCGGCAGCCGGACCGTGAAGGTCGTCCCAACCGTCTCGGAAGAGGAGACCTCGACGCTGCCCCCATGGGCCCGGGCGATGTGGTCCACGATGTAGAGGCCCAACCCCACGCTGCGGCCCGCCTTGTCTACCTCGTTGGTCGCGCGCCGCATGGGTTGGAAGAGCTGGGGCAGCTTGTCGGCGGGGATGGGGGTGCCGGTGTTGTGCACCGCGAGGAACACCCAGCCGTCCACCCCCCGTGCCTCCACGCGCACGCGGCTGCCGGACGGGCTGTACTTGAGGGCGTTGGTCACCAGGTTCGTCACGACCTGGGCGATGCGGTCTCCGTCCCACTCGCCCTGGGTGTCCCCCTCCCGGTGCACCTCGATGGAGCGCTCGGGCCAGGCGGCCTCGACCTCCAGCACCATCTGGGTGATGAGGGGGGCCAGCTCCAGGGACCGGCGTTCCATGCGCATGCCCCCGCCCAGCCGCGCCTGGGTGAAGTCCAGCAGATCCTTCACCAGGCGCACCGCGCGCTGGGCCGAGGCCTGGATGCGCACCACGCTCTTCATCTGCCGCTCGCCCAGGCCCTCCTGGCCCAGCAGGGAGTGGGCGCCCAGGAGGATGGCGCTCAGGGGATTGCGCAGGTCATGGGAGACGATGCCGATGAGCTGCTGCTCGAAATCGGCCCGCGCCTTGGCCTCCGCCTCCATCCGCTTGCGCGCCGTGATGTCCATGCCGGTGCCCAGGAATCGCCGGGGCTTCCCCGAGCCATCGAAGTGCACCTGGCCCTGGGAGCTCACCCACCGCTGCGGCGTGCCTTCCGGGCAGGAGATGCGGTACTCGACGGCGAGCACCCCCGTGCCGCCCGGAGTCAGCGCCTGGCGCACGGCCTGATCCACGCGCTCCCGGTCCTCGGGATGCACGCACGCGAGGAGGATCGGGTAGTTCACGGGAGCATCCGCCGGCAACCCGAAGAGGGCGCGCATGCGCTCGTCCCAGACCAGCGAGCCGTTCGTGAGATTCAGGTCCCACGTCCCCATCTCCATGGCGGCCATGGCCAGGCGCAGCCGCTCCTCGGCGGCGTGCACCTCCTCGGCGGCGAGCGCTTCCGTGCGCTGGCGGGCCCGCACCAGCTCCGTCACGTCCGAGGCGACGACGATGATGCCCTCCACGTGGCCCTGGCTGTCGCGCATGGGCTCGTAGACGAAGTTGAAGTACACGTCCTCGATGGCCCCGCCCTCCAGGCGCGCCACCGGGACGGACAATTCCCTGCCCACGTAGGGCACCCCGGTGGTGAGCACCTGCGCCAGGAGCTCCTCGACCCCCTGATTGGCGATCTCCGGGAGGGCCTCGAACAGGGGCTTGCCCAGCACCTGCTCGGGGCGGCGGCCCCAGATGCGGCACACCGGGGGATTGGCCAGCCCGATGACGTAGCGAGGCCCGTGGAGGATGGTGATGGCGGTGGGGGCCTGCATGAACACCGCATGCAGCGAGGCCCGCTGGCGCTCGGCCTCCGCCTGGGAGCGGGCGGCCAGGGCGAGTGACTCGTCACGTGTCCGCACCGCCTCGCGCAACTCCGCGTTGGTGGCCTGGAGGTAGGCCTGACCCCGGCGGAGGGCCTCCTGCTCCATGTGCGGGCCCTGCTCGCCCCGGAGGGACAGGCGCACGAAGTCCGTCACGTCCTCCGTGCGGTGGATGAGGTAGCGCAGCTCGCCCTCGCGGGAGAACACGGGGGTGTTGAGGGTGATCCAATACCGCTCGTCGAAACCACCGCCCTCGGATTCGGGACGCGGGATGTCGTACTTCAGGACAGGCACGGAATCCGGCGCCCGCGTGGCCATGACCCGCTCGAGCGAGGCGCGCACGTCGCGCGTGCTGGTGGCCTTGGGGTCCGCCGGGTTGGCGGGGAACACCTCGAAGAGCGGGCGGCCGAGAAGGGCGTCGCGGGCCGTCATGGTGACCCGCAGGTAGGCGTCGCTCACCGCCATGATGGTGAAGTCCGCGTCCGGAGCGAGGACGAGGAGGGAGCCCGGGCTCTGCTCGAACAGCAGCTGGAAGTCTGGAGGGGGCGGCGGAGACATGGCGAACATGTGTTTACCCGGTGCTCGACAAAAGTGTTCCATGCGTTGCCCCTGGCAGCTCGTGAGGAAGGCGCTCCGAGCCCGGCCGCTCGCCCACCGGACAGACCAGGGGGCGTCGGTGGTACAAGGGCCCTCCTCGCTCGCGGACCTCCCTCGGCGCGAGACAACGCACGGGAGCTCGTACGGTGAGTCTGGACAAGCGCGCACGTTCCTTCGGCCAATGGCTCGTGCTCGGCACCCTGGTGGGAGGGGTGTGCGGCGTGGCGTCGGCGGTGTTCCTCTACCTGCTGGACATGGCCACGGACATCCGCACCCGGCACGAGGTGCTCGTCTACACACTGCCCCTGGCGGGCCTGGCCATCGGGGCGCTCTACGGCCGGTGGGGTACGCCCATCCGGGGTGGCAACAACCTCGTCATCGACACGGTGCATGAGGGTGACAAGCAGTTGCCCCTGCGCATGGCGCCCATGGTGCTGGTGGGCACGGTGCTCACGCACCTCTTCGGAGGCAGCGCGGGGCGCGAGGGTACCGCCGTGCAGATGGGGGCGAGCCTCGCCGACGCCGTGGCCCACCGCTTCCGCGTGTCACCCGCCACGCGCCGTGAGTTGCTCGCCGCCGGCATCGCCGGGGGTTTCGGCTCCGTCTTCGGCACGCCCATCGCGGGCGCCGTCTTCGGGCTCGAGGTCGTCTGCGTGGGGCGCATGGGTTACGAGGCCCTCGTGCCCGCGCTGGTGGCCTCGGTGGTCGGAGATCTCGTCACCCGCTCGCTCGGCATCCACCACACGCCCTACCCCATCCCGGCGGCGCTGCCACTGTCGCCCCTGGTGCTCGGCAAGTGGCTCGTCTTCGGCGCGGTGGTGGCGCTGGTGGCCGTGGTGTTCGTGGAGGGCGTGCACCTCCTCAAGAAGCGGCTGGAGAAGGCCGTGCCGCCGCTGCCGCTGCGCATGGCGCTCGGAGGCGCGGCGGTGGTGGCGCTGTGGAAGCTGGTGGGGACGAGCGACTACCTGGGCCTGGGCGTGCCCACCATCGAGCGGGCCTTCGTGGACCCCACCCTGCCCTCCAGCGCCTTCGCCCTCAAGCTGCTCTTCACCGCCATCACGCTGGGCGCGGGATTCCTCGGTGGCGAGGTCACCCCGCTCTTCTTCGTGGGCGCGGCGCTCGGCAACGTGCTGGCGCGGCTGCTCGGCCTGCCGTTGGATCTGGCCGCGGGCGTGGGGCTCGCCGCGCTCTTTGGAGCCGCCGCCAACACGCCGCTGGCCCTGTCCCTCATGGCCGTGGAGCTGCTCGGCGCGGGCGTGCTGCCTCACGTCGTCATCGTCACCGTCACCGCCTACCTCCTCACGGGACAGCGGAGCATCTACCCGTCGCAGCGGATTGCCCGCCTCAAGCACGGAGGTCCCCTGCTCTCCCGGCTGGTCCCCCTGCGGGACGTGGAGTCTCCTCCTGGCAGGCCCCCACCCGGCGCCCCGCCGGAGTGAGGCCACGGGGCGGAATGCGCCCAGGCATGCTGCATGTATAGCCAGCGAGGGGGTCGCTGATGAGGCAGAGCGCCATCGCCGTCGCGCTGACCGCGGCTCTGCTGGCATTCGAGGGACTCTGGTTCCTCCGCCGGCCGAGACGGGGTTCTCATACTCGGGCCTGGGGGCTGCTCCTGCTCGTCATCGCGGGGTGGGTGCTGCTCTTGGCCCGCCTCTTCATCCAGGGGCGGCTGGTGGTCAGCTCCAACCTCGGTGTGATTCTGGTGCAGGGCGGGACACTCACCCTGCTCGGGATGTACCTGTTCCTCGGGGGAATGGCCATTGGAGCCGGACTGGCCTGGAACGCGTGTCATGGCGGCGCTCGCGGGGGCCTGCTCCGGTCCCAGGCATGGCGGCCTGGCCTTGGCGTGCTCGTCGCGGTGCTGGCGGCCATCCAACTCCAACCGCTCCGCGGCCTGAACGAGCCGGAGCTGCCACCCATCTATTCCTATGACCTCTGGTCGCCGCCCCTGCTCCTCTGGTCATGCCTCTGTCTCGCCGGGTGCCTCCTCGACCTGCTTCGGGTGCGCTCCCTCGTGAGTCTCGCCGGGTTGACGGCGGCCTTCATCTCCGTGCTGGCCCTCCTCAGCATCGGCCGGGCGGAGTTCACGGAGTCGGCATCCGCCTATCAGTGGCATCTGATCTGGCGCATCTGCTTGATGCTGGCCTTTCCCATCGGCCTGAGCCTCTGGAGCTTCCTTCTCCTGAGGGAGCTCCAGCACCGGTGGGCGTGGCTCCGCAAGAGAGGCCGAGAGGCGCTGGTGGCAATCTCGTGGCTCATTGGAGTGGTGCTCGCCGGAGCGAAGCTCGTCGAGCTCTCCCTGCGTGGAGATGGTGCCCGGCCATGGCCCTGCTGGGCGGCGCTCGCGGGCATGCTTGCCCTCGCGGTGGCCGCCGCCGCCCGCCGGCTCAGGGGCGTCGAACTGCCCGGGCTGTCGCTGCCGTGCCGGCGCATCGTCCTGGGGTCGCTGCTCGCCCTGCCGTGGCTCATCGCCATCCTGCTCTTCTCCTCGGAGTTCGGGATGCACTTCTTCCTGGCCGGCGTGCTCCTCATCGCCTTCGTGCTGGCGGAGACGATCCTGGAGGGGCCACTGTTCCAGAGCCTCCGCCATTGGCGCTCGTCCGCCACGAAGGGCTCGCCGGAACCAGGCCCGGAGGGGCGCGTGACCCCGCCCGGGTGGCTCTCCCGGGCCGGCGAGCACCTGAAACGCGGATACGATTGGCTGAGTGCTCGCAAGCCCCTCCGGCTCCTGTTGGCGACGATCCCCTTGACCGTCGTCCTCCTGATCGCCGCCAACGAGGTGCCCAACGCGGGCAAGACGGTCATCGAGCCCTTCGTGGTCACGGGGCTCTCCGCGTCCCAGGAGCAGGAGCGGGAGCAGGAGCAGGAGCTTGGCCAGACCTTCGCCGAGAGCCTCACGAATGCCCTCGGAAACCTCAAGAGGGTGCTCCAGCCGGAGGTCATGCTCCAGCAGCCTGGGAACACCCACCAGATGAAGCAGTTCGGCTATGCGTCGGACGCGTCCGGGACCTCGGCCGCCGCCACCCAGGACCTGGCCCTGGAGATCAGTGGAGGCATCAAGGTTCCCTTCCGCATGCTGGCCGCGCCCATCCAGGCTCCGGTGCGCGCGCTGCTGGGCGTGAACGTCATTCGAAGCACCCTCTATGAAGAGCAGACCCGTTACATCCTGCTTGCCAGGAGCAGCGACGGAGAGTCCTGGCGGGTCGAGTTGGACAAGGAGCAGCTGAAGGAGGAGGAGCGGCAGAAGGCGCAGCAGAACAAGCAGCAGAACAAGCAGCTATTGGCCGAGCCGAAGCTCGCTGACGCCGTCTCGCGCCTCACCCAGGACCTGGCCTTCGAGATCATCCGCAATGACCCTCGGTTGAAGGATATCGGCATCACCCGCTCCCGGGAGGCTTTCGAGCTCTTCCACCAGGGGGTGGAAAGCTGGGAGTCGTTCGTGCGTACGTCGAATTACGACTCCCTGGGCCTGGCCATCGGGCATTTCCGCAAGGCAATCGAATTGGACCCCGGGTTCACCCTGGCATACTACAGCCTGGGGATTGCATTGCAGAAGGATGGTCAGACGAACCAGGCCACCAATGCCTTCCGCAACAGCATCACGCTCAATCCCCACTTCCTCCCCGGTCAGGTAGCGCTGGCCTCCATGTCCTTCCACTCCGGCCCGACGGGCTTCCTGAAACGGACGACGGTCGCCTCCGAGCCAACGCCGGAGCCGAGGATGATCTCGGGGAAGACGGATGCGAGGCGGAGCGAGGCACGCGTCCTCTGGAAACGGATCATCCAGTTCCCGGGCCATCAACTGGAGAAGACCCAGGCCAACTATGGGCTCTGCCTGTTGGGGTTCGAGGCGGCCGACGCGGAAAACGATGCGGACCTGGCCTCCCAGAAGCGCCTTGGGGCCTATTTCTATTGCAAACGCGCGGAGCGGGTGTACCGGCAATTGCCCGCCTCCTGGCATACCGCCTCGGACATCCGGGAGAGCGAGGCTCACGTGCAGGGCACGCTCGGGAGGCTCTTCGAGCGGCCCCAATTCGCGGAGGGCAATGACGGGGTGCGCCAGGAGTGTCCCCTGGCGGAAGGCGAGCAGCCGCGGCCACGGGCGCCCCCCCCCTGGACGGAGCGGCCCCGGCGGCTGCACTTCCGAGCGGCCTCGAAGTACTACAAGAACGCCGCGGCGCTCTCCAATGACCCCTCGCGGAAGGTCTCGTTCCAGTGCGGCGAGGCCAGGATGGCCTACCAGCTCGATGACAGGAATCCGATGATGCTCCTGAGCAAGGATGCCAATGCTCACGTCTTCCGGGCGGACAAGTATGGCGACATCGTCTGGGATCTGGAGGATATCTGGTACGACAAGAACCGTGGCGAGATGATTTCCCGCGCCTATCGTGCGGCGCTCATGGAGTACGAGCAGGCGATCAATCTCAATCCGACCCACGTCGATGCGATGCTCCGCTATGCGTACAATTTCTGGGAGTGGAGCTTCCGCTTCTCGGATGGGCGCTTGCGCTTCTGGGATGAGAGCATCCCCAATACCGTTTTCGGGCCGAGCCCTGAGGAGGGCGAGCGGGCGGAGGGGTTCGCCCGCAGGGCGCGCGAATTGAGCAGCGGCAGCAGCGACGAGACCAAGGAGGCAATGGCCATCTCCGCGCTGGGGGAGGTCTTGCTCGGACGGGCTGACCCCCAAGCCGCCATCCGGGAGATCGAAAAGATCGATCGGGACAAGTTCAAGCACGCGCTCTTCGACGAGTTCTGGTGGGATCTCGCGCAGGCCTATCGGTGCATGGCCCAATTGGAGGCGAAGGGCGGCTCCGACGAGAAACAGAGACAGGCCCTGCGGGAGGCCGAGAAGCTCCTGGAGCAGATCCGTCAGAACGACCAGGTGCGGGAAGACAAGATACTGTCCAACGGTGAGGCCTCGAGCAGGCCCGCGCCGGTGTGTCTGCGACGGGCGGGTTCAGGCCCCGCATGACCCGCGTGGGCCGTTCACCACCTGCCTTCGTTACTCATGCGCTCGAGCGTCTTCTGCAGGTCCTTCAGCTTCTCCTCCGGCTTGGCCGAGCCCGACAGGACTTCGTGCACGGCTTTGTAGAACTCGGAGCTCACCCGGTTGTACTGGTGACCCGTGACCTGCCAGGGCCGCGCCACCGGGTTCATGAAGATCTTCATCAGGCTCGGGTAGAACGGGTTGGCCTTCCGTACATCGCGCTCCTGGTAGAGATTCATCACCGAGGGGCTGTGGGCCGCCTCGATGTAGCGGCGCCTCTGCTCCGTGCGGCTCGTCAGGAACTTCACCAGGTCCGCGGCGATCTCCGGGTGCTTGGAGTACCTGGACACCGCGAGATGCCAGCCGCCCAGGGTGCCGGTGGACCTGCCGTCCTTGCCGTCCTTGACGCCCTTGGGCAGCGCCGTCACCGTCCACTTGCACTTCCCCTTCGCCTTGCACTTCAACTTGCCGCCCTTGGCATTGGCCTTCGCCCACGCTTCCGGCCAGTTGCGCATGAACACCGCGTTGCCCGACAGGAAGACGCCAAGCGCTTCCTCCTCGCCATATCCGAGCACTTCCGGGGGCGAGATGGAGTTGATCCACCCGGCCGCCATCTTCAACGCCGTCACAGCCTCCTCGTTGTCGATGGTGACCTTGCCATCCTCCCTGACAATGGTCTCCCCGGCACTGGTCTCCCCGTGGAAGGAGTTGATCCACTCCAGCGCGTTGCACGTGAGTGCCTCGTCCGCCTTGGCCTGGAAGACGAAGCCCCACATCCCGCCGTTGCCAGCGTCGCGCTCGGCTTGCTGGATCTTCCTGGCCATCACCTCCAACTCCTGCCAGGTGGTGGGCGGATCCTTGTAGCCGTGCTTGTTCAGCAGATCATTCCGGTAGAAGAGCAGGCCCGCGTCGGCGAACCACGGCATGGCCACCAGCTTCCCGCCCACGGTGTTGTTCTGCACGATGGAGGGGAAGTGCTGCTCGAGCACCTCGTCGGAGACGTAGAGCTTGAGATCGATGAAGTGCTCCGCCAACAGGCCCGGCCACACCACGTCCACGCGGTACACGTCGACCTTCGGGTCCTTCGGGTCCTTCTCCGACAGCTGCTTCTGGAAGGCGGTCAACTGATCGTTCCACTCCTTGGGCACATGCACGAACTCCACATGGTGCCCCGTCTTCTTCTCCCAGGCCTGCGCGCCCCTCTCACACTGCTTGAGCTCATCGTCCTCGGGGCCACACGCGATGGTGACCGTCTCCGCGTGGACGAGAGAGGGACTCGTCAGGACCGTGGCAATGGCGAGGCCCTTCAGCACGTTGCGCATTCTTCCCCCTGGGTTCGTGACTGGACACGAGGAGCTTTCCCAGGGGTGAACGTATGCGCTTGGGCTCCTTTCAGACCGCTTCATTCATCCAGAGATTGACTCCTGGACAACGCAGGTCTGTGGAGGGTGAGGGATGGAGCAGTTCGCCGCCCCCGATGGTCACCTCCAGGATGCCCACCGGGGGCCGCGAGGGCTTACTTCAGCTTGTGATTCTTGATGATGTCCTCATCCGGGGGCGGCAGGCCGTACTCGGCACTGCCTCCGCGGATCTGCTCGAGCGCCGTCTCGTCCAGCTCGAGCACCTGGAGAGCGCGCTCGTTCTGACGCTCGATGACCTGCGTGCGCGGAAACTTCTTCTCGATCTTCTCCGTCATGGGCAGCCCTTTCGTGAAAGGAGGTTCGAGGATAAGGCTTTCTGATGGCCACGGCCAGCCAGAACCTCTGCTGCGTGGCGTTGGACCTGGAGATGGCTCGTAGCGGTTGAGAGGTGGGCACAGCCGTCAGGGAACGGGCCTCGAAGGATGCAAGGTGATGACGCCCAGGTCCTGCTCCTCCTCCTGCCGCACGAACACGGTCCGCTTCACCGCGGCGGACCTCTCGCCCTCGTCGATGGAGATCTCCAGCGCCAGGGAGCCGGTCCGCACGATGGGCCATTCCAGGAGCCCCTGCTCGTCGTACATCTCCTCGCCATTCACCGTGAAGTCCGTGACGGCCGAGCCATCCGCGCGGACGAGCCGGGCGCGCAGCTTCGCCTTGCGCGCGAGGACGATCCGCACCTCGCGCGCCGAGGGCGCCAGCCGCATCCATTCCGGCCTGTCCTCCCGCAGGGGCTCGGCCAGCAGGAAGTCCTCCGTCTCCACCGACAGCACGGCCGGGTCCCCCGACACGGAATCGAAGGTGAAGCGTCCATCGGGACCGGTCGTGGCGTGCACCTCGGGCTCTCGACGGGAGTGCCGCCTCGAGCGGTGCTCGGACTGGAAGCCGACGATGGCCCCTGGGACGGGCCTTCCCTGGAGATCCACCACGATGCCCGAGAGAGCGTGCCCGGCATCGAAGCGCAGCCGCACCTGGGCTCCCTCGGGCCCGACTTCCACCACTCGCGCGGTGGCATGGGCGAAGGAGTTGTCCTCCAGCTCCGCGGAGACCCGGTAGCGGCCCGGACGCGGCGCAATGAGAGAGAAACGGCCCCGGGCGTCCGTGGTGCCTGATTCGAGCTCCAGGTTCGAGGACGCCTCGGACGGCCAGAGGCTCACCAGGGCCTGGGCCACGGGCTGCCCCGCCTCGTCCACCAGCTCGCCCTCCACGGTGGGCCGGCGCGAGATGACCACCCGCAGGTCCGCCGCGGGGACCGGCACTTCCTGGGACCAGACGCCCTGGTGGGATGAGTCATCGTCCGAGTCCGGACCCACCCGGAGCAGCAGGGGCCCGGGACGAAACGCCCGGAGGGAGAAGCGTCCCCCCGGCCCGGACTTGTCCGAGATGCTCCACGCGAGCTCACCCGGACGCGTGAGGAGCGACAGGTGCTCGCCCTCGACCGGCTGCCCTCGCGCATCCACCAGGATGCCCTCGACGCGGGGAACGAACTCCAGGGTGAGATCCAGGGTGCGCGTTCCCGCGGAAAGGGTTTCCTCGTGCGAGGCGAACAGGCGGCCATCCGGAGAAGACACCGACAAGGACACCCTGGTCGGCGACAGGGGCCCGAAGTGATAGACCCCTCGGGCGTCCGTCTTCGCCAGGTAGGCGCTGCTCATGCAGCCGCTGCGGGCGTAGAGCTTGATGACTGCCTCCGCGACCGGTTGTCCCCGCTCGTCCCGGACCACGCCCTCCAACTCGGCGAGGGCCGTCCCAAGCTTCACGGTGATCTCCTTGGAGAGGGGCGAGGGGGTGTCATCCTCTTGCGGCGAGCGGAAGAAAACCCCCTGGGTGCCCATGAGGCCGCCGTGGTGTGCGGTGACTTGATAGGCCAAGGTGGTGGTCAGGCCCTCGAAGGAGAAGTGACCCCGCTCGTCGGTGAATACCCGGCGCTCATCCATCCGTCCGAGCGAGACCTCCGCCCCCGCGACGGGCACCCCCTCTGGGTTCAGCACCCGGCCGGCGAGCGTCCTCGGAGCGAGCAGGGGGAGGGACTGCCGCACGTCGGGAGGATGGAGCCGCAGGGGAGTGGCCCGGGACATCGTGCCCTGGTGGGAAGCGACGAGGACGTACTCCCCTCGGGGCAAGGGCCCCAGGAAGTAGCGGCCTTGCGCATCCGTGAGGGTCTCGAAGAAGCGGCTGTGCGCGGTGAAGACGGCGATGACGCGCGCTCCCTCCACCGGCATCCGCTGCTCGTCGGTGACGCTTCCCGATAGCCGGGAGCCCGCGCCCAGCACCACTTCCACGCCCTCCTGCCCCACGGCCACGTCCCGCAGGAGACCCACGCCCTCGGGACTCTCCACCCAGAGCGAGTAGGAGCCCGCCTCCAGTCCGTCCAGGAAGAAGGCGCCGTCCTGGGTGGACAAGGCCTGGGCGAGGATCCGCGCCTCGCCCTGCCGCTGGGCCACGAGCACCTCGGCCCGCTGCCAGGTGACACAATCGCGCGTGGAATAATCGCCGCGCATCCGTCCGAGGCCTTCCACACAGGGCAGGCCCGTCAGGGATTCGCCCTCCACGGTCCTGGACGCGAGCACCGTCGCGCCCGCCACGGGACCCCGGTCACCCCGGACGGTGCCGCGGATGGAGAGCACTTCCCGCGGAGGGGCGGTCACGGCCGGAGGCACCGCGACAAACCTGGCGGAAAAGACCGAGGGCGGTGTGGGCGCCTCGGCCTGGATGTCATGAGGCCTCGCGGAGTGGCGCCAGCCGGCGAACACCGCGGCCAGCAGACCCACCCCGAGCATCGCACTGACCCACCATGAATGCCGCATCCTGGTCCTCCCCCGGCCCGGGCATCCCTGGCCGTGGTGCCGGTTTCACTGCGGAAGACAGTAGGTCACCGTGGCGGTGACGCCGTCAACGCGGGCGGAGTCATTGCCACCATTGCTCACGTACGAAGTGCTCAGCGTCACTCCGAAGCCCGGGTCATTGACGTCCGCGACCTCCCAGAATGTCCCCCACCGCTCGGAGGGCCCTCCGTACTGGACGGTGGAGGTCGCGTTCTCCCAGGGGCTCGAGTCGTCCGCGAGGTTGAGTCCCCGCCGGGTCCCTCCCGCGACGAGCTGGACGCGCCGCTCCTCGATCGTGTAGCTGGCGGACTGGGTGCTTCGCACGACGTCGATCTGGATCCCGGAGATCAAGGCCGCCGGCGGGAGGCTGAAGCCGAAGGAGCGGAGGACCAGCTCATCCGAGACACGGTCGCTGGTGAGTCCACCCGAGATCGCGGAGGAGCCATCGACGCTCAGGGCATTGGAGGGCTCGAACCACGCGATGGAGCGGGTCTGCTGGGACACGGAAGAGGCCGTGCCCGTCGCGGTGACATCGACGGGGTCGTACAGCACGCTCAGGGTGATGCCGTCCACGCTCGTCAGCAGTGGCATCCCGGCGATGTTCCGCGCGGAGATGGCCACGCCAAAGTTCGGGCTGGCGATCTCGGCGGCACTCAGCGTGACCCCCCACAGGTCGGTCGCGTTCCCGTATTGGGCCTTCGTGAGCGTGGCGGTGTAGGTGCTCGAGAAGTTCGCCTGGTTCTGGCCCACGGCCGCTCCGCTCTTCACGAGCCGGATGTCGTCATCGACGACGAAGAACGCGGGAGCGCCCGATGACCGTACGAACTGGAGCAGGACCCCGGAAGGCGTCTTGCCGGCCGGCAGGGCGAGGCCGAAGTTCGTGGCCTTCAGGTAATGGCTGGCATCGTTCTGGAGCGTGACGGTGGCGGCGGGAGCGGCTGGCGAGGCGGCCTCCTGCGGGTTCAACCAGGCGACCGTGCCTCGCGAGGCATCATCCACCACGGTGGTGGGACTGGCCGGACCCACCATCGAAGCCGTGGTGTAGTACACCCGGACCTGGACACCGTCGATGCGCGCGAGGTCATCACCCGCCCCACCCCGATGCCGCACGTGGAGGCTCACCGCGAAGTCCGGCGAGTTGAGCGCGGTGGCGATCGTCCGCCATCTGTCGAGGCCGAAGTAGCCGGGGCTCGCCCAGAGGTCCGTCGGCCCGCCGAACACCACGGTTCGAGACTCCGCCGGCCAGGGAGCGCCGCTCACCGGCTTGAGGAGGGCGTCGTAGCCTGGACTGGAGAAGCCGATGGAGACGTCCTCGATGCGCGCCCCTGCTGCGGAAGAGCGCGTCACCAAGACCTCGAGTCCCTTCACCCGGGCCTGGGAAGGAAGGGCGAGGCCAAAGCCCTTGAGGACCAGCGCATCGGAGTGCTCGCCTGGAGACAGGGTCACGGTGGCGGATTGACCATCGGCCGTCGCGGCCCACGCCATGTCGTTCCAGGCCTTCGCGCCGCGCACCGTCTCCGCGACGGAGGGGACGAGGGGACCCACCGTGGCCTTCTGCTCCGCGCAGGAAGCGGGGAAGGTAACCGCTGGAGTCGCCGCGGACGTGGCGGAGCTGCTTCCCGCCTTGTTCGACGCGGTCACGGTCACCGCGAGCGCGTGGTCGAAGTCCGCATGGGCCACGGCGTACGTCGGGGAGGTGGCGCCCTCGATGGGGACGCATGCGGAGCCCGAGGCGTCGCAGCGCAACCACTGATAGGCATGAGCCCTGGGCTCGGGGTGCCAGGTACCGGGCCGGGCGGTGAGGACCGATGTCAGGGCCGCGCTTCCTTCCACCGTGGGAAGGGTCGCATTGGAGGGGGCCACCACGGCGGCAACGACGTCCGTCGGCGCGGACTCGGCGGTCGCGGTTCCGCCAGGGTTCGAGGCACTGACGCGAAGACGCACGCGGTGGCCGACGTCCTCCGCCACCAGCAGGTAGTGGGGACCGCTGGCGCCCGGGATGTCCGTGCAGCCCGAGCCGCTCGCGTCGCAGCGCGACCATTGGAGGGTGCTGGTCACGGGACGCGAGCTCGTCCATGTACCGGCGGCGCCGCTGAGCGAGACATCCTCGCGCGCTTCACCCGTGATGGAGGGAAGCCCGCTGACCGCGGGAGCGGCGGGCAGCACCACCGCGGTGGGCTCGGACTGGAATGCCCGGGGCTTCGCGTTCCGGGAGACGTCGACCCGCACCGCCAACTTCGCGTCGATGTCGTCCGCGCTGACCCGATAGGTGGTCTGCACGGCTCCTGGAATCTCGGTGCACGTCGAGGAGGACGGCGGACACCGCAACCATACCTGGGCCACGCTCGCGCCCTCGGTGGGCGACCACGCTCCGAGAGACATCGTCAGCGTCTGATTCTCGCGCGCCTCTCCCGAAATGGAGGGTTGAGGACCCTCCTCTTCCGGCTTGTCTGGGGGCTTGGGGGTGCATGCGCTGAACCCCACGAGCGCGAGCACCACTGACAGCTTCCACGAATCGCCTCGGCCCGGAACAGAGGGATGGTCCATGATTTCTCCGAAAACAGACGGCACGGCTGCTTCGAGGACCTTACACAGCGCCGCCCCGCTTGCCGCCTCATCAGCCGGTCTGTTGGCTGCCAGCAGCCTTCCCGGCGCGGGTGCGGGCGGGCTCACTCGGTGCGTGAACAGCGCGAGACAGGGTCTCCGCCTGTGCCGCAGCGCGGCATGTCCAGAGCAGGGAATCACGCCCGGGGTGCTTGAGTTTCCGGGCCGCCTTTGGGGTATAGGGGGCCCCATTCCTTTCCCCTGACTAGAGAGACGCGCGTGCCAAAACCCCGCCTCCTCAACCGCGAAGAAGAGTCGCTCCCGCTCGAGCGGGAATTGCTGGTCCGGATGCACGACCTGATGGTGAAGGCGCGCGTCCTCGAAGAGCGCCTCATCCAGATGTACAAGCAGGGCCACGGCTACTTCTGGATCGGCGGCCCGGGCGAGGAGGCCTTCAACGTGCCCCTCGGCCTGCTGATGAAGAAGGGCCAGGGCCCGGCCTACGACTACCTGCACGCGCACTACCGCCAGTCCGCCACGATGATGGCGCTGGGCGAGGACCCCATCGGCGCGATGCGGCAGATGAAGAACGTGGCGACGGACCCCTACTCCGGCGGCCGCAACTTCGCGGGCCACTTCTCCAAGCGCGAGTGGAACATCGCCCCGGTGTCCTCCCCCATCGAGGTGCAGTACGCGATGGCCCCGGGCACGGCGCTGATGCAGAAGCGCCACGGCGGTGACGGCATCAGCATCGTCACGGGCGGTGACGCGGGCACGGCCGAGGGCGATTTCGCCTCGTGCCTGGTGTGGAGCTCGCGCAAGGGCAACGAGCTGCCCGTGCTCATCATCGTCACCAACAACAAGTGGGGCATCTCCACGTCGGCCGAGGGCCAGCACGGCGAGACGAACGTGGCCGATCGCGGCAAGGCCTTCAACATGCGCACCAAGACGATCGATGGGAACGATCCCATCAACGCGTACCTGGAGCTGCAGGAGGCCATGGAGTACGTGCGCAAGGAGCGCAAGCCCTTCCTGATGGAGGCGGTGGTGTCGCGCCTGTACGGCCACTCCTCGGCGTCCGGCGCCAACATGGTGGGCAACGAGCAGGACTGCCTGACCACGTTCGAGCAGCGCCTGGAGAAGCACGGCATCCTCACGCGCAAGGAGATGGACGAGCTGCGCAATCGCTACAGCGAGGACATGGCCGCCATGGCCCGTCAGGTCATCCAGGAGCCGATGCCCGGCCCCGAGACCATCTGGAACCACATCTACGCGGAGAGGAAGTAACCCATGGCCAACATGGCTCAGGCCGTTCGCATGGCCCTGCACTACGCCGAGGAGCACCTCGGCGTGACCGACATCTTCGGCGAGGACGTGGGCGCGCCCCTGGGTGGCGTCTTCACCGCCACGCAGGGTCTCAAGACGGCGTGGAACACGCCCCTGGACGAGCGCGGCATCATCGGCATGGCCATCGGTCTGGCCATGGCCGGCGGCAAGCCCGTCGCGGAGATCCAGTTCGCCGACTACATCTTCAACACCATCGATCTGCTGAAGGTCGCCGGCAACACGTGCTGGGCCACGAACGGGGACTGGAACCTCCCCATGGTGGTGAAGACGCCGGTGGGCAGCGGCATCCGCGGCTCCATCTACCACTCGCACTCCTTCGACGCGATGGCCACGCATATTCCCGGCTGGAAGATCGTCATCCCCTCCAACCCGCTGGATGCGTACGGGCTGATGATCTCCGCCTGCCAGGAGATCAACCCGGTCATGTACCTGGAGCCCAAGGCGCTCCTGCGCATCAAGGGCGAGGAGCGGATTCCGGGCGAGCCGGACAACGACAAGCAGCTGTCGAAGATGATCGACGCGCCGCTGGGAGACCGCTCGCAGTGGAAGCCGCAGTGGCCGGAGCTCGAGGCGTACGCGGTGCCCATCGGCAAGGGCAAGGTGGTGCGCGCGGGCTCGCAGGTGACGGTGGTGAGCTACGGCCGCACGCTGCCCCTGTGCAAGAAGGCCGCGGACGACCTGGCCGCCGAGGGCGTGGACGCCGAGGTCATCGACATGCGCACCCTGTGGCCGTACGACTGGGAGCTCATCAAGGGCTCGGTGGAGAAGACGGGCCGCGTGCTGTACGTGAACGAGGACACCGAGGTGACCAACTTCGGTGAGCACCTGGTGCGCCGCACGGTGGAGGAGCTCTTCTACAAGCTGATGGCGCCTCCCCGGCTGCTGGCCGGCAAGTTCATCCCGGGCATCGGCCTGGCGGACCCGCTGGAGATGGCCTCGGTGCCGCAGCAGGGGGACATCACCGCCGCCATCCGCTCGCTGGCAGGCGAGCAGCCCTGATTCTCGCACCTGGAGAAACGATGTAGGTGAGAGGGCGGCCCGGAGAAAAGTCCGGAGCCGCCCTCTGCCTTTGCGAGGTTGGGGGCCCCTTGGGTAGAGTGGGGGGGCCGTGCAACCGACGCCAACCAGAACCCCTGCCCCGGACGCTCCCCCCTTCCGTATCCGCCGCGCTCGCCGCGGTGATGCCGAGAGCCTGGCCTCGCTCCTGCGCGAGATGGGCTACGCCCATGGCTCGGATGCCCAGACGGTTCACTGGGTCATCAGCCATCCGGAGATTGAAATCTTCGTGGCGGCGGACACCCAGGATCGTCCCGTGGGAATGGTGTCGCTGTCGCACCGGCCGCAGCTGCGGCTGCGCGGGCGGATCGCCACGGTGGACGAGCTGGTGGTGACGGAGACCTGGCGGCGCCGGGGCGTGGGCAAGGCGCTCATGCAGCAGGTGCTGGAGCGGTGCGGCGCGCGGGCCCTCAGTGTGAAGCGGCTCGAGGTGAGCGCCTACGCGCTGGAGGAGCTGCGCAACTTCTACGTCTCCTGCGGCTTCGTGCAGGTGGACAACCTGGTGATGCGCCACGCGGACCTGGAGCGTCAGCACGGGCAGTAGCGCACTGCCCGGGAGCACCCACCGGCGGGGCCGCTCGGGCCCCGCCCCGCTTCACCTCAACGCTTGAAGCTGGCCACCACGCGCTGCAGGCGGGCCTGGTCTTCGTCGGAGACGCCGACGAAGCGCACGCCAATGGCCTCGGCGTCATCGCGCACCCACGAGATGATGCCCTCGAGGTCGAAGTCCTCCCCGTCCACCGTCATCTGCAGACGGACGTGAGAGCCCACGTCGTAGGAGCGGCGCGTGCGCAGGCACAGGCCTCCCGCCGACAGGTTGAGGGAGTACGCGCGCAGCGCCCTCGCGGCGTCCGCCGTCTCCTGGAAGCGGACGTCGAACGTCGCCGTCACCCTCTCGTGAGCCCTCCGGTTGGCCCCCGCCACCGCCGACATCTCCGCAGCCTCGGCCGTTTTCATGGTCATGCGCACTGATTCCCTCGGGCGTGTTTCGGATGGAAGCCCCTGGTGCGGAAAAACGCCGCTCCAGGGCCTCGTCAGGGCGCCAAGTGTCCGCTGTCCTCCATGTCTTGTTCAAGGGGGGCCCGTTTCTCCCGGGACGTCTTATTAGTCCCGTTCGTCACTCCAGCGGGGGCCAGCGATGCGGGCGAACGTGATTCTCTTGAGCGGTGTCCTCGTGGCCGGCCTGATGGCCGGTGGCTGCCGCAACGGGCATGGGGGCTCGGGAAGCGACGCGGGGGTGGCGGATGCGGGGATCCAGGGCGGCGGGGACGGAGGGACGCCAGGCCCGGATGGAGGCGGAACGGCGCCGGCCTGTGACGTGGCGGGGCAGCGGGGCTGCGACGCGGGCGAGATCTGCCTGCGGGGGGTGCTGGAGGACGGTGGACAGGGGAATCGCTGCTTCCCCGGCGAGTGCGATCCGGTGGCGCAGGACTGCCCGGCGGGCAGTAGGTGTACCTACGTACGCCAGGGGAGCGCGACGAGCCGCCGCTGCGTACCGGAGGGGACGGTGGCGGAGGGTGGGGCCTGCTCCAGTACCGCGACACCGGAGGGCGGCTTCTACGACACGTGCAAGGCGGGGCTGTCCTGCACGGATCACCCGGAGCCGGACGGGGGTATCGCGTTCACGTGCGAGAAGTTCTGCCGCACCGGCGAGCAGTGCACGGCGCCGAAGGATTGCACCGAGGTGCTGCGCTTCGTGGGCTCGGATGAGCTGCCGAGGGTGTGCGGGGAAGCGGTGTCGGCGTGCGATCTGCTGGCGCAGGGCTGTGCGAGCCAGCTGGGATGCTACCCCTCGCCGGGGAGCGGGCCGGTGTGCGTGGCGGCGGGGACGGTGGAGGACGGAGCCGCGTGCACGTACTCGAATGACTGCCGGCCGGGGAGCGCGTGCGTGAAGAACGGAGCGGGACGGGCGTGCCGGGAGCTGTGCCGCTCGCCCACGGGAGAACCGGGCTGCACCGCGGGGCGCTGCGAGCCCCTGCAGGACTTCGCGGGAGTGGGCGCCTGCGTGCCGTGAGGCCGTAAAGACCTCACGAGAGCCCACTTCCCCTCTCCCCCCGGGAGAGGGATACGATGAGCTTTGTTGAAAGGGCCTGTGATTCCGAGAGGTTAGGCCCTATTGCGAATTGTTCGTGTAGTGAATCGGTAGCTTGGCGGGTGCTGTAGCGAATCGGGCCAACGCATCGCTGTGCACTCTCTGTGAAGGCCCCCCCAGTCCGGTCTGCTGCTGTCCGGTATCGGGGGGCTGCAACGGACCTTCCTACATCCTGGGGGGCCTGTAGTCCTCGACCGGGATGCTCGCCATCGCCCTGGCGTATTCGCGCTCAATCCACTCGTCCCTCGCCTTCTTCCGGGCGGCCTGCTCCTGTTCCTTCGTGGCGGGCGGTACGTGGGCGTAAAGCTCCCCGTTCACGATGCGCGACACCTCGCCCTGGGAGAGACCGAACCGCGTGGACAAGTCCTCTTGGGTGAAGGTGCCCGTTCGCGCCAAGTAGCGAAGTTCTTGGACTTCCTGGGGGGTGAGCTTGCGCGCCCTCTCCTTCCGGTGGACCTCCCCCCGAAGCACTCGGGAAACGCTCATGGCGGTAACGCCGAACTTGGCTGCCAGATCGGCCAGTGAGAGGGCGGGGTTTTGCTCCCTTGCCGTGCGGATGGCTTGAGCGTCGGCAAAGGTAAGCTTGCGGTATTTCTTGGGCTGCTTTGACTGCATCCAACCCGGCTACCGCCATCTATTTGCGCTGTCAAAGAACCTCGGGAGGGCAGCTAGACGGGGGACCCTGGGAGTATTGGCCCCATGGGATGCCCGCTGGACGTGCCGCCAATCACCGGCAGCGGCTAGGCCCCGCGCCCGGTCCGGCTGGGTCGGGGCTGTCCTATCACCTCTGTCCCATCCCCCTTCTCTATGTACCTATCGTTACTGTTACTTACTGCTATATCACTCTACTAACTACCTCTTACTGCATATCTCTCTACCCTCTTCTTCCTCTCTCTACCCTACCAAGAGGAGAAGAAGAGAGAAGAAGAGTAGAGGGTTCAAGGGGTTAGACGCCTAGAAATTGGTTGGGCTGTACTTGTCTCAGACCTGCCTTGCCCTGACGACGAATCCACTTGTTCTCCAAACAAATGCAAGATGAGCACGTTTTCAAGTAACGAAGACCCGAGGCGCCGCGTTCCGTAGTCCGTTACGAGGGGCAGGCGACCGGGCCCCAAAAAGCAGAGAGGCCGGACCATCACCCCATGCCCAGCCCCTCACAATCGCGTAGCAATTCGGAAGACGGGCGCCCAACCTACCGCCCACGCCCGGACCGGCTTTAGGCCGTTTTCCTGCCCATGATGCTCGCCATCACCTCGGCTGCCTGCTGGTCTGCTTCCGGCATGAACTTCGCGTAAGTATTCAGCGTGATGACGATTGACGAATGCCCCAGACGGGAGGCCACGGTTTTGCTGGGAACCCCCCTGGCAATCAAAAGCGTGGCGTTCGTGTGGCGCAAGTCGTGAAAACGAATCTGCCGGACGCCAGCGGTCTTGATAAGCCGATTGAAGGCATCCCGGAGCGCCCGCTTGAAGATGGGCCTTCCGGTCGTGCTCGGGAACACGTAGGGGTGAGCCGCCTTGCCCTCGGCCATCATGCGTTCCCGGTGCCGGACAAGGGCGCGCACGGTGTCAGGCATAAGGGTGATGGTCCGGTAACCGGCTGCCGTCTTGGGCTCGGCAAGCGGTTGGTGATTGCCGTTGACCTCCTGGAGATTGTGCCGGACGTGGACGCGCCCGGAGTAGCGAGCGGTGCCGGTCGTGGGGTCCGTCTCGACCTTCGTTTCCACGTCCGCCCACTGGAGCCCCAGCAGCTCGCCCTGACGCATCCCGGTTTCAATCGCGAGGACAAACAGGGCTTCCAGGCGCTCGCCCTCACAGGCCCGGAGGAACGCGGAGACCGCGCCCGAGTCCCACACCTTCATTTGCTCGCGCTTGACCGTGGGGTACTCCACGCCGGACATGGGGTTTTCCTTCAACTGCCGCCATGCAACCGCACGCCCGAGAGCGGATTTCAACTGAACGCACAGGCTATGACGACGGCTAGCCGAGACACCGCGCTTTTCCAGCGACGCAAGCCACGCTTCAATATCGAGCGGTGAGAGCCTGGATAGAGGAATAGGACCGATGCCCAACCCCATCCCCACGTCCTTTTCAGGGGCCATGTAAAGCCGGACTTGCTCCGAGTAGGACGCGAGGGAGGTAGGCCGAAGCTTTGACTTGACGGTATCCAGCCAGCGCCGGAGGAAATCCCCGGTGGTTTCCTTCGTGGCGTTCTGGGCGACCGTCTCCGCTTCCCTCTTGGCAGCATCCCGCTTTGCAATGGCCTCTGTCCGGCTGGCACCGTAGACAACGCGGGTTTTCGTCTTGCCACTCGGCAGCTTGACTTTCCACGTGGCACACCAGCGCCCGTCAGAATCGCGTTCATAAACGCTCCCCTCACCGGAGGCGCGACGGGTCTTTTTCTTACGCTTGCCCTTGGGGCTGGCGGGCTTGCTGGGCTCGGACGCTACAGGCCCGGTCGGGAGAGGAGGAGGGGAGAGAGCGGCGGAAGTGTCGGGGGCGGTCGTGTCAAACATAAATTCTCCGTGCGGCGTCGATTGCCGACATGGATTGTTGTGACATTCCCGGATTGACGTGTCAACGCCCTAGGTTTGTAGTTTGGCTGTGTCAGGGTCAACCATCGCAAAAATTTGCACCAATTCAGCGTCCGTTAACGCCGTGTCGCCTGCTTCAATCGCCCGTCTTAACTCGCAAATTCGCTCTATCAGGTCGCCCACGTAGCCGTATTGGGTCTGTCCCCGCTCAGAAGCCATCGCGTCGAGTAGCTGGGCGTTTTCCGGGGTCAGCGTCGGCGCTCCCTTCATCCGGACGGTTCGCCCCCGGTCTTGTTGCCCTCCCTCGGTGAGCCATGCCCGGAGCGCCGAAACGACCTCCGGGCCCGCTCCGTTGGCTTTCGTCTCCCGGTAGGTCTTCCGGTAGCAGGCACCGCACAGTTTCATCTCCACGACCGGGGACCATCGTTCAGCCGGTACAGGCTCCCGATGACGCTGGGCATCGCAAACGGCAGTTTCGGAAGGCATGGGACGCCTATACCGCTCGCCCCGGGGGTCCAGGAAGCGCCGGACGTGGGGTAAGGGAGCGCCAGCCCTGAGAACAGGGGCCTAACAGACGGCGCGGCGAACAGGCCCGGAGCGGTAAGGGGTCCGGGAGCGTGGGTGACCTTCAACGGGAACACGCCCCAAGGGCCCTGAGAAGGCCGTAGGGGATTGATCGTGCATCGGGACGGCCCATGGGGGAGCCGCACAGGCCGGACGGCTACAGCGGGCCCGGAGCGTGGCGGGTTGGCGGGGGTCTGGTTGCCGTGGGGAGCCTGTCCAAGCCTGCCCTCTCGCTCAAGTCAGGGCCCGTAACTACAGAATCCACTACACCCGCCCGCCCGGTCGCTGCCAAGTGCCCGAAAGCATAGGGGAAAGGTGCCGCTCTCCCACTATTCAAGACGTAGGGGATGGGAGCGGGACGGGTCGCAGGCGGCTTACCGGGTCCGGTCGGCTGGTGGGTGACGTGGCGTGGAAGGCCAGCAGCTACAGACCGGGCAGGGGGAGGGGGCCCGGGTATCGACCCCCAGGGAAAACGCCATGAGGGCGCCGGGGGCCCCAAGAGAGGTTTTTGACTCCTAAATGATTAAACGATAATTCCCCATGCGATTACCCTACCGCTCGCCAGCCCGGGTGCTCGGTACTGGCTGCTTCATCAAGGATTATTACATCAATGGGGTAATGCCGAATGGGCGAGCAAGCGAGCGCAGCCAGCAGCCGGTTCATCCCATAGGACACTTCAACATCTTCTTGTGACTCGGAGAGTTCATCTTGAATCAAAATCAAGCTCAAGCGCTTCAGCGGATAATCGAACAGGCCAGCGCCCAGCTTTCGAATCATCAAGGATCACTCGTTCCGGCTTTGGGTATGGCCATCACGGTCGCCGAACATCTAGGCATGAAGGACGAAAAGCGATGGTTTGAACATGAGCTTTCGGGCTACGCAAAGGGACGGCGAACTGCTGGACCCATGATGCTTGGGGATGTGCTCGGAGTTGCAGAAAACAGCGATATTCCGGAGCGAGTTGCACGCTATCGGCGTGTGGAGGGGAGTTTTTACATCGCGACTAGCAGCAATCCTGCGCGAGATATGCCGTATTTGCATTTCTTCTACCAACCGATTGCCGAAATTGAAGCGCTCCTGCAACAACAGAGTCAATCGCAAGGGCAATTCACGGTCACCATTCCCTGGAATTCCCTCCCCCCAATTTATTCCTCTGGCCTAACGGAGCTTCTCGTCGCTCCCCAATCTGTCACGGTGTATTTCAGCCCCCTTCAGCTTGCTGGGATACTGTCCGGGCTTCGGGCCGAGCTGAGTCGCTTCTTTCCTACAGCGCGTCTCTTGGTGGAGGCCAACTTGCCGCCACCCGCGCCGCCTATTCCAGTTTCGACCAGCACCACGACAACAGGGAATATCACTGGTCAGACGATTACTATCGTGACCGCCTCCGGATCTGCGAAGGTCGAGGCGTCATCGGTATCGAAGACCGATACATCGTCAGCAATCGCTACGCTTCGCGAAGAGGTTGCTGCAATTCAAGACCTCATAATTGGCAACAGAAAGGAAATTCTTGAGTTCGAGCGACAGCAGGACGACATCAAGCTGACCCTCAACAAGATTGTTAATCGGATCGAGGAACGCCTCGCAAACAAGCCGGTCGTAAACAACGAAGAACTCACAAATGCGGCAGTCGAGGCCACAAAGGAATTGGTGATCTCAAAAGAGGTCGACCCAACCATGCTCAAGCAAATTTCTCGGCATGGAATCACACAAAGCTTGGTGGCCTCGGTGATCTTTGAAGGCATTCAGCAGGCTTGGCCCTATATCCAGGCGTTCGCGAAAACCCTTGGTGGCCCGTAGCGGCCTCCAGATTGATTGCGGTTCTGACTTCTGCCCCCCGGAGCGTGCTTGGTTTCTACTTTGCCCGCTCAGATGCTTCCATGAGAAGCAGTTCACGTAGGGAGGGGCCCCATTTCAGGCTACGGATGCGGCACCCACGTAGCAGGAATGCCGTTGATGACCGCACCCCCTTCCCTGATGTCGCCGGGAAGGGCCCGCCAAGCCTCGGAGGCTATGCCGGGGTGTTCCATACCCCCGGGCCCGCAGCGACGCTCTACGGGGCTCCTACGATTTGTGGCTTGCCCCCGAGCGCCCAGCCCCGAGCCGGTCACGCCTCCGGGGGCGGACTGTCGAGGCCCCGTAGCTGTTCCTCGGCCGCCTCTCGGTATCGCGGCACGACCTCCACGGCGAGCACGTCACGCATCTGCTGGCGGGCCCCTTCAAGGTCACCCGAGTCCCGGAGGCTCGTCATCCGGTACATCGAGCGTAGGAACCGGCTTTGGGCCTCCCGGAAGCGGGAGAGAATCATCCCCATGATGGCCTCGGCGCCTTCCGGGCTCTTTAGAGCCTCTTCCGTCTCGGCCTCGCTGATGGCTGCCGTGGGGGCGGTCCGGCGTAGAAGGGCGCGCAAGTCCTCGGTGAAATCCAGGGACTGCCCCTGCTGGATGCGTTGCGCGAGAACGGCGAGCTGCGGCCGGTCGGGCAGGTCCGGATTGAGCCGTCCGGTTGCGAGCACTTCCGAAAGCCCGGTGAATTGATCGAGCAGGGTTTCGGCCTGCTCCCGGTAGAGGGGCACAACCTCCACGGCGAGCGCGTCACGCATGAGTTGCCGCGCCCCGTCGAGATCGCCCGCGTCCCGTAGTTCGTATGCTCGGCTTCGGGCCCTGCTGAGTCGCCGCGACCCCTCCCCGATGCGGTGACGAATCTCCCTTAGCAGCGTCGTTGCGGTGGGCAGGGTGCGCAGAGCATCTTCCGCGTCCTGCTCGCTGATGGCCACCTCTCGGGCGCTCTTGAGCAGCAGGGCCCGGGTATCTTCCGAAAGCTTCAGCGTCTCGCTACGTTCCAGGACCCTCTGAGCCAAATCCCGAATGGGGTCCCAGTTGATTTCGTCGGACACGGCTTCTCACCTTATTCCCGGGGTTTGCACATATCTTCGGGCCATTCATGCTGCCCTTCGCAACGTCGCAGGCAGTCGTGGCAATTGCCTGTCCAGCGGTCGTTTATGCAATCGTAATAACCTCTGATGCACTCTTGCTTCCACTCGGGAAGGGAAGCGTTGTTCGCGAAGTCGTCAACATCGGAACCGGTTCGCACGGCTCGGAGCACCTGCTCAACCTCGGATTGCGTGGCTCCGCAAGCGCCTACCGGGTCCTGTGGATGCTTCTTGATACAGCACGTCATGGTGGAGTCACCAGGGCGGCAGTCCATTGTGGCCGCTTGCGCCAAGTAGGTGGGCCGGTTGCAGTGCGTCCCACCGGAGCAGGTGGAGTGCGCCCTGCTGGCCGAGCAACCGGACGCGAACAGTCCCAAAAGCAGGGCCCCAACTACGAATACAACGGAACTCAAGTGTTTCATGCGGCTAGCGTAGAGCAGTCTCTTTTCGAGACGCTATGACGGGCCCGCTCACAGGGGGCTGGCCGCTCGCGCCCCTTATCTGGTAGGTTAACCCGCGATATGCGGAACTTCTTACCTCCCTGGTCTGCCCTGCTTGTCGCCCTGATTGCCTCTGTGGCTGTGGCCAAGGGACGCGAGCCCGTCTCTCGTAGCCTCTATCTTTCGGACGAACCAAAGGCGGAAGTGCCTTCGATTTACGTCGCGGGTGAGATGGTGACCGTCCTCCGTTTCGAGAAACCTTGTGACCGGGAACGAACGAAGATGCTGGGCTGGGAAGGCCGCTTCGAGCCCGTGGAATGCGTCGGGAAGAAGGTGCTCGTAGAACCGCTCAAAGACCTCAAGCCCGAGGATGGTTTTCTGTTGGTGGTGACGCTCTCTGACGGGAAGGAACTGCCCTTCACCGTGACAGCTCGAAACGAGCAGTTTGACCATCAGGTGAACGTGTTCCCGGACAATGAGACCAAGGGCGCGCTCAAGAGTCGTCTGACGTATGCCGAATCAAGGGAGCGGATTCTTGAGGAAGAGAACGAGCGTTTCAGGAAGGAGGCGTCCTCGATTGACCATGCCCTTGCAGCACTCTTGGCAAGGGACGCGTTGAAAATGACCCCCTTCGTCAAGCAGTACGTCTCGCTGGCGAAGAACCCCAGGGGTGCTGAAATCTTGGTGACCGCCCTTACGAGTAAGAAGCCCAATAAGGTCGCCGTCATCATCAACTTGAAGAACAACAGCCCATCCGAGACTTGGAGCCTGATGGAAGCGCGCTTGGTGGCCGAGGCGAGCGGGGAGCAAAGGCCGTTTGCCCTGCGTGCTACCCAGGAATCCTGGGGGCCCGGTGGTGAAAGCGGGAAGATTGCCGTCGTCTTTGACGCGAGCGCATTTGACTTGAAGGATGGCCCCGACCGGCTCGTTCTAGAACTCTTCCGCCGAGGGAGCGGGGTTCGGGAGGCTTGGGTTTTTCTGGATCGACACATGCTTGGGCTGTAAACCCGGTTCACATGGCTCCGACCTGCCCGTCGTTTCTTGCCTCTGTCGTTCTGTTGTGCATGTGCTCCGGCTGTACGACCCCAGGTGGCGTTTCCCTTCGCTCGGATGGGAGCCCAGGCCCACAGGAGTGCCCGGAGGAGGCGATCAAGGCTATGCGGATTCTCAACCTGCGCGTGGGGGACGGTGCGGTCGTAGACCTCGATGTCAATCAGGCCCTCACCAGCCCCATCACTCTGTACGATGGGCCTGTGGAGAGCATGTTGTCCGAAAGTCTCGGGCCCCTTGCGCCGGCAACCCGTCTCTACGGGCGGGTGTGGACGGGGGGCCCACAAGTTGTCGTCCGGTACTACGAAGCACACCCGCCGGACGGCGAGCCCTTCCCACTTTGCGCTGTGGCTCGGCTCGCTCACGGTCAGATGCAGAAAAAGCCCGAGTCCAAGCCCGGAACGGCCATCCTCGAATTCTCACGCGCTGGGGTCTTCGTCGTGAATTCGTTCCGTTGAACCGACCCACCGGGACACCCCTCCCGAACGACCCCAGTAGTCGGTTCACCTCGGGTGCGTGCCCCGTGTAGTGGGGAATGTAGCTGCGAGCGCCAGAGGAGACCTGAATTGATGGTTTTCGACCCCCCATCAATTCAGTCTAAGTGCCCGAAACTCTTGGAGAACCGTTTTTTCTCCCACTAAGAGAGGGACAGGGTGAGGGTATCTCGGGCCCCGGGTTGAACCCATTCTCGGAGTAAGAGGGCCCCGTGGACTCCTCTCCTCCCATGCGCCCGGGCCTCGTGTGGTTCATGGCCGCCGCCGCGGGCCTCTCGGTCGCGAACCTCTACTACCATCAGCCTTTGCTCGGAGACATCGGGCGGACGTTCCAGTCCTCGGACCGGGCGCTGGGATTCATCCCCACCGTGTCCCAGGTGGGCTACGCGCTGGGCCTGCTGCTCATCGTCCCCCTGGGAGACAGCCTCGAGCGGCGGCGCATCATCGTCATCATGTCCACCCTGGTGAGCCTCGCCCTCGTGGGTGTGGCCGTGGCCCCGAGTCTTCCGTGGATGGTGGCCGCGAGTGGCCTGGCCGGTGTGACGACGGTGGTGCCCCAGTTGCTGGTGCCCTTCGCCGCGAACCTCGCGCCCGCGGCCTCGCGGGGACGCGTGGTGGGCACGGTGATGAGCGGGCTGCTCATCGGCATCCTGCTGTCACGCACCGCCTCGGGCTTCCTCGGAGTGCGGTTCGGCTGGCGGGCCATGTTCTGGATCGCCGCGGCGTTGAGGCTGCTGCTCACGGTGGTGCTGCGGCTCACGCTGCCCAGGCAGCCCGTGAGCGCTTCCCTGCCCTACCCGGCCCTGCTGCGCTCGCTGGGGACGCTCGTGCGCGAGGAGCCCGTGCTGCGTCTGCACTCGCTGCTGGGCGCGCTCACCTTCGGAGGATTCAGCGCCTTCTGGGCCACGCTCGCGCTCCATCTCCAGGCCATGCCCCAGCACTACGGTCCCCAGGTGGCGGGACTGTTCGGAGTGGTGGGCGTGGCGGGCGCTGTCGCCGCGCCGCTGGCGGGCCGCTACGCCGACGCTCGCGGAGACCGGCGCGTCAACGCGCTCTCCATTGGCATTCTGTTGATGTCCTTCGCCGTGCTCGGCGTGGGGGGACAGTCACTGTGGGGACTCGCGCTCGGCGTGGTGCTCCTCGACCTGGGCGCGCAGGCCAACCACATCTCCAACCAGGCGCGTGTCTACGCGCTGCGCCCCGAGGCCCGGAACCGGCTCAACACCGTCTACATGGTGACGTACTTCGCGGGCGGTGCCTCGGGTGCGTGGCTGGGGAGCATGGCCTGGAGCCACTGGGGATGGCGTGGCGTCTGTGCCGTGGGCGGGGCCATGGCACTCGCGGGATTGGTGGCCCTGGGAGTCGCGGGGTCGCGGCGGCCGTAGACCCTCACCCCGTGTTGCGCATGCCCGCGGCGATACCCGCCAGGGTGAGCAGCAGGGGGCGATCGATCTTCTCCGCCCCCGCCCTCTTGCGCCGCAGCAACTCCACCTGGAGGAAGGACATGGGGTCCACGTACGGGTTGCGCAGGGAGATGCTCTCACGCAACTGCCGGTTGCTCTCCAGGATGCGCGCCTCGCCCGTCACGCGCTTCACCCAGCGGCGGGTGCGCGAGTATTCGGCACGGATGCGCTCCCACAGCGGACGCGTGGACTCCGGCGCCAGCGCCGCGTAGCGCGAGGCGATCGCCATGTCCGACTTCGCGAGCACCATCGCCACGTTGTCGATGACCGTGTGGAAGAAGGGCCACTGGCGGTACATGCGCTTGAGCTGCGCGAGCCCCTCGGGCCGCGAGCCGTACTCCTCCAGCGCCGAGCCCACGCCGTACCACCCCGGCAGGATCGCTCGGTTCTGCGTCCAGGCGAACACCCACGGAATGGCGCGCAGGGACTCCAATCCTCCCGCGGAGCGCTTGCTCGGCCGCGAGCCGATGGGCAGCGCGGCGATCTCCTCGATGGGCGTGGCCGCCTGGAAGAACGGGACGAAGTTCGGGTCCTCCCAGACGAGCCCCCGGTAGGCACGGCGGCCCAGCTCCGCCAGCTCGTCGAAGGCCGCGCGGAACGGCGCCTCCTCCTCGGAGGCCACCCGCGGCTGCGCGTCCAGCGAGTGCAGCAGCACCCCGCTCAGCACCAGCTCCAGGGTGCGCTGGGCCAGCTCGGGCCGGGCGTACTTGTGATCCAACGCTTCACCCTGCTCGGTGGCCTTGTACGTGCCCGCGACACTCCCGGGAGGAAGCGCGAGGATGGCCTCGTGCGCGGGACCGCCGCCCCGGGCCACCGTCTCCCCGCGTCCGTGGAAGAGCCGCAGCTGAACCCCCGCCTCGTGCGCCACCCGGGTGAGCGCCGTCTGGGCCCGGTAGAGCGCCGCGCTGGCGGCCAGCAGCCCCACCTCCTTGCCCGAGTCGCTGTACCCCACCATCACCTCCTGCACGCCACGGGCTTGCAGGTGCTTGCGGTACTCGGGGTGGGCGAACAGCTCGCGCAGGACGCGAGGCCCGTCATCGAGCGCGCCGAGCTGCTCGAACAGCGGCACCACGTCCACGGTGGCGCACCCGCGGGCCTCGTCCCACAGACCGGACTTGCGCGCACAGGTGAAGGCCGCGAGCACGTCCTCGGCGGTGGAGGCCATCGACAGGATGATCGTCCGGCAGCACCCCTCGCCGGACTCGGCCTGTGCCTCGCGCACCCGCTGCAGCACGGCCAGCAGCCGCGCCCCGCCCTCGGTGGGCTTGGGTCCTCCGTCCAACGACGCAGCGGCGCTCCGGGCGTCCTCCGCGGGCGCACGGGCCTCCAGCTCGGCCAGGTGGAAGCCCATGACCCGCACCCGGGCAATGAGCCGGCGCACCTGCCGCAACCCACCGTGCCGCGACTTCGCGTCGACGAGCGAGCGCTCGATGAGCTCCAAATCCCCCAGCATCTCCGCGGGCGAGCGGTAGGCGTTGGGAGCCAGCGCATCGGTACGGCCAGCACGACGGCCCTCGACGTAGACGAGGGCCGCCTGGAGGCGGGCCTCCATGAAGCGCAGCTTGCGGCGCCAGGGCTCGCCCGTGGTGCGCGAGCCGTAGCGGGCCATCACCTCCGGCAGCTCCGCGGCGTCCTTCTCGAGCGAGGCCCGCAGCTCCTTCGACACGTAGGCATGCTGCTCGGACTGGGTGAGCACCCAACCGAGCCGGTACACCTCGCCCAACAGGGCACGGAGGCCACGGGCGCGGTGGGCGCGCAGCGTGTCCGCTAGCACCTCCGGCGTCACCAGCGGGTTGCCATCCATGTCTCCGCCCACCCACGAGTGCAACCGCACCGGGGTGGCGAGCACGCCCAGAGGCTCGCCATAGGCGCGCTCGAAGGACCAGTCGAGCGTCTCCGGCATGAGCGCGAGCTGCTCGCCGAGCACTTCCTCCACGTACCAGAGGACGTTCTTCACCTCGTCGCCCACGGTGGGCCGCTCGCGGCGCAGCTCGTCCGTCTGCCAGAGGGCGGTGATCTCCTCGCGCATGGACGCGAGGGTGTCGGCCTTCTCGCGAGGCGTCAGGTGGCCCCGGTCACGATCCTCGAGCAACCGCGCCAGGTGGTAGACCTTCTGCAGCACCGTGCGGCGCGACGCCTGCGTGGGGTGCGCGGTGAGGGTGAGCGTCACCCGCATGGAGACGAGCAACTCCCGGACGCGCGAGGCGGGAACTCCCGCCTGCTTCAGCGCCTGCATCACCGCGTCGAGCGAGCCGCGCTGGGGAGCCTGGCCTCCACCGATGGCATGCTCGCGGGTGCGGCGGATGCGGTGGTGCTGCTCGGCGAGGTTGGCCAGGCGGAAGTAGGTGGAGAAAGCGCGGAGCACGGGCTCGGCACGCTCCAGGGGCATCTCCCGAAGAAGCGCGGCCAGCTCCGAGGCGGCGGCCCGGCGCTCGGATTTCGGGCCGCGGCGGCGCTGGATGGAGAGGCGCCGGACGCGCTCCTCCAGGTCGAAGAGGGCCTGGCCCTCCTGCTCGATGAGGACTTCGCCGAGCAGCCGGCCCAGGAGCCGGACGTCCCGGCGCAGCTGCGGATCCACGTGACGGATGGGAGGCATAGAGGAGGAGAACGTAATGCCGCACACGTACCTCGATCCACATCGGCAGTGAGCCCCCTCCACCGCCGTCCATATTGAGACAGGGTCTTCCGGCAGGGGGGCACGGCTTTCCGAGAAGCACCTCGGTTTTCCGAGGAGCCGCGGGTGGCCGGGCGGGGCTCCTCCAGAGTGGGGTCCGAGTCTGGCGGCTGGCGCTGAATTTGCTGAGACCCGCCCCGAGACAGCTCCTCAGGAGGAATCATGCGTCATCTGCTGTTCATCGCCGTGATGGGGTCGGGCCTGGGCCTGGCCGGGTGCGGACCCGCCGTCGTGGTGGAAGCGGAGGGAGACTCCAAGCCGCCGCTCTCCATCGGAAATGATCCCGTCGACATCAAGAGCGCCTCGCTCTCGGGAGACATCCTGGAGCTGTCGCTCTCCTACTCGGGAGGCTGTGAGCGGCACTCCTTCTGGCTCGAGTGGGATGGAATCTTCCTCACGAGCAGTCCGGTGCAGGTGCCGATCGTCGTCGGTCATGACGCCCGGGGTGACCGCTGCGAAGCCCTGCCCTCCGAGACACGGCGCTTCGATCTGACGCCATTCAAGGAGGCGTGGCGCCAGGGCCACCAGCAGACGGAGGGCTCCATGTCCATCCGCATCCAGGGCACCCCGCACTCCGTGCTCTACACGTTCTGAGCCTCGCGGCGGAGACTCACGTCCCGATGCGGCGCAGGGTGAGCAGCGGCCCGTCGTCCACCTTGCGTCCGGTGAGATCGATCACGCAGTCGAGCATCCAGTCGCCATGGCCCTCGGGGTCGAGGATCCGCTGCTGGGCCTCCCACTGCCGCGGGCCCGCCTCCTTGAGGAAGGTGTTGGCCGGCCGGCGTGCCTGCGGGGTGAGCACCACGCTCTTGCACTCCTCGAAGTAGGGCGTCATCGCCTCCCCGAGCTTCGTCACCGTCCACTGCTCCCCTCCCTCGTCCTGCCGCAGCAGCGCCAGCGCGTCCGGGTAGCGCCTGTAGGCGAGCGCCCGCAGCAACCGGTGCAGCTCGTTGCGCACGTGCGCCGCGAAGGCCCGGGGATCGTCCGTGAGGTCCTGCGGCTTGCGGTCCGGAGCCTCGGCCCGGCGCACCACCACCTCGCCCGGGTTCTTCATCCGCTCCCACTCCTCCAGGAGGCTCTGGTCCACGTAGCGGATCATCGCGCGCAGCCACTCGATGATCTCGTTGACCTCCTGGTTGCGGTAGCGCTCGGGCACCGTCTGGGTGAGCGCCTTGTAGACGTCACCCAGGTAGCGCAGCAGCACGCCCTCGCTGCGCTGCAGGCCGTACTCGCGCACGTAGTCGTGGAATGACAGGTAGCGCTCGTACATGTCGCGGACGATGGACTTGGGCCGGATGTTCTCCGCGCCCACCCACGGGTGCTTCTCCGCGAAGGCGTTGAAGGTGGTGTAGATGAAGTCCCGGTTGGGCTTGGGCCACTCGAGCTTCTCCAGCTCCTCCATCCGCTGGTCGTACTCCATGCCCTGGGCCTTCAGCTCGTTGATCTTGTTGCCCTTGAGCTCGTGCAGCTGGGCGTAGAGCACCACCTCCGGGTTCTCGCAGATGGACTCCACCAGCGTCACCACGTCCAGCGCGTACGTCTCCGCCTCGTGGTCCAGCTTGTTGAGCGTGTCCAGCAGGTAGAGCGACAGCGTCTGGTTGAGCGAGAAGTCACGCTGCAGCCCCGGCGCCACCATCACCGTGGCCCCCGAGCCGTCCTGCCCCTTCTGCACGATCACCAGACCCGAGTTGCGCAGGGTCCGGAAGCACGCCGCGGCCTCCTTCAGGTTGCGCCGCTTGATGTACTCCGAGCCGTGCGAGCGGAAGATGAGCCGCACCAGCCGCTGGTACCCCTCGGCGCCGCCCACCATCTCGCTCTGCAGCAGGTTGAGCAGGAAGCCGTGCGTCACCTCGAAGCGCGACTCCAGCGCCTCGGGGATTCCCGCCTGCAGCCGCTCGAAGGTGTTCTTGTCGTAGTTGACGAAGCCCTTCTGCGGCGGAGGCTTGCGCGGCAGCCGCTTGCCCCCCTTGGCCTCCTTCTGGGCGATCTTCACGTTCTCGATGACGTGCTCGGGGGCCTGCGCCACCACGCTGCCCTGCGTGTCGAAGCCCTTGCGGCCCGCGCGTCCGGCGATCTGCTGGAAGTCGCGCACGCTCAGCGTGGCCAGCTTGTCGCCGTTGAACTTGAAGAGCTGTGTGAAGAGCACCGTGCGGATGGGGATGTTCACCCCCACGCCCAGCGTGTCCGTGCCGCTGATGACCTTGAGCAGGCCCGTCTGCGCCAGCCGCTCCACCAGCAGCCGGTACTTGGGCAGGAGGCCGGCGTGGTGCATGCCGATGCCGTGGCGCAGGAAGCGCTGGAAGTCCTTGCCGTAGGGCGTGTCGAAGGACGCCTCCATCAGCGCCTGCCGGATGGCCTCCTTGTCCTCCTTGCCAGAGAAGTCCACGCTCATCAGGTTCTGCGCCTGCTCGGCCGCGGCGCGCTGCGAGAAGTTCACCAGGTAGATGGGCGCCTTGTTCAGCCGGATGAGGTCCTGGATGGTCTCGTGCAGCGGCGTCTCGCGATACTCGAAGTCCAGCGGCACCGGACGCAGCGCGCTGCGCACGCTGGCCACCTCCCGGCCGGTGAACTCCTGCAGCCGCTCCTCAATGAGGTGCGTGTCCCCGAGCGTCGCCGACATCATCAGGAACGTGGTGCGAGGCAGGGTGATGAGCGGAATCTGCCAGGCGATGCCGCGCTCACGGTCCGCGTAGTAGTGGAACTCGTCCATCACCACGTAGTCCGCGCTCAGCGTGGCGTCGCGCAGGGCCAGGTTGGCCAGGATCTCCGCCGTGCAGCAGAGGATGCGCGCCTCGCGGTTGATGGCCGCGTCGCCGGTGAGCAGGCCCACGTTCTCCGGTCCGAAGGCCTCGCACAGCGCGAAGAACTTCTCGTTGACCAGCGCCTTGATGGGACAGGTGTAGTAGGACACCTTACCTTCGGCCATGGCCTTGAAGTGGAGGGCCATGGCGACGAGCGACTTGCCCGAACCCGTGGGGGTCTTGAGGAACAGGTGCTTGCCGCCCAGGAGCTCGAGGATGGCCTCCTCCTGCGCCGGATAGAGGGCCAGGCCGGTGGACTCGACCCAGCCGACGAAGCGGCTGAGGATCTCATCGGAATCCAGGGGACCCTGCGAGCGGTCGGGCAGCAGCGCCGCGAGCGGCGCACGGGGGGTTTCGATCGTCACCATTGGTCAGGACTCTAGGCAGGAGGCCAGGCGGGCCGCCGGGAAAAATGCACGGCCCTGCCTGGAACCGACCAGAAGGAACAGAGGGCCCCCGGCCCTCCATTCCGAAGCCAGCTCAGCGCTCCGTCCCCGGCCAATCGCATCGCTCACAGGCCATGCGTGAGAACGAAGTCGTTGCCTTCGCGGATCCAGGAGGTTCCGCGCCTGTCTCCTCCAGGTGCCAGACGCCCACGACAGCGTCCGAGTCACAGAGGAAGCCGAGCGCACTCTCCTCCCGTCCTGTCTCCCACACACACGCCACCCACCGCTCCCCGCACTGCTGCACGCTCGAGGAGAAGTGGGGGCGTGGCGCCGTGTCCTGTCCCATGCGGGCGAAGATGCACTCACCCGAGATCTTCTGAAGCACCGCTTCAGGAGTCTGGTGGGACCTCGCCCCGATGGCTTCGACGGAGAACCCCTCCATCTGGGCGAGGTGGGCCTCGCCCAGACAGGTGTCAGCCCACCTCAACACGCGCTCGCGGCACCGTTGCGAAGGCTGTCCGCTCAGGACGGCGATCGTGGCACCGGCGAGCACGCCGAGAAGTCCCATGAGGAGGAGAATTCCACGCTGTTTCATTTGACTTTGACTTCGAAGGGCATGGGGGTGTCGAACTTATTTCCAGGCTCTTTCACGACCTTGACCTTGACATCGGGATCGAGCCCTCCCTTGAGAGGGGAACCATCCGTGCCCGGTGACGTCTCGGTCAGCGCCTTGAAGAGCCCTCCCGGGGTCGACAGATTGAGACTACGATTGCCAACGAAATTCTTGAGCTCGCGTCCGTACTTCGAATCGAAGCCAAGGGGTTTCAGGCCGTCTGCACACAGGTTCGTGCAATTATTGGACATCGAATATTCACTACCCGCTCGCTTGGTCAACTCGGCCAGTACCTTGGCGTCCTGCTCTGCCGTCGTAGAGAGTTGGATCACCGCATCTGGCGGTCTCTCCTCTCGCGACTTGTAGGTCACGACGTCATTCACCTTGATGGTCTTCTTGGGCTCTCCGATCGATCTCACGGAACTGCCGTTCGCGAGTCTTTGCCGGTCGAGACCACTCGCATCGGGGAACAGGCCGAAAAGCCGGACGTCCCTATCACCAGTCGCCACGCGACTGGCGCCAAGGCCCACGTCGCCGGATTCGGGCAGGGTGACACCAATGGTGGCATGACCCCACTGCCCCGCCTTCTCGTCGGGCGCCCACAGGATGAGGTACACGTCCTGCCCGTCCGGGTCCCAGTAGAGGACGGGATTCTGGCGGACGAACTGGTAGGGGTGCAGGTCCCATGGGGCCTCGAGGAACTTCCCGCTCGGAGCCTTGACGGGAGGATCCGGGGTGAGCCACAGCGTCGTCTCGGGCGCCATCCAGCGCGCTCCGTGGTAGCTCCATCCGGTGTGCGCGTCCGTCTGCTTGTTGAGCACGTTGAGCGGCTCGGCCTGGTGATCGATGTCCCCCACCGTGCTACCCGAGGGCAGCTCCCGGAAGGCATCGATTGGCGCACCGAATGGCTCGTAACGCCTCTCCTCCAGCACCGAGCCGTCCTGGCGCGTGAGCATGACGGGACCCGCGGCGATTCCCTGGTGGAAGTACACCGTCTCTCCCACGCTCCAGAGCGCCTGTCCCCGCTTCGCGAAGGATGAAGCGGACAGGCCCGCGTCGCACGACACTCCCACCAGCGCCACCGCCAGCGTCCCCGCCACCAACCGCTGCCACCTCGCCCGGGCCGGAGCACGCAGCGCCACGGCCGCCAGGACACTGAGCACCAGTCCTCCCCACAGCATGCCCGTGAGTCCCTGTGTCAGTGCGCCCCGCAGCGCCTCTCCGCTCCCCGTCCGTGTTGCTCCGCTCAGCGTTCCGCTCGAGGGCTGCTGCGTCACCTTCGCCAGCGTCCTGTCCCCCAGCTTCACGTACCTCTCCCGCTCCGCTCCCTTCTGCGTCAACTCCGGGAAGTACCAGTACTGCGTCGCTCCGCTCGTGCTGCCCGTCACCGTCCTCAGCCCGTCGTACCCGTACGCATGCGAGACCGTCTCCTCTCCCACTCCCCCCTCTCCGGGCTGCTTCACCTGCACCAGTTGATCCAACCCGTTGTACACCATGGTCCGGTTGCCCAGACGCACCTGGCGGCCGGCACTGTCATGGTCCACCAGCGTGTCGCCGCTGGAGGAGGACACGCGCGAGAGCTGCCGCGGCCCATAGCCGCGCTCACCGTAGTGGTAGGAGCCCTGCAACAGCCCCAGTGCCTTGGGGCTCGTGGCCGTACGTGACGTCAGGTTCTGCAGCCCGTCATAGCCATACCCGAAGACATGCGACTGCGCTCCGGCCACCAGCGTCCCGTCCGCCTGCTTCTGCGCTCCCAGAATGACGTCCGTGAGCCTCGCCGCCCCGTCGTACTCGAACACCGCCGAGTGCTCCAGGCCCACCCCGTCCTCATCCTTCACCGTCTTGAGGGCGCCATACGCGTTGCGCGTGAGCGTCACGTCGTACAGTGCCGCGCTTCCACGCAGCACCTGAAGACGACGGGCCAGGCCCGTCTCGTCCCACTCGTATTCCTGGTGGAGTCCGTTGCCGTACTGCTCCTCCAGCACCCGGCCGGCGGCGTCCAGTTGCAGCGCCTGCCAGTAGTTGCCCACCTGGATGGCTCGTGCGGCCGCGTCATAGGCCGTCGGGATTCTCACCCCGTCCATCTCCGTGTACAGCGGCAGGCCCGAGGGGCTGAAGCCCGTCACCTCCTCCGCCCACGTCCCGTCGACGGCTCGCCTCTCGCGCACCACCCTCCCCATGGCGTCGTAGGTGAAGTGCACCTCTCCGCGCGGCTCCTGCACCCACGCCAGCCGGCTCCGGGTATGGCTGCTGGTGTTGCCGTCCTGGGGCGTGTCGTAGTGGTAGACGAAGGTGGCCCCATCCTCCCCCAGCGTCTGGGTAAGCCGGCCCACGTCGTCATAGAAGAACTGCCGTGTCTGGTTGGCCCCGTTGGTGTGGTGCGTCAGCCAGCCGCTGTCGGTGTAGCGCATGGCGCGTGGGCCAATGTCCGGGTCCTGCGCGGACACCAGGCGGCCCAGCGAGTCGTAGTCGTAGCGGTGCGTCACCGCTCCGTCCTGCAACTTCAGCAGGTGGATCCGGTCCGCCGCGTCATACACCGCGTCCACCGACTCCACGACACCCTCCACGGTGCGCTGGGTGCGCATGATGCGTCCCAGTCCATCCATCCGCGAGATGACGGGCGCCATCTCCTGCGTGTTCCTCGACAGCTCGAAGGCCTTGTATTGCAGCGTGCGGGACACACCGGTGGGCAGCGTCTGGGTGATGAGCCGCCCCAGCGCGTCGTGCGCCAGCGTCTGGCCAACGTTCGCCTGGGCTGGCCTCGTGGTGGGCAGCACGGCATCGTCCCAGTAGAAGGCATCCGCGTGGTAGGCCACTTGTCCGCGTGCGTTGTGCTCCTGCCACCCGGACACTATCCACCGGTTGCTCAGCAGCCTGGTGGCCGAATACAGCGCCTCTCCGGCGCCGTTGGACACCGCCACCAACTCCCTCCAGCCTCCCGTCGCGGACCAGGTGCCCGTCCAGCTTCCCGCCAGCGCCTCGGGCGCACCGTCGAAGGAATACGTGAAGGTACGAGGCCGCGGGGCCGTCCAATCATAGACATAGCGCACATGGGGCTCTGCACCGCCCAGTGCCACCGTGGACAGCCGTCCCAGCGTGTCGTACCCCATCTCGGTGACGTCGCCGCTGGCATCCGTCATCCGCCAGGGCCTGCCCAGCACGTAATCCCACTCCATTCCCCACGTAAGAGTCTGTCCCGTCGCTGGGGTCATGCTCTCGGTAATGGGATACAGGTGGTAGCTATCGTAGACGAGCGTGCGCCAGCTTCCCTTCTCATACAAGCGCGTCGGGTTGTCCCAGGCGTCGTACTCGGTGGCCGACATCAACACCCAGCGGGGATTGACAGCATCCGCCAGCCAGGCGTGATTCTCCCTCACCAATCCCCGGCCCACCTGGCAGTCCCCGGGCACCGTCCACGTCAGCACCGTGGTGCTATCCCCGTAGAAGACTCGCCCGTGCGACACCAGCGTGCCGTCCGCCTCCAGCACCTTCTCCTCGCACACCTTGTCGTGTACCCAGGTGCTCGCATCACTCGCATAGCTGCGCTGCAGCGTCTTCTCGTCTCCCGTCACGTCCAGCCGCCCGAAGTGCTTCTCCTCAATGGGCCGCACGTGCGTGTCGTACGTGTACGTCGTCAGCGTCGCCAGCGGCGTGGCCACGCCCTCGTAGTGCTTCGTGCGAGCCTCCAGCTTCGCCGCCACCCTCAGCAGCGCCACGTCCGGCAGTCCCGCCACCGGCCTGGCCTCGTAGCTGTAGTTGGACACCGTATACACCGTGCCCGTCCCGCTCTTCTGGCTCACTTCCAGCGGCAGTCCCCTCAGCGCACTGTCCGCTCCCAATCCAGCGTGGTAGCGCACCTCCTCCACCAGCGTCTCCGCCGCGCTCGCCCCCAGCGTGCGCTTCGTGCTGATGAGGAATCCTCCGAATCTCCTCTCCACCCCGTCCCAGAAGCCGTCTCGTACCGAGTACTCCGTCACCCTCGCCGACGCTCCCGCCCCAGGCTGCACCTCCAGCTTCACCGGCACTGGTATGGACGCCGGCAGCTTCTTCGTCCACGGGTTACCCCCCACCTCCGCCTGCGCCGACAGCACCGCCGCCGCCGAGTACTCGAAGGCCACCGTCTTCCCCATCCCGTTGTCCATCCCCGTCAGCATTCCCGCCGACGTCGGGCCCGCCATGTCCAGCGCCCACAACCCCTCCTGTGAGGACCACACCACGTCCTCACTTCCGTTCCCGTTCACATCCCCAATGGCCACCACCGCGTCGTAGCTGGCGCTGCCCGGCCTCGGAATGAGCCGCCCTTCCGTCTGCACTCCTCCCTGCGCCTTGCCCGCGTACCAGTACACGTACCCCGCAGACAGCCTCACCACGTCCATCAACCCGTCCCGGTTGAGGTCGCACAACCTCACGTCCGCCAGCGGGAAGCTGCCCGTCCCCCACGGGTGGTTGTAGCTGCCCTGCAGCACGAAGCTCCCATCCCCCTTGCCCAGGTACACCCGCATCAGCGAGTCCGTCAGCTGCACCACGTCCGCCACCCCATCCCCATTCACGTCGTGGAAGCGCACGTTGGGGCCCGGCACCAGCGTGCTGCTCCCCCCAATCCCTGGCTTCGTCACCCATGGCCCCAGCCCCCCCGCTCCGCTCAGCTTCACCCTCAGCCCTGACGTCACCACCTTCACCACGTCCACTCGCCCGTCACCGTTCAAATCCGCGAAGAAATTCGTCGCGTCCGTCAGCGACACCGTGTCGCTCCCCGGCCACGCCCCCATGTCCACGAAGCTGTTGCCCTCGATGTTGTAGGGCTTCCACGCCTCGCTCAGGTAGCGCACCAGGTCCGGCCTGGCATCCCCATTCACGTCCATGAGCCTCACCGCCGTGAGGTCCGTATTGCTCGGCCCACTCATGGCGATGGGCGCGCTGAAGCTGCTTCCATTCCCCTTCCGGTAGAAGTGGCCCGCCGCCTCGACTCGCAGCAGGTCCGCCATTCCGTCCCCGTCCACGTCCGCCAGGCTCACCCCGCGCGTATTGAGAATCCAGCCGTCCACGCCCGTCTGCTTTACCACCCGCGCCAGGTCCGGCTGTGCATACGTGAAGCTCAGCTCCGGCAGTGCTCCCACTCCGCCCTTGCCCGTCATCTTCACCCGCTGCAGCCGGCTGAGCGCGAAGGTGTTGTCATAGCTCAGCACATACGTGCGCAGCAGCTGTGCGAAGGCATTGACCCTCACCTCCTTGAGTCTCTTGCCCGTCTCCACACGGAAGCCCGTGCGGTAGCTCACCACCTTGTCCGGCCTCGCCTCGTAGACGAGCTCCACCGTCATGGCGTCCGACGGGCCCCACGCCATGCTCGTCAGGTACACCTGCCCCGTCTCCACCTGGTAGCCCAGCGCCACCCTCTGGCCCGTCGGGTGCGTTATTTCCTCCACGTACCACGCCGCCGTCTTCCCCGACTCCTCCAGCCTCGCCCCCGCCGTGGTGCCCAGCCGGTAGCGCACCCCTCCATTCTCCGTCACGACAAAGCCGTCCCCGCTGCGCTCCACCTTGACGGCCTGCCCCCTGCTCTCCAGCCTCCACGTCCCGTCCGTCAGCCCTACCAGCCTCCCCCCTCCCGCCACTCCCACCAACTCCAACTCATCCGCCGCTCCGTACGCTGGCACCCCCAGCCTCAACGAGCGCCGGATGGCTACCCCGGGCAGCGCCCACCCCACTCCCACCGTCCCGTTTCCCAACTCTCCCGAGTACGACAGCCCCAGCCCCGGCGCGAACCCTCCCACTCCCCGGGGCAGCTCGAATGGCACCCCATACGCCACCTGTCCGGTGAAGCCCTCGATGGTCGCCTCGTCTCCCAGTCCCCTCACCGACCCCGGCCCGTCCGGCAGCCTCAGTGTCTGCGACGTTACCGCCCCGGCCACCGGCTCCGTCGCTCCCCACGCGGGTCGCGCCAGTACTCCCAGCAGCAGTGCTGCAATCACTTTCTTCACGATGAAAACCCTCTCTGAAAAAAGAGAGGGACCGCACCAGCGGTCCCTCTCAAGAGTTGCGTACGTCCCGTTCTGTTACAGCGCCGTCCCCACCTGCTCACGAGCAGGAGAGAGCTGGACCGGCGGTGAGTTATCCACGGACACCACTTCCATGCGCATCAGCACGTCTTCCACCGTGCCCAGATCGAAACCCGCGGCGATGAGCCCCTGGTAGGGGAACACGAGCAGATACTCACCGTAGAAGCCACGTCCGGCCAGCTCAGACGTGCACCCGTATTGAGTGGAGCACTCGTACGTCTGCCAGGTATCCCTGGGCACGTTGATGGTGGAGAGCAGGCTCGCCGTCGAGTAGCTGCTGGTCTCTCCCTCCAGGTGCACCACCTTCTCCCCCGTCACATCGAGCGACGGACGGTAGACGCGCGACTGGTATGCAGAACCATCCCCCAGTCCGTCACACCAGTGACTCTGGAAGGTGTTGCGCTTGTAGAGCAGAAGCTGCGCGCCATTGGACAGCGTCCAGTTCTCGAGCCCGCCAGCCACCACGTTGGCCCGCACCGACCACAGCCGCTCCGCGCACCGGTAGGCCAGCCCCACCGGCTGCGGCATGCTGAAGCGCAAGCCCTGCCCCACGTAGCGTCCATTCTTGTCGAACACCGCGTTCTCCGCGGACAGCAGTCTCCGCGCGAAGCGCTCCCCCTTCGACAACGAGCGCTCTCCGTCCACCGTGCTCGACAAATTACTCAGCTTCAGCACATCGGCCGCCATGCTCAGCGTGACGCTCGCCTCACCGGGCACCTTGCCGTTTACCTTTCGCACGAACTGCGCCGGGCGCAGCTTGTCGAAGGCCGTGTTCAGCTGCGACACGTTCGAGGCCACCGCGATGTCCTCGCGCGCCGTCAGGCTCTGCTGCCTCTCGTGCTCCAGCGACAGCGCCAGCACGTACGCCAGCCTCCGTGCCCAATCGAAGGACGACTTCGCCTTCGCGATGCGCTCGTCCAGCCAGTAATGGTGAGCGATGGACGGCACCGTGCGCGCGGCCTCCCGCTCCACCGCCACGTTGCCCTCGGCCAGCAACTGCCTGATCCGGCTCTCCATGTTCTGCAGGTTGAGCAGCGCCAGGTCCACGTCCGTCATCGCACGGTCGGCCTGCAGCGCCGCCGTCTTGATGCCAATCATGTGAACCCGCGACGCCTCGAAGCACTTCGTCACCGACTCATCCATTTCCAGCTCCACCAGGGCGATCTGGAACGCCCTCTCCGCCTCCTCGATCTGCCGCTGCAGCTCGATGGAACCGGCCCCGGCTCCGACATTGAAGAGCCCCACGAGCGCACCGACGGCGGCGCCAGCGATTGCACCGTAGGGGCCACCCGCCGACGCGCCGATCATGGCTCCCGTCTGGGCTGTCTGCAGGACGCGCTCGACTCCTCCGACGGCGTTGACCGCCTGATCCAGGGCCGCCTTCTTGTCGCGCAGCTCCTTCATGTGGTTTTCATGCGTCTGGAGCAGATTCCTCTTCGCATCTTCATTGCGCGTCTCCAAATCCACGCATTGCCGGTTGGCGACCTCGTAGCGCTCCTGGGCATCACCCCAGGCCGAGCGAGCCACCAGCAGGCTCTGGTGGGCCGCGACGATGGACAGCGCCGCCGTCCCCATCTCCCCGCGGTAGCACGCCGCGCTCATCTTGCGCCCGACATCCGTGGGCGCCGGCAGGCTGTAGATGCCACCGAGCGCCTGGCTGCAGCTCTGCTGCACCTCGGCCAGCTTCGCTCCGGGCACATCCCGGGTCGTCGAGATGGGGCTCTGGTAGAGGTAGCGCACCTCGAAGGACTTCCCTCCCGCCGTGACGTTTCCTCCGGAGATCTCCGCGGTGGCCCAGTTGGCTGCGACCTCGGAGAAGGGCGAGCCCAGGCTCGCCGCGGAGTGGGCCTTGATGCCGTTCCACACGCACAGGGTATAGCGCGCATCCTCTCGGGTGACGGCCGCGTACAGCTCGCTCGGGTTGATGGAGCAGGAGGAGGGATCCTGCGCCTTGGCGATGTAGCAGCTCTCGGGCTTCAGGGCGGCGCTGTTGGAGGGATCGAACGCAGCCAGCGCGTCCTTGGCGTCGATCTCCAGACCACACATCTCCACCAACGGGCGGCCGTACTGCGCCTTGAGCTGCTCCATGCGCCGGTCGGCATCCTCACTGGAGAGCTGCTCCTGGATGGCACTGGTGCGGGCCTGATCCCAGGCCGTGCGGGCCGAATCCAGGGTGCTGGACGCCGTCGCCACGGCCTGCTCCGCGTGCGAGAAGATGTAGTCGGAGCTCGCGAAGAAGCGCTCGGAGGCGCCGTTCGCGGAGGCGAAGTAGAGCGGCGCCTCGTCATCCGGAATCCCCATGGGCTCGCACTCCTCGAGCAGACGGAACTGCTCGAGGGTCCGCGTGCGGACCGCGTCCAGCTCGGTGCGAGCACGCTTGAAGCGGGCCTCCCAGGGCAGTCCCTGATTCCTCGCACAGCCCTGCTGCCGGGACGCGGCATAGCTCGCCCGCTGCTCCAGAGCCATGGAGTAGCGCATGGTGCGGCCGAAGCGCTCGATTGCCTGGGCACGCTCCGCGTTGTACGTCTTGCAGGTCTTGTACGTGGTGCGTCCAACCCGGGCCAGCTCCGCGTTGAGCAGCTCCAGATGCGCCGTCAACGACTCCAGCATCGCCGTTGGCAGACCCATGCCCTGCTCGTGGTGCGGAAGGTTGCTCGTGGGCGGCTGCAGATCCGCGGAGCTCTCGAGGAACTCGCCCAACGAGCGGGTGGTCATCTGCTCGAGCTCGGCCTCGGACAAGGCATGATCCCAGATCGCGAGTCCATGCGAGGGCTCAGTGGACGGATCATCCAGACGGAACGTCTCGCCGTCATACGGAATGGTCTCGCCCCAATTGGTGGAGTCATGCGAGGGCTGGAGCGGGTAGCACGACTCCGGCGGGGAGCACACCTTGCCCTTCAGCTGCCTGTCGTACATGTGGTACTGGCCGTTCTTCCGGCGAACCACCAGCGGCAGGGTCGAGGGACGATCGTCCATGAACTCGAGCCACCACCGCGCGTAGGAGCGCTGACCCGTGGTGTAGTCGTAGTGCTCGGCAACGAGGTACTCGCCAGGGCCACCGAGGTAGTCGTACGTCGACTTGTGGATGAAGAACTTCGCTTCGTAGTCGCCGTCGTCGGCCTCGCCATAGGACAAGATGTTGTAGAAGCCCGTCCGGCAGCGGCCCCCACAGGATTCGTCCGGGGCCTGCGGGCACATGACCTCGGCCTCGTACTCACTGCAGGCGTTCTGCTGGGTCCAGTTCCCGTACCAGAACATCGTCATGTCGCCCGAGTAGAGCAACGAGTCACGGGTCGGCTCCAGGCCATCCCCCATGTTCCACCAGGTCCCCAGCGGACGCACCGGCAGGCGGTAGTCAGGGTTGCGCAGACCACACATGTTGCTGCGATTGGCGTAGGAGTAGAAGAAGTCGTGGGAGCCATCCAGCAACAGATCCCACCCCGACTCGAGCTGATCCAGCACCGTGGCCATCTGCGGCACGGAAACGGACTGAGGCTGGGTGCCCAGGAAGTCGACGGCCTCGGCCTGCAGCAGCGACTGCCGGGCCAGGAAGCCATGCGTCCCCACCCACTGCTGCAACAGGTACCAGGGGAGCCGATCCTCGCGCATCGTCGGATTGCGGCCGATGAGGGTCAGCGTATCGAAGAGCCGCGCGGCACTCAGGCACTGCCCGGGGTTCTTCAGGCGCTCGGTGAACCAGGGCCGCACCTCGTTGGGCATGCCCGCCAGCGGGAGCTTCTTCACATCCGCCAGGCACGCCTGCAGCATCTGGGCGGAGTTGAGCACGGGCGTGCTGGACAGGGCCTGCCGATCCTTCTGGGTGAAGAGGTTGGCCGTGAAGGGAGGCGCACCGTTGGCACAGGCCAGGTCACCCGAGTTGTGAAGCACGGCCGTGCCGAACAGCACGGTGGGGTCGCTGCCGTTGCCGCTGTTGCACAACAGCCCCTGCGCCAATTCCAGGTTCGTGCGGTTGAAGGTGCCGAGGCCCTGTGTCAGCATCAACGACCCCGACTCCTCCCAGGCCTTGCGCTGCTCGTGGACGATGGTGTTGCGAGCATTGGTTCCATAATAGGAGTAGGTCCCCTGGCTCAGCGGGGTCCAGGCCTTGTTGCCAGGCACGCATACCTGGGGCCCCGGCTCGCAGACGTAACCGGACGCGCAGGACTGCGTGGCACCGCAGGTGGCCACCGTTGCCCCCTTCACGACAGAGAGCAGGTACCGGCCATACATGGGAATCCCGCTGTTGAGGCCCCCCACGGGCGTGATCACCGAGAAGCGGCCCGAGAGGCTCGCCCCCCCGGAGGATGGCAGCCCGGTGAAGGTGGAGTTGGTAACGAAGGCGGTCATCGCATCGGTGGTCTCCGCATTCGCCGCCGCCGTCTTCGAGGGCAGCCAGCTGAACTCCGTATAGGCGGTGGGGGAGTTGCTCAGGCGCAAGGTGCCCGTCGGCGACAGGGTGCGGGACTCGTCATAGAGGAGCAGCGAGGTGCTGTCGGCCCAGGCGCGCACGGGCAGGCGCACCACCGAGGCACGCGTGCCGTTCCCTGCGGTGTACGAGGACGTACTCACGCCAACATCCAGCGAGACATGACCCTGGAACTCGAGGATGGGGGAGCCGCTCGTACCGGACGAGGCGGCGAGCGCCGAGGAGACACGCAGCCGGCGAGGCGTCGCCCCCGCGCCCTCCAGCAGCACCTCCCACGCCTGCTGCGTGCTGCCAGCGGCCGGGCGTACCCACACCCGCCGGGTGGAGCGCTGCTGGCTTCCCACCGCATTGAAGGTCCAGGGAGCACCCAGCACGCACTCCGCGCCGAAGGTGCCGGTCCCCGAGGCATCACAGGAGACCTCCAGTTGCTGGCCTCCCACCACGCGCAGGGCCACCTTGGCCGCTTCCGTCGTCTCCGCCGGCGTGTTCACCGTGAGCGACACGTCCAGGCTCTTGGAGGTCCAGACGCCACCGGCCGTGGCGGGACTGGTGAAGGCCAGGAACATGGGCTCGGTCGCGAGCACTGCCTGTTGCGTGGCAGTGCTCACCGGGGCCCCGGTGGTGCCACAGCGCCCATCACAACCGCACACCTTGCCGCTCGCGCACGCCGTGGCACCCGTGCCCCCTTCCAGGCACTCCCAGGCGCACACCTTCGTGCTCAGACTGCAGTAGGAGCCCCAGGGGCATTCCTCATCGTTGTTGCAAACCCGTGGCGCCGTCTGCAGCGACAGCAGCAGAGCCGCGTTACGCGTGCACGTCTCATCGATCGCGCGTCCGAGCTGGGCGAATCTGGGCGTCTCGGGTTGGGATTCCTCGGAGGGAGCACACGCCGCCGCCATCAGCAGGCATAGCAGTGCCCACAGCCCATGACATCTTCTAAACATATGTGAAATTCCCGTGGAGTGAATGGATCCGAATCAAAGAAAGACATGCAGCCGCGCCGATACCGTGGTGCGGCCTCATGAAGGCAACTGAATCGTGTGCAGCCGGTGTACTGCCGCTTCCCCCCGCTGAAACGGGCCGGCTCCGCCCGATGCAACGGCATATACGAACAGCGCAGGACGTTCTGGCCGTTCTGTTCCCGAAATCAAATTCGGGCGCGGGACATACGTCGGCGTCCCCGCGAGTGTCAATGGCCGAGAAGCCTGACTATTTCATGCTCTCGTGGCAATCCCGCTCGAACATTCCTGCTCGCGCGTCAGGCACCGCCTGTCTTTCCAAGCAACCCGCCCACGGTCCCGTGGCGAATCCCTGCATCAATCCAATTCGTGTCATGTCCCCTCAATTCAAGCCACAACGTTTGATTACATGAGCAGCGGTTATCAGTAACTTCCAGGTCTCATGGATCTGCCGTATTTCCCGATAGAAGGCTGTGAACGGATTCACTTCGACGACACGAAAACGCGGCGACCGGGCCAACCTGCCCCAATGCGCACGGGCACGGCCCGCAAAGCACGGCCCATGCCATCTCTGAAAGGTTTCAAACCTCTGGATTCCTTGAGCCGCCCAAACCGCCGCAGCCGCCAGGTGACAAATCTCGTCAGTGCGCTGACGGATTACGGCAGGAAGCGCAGACCAGGGCGTGACGCGTGTGTGACGGAACAGGGCTGAGCAAGCGCATCGTGCAGCGCTACCCACTCGAGTACTTCGGACGCGGCGGGTTCATGCAGCTGGCGCTGCGCACGGTCGCGCCCATCCTCCCGGTGGCGTTCCACCACCCGCACCACGCATCTCGCGCTCGCCGCGTCCATGACGCTTCGGTTGCTGGTCACGGCGACACGGAGACAGGGCAAAGCCATGCGCCTGGGCCAGGGCCCGCACCGCGTCGTAGCCGTTTCCCCTCATCCAGGCACAACCCCCGCGGATGTCCTGCGCCGGGCTGGGGGTGCTTCACAGGAATGGACCCAAGCGTCGAACGCATCAGCTTGTTGTCATGGACGTTGGCGCGAGCGACAGCCACGCCCAGCGGAGCCTTGCCCATGGCTCCCTCCATCCGTGATTCCGCTCAGCGCCTCATGGGCCAGCAACCCCTGCCCGCCGCCAGAACGCCCGGCCCGCCAGGGCCGCACCTGCCATGAGGAAAACTCGCGAGGTCATGCCTCGCCCCCCCTCCTTCCTGAGCCCACATGAGCGCACCTGCTCCCCCCGTCAATCCGGAGCGCACCGGGTGTTCCAGTCTCACGCCCAACTCCCGGTTTTTGTTCACTTCTCGTGCACAAGTGCACGCTGCCTGAACAGGCATGTAGCGAGGACGGCGGCCGACCGGATATACCAGGAGGCCTATGACCGGCGACAAGCTCGTCTATGCAGGGACCGTCGAGGCGCTTTTCCTCAAGGCACTCGAGAACCGAATCACGCCCGCGTGCCGTCTGCGCCTGCGTGAGGCGGGCCTCGACCTGGAGCAGAAGCTAACTCCCACCTACACACTTGAGCAGTGGAAGCAGTTCCTCCGCATCGCTGCGGGCCACATCTACGCGGGTATGCCCGCCGAGGCGGCGTACTACTCCCTCGGTGAGCGCTTCATTGATGGCTACTTCTCCACCCTCTTCGGGCGGGCACTGCTGGGCATGGCCCGGCTGCTCGGTCCCCGGAGGGCGCTGACCCAGGCCCGGCTGTGCTTCCGGACCAGCACCAATTGCAGTGAGGTGCGAATCGTGGAGCGGGGACAGTCCGAGCTGGAGTTCTGGCTGACGGACATCGGCGCGGATCAGCCGACCTTCGTGGCCGGCGCCCTGGCCCGCGCGGCCGAGCTGGCCGGTGGTCAGCGCGTCGCCGTCGTCCCCGAGGGCTTCGACGGCCAGTCCGCCACCTACCACGTGCGCTGGTCCGAGCAGTCCGACGCCGCTGTGTCGCCCGAGCTCGCCGCGCGCGGCTCCGCGGCGGCTCAGGCCTCGACCCGGCCTCCGGCGTAGGGTCGAAGGACTCCGGTGCTCAGCCCACCCGCCACTGCGGATGGGCGAGCACCCTCGCCTCGAGCTCCGGCGTGAGGGGCTCCCCATGGGGCGCGCGGGACGAGGAGCGGCGCCACCGCTCCAGCCAGCGCTCTCCCAACGGTAGAGCCAGGGTCTCACGGCGCGTGGCCCCCACCGTCGTCTCCCCCTTGGTTCCCGTGGACACGCCCGCTCCCACGTAGAAGCCCGCCAGCAGCAGCGTGACGCGCGTGGGGGTGGCCGCGCTGTACGTCAGCAGCTGCGCCCCCTCCCCCTCCTCCCGGCAGCACGCCCTCACCTGGGACAGCACGCGCGTCGTCCACATCTCCGGGTTGGACGCCGGGGAGAACGGATCGAAGAACACCAGGTCCGCCCTGGGCAGCCCCGCGTCGATCAGCCCCTGTGCATCCCCCAGGTGCAGCCGCCAGCGCAGGCCCTCGGCCTCCCAGACGCCGTCGCGCATGAGGGCCTCGGCCGCCTCGCGGAAGGGTTGCAGGAAGGGGAAGCCCGCCGCGTCCGCCAGCGCCAGCCGCAGCGGCGCGAGGTCCACCTCGAAGCTCACCAGCTCCAGGGCCCGCCGGCGCTCGGCGCCCAGCTCGCGCGCGCAGGTGAGCGCCGCCACCGCGTTGGTGGCCGCTCCCAGGCCCACGTCGTGGATGACCAGCGGCTCGCCCGGGGTGCGCAGACGCTCGGCCAGCCGGGGCTGATCCACGTAGAGGCGCAGCGCCTCCTGCCACGGGCCCACCGAGGGGTGCATCACCTCCCCGTGCCCGAGGTGCCGCACCGCCCGCGAGCCGTTGCGCAATGTCACCAGCTCGAAGTCACCATCCCGAGGGTTCTGGGAATCCACGCGCTCAGCCCACTTCCTTCAGGGTGACGGCGCCCGGGCCCACCTCGAGCTTCGCTTCCTTGAGATCCTTGGGCGTGGCCACCGCCTGCTTCAGCTCGCGGTAGGCCTGCGCGTAGGAGCCCCGGAGGATGGCGTCGCGCATCTTCCAGGTGAGCTGCTGGTAGTGGTGCACGTTGTGCACGGACAGCATGCGCGAGCCGATGTGGTGCTTGCCGCTCATGAGGTGCTGCAGGTAGCCGCGGCTGAAGCGCTTGCACACGTAGCAGTCGCACGTCGGGTCCAACGGCTCGTCCGACAGCTTGAACACCTGGCGCGTGATCCGCACGAGGCCCTGGAAGGTATAGGCGTAGCCCTGCTGCGCCATCTTCGTGGGGATGATGCAGTCGAACATGTCCACGCCGCGCAGCACGGCCTCGAGCAGGTCCGTGGGGGTACCCACGCCCATGAGGTAGCGGGGCTTGTCCTGCGGCAGCGACGCGGCGGCGCGAGCCGTCATGGTCTTGCGCTCCTCGTTCGTCTCCCCCACCGCGAGGCCGCCGATGGCGAAACCGTCGAAGGGGTGCTGGGTGAGGAAGGCGGAGCTCTCGTCGCGCAGGTTCGGGTGCACGCCGCCCTGGACGATGGCGAAGAGGGCCTGGCCCGTGTCCACCTGGTTCTTGGCCGCGAGGCTGCGCACGGCCCAACGGTGGGTGCGCTCCATGGCCTCACGCGTGCCGGCCTCGTCCGTGCGCGAGTCGATGCACACGTCCAGCACCATCATGATCTCCGAGTTGATCGCCTGCTGCATGGCGATGCTGGACTCGGGGCTGAGGAGCTGGCGGCTGTTGTCGTGGAAGCTGCGGAAGTGCGCGCCCTTCTCGGTGATGAGCCGGTCCTCGGGCAGCGAGAAGATCTGGAACCCGCCCGAGTCGGTGAGCACCGCCCCATCCCACTGCATGAAGGGGTGGATGCCGCCGAAGCGCTTGAACACGTCGATGCCCGGCTTGAGCATCAGGTGGTACGTGTTGGACAGGATGATCTTCGCACCGGTGGCCTTCACCTCTTCCATGCCGAGGTGGCGGAAGGAGGCGTGGGTGCCCACCGGCATGAAGACGGGCGTGGGGATGGAGCCACGGCGGGTGTGCAGCACCCCGGCACGGGCCCCGGTGGGGTCGGTGGTGACGAGCTCGAAACGGACGGCCATTGGCGCCGCCTTATACCCGCGACGGGCGCGGGACATGCCCGCTATCTGCTCGGCCGCCCTCCCGCCCGGCCTCCCACCGTGTAGGCGCCCCCTCCCGGGGCCAGGAGGCGGGCGCTGGACCCTCCCCTAGGGCGCCTTCGGGGCGCTGAACTCAGGAATCAGCTCGCCCGTGAGGCGGAGGCTCTTCATGACCTTCTCGTGCGTCAGGGGGGCCACCTGGTGGAAGGACATGAGGGCGTCGATGCCCAGCGCCTCGTAGCGCTTGAGCCGCGTGCGCACCTGGTCCTTCGTGCCGACGATCAGCGACTCCTGCTCGCCCAGCACCTCCCAGACCTCCTGGTCCGGGACGTCCTCGCCCTGCATGATCCGGCCGATGACGCGCTGCGCCCGGGAGTGCGGTGCGTTCGGGTCCTTCTTCCGCAGGTACTGGCCGGTCAGCCCGCCGCCGGCCGGGTCCTTCGCCATGGCCTCGAGCTCGGTGGCCGTCTTGATGAATGCGTCCTTCGCCTCGAAGAACGTGAAGGAGCCGCTGGTGTACCGGGCCGCCGCCCGGGCCGCGCCGTTCTCCATCGCCTCCTGCTCGCTGTCCGCGCAGTGGACGAAGGTGAAGAAGGCCACCTGCTCGTTCACGAACTGGCCCACCGGCTTGCAGTGCTTGCGGATGGCCTCGCGGTAGATGTGGATCATCTCCGCCACCTCCTCCAGAGAGGCCCACAGCGTCACGCCGAGCGCCCCCACGCCATTGCGCCCCGCCTGCTCGAACGAGGCCGGACTGGAGCACGCCTGCCAGAGCGGCGGGTGCGGCTTGCGGTAGGGCTTCGGGACGATGTTGACGTTCTTGATCTGGAAATCGCGGCTCTCCCAGGAGAACGACTGCTGGGTCCACATCTGGGGGATCATCTCGAAGGCCTCCTGCATCTGCCCCCGGGTGGATTCGGGGTGGATGTTGAAGGTCCGCCACTCGGGGATGGTGCTCCGGGCCAGGCCGAGCTGGAAGCGGCCCCCGCTCAGGTGATCGATGAAGGCCGCGCGCTCGGCGACACGGATGGGGTGATTGAAGCGCGCGGGGGCCAGCACGGACGAGTGCCCGACGTGCAGCCTCTTGGTGCTCATGGCGATGGCCGTCAGCATGCACTCGGGCGCCGAGCTATAGCTGAACTCCCCCGCCGCGTGGTGCTCGACCTGCCACCACACGCCGTACCCCATCTCGTCGGCCAGCTTCGCCTGCTCCAGGGTCTCCTGGAACAGGCGGTGCTCATGGTCCGCCTCGCCCCAGCGCTCCTTCGGGTGCTGCATTTCCGAGAAGACATCAAGCCTCATGTTGTTCCCCTCTCCTGTGATGAACGCTTCCATGGTTCCGGGCGGTGGAACCGCGAGCGGCAGGGTCAGGCAGCGTGACCTGACCGGGAAGTCTAGCTCAAGGCTCGGGGCGTCATGGTCTACCCATCCCCTCGGCCGAGCGCGTACGCTCCAGCGCGTTGGCGTGACGAGCTCTTGGGGCCCGGTTTTCGCCGAGGACGGTCATCCATGTTGGACATCCCGGGTTACAGAGTTCTTGGCACCATCCGAGCGACGGGCTCGAACGTGCTCTTCCAGGCGGTACGCGAGGCGGATGGCCTCCCCGTCATCCTCAAGACGCCGATGGCGCCCTCGCCCGGCCCCGGCGAGAGCGAGCGGTACCGGCGCGAATTCTCCATCCTGCAGCGGCTGCGGGACGTGCGCGGAGTGGCCCGGCCCTATGCCTGCGAGCGGCTCCGCGAGCGGCCCGTGCTGCTGCTGGAGAAGGTGCAGGGGGAAACCCTGTCCGAGTCCACGGGCCAGCCCCTGGAGGTCTCCCGGTTCCTGGAGCTGGCCATCTCCCTGGCCTCCACCCTGGAGGAGGTCCACTGCCGCAACGTCATCCACAAGGACATCAAGCCCTCCAACATCATCGTGGAGCCGTCGGGTGAGGCGCGGCTCATCGACTTCGGGGTGGCCACGCTGCAGAAGGTGGAGCACCTGGACGCGGCGCCCACGCATCTGATCGAAGGGACGCCGGCGTACATGTCCCCGGAGCAGACGGGGCGGATGAACCGGGCGGTGGACTACCGCACGGACTTCTACTCGCTGGGCGTCACCTTCTACGAGCTGTTGACGGGGCGGCGCCCGTTCCAGGGGCGGGACGCGCTCGAGTGGTTCCACGCGCACATGGCGCAGACGCCACGGCCACCGCACGAGCTCAACCCCGAGGTCCCGCCGGCCCTGTCCGCGCTCGTGCTGAAGCTGCTGGCGAAGGTGGCCGAGGAGCGCTACCAGAGCGCCGCGGGCCTGAAGGCGGACCTGGAGCGGTGCCGCGAGGCGCTGGGCCAGAGCGCGCAGGAGGTGTTCGCGCTGGGGACGCGGGACACGTCCTACCGGTTCCAACTGCCCCAGCGGCTCTACGGGCGTGACGCGCAGGTGTCCACCCTGCTCCAGGGCTTCGAGCGGGTGGCGCGCACGGGCCGGCCGGAGCTGTTCCTGGTCAGCGGGTACTCGGGAATCGGCAAGTCCTCGGTGGTGCACGAGCTGTACAAGCCGGTGGTGCAGCGGCGCGGGTTCTTCCTGAGCGGCAAGTTCGATCAGTTCCAGCGGGACATTCCGTACGCCACGCTGGCCCAGGCGCTGCGCGGCCTGGTGCAGCAGTTGCTGGCGGGGAACGACGCGGAGCTCGCGCGCTGGCGCGAGCGGGTGAACCGGGCCTGGGATGGCCAGGGCCAGGTGCTCGTGGACCTGGTGCCTCAACTGGAAGTGCTGGTGGGTTCACAACCCGTACTACCCGCGCTGCCCAGCGGCGAGGCCCAGCACCGCTTGCGCAAGGTGATCCGCCAGTTCCTGGGGGTGTTCGCCACCCAGGAGCACCCGATGGTGGTGTTCCTGGATGACCTGCAGTGGGCGGACCTGGCCAGCCTCCAGCTGATCGAGCAGCTGCTGTCACAGCCGGAGACGCCACCGGTGTTGTGGATGGGGGCCTACCGGGACAACGAGGTGAGTCCCTCGCACCCGCTGGTGCCGGTATTGGAGGCGGTGCGCAAGGCGGGAGCCCGGGTGACGGATCTCCGCCTGGAGCCGCTGAACGTGGAGCAGGTGGAACAGCTCGTGGGCGATACGCTGCCCGGCGCGGGAAGGGAGGTCGTCGCTCCCCTCTCGGCGCTGCTGCACGAGAAGACGGGGGGTAACCCCTTCTTCCTGCTGCAGTTGATGGTGGCGATCCACCACGATGGACTCGTGGTGCGCGCGCCCGGGGGCGGCTGGCAGTGGAATGCCGAGGGGGTGCGGGCCCGGGACTACTGCGACAACGTCGTCGACTTCATGGTGGGCAAGCTGCGCCAGTTCCCCTCCGGGACGCAGCACCTGCTGCGGCTGGCGGCGTGCGTGGGCAATGTCTTCACGCTCCAGATGCTGGGCACCCTCTCCGGCCTCGGCGAGGACGTGGGACAGGTGGAACAGGGGCTCGAGCCCGCGCTCCAGGAAGGCATGCTGGTGCGCGCCGGCCCGGAGCAGTACCGCTTCCTCCACGACCGCATCCAGCAGGCCGCCCACTCGCTCATCTCCGAGACGGAGCGGAAGGCCGTCCACCTGCGCATCGGCCGGTTGCTGCTCGAGAGCCAGTCCCAGGAGCAGGTGCGCGAGACGCTCTTCGACGTGGTGAGCCAGCTCAACGCGGGAGTGGACCTGCTCGAGGAGCCGGCGGAACGCCACCGCGTGGCGCGGCTGAACGCGGAGGCCGGGTGGAAGGCCGAGGCCGCGGTGGCGCTCCGTCCCGCCATCACCTACTTCACGACGGCCTTCTCGCTCGTTCCCGGAGACCCCTGGGAGACGGACTACGCGCTGGCCTTCCAGGTGCGGCTCGCGCGGGCGAGATGCGAGCTCGTGAGCGGCAACGTCGCCGAGGCGCGCCGGTGGGTGGAGGAAGCCCTCTCCCGGGCACGGACCCGGGCGGACACCACGGCCGCCTACTGCCTGAAGAGTGACGTCTGCATCGCCGTGGGTGAGATCCCGGCGGCCGTCACGTGCATCCTGGAGTGCCTGGCGCTGCTCGGCATGCCGATCTCCGCGCACCCCACCCGGGAGGAGGCAGCGGCCGCCCATGAGGAAGCGTGGGCCCTGCTGGCGGAGCACCCCCTCGACAGTCTCCTCGAGCTGCCGCTCATGACCGACCCGGAGATGAAGGTCGTGATGGGCGCCCTGGCCTCGCTCTTCGTGAAGGCCTACGTCACCGACAACCACCTGCTCACCATCAACCTGAGCCGGCTGGTCACCCTCACCCTCCGCCACGGCTTCGTGGAGGCGTCGGTGCTGGGGTTCGGCTGGTTCGGGGTGCTGACCGGCATCTTCTTCAAGCGGTACCGGGAAGGCCTTGCCCTGGCCACGCTCGCCTGCGACTTCGTGGAGCGGCACAACCTGCCCGCCCTCCGGTCCAACGCGCTCCTCGCCCTGCAGAGCATCGCCACCTTCACCCAGCCCCTGGCGAGCGCGCAGGAGATCACCCGCGCCGGCTTCCAGCAGGGGCTCCAGTCGGGGGACTTCTATTCCGCCAGCTGGTGCGGCTCCTCGATCGCCACGAACCGCCTCCTCATGGGGCACAACCTCGAGGACGTCCACCAGGAGCTGGCCGCGCGCAAGGAGTTCGCGGACAAGGCGGGGGTGGTGGATCCGCAGGAGCTGCTCCTCATCTACCAGAGCTACGTGCGGCAACTGCGCGGGCGCTCGCTCTCGTTCTACACGCTGAGCGGAGAGGGCTTCGACGAGCCGGCCTTCGAGGCCAGGATGACGCCCGAACGCATGAGCAGCATGCGGTTCCGGTACTGGCTCGTGAAGCTCGAGTCGCGCTTCATGTGCGGCAACCACGAGGAGGCGCTCGACGCGGCGGACAAGGCGGCCGGGCTCCTCTGGTCCAACATCGGCAGCGTCTACGTGCGGGAGTTCCACCTCTTCCGCGCCCTGACCCTGGCCATGCGTTTCGAGGGCTCATCGCCGGAGGAGCGGCAGCGGGCGCTCGTGGACATGCAGCGAGACCAGCTGCAGCTCGCGGAGTGGGCCGAGCAGTGCCCCGAGACCTTCCGCGCGTGCGAGCGGCTGGTGTCCGCGGAGCTGGCCCGCCTCCAGGATCGGCCGGACGAGGCGACACGCGCCTATGAGGAGGCCATCCGCCTGGCCCGGGAGAGCGGAGCCACCCAGCACGTGGGACTGGCCAGTGAGCTCGCGGCGAACTTCTGGCACACGCGGCAGGCGCCCATCGTTGCCCATGCCTTCGCGCGCGAGGCCCGGGCGGCGTATCAACAATGGGGAGCCACGGCCAAGGTCCAGCACCTGGTGGCCCGGTGGCCCCACCTCGAGCCCTCGGCGGCCACCGTGGAGAAGTCGGCCACCAGCAGCACGGACTCGACCCGCATCGACGCGCTCACGGTGGTCAAGGCCCAGCAGGCCATCTCCGGCGAGATCGAGCTGGAGCGGCTGGTGAGGACGATGATGCGGGCGGCCATCGAGAACGCGGGAGCCCAACGAGGCGCCCTGCTGCTGCCGAGCGGGGACACGCTCTCGGTGGCGGCCTTCTCGGACATCGCGCAGGGCGGCGCCGAGGTCCTCGCGGGGGAACAGGCGGCCCGGGAGCTTCCGTGGACGCTCCTGGCCTATGTCCGGCGCACGCGCGAGCACGTGCTCATCGGGGATGCCTCCAAGCCCCATCCCTTCTCGTCCGATCCATACCTGGAGAGTGGCGGGGCGCGCTCGGTGTTGTGCCTGCCACTGGTGAGGCAGGAGCAGTTCTCCGGGGCGCTGTACCTGGAGAACAACCTGGCCACCAACGCCTTCAGCCCGGCCCGCCTGGCGCTCCTGGGGCACATCGCCTCGCAGGCGGCCATCTCGATCGAGAACGCGCGGCTGTACGCGGACGTGCAGCGCGCCAAGACGGATCTGCGCCGGGCCAACGACGAGCTGGAGCAACGGGTGGATGAGCGCACGCGCGAGCTCCGGAAGGCCCAGTCCCGTCTGGTGGACACCGCGCGCGAGGTGGGAATGGCCGAGGTGGCCTCCAACGTGCTGCACAACGTGGGCAATGTGCTCACCAGCGCCGTCGTCAACCTCGAGATGATGCGCCAGGCGGTGGGAACCTCGCGCGTGAGCCGGTTGAAGCAGGCCGCGGCCCTGCTGTGGGAGAACCGTGAGGAGCTGGAAGGCTTCCTGACGCGGGATCAGCGGGGCCGCAACCTGCCGGAGTACCTGTCGGCACTGGCCGATGAGCTGGTGCGTGAGCAGACGCGCCTGATGGACGACATGGATGCGATGGGCCGGCACGTCGAGCACATCCGCGCCATCGTCCAGGTGCAGCAGAAGTACGCCTCGAACGCGCTGATGACGGAGGAGTGCGATCCGGCCCAGCTCATCGACGACGCGCTGCGCATCCAGATGGCGGCGCTGCAGCGTCACGGCGTGAACGTGCGGCGCGAGCTGTCGCCCGTGCCCAGGATGAGTGTGGACAAACACAAGGTGTTGCAGATCCTCATCAACCTGATCAGCAACGCGAAGCACTCGCTGGACAGGATGCCCGAGGGGAAGCGCAACCTGTGGGTGCGGCTGGGGATGCGGGACCGGATGGTGCGCATCCAGGTGGTGGATGACGGAGCGGGAATCGCGCCGGAGGTGAAGGACAAGCTGTTCGCGCACGGCTTCACCACGCGCAAGGACGGCCACGGCTTCGGGCTGCACTCGAGCGCGCTGGCGGCGCAGATACTGAGGGGCTCCCTCACCCTGGAGAGCGAGGGACCCGGCATGGGCGCCGTGGCCACCCTGGAGCTTCCGCTCACCTAGTGGCCACGCGCGCCCGCCACGACGCTACGGCGCCTCGCTCACCCGGGCCGTGCCGTTGAAGTAGGCCTGGAACCGCGGCCAGACGAAGTCCGCCACCCGGAGCCCCATCTCCAGCCCCTTCTCGTTGTCCGCCTGGATGTGGTAGCCGCCCATCACGCGGGAGATGCCGGCCATCTCCGCCGTCGCGCTGAAGGTGGGCAGAGACAGCGTGACCTGGCAGTCCGCTTCCGTGTCCTTGGAGGGCTTGCCCTTGCGCTGCTGGATGATGTTGCACGGGAAGCCCGGCTCGGTGAAGTCGCCCGCCCGGAGGTACTCCTTCTTGCCGAAGGTGTCGCTGCCGGTGAACAGCTCCAGCATCCGGCCGCTCGCGGCGCTCACCGTGCTGTGCCCCGACACATAGCCGGGGAACGGCGGGGTGATGAACGTGGGCGGCGAGTACGGATGCCACTGCTCGGCCGGGATGCGATCGACGCCCTGCCCCGGGCCAACCCAGCCCCAGATGTCCTTGCCGGCCTCGTAGTAGCGCACCAGCGTCCACGGACGGGAGGAGTCATAGAAGCGCTTGGACTCCCAGCAGGCGATGAAGGCGTCCATGGCCACGTTGGCCACGGAGAAGAAGAGCTTCACGTCCTGATCCAACCCGTAGCGGTCCCGCCGCGACACGTCCTGGGCGAAGCGCAGCCAGTGGCCCGACTGGCCCGTGGAGCGGGGGCCGTCGCGCATGAACTCGACGAGGGCCTTCTCCTCCGGAGTGAGGGTGGCGTTGAAGTCCATGTTCTCCTTCACCTCGCGGCGCAGCTGCGGCGAGCCCACGAGGGGCGGAGGCGGCGGACGGAACTGGCTGCTGGACACGAGCGCGAAGGGCTTCACCCGGTACCAGTGCGGCGTGAGGAAGCCGGGCGTCACCGTGCCGCCGTTCCCGTCGTCGAACGCGATGGGCTGCCAGCGGTTGGGGTCGATGATGCGGTCCGGCGGATTGACGGGCCTGTAGCCGGTGTAGTCGGAGTAGGGAACACCGCTGGAGCCCGGCTCGTCGCCGAACTGGTTGGAGCCGTCATGGCGCCGGTACGCGAGGACCGCCGCGGCGGCGAGGTTGCCCACCCCCTGCGGCGTGGAGGGGTTCGTGGACACGTCGTCCGGGTCGTAGCCCCGCTGACGCATCTGCTCCGCGTAATAGGCCTGCTCGTCCGGGTAGACGTCCAGCAGGGTGCGATAGGCGGCGTAGGCGATGGCCTTCTCCTTGTTGGCCAGGGTGTGCTCGGCCCGCGGACGGCGCAGCGAGCCACCCAGACGCGTCCCCACCGCCCGCGTGTCATAGGCCGCCCAGGCGTCGTACATGGCCGTCAGCACGATGGCCAACGTGCGCGACAGCACCGTGGGGCGAGCACCCCGGCGGTCCACCTCACGAGCCGTGGCCTCCAGGGAGATGTCCAGCCACTGGTAGGCGGCGGAAGGAGTGGACGCGGATGCCGCGGGAACTTGTGCGCTCGCGGGTCTCCCCACGAGCAGCAGGAGAAGGACGCCTGTGAACAGGACGCGGAGTGTATGCATGGCAGCCTTTTGGATGAGTCCTCACGAGCGGTGTGCCCTGGAGGGGCCCGGACGCTCGCAGAGACGTGCGGGGCGGGGCAATCCCCACCTGATTGATCATGTCTTGCCGTGAAAGAAGGACTCTGGATCAGAGGCGGGTGCCACAGAACTTGCAGTGCACCGCGTCCACGTCATGGCCCTCGGCGCCACAGCCGGGACAGGCCTCGGGGTTGAGACCGCCGCGCCGCGTCGCCGCCGCGAGCTCCACGGACACGATGCCCGTGGGCACCGCGAGGACGCCGTAGCCCATGATCATCAGCACCGACGCGATGAACTGCCCGGGCACCGTCTTGGGGGTGATGTCCCCGAAGCCCACCGTCGTCATGGTGACGATGGCCCAGTACATCCCTCGCGGGATGCTGTCGAAGCCGTTCGCCTCGCCCTCCACCATGTACATCACCGAGCCCATGATGACGACCGTGCTCAGCACCGCCCCGAGGAAGACGGTGATCTTCGGCCGGCTCGCGCGCAGGGCGGTGAGGAGCACCTCGGCCTCGCCGAGGAAGTTCACCAGCTTGAGCACGCGGAAGATGCGCAACAGGCGCAGCACGCGGACCACCAGCAGCGACTGCGCCCCGGGCAGCAGCAGGCTCACGTAGCTGGGCAGGATGGCCAGGAGATCCACCAGTCCGTAGAAGCTCAACACGTAGAGCACCGGGCGGCGCACGGCGAAGAGCCGCAACACGTACTCCAGGGTGAAGAGGACGGTGAAGCTCCACTCCGCGATGCGGACGCTCGGCCCGTACCGCGCGCGGATGGGGCCCACGCTCTCCAACATCACCGCGAGCACGCTGAGGACGATGGCCCACAGCAGCGCCACGTCGAACGCCTTCCCCGCCGGAGTGTTCGACTCGAAGATGACCTCGTGGAGCCTGGCGCGGATTCCTGGAGGAGGACTCTGCTCGGAGGGGCGCGTCACGCGGCCAGTGTAGACGACGCCCCGCCCCCCAGGGGAACGCTTCGTGTCAGAGCGCCAGCAGCGTCTGTTCGACGGGGCGCTCCAGGCCCTCGGCGTAGTAGCGCACGCGCAGGTTCCGGTCGGGATCCCACCCGTCCTTCCCGCTCGGCCCGAGGTCCAGCACGGCGAAGTTCCTCCGGAAGAGCAGGCGCCCGTCCGGATTGCCCGGCAGTTCCAGCAGCCTCCCGTGGAAGAGATCCTGGTACATGTCCACCGACTCCGAGCCGACGCCGAGCTCCACCACCTTGCGGATGAGGCCGGTGGGAGGCTCGGAGCCGATGCCACTGGAGACCACCTGGGTGAGCTCCGGCTGATCGGAGTCATTGCGCTTGTGGGAGGGCATCCGGGAGCGCAGCCGGGCCGTCGTCCCCACGTGCACGTCCCCGCCCACCAACGTCACCTCGGTCCCGGGCGAGCGCTTGCGGAAGTCGAAGAGCCGGTTGAGCAGCTTGCGCAGCTCCTCGGCGTTGTTGGGCTCCATCCACGAGTCCCTCACGTCCCCGAGGAACGAGCTGAGCCCGAGCCGCTCCAAAATCTTGCTGGCCGCCGCCACCTTCGCATGCAGCGGGGGCACGCCCGTGACGACGAAGAGCCGCTCGAGCCCCGCGCCCAGCTGGGTCTCCAGCCACGCATCGATCTCGGCCCACTGCTTGCGGCCGATGATGGTCTGCTCCTTCCAGTTGCGGTGCGAGCGCCCGTCGAGCACCAGCACCCCGAGACCATTGCTCACCCACCCGAAGCCGAACGAGTCGCTGAAGCCCGGAGGGTTCAAGCGCTGCTGGAACTCCGAGAAGGCCGTCCGCGCGGCCTCGAAGAAGGCGCGGTCCGCGGGAGACACCTCGTCGTGGGAGCCCCACCCGTCGAAGATGTCGTGGTCGTCCCACATCATCATCGAGGGCACCGAGCCGAGCACCGCGGCGATCTCCGGCCGCTGCCAGGTCTCGCAGTACACGGCGCGGAAGGACTCGCGCAGCCGCTGCATCAGCTCCTCGTTCTGGGGCGTCAGGCAGTCATCCAGACCGGCGCGCTGCCACGCCTCGCGGATGTGGTCCGCGTAGATTTGATCTCCCAGGTGGATGAGCACGTCCACCTCGCCCGCGGCGACCACCTCCCCGAGCCGCTTCCACATGGCATGACGCCGGGACGGCTCGTTCACCGTGTAGCAGCCATTGCAGCTCACCAGCCCGATGCGCAGCGGCTGACCGGGCGGAGGCAGCAGCCGGAAACGGGAGAGTCCCCCCGCGCATGAGAGCTCCTGGAGCGAGGGAAGCCCTTCCTCCGAGGCCGAGACGGCCACCGCGTACTCGACCGTGGAGGACGCGGCGAGCCCCTCCAGCTCGAAGAAGCCGTGGAGGAAGGAGGAGCCCATGGGCGGGCACAGCCGCAGGGTGCGCTCCTGGAAGGCGCCCTCCCCCGAGCGGAACGCGAGCCGGGCATGGGAGAGGCCATTCTTCGAGGTGATGGAGATGCGAGCGGTGGTGCTGGTGCAGCAACCCACGGTGGTGATCAGCGGCCTCGACATGCCCCCATCATTCCACGGCCCGGGCCCCGGCACACAGTGGGCACCGGGCAGCCAGCCGGGCGTGTTCCGAGCCACGGAGCCGCACTCATCCAAACCCGGGCCGGGTGCGTAGTCCCCTTTGAACGAAACGCGGTCAGAAGGGATACGGACATGAGGACGATGAAGAAGAACCAGGCGCCCCGGCGTGGTGTGGACGTGCTCTCGCGGCTTCCCGAGCTCACCGAGGGCGAGGCACGCACGGTGACTGGCGGCGCCGCGAACATCTATTACGACGTCTCGACGGGGACCTACATCCTGCGTCCGGCGGGCACCGTCTACGTCGGGCCTGGGGTCCTCGTCGGACACACCTGAGCAAGACCTCACGACACTGCCGCAGCGCCCCTCGGGTGCACGTCAACAGAGTTTGACTGTCAGACCTTCCCTGTAATCCGGGAGTGAAGTTCCGAGCTCCTGCCGCTTCCAGGGAAGAGGTCCGACATGCCTCCGCGTTCCGGCACCCGGCTGCTCCAGTCCTTCCAGGGCCCGTGTCTCTGGCCTCATCGAGCAGGGGCATGGGTGCTGGTGCTGGCAGCGGTGCTCCTCACCGTGGGATGCGCCTCACAACGACCCATAAGGCCACCAGCAGGGGGCCTGCTCTCCAACTCCAGATACCGGCCACCCACCCCTTCGTTTCTGAAGGAAAGAGCCAGGGATGAATCGCGGCACGACAGAGGGGCAGAGCGTGAACGGGCACTGGTGGAACCATCCACTGGATTCGCGCCAGTGCAAGAGGGGCCCACGAGGCTCACAGCCAATCCGGGGTCCGGTCCCGCAGATGTCCATGGACCGAAGCCAGTGTTCCGGCCGGGCCCTCCACCGCCGGTCCTGGATGCGCCTGGAGAATCCTCCGCGCCCCCGCGCGTCGCGCCGAATCCCCGGCCGAAGGTCCCCATCCAATCGCCTACGCCGGTCAATACGGCCGTCCAGTCGCCACCGGCACGAGTGCCCCAACCCATCGCACTCCCCATGCCCTTCTGGGCGCGGGTCGCCGCGCTCGTCCTGCTGCCAGGGACGGCCCACGCGCCCGACCAGGTCCCGGAATGTGAGAAAGCTCGCTGGCACAAGAACGAGCACCTGGCAGGGCAGCGGCATCCGGTGACGGGGATTCTCTACAACAGCGGTGGATACCCCATCTTCGAGCCCACCGCGGAAGTCACCATCCCCGAGGAGCTCCGCGGCCCCGAGGTGAGCGACGCTCGCCAGTTCGCGGATGCCACACGCCAACTCCGGGAAATACTCGAGATCAGTCCAGGAATAGGAGCCCCCTTGAGCCCTGAACAACTCGAGGCCATCCAGAAAGGATGGCCTCGCATTCCGGGATTGACCTGGCATCACCATGAAGACGGCATGACGCTTCAGCTGGTCGATCGTGACACACATGCCAGAACGGGCCATTCTGGAGGCCGGGAAACGTCTGGCGGACGTCTCAAGTGAAGAGAGAAATAAACGTGCGTTGCACCATCTACAGCCCGGTCGTTGACCATCAGGCCATCCAGTCCGTACGGAGCGTCCTGCCCGGATGGTTACTGCATTGGGAGGGCGAACCTGAGCGGTGGAGTTCCGCGAGCTTCACGAGCGCCCAGGGAACGCTCACATTCAATTCCCTGGTGTTCACCGGCTCCATGGATCAGTTCGGCAAGATCATCCTCGGTACCAGTAGTTACTTCTGGCGACGTGAGGACCTCCCTAAATCCGTCAAGACCGAGTTGATTCGATTCGTGGGAGGAACCAAGTGGCTGGTCGGCGTCGTGGGAACTTCGGAAGTTCTCCCTGAAGATGTCTTCCTGAAAGGAGCGCTAGAGTTGGCGCGCTGTCTGAACGGAAGGGTTTTTGTCAACGGTACGGACCTCATCTCCCCTGAACCACGAATCTAGGCTCGCCCTGGGACGGCGCGCTGTCATCTGACGGCCTGGAAAACGTCCGGCGGACGTCCCAGGTAAGAGGGGAAGAAGCGTGCGTTGCACCATCTACAGCCCGGTCATTGAGCATCAGGCCATCGGGTCCGTGCGAGATGTGCTTCATGGGTGGTTGTTGCACTGGGAGGGCGAACTCGAGCGGTGGAGTTCCGCGAGCTTCAAGAGCGCGCAGGGAACGCTCACGTTCAACTCTCTGGTGTTTACGGGGCCAATGGATCAGTTCGGCAAGATCATCCTCGGAAGCTACAGCTTCTTCGGACGCCGCGCGGATCTTCCTGAACCCGTCAGGGAGGAACTACAAGACTTCGTGGCGCAGACCAAATGGCTGGTCGGCGTCGTGGGAACCTCTGAGATCCTCTCCGAGGAGGTCTTCCAGAAGGCCGCGCTGGAACTGGCGCGCCGTCTGAACGGACGGGTCTTCAACGGCATGGACCTCATCTCCCCCGAGCCACGCCTCTAGCTCCCTCACAACCTCGCCACGAAAGCCCCCTCCCGGCCCTCCAGGCGGGCCTCCGGGCTCCCGGCCGGTATCCCACACGGCCCCCTATCCCGGCTCCACTTCCCGTCTCTTCAGGGCATAGAAAGCCCAGCAAGTGGGGTTACAAGGGGTCCACACCGGCAGTACCGGCGAAATCCACGTGTCGCGCGCCTTCCGGCCGCCTACCCCTTCCGCTAGAAAGCGCCCCCCATGTTCACCATCATCAACGTCTCCAAGGCCTACGGGCCCAAGAAGCTCTTCGAGGAGGTCAACGTCGCCTTCTCGCCCGGCCGCCGCTACGGTCTCACCGGCCCCAACGGGGCGGGCAAGTCCACGTTCATGAAGATCCTCGCGGGAGACGAGGAAGCGGACATGGGCACCATCTCCCGGCCCAAGAAGCTGGGCATCCTCCGCCAGGACCACTTCCGCTACGAGGACAACCGCGTCCTCGACGTCGTCCTCATGGGCAACAAGGCCCTCTGGGACGCCATGAAGGAGAAGGACACCATCCTCGCGAAGTCCGACATCTCCGAGGAGGATGGCAACCGGCTGGGTGACCTCGAGATGGTCATCGCCGAGGAGGACGGCTACAGCGCCGAGTCCGAGGCGGCCTCGCTCCTCGAGGGCCTCGGCATCCCCGAGTCCGGCCACGAGGGCCCCATGAAGCAGCTCACCGGCGGCCTCAAGCTGCGCGTGCTGCTCGCCCAGGCGCTCTTCGGCAAGCCCCAGGGCCTGCTGCTCGACGAGCCCACCAACAACCTGGACATCGACTCCATCCGCTGGCTGGAGACGTTCCTCATGGCCTTCGAGGGCGTGCTCATCACCATCAGCCACGACCGGCACTTCCTCAACTCCATCTGCACGCACATCGCGGACATCGATTACGAGACCATCATCCAGTACAACGGTGGCTACGACGACATGGTGCGCCAGAAGGCCCAGGTGCGCAGCCGCGTCGAGTCCGAGGTCTCCGAGAAGAAGAAGAAGATCCTCCAGCTGCAGGACTTCGTGGCCCGCTTCCACGCCGGTACGCGCGCCTCGCAGGTGCAGAGCCGCATCAAGCAGATCGACAAGCTCAAGACGGACGATCTCAAGCGCTCGAACATCGCGCGGCCCTTCATCCGCTTCGATGTGAAGCAGGCCAGCGGCAAGCAGACGCTGCAGTTCGACGGCCTCACCAAGAGCTACGACGGCCAGTCGGTCATCAAGCCCTTCAGCGGCCTGGTGTGCAAGGGCGAGAAGATCTGCGTCATCGGCCGCAACGGCGTGGGCAAGTCCACCCTGGTGAAGATGCTCGCCGGGCAGATTGAAGCGGACGCGGGGAAGATCACCTGGGGCCACCAGGCCGCCATGGGCTACCTGCCGCAGGACCACCACGGCACCATCCGCAAGGGCACCACCGCCTTCGAGTGGCTGCGCGACATCAACACCAAGCTCACCAACGAGGAGATCTCCGGGGTGCTCGGCCGCATGCTCTTCTCCGGCGAGGAGCGCATGAAGCCCACCGACACCCTGTCCGGTGGTGAGACGGTGCGCCTGCTGCTCTGCAAGCTGATGCTCAACATGGACAACATGTTGATCTTCGACGAGCCCACCAACCACCTGGACCTGGAGTCCATCAGTGCGCTGGCCGAGGGTCTGCAGAAGTACGAGGGCACCGTCATCGTCGTGACGCACGACCAGGAGCTCATCTCCGAGGTGGCCACCCGCATCTGGAGCCTGGAGGAAGGCAAACCGGTCAACGACTTCAACGGCAACTTCGCCGAGTTCCTCGCGAAGAACCCCTACCACGCCGCCCAGCGCCGCTAGGCACCCTCTCCCACTGGGAGAGGGCGGGGGGTGAGGGTCGTCCCCGCGTGTAGACCCTCACCGGTTGCCGCGGCGCAAGAGGAACAACCCCAGCCCAAGGCCCGAGGCCCAGGTGGCCGCCGCCCCCAGCGGCGTCATCCGGGCCGGCGCGGGCCGCGGCGGAGGCGAGGGACGCAGGCGATCCTCCAGCTCCTGCTGCTCCTGCTCCCGCTTCTCTCCCTTGGTCACGTTCGGGCCGCCCTGGCCCGGCCGCTTCTGGCCGGGAGACTTGCCCTCGGGCGACTTGTGCTCGAGCACGGCGTTGATCTCCGCGCCCAGCAGGATGACCTGCGAGGAGATCCACATCCACAGCAGCATGACGATGACGCCGCCGAGCGCGCCGTAGTTCGCGTCGTAGCTGCCGAAGTTGCGCACGTACAGCGAGAAGCCCCAGGACGCGATCAACCAGGCGATGACGCCCACCACCGAACCGGGCGTGATGAACTTGAAGCGCTGCTTCACGTCCGGCAGCAGGTAGTAGATGAGCGCCCAGACCAGCATCATCAGCACGCCGGCGAAGGGCAGGCGCAGCCACATGACGACGGTGCCGAGCGGCTCCCCGAGGAACTTCGCGACGGCCGGGGTGGCCACCATGGCCAGCGAGGCGAGGATGGAGAGCACCGCGCCCCCGATCGTCGTCAGGATGGCGGTGCCACGCACCTTCCAGAAGGGCCGGGACTCGTTCACGTCGTAGACGGTGTTGAGGGCGTCCATCATCGCCACCACGCCGCCCGAGGCCGCCCATACCGCGCCCAACGCACCGATCGTCAGCAGACCCACGTTGTTGCCCGCCGCCAGGTCTTTCAGGCGCTGGCCCACGATCTCCGTCACCGCCTCGGGAGCCACCCGCCCCAGCTCCTGGATGAGCACCTGGGCCTGGGCGGGATCGATGACGAGACTCGCGAGCGCCACGAGGAACAACAAGAACGGGAACAGCGCCAGCACGGCGAAGAACGTGACCGAGCCGGCCACGTTGCTGATCTTGTCGTTCGTGTACTCGTTCTTCACCTCGGTGAAGAACTCCTTCCAACTCATTCCCTTGCCCGGGAGCACCATCCGCGCCTCCTCCTAGGTGACAGTCCAAGGATGCGCATTCCGCTCCCCTGCCCCACCCTGGTCTCGCGGCCACGGAACACTGCCTGCCCGCCTCCTCACGGAGCATCCGGGGCGGCGGTTCCCGGGATGTCCAGTGACGGCCCGGGGATGGCGGCGGGCTCAGCCCTCGTAGACGGGCAGCACCAGCGCATCCTTCAGGCGTGGCGCGGCCACGTCCTTGGGCGACAGCAGGGGCGACGTCACTGGCCAGGGAATGGCCAGGTCCGGATCGTTCCAGGCGATGGCGCGCTCGGACGCGGGCGTGTAGACGTCCGTGCACTTGTAGTGGAAGTCCGCGCTCTCGGAGAGGACGCAGAAGCCGTGCGCGAAGCCCGCCGGCACCCAGAACTGGCGCCGGTTGTCCGCGCTCAACTCCACGCCCACGAACTTCCCGAAGGTGGGCGAGCCGCGGCGGACGTCCACCGCCACGTCGTAGACGGCGCCCGCCAGCACCTGCACCAGCTTGCCCTGGGCATGGGGCTCCTGGAAATGCAGCCCACGCAGGATGCCCTTGGCCGAGCGCGAGAAATTGTCCTGGACGAAGGGCCCGGGGATGCCAGCCTCCGCGTAGCGCTTCGCATGGAACATCTCCATGAAGAAGCCGCGATCATCACCGAAGCGCTTGGGCTCGAGGATGAGGACGCCGGGGAGCTCCGTCTTCAGGACGTTCACGTCCGGGCGCCCTTGTTCTCGATGAGATCCAGCAGGTAACGCCCGTACTCGTTCTTGCGCATGGGATGCGCCTGCTCCGCCACCTGGGCCGCGGTGATGTAGCCCATGCGGTAGGCGATCTCCTCGGGGCACGCCACCTTGAGGCCCTGGCGGTGCTCGATGATCTGGATGAAGTTGGAGGCCTCCATCAGCGACTCGTGGGTGCCGGTGTCCAGCCATGCGTAGCCGCGGCCCATCAGCTCCACCTGGAGCTGCTGCTGGCGCAGGTAGGCGATGTTGACATCGGTGATCTCCAGCTCGCCGCGCGCGGAGGGCTTGAGGTTCTTCGCGATGTCCAGCACCTGGTTGTCGTAGAAGTACAGGCCCGTCACCGCGTAGTTCGACTTGGGCTTCGCCGGCTTCTCCTCGAGGCTGATCGCGCGGTTGTGCGCGTCCAGCTCCACCACGCCGTAGCGCTCGGGATCCTTCACGTAGTAGCCGAACACGGTGGCGCCCGACTCGCGCGCCGCCGCCCGCTGCACCAGCTCGCTCAGGCCGTGGCCGTAGAAGATGTTGTCGCCGAGGATGAGCGACACGTTGTCCTTGCCCACGAACTCGCGGCCGATGATGAAGGCCTGGGCCAGTCCGTCCGGGCTGGGCTGCACCGCGTACTGGAAGTTCACGCCCCACTGCTCGCCATTGCCGAGCAACTCCTCGAAACGCGGCAGGTCCGTGGGCGTGGAGATGATCAGGATGTCCCGGATGCCCGCCAGCATCAGCGTGGTGACCGGGTAGTAGATCATCGGCTTGTCGTAGACGGGCAGCAACTGCTTGCTGACCACGCGCGTGAGCGGATACAGCCGTGTGCCGGAGCCACCGGCCAGAACGATTCCCTTCATGACTTTCCTCGCAGGACTCGGGCTATACCCGGCCCGGTGGAGCGGGTTCAAGCACCCCGCCCGGCCATCCACGTGGCGTGAAAGCGGGACAGGGACTCGGCCAGCGGCAGGGGCTGCGAGTGGAGCTGCGAGCGCGCCTTGTCCACCACGAGGCCACTGCGCAGCGGGCGGGGGCTGGCGAGCTTCATGTCCGCCAGGCGGGTAGGCGTGAGGAGGCCCGGATCGAAGCCGAACACCTCACAAAGCGCCCGGCCAAAGGCAACGCGAGACACCACGTCCGCACCGCAGGTGTTCCAGATGCCGTCCAGCTTGCGCTCGCCCAATTCCACCAGCATGGCGGCCACGCTGTCGGCGAAGCTCGCGGAGACGAACTGATCCTCGAAGAGCCGCACCGGCTGCCCCTTCTCCAGCGCGCCCACCAGCCAGGCGCCGAAGTTGGCGCGGCCCGCCGCCGGCCAGCCGTACACCACGGCGGTGCGCGCGATGGCGCAGCTGGGGACGAAGGTGCGCGCCGCCTGCTCGCCCATGTGCTTGGTGAGCGCGTAGACGCCTTTCGGGTTGGGCAGGGCCTGCTCGTCGTAGGGCCCGTGCTCGCCGTCGAAGACGTAGTCCGTGGAGACGTGCACCAGGTGCGCGCCCAGCTTGTGCGCGCCCCGGGCCACCGCCGCCACCGCCATGACGTTGACCGCGAACGCCTGCTCCGGATCACGCTCGCACGCATCCACCTCCGTCATGGAGGCTGGATGGATGATGACCTCGGGGGCCGCGGCCTCGATGGCGGCGGCCACGTCCTGCTCGCGCGTCAGGTCACACTCCACATAGCGGTAGTTGCCCACCGTGCGGCGCGGCCCGCGTGCGAGCCCCACCACCTCGTGCCCGCCCTGCTCCAGCAGCGCGCACACCCGGCTGCCCACCAGCCCATTGGAACCCGTGACGAGGAAGCGCATGGGAAACCCCCTCAGCCATTGAGGCGCGTGCGGTACTGCGTCTCGAAATACTGCCGGTAGGCGCCGCTCATCACCCGCTCCCACCAGGCCGGGTTGTCCACGTACCAGCGCACCGTCTCCTGCAGGCCCTGCTCGAAGGTGTGCGCCGGCGTCCAGCCCAGCTCCGTGCGGATCTTCGCCGGGTCGATGGCGTAGCGCCGATCATGCCCCGGACGGTCCTTCACGTACTTGATGAGGGACTCGGGCTTGCCCACCAGGCCGAGGATCGCCTTGACGATCTCGATGTTCTTGCGCTCGGAGTTGCCACCGATGTTGTAGACCTGACCGGCGCGCCCCTTCTCCAGCGCGGTGAGCAGCGCCGAGCAGTGGTCCTCCACGTGGAGCCAGTCACGCACGTTGGCTCCGTCGCCGTACACGGGCAGCGGCTTGTCGTGCAGGGCGTTGACCACCATGAGGGGGATGAGCTTCTCGGGGAACTGGTAGCGGCCGTAGTTGTTGGAGCAGCGCGTCACCACCACGTCCATGCCGAAGGTGTGGTGCCAGGCCAGCGCCAGCAGATCCGCGCTCGTCTTGGACGCCGAGTAGGGACTGGAGGGCTGCAGCGGCGAGGTCTCGGTGAAATGGCCGGTGGGGCCGAGCGAGCCGTACACCTCGTCCGTGGAGACCATCAGGAAGCGCTCGAGGCCACGCACGCGGCTGGCCTCCAGGAGCTGCTGGGTGCCCAGCACGTTGGCCTGGATGAAGGCCTCGGGGCCGAGGATGGAGCGATCCACGTGGCTCTCGGCCGCCAGGTGCATGACGGCGTCGATGCGGTGCACGGCCATGAGGTGCTCGACGAGCTCGCGGTTGGCCACGTCTCCGCGCACGAAGACGTGCTTGGGATCTCCCTCGAGTTCCTTGAGGTTCTCCAGGTTGCCCGCGTACGTGAGCTTGTCGAGGTTGACGAGCGTCCAGTCCGGGCGCACGCGCCGCAGGTACTTGACGAGATTGGAGCCGATGAAGCCGCAGCCTCCGGTGATCAGCACGTTCATGGACGACACACTCGACGAAATGAGGGACGGAAGGGGCGTGAGTAGTGGAGGGGCCACCACGCCGTCAATGGTGTCCTTGTGTAACGGGCGTGGCGGGGGTAGAGGCTACGGGCATCGTGAGCATCCTGAGAAGCAACCGGACCACCGGGCCATCGGCGGCCCGGGCGGTGCACCAACTGGTGCCGCGCCTGGCCTGGGGTGATGCCGTGGGCAACCAGGCCCGTTACCTGCGCGAGCTGCTGCGCGGCTGGGGCTACGCCTCGGAGATCTACGCCGAGCAATGGGACGAGGAGTGCCGGGAGCAGGTGCGTCCGGCGAAGGACTACTCCCGGGAGGCGGGCGCGGACAGCGCGCTGCTCATCCACCACAGCTTCGAGTCGCGGCTCGTGCCACTCGTCGCCCGCTCGCCAGGCCGCAAGGCACTCGTGTACCACAACGTCACCCCGGCCCGGCTCTTCCAGGGCTTCGAGCGCAAGGTGGCCCAGGCCTGCACCGCGGCGCGCGAGGAGCTGCTCGCCCTGCGGCCCCTGGTGGAGTGCGCATATGCGTACTCGGGCTTCAGCGCCGAGGAACTGGTGGCCGCGGGAGTTCCCCACGTCTCCGTGCTGCCCTTCGCCATGGACTGGCGCGCCTTCGACACCCCGGCGGATCCGGTGCTGCGCGCCGAGCTGGAGGACGGGTGCGCCAATGTCCTCTTCGTGGGCCGGGCCGTGCCGCACAAGCGCGTGGATGACGTGCTGCGTGTCTTCACCGCCTACCAGCGGCTGTACCAGCCCCGCAGCCGGCTCGTCGTGGCCGGCTACCTCAACCGGGAGACGCCCTACGGGGGCTACCTCCATGGGCTGCGGGATGCCCTGGGCCCCGAGCGCGTCCTCTTCCTCGGGCGGGTGAGCGCCGCACAGCTCTCCGCGTGCTTCGCCACCGCCACCGCCTACCTCTCCATGAGCCGGCACGAGGGCTTCGGCGTCCCGCTGCTGGAGGCCATGCACCGCGGCGTTCCCGTGGTGGCCCATGGGGCCGCCGCCGTCCCCGAGACGATGGGAGGCGCGGGGTTCACCACGCTCTCGAGGGACCCCGTCGAGGCCGCCGGATTGCTGGCCGTGCTGGAGCGCAACCCGAAGCTGCGCGGACAGGTGCTGGAGGCACAGCGCACCCGGCTGGCGGAGCTCGGGCAGGACGCGGTGGCCCAGCGATGGAAGCAGGCCCTGCTCCCCTTCCTCGAGGGCACGCTCGAGGCGCCCCGGATGCCCGAGGCTCCGGCTCCGGTGGACCTGGTGTGCCCTGCCCTCGGGCCTCGTCCCGGCTCGGACATGGCGAAGCTGGCCCTGCGCGTGGCGGAGAAGCTCGGCCGTGCCCGCGTGCTGACGCTCCGTCCTGGCATTCCCTCTCCCCGCGCCGCTCCCGAGGTGGTGCGAGAGGGCGGCATCGAGACGTGGCGCTTCACCCCGGACGAGCCGCTCTCCCGCGAGCCCTCCGCGGAGCTGCCGGGCGCCTCCTCGTTGGAGACGGCCGTGGTGGGCTCCCCGGCGGTTCCGGTGCTGCTGGGCGTGGACACGGCGAGCGCCCGCGAGCTGCTCGCCCGCATTCCCTCGCGCACCTGGGGCGTGGAGGACTCCACCGGGCCCGGCTCCTCGCGGGCGGAGGTGCGGCGCCTGCTCGACACCCGCCTGCTGGAGTTGAAGCCCTCGTCCCTCGACACCACCGCGGCCCGGCTCGCCGGGCTGCTCGCGCGTACCGGAGACGCCCATGCACGCTGAGGATCTGCTCACCACCTCGCCCACCCCCGAGGCCGTGGCCGCCGAGGTCGCCGCACTGCCCCCTCCCCCTCCCGAGGCGCTGGAGGCGCTGCGCCGCACGTTGGAGTCCACCGAGCAGGCTCCCGTCGAGCGCGAGTGGCCTCCCATCCTCCAGGCGCCGCGCAACAAGAAGGACAGCCGCTACGTGGAGCCCGCCACCTCGCATCGCCCGGTGGTGGGCCCCGTGCTCGTCATGGCCAAGCGGGCCTTCCGGCTCACCTTCCAGCCCTTCATCAACGAGGTGCTGCGCCGCCAGGTGGAATTCAACGAGGCCATCCTCGACTCCCTGGCCACCCTCTACGAGCACCAGCAGGTCCAGGCCCGCACCCAGGCCCTGTGGCGCAAGGAGATGGAGGAGCGGCTCGCCCGGTTGGAGGGGCGGCGGGATTGAGGCGGGCCGCTGCCATGAAACCGGAGGTGCGGCGGGGCCGGACGTGGGTGCGCCTGCTGGTGAGCTTCGGGCTCACGGGGCTCTTTGGCTGGTGGGCCTTCCATGATGTGAACTGGGCGGACATGTGGGCCAGCCTGAGGACGGCCAACTTCCTCTGGCTGGTGCCCCATGTGCTGCTGCTCCAGTGCGTCCACTGGCTGCGGGCCCTGCGTTGGGGAAGCCTGCTGTCGGGGCTGGAGCGCGTGCGCTTCGACGCCCTCAACGCGTCCACCGCCGTGGGCAACATGGTCTTCGTCCTGCTGCCGCTGCGGCTGGGCGAGTTCGCCCGGCCCATCCTCATCTCGCGCCGCTCCTCCATCCGCGCCAGCGCCGCGCTCACCTCGGTGGTGCTCGAGCGCATCATCGACGGAGTCGCCATCGCCCTGCTGCTGGAGGGCACGCTGTGGTGGCTCGCGCGCACTTCCGACTCCGAGACGCTGCGCTACCTGCGCTGGGGCAGCCACCTCATGCTGGCGGGCTTCCTCGGCCTGTGGGGGCTGCTGCTGTTGGCCTACTGGCAGCGGGCCCTGGCCGTACGTTGGGTGCGCCAGGGCCTGGGCTGGCTGTCCCCCGCGCTCGCCGAGCGCGTGGCCGGGCTGATGGACTCCTTCGTGGGCGCCGTCCGCCAGGTGTCCGGGCTCCGGCAGTTCATCTCCACGGCCCTGCTGACGGTGGCCCTCTGGGCGATCAACAGTCTGTCCATCGTCGTGCTCGCGTACGCGTTCGACTGCGGAGGCGCGGCGGGAGGGAGCTGCACACCGCTCACGCTGGACGTGTTCCAGGGCTTCGTCGTACTCGGCGTCACCGTGCTGGGCAGCATGATCCCCGCGGCCCCCGGCATGGCCGGCACCTACCAGGCCGGGGTGAGGATGGGCCTGGCGCTCTTCGTGGCCCCCGCCGTGTTGAGGGGCACGGGGCTGGCCTTCGCCAACGTGATGTGGCTGGCCACCATCCTGCACCAGGTGGGGCTCGGCCTGTGGACGCTGGTGCGCGGGACGGTGTCCATGGAGGAGCTGGTGCTCAGCACTTCCCGGTCCCCGGAGAGCCCGGCCAGGCCTCCTCTCTGAAGCCTCCTCCCCGCGGGAGTGGCGCCCGCGCCTACTCCCCGCTGGCGCGTGCCCGGCTGGCCGGGAGCTGCTCCGCGGCCGGAGTGGGCAGGCTGACGACCGGAGGCTGGGCCGCCTCCCCCCGGTCGCGGAAGAGCGTGCGCATCCGCAGCCCGAGCAGCGCCGACGTCACCTTGGTCATGAAACGCGCGCTCTTCAGGCCGCTGATGCTCGAGGTGCCCAGCGTGCGCGGCATCATGGTGACGTGCGTCTCCTCGATGCGCAGCCGCGCCAGCGCCACCAGCGCGATGGCCTCGGGCTCGGGGTATTCGTCCGGCATCTGCCGCAGCAGCGTGTTCATGGCCCGGCGCGAGTAGACGCGGAAGCCGGACGTCGGGTCCTCCACCCGCGCGCCCCGGAAGAGGCGCAGGGTGGTGCTCACCATGATGCCGCCCATGCGCCGCAGCTTCGTGGTGCTCTCCAGCCCCTTGCCGTCACCTCCGGAGGCGAAGCGCGAGCCGATGAGCATGTCCACGCCCCGCTCCTGCGCGATGCGCACGAGGCCGGGAATGCGCTGGATGGGGTGCTGGCCATCCGAGTCGCACTGGATGGCGTAGTCGGCGCCGATGCGCCGGGCGATCTCGAAGCCCGTCCGCAGCACACCGGCCACGCCGATGTTGGTGTGGTGCGTGACGTGGTTGGCGGGAGCCAGCTCCCCCAGGAGGGCGGGCGTCGCGTCGATGGAGCCGTCGTTGATGATGCAGAAGTCCAGCTCCAACTCCTGGGTGGAGCGCTTGAGCGCGAGGAGCTGCGGCACCAGGTGGGGCAGGTTCTCCGCCTCGTTGTAGCAGGGCAGCACCACCAGCACCCGGGGGCGCTCGGAGCGGGGCGAGGTGGGGAGTGGGAAGTTCTGGGCGGCCAGGGACGCCACGAGCCGGACCATCTGCCGCTGGGAGCGGGTGGACTCGGAGTACTGCTCGAGCATCTGCGCGAACAGGAACATCGTGAGCACCGCGAGCACCAGGTTGCTGATGAGCTGGATGCCCATCAGATCCGCCAGGGGCCGCAGCCACTGGGGCCGCACGGACGCCACGAAGATGAAGGCGCTGATCAGGTACCAGGAGACGGAGTGCCGGGCAGCCAGCCGCGCCCCGAACTGGGAGAACACCAGCGCGAAGAAGCCAACGAGGACGGCGATGAAGAGCGGCGACATGCTGCGGGCTCCAGAGTCGGACGAACGTTGCTATTAACGCCGTACGGGGGAGTCAAGCCATCCCCCGCCTCCAAGCTCGCATTCGAGGTTGCTCACCGGGCCCGCAGGCTCTCCAGCAGGCGTGCGACCGAGCGTGAGAGATCGAAGGGGATTCGCCGTCCCAGCACGCGCTCCAGGCGCTGGGTATCGCCCACGCTCACCGGCACGTCACCAGGGCCGCGGAGCAGGTTCGCGGCGGTCTGGACTTCCACTCGCACGCCCACTTGCCGGAGGATCTCCTCCAGGAGCGCCCCCATCCGCACGGGCTGGCCGGAGCAGACGTTGAGGATCTCCTCCTCGGGCTCGCGCTGCCCCAGCGTCCAGAGGGCATCCACCACGTCCGCGACGTCCACATAGTCCCGAACGGGAGTCAGGTCCCCCACGGTGAGGCACCCACCGCCCGCGGCGGCCAGGGCGAGGGACTCGCGGGAGAAACGGGCGGGCGCCAGCGAGCCAGGCATACCAGGACCCATGATGTTGAAGAAGCGCACCACCCCCACGCGCAGCCCGCGGCGGCGGGCCACGAGCGCCAGCCGCGTGCTGGCGAGCTTGGCCACCCCGTACTCACCCACCGGACGCTCGCGGGCGTCCTCGGAGATGGGCTCGGAGCCCAGATCTCCGTACTCCGCGGCGGAGCCCGCCACGAGAACGCGAGGCTGGTAGCCCGGCACGGCCTGCACGGCCTGGAAGAGGTGGAGCGTGGTGGTGACATTGGACGCGAAGATGCCCCGCGCCCCACCCCCGGGACCGCCCGCCAGGTGGTAGATGAGTGACGGCCGCTCGCGGGAGAGCAGCTCCGACAGGGCACTCGCATCCTCGGCGAGATCGATGGCGTGGTACCCCGGCTCGTCCCGAGGCGTCCGTCCCACGCCCAGACACCGAAGCCCCTCGGCACGGACTCGCGCGGCGAGCGCCCGCCCGACGAAGCCGGCACTCCCCGTGATGAAGACGGACTCAGCCATGACGGGGGAGGAACTGCTCCCGGCGCTTCTGGAACTCATCCGTGGCGACCGCGTAGTCGTCCGTGCGGCCGATGTCGAGCCAGTAGCAGTCCTGGCGGGCGCACGCCACGCGCTCACCGGACTGCTTCAGACGCATCATCAGCTCGGGGATGTCCAGCCGCTTGCCGCGCTCCATGTAGCGCAGCGCGCCCCGGTTGAAGAAGTTGATGCCCATGCTCACGCTGTAGGAGAGCGTCGGCTTCTCGATGTAGCGGCCCAGCTGCCCGGCGGGATCCTCCTCCACCACGCCGAAGTCGATCTTCACATCGCGCTGGTAGAGGCTGATGGAGGCCATGGCCCCGCTGGCCACATGCGACTCGAAGGCCTTGCGGTAGTCCATGGTGGTGAGCAGGTCACCGTTCATCACCAGGAAGTTGTCGTCGAGCCGATCCGCGACCAGCGACAGCGGTCCGGCGGTCCCCAGGGGCTCCTCCTCGTGGGAGTACTCGATGCGCACGCCCCACTTGGCTCCATCTCCGCAGAAGACGCGGATGAGCTCGGCCAGGTGGCCGGTGGTGACGATCAGCCGGTCGAAGCCCGCCCGCGCCAGTTGCCGCACGACGATCTCCAGGATGGGGAGATCATCGATGGGCATCAGCGGCTTGGGAAAATTGGTGGTGTAGGGCCGCAGGCGCGTGCCCTTGCCACCGGCGAGAATGATGGCTTGCAAGGTGGTGTCCCTACCGGTTGTAGACGTCGGACCGGAAGCGGTCGGCGTGGTTGCGGATGAAGGCGATCGTCTCGAGCAGGCCCTGCTCGAGCCCCACGCGGGGCTTCCACCCGGTGAGTGCCTCGGCCTTGCGGGCATCCGCCAGGAGCGTCATGACCTCGCTCTTCTCGGGGCGGACGCGCTCGGACTCGCAGACAATCTCCTTCTTCACGCCCGCCAGCCGGAGGATCAACGTGGCCAGATCGCCAATGCTGATGGCCTTGCCAGAGCCCACGTTGATGACCTCGCCCAGCGCCTGATCGCTCTCGGCGACGGCGATGAACCCCTCCACGGTGTCCGCCACGTAATTCAAGTCACGCAGCGGGGAGAGCGTGCCGAGCTTCACCACCGGCGAGGAGGAGAAGGCCTGGCTGATGATGGTGGGGATGACGGCGCGCGCCGACTGCCGCGGACCGAAGGTGTTGAAGGGGCGGATGGTGGCCACCGGCAGCCCGAAGCTCAGGTAGTAGCTCTCCGCCAGCTTGTCGGCGCCGATCTTCGAGGCCGAGTAGGGAGACTGGCCCTGCAGCGGGTGCTTCTCGTCGATGGGCGTATAGAGCGCGGTGCCATACGTCTCGGACGTGGAGGTGTGGACCACGCGCTTCACCTTGTGCGCGCGCGCCGCCTCCAGGACGTTGAGCGTGCCCTCCACGTTCGTGCGCACGTAGCTGGCTGGCGCCACGTACGAGTAGGGAATGGCGATCAGCGCCGCCAGATGGAAGACGATGTCCTGACCGGCCACCGCCGAGGACACGAAGAAGGGATCCTCGATGTTGCCGGAGATCACCTTGATCTTCGAGCGCACCTGAGAATCCGCCATCTCCAGGTTCGAGAGATCTGGCCGGGCATCGTAGTGCACCATGGCCGTCACCTCGGCTCCGCGCGCGACCAGCGCCTCCACCAGGTGGCTGCCGATGAAGCCACCCGCCCCCGTCACCAGGACCTTCGCACCCTGCACTTTCACGTCATCCCCTCCCTTGCACGACGCCGCTCGCCGCCCCTTGGGACGCCAGCTGGCGGAACACTTCGTAATACTTCTGACGCGCCGTTTCGATGGAGAAGCGCTCCTCGACGCTGTCACGGCACGTGCGCGCCAGGCGCATCCTCCGCGTGTCCAGGCTCAACGCCCTGCGGATATCGCGCACGAACCCCTCCACGTCCGTAGGCGGCACGACGAAGCCCGTGCGGCCGGACTGGATGACCTCGGGCAACGCCCCCACCTTCGACGCCACGACCGGTGTGCCCAACGCCAGCGACTCCAGGCACACCAGGGGCAGCCCCTCCACGTCCGAGGGGATGACCACCACGTCCGCCCGGCGCAGGTAGGGCCGTGAATCCTCCACGATGCCCAGCAGCTTCACGCGCTCGGCCAGCCCGTGCCGGTGGATGAACTCCTCCACCTCCGGCCGCTGCGGCCCATCACCCGTCATCGCGAAGCGCACACGCGGATCCTTCCGCATCCGGCGGGCAATCTCGACGAAGCGCAGGACCCCCTTCTCCTCGGAGAAGCGGCCCGAGTACAGCACCAGCCGCACACCCGGCGCCATCTCCAACCCGGGCGGCCCTCCGGGCAGATAGGGCACCGACTCCTGCGAGAAGCGCTGCATGTCGATGCCGTGGTAGATGATGCGGATGCGCTCCGGCGACTCGCCGTCCCGGAGCAGCGCATCACGCACCTCCTCGTTGGCGACGATGTGGAAGTCGATCTCGCTGGCGTGGCGGCGGTTGTTCGCCAGGTGCCCTACCGTGTTGTACAGGTGATCCACCACCCGGACGTGCGGCAGCTCCCGGCGGATGCGGGGCAGCAGCGCGTAGGTCCGTGCCGAACCGACGAGCATCAGCACGTTCACCTGCCGCGTTCGCAGCAGGTGCAGGATGGCCTCGTCGTGGGCGAACTCGGGCAGCTCCTTGGACAGCTCGAAGACATCATCGGTGAGGCGCTGGAAGGCGCCCGACGAACTGCCCATGCTGGGAGGCGTCTCGATGGAGGAATAGACGGTGAGCCGCGCGTTCTCCTGCTGGCAGGTGGCGAACACCTGAAGCATGAGGCTGTCGGAGCCGCCCATCACCATCCACGGCTGGGCCAGGGCGATGCGCAGCGGATTGCGCGCCGGCAGCACGCTGCGCGAGAGATCCCGCGACGCCACCGCCTCCTTGATGGGCTGGGTCTGCTCGCGCGAGACGCGCGCCACGTACAGGGGCCCCAGGTAGCGCCGGTGCTTGGCCAGCGTCTTGCGGTAGGCCTGCTCCAACCCCGGCCGGATCGCGTCCGACAGGCTGTTGCCGTGGATGCGGTAGAGCATCAGCGGCTCGCGGATCTTGTATCCCCGCGCGCCACGCTCGGCGAAGCGCAGCCAGAAGTCCCAGTCCTCGATGGAACCGTCCTTGTTGCTGCCGTAACCGATGTCGAGCGACTTCCACGTCTCATAGCGGAACATCGCCACGGTGGACACCGTGTTCGTCTTGCTCAGGTTGGCCAGCGAGAACTCGTCCGCCGTCTCCCACACCCGTTGCTCACGGCCAAAGAGCTGCACGGAGGGATAGACCACATCCACTCCCAGCAGCTCGAGCGCCATCACCGCCTTCTCCAGGTACGTGGGGGCGAGCATGTCGTCCGCGTCCAGGAAGGTGATGTACTTGCCACGCGCCTGCCGCAGTCCCGCGAGGCGGTTCTCCCCCACCCGTGTGGGCTCGGACTGGAAGATCTTGCGGACCTTCGGATGCCGCAGCGCCCGCACCTGCTCCGTGGTGGTGCCGTCCGTGGAGCCGCCCTCCACGAGGATGATCTCGAAGTCTTGCAGCGTCTGCTTGTCGAGGCTCACCAGCGCGTCCGGCAGGAAGCTCCCATAATTGAAGCAGGGGATGATGACCGACACGAGCGGCCTGCTCTCCGGCCAGCGCTCGCGGCCGGTCCCCTCGCCAAACACCTCCTGTGTCACCTTGCGGTAGAACGTGGTGACGCCATCCACCAGCACCTGGGAATCCGGCAGGTGCCGGAGCGGCTGCTCCACGGCGAATTCCAGGACGTACTCACTGGCCCGCCGCACGGGCTCCATCACCGTCTGGCCGAGCCATTTCCGGGTGGACTTGGGTACGACCAGCCGTGCCATCGCCAGGGGCAGCCGCCAGACTCGCGTCGGCTCGTCCTTGATGTCCACCAGTTCCTGAGCGAACTCGAAAGCACGGTGTGTCTTGTAACTGCGCACCTGCTCCTCTCGCTCGCTGAGCTGGGAGCGGAGCTGCTGCTGGGTCTCCTGGAGTTGTTGGAGCTTGCGCTCCATTTCACGCAGGCGTTCCTTCAGGAGTGCGGCATCCTCCTCCGCCCCACGAGAGGAACGCCGGCGCTTGCCAGCCCGCTTGGGTTTGGGAACAACCCCCTGGCGCAGGGGCAGCACGTCACCCAACGGCGCATCCGATTGCGGATCAGACGAGGGAGAGGGCTTGTCTTCCACAACCGTGGCGTCCAGCGATTGCTTGCTTCCCTGGCGATTCATGACCATTCTCACTCACCGGCGGCACACCCGCCCTCATCCGGTGCGAGGGATGGCGAGTGGCGCTGGGACGGACAGGGTCCAGGCCATCGCCGAGCGATACCACGTGGAGAGCCGACCCCACCTACATGTCCTGACGTGCTCAACTCCCCCGACCCGGCTGGCCGCGCGTGTGTTACGGGATCGGTGCTAGAGTGTCAAGGCAGACCACCCAGGCTGGCAGGCTGCGCGGCGCCCTTGTTTCGTGATGTCGAGCGCATCGGGCGAACTCCTTCGTTCCTCCCACAAACCACTGGATTAATTGGACTTTTCTTCCAGGAGAGGAACCGCCCTCCCGCCTTGCCTCCCCAGGTGACCCATGGGTTACAAGGTTTGCGAATCCAAGAACCACCTCGCGAGCGCGAGCCATGTTCGTACAAAGGACGCGGAACAACTCGATGACAGTGCATGACCCCCCCCTGGTGATCCTCCTGCCCGAGTTGGCGCTTGGAGGATTGCTGCGGCATGCCAGCGATCTGGTGCGGCAGGCAAAGCGGGAGGGGCAACCAGCGACGATCGTCTCGGTGCGAGGCGAGCACGACATCTCCGAGCACCTGGCCGGGCTGGACGTGCGCCTGGTGGAGTCCTGGAGCGGAGCCGGACAGAAACAGGTGCTCCAGTGGATGGAGGGAGCGGATGTGTTGCTGCTGAGCTCCCCGCAGACGGCACTGCTGGCGCCGGCGCTCTGCGTGGCGCGGAGCGCGGCGGTGGGGGTGCATGGCTCGCCCGGAACCAACCGGGAGTGGCTCGGAGAGGAGCGCTTCGCGGTGCTGGCCACCGCCGTTGGCGCGTCAGGAGGGCCCCAGGTGCTCGTGCCCGGGCAGGCATACGTCGACGGTGTGGCGCGGGAGTTCGGCATCTCCACCGAGCAGGTCTCCGTGTTGCCCAACGCGACGCCCTTGCCCGAGGGCCCGCCCCCCAGAGTGCCGGGGATGGGCTCCGTGCTGACGGCGATGCGGCTGGCTGGCGACAAACGGTGGGTGCTCGAGGCGGCGGCGCGGCTCGCCATCGCGGGGCACGTGCCACTCAAGGTCGTGGGCCAGGGCCCGCATGCCGCCGAGTTCCGCGCCTGGCTCGGCTCCCGCCCCGGCCTGAACGCCGAGCTCATCGAGACAGATGACTTCGACACCCACCTCGGGGACGCCGACGTGGTCGTGGCCGTGGGGCTGGTGGCGCTCGAGGCCGCGGCGCGAGGCCGCCGGGTGGCCGTGGCGGCCAAGCCTGGAGGAGGGCTCGCCGGAGCGCTCACCCCGGGCAACTGGGCGGCACTCCAGGCCACCAACTTCGCCGGGCTGGGCCTGCCGGAGCAACCTCCCAGCGAGGTCTGGACAGCGCTCGGGGAGATGTCCGCGAAGGACCTGGAAGAGGTGACCGGACTCGTCGAACGCACCGCCTCGCCCCCGGCGTTGCTGAAGACCCTGCGGCTGCACCTGCGGCCCGTGCGGCCACCCGCGCCGGACCGTCTGGTGATGGCCTTCGCGGACCTGACCGCTTCACTCGAACTGCGCATCGCCAGACTCGCGCACGAAGGCGGGGAACTGGAGAAGGCACGCGACTGGTGGCATCAACAGGCCCGGTCCGCAGGCGCCCAGCTCCGGGAGACCACTGACTACCTGGGCCAGGTGGAGGAGGCGCGCGACTGGTGGCATCAGCAGGCCCAGTCCGTGGGCGCCCAGCTCCGGGAGACCACTGACTACCTGGAGCAGGTGGAGAAGGCGCGCGACTGGTGGCATCAGCAAGCCCAGTCCGTGGACAAGAATCCCCGCACATCCTGAGAACGCGGCCCCGGTGTATCCATTTCCCGGGCCCCACGCCCCGTGGCATACAGCGCCACGTTGCACCTTCTTCCAGATGAAGAGGTTCCATTCGTGTCCGCGCAGCCCCCACACCAGCCAGAGCGCACGGAAGCGGTAGCCGCTCCGTCCCTCCCTCCTCGAGAGGAGGCGCCCCTCGCATTGCCACTGCTCGGTGCGCTGTCCCGGAGGGAGCTGTTGCTGTTCGCGAGCACGTTCTGCGTCCTGCTGATGACCTGGACGCCCAGGCTGTCGCAGACGTTCTACTCGGGGGACGACTATGTGATGTCCCAGACGGCCCACCGGGTGCAGGAGACGATGCTGGGCCAGGGGCGCTTCGGACTGGCCCTCTTCCTGAGCTTGCAGGAGGCGCTCGGGGCCCCCCATGGCCGGACGATCACCCTGTACACGTGGCTGGCGCTGCTGTTGATGTCACTGGGAGGCGTCCTGCTGGCCCGGATGTGGCGGTTGACGAACGAGCGCTGGCTGCCCTTCGTCGTCTGCCCCCTGGTGTTCATCCACCCCTACTTCGCCGAGCTCTGGGCCTTCCGGGGTGTGCCCGCACTGGCATGCCTGTCGCTGCTGCCCGCGATGCTGGCCGTGGAACGGACCCGCCTCCATGGGTGGAGGGGGATGCCGGGAGCACTGCTGCTGCTCACCTTCTCCCTCAGCATCTACCAGACGAGTTTCAACGTGCTGGTGGCGATCATCGCGATGGGGGCACTGTTGGAGTTGGGGCGCTCGGAGGGAAACCGGGGCGAGGTGCGCCTCATCCTCGCGAGGTGGTTGCCGGCCGCGTGCGTGCTCCCCCTGGGCAGCCTTTGCTACCTGCTGGTGAACAAGGGGGTGCTGCTCATCTTCCGGCCGCCCGTGCTTGCGCGCACGCAGTTCCTGAGCCTGGACGGCGCACCGGAGCGCCTGGGGCAACTGAAGCACCTGTTCAAGATCATGCTGCGCGACGAGGCCTTCAGTACGCGGCTGGTGACCGGGCTGCAGGCAGCGGTCGTCCTGTCCGCGCTGGCGCTCATCGCGCTCCAACTCTGGAAGCAGAGGAACCCGGCCAAGAGCGCGTGGATGGTGCTCCTCTCCGGTATCAGCCTGCTGGCCACGGTGGGCGTGCTGATGCTCCTCAAGGAGTGGTGGCCCACGCCCCGGACGAGGATCGCCTTCGCCTTCGCCATGGGTGGACACCTGGCACTGGCATACCTGCTCGCCCCTTCCCGCCTGCGCCCCCTGCTCGCGACGGTGGCGGGCCTGCTGCTGTGGGGGTTCGCCGGCATCGACCAGCAGTTCTCGGCCGACCAGTTCGTCGTCAATCAACTCGACCGGGTGACCGCGCAGAAGGTGGCCTTCCTCCAGGAGCAGAACCCCGAGCTGAGGGACCTGCGGAAGGTGGCCTTCGTGGGACATCCGTTCTCGTACCCGGGCACCCGGGTGGACAGCGACACGAACGTGGCGGCAATGGCCACGAGCTGGAGCCATGCCGGGTTGATGCGGATGGTGACGGGACAGATCTACGTGCCCCTCGTGGATGAGGAATACGCCCTGGGTGTCCAGGAGTGCGCCAACGGTCCAAAGTGGCCGGATGAGCACGCCTTCCGGAAGATGGGCGAGCTCCTCTTCGTCTGTTTCTAGTCCCGCCTACGCGCCCGCTCCTCCGCGGATACCGAGCTCCCGGCTCCAGGTCATCGAGGAGGACTGGGCGGTGCCCCCCAACCGCCACCACGTCCGCTGGACGGCGAGTTGCTGCAGCTGGGTAACCACCTCGACGCGCTCCGCGCCATGCAGCCAGGACTCGGCCAATGCGGCGCGGACGAGCTCCCGGTACAACCCACGGCCGCGCCAGCGGGCATCCACCGCGTTGAGCGGCACCTTCGCCACGCCGTCACGGGGAAGGTTCAGCGTCAGGAAGCCGGCGAGCTCGCCCTCTTCCTCCACCACGAAGGTCACGTCCGCTGCCGGGCCGCCGATGGAAGTGCGCGCCCAGTGGGCATACACCTCGCGGACACCGGCACGAGGCAGGTGGGGATCGTTCAGATAGCGGTTGTAGGAATCGCCAGGCGTGCTGAAGCAGCGGGCGGAGAGTTCCGCGAGCCGCTCCGCATCCCGTTCCGTGGCACGGCGAACTCCCGCGGGGAACGCCGAGGGCTCGCGCGGGCGCGTCACGGCCAGCGTCACCAGCAGGTCCCTCAAACAAAAGCCGGCCCCCTGGAGCGCCGCCGCTCCCGTGTAGTCCCGGCTGTCCAGGCGGCACGTCAGGTGGACGAGTCCCTGCGCCCTGGCCTTCTCCACCGCCCTCAGGAGCAATTCACGGCCGCCCTGCTCGGAGCGCGCGAGGAGCAACTCCAGCTTTCCCGCCTCGAGTCCCAGCCGCTCGCAGTCCCACGCCTCGCGGCGCACGGCCACCACGCCCCCCTCTCCCTCGACAAGCTGGCCCGCCTCGCGCCGCCGTTCCAGGTCGCGCACGAGCCGCTCCGCGGCTTCACGCCGAGAGCCCCCCGGCTGCACGGGAAGGCACGCCCAGCCCTCCAGCCACTCCATCCATCCCACTTCACGGTTGTCAGTCGGCACGGCGCGGCACCTGCATCATGGAGAGGACCCCTCCGGCTTCTGCAGCACGGCCAGGACCGAGGTCCCCCAGGGAAAGGAAACGTGGTGGCCCAGCGGCGTCTCGAGGCTGAAGACGGCCCGCAGCAGCGCATTCACCGGAGGAGAAGGAACACGGTGGGAGCGCTCCACCAGGGCCCAGACTTCGTCCCGCGACAGCTTGGACAGGTCTGGCTGTCCCATCAGCCGGCCGAGGACGAACAGTGGGCTGAGCAGGAACATGAAATAGCGCGTGTCCAGCACCCGGAAGCCCAGCTCGTGCCCGAGCCGCTCCAGGTCCTCGCGGGTGTAGCGGCGCTGGTGACCCACCACGGCATCGTTCCAGGACCAGAATCGCTGGAACGCGGGGGTGGTGATGAAGACGAGCCCCCCCGGTGCCACGGCCCGAAGGACCTGCCGCAACGCGGCCCTGTCATCGGGAATGTGCTCCAGCACATCCAGCAAGAAGACCAGATCCCAGCGGTCCCTCCAACCGAGCCGCTGGAGGTCCACCTGATAGCGCGAGACCGAGGCTGGAAGCAGCGTGGAGGCGGTCTCGAGTGCGTGGAGTGACGAATCCGCGAGGGCCAGTTCCCCGAATGCCGGGCGGCCCTGCCCGGCGAGGAAGGACACCCAGCCCCCCGCCCCTCCTCCCAGATCGATGGCCCGCGGCCCCGGGCTTCGCGCCGGCACCCGCCCGAGGTGCCGTTGCAGGGCGTTCCACAGGAACCGGCGCCGGCCGAGATACCAGAAGTGCCTCGACTGCATCTGGCGGAGGAGCACGACACCACGCGAGTCGTACGCGTCCTCCTGGTGCTGCACCGGCACGCGCGGCCGGAAGATGCCATCCGAGAGGACGTACTCCGTCTCTGGCACATCGCCCCGCACTTGCGCTGCGTCAACTCCGGACATGGCCCCCCCTCTCGGATTCGACTCCCAACCGCTCAAGCAGCCTGGCTCGCTCCGCCTCGCGAGGCCCGCTCGCCTCCGCCGATATCCGAGGACGGGCCAAGCCCACCCGAGGAGCGGAGCCAATCCTGACCACGGGCATTGAGCGAGACATACATCCGCCCCAGGTAGGTGCTGATGATGCCCAGGAAGGCGAAGAGCAGGCTGAAGAGGAACGTCAGAACACAGAAGAGCGAGAGCCAGCCCTGAGGAGCCTGATTCAACATCAGCGCACGGACGATCTGTACCACTCCCAGCAACAGGCCGAACAGCGATGCGCTGAAAGAACCCCACGTGGCGAGCTGCAGCGGAAGCACCGTCAGGGTGCTCATGTGCGACAACCACAACCGGAACAGATCGCGGATACGGTACGTGGACTCCCCTGCGTCGCGACGCCTGTGGGGCACGGTGACCTCGCCCACCCGGCGGGTGCTGCGGAAGATCATCGAGTCGATGTACGGGAAGATCTGCTCGGACTGCCCCAGCATGCGGGCCAGGTCTCCGCGGATCGCGCGCACGTTGGTCACCCGGATTCCCGTGCGGTTGCCCATGGTGTGCTTGAAGAGCCACAGGTTGAGCCGCGAGACGAGCCGGCGCGGCAGATTCTGCGCCGTGGTTTGGAAGCGGCCATACACCACGTCGTGGCGGCTGCCGCGCAACGCCCGGGCCACGGCCAGACCCGCCTCTGGAGGGTTCTGCCCGTCATCGTCGAGTGTGATGACGGCATCGCCCCGCGCGATGGCGAAGCCCTTGAGCGTCGCTGCGTGCTGGCCACGGTTGCTGCCCAGCTCGAGGAAACGGATGCGCGCATCCTTCGCATGCAGGCGATCGATGACCTCCTGGACGTCGTCCGGAGAGCCGTCGTTGACGAGGATGATCTCGAAGGGCCCCTCGGGCTCGAGCGCCGCCACCAACTCCGAGACGGTCTTCTCCAGGTAGCCCTGGGAGCGGTAGCACGGAATGACGACAGACAGCAGCCGTTCAGAGGGCACGGAGGAACTCCTGCGCCCGCCCGATGACCGTGGAGAGCTCCGCGTCGGTCATGTTGAAGAACAGCGGCAGCCGCACCAGGCACCCGGTCAACCGCTCGGAGCCGGGCAGCCGGGAGCCGTCATGGAACCGCTGGCCCATGGGCGACTGGTGCAGGGCCACGTAATGGAAGGGCGCGATGATGTCGTGCTTGCGCATGTGGGCGATGAAGCCCGTGCGGTGCTCGGGCGAGCGGAAGACCATGGCGAACAGGTGCTGGTTGCCGGTGTTCCGGGGCGAGCCCTTGATGACGTAGCCGCCCACCCGCTCCACCGGCTCGGTGAGCGCCTCCTCGTAGGCCGAGTAGATCTGCCGGCGGCGGGCCTGGATGCGCGACAGCTCCTCCAACTGCGTGCTGAGGTAGGCCGCGTTGAGATCCGACAGCACGTAGCTGGAGCCGACATCCACCCACGTGTATTTGTCCACGAGGCCATGCTGGAACTTGCGGCGGTTGGTGCCCTTGTCGCGCATGTACTCGGCGCGGTCGACCAGGTTCGCATCACCCAGGGTGAGCGCGCCGCCTTCTCCGCAACCGATGTTCTTCGTCTCATGGAAGCTGAACGCCGAGCACACGCCGAAGGTGCCCAGCGGACGCCCATCGAAGCTGGCCGCCAGGGCCTGGGCCGCGTCCTCCACCACCGGAACCTTGCCGCACAGCTTCAGCAGGGCCTCCATGTCACACGAATTGCCAGCGTAGTGGACCACCACCACGGCCTTGGTGCGCGGCCCCAGCAGCTTCTCCACGTGCGCCAGGTCGAGGTTTCCCTGGGCGTCCACGTCCGCGAAGACGGGCCTGGCCCCACGCAGCACGAAGGCATTGGCCGTGGAGACGAAGGTGTACGACGGCACGATGAACTCGTCGCCGGGCCCGATCTCCAACAGCAGCGCGGCCATCTCGAGGGCATGCGTACAGGACGTCACCAGCAGGGTGCGCAGCCCGAGCATCCGCTCCAGCATCTCCTCACAACGCTTGCCGAAGGGTCCCCCGCCCGCGACATGGCCATTCTTCAGGATGGCCTCGGCCATGGCGGTGAGCTCGGTGCCGAGATGGACTGGTTTGTTGAACGGAATCATGCAACCCCCGCGATGACGCGTGAAGACGCCGTTAGGTAGCAGAGCCAACGGGAAGGCGTCAAAAACCCAAAATCATCCCAGCGTGGGCAGCCGGCTCCGCTCGCACCGCCAGCGTGCATGGAAGCCGGCGAGGCCGCTGCATCGGTGGACTTGTGCGGCGTGGCGCCCGGGTTGTAAGGGAGCAGGCGCCTTGAGCTACCCGAGCAGAGACCCGAGCCACGCTCCGCCCCGGCGCTCCCCCACCGAGCACCCGGGGGAGCGAGTGCGTCTCCAGACCGCAGGGAGGAAGCCATGAAGATTGCCTTCCTGGCAGGCGACGTCGGCAACATCTCGGGCGGGGCCAACGTCATCATCGAGTACGCGTGGCGGTTGCAGGCGCTGGGCCACGAGGTGGTGCTCGTCACCCACCAGCCGGTGCGCCTGTCCTCTACGCCGTGGCACCCGCGGCTGCCAGAGCTGCGCTTCCAGTCCTTCACGGAGGCTGCGCGGGAGCGTTTCGACTTCGCCTTCGCCACGTGGTGGCTCAGCTGGTTCGACCTGTGGCGCCTGGACAGCGCCGTCTACGGCTACCTGAACCAGAGCCTCGAGTCGCGCTTCCACGCGGAGGCCCACCTCAAGCATCTCAACCGCATCACCTACTCGCTGCCGCTGCTCTTCGTCACCGAGGCGCGGTGGCTGGCCGACTTCATCCGCACCGTCCAGCCAGGGGGGCAGGTGCTCTATGTGCGCAACGGGCTGAGCCGCGAGCATTTCCCCTGCGTCGAGGCGCCCGCCCCGCGCACGGGCCCGCTCCGAGTGCTCGTGGAGGGGCCCTGGGGCATCGAGTTCAAGGGGGTGGCCGAGACCTTCGCGCTGCTCGAGGAGGCCCGCGCCCGCGTGGACTTCGAGGTGGGCTGGCTCACATCGAGCGGCGGCGGCCAGACGCCGGTGGTGGGCGGCAAACCCGTCCAGGTGTACGAGCGCATCCCCATCGACCGCGTCCGCCACGTGTACCAGCGCCACGACGTGCTCCTCAAACTGTCGCGCGTCGAGGGCATGTTCGGCCCGCCGCTGGAGATGTTCTCGCAGGGAGGCACCGCCATCACGTACACCGTGACGGGCTCTGACGAGTACATGGTGCACGGAGAGAACTCGCTCCTGTTCCCACCGCATGACCGCCGGAGGCTCACGGATTACCTGCGGGTGCTCTCGGCCTCGCCCGCGTACCTCGAGCGCCTGAGGGCCGGGGCCCTCCGCACCGCCCGCGCCTTCCCGGACTGGGAGGCCAGCATCGGGCTGCTGGAGGGCGAGCTGCGGCGGCTCCATCGCGAGGGCCTGCGCAACGGCCACCTGCGCCCCGCGCTGGAGGCGGTGGCGACGCTCAAGGAGCACTGGCTCGACGAGGTCCGGCACGTGACGGAGGCCGCGCTGGATGCCGGCCCCGGAGAACGGCTGCTGCTCGAGCGCTACCGGAGGCTCAAGCAGAGCACGGGTTTCCAGGGCTTGAAGCGGCTGGTGCCGGACGGCGTCAAACAGTCCGTGCGTGCGTTCTTCACCCGGAGGCTGGAATGAAGATCCTCGCGCCATCGGCACGGATGAGGGTGGCCATCCTCGGGCGGCCCATGCTCGAGCCGCACGTTCCGCGCACCGCCGGGTGGGCGGAGATCCGGTTCCTCGCCCTGGGCGAGGACGAGGGGGCCCTGGCAGCGGACGAGGCGCGCGCCTGGGGCGCGGAGGCATGCCTCGTCCTCGAGCCGCAGCGGCTCGCGCAGGACGTCGTGGCGCGGCTCCCCGGGATGAAGATCGGCATCATCCCGGTCCCGCTCGACGGGGAGGAGACCTTCGAGAAGCTGCTGGCGCTCGTGCGGCCGGGAGGCTCGGGTTTCCGCTGGCTCAGCTGGCCGGAATCCCCCGTGCCCTCCAGGCTCGCCGCGCTCCCCTGGCTGCAGACACTCCCGCTGCCGGTGGACACGCACCGCTTCACCGAAGGCCCCCGGCTGCATCGGACCCGCATCCTCGTCCCCGAATGGGCCTCGCCCTCCATCCCCGTGCTGGACCGGATTCGCGAACGGGCGGACATCGAGCCGCTCCCCCGGGGACTGGAGACTTCCGCGCTCCTGGAGCGGCTGGAGGGCGCGGGTGTGCTGCTCTACAGCACCCACGAGCCCCTCGGCCGGAACGATCCGCTGCCGATGCTGGCGCTCTCGCGGGGCCTGCTGCTCATCGCCGAGACGCCCTTCCCCTCCGACTGGTGCGTGGAGCCCGAGGACGAATTCCTCGTTCGCGGCGGAGAGGCCATGGTGCGCGCGGTGGACGAGCTGGTGCGGAGGCCGGGCTCCTTCCACGCAGTGCGCGTGCGCGCCTGGCAGAAGGTGCGCGAGGCCTTCGATGCCTCCGCGCTCTTCCAGCGGCTCCTCCACGACGCCTCGCTGCTGAGCTTCGCGGAGGAACGCGGACCTGCCAGTGCCGGGCCCTCAACGGGCTGAGCGCATGACATGGGGCCCTGGTGGCCAGGGCGTCCACCCTGCCCTCGCCGGACGCGCGAGGCTCACCGCACCAGCCGGCCCGCCAGGGACTTCAGCGCACCATGCAGGCGCGGCACGCGCTCGCGGAAGCGGTTGTTCAGCTCGTCGATGACGCGGTGGCGCATGCCCTTCGCACTCGCGCCATCGGCCCGTGCCCGCTCCACCCGCTCCTCCAGGATGTTCAGCGGGGTGAGCATCCGGAGTTCCGGCAGAGGTCCCGCCGGCCCTTCCTTTTCGGGGCCGGTGAAGCGTTGCTCGCAGGAGGCGATGCCGCCCAGGAAGAGGGGCTCGAAGAGCGCCGCGAGGCGCAGGGGCAGCTCGGAGGCACGCTCCGCGGCCTGCTCCAGCGGGAACGGTCCCAGCCGCGCGCGGTCCACCACCAGGGCGAACAGCAGCGACGGTTCGCGGTGGAGGTGCGCCGGCTCGAGGTGCTCGCCGAGCGGCAGTGGCCGCTTGTGGGGCACGAACCGCTCCAGTCCCTCGAGGGGCGTCCGCCGCGCGCGGGACACCGCCCAGGCGGCCTCTCCGTCCCGCAGCGCCTGGACGAGCTTCACATAATGGTCCGGGTAGACGATGCACGCCGCATCGAGGAAGGCCAGATACTGACCCCTGGCACGGCGGAGTCCCTCGGCGAAGGCGGCCCGGGCCTCCGCCTCGACGAGCTCGAACGTGTAGCCGCCGATGGCCTGGTAGCGCTCCAGCAACTCACGCGCGGCTTCGTCCCGGAAGGGAGCGGCGAGGACGATCTCCAACGGCTGCTGCTCCTGGCACGCGAGCGAGAAGAGTGCCTCGTCGAGCAGCGGGCGCGTCTGGGACTCCCCGGCCCACAGCACCACACTGAGCAGCCCCGGGACGTGGGCGCGCGAGGCGGCCTCCTCGGAAGACCCAGAGGGAGCGAGCGCGTAGAGCAACACGTCGGCCCCGGTCACCGGGGAGAGCTGCGAGAGGAGCTCCCTCAGCGCGGCCTCCGTCCCGGCGGCGAGAGGTGCCGTCCGGGGCTGACAGGGCACCGCGCGCCGCGCCAGCACCTTCAGTCCGAGCGCGGAGAAGCAACGCGTCAAGGACGCTTCGGTGGCTCCGGATACCGCGGGCGCATGGCCGGAGAGCACCTCCAGGAGCACCGTCGAGGAGGCCGCGTTGCGCGCGCCCACCAGGAGCGTCGCGGAGGGCACGGACCCGGCCACGGTCCGCAGCGTCTCCTCGAAGCCCGGCGGGGAACCGTCCGCGGACAGCACGACGTGGGTGGGCGCCAACCGGCCCAGCCTTTCCGCCAGCGAGCGGTCCGGCGCCGAGTCATCCTCCAGCTCGAGCACGGTACACCCGGCGGCCTTCAGCCGCTCCACCAGCACCTCGTCGCGCGCGAGCAGCAGCACACGAGCCCCCGCCCCCACCTGCTCGAGCACCCATGCGTGCAGCGGCGCCGGTTCCACGTCGGCGGGCAGTCTCACCAGCGTCCCCTCGCGAAGTCGAAGCCGTGGGAGAAATCCGCCACCCGGGCGAGCGCGCGGGAGGGACGCTCCAGGGCGGGCGCGGGCAACGGCGGCCCACCCAGCTCCTCGTACTTCTTCAGGCAGGAGTTGGCGAAGGCGGCATTGCCATACTTCGCACCGAGCAGCACACCGCTGCGGCGCACGCTCTGCTCGCGCCGGCTGCTCACCTCGCGCGTCACCGTGTAGTGGTGGGCGAGCGCCGCGGGCGCCACGTGCGTGGAGAAACCCGCCGCCCGTGCGCGCCAGGACAGGTCCACGTCCTCGCAGTACATGAAGAAGCGCTCATCGAAGCCGCCCTCGGCCTCGTACAGCTCGCGGGTGATGAGCAGCACGCAACCCGAGCACCACGGCGTCTCGTGCGTGACGGGGTGGTAGGGCTTGGGGTGCTCGTCCGGGAACATGCGGGCCTCCACCAGGCCCGTACGCGCGTGGCGCCCGGCCTCGGCCACCAGCTCGCGGATGCAGTCCGGGTGCAGCACCGCGTCGGGGTTGACGCACACGTAGTGGGCCACCCCAGGCTCGGCGAAGGCCCGCGCCATCAACTGGTTGTGCGCCAGACCGAAGCCCAGGTTGCCGCCAGAGGGCCGGTAGTCGGCCCCGGGCTCCAATTCCTCCAGCACCGCGCGCAGCGACTCGTCCGGCGAGTTGTCGAGCCACATCACCTCGAATGGGGCCACGCCCGGCGAGCGCCGGTTGAGCCCGAACGAGGCCACCAGCCGGCACAGCTCACGGCGGGAGTTGCGGTACAGCACGACCCCCAAGCGGACGCCTCTGGCCTGGCGATTCACCCGCGCCTCCTGCTCCATCTCACGAGGCCGCGCTGCGCTGGAGTGCCGCTCCCGGCTCGATGATCCACCGGTGGGGCGGGCGAACCAGACCTTCGCCTCCGATGGGTGAGCGCACCTCGAAGGTGCTCGGCTGGAGGCTGTTGGAGTACACAGTGCCCTGGGAGGAGCGGGCTGACACGTCCAGGGTATAGCGGCCCGGGGACAGGCCCACGCGCTCGATGACGAAGCGCACCGTGCCCTGATCCGGCAGTGGCTCTGGCAGCGGCACCGACTCGAGGAAGGTGTTCGTCGCGTAGACCTGGGTGCCATCCTCGCGCCGGATGTCCACCGCGAAGCCCGCATCCGACAGAGGCCGCCGGGTGGTGAATCCCACGCGCACTTCCAGGCCCTGCTCGGTATCCACCACGACCCCCGTCTCCCCCGTGGGGGCCACGAGGTCCACCGACACGAGCTCCACCGGGAGCGGGGCATCGGCCTCCTGGGTGCCGGACACCGTGGCGATGGACGTCTCGGAGCCCCGGAGCGCCGGGAGTGCACCGCCGCCGGGAGTGAGGGCGGGGGCCGTGAGCGGTGTGCCCTGGGCCTCGGCCAGCCGCAGCGCCTGCTGGTAGTGGCGGATGACCTTGGCCGGCTCGCCCACCTCGCGGATGCGCCCGCCATCCAGCCACGCCGCGCTGTCGCACCAGTTGGCCACCGTTTGCAGGTCGTGCGTCACCAGGACGATCGTCTTTCCCTGCTTCTTGAACTCCGTCATCTTGGCGAGGCTCTTCTTGCTGAAGTGCTCGTCGCCCACGGCGAGGATCTCGTCGATGATGAGGATGTCCGGGTCCACGTGGGTGGCCACCGCGAAGGCCAGCCGCATGTACATACCGCTGGAGTAGGTGCGCACCGGCTCATCGATGAACTCGCCCAGCTCGCTGAAGGCGATGATGGCATCCATGCGCTCGCGCACCTCGGCGCGGCTCATGCCCAGGATGATGCCGTTGATGAGGATGTTCTCCCGCCCGGAGAAGTCCGGATGGAAGCCCGCTCCCAGGTCCAGCAGCGCGGAGATGCGGCCGTTGATCTCCATGGTGCCGGAAGTGGGCGCGTAGATGCCGGTGATGAGCTTGAGCAGCGTGCTCTTCCCCGAGCCGTTGCGCCCGAGGATCCCCATGGTCTTGCCCCTGGGGATGGTGAGGTTGATGCCGCGCAGCGCGGTGATGAGGCGGGCCTCATCGGGCTGGCGCTGACCGCGCAGCCAGCGCAACAGCTCGGACTTGAACGTCGTGTACTCGCCCCGGATGGTCCGCTTCCGGAAGCTCTTCACGACGTCACGGATGACGATGGCGTCCATGGATTCTTGCATGGGGGGGACTAGATGGACTCCGCGAATTCCTCACGCCGCGACTCGAAGATCCACGAGGCGGTCCAGAGCAGCCCCACCGAGGCCACTCCCAACGACAGCAGCGGCAGCCCTTCCGGCAACCGGTGCTCGTAGAAGATGGCCTGGTACGAGGTGATGAGGATGGCCATGGGGTTGGCCAGGGTGAGCAGGGTCCGGGCCTCCGCGTTGGCGATGGTGCTGGCCTGATAGAGCACCGGCGTGGCGAAGAACCCGAGCGTGAGCAGGTTCTGCACGATGTGCTGCAGGTCGCGGAACGTCACGTTGACGGCGGAGACGATGTAGACGAGCCCCAGGGTGAAGACGAGCTGGATGGCGACCACCACTGGGAAGGCCACGATGTGCCAGGTGGGCCACACGCCATAGAACGCCCCCAACATCAGCATGAGGGGCAGCGACAGGACGTAGTTGACCAGGTTGGTGGCCACCACCGTGGTGGGCAGCACCTGCGCCGGGAAGCGCACCTTGGTCATCAAATCCCGCCGATCGCTGATGGTGCTCGCACCAGCGCCCACGGAGCTGGAGAACCAGATCCACGGCAGCAGGCCCACGAACATGAAGAAGGCGTAGTTCGGGATGTTCTGCCGCATCACCACGGTGAAGAGCAGCGCGTACACCAGCATGTGAAGGGTCGGGTTCAGGAACGTCCAGAAGAACCCGAGGATCGAACCGCGGTAGCGGGCCTTCAGCTCGCGCTGCACGAGGCTGATGAGCAACCCCCGGTATTGGTACAGCTCACGAAAATGGCGAATCATGGGGCGGCCTTCATATAGCAGGCCAGAAAGAGGAAGCGAGGCAGGCGGACACACGAGCGATCGTCCATCTCCTCCTGCGCTGACCCCTTCAGCCGATGAGGGGGATGTAGACCAGGCCCGTCCCATCCCGGAAAACAAAAAGGCTCCCTGGTTTCCCAGGGAGCCTCTTTTTGGAGCGGGAAAAGGGATTTGAACCCTCGACCCTCGCCTTGGCAAGGCGATGCTCTACCGCTGAGCTATTCCCGCATCAGAGGAGTGTGTGGAGCGGGAAAAGGGATTTGAACCCTCGACCCTCGCCTTGGCAAGGCGATGCTCTACCGCTGAGCTATTCCCGCGTCACTCGTCCTGATTGCTCCCGGCGTTGCCTCGCGGCGACGTCGAAAGCGAGGGGGGATATACAGTCCGGTCCCAGGTGCGTCAAGCCTTCTGTGCATCCGCTCCGCTTCCCCGTCTGGCCAGCATGGAGAGGAAGGCGCGGAAGTACACGACGGCGCTCCACACCGAGAACGCCCCCGACAAGTAGACCAACAACTGGCCCACCTTGTTGAAGTCCACGGGCGCCGCGTAGAAGCCCACGTCGATGATGTGCTCGTAGTGCACGCACAGTGAGATGATGCCCACCAGTTGGAGGGAGGTCTTCCACTTGCCCTCCTGCCCTGCGGCGATGACCATGCCCTCGCTCGCCGCGATGGTGCGCAGGCCGCTGACGATGAACTCGCGCGCCAGCAGCACGATGACGACCCAGGCGGAGATGCGCCCCAGCCGCACCATCATCACCAGTGCGGCCATGGCGATGAGCTTGTCGGCCAGCGGATCCATGAACTTGCCCACCACGGTGATGAGGTTCCAGCGGCGCGCCAGGTAGCCGTCCACCACGTCGGTGATGGAGGCCACGGCGAACACCGCGGCCGCCAGCAGCGAGGAGAGTGGATCCGCGTCGTAGGTGAGCCAGACGAAGACGGGGATGAGGAAGATGCGGCCCAACGTCAGGATGTTGGGGAGGTTCCAGAACTCCTGGACGAGCACGCTCGGCTGACGCGCCGCCCGACGCCGCGCCCGCTCCTCTTTCTTCTGCTTCCTCCGCAACGCACGCTCAGCTCGATCCATGGCGGGGCCTTCTACCGGACTGGCAGGGCGATGAGGGCAAATCCTTCACCGCTCAGTTCCACGGCGACACGGGGAGCGTCCTCCGCTCCCAGCAGCGACACCACTCGGGGCGACACCTTGCCCTGCCAGCCCACCAGGTGGGACAGGGGGACCGTCACCGGCGTCTCCTGCGCGACGAACACCGAGCGCAGCGTCCCGCCCAGACTCAGCACCACCCTGCCCTGCCCTCGCAGGTGCACCAGGCTCAGGTCCGACGCCATCTCCGAGGGCACCCTGCCATTCTCGAAGGCCACCGCCTCCTCGAAGGCGAAGAGGCACTCCTCGCGCACGTAGGCGCCCACGTCCCCCAGGTCCACCGCCAGGAAGGAGCGCGATGGGGGCGGCTCGAGGAAGAGCACCCCCTGGCCACTGGCGCGCACGAAGCGGCCCGGGCCGTCGCCGAAGGGCTCATCCGTGGGCCGGCCCCGGAAGCGCTTCACCTCCGGGTGGAACTGGATCTGCCCGCTATAGGCCACCAGCCCATCCAACCGCGTGAGCAGCTCGCCCTCCACGCGCGCGGAGAAGCTGCCATTGCCCACCCGGAAGGGCTGGGCCTGGCTCGCCCCCGCCAGCGCCAGCGCGGGCACCAGCTCCGCCAGCATGGGCACGTCCGCTCCCGGCCGGAAGGCACCGACCCTCGACGGCAGCTCGGGAACGGCCTCATCCAATGACTGCGGCAGCGGCTCGCTCGGCTTCACCGCCTGGGACGTCTCCGCGATGGCCGCTTCGGACTCCGCCTCGACGGTGTCCGCCCGGGTCCGCGCCTGAGCGCCGGCCGCGCCTGGCGAGTTCTCGGTGAGGGCACCGGGCCCCTCGTCCTCGGCGAACCGCAGGTCGTCCGGATCCTCCTCCGGCGCGGGCTTCGGCGCGGCGGAAGGTGTCTCGTCCAGGCCGAACTGCGTGCCCCACTCCCCTTCCACGGGAGCCAGCGGACGCGGGGGGGGCGTGAGCGCCCGGGGAACGACGGGCATGGATCTGGAGGGCCGGAGGACCTTCTCCCCCGCGATGGCCTTGGCCATCTTCTCCGCCATCGCCTCGCTGCCCGCCTTGACGAAGTGCTCGCGGGCGCGGCCGTACTCCCCGGCCTGCGCCAGGGCCAGCCCCAGGTAGTTGTGCGCCTTCTGGTGATCGGGCTGCAGGTCCGTCGCGGCCTCGAACTCACGCATCGCGCGCTGCAGGGCGTTCGTCTTCAGGTACACGAGGCCCAGGTTGACGCGCAGCGTGGCGTCCACCGGGTTGTCGCGCACCAGTGCTTCGTAGATCTCCGCCGCCCGGTCGAAGAGGCCCAGCTTGAAGTAGGCCAGCCCGAGCAGGTTGCGGCCCTTCTCGTTCCGGGGTTGGAGCTGGTGGGCCCGCTCGAGCAGTTGGCGCGCCTCGGGCACACGGCCCTGAGCCAGCAACTCCCCCCCCTGATAGAGCTGCTTGAGGAACTCCTCGTCAACGGGGCTCTTCTGCCCCCGCCCCGTCACGCGCGTCGTCGCCATCGGAATCCGTCCCGCGGGGCTCGTCCTTCGTGAGCCGTTCGCGCTCTTTATAATGGTAGTAGAGCTGGAGCACCTTGCGAACGTACGCCTGCGTCTCCGCGTACGGCGGTACCTGGCCCCCATACTTGCGCACGGCCTCCGGGCCCGCGTTGTACGCGGCCACCATCTTCACCATGTCCCCGTTGAAGAGGTTGGCCAGCACGCGCAGGTAGCGCACCCCACCCTCGATGTTGTCCCGGGTGTCGAAGATGTCCTTCACGTACATCTCCGAGGCCGTCGCCGGCATGAGCTGCATCAGCCCGCTGGCGCCCTTGGGGGACAGCGCGTTGGAGTTGAAGTTGCTCTCCGTGTGCATGATGGCCCGCACCAGCGCGGTGGGGATGCGGTAGCGCTCGGCGGCCTTGACGATGTGCGGCTCCAGCTCCGCCGGGGTGCGCGACCGGCCCTTCACGGGAGCGGAGGGCGCGGGCGCCTCGCTGAAGGTGCCCTTGAGCTTGCTCGCCTTCTTGGCGCCGCCGGGCGGGACGTTCGTGTAGACGATGGTCCCGTCCTTCTCCACGTACCGGTAGATGCCCTCCGCCTGGGCACCCAGGGGGGCAAGCAACAGCGCGGGCAGCAGCAGGAAGGAAATGGCTCGCATATCGGCCCCCCAACCTTAGATCCCCGGCCAAAAGTCCTCAAGAAATCGCCTTGTTTCCGGCACTTACAGCCATTAAGGGGCTGACACATGCCCCATCGGTTCGACTTCCTGGTTTTGGGCGGTGGTGTGGCCGGTCTCTCGCTGGCCCTCCAGGCGGCCCGGCACGGCACCGTCGCGGTCCTCACCAAGCGGGACAGGCACGAGGGCAACACGGCCTATGCCCAGGGTGGTATCGCCAGCGTGCTGTCGCCCACGGACACCTTCGAGGCGCACATCAAGGACACCCTGGAGGCCGGTGCCGGCATCAACCACCTGGACGCGGTGGAGGTGACGGTGCGCGAGGGCCCCGAGCGCATCCGGGAGCTGGTGCAGTTGGGGGCGGACTTCAACCGGCGGGCCACGGGCGAGTTCGACCTGACGCGCGAGGGCGGGCATTCCCAGCGCCGCATCATCCACTCGGGCGACATCACCGGGCGCGAGGTGCAGCGGGCGCTGATGGACGCCTGTGACGAGCAGCCCAACATCACCTTCTTCCAGAACACCTCGGCCATCGATCTGATCCTGGATCGAAAGGCGGGGCCGGGCTCTCCGGGCCGGTGCCTGGGCGTGTACGCGCTCACGGCCGAGGGCCACATCGAGCGCTTCCTGGGAAAGGTGACGGTGCTGGCCACGGGAGGGGCGGGCAAGGTGTACCTCTACACCTCCAACCCGGACGTGGCCACGGGCGACGGCGTGGCCATGGCGTACCGGGCGGGGGCCGAGGTGGCCAACATGGAGTTCTACCAGTTCCACCCCACCTGCCTGTACCACCCGGAGGCCAAGAGCTTCCTCATCAGCGAGGCGCTGCGCGGCGAGGGCGGCAAGCTGCGGCTGCGCAACGGTCAGCAGTTCATGGACCGCTACCACCGGATGGGCGAGCTGGCCCCGCGCGACGTGGTGGCGCGCGCCATCGACGCGGAGCTCAAGCGCACTGGAGACGACAGCGTCTTCCTGGACATGACGCACCTGGGGCGAGCCTTCATCATGGAGCGCTTCCCCAACATCTACACCACGTGCAAGGCCTTCAACATCGACATGGCCGTGCAGCCCATCCCCGTGGTGCCCGCGGCCCACTACATGTGCGGCGGCGTGGTGACGGACCTGTACGGCCGCACCAACGTGCCGGGCCTCTACGCCATCGGCGAGGTGGCCCACACCGGCCTGCACGGCGCCAACCGGCTCGCCTCCAACTCGCTGCTGGAGGGGCTCGTCTTCGGCCACCGCGCCGCCGCCATCTGCGCCGAGGAGCTCCGCACCCTCTCCCCGCCCAAGGAGGATCCTCCCGAGTGGGACGAGGGCAGCGCGGTGGCCTCGGACGAGAGCGTCGTGGTCACCCACAACTGGGATGAGATCCGCCGCCTCATGTGGAACTACGTGGGCATCGTCCGCACGGACAAGCGGCTGATGCGGGCACGCCGCCGGCTGGAACTGCTGCGCGAGGAGATCCGCGACTACTACTGGCGCTTCAAGGTGACGCGCGATGTGATCGAGCTGCGCAACATCTGCGAGGTGGCCAGCCTGATCGTCGACTGCGCCAGCCGGCGCAAGGAGAGCCGCGGCCTGCACTTCACGCTCGACTACCCCAACACGGACGAGCACCACTGGAAGCACGACACCGTCGTCCGCCGCGAGCTGTGAGCGCCCTGGAGGAGCGTCCCGAAATGGAACTGAAATCGGTCTGTGTCTTCTGTGGCTCGCGGATGGGAGCCCGGCCGGAGTACCTCGAGGGGGCCAGAGCCCTGGGCACGGAGATCGCCCGGCGGGGGCTCACGCTCGTCTACGGCGGCACCAGCGTGGGGTTGATGGGCGCGATGGCGGACGCGGCCCTCGCGCAGGGGGGCAAGGTGGTGGGCGTGCTGCCCCAATTCTTCCTGAGCGAGCGGGAGCGCGCCCACAAGGGGCTCACCGAGCTGCACCTGGTGGACTCCATGCACACGCGCAAGGCGATGATGGCCCAGCTCTCGGACGCCTTCATCGCCATGCCCGGCGGCGTGGGCACCTTCGAGGAGCTCTTCGAGATCACCACCTGGGCCCAGCTCGGCCTCCACCACAAGCCCATCGGCCTGCTCAACGTGGCGGACTTCTACGGGCCGCTGCTCGCGATGATGCGGCGTGCGGTGGACGAGGGCTTCATCCCCGAGGCGCGCGCCCAACCCTTCGCCTGCGACGCCTCTCCGGCCGCGTTGTTGGATCAGCTCCAGCGGGCCGGGCAGCCGCTCGCGCCGGACAAGCCGGTGCTGCGGCCCGATCAGACGTGAGACTTCGGGGGCACGTCAGCGCGCGTGCACCCGCATCTCCACCTTGCCGAGCGACGAGGCCATGCGCAGCACCACGTGCCCCATGCTCTCGGTGATGACGGGCCTGCCATCCGGGTAGGCGGCGGGGAAGCGCACGCGGTAGCCCACCCAGAAGGTACCCATGTACGGGTAGAAGGAGCGCATCTCCATGTCCGCGCGCCCCACCCGCTCCACGCTCACGGGCTTCAGCTCGCCCGCGGGCGTCACCATCACCATGTTCCAGATGGACGACGGACGGTCGAAGTCCTCGTAGCGGTAGTTGAAGACGTGGACGCCGAGGAAGAACTCGTTCGTCCTGGCCGCCTCCGCGAACTCCTGGGTGAGGATCTCCTGCACGCGATCCTGCGTCAGGGCCTTGAAGGAGCCCTCGCGGCGCACGCGGGCCTCGCGGAAGGCCTGCGTCTGCAGCGTGGCCGCGGCGAACATCACCGTGTCGAAGCCCGCGTAGAGCTCGGCGCGATCCGTGTACTTCTCCAGCACCGACTGGTAGCTGAGCTCCCGTTTCTCGTCCTTGAAACCGGGCGGCGGATCTCCCAGCGTGGGAGGCGTCGAGACACAGCCCGCGAGCGCCATCATCAGCGCGCCGAGCCGCAACTGCATCTTCATGGAATGAAGTCCTTGCGGGTGTACAGGGTGAAGAGCCGGTGTCCGGCGGCCTCGACCGCCTCGCGTCCGCCCTCCAGTCTATCCACCAACGCGAACGCCCCAAGCACCCGCAGTCCTTCCAGCTGAGCCCGCTCGATTGCCTTGAGCGTGGAGCCGCCCGTGGTCACCACGTCCTCCAGGATGGCCACCGGTGCTCCGGGAGCGAGTGCCTTCATGCCCTCGATCCACTGGCCGGTGCCATGGCCCTTGGGCTCCTTGCGGACGATGAAGGCATGCAGGGGCGTGCCCGACAGGTAGCTCGTCAGGCTGACGGCCGACGCGAGCGGATCCGCGCCCAGCGTCAGCCCGCCCACCGCCACCGCCTCGGAGGCCTCGCGCCGCACGGCCTGCAGCAGCAGCCGGCCGATGAGGAAGTGCCCCTCGGCCAGCAGCGCCGTGCGCTTGCAGTCGATGTAGAAGTCCGACTCCTTGCCGGACGACAGCACCACCTTGCGCCGCTCGAAGGAGCGCTCGGTGAGCACCTCCAACAAACGGGCCCTGTCCCGCGCGAGGGCGTCCACCGTCACAGGCGCTCCAGCCAGGCCACGAGATCCGAGGAGTAGCGCAGCTGGGTGAGCAGCTCCTGCTTGCGCGTCTCATCCAGGTCCGCGAACACGTCCGCCAGCAGCGCGAGATCCTGGTTGATATCCACCAGCCGCTGGGTGGCCTCGGCGGCCAGCTCGTCCGCGTCGACCTCCTCATCCACCGTCTCGGAGGCCAGCGACTCGTCGGGGGACACCAGCGCCTTGTCCAGCATGTCCCGGGCGATGGGCGTCAACCGCCCCTCGGTCTCGAGCCGCGCCTTCAGGGCCTCCAGCTCCTCCGCGTCCACCGGCGAGGCGTGGATGGCCGAGGCCAGCGCCATCAGCAGCGCGTCCTCGTCCGACAGGTCCGTGTGCAGGCGGGCCAGCACCCGGTCCCGCTTGAGGAACCGCATCGCCGCCACCCGGCGGAAGCCGGAGATGATCTGGAAGCGGTCCGGCGGCTTGAAGCGCACGTCCACCGGGAAGAGCTGTCCCAGCCTCGCCAGGTCGGTGGCCAGTGCGGACAGATCTCCCGGCGGGCGGATCTGGAAGGTGGTGTCCTCGTCGATCCGCTCCAGGGGAATGTGCGCGGGAGCCACGTGCCCCCGGCGGCGCGGCGCCACGGCTTCCATCCCCTCGGGAGGAATCGCGGACTGCGCGCTCTCTGGCTGCTCATTGCCCTGCGCCCCACCCTCCTGCTGCTCGGAGGGGGCGGCCTGGGCGGTCTCGGACGCGGAAGCCTCCGCCGTCCCCTCCTGACCGGAGGAAACGGCGGACGACTCGGGAGCGGACTCCCCGGGCGACGACTCCTCGGCCGGGGTGCTCGGCTTCGCGTCCACCTCGTCGATTCTGTTCTCGGCGTTCATGGCGTTCATCGGCACCCTTGGATCGGCCCGTCGTAGCGCCGGGACGGCGGTGCGGTGGCGCAGGAGCGCCACCACAACGCTTTAACGACCCTTCTTCTTCACCACGACCTTCTTCCTGGCGGCCTCGGCCACGGTCGGCGGGACCGGTGCGGCGGCCGGCGGCCGGGGAGGCTCGGGGCGGGTAGGCTCGGCGGTCCTGGCCGCGGGCGGCGCAGGGGGTGCCGGGCGGGCCGCCGCCGGAGCGGGCGGAGGCGCCGGACGAGCCGGAGCCGCGGCCGGACGGGCCTGGGCAGCGGGAGCGGCCGGCGGCGTGGGACGGGCACCCGGCAGCGCCGGACGGGCCGGAGCGGCGCCCGGACGCACCGCGGGACGCACGGTGGCACCAGTCGGACGCGGCAGGGCCGAGCGATCAGACGGCATGCGGCCCGGCTCCACCTCACCCATGTCCACGCGGCCGCGGAAGCTCGCACCGTCCACGATGATGACGCGGGGGGCGTGGATGTCGCCCACCATGCGGCCCTCGCGGGTGAGCTCCACGCTCTCGGTGGCGTTGATGTTGCCCACCACCACGCCGCTCACGATGGCGTTCTTCACCGCCACGTTCGCCTTCACCACGCCCGTGGGCTCCACGATGAGGGTGCGGCTCAGCGTGAGCTCGCCCTCCACGCGGCCGCGCACGGTCAAGTCCTCGTCACCCGTCAGCTTGCCGCTGATGAGGATGGACTGACCGACCACGGTGTTGTTGACGGCCCCAGGGGCCAGTTCCTTCGCAGTGGCCAAGGATCAGCGCTCCTTCGGAATGTCCATGTCGACGTTGCCCTTGAAGGAGGCACCATCGGCGATGAGGATGCGCGGGGCCTTGATGTCGCCCACCACGCGGCAGTCCGTCTTCAGCTCCACCTTGTCCGAAGCCGCGATGTTGCCCGTGACCCGGCCGGCGATCTCCACGTTCTGCGTCTCGATGTCGGCCTCGACCACGCCGCTCCCCTCGACGAAGAGGCTCTCCTTCAAGGAGATCTTCCCCTTCACCGTGCCCTGGATGACCAGGTCCTCGTCGCCGGAGATCTCACCATCGATGACAATGCTCGAACCAATGACCGTATTCGCCATGAGTGTTGTCCACCCCTCCCGAAGGGTGCTGCGGGCCCGGGGGCCCGTTTAGATGTCGTCCGGCAGCTTCACGTCCATCTCGATGGAGCCGTTGAACACCGCTCCATCCTCGATGACCACGCGCGGGGCCTTGATGTCCCCCGCGACCTTCGCCGAGGCGTTGATGGCCACCCGGCCCGAGGCGTCGATGTTGCCGCTCGCCTCGCCGTTGATGGTCAGCTCCTCCGCGCGGATGTCCGCCTGAACCTTGCCCGTACCCTCGATGGTCAGGTGGTTCTTCAGGGCGATCTGCCCCTCCACCCGTCCCTCGATGATGAGGTCCCCACCACCCGTCAGGTTGCCCCGGATGATGATGCCCTTGCCGATGATGCCCGTCTGCTCGCCCTGTGCCATGCGGTGACCCTCGGAAAAGCGCCCTCGCGATAACGAAGTTTGCTCTGTAAGGAATTTGAACCTACGTCAGAGATGCGCGGAGATCCAGTTGGAGATATCGCCCTGGACCTCCTCTTTGCCGAGCTCGTTGAGCGGCTCGTGGCGCATCCCCTGATACACCTTGTACACCTTGTCCTTGGAGCCCACGGCCTCGAAAAAGGCGCGTCCGGTCTCCACACTCGCCACGCCGTCCTCCGCTCCGCTGAGCAGGAAGAGCGGCACCTTCACCTCCGGAGCGAGTGTCATCACCCGGGCCTGGGCCTCGGTGGACTGGATGAACCAGCGCGGGGTCACGATGTGATTGTAGAGGGGGTCCTGACGTACCGCCTCCTGCACCGCCTCGTCCCGGCTCAGGTCCTTGGGCGTGAGCTCCGTCTTGATGGGCATCCACGGGAGGACCCGGCCCACCGCCCGGGCGGCCGCGAGCTTCAGTGCCGGCGGCGTGATGGCGAGCTTGAAATAAGGTGCTGACAGCACCATGCCGCTCACGCCCTGGAGGCCGCCGCGCCCCAACAGGTGCACCGACATCAGGCCGCCATGGCTGTGCGCGAGCACGAAGACCTTGCGCCCACCGGCCGCGCTCCGCACCCGCTCCCAGAAGGCCGCCAGGTCATCCAGGTAGTCCGGCCAGCTGGCGCAGAAGCCGCGGCGCCCATCGGCGCGGCCATGGCCCCGGTAGTCGAAGCCGTGCACGGCGAAACCCTGGGCCGTGAGGGCGTCGAACGTCGTGCGGTAGCGGCCGATGTGATCTCCGTAGCCGTGCACCACCGCCACGTGCGCGCGGGGTTCATCCGGCTGCTCGGACATCCAGTACAGCCGCAGCCCGTCCTTCCCGGTGAAGAAGCCCTCGTCGAAGCGCGCCATAGGATGCGGGGACATTAGCGATCCGCGGCACCCGTGGATAGCAACTTCAGCTTGCGCTCGAGGAGCACCCGTTGATCCGGCGGGTCGGCGGCGTCCGGATTGAGGGCCAGCACCTCGAGCGCACGCCGCCAGGCCCCCGCCGCGTCACCGGGCCGGGACACGCGCTGGTAGGCATCTCCCAGGTGTTCGAGGATGACGGGCTCCTCGGGCTCCAGCTCCGCCGCCCGCTCCAGCGACTGCAACGCGCGCGGGTAGTCGCCCCGCTGGAAGTGGATCCACCCCAGCGAGTCGAGGAAGGAGCCGGTGTCCGGGCGCAGCTGGAGCGCGCGCCGCACCAACCGCTCCGCCTCGGCGAAGTCCCGGCCGCGCTGGGCCAGCACGTAGCCAATGAAGTTCATGGCCGCGGCATGCTCCGGGTCCAACTCGAGCACACCGCGCATGCAGGTGATGGCCCCGTCCTCGTCCCCCTGCGCGAGCAGCACGTTGGCGAGCACGTAGCGCAGGGCCGGCTCGCGAGGTTCCCGCGAGATGGCCGTCCGCAGCAGGCTCGCGGCCTCGGCGGAGCGCTTCTGGCGCTGCAGGGTGGAGGCGAACGCCTCGTACAGCTCCGCGGACGGCTTGCGCGCGAGGGCCTCCTTCAGCGTGGCCACGGCACGCTCGGGCTCTCCGGCGCGCTCCTGGACCCGGGCCTGGTGCACCCATAGCTCCGTGTCGTCGGGATGCTCGGCGAGGGCCTCGCGCAGCAGGGCGAGCGCGGCCGCATGCTCTCCCGCCTGCGAGAGACAGACGGCGCGGCGGGCGCGCGCCTCGGGGAAGAGCTCGGAGGTGAGGGGCACCTCGGCGTAGGCGAGGGCGGCCGCGTCGAAGTGGCGCAGCCGCTCGTGCACCAGGCCCGCGTAGTAGGAGATGCGGGGCGACGCGCCCCTCCCCTTCCGCGCGGCGTCCAATACCTCCACGGTGGAGGTGGGATCCTTCGCGGACAGGAAGGCCAGCGCCACCCGTACGGTGAGCTCCGGGTCCGAGGAGATCGACAACAACCGGTCGAAGTACGCCCGCGCCCGCACCGGCGAACCGAGCCTCAGTGCGAGCCGGCCGGCGCTCATCAGCACAGCCTGGTTGTCGGGATCCCTCTCCAGGGTCCGCGCCAGGGCCTCCTCGGCATCGGTGAGCTGCCCCGCCTTCTCGTGAAGCTGCGCGAGCACGGTGAGCGACTCCACGTCACCGGGGTCGCGCTCGATGGCCCGCGCCAACAGGTGCCCGGCCCGCGTGGAATCGCCCCGCTCGGCCAGTGCCAGCCCGAGGCGCCGGAAACCGGAGGCCTCGCCGGGCAGCGCCGCCGCCAGCTCCTCCACCACCTTCACGGCCTGCTCGTTCGAGCGGCCATCCAGATAGAGCTGCGCGAGGACGAGGTAGGCCTCCGGCTCGCGGGGCTTGAGCTGGATGGCGCGGCGCAGGTGCATCCGGGCACGCGCGGGCTTGCCGGCCTCCAGCAGCACGCGCCCCAGCATCAGCCGGCCGGCGTAGTGCGCCGGGTGGACCTTCACCACGCGCCGCAGCTCGCGCTCGGCCTTCGTCAGGTCGCCCAGGCGCGCGTACTCCTCGCCCAGCTGCGTGAGCAGGTGCGGGTTGTTCTCGTCCGTGGCGAGCGCCAGCCGCAGTGAATCCACCGCCCCCCGGTGCTGACCCTGGAGGCTCAACAGCTTCGCCCGGAGGTAGTGGGCATAGCTGGCGGGCGAGGACATGCCCTCGTCCTGGGCCCCCGCGGAGATGGCTTCACGCATGGCCTGCGTGTCCACCTTGGGCCGGCGCGAGGCGGGCGCCGCGACCGCACCCAGCCCCACGAGGGCCAGGAGCGGTACGGCTCGGGTGAGGAGTCGACTCGGGCGCACGTCCCGAGTCTAACCCGGGCCTAGAGCTTCGGCACGGGGGGTGGCGCGCCCAGCCGCTCCAGGATGCGCTCCACCGGCTCGCTGTCGTGACTTACGTCCGCCACCGCCGAGCGGTACTCCATCCCTGTGTGCTTCTCGACATCCGGCAGCAACCGGCCGATGACGTTGCGTCCCGCTTCAACATTGCACTCGGGCAGGACGACGGCGAGCACCCCCTCGCCCATGTGGCCGAGGATGTCCTGGGTGCGCAGGCGCGCGCGCATCACGTCCGGAATCCCGCGCAGCGCCTCGTCGAGCACGGGGCGATCCGGGCGGAGCACCGCGAGGCTCACCGGACGGCTGTAGCGCCGCCCACGGCTCACCTCGTGGTCCAGGCGCAGCATGAGGCCGCGCCGGTCGTAGACGCCCGTGAGGGGATCGTTCCCACTGCGGCGCATGAGCGAGGAGGTGCGCTCCAGCTCGTTCTCGGCCTTGCGCAGCTTGAGGGCGCGCTCGGTGCGGCCCAGCAGCTCCATGGCGTTGAAGGGCTTGCTCATGTAGTCCACCGCGCCGAGGTTGAGCGCGCGGACCTTGTCGGCCACGCCCTGGTGGGCGGACAGCAGGATGACGGGGATGTTGGCGGTGTCCGAGGAGGACTTGAGCGCCACCGCGGCGTCCAGGCCGTCCAGCTTGGGCAGGAAGACGTCCATCACCACCAGATCCGGCTTGGACGTGCGCGCCCGCGCCAGACCCTCGGCGCCGTCGCGCGCCACGTCCACGCGGTAGCGCGAGCGCAGCACCTCCACCAGCACCGCGGCGATCTCCGGCTCGTCCTCCACCACCAGCACGCGCGGCTGCTCGGCCGTCTCCTTGGCCGGGAGGTTCTGCACGGCGCGGGAGACCTCCTGCGCCAGCGGCAGGGTGAAGATGAACGCGGCGCCCCCCTCGGGCGGGGCCTCGGCCCAGATCTCTCCGCCGTGAAGCTCCACGAACTCCTTGCAGATGGCGAGCCCCAGGCCCGTACCACCCCCGCCCTTGGCGCCGCTGCGGTAGCGGTCGAAGACGAGCGGCAGCTCCTCGGGCGGAATGCCCTTGCCGTCGTCCTGCACCACGATGCGCGCCACGTCCCCGTCCGGGCGCGGCAGCCGCGAGGCCTTCACCACCACCTCGCCCGCGTCCTGCGCGTGGTGGATGGCGTTGGTGATGAGGTTCTGCAACACCTCGTGCAGCTTCAGCTCATCACCGATGAGCATCATGATCTCGCTGGTCTCTGCCCGCAGGGCCACTCCCCGCTCGGCGGCGAGGATCTCCAGCTCGGTAGCGCTCTCCTTGCAGAGCGTCGAGATGTCCAGCACGCGCGGCTCGATGGACAGGCGCGCCACGTCGCCCTTGCCCCGCTCCAGCAGCGACTCGACGAGGCCGAGGATCTTCCGGCCCTGACGGATCATCGCCTCGGCGGACTGCTTCTGCTGAGGATCCAACCCGCCCTCGAGCAGCAGCCGGCCATGGCCCAGCAGCACCTGCAACGGAGCACGCAGGTCATGGCTGCACACGGCGATGATCTCGTCCTTGAGCCGGTTGAGATCCTTGAGGCGGCGGTTGGCCTCGGTCAGCTCGCGGTAGCGCTCCACGTAGGCCAGCTCGAGCTCGTCGCGCTTCTTCTTGAGCGCGGTGTGCAGGCGGGCGTTGCGGATGCAGTTGGCCAGCGCCGCCGCCACCGCCTGGGCGAACTCCTGCTCGTCCCGGCCGAAGCCCTCGGAGCCCCGGGAGATGCGCAGGAAGAGCGCCCCGAGCAGCTCGTCCGAGCACACCAGCGGCTGCACGAGGATGGAGCGCACCCCGAGCGACGTCATGGTGGGGCGCACCTCGGCCATCAGCGGATCCCGCTGGGCCTCCTCCACCAGCACCGGCTGGCGCGTCTCCAGCGCGCGGCGCAGCTCGGGGTAGCGCGCCAGGTCCACGTCCAGCGACAGGCCCGGATCCTCCAGCGTGGCCACCACGCTGGCCGTGCGCGCGTTGACGTCCTCCACCAGCACCACCGAGCACCGGTCGGCGTTGATGACGGCGCCCACCTTCTCCACCGCGAGGCGGAGGATCTGCTCCAGCTCCAGCGAGCTGGTGGCGGCCTGGGTGATCTCCAGCAGCCGCTCCATGCGGTTGCGCGTGCGCTCCATCACCCGCCGCTCACGCAGCGCCGAGTCCAGCCGGGAGCTGAGCTCCTCGAGGCTGCGGACCCACTCGTCCACGGGCAGCTTGCGCAGCACCTCCGAGCGCGAGCGCGTCAGGTCCGCCAGCACGCGCACCTCGCGCAGCCGGGACTCCTGACGCACGGCGCTGAGCGCCTCGGTGGCCTTCTTGCCGGTGGCGGACATGAGCACCGCGTCCGGCCGCAACGACTCGGCCAGGCTCGCCAGCTCCTGCATGTCCTCGGTGATGGCCCACTGGTAGCCACTGTCGGACAGGTGCGCGAGCAACGCCTCGCTGCCCGCCTTCGCGCCGATCACCAGGACGCGGCCGCGCGACCCCGCGAGTTCCGCTCTCACGAGCGCCCCCGCTGTGCCTGGCCCTGCATGGTCGTGTGGAGAGACCGGAAAAATTTCAAGAAAGCGTCAACCTTCATGCGCGGTTCCGAATCATGCCGCTGAAGCTGCCCGGGGGCCAGCGTGTCGGACTCGGGGGGTCCCGGCAAGAATTGTGAGGCGGGTACCCCCGCGTATACTCGGCTCCCGTGCGACTTCCGCGACTCCCGCTGTCCCCCTCCCCCCTGCGCTCCCTCCTGCTGACGGCCCTCCTCGGGGCTGGCGCGGCCCAGGCCCAGGGGTCCGCCGCGCCCACCGCGCCCCCTTCCCAGCCCCCGGCCCCCCCTCCCCCGGCCGAGCAAGCGCTCGTTTCCTCGTCCGCTCGGGAAAAGACCCAGATGGTTGGGTACTCAACACAGCCGGGCCCCACCACCCCTGCCCCGGGGTTGGATCAGACCTATCAGGCGCATAGCCCCTCCACGCTCGGCAACGCCTGGATGGATGCGCGCAACCTGCGCCATGGCTCCACCGCCACGGGTGGCGTGGGACTGCTGCGCCTGGCCGGAGCGGACCTCGGACGCAAGGGCGTGCTGCGCTTCTCGGCCACCGGCGAGTTCTTCTCCACCTCGGACTTCCCCGTCCAGGGCGCGATCAACACGCGCACCGGCGGCACCTTCGCCGTCGGCTACGTGCCGCTCGACTTCCTCGATCTGTCGCTGTCCTACACGGCCTCGACGAACACCAACACGCGCTCCTCGCCCAACCTCATCCAGGCCCTCGGAGACGTGACGCTGGGCGCGCGCGCCACGAAACAGTGGCTCCCCGGACTGTGGGCGGGCGCGGACGTGCGCGTGATGACCTTCTCCGGCGTGGGCAGCAACCAGATCGCCTTCGGCTTCTCGCCCCGCGCGGTGGCCACCTATGACGCGCGCTCGCTGAGCCCGATGATCCCCCTGCGCCTCCACGCCAACCTGGGCCTCCTGCTGGATGGCACGGGCTCGCTGGTGGATGCCGGACGGCTCAACGCCGCCGAGGAGTACGCGCTGGGCATCAACCGCTACTCCCGCCTGGGCGTGGGATTCGGGCTGGAAGTGCCGTTGCCCGTCGTCACGCCCTTCCTCGAGTACGGGCTGACCTCGCCGCTCGGCGTGCCGGACGGGCAGCTCGTCGCGCCGGATGGGAGCCTCGTGCCCGTGGGCAGCGTGGCGCCACAGACGCTCGGACTGGGCCTCAAGGTGACGGCGGTGCAGAACCTCACCTTCACCGCCGCGGCCGAGCTCGGCCTCACGCGCATGGTGGGCCGGGGCGTGCAGCCCGTGCCGCCCTTCAACCTGGTGCTCGGCGCCTCCTTCAACGTGGATCCGGCGCTGCAGGCCGGTGGGACGCGGGTGATTGAACGCGTGGTGGTGCGCGAGCCCACGCCGGTGGAGCAGACGCCCCCCACCCCGGTCCGGACCGAGACGCCCCAGGTGGCCCAGGCGCCCCAGGTGGCCCAGGTGACGACGGCCCAGGTGTCCGGCGTGGTGGTGGACGCGAAGACGCGCCAGCCGCTGTCCGGCGTGCTCGTGGCCCTGGTGGACTCGACGCTGCCGCCGGTGGCCTCGGCTCCGGGCGATGGCCGCTTCCTCACCTACACACTGCCGAGCGGCCCGGTGAAGCTCTCCGTGCGCAAGGACGGCTACCTGCCGCTGGAGAAGACGCTGGTGCTCGAGGCGGGCAAGACGGCCAGCGTGGAGCTGGAGCTCGTGGCGGAGGTGAAGCCGGTGGCCTTCGCCCTGGCCGTCACCGCCAGGCGCAAGCCCGTACCGGCGACGCTGGTCTTCTTCGGTGGCCCCACGCCGCGGCAGGTGAAGTACTCACAGGCCGACGCGGCGTCCCGCCAGCTCCAGCTGCCGGCCGGCCGCTACGTGGTGGAGGTCACCGCCCCCGGCGTCCTGGCCCAGACGCGCATGGTGGAGGCCGCCAATGGCGGCTCGGTGGATCTGTCCTTCGACCTGGAGCCCGAGCCGAAGCAGTGGCAGGTGAAGCGCGACAACGACAAGCTGGAGCTGGTGCAGCCGGTGCGCTTCGCGGATGGCAAGGCCGTGCTGCTGCCGGACAGCCACGCACTGCTCGCGCAGGTGGTGGACCTGATGGTGCGCACCGGTGTGCAGCGCATCCGCATCGAGGGACACACCGACAACCAGGGCGACAAGACGGCCAACCTGAACCTGTCCAAGGAGCGGGCGCGCGCGGTGGCGGACTACCTCATCAAGGCGGGGTTGGACCCATCGCGCATCGAGTCCGAGGGCTTCGGCGACAGCCGGCCCGTGGCGCCCAACATGACGCCCAAGGGCCGCGAGCTGAACCGGCGCGTGGACTTCGTCATCCTGGACCGCTGATGTCCGGCGGGTGGCGCCCGGGCTAGACTCGGCGCCACCATGCCTACCCCCCCCTTCCGCCGGGCCTTCGTCCGCCCGGCCCTGCTGCTGCCGTTCCTCGCCCTCGCCTGCAATCCCCCTCCGCCCCTCACCACGCCGGAACCGCCCCAGGTCAGCGTCGTCGTGGACCAGCCGAACACCGTGGGAAAGAGCCTCAAGCTCTTCATCACCACGACCGGCTGCGACGAGGTGCAACGGCTGGAGCTGCTCGACAACAACGAGCTGATCAAGCAGGTGACCTACAGCGCCACCCCCACCCCGGTGGAGCTGGCGACGAATGAGCTGCGCTACACGCGGGGGATCGCCACGAACCTGTCCCTCACCGCGCGCGTCACCTGCGCCGACGGGCGCACCAACGTCTCCCAGGCCCAGTCGGCCACGTACTTCCCGGTGGAGGAGGTGGTGGAGCCCATCAACTCCACCACGCCCGCGGTGCCGAACTACTTCGTCGTCGATGGCAGCGGCGCCAACGCGAGCTTCATCGGCTGTACGAAGGAGGGCTCGCGCTCGTTCCTCTACAAGGTAGCGAAGAGCAACCCGGCGAACCGGCAGTCCATCGAGATGGACTTCCCCTGCGAGCCGACCACGATCATCACCGACCGCAAGCCCGCGGCCACCGGCTGGCGCTGGGTGTGGACGAAGGACAAGGGGGCCTTCGCCATCGACGCGAACTTCGAGGTCACGGCCAGGACTGCCCTGTCCGTGAAGAATCTGTCGGTGGCCCCGGACGGAAACGCCTTCATCTACGACGTCATCAACCTCACGCTCCTCAAGCCCGCGGGCGGTGGAACGGTCTGGGCTCTGGAGATCGGAGATCCGGAGGGCATCATCACCAGCCTGGTCCTCGCCGATCCCTTCGTGCGGCCCGATGGCCGGGTCGCGATTCCGTTCTACGACGATGGGATCGACGAGACCCACATCCGGGTGGGGACCGTGCGGTACAGCGACGGGCTGGATCTCAAGATGTACGACGTCGACACGATCGCGCCCATCCAGCAGCCGCCCGTGGCGTTCGATCCCACCGGGAAGGTGCTGTACCTGGCCACCCAGACCAGAACTCCGACGATCTTCGCGACCGTCCGTGCCTGTGGCTTCGAGGGGGGCAAGTGCATCCCCTCTGGCAATCGGCTGTGGATCAGCTCGGAGCTGCCGGGATACATGGTCGGGCTGGTGCCGTACAACAACGGCACCCGTGTGGCGGCCATCGGCTCGCAACGCTTCTGGTTCCTGGAGGCGAGAGACGGCCAGAGCAACGAGGGGCAGGCCGTGAACAAGGATCAGCAGCCGCTCATCGCGAACGGCTCGCTGGTGGCGCGTTTCGCGCAGCCGGGGGCGGGCGACACGTTCTACATGTTCACCAGCGCGGGCTGGGGGGAGGACGACCCCCCTCCCTATCCCGTGGAGATCGTCGCCACGGACGCGGCCGAGAGGGGCGAGCTGTTTCGCTACCGGGTGCCAGGCGGCAGCCTCTACGGAGCGCTGGATGACTCGGAGGCGCTCTGGTTGCGCGTGGGTCCCCGGCTGGTGAAGCCGTTCACGCCGGCGCAGTACCGCTCGATGCGCTGAGAGGGCCGGTATACCCTCCCCCGTCCTCTTCATTGGAGTATCCATGTCCGAGCCCCAGGAAATCGCACGTGGTCTGACGGAACGACGGGCGACCCTGGGCGAGGCCGTTCCCGTGCTTCGCACCGCCGGGCTCCAGGCCGCCAGCGATGCCACCCTGCTCGCGATACCGGGATTCCAGCGCCTCCATGCCGAGCGCTGGGATCCTCCGCTTCCGGAGCCGGAGACACTCGCGGCGCTGCCGGTGGGCTCGTTCGGGCACGCCTACGCGCGGTACATGGAACACTACCGGCTGAGCCCCGACTTCTTTCCCATCCAGACGCGGCTCGGCGCGGACGCGACCCCCACGCAGTACGCCGTCCACCGGCTCAACAAGAGCCACGATTTCATCCACGTGCTGGGGGCGTACGAAACGTCGGACGCGGACGAGGTGGCCATCCAATCGTTCGTGTTCGGCATGGCCCCGGTGGCGCTCGCCACCTTCCTGGCGGAGGCGGCGGTGCACCCGGACATCCAGCACGCCCGGTACAAACACCTGCGCGACATCTACGCGGGGCAGATCCAGGCGGAGGATTTCGAGCGGGGAGCCGCTGCCTCGGCCCTGCTGGGCGAGCGCCTCGAGACCCTGTGGGAGGTGCCGCTGGAGCAACTGCGGCAGCGGCTCGGCATCGCCACGCGAGCCCCCGAGTACCTGGGACGTGGCGGAGAGAATTCCTGCGGTGGCGTCACGGTCATTCCGTTCTTCACCGCGGCAGGAGCCACCTGAGGGACTCCATCCGGCCTACACTGGCCTCATGAGCGTTCGGAACATGATCGTCATCGGAGGGACCGGTGAGATCGGCAAGGCAGTCATCGGCAAACTGCGGGCCGAGGGCGTACGCGCTGTGTGCGCCTCGAATGACGTGAATCAGGAGACGGCGGACGAGATGCGGGTCGACATCACGGACGAGGCCTCCGTGGCGTCCCTGTTCGAGCGGGCGGAAAAGGAAGTGGGACCCATCTCCGTGCTGATCAACTGCGCGGGAGTCGGGGTCTTCACGTCCATCGCGGACACCTCGGTTGCGGATTGGCGCAGGACGCTCGAGGTGAACCTGACGGGAGCCTTCATCTGTTCGCGTGAAGCGTTCAACCGGATGAAGACCCGGGGCGGCGGGAGGCTCATCCACATCGGCTCCATCAGCGATCACCTCACCCTGCCCATGAACGGCTCGTATGCCGCGTCCAAACATGGGGTCCGGGCCCTGACGGGAGTGCTGAACGAAGAGGGAAAGCCCTACTCCATCCGGGCCACGCTCATCTCCCTGGGCGCCGTCTACACGTCCTTCTGGAAGACGCGCCCGGAGTTCAGCCCGGCCGACATGCTGTCCGTGGAGGACGTGGCCCAGAGCATCTGGGAGATCGCCCAGAAGCCCTTGAACGTCCGGGTCGATGAAATCCGGCTCCTTCCTCCGAAGGGGGTGCTCTGATGGGAGCGCGACTGGAGGCGAAGCTGGCGCTCGTCACCGGAGCCAGCCGCGGCATTGGCGCGGCGATCGCGGAAGTGCTCGCGGAGAATGGTTATCAGGTGGCCCTGCTGGCTCGTGACGCTCAGGCCCTGTCCAGGCTCGAGCAGAAGCTGACCGCCTCCGGGGCCCGGGCACGGACCTTCCTCTGCGATGTCGCGGATGAGGCCGCGGTGGGTGCAACGCTCGCCCGCATCGAGACGGAGCTGGGCGTCCCCGGCATCATCGTGAACAACGCGGGCTATGGCGGCCCCTTCCATCGCGCGGACGAGGTTCCCACGGAGGAGTGGAAGACCCTGTTCGGCGTGAACATGGATGGCGTCTATTACATCTGCCGGTGGGCGCTCCCTCGCATGAAGACCGGAGGGTATGGGCGGATCGTGAACATCTCCTCCATCCAGGGCCTGTTTGGGGGAGCGCAATCATCCACCTATGCGGCCACCAAGCACGCGCTCATCGGTTACTCCAAGACCCTGGCCGTGGAATGGGGCGCGTATGGCATCACCTGCAACGCCATCTGCCCGGGCTACATCGACACGGAGATGCTGGCGAAGGCGGACCCCGAGGTGAGGAAGGAGTTGTTGCGAAGGATTCCCACTGGGAGGTTCGGCACCGGCGAGGACGTGGCCAGGATGGTGGCCTTCCTCGTCGGGCCCCACGGGAGCTACATCAACGGCAGCGCGCTGGTGATCGACGGCGGCCTGTCGTCGCATCTGGCCAACGACGTGCCTTCGTTCTGAGCCCGCGGCATTGATGCGTTGGTGCCATCAGCGTTGATTCGTCTTATGGGCTCTCGGTCTCTTCCTCTTCTTCCTCGTCAATGCTGGCCATGGAGAGCGGATAGAGGGCACGGTGATTGATATTCGGATAGTACGCCGCGAGGTAGAACTCACGCGTGATCATCACCCATGTGCGCCTGGCTGGAGTGGACTGCCCGGTCAGCCAGGCTTCCGCCTCCTCACGAGTAGCGAATGAAGCTGTGGCAACGGGCGGTTCCACCCGCTTGAGCCACGCGAGATAGCGCTCGAGGTGGCGATTCCATGGCAGGCGGCGAAAATCCGTTTCGCGCTCATAAACCACATCATGGTACCGGCCGCCGATCAGGATATCAGCGAAAGCGGGCGGAGACGGATGGGTCTTGAGCCATGCTTCCGCCTCCTGCTGTGTTTCAAACGAGGCCACTACAAATGGCGGAGCATGGGATTCGACATGCTCGATGAAATCACTGAAGGCCTCATGCTGCCCGGCTGAAGAGACGAAGCGAAGCGCGTCGAGGATGGTCTGGATCGGCACCTGCTCTCCAGCGGCCTCGGGGTCATCGAGAAGCTTCCCGAAGAAGCGCTCTGTCTTGCTCAGGAATTCTCGCAGCCCCGTGGAGCCATTCTCGCCAATAGTCTGGGCTTCACGATACCCGCCGTGTACTCGAAAATCTTCGAAGGGGTACCATTGGCCAGTGGCGGAGATGAAGTCCAAGGCGTCTCGTGTGAGGCTGAGAATCCGCGTCTGCTCCGGAGGCTGCCCCTTGCTCCAACGCCTCCCAATCACCTGCTGTGCATCCGAGAGGATGAGTGGACTCGTCATGGTGTCACCGCCAGAACCCGGGGCTCGGAAACAACATCGGACGATGCGAAGGAGATGACAGGCACGAGAAACAGGATTCCGCCACCACCGAAGGCGACGACGAAGGCCACACCTGCGATGACAACGACAGCCCCCTCCAGCAGCCGCTCCCTGTTCTGCTTCAGCCAATCGACGGCCTCATCCATGGCATGAAACTCCACGGCCTGGCCTTCGGCCAGTTCTCTGAGCTTGCAACAGTCAATGTAGGGCCGCATGCACACGCGGACACAATGCTCCTTCTTGGAACCCGCGCTCATGTGGCTCCAAGCGCGGCCCTTCAAGCCCGCCAGGCACATGCTTTCACACGCATCACGCTCCTCCTCACAGTTGCGGTTGAATGCAGCCCGGACGACACGACCTTGAACACCGCGAGTGGCCACCAGATGAGAATGCGCCGTCAGGTTGAAGTCCTTGACGGGCTTCCATGAATGGACCGCCTGCCCATCTGGCGCCCTTTCGATGATGAGCACGTATTTGCCCAGATCGAGCGCGCTGGTAGGGCCCGGGACTATGTGACGAGGCACACTACAAGAAAAGAGCAACACGCTGAGGCTCAAGCTCATGAGCCGCTCGATGGGAGTTGCCATACGGGACTCTTCTAGCATCGCCCCAGCGCTCGCTGGCCAAGGAATACCGGTGCTTCATCATGAAGGAGGAGCGATGCTTCGCGCGCTCTCACTCCGTCACGGTTTGTCCGCGACCAGCAGAGCCTCGACGTTGCCGGCGGGACCGGGCACGGTCGAGTCCATCACTCCACGCACCGTGAGCCCCTGCTCCCGGACGAACGCGGACACGGAGTCGATGGCATCCTGGCGCGCGGCCTGATCCTTCACCACGCCGCCCTTCCCCACCTTGTCGGGCCCTACCTCGAACTGCGGCTTCACCAGTGCCACCAGCAGGCCCTTGGGTTTCAGGAATGGCAGCACCGCCGGCAACACCTGCGTCAGCGAGATGAAGCTCACGTCGATGACCACCACATCCACCGGCTCGGGCAGGTCCTCGGCCGTCAGGTAGCGGGCGTTGACGCGCTCGCGCGAGCGCACCCGTGGATCCGTCCGCAGCTTCTCGTGCAACTGCCCGTAACCCACGTCGATGGCGTGGACATGCGTGGCGCCCTCCTGCAACAGGCAGTCGGTGAAGCCTCCCGTGCTGGCGCCAATGTCCGCGGCCACCTTGCCGCGCACGTCCAGGCCGAAGCGCTCCATGGCCGCCTTCAGCTTCAGCCCGCCCCTGGACACGTAGGGAAGCACCTCGCCCTTGAGCCGCAGCTCGGCCTCCACGGGCACCAGCGCTCCGGGCTTGTCCACCCGCTGATCCGCCACCACCACCTGGCCCGCGAGGATGAGTGCCTGGGCCTTCGTCCTCGACTCGGCCAGCCCCCGCTCCACCACCAGCACGTCCAGGCGCTCCTTGCGTGGCTTCACGGCGCATCTCCCTCGGCGAGCAGGGCCAGGGCGGCTCGCCGCAGACCCGCGGCATCCAGGCCCAATTCGGCCCGCTGCACGCGCGCATCCCCGTGGGGCACGAAGGTGTCCGGCATGCCCAGCAGCTTCACTCGGGCACTCACGCCCCTCGCGGCGAGCAACTCCAGCACCGCGCTGCCCAGCCCCCCGTGCGTCGTCCCCTCCTCCACCACCACCACGTGCCCGCACGAGGCGGCCTCCAGCACCGCCGCCTCGTCGAGCGGAGTGACGAAGCGCGCATCCAGCACGCTCCACCCCGGCTCCGAGGCAGCGGCCTCCAGCGCGGACACGCCCAACGGCCCGAGCGTGATGAAGGCCACCCGCGCCTGGGCCTCCCGCTTCAACCAGCGCGCCCCGCTCACCGGGACCGTCTCCGGCGGTGGCTCCGCGGGCAGCACCGGCAGCGTGCCCCGGGGGAAGCGCATCAGCGAGGGCCCGGGCAGCGCGAGCGCGGTGGCGAGCATCTCCGTCACGTCCTCGCCCGTCACCGGCGCCATCAGCGTGAGGCCGGGAATGGGCCGCAGCGAGGCCAGGTCATAGGTGCCCTGGTGCGTGGCGCCATCCGCGCCCACCAGCCCGGCCCGGTCCACGGCGAACACCACGGGCAGCCCCGGCAGGCACACGTCGTGGATGACCTGATCGTACGCGCGCTGCAGGAACGTCGAATAGATGGCGCACACCGGCCGCAGCCCGGTGACGGCCAGGCCCGCGCAGAAGGTGACGGCGTGCTGCTCGGCGATGCCCACGTCGAAGACCCGCTCGGGGTAGCGCTGCTTGAGGCCCACCAGCGCCGAGCCCTCCAGCATGGCCGGCGTCACCGCCACCACGCGCTCGTCCCGGGCCATGACCTCTTCCAACGCCGAGGCGAAGGCCTCACTGAAGGTCCGCTGGCCGCCGCGCGAGCGCACCAGCTTCCCATCCCGCCACTCGTACGGCCCCATGGCGTGGCCGCGCGTCTGCGTGTCCGCCTCGGCCGGGGGAAAGCCCCTGCCCTTCTGCGTCATCGCGTGCACCACCACCGGGCGCGTGGAGGCCCGGGCCTCGCGCAACGCCCGCGTGAGCGCCCCGAGGTCATGCCCGTCCACCGGCCCCAGGTACGTGAAGCCCAGCCCCTCGAAGAAGCCCCGGGCCTCGCGCGTGCGCAGCAACGCGGGAATGGCACCCACGTTGGCGGAGATGGACATCTGGTTGTCGTTGAGCACCACCACCAGCGGCAAGTGCGTGCCCCCGGTGTTGTTGAGGCCCTCGAAGGTCAGCCCTCCGGTGAGCGCCCCGTCCCCCACCACCGCCACCGCGTGCCCGGGCTGTCCCCGCAGCTTCTTGCCCTGGAGCATCCCCAGCGCCGCGGACACGGCGGTGCTCGCATGGCCCGCGGCCAGCGCGTCGTGGTGGCTCTCCCTCGGGTCCAGGAAGGGGGAGATGCCGCCCGCCTGACGCAGGGTCCCCATGCGCTCACGCCGGCCCGTCAGCAGCTTGTGCGCGTAGGCCTGGTGGCCCACGTCGAAGACGAGCGCGTCCTGGGGCGAGTGGAAGACGCGGTGCAGGGAGACGATCAACTCCACCGCGCCGAGCGAGGCGCCCAGATGGCCGCCCACGCGGCCACACAGGGAGATGATGTCCTCGCGCAGCTCCTCGCACAGGCGAGGCAGCTCGGACTCGGGGAGCGCGCGGACATCCCCGGGAGTTTGGATTCGCGGCAGGAGCCGCTCCATCACGAGCGTCGCTCCACCGAGTAGCGCGCGAGCGCCGCCAGCGGGCCATCGTGCGGCTCCAGCGTCTTCACGGCGTCGATGGCCTCGGCCACCTTGCGCGCCGCGAGCTGCTTGGACTCCTCCAGCCCCAGCACCGCCGGGAAGGTGAAGCGTCCGGCGGCGGCGTCCGCGCCCACCGGCTTGCCCATGGAGGACGCATCCCCCGTGACGTCCAGCACGTCATCGGCGATCTGGAAGGCCAGGCCCACCGAGTCCCCGTACGTATCCGCGCGGGCCAGCGCGTCCGCGTCCCCACCGGCGGCGAGCACGCCCATGCGGCACGCGGCGCGGATGAGGGCGCCCGTCTTCAGGCGGTGCATCCGCGTGATGTAGTCGATGTGGGCCGGCCGGTCCTCGGCGATGTCCAGCACCTGCCCGCCCACCATGCCCGACGAGCCCGCGGCCACCGCCAGCTCCCTGCACAGCACGCCGCGCACCGGCTCGGGGCCGCCCGCCACCAGGGCGAAGGCGTCCGTGAGCAGCGAGTCACCCGCCAGGATGGCCATGGCCTCGCCGTACACCTTGTGGTTGGTGGGCCGCCCGCGCCGCATGTCGTCGTTGTCCATGGACGGCAGGTCGTCGTGCACCAGCGAGTAGGTGTGGATGAACTCGAGCGCGCACGCGCAGTCCTCCACCGCGCGCGGCACGTTGCTCTGCTTCAGCACCGCCTCCGCGAAGGCCAGGCACAGCACCGGCCGCAGCCGCTTTCCACCGGCCAGCAGCGAGTAACGCATGGACTCATGCAGACGCGGCGGCACATTCACGCCCAGCTCGTCCGAGCGCGAGCGCAGCAGGTTCTCCACCCGCTCCACCTGGGTCTGCAGGTAGGAATCCAGATCGAAGGACGGCATATTCAGGGCACCTCGGCGGCGGGCGGAGGGATGAGCTCACGCAACCGCTTGATGAGCGCGTTGAGATCCAGGGGCTTCACGAAATAGTCCGCGGCGCCGGCCTCCCGCCCGCGCTTGCGGTCCTCGGGCTCCCCACGCCCACTGATGAAGATGATGGGGATGTCCCGGAACTGCTCGTTCTTCTTCACGGCCTTGCACAGCTCGAAACCATCGATCCAGGACATGTTCACGTCCATGAGGATGATGTCCGGCCGCTTGAGCTGCAGGGAGGAGATCAGCCGCAGACCGTTGGCCGCCGCGTTGACCTCGAAGCCCTCGGACTCCAGGGCGAACGAGAGCAACTCCCGCGTGTCGCGGTCGTCGTCGACAATGGTGACCTTGGGTTTGGGCATGGCGGTCAGGATGGCTCTACAGCCGGGGACCTAGAACGGCACGTCATCCTCGGGAGGCGGCGCCGATCTGGCGGCTCCCGAGCTGCCCCGCGATGGGGCAGGCGCCGGAGTGGAGGGCAGTGCCGGGGGCTTCACGCCCGCCTGCAGGGGGACCACCGCGTCCCGCCCGTCCTCGTTCAACAACTCCTCGATGCGTTTCTCCGCCGCGTTGAGGAGTTGCTCGCCCCGGCGTACCAGCTTGATGCCTTCCTCGAAGGACTTGAGCGAATCCTCGAGCGTCAGGGTGCCGCCCTCCAGCCGCGCCACCACGTCCTCGAGCCGTTGCACCACGTCCCCGTACTGCTCGGGGACCTCTTCCGCCGCCTTGCCCTTGCTGTCCTTCGCCACTTCCGTCCACCTCGAAAAAGAGCAGCGGACTCTAGAGGAGGCCCCCGCCCGGGTGCCAGCGGGACCTGCACCCGGACGTCAGCAATCCACCGGACCCTTCACCGAGGTGACAGTGGCTTCAATCTCCTCGCACCCCTGGAGTGTCTTCGCCCCGTTGTTGGCGAATTTGATGCCGAGCGTCTCGCCGGGCTGAACGTCCGAGATGGAACGCACCACGCCCCCATCCCGCTTGCGGAACGTCACCGAGTAGCCCCGGGACATGACCTTCAACGGGCTCATGGCATCCAGCCGTCCTTCTAGCCGCTGGAAGTGCCGCTGTGCCGACGCCAGGGAGTCCTTCTCCAGGGCGACCAGCCGGGCCTTCCGGTCCGCCAGCCGGGCGCGCAGCTCCGCCACCCGGGCCAGGGGCGAGCCGCGCTCCAGCTCCAGCCTGGCCTGGGCCGCCTTCGCCCGCCGCGCCGCCACGTCCGCCCGCACCGCGTCCTTCAGCCGCGCGGACAACTGCACCAGCCGCGCCCGCTGCTCGGCGAGCCGGGCCTGGGGCCGCTGGCGCTGCAGGTGCTCGGAGTGCCCCCGGAGCTCCTCGCGCCGCTCGCGCAGCACCTGGCGCAGCACCCGCATCATCGCGTCCTCGGCGTCCGACAGCCTCAACCGCTCCGTGGACAGCCGCCGCCTCGGGTCCACCACCCGCCCGCGCAGGGTCCCCATCCGCTCGCGCAGCTCCAATATCCGGCGCTCGGCCGCCTTGCGCAGCCGCACCGACTGCGTGGCCAGGGCGTACTCCAGATCCTGCAACACCGGGGCGAGCCGCTCCGCCGCCGCGCTGGGCGTGGGCGCGCGCCAGTCCGCCACGAAGTCGGAGATGGTGAAGTCGATCTCATGGCCGATGGCGGACACCACCGGCACCGGCGAGGCGAAGATGGCGCGCGCCACCCGCTCCTCGTTGAACGTCCAGAGGTCCTCCTTCGAGCCGCCGCCGCGCGTGACGACGATGACGTCCACGTCCGTGCGGGACAGGCGCTCGACGCCGCGGGCCACCTCCTCGGCCGAGCCCTCGCCCTGCACGCGCGCGTCACACAGCAGCACGGACAGGCGCGGGTTGCGCGAGTGCAGCACGCGCAGGAAGTCCTGCAACGCCGCGCCGGTGCGGCTCGTCACCACGCCGATGCGCCGGGGCAGGAAGGGCAGCTCGCGGGGCGGGCGGATGCGGTTGTCGCCGATGAGGCCCTCGGCCGCGAGCCGCGCCTTGAGCTGCTCGAAGGCAAGCGCCAGGGCGCCCTCCCCTTCCGGCTCCAGCTTCTGGGCGATGAGGCTGTAGCGGCCGGCGGGCGCGTACACGTCCACGCTGCCCTCGGCCACCACGGCCAGCCCATCGCGCAGGGCGAAGCGCAGCCTCGCCGCCTGCGAGGCCCACATCTTCACCTCGAGCGAGGCCTCCGCGTCCTTGAGCGAGAAGTACAGGTGGCCGCGGGCATTGGGCCCCCGGAAACCGGACACCTCGCCGCGCACCAGCACACGCGGGAAGCGCGACTCGATGGTCACCTTGAGCTGCTGGGTGAGCTCGCCCACGGTGAGCACCGTGCGCGCCGGGGGTGTCCGCGAGGGCGCGCCGGGCAGCGACGGCAGCGCCGCGGACACGTCCCCCAGCTCCGAGGGAGGCGGAGGCGCGGGGGGTGGGGATGGAGGCTCGGGGGGCGGCTTGGGAGCCGCCGCCACCGCGCGCTTGGGTGCCGCACCGAGCGAGCCGCCGAAGAGATCTCCCTGTCCGGCGATGTCCTCGGGCGGGGTCTCTCCGGTGCCTCGCCGTTTCCTGGTCACTTGAGCTTCTCGACCCAGCTCTTGGCCTTCTGGTGCGTCTCGTCTTCCGACGGGGTCATGGCCATGACCTCGCGGAACTTGGGCACGGCGTCCTCGGGATTGGTGTCCTTGAGGGCGTAGGCCTGCAGGTAGAGATCCTTCGCCTTGGCGCGCATCTCGGCGACGATGTTGTTGGCGCCGGCATGGCTGGGGTCCGCCTGGAGGGCGCGCTGGGCGCTCTCCATGGCGCGGCCGTACTGACCCGACGCCTTCGCGGCCGAGGCGCTCTTGAAGAAGATGTTGGCCGCGCGCGTGCCCGCGTTGCGCGACAGCTTGCTGCCCTGGCCCCGGGTGATCTTCTTGTCCAGGTCCAGCAGGCGCGCCAGGCCCTTGGCGTCCAGGTCCTCCAGCTTCTTGTAGAGGGCGCCGAAGTCCCCCAGCTGCGCCATCAGCGTCTTGCACTGTGGGCTCTTGCCGGCGCAGGCATTGGCCATGGCCATGGCGCCATTGAGGTCACCATCGCGGAAGCGGTCCACCGCCTGGTCCCACGGCTTGGGCGCCTCCTTGACGGTGGGAGGCGGAGGAGGCGCGTCACGGATGGCGATGGCGCGCGCCGCCTCCTCGTTGATGACCTTGGCGTCGCGGTGCTCCGGATCAGCCACGAGCACGTCGTCGGTGATGGCCTTGGCCTGGTCCAGCTGCTTCTGCTCCAGCAGCGTCAGCGCCTCACGCACGCGCTTGTCGGACTTGTCCTTCAGGGAGGTGCGCAGCTGGCGCACCGTCTCGAAGAGCTGGGTGTCCTTGCTCACCTTGGCCAGGGCGGTGGCCGCCGGGCCGAGCTGGTTCTTCTCCAGCGACGACCTGGCCGTGTCGAGCGCCTGCTGGTTGGGGATCTCCTTCTCCACGCGCGCCAGGTAGTCCGGCAGCTGCACGTAGTTGGGCTCCATCTCCTGGAGCTCCAGCAGCTTCCCCTTGGCATCCATCCACTTGCCGTCGCGGATGAGGTTCTTGGCCTCCTGGAAGAGCGCGTCCATCGCCTCCCGCCGTTGCTGGGCGAGCTGCGCGTTCTGGGCCTCGACCTCGGCGTCCCGCTGCTGCTGCACCTTCATGATGACCAGCAGGCCCGCCAGCATCACGAAGACGGCCGCGGTGAGGATGAGCAGGCGCTTCTTGCGCTGCTGCGCGGCGGGATCCGCCGGCGTCACCGCGGCACGGCCACGGGCGCTGCGCACGCGGGTCTCGGGCCGGCCTGGACGGCGCGGTACCGCGCCGCTGGCCCCACTCACCTCGCCTCCGGCCTCCTCGGCGGGAGCGGCGGCGGGAGCCGAGGACCGGGTGCTGCCGCGGCCCGGACGCGGCGGGGGCGCCGACGGCATCGGCATCATCATCGTGGCGTTGGAGTTGTCGTTGAACGTCAGCTCCGTGTCGCCCAGGACGAGGGTGTCGCTGTGGGTCAACGGCATCTCGTCGGTGAGGGGCTCACCGTTGAGGAGCGTGCCGTTGCCGGAGCCCAGATCGCTCACCACCCAGCCCCCGCCCACACGGCGGATGAGCACGTGCTTGCGGGACACCGAGGTGTCCGGGATGCAGATGGGGTTGTCGTTGGCGCGGCCGATGACGTACTCGCCATCCTCCAGCGCGAACTCCTGACCGGAGCACGGGCCCGCCGAGCACACCAGCCTGGTGCCCATCACCGGCAGCGGGGGCTCGGCGCGCACGGCGGGAGCCACACCGGTGGCGGTCCTGCGCACCGCGGGACGCTGTCTGGTGGCGCCGCTCGAGGAAGCATCACCCGAGGAGGATCCCGTCGTGGGACGACGGCGTGCGGGAGGGGAACCGTTCGACATGGAAAATCACCACTTCGTTGGGTGCACGGACGCGGGCCTCACAGCCCGTGCTCGTTGGCCTTTTCGAGCGCCAGATTGTGGCAGCGATGCGCCGGTGTAGGGAAGCGCCGGGTGATTTCATCTACCACCCGCCGGGCCCGCTTCTTGTCCTTGAACTGGATGTTCCGTTGGAATTCCAGCATGAGCTGCCCACACTTCTGGTCCAGGTCCAACGCCACCTGGCCCATCATGTGCCGGACGTCCTCGTACAGCTCGGGCTTCTCGTCCAGGGCTTCCAGGGTGATCCACGCCGAGCGGTAGTTCTCCCAGGCCAGCGAGAGGTTCTCCGCGCCGACGTCCTTGCGCTCGTAGAAGTCGCGCGCCCGGGCCACGTAGCTGCGCGCCGTCTGCTGCAGCTCGTCGGGGCTCAGATTCGGGACGGGGATGATCTCCAGCCGCAGGTTCCACACCCGCCAGCTGTCACGGCCCGGCGGGTTGCGGACGTTGTCGAAGACCAGCTGGTTGTGCTCGTTCCGCTTGAGCACCGAGGGCGAGATGATCTGCTGGATCTCCCGCTCGGAGGCGGTGGCCAGGTCCGGAGGCACCGAGCCCAGGAGCGTCGCGTTGACGGTGAGGGTGACCTCGTCCTTGGAGATGCCGCTGGCCTGATAGCGCAGGACTGCGACCGCGCGTGTGGGCGAGACGAACTCGAAGTCGAAGAGCTTCAGGTCCGCCTGCTCCCACGTCACGCCCTCGCCCAGACCGAACGAGTCCGTCACGGGCTGGAGGCCGAGGGACTCGGGCTCCGGGCCCCGGGACAGCCCTTCCAGGTTGGGCTGGAAGACGACGGCCAGCCCCCCCACCGCGCCGGCCACCAGCAGGAGCACCACGGTGGACAGGACGAGCTTGCCCCCACGGGACAGCCCGAGCCACCACAGGGTGAGCTGGCCGCCCAGGGTCTCGCTCAGCTCGCGGCGGCGCCGGGCCTTGTCGGCGGCGGACAGGCCGTCGGCTCTGGCCGCGGGGCGCTCGGGGGCCGTGGGGGTAGACCGGGATGGAGCCGCACGGGACAGCGGAGCCGTGGTGGGGGGCTCCACGGCGAGCGATTCCGCCCGGGTCTCCGAGCGGGCCGCCGCCGAAGGCCCCGGCACGGGAACCAGCATGGGCGGCCCCGAGGGAGCCGGCTCGAGGCGCGGGGTGGGCGCGAAGGGATCCGGCTGGAGCTGCGGCTGCGCGGACGTGGGTGGGTTGCGGCGGGTGATGAGCCGGGTGGCGTCCTCGTCCTCATCCACCGGCATGAAGGGCCGGGTGGCGTCGTCCGCGCTGACGACCTCCTTGAAGACGAACTCCACCGGCCCCAGGGAGATGCGGTCGCCGTTGCGCAGCTCCCGCTCGCCCGAGAGGGGCGCGTCGTTGACCAGGGTGCCGTTGGCGCTGCCCAGGTCCTGCACGTAGAAACGCCCGAGCCGATCCGAGATGCGCACGTGCTTGCGCGATACACCGGCGTCCTGCAGCACCACGTCGTTCTCCGTGGTGCGGCCGATGTGGACCTCTGCCTGCTCGAAGAGAAGCTCCTTCCCCGCTTGCAGGCCCTTGGCGATGGTGAGCTGGAAGCCCAGGGCCCTACCCCCCAACGTCTCCGAACATGAACTGGAACACGATGGGTCCGAAGAGGACCATGAACACCGTGGGGAAGATGCACGCGATGAGCGGGAAGAGCATCTTCACCGGCGCCTCGCCGGCCAGCTTCTCGGCGCGCTGGGTGCGGTCGATGCGCAGCTGGGTGGACTGGATGCGCAGCACCTTGCCGAGGCTGGTACCCATCTTGTCCGCCTGGATGAGCGCGGTGACGAAGGTGGTGAGCGCCGGCAGGTCCACCCGGGCGATCATCGCCTTGAGGGCCTCCTCACGCGTCTTGCCCATCTTCAGCTGCTTGAGGACGATCTGCAGCTCCTCGCGCAGCGCGCCCGCCTTGCCCTTCTCCACCACCTTGGCCAGCGCGCCGGTGAAGTCCAGACCGGCTTCCACCGACAGCGTCAGCAGGTCCAGGCTGTAGGGCAGTGCCCGGGAGATCTGCAGGTGGCGCTTCTTCACCTGATCATTCACCCAGATGAGCGGGTAGTACATGCCGAACAGCGCGAAGGCGAGGGACCAGGCCAGGTTCTCGTCGAGCGCGTTGATCAGGACGAGGCCCGCCAGCAGGCCGACCACGGCGCTGATCTCCTGCAGCGCCATGATGTCCTCGGGCTTGAACGCATTAGGCTCACCGCCCTTGGTGAGCTTCTTGCGCATCTTGTTCTCGTAGCCCGGCCACATCAGCCGCCGGTTGAGTGCGCCCAGCTTGCGGATGGTGACCGAGCCGAGGCCCGACACACCACCCGCCGTGTCATCCCGAACCTCGGAGAGGAACTGCGAGAAGTAGTTCTGGTAGACGCCGACACCGAGGAAGCCCGCCGACGTCGCGAACATCAGCGCAGCGCCCCCCATCAACGTATTGGTGAGGATGTCGCTCACGGCCACTCCTTAGATATCGATGTTGACGATGCGCCGGATGATGATCACGCCCAGCACTTCCATGATGGCGATGACCGTCACGAGGATGTACCCGAACCAGTGGTCCATCATCGGCTCCATCAGGTCCGGCCGCATGTAGTTGAGGACGAGGCCGAGGATGGCGGGCATGGCCGCCACCACCCAGCCCTGCAGCTTGCCCTGGGCGGTGAGGGCGTCGATCTTGCCCTCGAGCCGGAAGCGCTCGCGAATCACGCTCGAGATGGTCTCGAACATCTCCGCCATGTTGCCGCCGAGCTGACGGGCGATGTTGGTGGCGACCACGACGAGCTCCAGGTCGTCACTGCCCACGCGGCGGCCCATGTTGATGAGGGCCTCCTCCAGCGGCACGCCCAGCTTCACTTCCTTCACGAAGAGGCCGAACTCCTGGGCCAGAGGCGGCTGGGCCTCGCGCGCCACATGCTCGATGGCCTGGGGGAACGTGAGACCCGCCTTGAAGGCGTTGGCCATGGCCTGCAGCGCATCCACCAGCTGCACGTTGAACTTCTTGATGCGCCGCTTGCGGTAGTGCTTCACCAGGATGATCGGCAGGAAGAAGCCGAAGATCGTGGCCACCACGCACAGGATGGGGTTGAAGATGATGTACGTCAGGATGCCCAACAAGCACATGCTGGCGATGTTGAGCACCAGCAGCTGACGGGCATCGATGAAGAGGAACATGTCGCTCAAGTCGTTCATCGACTTGACGACGTACCGCTCCTGGTACTGCTCGTAGGCCTTCGCCAGGACGGTGAAGATCACCAGGCTGAAGAAGAAGACCGACCCGGTGACGAGGAGTAGGACGATTCCGGCCAGCATGTGCGGGGACTTCCTTCAGCTTCGGGGGGAAGGGAAACGCACCGACGGGAGGGGGTAGACTACGGAGTTCCCGAGGAGCCGACCGCGTTCTTCTCGGAGGAGCCGCCCTTGATGATCTGGATGATCTCGCGGCGCTTCTGCTCGAGCACACGGGTGCGCTCACCGGAGAGCAGCGTGCTGATGGTGGCGCGGCCGCGCTCCTCGATCATGTCCACGTCCTCCTCGTTGCGGAGCGAGAGCGTGAGGTTGCCCAGCTCGCTGGCCAGGGTGAGGATTTCGGCCTCCTCCGGGATGACCATGAGCGTGATGTTGGCGTACTCACGCTGGTGCTCGGGGATGAGGTTGACGTTGGTGGTACCGGTGACCTTGCCGGTGGCGAGCACGATGACGTTCTGCAGCAGCGTCACGGCCACGCTCTCGTCCGTCTGGGGATCGCGGAAGGTGCCGATCACGTCCACGTGATCGTTGGGGCGCACCCAGCCACCCACGGACGTGGTGGGCTTGGACTCGATGGTGATGGCGCGGACCTTCTTCTGCACCTTGGTGGACAGGCGCTCGGCGGCCTTGGTGGTCTCGAACTGGCTCCACAGGAGGGGGTCACCCTGCTGCAGCGCCACGAGCACCTTCTGGCCCACCACGTAGGTGGCCGAGTCCGGCTTCACCACGGAGGAGGTGACGAACTGCTCGGGGACCGAGCGCTGGTTGATCATGTCGAAGGTGATGACGGTGCCCTCGGGGATATCCGACGAGGCAACGACGACGGGCACCAGGTTCCAACCCCGGCGCACATCGGATTCCTTCTTCTTGATCGCGGACCACGCGATGATGCCGGCCAGCAGGCCGAGGCCCAGCGCGATGAGGAGCGGTGTCTTACCCTTCAGCATGTCTCGGAGACCTCCAAAGCGGGGAGCGCCCGGGGGGGCGGAAACTCGTAGGTGGCGCAGCTGCTTTGCAAAGCGGGGGCCCGGGGCACCAGCGGGTGGGATGTTATCCACCCACCACGCAAAGTGTCAAAGTCACGATCCCTCGGCTGCCGGTTTGTTCCGTTCTGGCGGGTCCCCGTCCCCCTTCTGGAGGGGGGGTCTTCCCTCTGAGACCCCCGGCTGAACGCCCTCCCGAGTGACGAAACGGTGGCACGGATGTCGCTCAAGGGGGGAGTCCATGAGTGAACATCCCCCCCAAGGCAGGCAGTCGGGTCAGGCCGCGGTCGAGGCGGCCCTGGTGCTGCCGCTGATGGTCTTCCTGGGCCTGGGCCTGCTCCAGCTGACGTTGATGCAGCAGGCGAAGCTGATGACGGAGTACGCGGCGTACTGCGCGGCACGGTCCGGCATCGTGTGGAACGGCAACACCGAGCGGATGCGGGACGCGGCCCTGGTGGCGCTGCTGCCCACCCTCGGCCGCACGGATACACCGCCAGAGCTGGCCAGGACGTGGACGCGGGCGCGTCTCCAGGACGAGATGCTGCGGCGGCTGCCGTGGCCGACCCGGGACGTGGCCGTGCCGGACTCGGTGAACGGCGCGCCCCTGTTCGGCCTGGTGCGCGTGGATACGGTGAATCCGTCCGGGTCCTCGCCGGTGCGAAGCGTGTGGAAGCCGCGCTCGGCCACGAAGGGGCGGGAGCTGGATTTCGACGGGCCGGAGGGCCTGGCCGAGGAGTCCTACCGCGAGGCCACCGTGCTGAGCGTGCGGGTGCGCTACTGGTACGAGCTGCGGGTGCCCTTCGCCAACCAGCTCGTCTCCACCGCGTGGAGGGCGGCCAACGCGGGCGTGGGGCTGGGCCACCAGCGGGGCTACGCCACGCTCCACCGGCAGGAGCCAGGCGTGCTGCGGGGGCTCGCCGCGAGCAGGCGCTACTTCCTCCCGCTGACGGCCACCTACAGCCTGCGGATGCAGTCGAACTTCCATTTCAAGTGGCTGATGCACCCGAACCGGGAGACGCCATGATGACCCGCGCTCTCCGGCGAAGCTTCGAGCGGCAGGAAGGCCAGGCGCTCGTCCTCGCGTGTCTGCTGATGCTCGTGTTGAGCCTCGCGCTCATCACCACGGTGAACCTCGGGCACGGCGTGCACGAGCGGATCCGCCTGCAGAACACGGCGGACGCGGCGGCCTGGTCCACCGCGGCCATGGAAGCCCGCGCGTTCAACTTCTACGCGTTCACCAACCGCACGCAGGTGTCCCACTACGTGTCGGCGATGATGTGGCAGTCCCTGGACTCGTTCGTGTTCTCCGTCCAGGCCTTCCTGACGGACGTCTACGGGTTCATGCGCACCATCGGCCCGTGCTTCCCCCAGGACAGCCGGGATGGCCTCTTCTGGGTGAGCGTCTGCACCCTGCTCGATACCCTCCCCTCCATCCACGCCATCATGCGGGGGCTGGACCTGGTCTTCACGGCACTCCGGGGGATGTTGCTCCTCATGAAGCCGGTGATGGAGCCCCTCGACCAGGTGATTGGCCGGGTGGTGATTCCCGGGCACCGGATGCTCAACGCGGTCATGGCGGGCGCGGCCACGGCGGTGATGCTCGCCACCTCCACGTATGTGATGGGCACCTCCCACGCCATCATCACGGCGAACGATCCCGAGGTGGACCCGCTCGTTCCCCAGACGCTCGCGGGCCTCATCAACCAGTGCCTCTACAGCCGCACGCACGACAAGGCCGCCAACGGGACGCCCTTCAGCCCGGTCAATCCCTTCGAGCCGTTGGATCCAACGCGGCGCAACGAGACCGACAAGACCGCCCGGGCCAAACGGGTGATGGCGGGCATCACCAACGCCACGCGCTTCGCCTGCGACGGGAAGGACGGCGCCTGTCCCGAGTCCCTGGTGACCGACCGGAAATGGGGCAGCCTCATGCCCATCCCCCGGTGGCTCGCGCCGCTGGAGAGCATGCTCGATGGCATTCCCAAGTGGGGACAGACGCGCTTCCTCACCTACCGGCTCGGCGAAGGCGGCGGCAGGAGTGCCAGGGGCGGCAACAAGCTCCGCGAGTCGAAGGACCTGCCCCACCTGCCCATGGGCATGCTCGCGCAGGGCGATGTGCTCGGCGCGGACGACCCCTACTTCATCAAGTTGCCGGGGCCGGCCTCCGTCAACCTCGGGGGCACCCGGCTTCTCAACCCCTTCCGCTGTCCCAAGCAGCCGGGCCCGGGTGACACGCGGACCTGGCGCGACTGCTGGGGAGACCCGCGCGAGGACAAGAACGACACCCTGAAGACGAGTGTGTGGGCCATGAGCAGCACGGACCTGCGCGAGGGCGGCATCCACTGGCGCGTGGTGTTCCCGGGAGAGGCCTCGAAGCAGGAGGACCGGAACGTGGGCCTGTATGAGTCCAGGACGTGCCTCGCGCGCGTCCAGGGCGCGTGCTTCTTCGAGATGTCCGTGTACGTGGCCAACGTCCGCATCGACCCGAAGGACCACAACCACCCGTGGCCGGGGCTCGTCCCCTTCCCCCACTTCGAGCCGGGTGACTACGCGAAGGACTGCGCGGAGAGCCTCGACGATACGCCGAGCGTCGCGGTCATGGCGGGGCGCCAGGACGACTTCAACCAGCCCTCCACCTGGGTGCTCCTCACCAAGAGCGCGGATGCGTTCCGCCACACCCCGGGCCAGCTCAACGCCCAGGGGAAGCTCACCTTCTCCTTCGACACGTCGCCCGAGACGCTGGACCTGCGGAACGGCCGCAAGGCGGTGGGGCTCGGAGGCCCTCCGGGGATGAGCGTCATCTCCCGAGGACAGACGTACTACCACCGGCCCGGAAACTGGACCGAGCAACCCAATTTCTTCAACCCGTACTGGCGGCCCCGTCTGGCGGCGGTCTGGCAGGGCAGGGATTCGCTGCCGCTGGTGAAGGAACTGGCGAATGCACTGCCCGGCGGCCTGAAGGACTCGCCCGCCCGGTTCATCACCCACTGAGGCCCCGCCATGATTCGAACCTGTTCACGGTTGAAGTCCGTCCGGCGAGGTGCCGCCATCGTCGAACTGGCGCTCGCGGTGCCGCTGCTCGTCTCCCTGGTGATGTTCAGCATCTTCCTGAGCGAGGTCATCCGGGCCCGTCTCAAGCTCCAGGAGGCCAGCCGGTATGTCGCCTGGGAGATGACCAGCCATCCCCTGAGCGACTACGCCACGGCGGACCACGACAAGGCCTTTGGCCTCGCCATGAAGGCCACGGTGAAGGAGGCCGCCGAGCGCTACGCGGACCTCGACTCCATCGAGCCCGACGGACGGTTCGGCATGATGCTGCGCGCCACTCCGGTGCAGGTGGGCATGCGCAACCAGGGTGTCTCGGGGATCGACCTGAGCCGCGTCTTCGCCGGCGGCGCGGGTGGCAGGGGCCCCGAGGCAGCCGCCGCGATGGGCAAGACGCTCGGCGAGCTGCTCGGGCACTTCCGCTTCAACACCCGGGGGCAGGTGGAGGTGGAGACCACCAGCACGCTCTCCAGCCACATGCTGCCCCGCTTCTACCTGCAGAAGGAGCAGCATGGCTTCTTCGACGTGGACAACTGGGGTGGACGGGACCTGAGCCGCCTGCGGGTGAAAGAGCGCTACACCCTCATCGCCAACGGCTGGCACCTGCCCGATGGCGGGGATGCCCTGATGAAGCCCCAGCGCGCGGGCGTGCATGACGATGGCTCCCGGCACGGCCTCCACCTCCAGGTGGATCGGATGAAGTTCCTGGGCGTGGGGAGCTACCTGGACCAGGTCGAGCTGGACCGGCTCGGCGCGGTGGCCCGATTCCTCCTTCCCGACTTCCAGGGCCCCTTCGTGGTGTCCCACAACTACGTGCCCGGGGAGAGCGGCCGCGGCTGCAACAAGAGCAAGCACGGCGCTCCGATGGGTCTCAACAACCTGAACGCCTACCCCGGTCTGGATGACCCCGCCCAGCGCTGCTTCGACACCGCTCCGTTCCGCGACACCCAGGCCTACGACCAGTCCCTCTACCGGAAGATGTTCATGGCCCGTGGCCCCTACTTCATGGGCTGCAAGAACCCCCAGGCGGACACGCCCTCCATGCCCGGCCTCGACCCCAGCACCTCCACCGACTCGAACGAACGGAAGATCCCATGCGAGTGAGCGTCCTCCCCCTTCTCCTGCTGCTGTGGGCCGCTCCGTCGTGGGCGGAACAGGAGCTCGCGGTCTACCCCGGCACCGTGCACACGCGAATCGGCGAGGAGCTGCTCATCGGCGGCCAGCCCCACCGCCTCGCGTACTTCACCACGGCGGACTCGCTGGTGAAGGTGGCGAGGTACTTCCACGGCTTCTGGACGAAGCAGGGCTACCCCGTCGTCGTGAATGGAGACCTGCAACGGGAGGCCGTGGTGTCGGCCTTCTTCACGCGCGAGGGACTCCAGCGGGCCGTGGTGCTGCGCACCCACCTGGGAAAGACGGTGGGCTTCACCGTGCTCAAGGACCTGTGGTTGTACGAGAAGCCCACGAGCACCCACGGGAGTCCCTTCATCCAGGTGGAAGGCGCTCTCTTCAGCGCGGACGTGGGCTCACGTGGCGCGGCGAGTGGCTCGCTGCACCGCACGCAGGTGGTGGAACGCGGGCTGGACACCGTGCGCCAGGAACTCGCCACCCGGTTCAGCGCCGCGGGCTATACGCCCGTGCGCGAGTCCGGGGGGCAGTTGGATGGACAGCGCACCCTCGTCCTCGAATACGCGCGCGGAGCCGAGCAGATGCTCACCACCCTGGTGGAGCTGGCACCCTCGCGGGTGGCCATCTCGCAGGCCTGGGTGGGGGCGGACCGGCCCGACGGCATGCCCAACGCCGATGCCGTGCGTCAGGCGCGCGAGGAGAAGCCATGAGCACGCTCGTCTGTGCCCTGTCGCTGGTCCTGCTGGGCGCCGCTCCGATGGACGTGTCGCGGGGGATGCTCTTCGAGGCCACGCCCGAGCGGCTGGACGCGCGCGTGGGCGAGTGGGTGACGTACCAGATGGATGGAGGCCCCCAGCCGGGCTTCCTGCGGCTGGCCGTCGTCGCCGAGCAGAAGGACGCCCAGGGCCGGGAAGCCGTGTGGGTGGAGCTGGAGCTCGGCCAGCACCCGGCGATGAAGGCCCCGCTGGCTCAGTTCCTCCTGCTGGTGGCCCGCGACACGGGGCTGCGCACCGAAGGCGTTTCCCGGCTGTTCGTCACCCAGGGCTTCGAGAAGCTCCAGGAGGTGGACACCACCGCCCTGCCCTTCTTCCTCGGCTCGCCCGGGAAGCAGCAGCCCCGCCCCGCCCTTCCGCCCCCCTCGGCGCGGCTTCCCGTGGGAGAGGGCTCGACCGTGCGCCGGGGCCCGCCCGCCCGCCTCATGACGTTCGCGGGCACGGTGACGGCCGAGCCCCTGGAGGTCCGCCACCGCCAGCTCCTCCTCAAGCGCTACTGGGTCAGCCGGGAGATTCCCATCCTCCACCTGGCCAAGCTCGAGTTCCCTCCCATCCGCTACTCGATGGAGGTGCGCGACCATGGCCTGGACGCCCGGCCCCGCCTGGTCCCCCCCTCCCCCAGTGACAGGAAGATCACCCTGGAACCAGCCAGCCACCTTCCTCCCCACTTCCAACCCGTGTCACAGTCTGGTACCGCTTGGGGTACGGAGGACAACCGCCCATGAAGACCCACACGCCTCGCCCCCAGCTCCGCCGCCGTCACCGCCGCGGACAGGCCATGGTGGAGTACTCCTTCATCAACTGGATCCTCGTGGTCGCCCTCATCACGGGGATGACCGTCAACTTCGGCAGCGGGGACCAGAAGATGAACATCATCGACGCCTTCCTGCGCGCGTACCAGATTTATTACGACTCGTTCTACTTCGTGCTGAACCTGCCGTTCCCGTGAAGCCGGCCTCCGCCGCGCGGCAGCCATCCCCGCTCCCGCTCCGCGTCCTTCATGGACTCGTCTTCGGGGGCTTCACCGCCATGTGCCTCGCGGCGGGCTGGCCCGAGCTGGAGCACCTCGTCCGCACCCAGTTCCAGCCCTTCCACCCCGGGCCTCCTCCCCGCCCGGAGCTGCTGCTGCCCATGCTCGCGGCGCTGGTGGGGATGGCCGCCGTGCTCGTGCAGCACCTGCGGGGGCGCACGGTGCGGCTGGCCTGGTCCCTGCTCATCCTCGGAGCCCTCGTGCTCACCCTCTGGGGCCAGCGCGAAGGGCTCGTGGCCGGACGGACCGCTGACTCGGCGAATGTGAAGATCCTGGAGGTGGCTCGGAAGCTCCATGAGGGGACCGTGAACGCCCTGCGCTCCCAGGGGGCCGTTTCCGAGGACGTGGGCACCTGGCAGTCGGCGCTGGAACAGGTGTCCCACGAGGAGCCGTCTCCCGTGCGCACGCGCTCGTTCGAGCCACTGCCCTTTCGCATCCGGAAGATCGAATCACCCGAGGCGCTGCCCCCGGATGCTCCTCCCGGCACGCTGCTGCTCTACGTCATGCCGGGAGGCTTCGCCTATGCGCTCCACCCCGTGGGGCTGTCTCCCACGGGCGAGCCCTGGCCTCTGCGCGCTCCCGACGGTGCGGCCCTCGTGTTCCACGGGGCCGTCAATCCGTGAACCCGTGAGTCGCGGCCGCTGGGAGCGCGGGCAGCGAATACAGGCGCAGATACCCTCACCCCGACCCTCTCCCGGAGGGCGAGGGAGGAGTTCTTCCGCTTAATTCTTGGCGGGAGGCGTGGCCTTGACGTCGCTGTCGGCCTCGTCCGCCGAGGACGGCAGCTCACTCTCCAACTGGCGCTCCGCCGTGCGCGCCGCGCTCGAGCCCGGCGCCTCCGCCATCACACTCTTGCAGACCTGGACGGCGATCTGCCGGCGGCCCAGCGCGAACTCCGCTTCACACAGCCGCGACAGCACTTCCAGCCGCTGCGAGCCCCGGACTCCCGCCGACAACGCCGCACGCAGGAAGTCCACCTCCTGCGCCCAGTTTCCCGAGCGGTTGGCCACCTCCGCCTGCTTCATCAGCTCCGCGGGCGAGGGAGAGTATCTCGTGGCGGGCCGCTCCGCGGGCTTCGGCGCCGCTTCGCTCTTCCTGAGCGCCAGTCCCTCCTCCTGCGCCACCGGCCCGGCCGAAGCCGCGGAAGGCTGGTACTGGGCAGGAGCAGGAGACGGTGGCGGCGGCGCGGCACTCGCCACCTGGGCGCGCCCGGGAGCCTGCTGCTCGTACACATCATCCGCCGCCACGTCCTTGCTCGCCGGGGCCGAACGCGAGACGGAACCGCGAATCGCCTGCATCGGCTCGGGCGGCGCGGACTGCCTGGCCTCGACCTCGACCCCGGCCATGGAGGAATCAGCGTATTCCGCGGCGGGCTCCTCGGCGGGCTCGGCACGTTGCGCCGTCGAGACGGAGGGCATGGCCTTGCCACCTGCCACGTCACGCTTGCTCTTCGACGCCTTCTCGGCGTCCATGGCGAGCTTCTTTTCCGGGAAGCCCCCCGCGCTGCCCGCGCTCGCGTTGCCCCAGTCCTCCCACACGGCGCTACGCCCACCCCCCTTCTTCGAGGGTGCCTTCTTCGTGGGCGCTTCACGCATCGCGGCGCGCATCTCCTCGTCCATCTCCGCGTGCACCTTGCCAATGTCGGCGGGCACGGGAGTGGTGATGGGCGGGGGCACGGCAGCAGCGGGCGCCGAGGGAGCCGGCGCGGTCTCCGCCACCTCCATCTGCTCGCCACGATTGCGCGTCTTCTCCCGGGAAGAGTCCTTGTGCTGGGCGAGCGAGGGGCTCAAATCCACCTCGCGATTCACCTGGATGACCACGACGCCAAAGACGCCCAGGGCCGCCACGCTCAACGCGGGCGCCAGCAGGCGGCGCCACCAGCGAGGCGCCGGCTCGGGACCCGCGGCGGCCCGGCGCGCGGACTGCTGCGCATACGCCAGCAGTGACTCCAACCCCGCGTCCGGCGCGGACTCCAGCGGCAACCGGGACATCGTGGTGCGCACGCCCCGGATATCCGCCAGCGTCTCCGAGCAGCGTGAGCAGCCCTGCACGTGCTGCTCCACCAGCCGGGCCTCGCTCGGCGGCAGCTCGTCGTAGGCGAAGTCCAGCAGCCGATCCTCGTGTGCGTGGGCACCCTGGGGCTTCATCCCGCCACCGTCCTTCCGTCCTCGGCCAGGTCACCATCCACCCCGAGCTCGGCCAGGCGCCGGCGCAGGCCCTCGAGGGCATAACGCATGCGGCTCTTCACCGTATTCTCGGACACCGCGGTCACCTCGGCGATCTCCTTGAAGGGGATGCCGCTGTACTCGCGCAGGACGAACACCTCGCGCTGCTCTTCCGGGAGGCTGGCCAGCGCGCGCTCCAGCAGGGGCCGCACGCGGGCGTTGTAGGCCCCACGATCGGGACTCACGCCCTCGTCGGGAAGGGCCTCGCCCAGGGGCCGGCCCTCATCGCCCTCGGCACCCGCGGTGGGCGCCTCCAGCGAGGCCGCCTGCCGGTAGCTCTCTTTGCGCGCGCTGTCCACGCAGAGGTTCCTCGCAATCGTGTAGACCCAGGTGGTGAACTTCGCCTTCGCCTCGTACTCCGGGGCGCTGCGCACCACCTTCAGCCACGTCTCCTGAAGCACGTCTTCCGCCCGCGCACGGTGGCCGGTGAAACGGAGGATGAAGTTGAACACCGGCGTCCGGTGCCTTCGCACCAGCACCTCGAACGCACGAGCATCCCCCGCCCGGAAGGCGAGCATCAGCCGTTCGTCTGAGGTCTCCGGTCCCAACACTCCCCCGTTTCCAGGGCCCTATGCCTGTCCTCACCCCTCCCGCCGCATTAACGGGCGAAGGGGGATTCGGGTCTACCCGATTTTGGCCCTCTGTAAGTGGCGAGAATGACAGGGAGCGTGGGCGCTGTCACCAGGGCTGCTCCGCCCGCCCGTCCCGCCAGGAGGCTTCCGTGCCAGCCCGCCGGGAGCAAGCGGCCGAGCGGGCTCAAGGTCCCACCAGTGCCCGCATCAGGGCCCGGTACAGGCGCCAGAACGGGCCCTGTCCGTGGCCGGCCTTCGGCGGAAACGCCCGCGTGTCCATGGCCGGCAGGAACGCCGCGCCCCGGCCACTGGCGAACTGCCAGACGGGAATCGAGAGCAGCCCCATGAGCGCGTGCAGCTCTGTCTCGTACGGGGCACGGAACCCGGGGATGGCTTCGTCGGGGCCCACGGCCTGGGTGGCGCCTCGGGGGTCCCCGAACCAGTCGCACGCCAGCCGGAGGAGCGGGGATTGGAGGGGCTCCCCTCCCACGAGGTGCCGCGTCGCGAGGAGATCCACGGCCAGCGCATCCGCGCCCGCGTAGAGGCGGCGAGGCGTGGGGGGCCTTCCGCAACCGAGGATTCCGACCAGCCCATCCGCCGCGTGCTCGAAGGCGTCGATGAGCGCGAAGTGCGGCGGGAAGTCGAGCAGGGGCATGAGCAACGCCGTCTCGCGGCTGGCGAACCGCTCGGCGAAGAGGAACTCATCGAACCGGCCGCCCACGCCCTGGATGGTGGCGATGGAGAGGTGCGTGAGATCCACGGGATGGCTCCGGGCCTTGGAGAACACGATGCGGAGCTCCGCGTCCCTCCAGGAGCGGGCGATGGTCGACTGCGCCATGCCACGGCTGTAGTCGTGCGGCACCTGCTCGGCTTCGAGATCCACGACGCGGTACGCGGACGAGGTGTAGCCGAAGTAGCGCGCGACCTCGTGGACACTCCGCCCGTCGAAGAATCGATCGTAGAGGTTGCCGGCATCGGCGACGGCGATGTCCTCGAGGCCCAGCTCGCGCAGCCGCAGCGCCAGGGCCTCGACGAGCTCCGGGTCCGTGATGTTGGAGCGGTCATCGCGGTGGTAGCCCAGCATGAAGCTCACGCGCACGAGCACCCGGAGGGAGGAGACCGGCCGGCCCAGCACCTCGGCCCTGGTGCGGACCACCTCCGCGAGCCCGGCGTCCTCCAGGGTCCGGCGGAGCGCCTCCTGCTTGGACTCCCCGGCCGGAGACGCGTGGACGACGACGCGTCCTCCCTGTCCCACCGGGTGCGAGCGAAGTGGAGCCGAGCGCAGCGCACGAGGCAGGAACAGTTCGTCGGCGCGGCCCACCTCGGAGATCAGCGAGCCGGTGGGCGCGAGGACCGAGTCCCCCTCGCCGAGCGTCTCCATGAGGGCGCGGAAGATGCGGGCGTGCTTGTCCTCATCGGAGTGCATGCGCGAGAACCACATGCCCGCGTCCGGAGGGAGCTCCGGCACCCGGGGGGCCACCTGGGCGATCCGCTTCCACCCGAGCGAAGCGCTCTCCTCCGCGTCCACCTGGAGGGCGCAGTACTCCCGGAGCGTGAGGCGCCGGAGCTTGTCGCGCATGGGCTTCGGCACCTTGCCACCCAGCCTGCCCAGGAACATGACGAAGGACGCGATGAGCGTGGAGATCGGCGCGCGGGAGAACGACGTGTGGTGACGGACGGCGATGGCCCAGCCGGCGAGGGCTCCCGCGACGTGAGAGAGCCACGTGGCCACCCGGACGGGCATGGAACCGATGCGGAGCAGCACCCCACGCGTATAGGTGGCGTGCATCTCCTCATCGCGCCACGCCCAGGCGAGCGCCTGACGCATGAGGGCGCGGCTCTCCTCCGGCATGGCCACGGACGCGAGGCGCTCGCGCATCACCTCGTCCCGGTACGCCACCGCGACGATGCGCTCGCGCTCGAGGGCCAGCAACAGCAGCGCGCGGAGCTCCTCCGTGGGCCGCCCACGAAACCGCTCCGCCCACGCATCGAGCTTGCGCTGGAACTCTCCCGCCACCGTGTCGGTGCGCGGAGACTCCTCCCCCTTCGTCATGGACGTGCACTCCAAGCCATCGGAACAAAATCCTTCAGGGGTGAGTGTGTCCGCACCGTACACTCAAGTCACCCCCCTCGGGCTCTGTCCGCCTCCCGGGCGCGCTCTTCACGAACTTGTCCAACTGTTGGACAAGTTGTGCGACACCGCGCCCGGAGCGCCCCCTCCTCTCGAGCTGACGACAGGGCTGGTCGGTGGATGAGCCCGGCGATCCGGAAATGTCAGGCCCCCCATTCCCACCGTAGGTTGGAGCCACCATGCGCTCCCGACGCGACCCCATCACGGTGGCCAACGCCTCTTGCCTGACACGCGTACGGCAGCTCAGCCCTCCTGTGTCCATCAAGAGATGGGGTCAGCACCTCGCCTTCGACAGCCAGAGCACCCTCCTGCTGGCAATGGCCCGGATGCAGCCCGACAGGCTCCGCTGGTGGGACCTGCGCGGTGAATCCGACCAGCCCGTGTGCTCGCCGGAGATTCCTCTCTCGTCCGTGTTCTGCGTCCTGCCCGGGAGGGACCTCGTGGTGGCGGTGGGCTGGCCCGACCCGACGGCGCCCTGGAAGAAGAGGCTCGTGGCCCTGTCCACCCGGGACGGTTCGCTCCGGTACGAAGCGCCCTTTCCCTATGAGCTCCATGCCATGAGCGCCTCGGCCGACGGCTCCTTGTTGGCGATGGTGGTGGAGGATGGACTGGGGCTGCTGTGGGACGTGGAACGCTGGTGCTGCCTGCGCGAGCTGGAAGTGGCGCCGAAGTACCTCTACGCCCAGGGTTGCGCCATCTCACCCGACAGGCGCCTCATCGCGGCGGCGCAGACCCAGAACTACCCCGATCAGGGCCCCGGCATCATTCAACTCTGGGATGCCACCACGGGCGCGACCCTGTGTCTCCTGAGCGTGAACGATCCCCTCATCTGGGACGTGGCGTTCCATCCCACCGAGCCGCTGCTCGTCGCGGGAACGAACGGCGATGACGTCCACGTGGTGGACCTCGAGCAGCGGCGCATCGTGCGAACGTTCGATGCCCCCAGAGCCTGGCGTCTGAGCTTCAACCCCGACGGCTCACTGCTGGCGGTGGCGGGTGATGGCCCCTTCTTCGGCGTCTACCGCTTCGACACGGGAGAGCGTCTCTTCAGCCATGAGGATGACAACGACGAGCAGACGAGCCCCGCCGTCTTCTCGCCCGATGGGACCTTCGTGGCCTGGGGTCAGGGCGACTACACCGTGGGACTGTGGGCCGTCGCGGATTGACGCCACGGCCCCGTGCCAGACCTACCCGTCCCTCGAGCTCCGGTAGGTCATGAGCAGGACGGGGAGCGCGACCACGGCCACCAGGGCGGCCTGCCACACCAGCACCTGGGGCAGGGGCTTCTGGAAGTGGATGAACAACGAGCGGCCCAGGGCCACCCCCAGCAGCACACCGGTGAGGGTGCGCACGGCGTTGGAGCCACCGCCCGGACGGAAGCGCCCCACCGCCCAGTCCACGAGCGCCGGCAGGGTGAGGCCGAGCACCACCGGCACATCCCACTCCCACGACAGGGGCGCTCGAACCTTGAAGAGGGCCACCATCACGGCCAGCAGCACCGGGTACGTCCCCAGGCAGCGCGCGCACACCCGCACGCCGCCGAGCAGGTACGTGCGGTTGTACTCCTCCTCATGGTGGTGACTGAGCCAGAACACCCTGCCCTCCCTCCGTGACCTTCCGCGCCTCGTCCTCCACCAGGAAGCACGCGGCGGTGTGCCCGTTGCCCAATTCATACAGGGGCGGTGTCTCGCGCCGGCACCGCTCCATGGCGTACGGGCAGCGCGGATGGAAGGGACACCCGGGCGGTGGCGCGAGCGGAGACGGCACGTCCCCCTGGAGGATGATGCGCGAGCGCTTGCGTTCCGGGTCCGGCACCGGCACCGCCGACAGCAGCGCCTGCGTGTACGGGTGGCGCGGCTTCCGGTACAGGTCCGCCGCGTCCGCCAGCTCCACGATGCGGCCCAGGTACATCACCGCCACGCGCGTGGACACGTACTCGACGATCTTCAAATCGTGCGCGATGAAGATGTACGTCAGCCCCAGGTCACGTTGCAGGTCCACCAGCAGGTTGACGATCTGCGCCTGGATGGACACGTCGAGCGCGCTGATGGGCTCGTCGGCCACGACCAGGTCCGGCCGCAGGGCGATGGCCCGCGCGATGCCGATGCGCTGGCGCTGTCCTCCCGAGAACTCATGCGGGTAGCGGCCCAGGGCATCGCGCGGCAGGCCCATCAGGTCCAGCAGCTCGGCCACCTTCGCCTCGCGCGCGGGGCCCCGCTCCAACCCATGGATGGCGAAGGGCTCGCCCAGGATGTCCCGCACCGTCATGCGCGGGTTGAGCGAGGCATACGGGTCCTGGAAGACGAGCTGCATCCGCCGCCGCAGGGGGCGCAGCTCGCGCTGGGAAAGGCCCGTCAGCTCTCGGCCCTCGAAGCGGATGGAACCCGCCGTGGGCTCCACGAGCCGCAGCAGCGTGCGCCCCAAAGTGCTCTTGCCGCAGCCGCTCTCGCCCACCAGGCCGAGCGTCTCGCCGCGCCGCACGTCGAAGCCCACCCCATCCACCGCCTTCACGGTGCCCCGCACGCGCCCGAGCAATCCCCCGCGCACCGGGAAGTGCGTCTTCACGTCGCGAACCTGCAACAGGGGCTCGGTCATGGCGCGGGCACCGGGTTGTGGCACGCCGCCTCCTGGCCATCGCGCTTGAGTTCCAGCGCCGGCTCCACCCGGGCGCAGATGTCCAGGGCGCGCTCGCACCGGTCCCGGAAGCGGCAACCGCCGGGCAGCCGGCGGAGGCTCGGAACCATGCCGGGAATCGTCTTCAACCGGGGGCGCTCCCCTGCCCCACCCGTCTCCTGGAGGGCCGGAATCGAGCGCAGCAGCCCCGCCGTATACGGGTGCGCCGGCTGCCGGAAGAGCGCCTTCACCGGGGCCCGCTCCACCACCCGGCCCGCGTACATCACCACCACCGCGTCACAGCTCTCGGCCACCACGCCCAGGTCATGGGTGATGAGCATCACCGCCATGTGGCGCTCCGACTGCAACCGCTTCAGCAGCTCCAGGATCTGCGCCTGGATGGTGACGTCCAACGCCGTGGTGGGCTCGTCCGCGATGAGCAACTCCGGCCCACACGCGAGCGCCATGGCGATCATCACCCGCTGGCGCATGCCGCCGGAGAGCTGATGCGGGTAGCTGTCCACGCGCTGCTCGGGAGCGGGAATGCCCACCTGGCGCAGCATCTCCACCGAGTGCTCGCGCGCGGCGGCCTTCGACAACCCCTGGTGCAGCCGCACCCCCTCGGAGATCTGCTCGCCCACCGTGTAGACGGGGTTGAGCGAGGTCATCGGCTCCTGGAACACCATGGAGAGGTGGCGCCCACGCATGCGGCGCATCTTCTCCTCGGGGAGCGCGAGGAGGTCCTCGCCCCGGAAGCGGATCCGCCCGCCCACCACCCGGCCGGGCGGCTCGGGCACCAGCCGCATCACCGAGAGCGCGGTGAGGCTCTTGCCACAACCGCTCTCCCCCACCACGCCCAGCGTGCCGCCAGGCGGGATGGAGAAGGACACGTCGTCCACGGCCAGCACCGGGCCCTCCTCCAGGGAGAGCTGGGTCTTCAGTCCACGGACATCCAGGAGGGGCTCGGACATGGGGCTCACGGCCGGGCCTCAACATCCGGCCCGGGGCATCACTTCCGGGACAGTTCCTCCAGGAACTCCTCCTCGCGGATGACGCGCTTGCGGATGAGGAGCCGGATGAGGCTGGCCACCATGCGCGCGGGCTTCACCTTCTCCGTGTGCAGCTCCGCCTCGCCGCCATCCGCCATGCGCTCGAGGTCCTCGAGCACCTTCAGGTCCTCATCCGTGATGTCCGGAGGCCGGGGCGCGGGAGGCGGCTGCGGCAGGCCCTTCGCGGCCCCACCGAAGACGACCACCGGCACGCCCTTCTGCCCGGGCGCGGCGGACGGAGGCGGGGAGCCGGGCTCGCCCAGCAGCTCATCCAGGACCTCCTCGCTCTCCTGCGGAGGAGGAGGCGGCGGCGGGCTCGCGGACGCCTTGGCCCTGGGCGAGGCCTTGGGCGTGATGAGGGTGATGTCCTCGTCCTCATCATCGAAGGGCGGCGGGGCCGGGGGCGTGGGCGGCTTTGGCTTCAAAGCGGACCTCGGGGTGAGGACGGGGGGACCGTTTACAGGGGGCGGCGGCGGCACGGAGGGCGCATCCCAATCGAGCAGGGCCGAGACGGCGGCGGCCGCCGCGGACTGCGGCAGGCTCTCGTCGACGGGTTCCAACACCGGGGGTCCGCGCGTCTCATCCTCGGCGAGCAGCCCCACTGCCCGGCCACTCACGAGGTCGAGCGAACGGTCGATGTCGTCCTCGGCGGCCACGTGCACCCGGATGGGCTTGTTGAGCTGGAAGCTCAGCTCGCCCACCACGGTCAGGTCCGAGGGATCATCCACCGCCACGAGCAGCCGCTCGCCCCGGGCCTCGCGCTCGAGCCCGAAGAGCACGAAGCGGTGCTCGGCCTGGAAGTCGAGCGAGACGAGCTCGCGCACCTTCTGGGGAATCTCTTCCGGGAGCTGGACGAAGGGCAGATCGAACTGCCGCGCCAGGGCCTGGGCCACCGCGGAGGGCTCGGTGAAGCCCAGGGCGATGATGACCGAGCCGAGGCGCTGGCCCTGGCCATGGACCCGTTGCTGTCCGAGCGCCTTGCGGACCTGATCCGGATTGAGCGCACCGGACTCGATGAGCAGCTCGCCGATCTTCTTGCGCATGGAAGGACGGGGGGCTGGAACGGCTAACGCTTGACCTTCGCCAGGTACTCGTCGCGGCTGAAGACGCCCTTCTCGATGAGCAGCTCCACCATGGCCTTGAGGGCGGCCACTTCCTTGCGCTGCACCTCCTCCACGCTGCGCAGGAGTTCCACCGGGCTGCCGTTGCCGCCGCGCACCGAGGGCATCTCGCGCGAGGGAGAGGGGGGCATCGGAGCCGGCGTCCTGGCGGCGGGAGCCGCGGCCGGCGGAGGCGCGGTGGGCGCGTTCATGTTCTTGACGACCGTGCGGCCCTGGGCGTCCACCACCTTGAAGTTGGTGTCCGCGTCGGCCAGCTCGCCCTGGTCATCGTAGAAGCGCGCCATGGCCCGGGCGATGGCCGTGCGTCCGGCCACGTTCGGGACGATGCGGCTCTTGGTGACGGCGCGCAGCTCGTCCAGCTGCCTCACGTTGAGCGGGTCCGCGATGGCCACCACCAGCGTCTTGCCGTCGTCGCGCAACTGCAGCGGCAGCACCGCGAAGTCCCGCGCCGTCTGCAGCGGCACCTTGTTGAGCACGTGCGGGGGGATCTCCTTCACCGCGTCCAGGTTCACCGCGGGGATGGCGAGCTGCTTGGACAGCGCCCGGACCAGGATGTCCTCGGACACGAGGTTCATGCGCACCAGGATTTCTCCCAGCTTGCCGCCCCACTTCGCCTGCTCCGCGAGCGCCGCCTTGAGCTGGCTCTCCTGGAGCACGTTCGCTTTGATCAGCAGTTCACCGAGCTTGATCTGTGCCATGTCGCAGTCGCGGTGAGTCCGAACGGACCCGCCTTTGGAGTCAGTGTACCTGAAGTTCCAAGCATTGCCGCATTATCGACATGGCCCGCTCAAGAACCGGGCGAGGCAGGAGGCAGGGCAACCGGAGGCAGGGACTGGCCCCCCTCGTCCACCTCGACGACGCGGACGTCCTCGGGCGCGGAGAGGTCGAAGAGCGTCAGGTCCGGGGACTCGTTGAGGGTGATGCCGGTGTAGCGCAGGCCCAGGGAGGTGTCCGCGTTGGGGGCCCGGAGCGTCACCTCGTGGGGAAAGACGAAGTCCCCCTGCTCCTTGAAGTTGTCGTACTGGAGTCCATAGGCCTGGATGCCGCGGACCTCGCTGCGCACCACCCGGAGGTGCTTGGGGTGGATGTGGAGCACCTGGGACACGTTCCCCTTGTGGAGCGTGAGGACGTACAGCCGCTCCTTCTCGTCCAGGGAGAGCGTCATGCGCTCGGCGGGGATGAAGGGCACCTTACCGAGCATCACGGAGACCAGCTCCTCGCTCGGCAGGGCCACGGGCAGGAAGCGCGAGAGGTTCCGTGGGGTCGCCGGCCCCTGGTAGTAGGTGTTCTCCTGGAACTGGAGCAGGCCGAAGCGCTGGCCGTCGGTGACGAGCACGGCGATGGGCCGGTTGAAGAAGTCGAACATCTCCACGCGCAGCAGGCCCGGCCGGGAGGCAGCCAGGAAGGCGGAGACGGAGCCGGAGCCCTGGGGCGAGTCGATCCGGATCTTCCCGTCACCCTGGAGGGTGGCCACCCGGTCCTGGGCGGCGCTCGTCAGACGGAAGAGCTCCTCGGCCTGGGTGATGGGGCCCTGGGGGCCGAAATCGATGCGCTTGGGACAACCTGAACATAAGAGAGCCAGGAAGATTGCTGCGGCTGCGCGGTTCATGGCTTTAGTCTCGCGCCAGGCCGACCTTCCTGGCCACCATTCATGAGCCTTTCCGATCTCCTCCACTACCTGCGTATCGGCGGCGTCACCCTCGCCTCCCTCCTCCTCGCCTCCGTGGTGGCCATGGGTGTGGCCATCGAGCGGCTGATCGCCCTGTGGGGGGTGAGCGAGCGCTCGCGGGCCCTCGGCGACACCGTGCAGAAGCACCTGCTGCGCGGGGACATCACCGCCGCCCGTACCGCCACCGAGCGCTCGGACGCCGCCGTGGCGGACATCTTCCTGGCGGGCTTCGATCGCCTCGAGCGCACGCGGGGCACCGGTGACGGCGTGGAGTCCGCGGTGGAGCGCGAGCGCGCCCAGGTGGGTCTGCGGCTGCGGCGCAACCTGTGGATATTGGCGACCATCGGCTCGCTGACGCCGTTCGTGGGCCTGTTCGGCACGGTGGCCGGCATCATGAAGTCCTTCAAGGACCTGGGCCTGGACGTGCAGGCGGGTGGCTCGGGTGGCAGCGCGGCGGTGATGACGGGCATCTCCGAGGCCCTGGTGGCCACGGCGGTGGGCATCCTCGTGGCCGTGCAGGCCATGGCCTTCTACAACTACTTCCAGGCGAGGCTGTCGCGGGTGCTCGTGGAGCTGCGGCTCATGGGTGACGAGTTCGCCGAGCTGCTGCGTGAGCGGCCCACGAATGGCGCCCCGGCTTCCTCTTCCACGGCTCCGGCTCCGGTGGACGCGTCGCGTTCCCAGCCGGAGGCCTGAGGTCCACTCCCATGGCGATGGGCAAGACTCCGGGTGACCCCGATGGCAACGGCGAGGAGGTCGGCTTCGCGGAGATCAACATCACCCCGCTGACCGACATCTTCCTGGTGCTGCTCATCATCTTCATGGTGACGAGCTCTGTGATCGTCCAGCAGGCACCCGGTGGGGCGCAGACGGGCCTCAAGGTGAACCTGCCCAAGGGCGGCACCACCGACGTGACGGCGCGGGCCACCGACATCTCCGTGGCGGTGCTCTCGGACGGGCGCTTCGTGCTGGGCGGCAACGTGGTCGGCGAGGACGAGCTCAAGCGCGCCTTCGCGAAGGCCCAGGAGGAGAACCCGGACACCGTGGTCATCGTCCAGGCCGACGAGGGCGTGCCCCACGGCACCGTGGTGCAGGTGATGGAGATGGCCAAGAGCGTCGGACTCGGCCAGCTCGCCATCGGCGTGCGCGACACGCAGTAGGCCCTGGCTTCACCCGGGCGTGGCGCGCAGCCAGCGCCACAGCGCGCCCAGGCTCGGAGAGATCCGGAACATCGTCCAGCGCACCTGCCGGAGCTGTGGGCCCTTCACGGCCTTCACCATCGGCTCGAGCAACGTCATCGCCTCGGCCCGCAGGTGCTGGCGGGCCAGCAGCAGCGCCAGATCCAGCCTCGGCTCGAAGAGCGTGGGCTCCAGCGCGAGCGCCTCCTTCAGCAGCTCGGTGGCCTCCCGGCGCTCGTTCTTGGCGCGCAGGTGGAGCCGGCCCCGAAGGTACATCTTCACCGCATCCGCGCGGCGTCCCCGGGCGAGGTGCATCTGCGCCACCTGCTGCCAGAGGTGCACCTGCGTCGGGAACGTCTCCGCCGCCTGGGTGTAGACGGCCAGCGCCTTGTCCGTGAATCCCTTGTCCAGGTGCGCCTGGGCCGCCGTGCGGAAGCTCTGGAGCGAGGCCTCGCCCTCGTCCACCCGGGCCAGCAGCGGCGCCAGCTTCACGTGCACGGCTGGGTCCTTCGGCTCCAACTCCAGCGCCTTGCGGTATCCGGCAATCGCCTTCTTGAGCTTGCCCTTGGAGCGAGCGCGATCCGCTTCGACGATCAGCTCCGAACGCGTGGGCGGCGCCTTCTTTCCGAAGAGCATGGCCCCATTCTACCGGAGCGCCGCGCCCGCCGGGCGAGTTGCCAGGCGGGCGGAAATTCTCACTCAACCCGGACGCGGAGCGCGCGGTTTGACGCCCAGCCGCTGCATCGCCTGCTGGAAGACGCCGTACTCCTGCGCTCCCTGCAGCGCGAAACGGTCTCCGAGCACGAAGGTGGGCACGGCCTGGATGCCCATCTCCTGCGCCTCACGGACGGCGTCCTCGACGACCTGCTGGTAGCGGCCCTCTTCCACCGCCCGCTGCATCACGTCGGGATCCAGACCGGCCTCCTGCGCCGCGCCACGGAGCGTGTCCCACTGCCACAGGTCCTGCCCCTCGCTCCAGTAGCGCCGCAGCACCGCCGCATGGAACGGCTCGAGCTTCCCCTGCTCCCGGGCGAACTCCGCCGCCTGGTGCGCGCGCCGCGTCGAGGGGATGACGTCGCGCTCCACCATCGTCAACCCGGACGCGGCTGCTCTGCGCTTGAGGGGGTTGTTCGGATCCTTCATCCGCTCGCGCACGTAGGCCGACAGGGGGAGCCCCTCTGGCGGTGTCTCCGGGCGCAGGAAGAACGGACGCCAGTCCACCTGGACGTCATATTCCTTCTTCAGCTTCTCGACCTCCACGAGGCCGACGTAGCACCAGGGTCAAACGAAGTCCGACCACACCCGGATCGTCACGAAATCGCTCATGGGACACACCTAACACCCCCGGAGCGCGCCTGCCACTCCCGCCCGAGGGGAGCACGGGGCAGGCGTCCGGCGGCTCACAGGATGCGGCGCGAGCGCGGGTAGCTGCCCAGGACGATGAGCTCGCGGCAGTGCGTCTGGGCCTGCTCGATGGCGGCGATCATCGCCGGCTCCTCCCGGTGGCCGAGCGCGTCCACGAAGAACGTATAGGTCCACCGCTCCCGCCCCTGCGGCCGCTTGTCGATGTGCGAGAGGTTGATGCCAGCGGACTGGAAGACGCCGAGCACCGACACCAGCGCGCCGGGCTTGTCTTCGGTGGTGAACATGATCGACGTCTTGTCATCCCCCGTCGGCCGGGCGTTCTGCCGGGCGATGATGACGAAGCGGGTGATGTTGTTCGGGTCATCCTCGATGCGCGGGAAGAGGACGTTGAGCCCGTAGAGCTGCCCGGCGAGCGCCGTGCCGATGGCGGCCGATCCGGGCTCGGCGCCGATCTCCAGGGCCTTGCGGCACTCGTCGGCGGCGATCTGCGCGGCGCGCGAGCTGCTGGCCGCGGGCATGAGCTCGACGCCGGGGTACTGGGTGCTCAGCCAGTTGCGGCACTGCTGGAAGATCTCCGGCTTGGAGTGGATGCGCCGGACCTGGCTCGGCTGGCAGTTGGCGAGCAGGGCATGGTGCACGGCGATCTGCACCTCGCCATAGACGGAGATGTGCTGGGCGTTGGACTTGAAGGCATCGAGCGTCTCCACGATGCCGCCGCCCAGCGAGTTCTCGATGGGAACGAGCCCGTAGTTGACGTGCCCGCGGCGCACCTCGGTGAAGACACCACCGATCTCCCGCAGGTCCTCGTAGTCCACCGAGGAGCCGAACTGCTTGACGGCGGCGGCGTGCGAGTTGGAGCCGGGCGGCCCCAGGTAACCGATGCGCAGCGGCTGCTCGAGCGCGAAGGAGCCGCTCATCAGCTCGCGGTAGATACCCTCCACGGCGCGATCGCTCAGGGGGCCCTGGTTGGAGGACAGGACCTTGCGGAGCACCTCGGCCTCGCGATGCGGGGCGTAGATGGGGGTGCCATCGGCGCGCTTGGTCTTGCCCACCTCGACGACGAGGCTCGCCCGCTCGTTCAGCAGCCGGACCAGACGTTGGTCCACGGCATCGATCTTCCGGCGCAGCTCCTGGAGACGCCCCGAATCCTTGGGCCGGGCGGGCGCGGGCTGCTTCTGCTTTCGGGTCTTCCTGGTGGCCATCGGTCTCCAGCGCGGTCGAGCACGGAAGCCGGGGATTCTCTCTCAAGAACCCCCGATGGCGCACGGGAAGTATTCAACCCGGGGCTCCCGATACCCTCACCCCGTCCCTCTCCCGGTGGGAGAGGGAGGGAAGCGAGGGAGGGATGCGAGACGTCAGATGCTGCCGAAGGCGGTGTTGGAGATCTCCACCGAGGAGGTGTCCTCCAGCGCCATCATCCGCGCCGCCTGCTCCACGTTGGGCAGCACGTTGCGCGCGTACCACAGCGCGCTCCACTTCTTGCCCTCGTAGAAGGCCTTGTCGTCGCCCGTGGCCTTCTCGCCCACGCGCTCGGCGATGACGGCCGCGTCCAGCAGCAGCCAGCCCACGGCCAGCTCCGACATCATGTTCAGGAAGCGGTTGGCCGACAGCGGGATGAGCGTCATCTTCGACGGATCCTGCGACCAGCCCAGCACGGCCATGGCGCTCGCCATCACGCCCTCCTGCGCCGCCGCCAGCTGCTTCACCGCCTCGCCGTACACCTTGTGCTCGCGGTTCGCCTCGATGAACCCGCCCACGTCCGCCATGAACTGCTGGAAGTTGGCGCCGCCCGCCTGCCCCATCTTGCGGCCCACCAGATCCATCGCCTGGATGTGGTTGGTGCCCTCGTAGATGGAGAAGATCTTCGAGTCGCGCGTGTACTGCTCCACCGGGTAGTCCTGGCAGTAGCCGGCGCCGCCGTACACCTGGATGCCCTGCGCGCACAGCCGGAAGGCCTGGTCCGACGCGTACGACTTCACCAGCGGCGTCAGCAGCTCCACCTGCCCGCGGTGGTAGGCCGCCTGGTCATCGTCCTTGCCCGCCATCATCTGCGCCTTGTCCGTGTGCATGGCCAGCTTGACGATGAGCGCGCGGATGCCCTCCACGTGCGCCTTCATCTCCAGCAGCATGCGCCGTACGTCCGGGTGCTCGATGATGGCCACGCGCGGCGCCGACGGATCCTTCCACTTGCTCAGGTGCGCGCCCTGCTTGCGATCCTTCGCGTACTCCAGCGCGTTGAAGTACGCCGCGCTCGCCAGCGACACGCCCTGGATGCCCACCGCGATGCGCGCGCCGTTCATCATCTTGAACATCTGGCTCATGCCGACGTTCTCGACGCCACCCACCAGCTCGCCCACACAGCCGTCGTTCTCGCCGAAGTTCAGCACACAGGTGGCCGACGCCCGGATGCCCATCTTGTGCTCGATGGAGCCCACCGAGACGTCGTTGCCGCCCGCGAGGCTGCCGTCCGCGTTCACGCGGATCTTCGGCACGATGAAGAGCGACAGGCCCTTGGTGCCCGGCGCCGCGCCATCGATGCGCGCCAGCACCAGGTGCACCACGTTCTCCGCCAGATCGTGATCACCACCCGAGATGAAGATCTTCGTGCCGCGGATGCTGTAGGTGCCGTCCGCGTTCTTGCGCGCGGTGGACTTGGCCGCGCCCACGTCGGAGCCGGCGTGCGGCTCGGTGAGGCACATGGTGCCGCCCCAGGTGCCGTTGAGCATGCGCTCCACGTACAGCTTCTTCTGCTCCGGCGTACCGCACTCGGCGATCAGCTCCGCCGCGCCGAAGGCCAGGCCCGGGTACATGTTGAAGGCCGAGTTGGCGCCCGAGAGGATCTCCTCGATGAGCACCTGGAGCATGATGGGGCCGCCCTGGCCGCCATGGTCCGGGCTCACCGCCACCGTCTTGAAGCCCTGCTCGTAGAGCTTCTTCCAGGCATCCTTGAAGCCCTTGGGGGTGATGACGGCGCCATTCTCCAGCCGGCAGCCCTCGCGGTCACCCGAGGAGTTGAGGGGCCCGAGAACCTCCCGGGCGAAGCGGTACGTCTCCTGGAGCACCGCCCGCGCCTCATCCGGCCCCCAGGCATCAAAGGGGGCCTGCCCCGCGACCTGGCCGAAGCCGAACTGCTCGAACAGCGTGAAGAAGATTTCCCGAAGGTCGGTCTTGTAGGTGTTGATGCCGGCGGACATGAGCCCCTCCCGTACGTTGGTGGGGCTCACGGCCGCCACATCGGCGGTCCGCGGCCCCAGTTGGGACACGCAAAGGTTACGTCGGTTGATTCGAGAGTCAATCCCGATTGACTCCAGAATCAATCAAAAGTGACGCTTCGCGTTGGAGCGGCGAGGGTTGCTCGCCGCCCCACCAGGGAGGGGATTGAAGGGGGAAGTCCTACTTCTTGGCCTTCTTCGCCGCGGCGGAGGCCTGGGAGACAGCGGGCGCCGTGGCCGTCTTGGCGGCCGGCTTGGAGCCCGTCGTCTTCTTGCCGGACATGGCACCGGCCCTGCGCTCGTCGTCCTCCTCGTCTTCACCCGGAGTCTGGGCGGAGGCCTGGAGGAGGCTCTCGCGAGGCACCTCCACGACGATGGGGGACTGGCCGGCGCGCTGCCGGTTCTCGTCCTCCAGCGAGAAGAAGAGCTGGATGGTGGAGTTGCCCTTCATCACCAGCTCACCGCGCTGGTTCTCCGCCCACAGCTCCACGTCGACGAAGTAGCGGCCGCCCTCGCCGTGCCGGTCGCTCACGCGGCCCTTGCAGACGACGGTGTCACCGGGCCACACCATCTTGATGAAGCGCACGTGGTAGCGGCGCAGCTGGCCGCCGCGGGCCCAGTCGCTGATGAGCTGGCCCAGCATGCCCATGACGAGCATGCCGGGGGCATACACGGAGGGCATGCCCACGCTCTTGGCGTAGACCTCGTCCACGTGGACGGGGTTGAAGTCACCCGAGGCACCGGCGTAGCGCGACAGCTGCACGCGGTCGATGGGAGCCTTGGCCAGCGCCGGCAGCTCGTCGCCGACGCGGATGCCTTCAAAATAGAGCTTGCGCGCGGGCATTACGGATTCTCCTTGGCGGCGCGGACGATGAGCGTCCGGCGGGCGCGGAACACGAGGTTACCCTCCTCGTCCCGGCCCTCGTCCTCGATGACGGCGACATCCATCTTGCCCGCCGGGCCGGTGCGCTCGAGCACGTCCGACACCCGCGTGGCGACGAAGATGCGGTCACCGGCGAAGATGGGGCGCTCGTACTCGAAGGACTGCTCGGCGTGCAGCAGGCTCTTGATGCCCACCCCCAACAGCTCGCGCAGATCCGCCGCCGAGCTGAAGGACGCGGGGAAGGTAGGCGGGGCCACCACCGTGGGGTAGCCCGAGGCCCGCGCATACTCCTCGTCGTAATAGATGGGGTTGTAATCGCCGAGGGACTCGGCGAAGCGCCGGATGGCGCCCTTCTCCACCTCATTCAGGAACGGCGGGGAGGCCCGGCCGATCGCGTTCTTGTCCAGCATGTCCCTCTCCCTTTTTCCTTCAACGACCGGCCGGTAGCTCGAGCACGGTCAAGAGACCGGCCTCGGCGGCCGTCACGCGCGGAGCGGCGTTCACCAGCGTGTTGGCGGTGGCCCGGTCACCGGGCACCCCCCCGCGAATCTCCAGCACCAGTTTCGGGTCCGACTCAATCTCGATGCGATCCCCTGGATTGTCAGCCCCCACCGCGATGGTGAGCTCCAACCGGACCCGCTCCTGCCCTTCCTCCAGACCCACGGCGGACTGGAAGATTCCCGCCACCCGGCCCTTCTTCACCGGGAAGGCACCATCCAGGATGTCCTCCTCGGCGAAGACGGGGACGATCTCCTCTTCGAAGTCGTCGCAGTCCATGCCGAGGCCCAGCGCGCACAGGGCCGCGCTTTCCACCAGCCCCACGTGCCCCATCTGCTCCTTGTCCACCAGGGCGAAGAACTCGTCCTCGGACAGGCCGGCGCCCACCTTGCGCTGCAGCGCTTCCCGGCGGGTGCGCGCATCCACCACGCGCGTCACCGTGGCATGGCGCACCGGGCCGCACGCCTGGCCCGCCACCGCCACCAACCGGTCCATCACGAAGCCCGGATTGACGCCGGTGCCGAGCACCGCCACCCCGGCGGCTTGCGCCGCGCGCTCCAGCTTCTCGGCCAGCTCGGGATACTTGAGGAAGGGGAAGGCCAGCTCCTCACAGGTGGAGACGATGGGCAGGCCCAGCTTGAGGGCCTCGAGCAGCTGATCCATCACCTGCTCCAGGCGCGAGCCGGTGGCATGCAGCAGCACGGCGCCCTTGCGCCGTCCCACGGCCGCCTCCAGCGAGCCAGCCACCTTCACCTTCGGCGCGGGGCCACCGAGCACATCCGGCAGGGGACGCCCCACCAACTGGGGGCTGGCGTCCACGGCACCGATCAGCTCCACCTCGGTCGAGAGCTGGGCCGCCCTGGCGATCTCCTGCCCGATGACTCCCAACCCCATGACCACCACCGGGACCGGCCCTGCGGAGGCTCTAGGCATCGGAGAACTCTCCAAAAATCAAGGAGTTACACCACAATGCAGCAATGTGGCGCACCATAGACCACCCCCAGCCGGACAGGCAAGCGGCTCGTGAACCAGGCAGAGCGTCCCCTGCCAGAAAGAAGAGAGGTTACGAGGGGTTGTAAAGCGAGCAAGAGTGCGAGCCCACCCCCAAGCGGGTGTGACCTTCGGGCGCAAAGCCGTGTATAACGGCCCGGTTTCTTCGATGTCCGTCCCCATTTCGATCGAAGGGTTGGGAGGCTGTATTCATGGACCGCATCCTGGTGGTGGATGACGATCCCCTCATTCTGGCCGCGCTGTCGCGGATTCTGCAGTCGGAGGGCTACGAGGTCGTCACCCACACGGATCCTGCCCAGGCCGCCAAGGAAGAGGGATTCCAGGTGGTGCTGACGGACTTCATGATGCCGTTGCTCAACGGCGTGGAGCTCCTGAGGACCCTGCGTGAGAAGAACCCGCGAGCCGTGCGCCTGATGCTCACGGCGGCCGCGGACTTCCGTACGGCGTCCGAGGCGGTCAACCGGGGAGAGGTGTTCCGTCTGCTGGGCAAACCGTGGTCGCTCAGTGAGCTGACCAGCGCGGTGCGTCAGGCCTTCGAGCACTTCAAGCTGGTGGAGTCCAACGAGCGGCTCACGCGCGAGGTGGCGGAGAAGAACGCGGAGCTGACGCTCATCAACCGCGACCTCGAGCGCATGGTGGTGGAGCGCACCAACGGCCTGCTGGATGGCCTGATCAGCGCGCTCGACTACCGCGATACCGAGACGCAGTGGCACTCGCGCCGGGTGTCGCTCTACTCGCGGCGGATTGGCGAGGAGATTGGACTGACGCCCACGCAGCTCGAGGTGGTGGAGCAGGGAGCACTGCTGCACGACATCGGGAAGATTGGCGTGAGCGACACCATCCTGCTCAAGCCCGGCCCGCTCTCCCCCGAGGAATGGGTGGAGATGCGCAAGCATCCCGAGTACGGGTACAAGATCCTGGCGAAGATGCCCTACCTGCACGACGCCTCGCTGATCGTGCTGCACCACCAGGAGCGGTGGGACGGCAAGGGCTATCCGCAGGGGCTCAAGGGCAAGGACATCGTGATCGGGGCGCGCATCTTCGCCATCGCGGACACGGTGGACGCCATCACCTCGGATCGTCCGTACCGCAAGGGCCGGCCGATGTCCGTGGCGCGCGATGAAATCAAGCGCTGCTCGGGCACGCAGTTCGACCCGGAGCTGTCCGAGGCCTTCCTGCGCATTCCGGACGCGGAGTGGCAGCGCATCCGCAAGAAGGTCGAGGACATGGAGAACGCGGAGAACGCGCTCTGGGCCGGCTTCACGCCGGGCAAGGTGCCCAACCGCGTCGCGAGCTGAGCGCGTCTCTCACGGGAGCGCGCCCTTGCCCACGAAGGCGCGCAGCCAGGCCACCTCGCTGCGCGCCCGTGATTCCAGCAGTTGCTCCGAGAGCGAGCGCAGCGGCCATCGGCCGAGCGCGGCCCGGAGCGAGGTCATGACGGCCGCGTGCACCTCGTCCTCTCGCGCGAAGGCCTCCCGTTGATTGCGGCCGTGCCGCAGGCTGGAGGCTCCGGACGCCATGAGCGAGGTTCCCACCGAGTGCTCCAGGAGCGAGGACTGCTCGGTCAGACGGCTTCCGATGAGCCAGAGCATGCGCCCCATCCTGCGGCGCTCGTCCTCGGAGAGCCGATCCCGGGTGGCCGCGGCACGCCAGAGCAGCAGGAGCACACCGCGGTGGCCCAGCGTCCGCTCCGCCACCGCGAAGGCAGCACCCGTGGAGCCGGGCACCTTCAGGTCCTCCAGGCATCGCCGCGCCTCATGGAAGGGCCGTGTGAAGGAGTCTTCCTTCCAGGAGGGAAGCACCGAGATGGCCTCGAGTGCTTCCAGTTCCTGGGGATCGAGCGGCGCCTCCCGCTCGGTTCCCACCAGCAGGTGCAACAAGCGAAGCCGCATGGCTCCCGGTGAAGCCCCAGCGAGCCGAGCGAAACGTTGACGCAACACGGGCACGGCCTCCTGCTGAACGGACACCGCGAGCCTCTTGTCGCGCAGCAGATCGAATGCCGCGACGAGCAGCGCGGAATCGTCGAGCTCCGGCACCTGCTCGAGAACCCAGCGGGCACGCGCCTCGGAAGGATTCAGGGACAGCAGGGCCAGGGTGAGACGCGCTCGTGAAGAGGGGGCATGGGTCCAGGAGCGCTCGAGCCCTGACTCATCGAGGCTCGCGAGCAAGGGCTCCGGCAACAAGGCACTCTGCTGCAAGTCGGGGCGGCCCAGTTCCGTCCAAGCCTCGAGGAAGACCTGGCCCCACCCTACCGGAGCATCACGCCTTTGATTTTCCAGGAGCTTCTCCAGAATCCGCGGCTCCGGTTGCCCGGGAGCCAGGGGACTCAATCGGAGCAGAAGCTCGCGTGCCGCGGAGAGGTCGCCCGCCTCCAGTGCGATGCACGCGAGAATGCAAAGCGCTGGAGCATGGTCTGGTGCTTCAGCCAGGGCCACGGCGGCTTCTTCTCGCGCGAGCTCCAGTTCACCCGCGATGGCAGCCCGATGAGCGAACCGGATGTGCTGCAACGCACTGGAGAGGGCCTGCCCGGGCTCAAGTGACCCGCGTGTCGCTCGGGATTTCCAGAAGGCGAAGCCTCCCGTGAAGGTGAGCAGCGGTGTCGCGAGACCCAGGGACCAGAGAAGCTTTCTCCGTGTCATCCCCGTACCACTGCGTCCAGGGGTGGGGCTGGGAGGAACCAGGTTGACGTTCATCATCAGGACGCGGCCCCGTGGTTGTTGGCCACCCCACGCAGGATAACCCTCAGGTGGTTCCTCCGACTGTGACAGCCATCTCGTCTGTCCGAGACTCGTCGCCAGCGGCAGAAGTGCGCGCACCAGAATGGGCGCCTTCAGAAAGGGCAGGAGGTGCCTGATGCACGTCAGGAGGTCCACACCGCTCCACTCCATGCTGGTGGCCGCTGTGGCGCTGACTCTGATGACACGATGCACCGAGGAAGACCGGCTTACGGGGCGGAATCAACCCATCGAGTGCTTGCCGTACGAAGAGGTCCGCAAGCGCTGCAATCAAGCATTCAGCGACTGCCTGGACTCACCCATCCAGAGTATTCCGAGTGAAACCAGGGGACATAGCCTGTGCCATGTATGCCAGGACGTGTGCATGCAGAGGAACGGCGTCTGGCCGGATCGACTTCGGGATGGGAGACCTTGCCGGTGAAGCTGTCAGAAAGCTCCTCACGCCGCTTCATGGAAGTAGCCCGAGCAATCGACCAGTTGCTCGTGAAGACCTTCGAAGATTCCTTCGAGGAGTTGGAGCCCAGACTCAAGGCGTTGGAACGACGATTGCTGCGAGCGGTCGTGAAGACGGAATACGAGCGCCAGGAAGTACGGAGGCGGATCGCCGAGACGCTCTTCACCGAGGCGTATGGACGCAACTGTCCCTGGCCGGTCTTCGGTCCCACGCTGCGACGCATTCAACGGCTGGGTTACTCGAACGTCGAGCGCCGTTACCACGTCGCTTGTTTGTATGCGCAATGGTGCAGGCGGCACCCGCAGCACCCTGACCACGAGGTCAGGCGCCTGCTGGATGAGGTCGAACGCAGCGTTCTCCGCCTCGCTCGCGGCAACAAGCTCCGTGAGGGACTCCTGACGGAGCTCGCAGAACTGCGAACTCGAACGGGTCTACATCAGGGCGACACCTCCACCTCCTGGATGGTGTCGCCCTCCAGCAGGCGATCCACCACCTCCATTCCTCGCGTCACCTCGCCGAAGGCCGTGTAGCGGCCATCCAGGTGCGGCTGTGGCGAGTGGGTGAAGAAGAACTGGCTGCCCCCCGTGTCCTTGCCCGACAGCGCCATGCCCAGCACGGCGCGGCGATAGGGCCGCCGGGTGATCTCACAGCGAATCGAGTAGCCCGGACCCCCCTCCCCGTCTCCGCGCGGGTCTCCTCCCTGCGCGACGAAGTCCGGCACCACGCGGTGGAAGGTGATGCCCCGGAAGTAGCCCCCGCGCGCAAGCGCCACGAGGTTGCCCGACGTCAGCGGCGCCTCCGCGTCCAGCGCCACCGTGAAGTCTCCCTTGTTCGTACGGAACGTGAGCATGCTCCCCACCGGAGCGGACTCGGGACGGCGCGCGTTGTCCGGCGACTCCACGTGCGCGGCACGCACGGGCTGCCCGGTGAGGCCCGCGAGCGACTCGGCCGCCACGCGGCGAACGTTGGCGTGCGGGTGCTCCAGCCACTTCCGCAACACCGGCTCCGCGTCCTTCCCCGCCAACGCCACCAGCCCCTCCGCCACCGGCCCGGCCATGTCCGGCTCCCGAGGCACACGCTCCGCGAGCGCTCGCACTCGTGGCAGGGCCTCCGCGTCCTTCAGCTTCCCGGCCGTGCTCGCCGCCGCCGCGGCCTCCACCAGGTCCTCTCCTTCGAGGAGCGCCCGCACGGGCCCGGCGGCCTCGGGCACCGGACGGGACGCCACCGCGTCGAGCGCCGCCAGCCTCACCCGCGTGTCCGGATACGACAGGTACTGCACCGCATCGACAGCACCTCCCCTGCCCTTCGACTGCGCCACCTCGCGCAGGCCGAGCGTCAGCCGCCGCACCGCCCGAACCCAGCCGCCTCCACAGCGCAGCGTCTCATCGAGTGCTCCCGTCTGCCGGTCGAGCGCCGCGGCCAGACGGCAGTCGAGGTTCATCAAATCCCCCGAAGCCACTTCCGAAGCCGCGCCCGGTGTCGCCTCCTGGAGCGCGCGCCGCAATGCCACCAGCACCGGACGTCCCGCCTCGGGCAGGCCCTGCTGCGCCAGCGCGAGCAGTGCGTGGCCCGCCGCCGAGTCTCCTCGCGCCACACGCCCGGCCTGGGACGCCAGGGCCCGGAGCTCGTCCAACGGGGTGCAATCCCCGCTGCACCGCGAGGCCAGCTTCGCCAGCGCCCGCGAGGCCTCGGCCGCCACGCGGGGCACCTCGTCCCCCAGCAACCGGCCCACCACGGCCGCGTCCTCCGGGCCTCCCACGTCACCCATGCCCTTCGCGCACAGCGCCCGCACGTCCGGGGCCTCGTCTCCGAGGCAGCGCCGCAACATGCCCAGCCCCTCGGAGCGTTTCGCGCTCGCCAGGAGATAGGCCCCTCCGAAACGGGAGGCCTCCGGCTGACCGGACTGGAGCAGCACCGCCGCCCGCTCCAACGGAACCTCCGCCAACGACGCGCCCCGGCGGGCCGCCACCCCGAGCGCCACCGCCGCCCGGCCCGCGACCTCCGGATTCCCCTCCGAGAGCCGCTCCGTGAGGCGCTTCACCGCCCCTGGTGTGGCCAGCTTTCCCAGCGACTCGAGCAACGTGCGCCGCACGCCCTCGTCCTTCTCCGCGCCCTCGGCGGTGAGCAGGGCCTCCGTCATCCGCGCCTTCTCCGCGTCCGTGAGCGGCTCCCATGAGAGCGCCAGTACCCCGGCCGCGAAGGCCGCCTCGTCCCGCACGGGCACCTCGGCGGCCCCCAACCCGGCCAGCACGGCCTCCACGGTGGACGTCTCCTGGATGCGGGCGAGCGCACGCAGGGCCCGGACGCGCACCGGCACGGACCCCTTCGCCGCCAGTTCCACCAGCCGTCCCCCCGCCAGCGAGCGGCGATCCTCCCAGAGGGCGATCTCCTCCCCTCCTCCCGCCTCCGGCGCGGACGGCACGGAGCGGACACAACCCGACAGCACGAACCCCCACAGCAGGCAGGCGGGCACAGCGGCGCGCAGAACATCCATGCCGCCTCGCCTAGGCCAATTCCCCGCGAAAATCCAGGGGTTAGCCCGTAAGCCGTTTGACTTGGGCCATCGGGCACCGGAAGATGCTCGGCGCTTCCCAGACTCAAGGAGCGCCGGTCCTGAACTGCCCTGGCTGTGGCACCAAGGTCGCGGATGGCACCTCCATCTGCCCGTCGTGCGACTACATCATCGACTCCTCGTTCATCTCGACCGATGCCCCCCCGGATGACGCGGAGGCCGCTCCACCCCCGCCTCGCAGGCAGACCGCGTCCCGCCCCGCCTCGGGCGCTCGCGCCTCCACCGGCTCCCGTCCCGCGGCCCGCGCCAGCACCGGCTCGCGCCCCCGCGTCCCCACCTCCTCGGGCCGTCCCGCTGCTCCGGCTCCGGCCCCGGCGGTCGCCGACGAGGACGCCACCAACATCCGGCCCATGGAGGACATCGTCCGCAACGCGTCCCAGCGCTCCCCGGGCGCTCGCGCCGCCACCGGACCTCGTCCCGCCGCGCGCACGGGCAGCGCTCCCGCCCGTCCGGCCCCGGCGCCCGCTCCCGCGCCCAAGCGCCCGCAGCAGACCGAGCTCGACCCCGCCGACATCAACTACGTCCCCACCCGCGATCCCTACGGCACCAACACCGGCACCGGGCAGATCGTCGCCCCCGAGCAGGTCATCGAGGACTTCCGCGACTTCGTGGGCGTGCTCGGCCGCTCCGACAAGATCGCCTTCGCGGGCGGCGTCACCATCCTCATCTCCGCCTTCCTCCCCTGGAAGGAGACGGCCGACGAGGGCGAGATCCTCGGCCTGATGAGTCTGGGCCTCCTCGCTGTCCTCGCGGCCATCGGCATCATCGGCGCCATCACCGTGCGCGTGCGCCGGTTCATGCCCCACCTCAACGCGCTCGTCCCCTGGGTGGCACAGCTCGGTCTGTCCGTCTTCACCATCCTCTGGTGCATCGTCTTCATGAAGCTCTCGTACGACGCCACCGAGGTGCCCTCGCCCATGGGCAACGCCACCATCATGTACTCCACCCCCAGCTTCGGCGTGTTCCTCGGCCTGCTGGGCGCGCTGACGAGCCTGGCGGGCTCGTTGATGGGCTTGAAGGAGAAGCCCACGTGACACCATCGCCCTCCGCGGCCCCGGCCTCCGGAGGCCCGGCCCTGCGCCGCCTCCTCCAGGCCCTGGAGAGCACGGTGCTCGGCCAGCCGCAGGTGGTGGCGGACCTCGTCACCGCGTTCCTCGCGCGCGGGCACGTGCTGCTGGAGGGCGTCCCCGGCGTGGCCAAGACGCTCACCGCGCGCAGCATGGCCTCCGCGCTCGGGCTCGACTTCACCCGCGTTCAGTTCACCCCGGACCTGATGCCGAGCGACATCCTCGGCACCAACGTCTTCCGGCCCCAGGACAACGCCTTCCAGCTGGTGAAGGGCCCCGTCTTCACCGAGGTGCTCGTCGCCGACGAGATCAACCGCACCCCGCCCAAGACGCAGGCCGCGCTGCTGGAGGCCATGGAGGAGCGGCAGGTCACCATCGACGGCACCACGCACGTGCTGCCGCCCCACTTCTTCGTGGTGGCCACGCAGAACCCGCTGGAGCTGGAGGGCACCTACCCGCTGCCCGAGGCCCAGCTGGACCGTTTCCTCATGCGGGTGCGCGTGGGCTACCCGCCACCCGAGGCCGAGCTGGACATGGTGCGCGGCTTCCACCAGCGCGGAGGCAAGGCCGCCCAGGTGGAGCGGGCGATGGACGCCCCCACCCTCCTGGAGCTGCAGACGCGGGCCGCGAGCGTCGCCTGTGACGAGTCCGTGCTCGCCTACGCCGTGCGGCTCATCCGCGAGACGCGCGCCAACCCCCGCGTGCGGCTGGGTGCCTCCCCGCGCTCGGCCCAGGCGCTGCTGGCGGCGGCCAAGGCCCGGGCGGCCCTCAACGGCGGCGACTTCGTCACCCCGGACGACGTGAAGGCCGTCTGCCCCAGCGTCCTCAACCACCGCCTGCTCCTCAAGGCCGAGGCGGAGGTGGAGGGCCTCACCGCGGACGACGTGCTCCGCCAGACGTTGGAGCGAGTCCAGGTCCCCCGGTGAGCGCCGGCCGGCCCGTCCCCACGGGGCTCGCCGTGGCCCTCGTCGCGGCGGCCCTCGTGCCCGCCGCCCTGGCCGTGGCCGGCTCCGTCTTCCTGTGGCTCGCCATCGCCCTCGACGCGGCGGTGCTGCTGCTGTGCGCTTTCGATTTCCTCTCCGCCCCTCGCGCCTCGGACGTGGAGGTGCGGCGCGCGGTGGAGCCCGTCCTCTCCTCGGGCACCGCCAACCCGGTGCGCCTGGAGCTGAGCCTGCGTGGCCCGAGGCCCGTGCGTGGACAGGTGCGTGACGAAGTCCCTCCCGGTGTGGACGTGCGCGGGCACCAGCAGCCCTTCGCCCTTTCGCCGGACGCGCCCCACGCCACCGTCTCCTACGCCCTCACGCCGCCCGCCCGCGGAGACCTGCGCCTCGGAGACGTGCACCTGCGCCTGCTCGGGCCCCTGGGCCTGTGCGCGCGCCAGGTGCGCGTACCCGTCGCCCAGACCGTGAAGGTGTACCCGGACCTCACCGCCCTGACGCGCGAGGCGCTGGCGCTCGCCATGGCCTCGGACGCCCCCGCCGAGCGCACCCTGCGCCGCTCCGCCGAGGGCCGTGAATTCGAGTCCCTCCGCGAGTACCGCACTGGCGACGACTACCGCACCGTGGACTGGAAGGCCTCGGCACGCCGGGCCCGCACCATGGTGCGCGTGTACCAGCCCGAGCGGAACCAGCCGGTGCTGCTGCTGCTCGACTGCGGGCGCCACATGGCCGGCCGCGTGGACGGCCGCCGCAAGCTGGACCACGCCGTGGACGCGGCACTGCGCCTGGCCAAGGTGAGCCTCGACGCGGGCGACATGGTGGGCGTGCTCGCCTTCGCCAGCGACGTGCGCGTCTACCTCCCGCCGCGCAAGGGCCACGAGCACCTGCGCCTGCTCACCGAGGCCCTCTACCGCGCCGAGGCCGCCCTCGAGGAGAGCGACTACGGCCGCGCCTACGACTTCGCCTTCGCCCGCTCCTCGCGCCGCTCGCTGGTGGTGCTCTTCACGGACCTGGTGGACCCGGACGCCTCGGGCACCCTGCTGGCCCGGACCCTGGCCCTGCGCCCCCGCCACCTGCCCGTGGTGGCCTCGCTCCTGGATCCCGACCTCCAGACCGCCGCCACCGCCATCCCCGCCTCCGAGCAGGACGCCTACGCGCGCCAGGCCGCCGCACGCCTCGAGGAGGACTACCAGCGCACGGCTCTCACGCTTCGAGATTCCGGTGCACTCGTGGTGCGGGCCCCCGCGAAGGGCTTCGGCGCCGCCGCCGTCAACACCTATCTGCACGTGAAGACGCGCGGCCTGCTCTAGGGCGCTCCTGAAGAAAAAGCGTGCCAATCGCTCCGAGGCCGATTTTTCGGCTCCGGACAAGACCCCCTTTACATGGCGATCTCACTTCCCAAAATGGCCCCTCTTTCGTGCTACACGCCTGTGGAAGCACGTTTCGTACGGTAGGGAGACGGGTCTTGCCGGAGGTCGCGAGGGAGTTCAGGGAGCTGCGGGTGGCGGTGGATGCGGCGGCGGTGTCGGGGACGGAGGTCCGCGCGAACGCTGAGCAGCAGTCACAGCCGTTGACGTCCTTCCACGAGCGGCTGCTCGCCGAGGAGCTCACCATCAAGAGCTCGGACTCGCGCGAGCGGCTCGCGGGAGCGCTCGCCGAGGCCAAGGTAGATCTCAACCCCCATCAGCTCGAGGCGGCGTGCTTCGCGATGGACTCGCTGTCGCGCGGCGGCTGCATGCTCGCGGACGAGGTGGGTCTCGGCAAGACCATCGAGGCGGGCATGGTCATCGCCCAGCTCATGGCCGAGGGGAAGACGCGCATCCTCATCCTCGCCCCCGCCGTGCTGCGGGCGCAGTGGAACAGCGAGCTGCGCGAGAAGTTCGACCTCGAGTCGGTGATGGTGGATGGCCGCACCGTGCGCGCCACGGGCAACTGCTTCGATCAGCCCTTCCCCGTCATCTGCTCGCACCCGTTCGCCGCCAACAAGGCGCAGCTGGTGGCGGAAATCCCCTGGGACGTCGTCATCATCGACGAGGCCCATCGCCTGCGGAACGCCTACCGCGCGGGCCACAAGACGGGCCAGGCGCTCCGCTCCGCGCTCAGCAACCGTCCCAAGCTGTTGCTCACCGCCACCCCGCTGCAGAACGATCTGATGGAGCTGTTCGGGCTGGTGACGCTCCTGGACGAGCAGATCCTCGGCCCCGAGCACGCCTTCCGCAGCCGCTACCGGCTGGAGGCGGAGACGGGCGGACTGCAGACGGACGCCGTCAACGAGCTCAAGGAGCGGCTGGCCCCGGTGGTCCAGCGCACGCTGCGCCGTCAGGTGCGAGAGTACGTGCGCTACACCAATCGCCGCTCCATCGTGGAGGACTTCGCGCCCTCGCCCGAGGAGCAGGACCTCTACGAGAAGGTCAGCGAGTACCTGCGGCGCTCCGAGGTCGCGGCCATCGAGCCGGGCAAGAAGACGCTGCTCACGCTCTGCTACCGCAAGCTGCTGGCCTCCTCCACGTACGCCATCGCCCCCACCTTGCGGCGGCTCGCGGACAACCTCGCCAAACGCCTGGAGGCGGCCAGGCTGGGCCAGCAGGCCATGGCGCTCTTCGAGCCCGAGGAGGCCAGGCAGTACGTCGAGGAGGGCGAGGAGTGGTCGGATGATCCCGCCAAGCCCGTCAGCCTCCGCACGCTCGAGAACGAGCAGTGGGAGCTGAAGCAGTACGCGGACCTGGCCGACTCAATCAAGGTGAACGCCAAGGGGGAGGCCCTCAATCGCGCCCTGGACCGCACCTTCAAGGTGATGAAGGGCCAGGGCTGGCCGGAGAAGGCGCTCATCTTCACCGAGTCCAAGCGCACGCAGCAGTACCTCTTCAACCTGCTGTCGGCCAACGGCTACGCGGGGAAGATCTCCCTGCTCTCCGGGGACTCGGGCGGCGGCCCCGAGGAGCGCCGCGCGCTGGTGACGGAGTTCCGCGAGAAGACGCAGATCCTCATCTGCACCGAGGCGGGCGCCGAGGGCCTCAACCTCCAGTTCTGCAACCTGGTGGTGAACTACGACCTGCCGTGGAACCCGCAGCGGGTGGAGCAGCGCATCGGCCGCTGCCACCGCTATGGCCAGCAGCGGGACGTGCTCGTCATCAACTTCCTCAACCGGCAGAACGCCGCGGACGCGCGGCTGTACGAGCTGCTGGAGAAGAAGCTGAACCTCTTCGACGGCGTGTTCGGCGCGTCGGACGAGATCCTCGGCGCGCTGGAAAGCGGCGTCGACTTCGAGCGGCGCATCCTGGACATCTACCAGTCCTGCCGCCACCCGGACGACATCAACAAGGCCTTCGACAAGCTGCGCTCGGACATGGAGGGGCGCATCAGCGCGCGGATGACGGAAGCGCGCTCGGTGCTGATGGAGCGCTTCGACGGTGACGTGCGGCGGCGGCTGCGCATGGCCGGGGCGGTGACGAAGGAGGCGCTGGAGAAGCGCCAGCAGGGCGCGAAGGCACTGACGGGCTCGGTGCTGGGCAACAACAGCGCCTCGGGCCGGCTCCAGGTGGCCAAGGCGGCGTACGCGGTGCGCGACCGCACGCATGACGCCATCAACTACCTGCAGCTCAGCGCGGCGGAGCTGCCGGCGCGGCTGGCCCGGCTGGCGGGCAACGAGGGCTGGTGGTTCGTCTACAAGTTCGAGACGACGGGCCTGAAGCCCGAGGAGAAGATGGTGCACCTGGTGCTGATGCTGGACCGGGACGGCAAGGGCTTCCGGGTCCTGCCGCTCGCGGACAGCGAGCACTTCGTGAAGCTGGCGGCCAAGGAGGAGCGGCGCCGGCAACCGCCTCCGGTGTCGGTGTCGCTGATGCAGGAGCAGGCGCTGATGGCGGCCAAGGAGGAGATCCTCCGGGCGGCGGAGCGGCGCAACGCGCTGGAGATGGACCTGGCGCGGGAGCGGGCGGACCGGTACGCGGAGGACTGCCTGCTGGAGACGCGCGAGCAGGTGGAGAAGGCGCGCGAGGCCTGGCAGGAGGCGCGCAAGGTGGTGTGCGCGCAGGAAGACCCCGCCGAGCGGGTGAAGGCCCGTGGCCACGCGGAGCGGCTGGAGCGCGAGTACCGCAAGAAGCTGGCATCGCTGCGCAACGAGGAGGAGAAGCGTTACGCGGCGAAGGACCGGCAGGTGGCGGACCTGGCCAACAAGTCGAAGGTGACGGAGAAGCGCTCACTCATCGCCTCCGCCTACTTCTGGCTGTCCTAGCCAGGAATCCCCAGGCCCCCAGAATCCCAGGCACCCAGAACCCCCAAGGTGCCCATTTCCCCTCTCCCCCGGGAGAGGGACAGGGTGAGGGTATCCGGCCCCCGGGTTCCCCACGGGAAGCAGGCATCCATCCAGGCACTCGCCGCATACATCCCGACGAAGCAGGCGCCCCAGTCGCCGAGCAGACACGGGAGTCGTCCTCGCTGCCTGGCTGTCCCAGATTGAGCCCAGACGACGGAGGACCAGGTCGATGAGCACCAGGGAGAAGGGCGAAACCGGGCGGCAGGAAGAGGCCCGGCGTTCGGCCCGGGCGGGGCGTCTGGGGGCACAGCCGGGAACCCCGCGGACCGAGGGCCCGACAGGCACGCATCCACTCGGCGTGAGCCTCGAGCACGATGGCATCCTCTACGTGCCCCCCGGCTACCGGCCGGACCAGCCCGCGCCGCTCGCGGTGATGCTCCACGGAGCGGGAGGCTCGGCCCGGCACGGATTGGAGCTGCTCCAGCCCCTGGCCGATGACGCGAACCTCATCCTCGTGGCGCCGGGCTCGCGGGGCCCCACGTGGGACGTCATCGTGGAGGACTTCGGGCCGGACGTGCACGCCATCGACGAGGCGCTCGCGCACACCTTCGAGCGCTACGCGGTGGACCCCGCGCGGGTGGCCATCGGCGGCTTCTCCGACGGGGCGTCGTACGCGCTCTCGCTGGGGCTCGGCAACGGAGACCTGTTCAAGCACATCATCGCCTTCTCACCGGGCTTCGCGGTGCCGCCGCGGCAGCTGGGCACCCCGCGCATCTTCATGAGCCACGGGACGCAGGACCGGGTGCTCCCCATCGACCGGTGCAGCCGCCGGCTGGTGCGCGTGTTCGAGCGCGCCGGCTACGACGTGAACTACCACGAGTTCGAGGGACCCCACGTCGTGCCCGAGGAGATGATGCGCGAGGCGGTGCACTGGTGGCTGGAGGGGACGATTCACTGAGCAGGCCAACGGGCCCTCGCGCCCTACCCCGCCGTGTCTCCGGGAGCCAGGGGCTTCAACCGGACCCAGGTGGCGCCCCATCCGCCATCGCTCTCGGAGGCGGAACGGAACGACTCCACCTCGGGCAACTTCGGGAGCAGCGCCTGCACGGTGCGCCGCAGCGCGCCCGAGCCCTTGCCGTGAATGATGCGAACGTCGAGTACACCCTTCTGACGGCAGGCCCAGAGGTACTCGGTGACGACGTCCTTGACGTCGCGGGGGTGGAACAGATGCAGGTCGAGGTTCCCATCCAGGGGGAGCTCGACGGGTGCTTCGGGGTCGAAATCGTCGTCCGGGTCCTGCTCAGAGGCCACGGCGCTCGCGCTCCAGCTCCTGCTTTCGACGCTCCGCGGCGAGCTTGTGACGCTCCGTGGCGTCTCGGAATTCGGACTCCAGCGTGGAAATCTCGTTACGCAGGGTGGAGAAGTGTTTACGCACGTCTTCCCAGGTGTTGCCGGCTTGCTGGCGTCGCGCTTCTTCCTCGACACCAGAGCCCGCCCCTCCGGCCGCCGTCATGCGTGCCACGAGCGCTGCAACCAGGACCGATCTCATGACCGTCCCTCCAAGCAAGCTACGTGCTCAGCTCAACAGACGTTTTGGATCCCACATCCAGCACCATAGACGCACATGTGAAGGGATCAAGAGTCCACACTCGCGGCCTTTCCTGTACGTGACATGACGCTTCGCGCCAGAAGCACGGCGGAAAGCGGTGCACTTCCTTCCGCTTTGTTGTTGAGCGTGACGAAAACGGGCCTGCCGGAGCGCAGCGCGGCGGCACTGGCGCGGGCGATGGCCTCGCGGGTGCGCACGTCCTCGTCCACCAGCTTGTCGAAGGGGAAGTAGCGCTTGCGGGCCTCCTCGTAGTCGAGGTTCGGCGGCAGCATCCAGCGCACCACGAGCGCCGGGGCATGCAGGGCACGCAGACGCACGGCCTGACGCTCCACGGGGGGCATGTTCTTCCAGGCGGCGAGCACGGGGCAGACGCCCACGTCCGCGAGCGCCTGGGCCAGGGCCTCGGTGAGCAGTGACTCGTTGCGCAGCTCGACGGCGTAGAGGGGCCCTCTGGGCAGCGCGGAGAGGAACGCGTGCAGCCGCTCCACGAAGGGCCCGGCCCCACCGAGGTCCTGCGGATCCTGCGGCGGCAACTGGAAGACGAGCGGCCCGGCCTTCTCCCCCAAACCCTCGACGAAGGGGGCCACCACGAGGTCGCGCGCATAGGCGGCATCGAGGAAACGCTCATTGGGCTGACCGCGCAGGTCGCCATAGCGCACGTGCACGGGCCAGCGAGACAGGGTGCAGGCCTCGTGGGCCTTCACGAGGAAGCGGAAGCCAGGAGGCACCTGGGCGGCGTACTCGGCGAAGGCGGAGGCGGGGATGGGGGCATAGAAGGTCCTATCCACGCCCACGGTGCGCAGCACGGGGTGCTGGGCGTACGCGGCGAGCCCCTCGCGGGAGAGGCGCGCCGGGGTGGCCTCGCGGTCGTAGACGAGCCCTGGCCCCGTCCAGCCCGGGAACGTCCAGGACGAGGTGCCGAGGAACAGGCCCGGGGGCAGGTGCTCCCCGAGCGCCCTCACCTCCTCGGGTTGCTCGGCGGGGCCCACGGGCTCTCCCTGGCCCCTGCGGCGCCCCCGGGACGGCGTGGGGCTGGGAGCCCCGGTGAAGAGATCGAGCTGGGAGGGGTCACGGTCTGGCATGCGCGCTCCGGCGTACTCTATTCCTAGAGTAAGTCGTAACGGCCGAACTTCCAAGGTCAAGTCGAACGCGAGCGCACGCCCGGCGCGCGAGGAGCCAGGCTCCCACCGGGATTGGAACTGGCTCCGGGGCAAGGACCTGGGACAGTGGGCCCATGCTGCGGACACTCGACAGCTTCCGCCGATTCCATCTCGCCGCCGGAAGCGCATTCCTGGCGGCGTGCATCTTCGCCCTCTTCTACCGGGGCCCCGGCTGGCGCTTCACACGCGGAACGCTGGGAGATCTCTTCGTCGTCGGATTCCTCTACCACCTGCTCAGCATCTTCTGGCGAGGCCCCATGGCCGCCCGGGCCGGCGCCATCGCCGTGCTGGCCGTCGGAATCGAGCTGGCGCAATGGGCGCGCCTCTTCACGGCGAAACCCTCGGATCCGCTGGTGGTCGTGACGGGCTCCACCTTCGATGTCTGGGATCTCGTGTCCTACGCTGTCGGGCTCGCCCTCGCGGTGACGCTCGAACGCATGAGGGGGCGCTCGCAAGAAAGGGGTTCCTGAAGTGAATGCTCGGCTCTCGAAGTTCAGCGCGACGTGTTTCCTGGCGCTCATGACCGCCTGTGCACGCGGCCAGCTGAAACCGGATGCGAACACGCCGGCCACCACCGGCTGCGCGGGCCCGGAGTCCTTGTGCTGGGACTTCGAGGACGGCACGGTCCCGGCCGGCTGGACGCCACATCGCGACGAGTTCAACGGGCAGCTGCTCGTGGACGACACGCGGGCCCACAGCGGCAGGTACGCGCTGCACGCCCGTCAACTGTCCGGCGGCAAGGAAGGGTCGCAGGGAGGACCCAAGAAGACGCTCCGCTTCGACCTGCCCGCCCACTTCGGCCCCATGCTGTGGGGCCGCGCCTACGTCTACACGACGCCCGAGCGGCCCGCCTCGCACGCGGGGCTCTTCAGCGCGCGCTACCCGCGGCCTGGAAGCGAGGACCGCGCGTTCGACACGCTCGACTGGTACGAGGTGGCCACGTACCAACAGAAGTACATGGCCATCTGGCACCCGCCCGAGCCGCCCGGATTCCCGGAGTGGGTGCTCGTCTCCGGCACGCCCCTGGTGCTCGATGGCTGGGCGTGCCTCGAGTGGCTCTTCGACGGGGCCAACGGCTCGCACCCGGAGGCCGCGGAACCGCGCATGTGGCTCGATGGCGTCGAGCTCGAATGGCCCGAGCGCTTCGTCTTCTCCGATCCGCCCACGACGGTGCCCCCGGTGAGGGAGAAGGCCACTGACTTCACGGTGCTCGAAACCGGGGTCGTTCTCTACCAGGGCCTCTCGGTCCCCACCGACTGGTGGCTCGATGACCTGGCCGTCGGCCCGCGGCGGATCGGCTGCGGCCAGGGCCACCCAACCCGGTAGAGAGCGGCCGTTCAGGTCCGGTTGCCCGGAAAAATCGCTCGCGGGTCCAAGGCTTCGTCAGCCCCACAGAGACGACACGCCATGGGACCGCACGACATGACCCGATTCACCGGAGCCGCCACTCCCCTCACCGCCCAGGGCATCCAGGCCTGCGCCGACAAGCTCTCGGTACACCCGGCCGAAATCTGGGCCGTGCTCCAGATCGAAACCCGGGGCTGTGGGTACTTCACGGACCGCCGGCCCGCCATCCTCTTCGAGCGCCACGTCTTCAGCCGCAGGACGCACGGCCGCTTCGACGCACAGGCCCCCGACATCAGCAACCCCAAGGCCGGGGGCTATGCCAGCGGCCCGGCGGAGTACCCAAGGCTCGAGCGGGCCATGGCCCTCGATGAGCAGGCCGCGCTGGAGAGCGCCTCGTGGGGACTCGGCCAGGTGATGGGGTACCACGCCGCGGAGCTGGGCTACGGCTCCGTGGAACAGTTCGTCAGCCGGATGATGGCCTCCGAGGACGAGCAGCTCGCGGCCATGGCGGCGTTCATCCAGCACCACGGCCTGGCCCAGGCCCTGCGCGACCACGACTGGGCCGCGTTCGCCCACGGCTACAACGGCGCGGGCTATGCGAAGAACGAGTACGACAAGAAGCTGGCCGCGGCCTGGCAGCGATTGTCCTCCCACGCCCCGCCGGACCTGGGTGTGCGCGAGGGCCAGCTCCTGCTCACGTTCCTGGGCTTCGAGCCGGGCACGGTGGACGGCGCATTCGGCGCGCGCACGAAGGCGGCCCTGAACCGGTTCCAGGGTGAGCATCACCTGCCCCTCAGCTCGGGTTTCGACCCGGCCACCCTCGAGGCCCTGCGACGGCTCGCCCACCCGCCGCCGAGCACGGTATCAAGCGCGGAGTCCCCGGTGCGGCAGGAGCCCGTGGCCCCCACGGCGGTCGTGACGCTGGCCCCGCGTCCCCCCGCCCCCGTGGTGGTGAAAAGCCCCGAGCCCGTGGAGCTGACACCGGCCGAGCCCGTTCCCGCTCCTGCTCCCGTGGAGGTGCTGCCGGTGGAGCTGCTCCGCCAGAAGCTCGCCCAGCCGCTCGACAAGGACGTCCAGCACGAGCTCGCCAGGCTCCTGACGCTGCGCGAGAAGGCCGCGCCGGTGCTCGGCCCCAGCGCCATCCAGTCCATCGATCTGGGCCTCACGGCCCTGCTGTCCTCGGAGCAGCCCAACCTCGCGTTCGTGCGGAGCATCCGCCTGCGCATCGCCTCCGCGCTCGCCGACCAGCTCTACCCCCTGCGCCCCCTCCCCCTCCTGCGGTCGGACTCTCCCGCCATCCAGGTGGTGCTCGGGCTGGGGCTGCTGATGCTCGTCTCGAACGGGATGACGGCCTTCATCCACTCGGTGCTGACCGATGAGAGCACCCAGCTCTTTGGCTTCCCCGTCCGCACACTGTTGTTGGTGGGGCTGTGCGGCGCCATGGGCGGCGTGGTGAGCATCCTCATGCGGCTCTCCGAGCTCGAGAAGCTCCGGGGCGCCAGCCGTACCTCCATGGTGATGCTGGGGTTCTTCAAGCCGGTGATCGGCCTGTACAGCGCGATCTTCTGCTTCGCCCTGATGAAGTCCGGGCTGCTGCCCATCCAACCGCCGAAGCCAGAGACGGAGCAGTACCTCTACATGGCGGTGTGCTTCCTGGTCGGCTTCAGCGAGCGGCTCGCGAAGGACATGTTCGCCCGCGTGGAGGAAGGCCTCGCCGCGGTGGGAAATGGCTGAGCCCTCCGGGCACGGTCTCGCCAAACTTGTCCAACAGTTGGACAAGTTCGTGAAGAGCGCGCCCGGGAGGCGGGCTGAACGCGAGAGAATGACTTGCGTACACAGTGCGAACACTCCCACCCCTGAAAGAACCCTGTTCCGAGGCAGCGAACCCATGAAGAAACACTGGCTCATCAGTCTGTGGATGCTCGCGTCTCTTGGCTGCATGGGGAGGGCCACCCACCCCTCCTCCGGGCTCCTTCCCGAAGGAGCGCGCCTGGTGGACCTGACCTATGACTTCGACGAGAAGACCCTCTACTGGCCCACCTCGCCCTCCGGATTCGAGCTGAAACAGCTGAGCCATGGAATGACGGCGGGCGGCTACTTCTACGCGTCCAACACGCTGTGCGCTCCCGAGCACGGAGGAACGCACCTGGACGCGCCCATCCACTTCGCGGAGGGGAAGATGACGGCCGAGCAGCTCCCCCTGGAGCGTCTCATCGCTCCAGCGGTCGTCATCGACATCTCGGCCGATGCGGCGAAGGAGCCGGATGCCCTGCTCCAGCCCTCGCACGTCGAGGCGTTCGAGAAGGAGCACGGCCGCATCGAGCCCGGAACCATCGTCCTGGTGCGGACCGGCTGGGGAAGGTTCTGGCCCGACAGGAAACAGTACCTCGGCGATGACACACCCGGAGATGCCTCGAAGCTCCACTTCCCGGGCATCTCCCGGGAAGCCGCCGAGGCCCTCGTGGAGCGGAAGGCCGCTGCTGTCGGCATCGACACGGCCAGCATCGACCACGGTCCGTCCAAGGACTTCATCGCCCATCAGGTCCTCATGAAGGCGAACACGCCCGCCTTCGAGAACGTCGCGGCCATGGAGAAGCTCCCCATTCGAGGAGCACTCATCGTGGCACTGCCGATGAAGGTCCGCGGCGGCTCGGGAGGACCCCTGCGGATCGTCGCGGTGCTACCGCCAGCGTGAGCGGGGGGCTCGCCTCGCCTAAGCCAGTTGAAGAAAGTCCTGTCAGGGGGTCTCGCGCAGAGCGAGCCCTTTGAGCTGCCCCGAATGCCGCAAGCGGCTGAGCAGGCGAACAGCATCAGGATAGAACGCCTCGCGCTGCTGGGTCAGCATGCGGCTGAAGTAGGTGTCCTTCAAGTGCTCCCAGAAGTCCTCAATCCAGTTGAGGGTTTCGGAGGTGTAACGGGGCAACCTGAAGGGCCGCACCCAGGGACTGACCGCCTCAAGGGCGGCTCGGGCGAGGCGGGTATCGAAGGGGCGCCCGTTGTCGATGACGAGCACGATTCTCTTCCCCGTGCGTTTGGCCCGAGCCACCAGCTTGTCGAGCAGGGGCGGCACCATGTCGCCGGTGACGCGCTGGAGTTGGTGGGTGAAGAGGAAGTGCTTGTCGGGGTAGTGCAGCGCGCCCACCACGCCCACCCGGACGTTCTTGCCTGGCGTCGGTAGCAGCAGGCGACTGCCGCGGCGGCGCCACATGGAGCGTGTCACCGGCAGCAGGTCGAAGCGTGTGGCGTCCGCGTACCACAGCTCGAACCTCGCCCCTGGGCGAACGGCGGCCTTCTTCAGAGAGCGCAGGCGCCGAGCGGCGCGTGCTTTTTTCTGCCTCGTCCGCCAGATGCTGGGTGGTGAGCTTGGTGCGGCGCCAGGCCAGGCCGTGGCAGTGCAGCAACTCGTTGACCCACCTGGGACTGATTGCCACCTGGGTGCGTTGCTCCAAGTAGGAGGACAGCCGCGCACACGTCCAGCGGGAGAAGATGAAGCCCAGTTGCCTGGGGTCTGTTTCCACCGTTCTCAGCAGAAGCTCGAGGTAGGCGGGGCTGACGCGAGGAGGGCGGCCAGGACGAAGCGAGTCGGCCAGCCCCTCCAACCCCATGCTCCGCCAGCGTTGCCGACAGCGGTGCACGGTGCGTGCAGTCACTCCCAGGGCCCGCGCGATACTGGTAGCACTCTGACCCTGAGCACTCCACAACACGATGGCAGCTCGCACTGCCACTCCCGCGTGCTTCTGCTGATGCAGTGCACGCTGGAGGCGTCTGCGCTCGGAGGGCGTCAGGGTGAGGCTCTGTCGCTCAGGACCCACATCGCCGCTCCTTTCCGATGAGCAAGCGGCGACGCTACCCCCCTGACAGGACTTTCTTCAACTGGCTTAGAAGAAGCCCATGGCCTTCGGCGAGTAGCGGAGGGCGAGGGGAAATGGCCGCGGTAATGGCCATAGTGTGAAAATGGCCGTCATACCTTCGCGGACTCACTCCTTGCCGCCGCCCTGTCCGACGCGCATTCCCTGCGGCTCCACCAGCTCCCGTTTCATCTCCACCACGGCCGTGGGCTCCTCCTCGTCCATCGAGCGCGCGGGCTCCGGCATCCCCCCCTCCTCGAGCACCAGTGACTCCTGGATGAGCCGGGCCAGCGCCAGCTGTCCATGCGGATAGGGCGCGTGCGCTCCCGTGAGCGCGCAGAGCTGCTCACGCAGCCGCTGCCCTCTCGGGGTGCGCTCCTCGTTCCGCCACTGGAGCAGGTCCATGATGGCGGCGTCCAACGCCGGGGGCACGTCCGGCCTGAACGCCGAGGGCGGCAGGAGTGACGATGGAGGCGTGGGCTTCAACCGCTCGGCGATGTCTTCCCCTCCCTTGAAGAGGGGCTGTCCCGTGAGGGCCTCGTGCAGCGTGGCCCCGAGGGCGAAGAGATCCGCGCGCCCGTCGAAGGGCTCGCCCCGGGCCTGCTCCGGCGCCAGGTAGCCCAGCTTGCCGCGCACCCGGTCCGCCTGGGTGAGGCGCACATGGATGCCCGCTCGCGCCACCCCGAAATCCCCCAGCTTCACCTCGCCAATGCGCGACAAGAGGATGTTGGGCGGATTCACGTCCCGGTGCACCAGCCGCAGCGGCACACCGTTGCTCGAGGTGCGCCGGTGCACGTAGTCGAGCGCATCACCCAGCTCCGCTCCAATGTACGCCACCACCTCCGGCGGCAGGGGCCCATGGCTCTTGAGCAGCTCTCGCAGGGACAGGCCGTCGATGTACTCCATGGCCATGAAATACGTGTCCTTGAAGCGGCCCACGTCCAGCACCTGGATGAGGTTCGGGTGGTTGAGCAGCGAGCCCAGCTCCGCCTCGCGGCGGAAGAGCGTGACGAAGTCCTCGTCCTCGGCGTAGGCCGGGAGGATGCGCTTGATGGCCACCACCTTCTCGAAGCCACCCTCCGGGCTATAGGTGGCGCGGAACACCTCGGCCATGCCCCCTACCCCCAGCCGCTCGTGGAGGAAGTACTTGCCCAGCAGATCCTTCGCGCGGATGGCGTGCAGGGCCTCCTCGGCCTTGCGCGTGATGTGGCCGGCCACCATCGCCGCCATGCCACCCGTGATGAAGTAGTAGACGGCCCGCTGCGCCATGAGCGGCGGAGTGAACATCACCGGCACGGGCGAGGGCAGCCGGGGCAGGGCCACGAAGTAATAGAGCAGCAACATCTCCGCGGCCACCAGGCAGCCCGCGAACAGGGCCAGCCGCTTGGAGCGCAGCGCCGCGAGCACGATGAGCGTGCTCCAGAGCACGGCCGCGGGATTGGACAGGGCCTGCCCGGCATCCGCGAAGATGATGTCGTAGGCGAAGAGCCACACACCGGCGCCTGTCTCCAGACAGACGTTGAACCAGCAGATGGCGGGATGGAACCACCCGCGCCGGATCATCCGGGACATCGACCCGAAATACACGCCGTAGGCCGCGCAACTGCTGATGATCGCGAGGGCCCGGGACCACCCGAGCGACGGACCCAGCCCCACCGCGCACACGAGGAAGAAGAAGGCCACCCCCGCGTTGAACTCCGTCACCGAGGCTTCCCGGGTGGCGACATCCGCCCCCAGGTGCTCGGCGAGCAGTTGGGTGCCAACCGGGGCCAGGGTTTCTGAACGGGGGAGCTGGGTCATACGGACCCCATTCTCGGGGAGCCGGGCGGTCAACGCGAGTCCGTGACACGGCTTCTACCCGCCATCCGATGTGATGGGTGACCTCGGCCCGCCAGTCCCCATGCGTTCACCCCCCGGGAATTCCAGGGATCGTGCCACCCGGGCGCGATGCGGGCATCCTGGCCACCCCGTTCCACCAGGAGGTTTCTTCCATGGCTTTTCGCTTCTCCACCCGGGTGGGTGCGCTCGCGGTGCTCGTCTTCCACGCGGCACAGGGTTGTGCCCATGCGCCCACTCCGGCGGCCCCTCCCTCCCTGGTCGTCCTGGAAGGCGCTCGCGTCTTCGATGGCGAGGCCACGGGTGGCCCGGCCACCGTGGTGCTCGAGGGCGAGCGCATCCGCGCCGTGGGGCCTCGTGGCTCGATCCAGGTTCCGGCCGGCGCCCAGGTGGTCGACTACTCCGGCAAGACGCTCATCCCCGGATTGATCCTGGCGCACGGCCACGTCGGGAACGTCTCGGGCACGGAGCTGGGGCGGCGTTTCTACACCCGCGAGAACATCACCCGGCAGCTATCCCGGTATCTCGACTACGGGGTGACGGTCATCAACTCGCTGGGGCTGAACCCGCCCCTGTTCTACACGCTGCGGCGGGAGCTGAACGGGCACACCACGGGCGCGGACCTCATGGGAGCCGGGTCCGGCCTTGGCGCTCCCATGGGCCTGCCCCCGGCGCGGGGCATGAACCTCGAGGACGACCAGGTCATGCGCCCCGAGACGGCCGAGGCCGCGCGCGAGGCCGTGCGCGACATGGCCAGCAAGGGCGTGGACATGGTGAAGCTGTGGGTCGACAGCATGAATGGCGCGATGCCCAGGCTGAGCCCCGAGGTCTACCGCGCGGCCATCGACGAGGCCCATCGTCATGGCCTCCGGGCCGCCGCGCACATCCACGATCTGGAAGACGCCCGGGCGGTGGTCGAGGCGGGAGTCGATGTGATTGCCCACGGCGTGAGGGATCAGCCGGTGGATGCCGCCTTCATCCAGGCCATGAAGACGCGCGGCGTCTGGTACATCCCCACCCTCAACCTGGACGAGGCGAACTACATCTACGCCGAGCACCCCGCCTGGATGGACGAGCCCTTCTTCCGCGCCGCGGTGGACCCGGCCCTGCAACGCCGTTTCGATGATCCCCAGTGGCGGCGGGAAACCCTCGCCAGCGAGGGCGCGGCGAAAGCGCGGAAGGTGGTGGCGGTCAATCTGGAGAACCTGCGCACCCTGCACCAGGCGGGCGTGAAGATCGGCTTCGGCACGGACTCGGGAGCGATGCCTCAGCGCATTCCCGGCTTCGCCGAGCACCGCGAGCTCGAGTTGATGACCCAGGCCGGCCTGACACCCGCCCAGGCCCTGCGCGCCGCGACGCGCGACTCGGCCGAGCTGTTGGGCTTGAAGTCCCAGGGCGCCATCGCGCCGGGCATGGTGGCGGATCTGGTGGTCCTGGACGCCGACCCGGCCCAGGACATCCGCAACACCCGTGGCATCCACGCGGTCTGGCGGCGCGGCGTCCAGGTCCGCGGAGCACCGTCACCCCGGCCCGCACATCCTTGAACCCACACCCGGCACCTTGACGCTCCCCCGCCCGCCCTCTACTCCTCGGGCCGAGCCCGTCATCACCTCGAGGTCCCCATCATGAGCTCTCCGCGCAAGTCTCCCTACGCCACGGGTCCCGGCGAGGACGTCGTCCTCCACGGCACCGTCGCCCCCGGCTTCGAGGAGGTCCGCGAGGAGCTCCGCCGCAACTTCACCGGGCGCAACGAGCTGGGTGCCTCCTGTGCCGTCTACCTCCGGGGCCAGAAGGTGGTGGACCTCTGGGGCGGCTGGAAGGACGCCAGCACCCGCGAGCCCTGGGAGGAGGACACCTGTGCCCTCGTCTTCTCCACCACCAAGGGCATGGCCGCCATCACCGCCGCCATCGCCCACTCGCGGGGCTGGCTCGACTACGACGCGCCCGTCGCCTCCTACTGGCCCGAGTTCGCCCAGGCCGGCAAGGACCGCATCACCGTGCGCCAGCTCCTCGCGCACCAGGCGGGCCTGCCCGCGCTCGATGAGCCGATGGACCCGGTGAAGATGGCCGACCTCGACTCCCTGGCGAAGGTGCTCGCCCGGCAGGCCCCCGCGTGGGAGCCCGGCACGCGCCACGGCTACCACAGCTTCACCATCGGCTGGTACCTGGGCGAGCTCATCCGCCGCGTCGATCCCCGGCACCGCAGCCTCGGCCGCTTCTTCCAGGAGGAGGTCGCCGCACCGCTCGGCATCCACTTCCACATCGGCCTGCCCCGGGATGTGCCCGACTCGCGCGTGGCCCGGCTGGACACCATTCCCAGCCTCCAGGCGCTCTTCCACGAGCACTCCATCCCCATGAGCATGGCGCTGGCCTTCCTGTGGCCACGCTCCATCACCGCCCGCACCCTCTCCAACCCCCGCGTGCGCAAGCTCTCCGACTTCGACTCTCCCGCGTATCGTCCCCTCGAGCAGCCCGCCGCCGGCGGCATCGGTCAGGCACGCGCCGTCGCCCGGGCCTACAGCGCGCTCGCCACCGGAGGCCAGGAACTGGGCCTCACTCCCGCCACGCTCGAGGCGCTCACCGCCCCACCCGTCCTCCCCTCCCGGGGAACCCTGGACGTGGTGCTCAAGGCGCACATGGCGTTCTCACTGGGCTACACCCGTCCCTGCCCCTCGCTGGACTTCGGCCCCAACCCGCGCGCCTTCGGAACCTCGGGGGCGGGAGGCTCGCTGGGCTTCGCCGATCCGGATGCCCAGCTCGGCTTCGGCTACGTGATGAACCGCGCGGGCCTGCACCTCATGAGCGACCCGCGCGCCCGCGCCCTGCGCGACGCCGTCTACCGCTGCCTCGCGCGCCTGTCCGGCTCCGCCTCACGCGCGGCGTGAGCCGGACAGAGGCCCGGGCGGACTACGAATCCATGACCGGCGCCCGGTTGCGAACGGGCCGGGCCTCTTCCTGACCCGCCGCGACATCGGCGGCCTTGTGACTCCGGGCGACGTGCTCCAGCGCGTCGTCATACGAAGCCACCAGGCTGGCGGACGGAGACTGCCGCGGGAAGCCGCCCTGCGCGAGCATCCGCTCCACCTCGCCCCACGCGACGACGACGACCACTCCCTTGCGCATGACGAGGCAGTCCCGGAGGTTCAGCACGTCCTGGAGTCCCGCCGCGTCCAGATAGGGCACCGCGGTCAGATCGAGCACGAGGTACCTCGGGATGGGCTGGCTGTTGAGCACCGTGTTGAGGACGCCAGGAGAGAGGAAGTCGAGCGGCCCGCGGACGCGGACGCGCTGGAGGGGAGGCCGATCGTCCTGCTCGGCCACGGCCGCGCCCAGGGTGCGGAAGTGGGGACGTCCATCCAGCCGCAGGATGCGCGTCTGGACCTCCGTCCGGGGCCGCGCCTTCAGGAGCAGTCCCAGGGAGAGCAGCACGCCCGCGCCGAGCCCGAGCAGCAGATCCACCGAGGCGATGACGATGGCGGTCACCGCCACCACCGCCACCTGGGAGCGCTCCTGCTCCCACAGGTTGCGCAGGCCGCGCAGATCCAACAGCCGCACACCGACCACCACGAGAATGCCCGCGAGCGCGGCGATGGGCACGCGAGCGACGAGCGCGCCGGCCACGAGGCACACCACCAGCAGCAGGAGCGCATGGAGCACGGACGCCGCCCGGGTGCGGGCTCCCGCCTGGATGGACACCGAGGAGCGGACGATGGCGCCCATCACCGGCATGCCGCCGAAGAGCGAGGACGCGAGGTTGGCCATGCCCTGGGCCATCAGCTCCTGATCATGATCGGTCTGCTGCTTCTCGAAGCCCGGGAACTGATCGATGGCGCTGGCCGACATCAGCGAACCCAGTGACGCGAGCAGGGTGAGCGAGAGGACGTCGGGCAGCAGCGCGCCCCACTCCACCCCCGCGAGCGAGGGAATCTGGGGCAAGGGCAATCCCGCAGGCAGGCTCCCCACGCGGGCCAGCTCCGGCCCCAGCAGTCCGCCGATCACCGTGGCCACCACGAGCCCTACCAGCACCGAGGGCACCCGCTTCTGCACGTACGGCAGGCCCACCATGCAGACGATCACCAACACGCCGATGGCAATGCCTCCCGCATGCATCATCCATCCACCGCCCTGGGCAGGCAGGGAGGAGAGCGTGCCGATCGACTTCGGCAATCCCAACAACCGGGGCAGCTGGCTGTTGAGGAGGATCAGACCGATACCCGCCATGAATCCGCGCACCACGGGCGCCGGCAGCAGCTTCGCCAACCGGCCCACCCGCAGCACGCCGAGCAACATCTGAAGGAGTCCGGCAAGGAAGGTGGCCACGACCATGCCTTCGATGCCATGGCGCTGGACCAGCAGGAGCACGATGGGCACCAGCGCGGCCTCGGGTCCCGTCACCTGCAGCCGGGAACCTCCCAACAATCCGGCCACGACACCGGCGATCGCACCACTGATGAGGCCCACACTGGCTGGCAGTCCCGACGCCACCGCGAGTGCGAGATTGAGCGGAAGCGCCACGCACGCCACCGTGAGGGCCCCGGACAAGTCCTGCCCGAATGTCTTGGGAGACACCATCTGCTTCCAGTCCTGCACCAGCAGGCGCGCGCGGGCCGCGGCTCCAGTCGAGTGATGTTCGAGCATGATGTCCCCCCTCTTCACATCGCGTGCCGCACCGTTCCTCCTCGGGGGACGCGCGCTCCTGTCGGCACGAACCGACACACCCGCTGCGGGAATCAACCGACACCTGTCCGCCCCGGCCGACACTGGCCTGACGAGTGAACAACCGGGCACACTCCCTCGTGCACGGAGCAGACGAGCGCGTTAGGACGCGCTCTCCGGAGCCCGCTCATCTCATGCGCCTCGTCCAGCGACTGATCATCTCCCACTCACTGCTCACCGCTGTTCTGCTCGGTGCCGCCGGGTTCGCCGTGGTGGCCCTGGTCCGCATGACGAGCCTCCTCACGGAGCTCCGCGAGGAGCATCTGGGACAGGTGCAGGAAGAAGAGGCCGTGCATCAGGCCGCCTGGGGTGTCGAGGTCGCCGCCCGGCACTCCATCCTGGCCTGCGAACGCGACCCCGCCGCCGGACCCAGCGTGGCGCCCTCGCTGAAGATGTCCCTGCAGCGGCTGGAGTCGCTGCTGGCCCAGTACGGAGACTCCATCCAGCCGAGCATCCGGAATGCGGCGCGGGAGTACCTGGGTTATGCCCGGTACGTGAGCGAGGAGGACACCTGCGCGCGCCTCTTCGAGCCCGCGCTGCGGGAGAAGCGGCTCATCTGGGACGAGAACCTCACGGATGCGTGGATCGCCGTCGTGCGCTCCCTGCACGAGGTGGTCCTCGCGCGCGAGGCCGAGGCCTATGCCATTGGCGCCACGGCGATCGTCATGGGGTTGATCTTCGGAGCCCTGGCGGTACTCGCCGCCTGGGGCGTGGCGCGCTGGATGGCGCGAGGCGTGACGCGGCCCCTGGAGTTGCTCTCCACGCAGGCCCGGCAGGTGGGCCAGGGGAACTTCGCCCCCATTACACCCGTGGGTGGTCCGCTCGAGGTGCAGGAGCTGGCCTCCGAGCTGGAGCGGACGCGCGCGCGTCTGGCGGAGATCGATCAGCTCAAGGACGCCTTCGTGGCCTCCGTGTCGCACGATCTCCGGACTCCGCTCACGCGGCTGCGGGCCGCGCTCGGGCTGATGGCGGACGGCACCACCGGTCCGCTCAATGCGCAGCAGCGGCGGGTGGTCGATCTGGCGCGCAATGCCTGTGAGCGGGAGATCCGCCTGGTGTCCGCGCTGCTCGACATGTCCCGCGTGAAGTCCGGCAAGGCGCTGCGGCTCGAGGCGGGCTGCATGCTGGATGAAGTGCTCGACAGTGCGATGGAGGGCATGCGCGGCGAGGCCGATGAGGCCGGAGTCCAGCTGGAGCTGGAAAAGGAAGGGGAGCTGGGCCCCGCCCTGCTCGACTCCGCCATCATCGAGCGCGCGGTGGCCAACATCCTGGGCAACGCCATCCGCGTCTCCTCACGGGGGAAGAAGGTCCGGATGCGCCGCACCGTCACCCTGGAGGGGCCACCAGGACACACCGCGTCAGGAACCTGGGCCAAGGTGGTGGTACGCGACGAGGGCCCGGGAGTCCGGCCCGAGGTGGTGGACCGGCTTTTCGAGCACTTCTTCACCTCTCCGGTGGGAAATACCGCCAACCCCCCCGGAATCGGACTGGGCCTGCCGCTGGCGCGAGAAATGATGCGTGCTCATGGAGGCGAGGTGGCGTTCATCGGCGAGCCGGGCCCGGGTGCGACCTTCGCCGTCTGGATACCGCTCGAAGGCCCCGCCGCGCTCCGCTACGCTGAGGGGACGACTCCTTCCCCCCCGTCGCCTTCCGCCCAGAGCCCCGTATGAGCCCGACCCCCCAGCCTCCCTCCGCCCCCGCCAACCGCGTGTTGGTGGTGGACGATGACCTCGAGTTGTGTGAGCTCATCTCCCTGCGCCTGGAGGCCCGGGGCATGCAAGTGTCGAGCGTCTCCACCGGCCAGGAGGCGCTCGCGATGGTGGAGAGTGGCAAGGTGGACGCGATGGTGCTCGATCTGCGTCTGGGAGACGTGGATGGCCTGGAGGTGCTCGCCCAGGCCCGCGAGCGCATCCCGGAGCTGCCGGTGGTCATCCTCACCGCGCACGGGACGATCGAAACCGCGGTGGAGGCCATGCGCCGGGGCGCCTATGGCTTCCTCACCAAGCCCTTCCAGGACCACGAGCTGGTGCAGAAGCTGGTGCACGCGCTCGAGCGCACGACCCTGCAACGCGAGGTGGATGACCTGCGCCGCATCGTGGCGGGCGTGCCGCGCGAGCGGTTGATCGGCCGGAGCCCGGCCATCACCCAGGTGCGTGCGAACATCGCCCGGGTGGCGCCCTCGGATGCCACGGTGATGGTGCTCGGCGAGTCGGGCACGGGCAAGGAGCTCGCCGCGCGGTTGCTGCACGGGCTCTCCCGCCGCGCGCACGGGCCCTTCGTCGCGGTGAACTGTGGGGCACTGCCTCCGGATCTGTTGGAGAGTGAGCTGTTCGGCCACGTGAAGGGGGCCTTCACCGGCGCCACCCAGTCGCGTGAGGGGCTCTTCGGGGCCGCGCGGGGCGGGACGCTCTTCCTCGACGAGGTGGGCGAGGCACCGCCCAGCGTGCAGGTGAAGCTGCTGCGGGTATTGCAGGAGCGGCGCTACACCCGGGTGGGCTCGAGCACCGAGGAGGAAGCGGACGTGCGGGTGGTGGCGGCCACCAACCGGGATCTCCGCGAGGAGGTGGAGGTCCGGCGCTTCCGGGAGGATCTCTACTACCGGCTCTGCGTGGTGCCGATCACCATGCCGCCGCTGCGCGAGCGGGCCGAGGACATTCCCCTCCTGGCCCAGCTCTTCCTCGAGCGGGCCGCGGCGCACAATGGCATGCGGATGCCGCACCTGACCCCGGAGGCCTTGCAGATCCTGCGGGACTACACGTGGCCGGGCAACGTGCGTGAATTGCTCAACGTGATGGAGGCCGCCGTCCTGCTGGCCGCCTCCGAGGAGCTGCGGGCGGAGCACCTGACACACCTCGTGCAGACCTCCCCCCGCTCCGCGTCTCCCGCCCTGGAGGAAGCCGCACCTGGCGCCGCCCCCCCTCTCTCAACGCCCGAGAGCGATGCCTCACTCCCCACCCTCCGCGAGGCGCGCGACGCGTTCGAGCGCGACTACCTGATCGAGACCCTTCGCCGAAGCGGAGGCAACGTGAGCGCCGCGGCACGTCTGGCCGGGCGCAACCGCACCGACTTCTACGAGCTGCTGCGCCGGCACGGGCTGTCGGCCGCGGACTTCAAGGACCCGGGCCAGGGGCGCTGAGCCTGGAGAAATAGCGCTGAATAAAGCTGGTGACCTCCCGTTCGTATGCGCTGCAAGGAACATCCTTGCCGGACCCCGATGGGAGAAAGCCACCAGTGAAGAACGCAACTTGGATGTGGAGTCTTGGTGCCGCATTGCTGCTGACCGCGTGCCCCGATCCCGGCACCGATCCCAATCCCAATCCCAATCCCGGCCCCGGTGGAGACGTGACCATCACCGTGTCCGGAAAAGTGCTGACGGGAGATGGGCAGCCCATCGAGGGCGCCTCGATTCTCATCCCTGGCAATGACAGACAAGCCGTGGCCCTGGACAGCACGGGCAGCTTCAGCATCGAGGGCGTGACGGCTCCCTATGATGTCATCGTAGTCCAGCGCGCGCTCCGCTCCGCGACCGTCTACAAGGGACTCTCGCGCCGGGACCTCACGCTGCCTCTCATTACGGATGCCGAGGAGACGGACGGGAGCAAGGCCACACTGGAAGGAACCGTCACCGGCGGAAGCACGCCCTATAACGACGACGTCCCCACCAATGTGGAGTTCGTCTCGGCGAACGGTAGCGCTGGCACCCAGGTGGACCCCGCGGGCACCTATTCGACGGAGGTGAGCTGGAACGGTTCCAGTTCCATCACGGGCTCGCTCTTCGCCATCCAGTTGGAGAGCAGTTCGCCATTCCTGCCTCCCACGGGCTATCTGGGTTATGGACGGCGCGACAACGTGACGCTCACCGCTGGCACCACGAGCTCCGCGATCGACGTCGCGATGAACAGCGTGACCAGCGCCCGTCTCGCGGGCACCATCACCGCGCCGAACGGCTATGAGGTGGCGGGGATCGGCGTGGGCCTCATGCCCGATCAGAACACCCACCTCGACTTGTTCCGCGCCTTCGATACCAGCAGCCCGTTCGACTACGTGGTGCCCGAGATTGCCCAGAGCACCCTCTCGATGGAGGTGATGGCGATCAGTGGGGACCTGAGCGCCCCCGAGAACGCGGCCATCTCCATTCTCTACAAGAAGGGATTGACCGCGGGCACCAGCAACGCGGCGCTGGTGCTCCAGGAGGCCTCTCGTCCGGGTCAGCCGGCGGATGGGGCAACGGCGGTGACACGCACCACCGAGTTCTCCTGGACGGCGTTCACGGGCGGCATCCACATGGTCCAGTTCGAGGAGAAGGAGCCAGCGGCGGGGACGTCCCCCTATACGGTGTCCGTCTTCACGAGCGGCACGCAGACCACGCTCCCGGACCTGAGCACCGTCGACATGGGCCTGCCCGCCAGCACCCGGTTCACCTGGCGAGTCCAGGGCTTCGCCCCAGTGGCCTCGATGAATGCCCTGAGCGATCTCTCGCTGAGCAACCCGGCCCTGGGCACGACGGATTTCGCCCTCGGCACTTCAGAGGAGCGCACCTTCACCACGTCCGCCGCTCCCTGAACCCAAGCCGGAGCCCATGACTCCGGCATCCTTCCCGGCGCCCTCACACCTGGCGCCGGGAAGGATGGAGACGGGGGCGGCTCCCTTGTCCTGGTGCGCTCGCAAGGGTCATCATCCGCCAGACACTGGTAGGAGAAGCCCTTGATGAAGAGAGCAGCGTGGACGTGGAGTTGTGGTGCCGCATTGCTGTTGACGGCGTGTCCCGGCCCCAACCCCAATCCCAATCCCAATCCAGACCCGGGTGGAGACCCGGCGCCTTCCACCATCACCGTGACCGGAAAGGTGCTGGATCAGGAGGGGCAGCCCCTCGAGAACGCATCGATTCTCATCCCGGGTGATGACAGACACGCTGTCGACCTGGACAGGGCGGGTGCATTCAGCATCTCGGGAGTGACGGCGCCCTATGATGTCATCGTGGTCCAACGCAGGTTCCGCACCGCGGCCGTCTACAAGGGGCTCTCGCGCCAGGATCTCACGCTGCCCTTCGCCACGAGAGAGGAGGAAGACGATCGCAGTGCCGGGCTGGAGGGAACCGTCACCGGTGGAAGCACGCCCTACGACACCACCCGCTTCACCCGGGTGGAGTTCGCCTCGGCGAGCAGCAGCACTGCCACCAACCCGAACCCCGGGGGCACCTATTATGCGTCGATGAGCTGGAGGGGGCCTGCTTCCATTACGGGCACGCTCTATGTGCTCCAGACGGAGCGCAGCAGGTTTTTCTCGCCGCCCTCGCGCTATCTGGGTTTTGGCCGGCGCGACAACGTGACGCTCAACGATACCGCCACGCACTCCGCGCTGGACATCACGATGACCAGCGTGACCGAAGCCCGTCTCGCGGGCACCATCACCGTTCCGGACGGTTATGCCCTGACGACGATCGACGCGAGTCTCGTGCCCGAGGGGAGCGCCAACACCTACTTGTTCTCCGACACCGAACCCGGCAGAGCTTTCGATTACCTGGTGCCCCAGATTCCCCAGAGCACCTTCACGATGTACGTGAACGCGCTCCAGGAGAAACCGGGCGAGCCCCTCGGGACGGCCTACTCCATGCTCTACAAGAAGGGATTGACCGCGGGCACCAGCAACGCGGCGCTGGTGCTCCAGGAGGCCCCAGAGCAGGGCCAGCCGGCGAACGAGGCGACGGAGGTGACACGCGCCACCGAGTTCTCCTGGACGGCATTCACGGGCGGCATCCACATGGTCCAGTTCCGGGAGGAGGATGCGGCGGAGGGAACGTTCTCCTATACCGTGAACATCTACACGAGCGGCACGCGGACCACGCTCCCGGACCTGAGCGCCGTCGACATGAGCCTGCCCGCCAGCACCCGGTTCTCCTGGAACGTCCAGGGCTTCGCTCCGGTGGCCTCGATGGAGGCCCTGAGCATCATCGCGGAGCAGGGCAACCCGTTCCTGGGCTCGACGGATTACTCCCTCGGCATCTCCGGGTCGCGCAGCTTCACCACGGCCGCCACGCCCTGAACCGGCGCCCGCCCCTCACACCTTGAGGCGGATGGCGCCGGGGAGGATGGAGATGCGGCACGGCAGCCTGCCGGGCACCTCTCCATCCATCTCCAGGAACACTTCCTCGTCGCTGTCCGCCTCCAGGGTGCGGCACTGGAGGTAGCGCGTCTTGTTCCAGGTGATGTGGTCACCGTTGTAGACGCCCTTGGACTTGATGATGAAGTCGGACAGGCCGTAGTCGTGCCAGATGGTCAGGTCGAACACGCCATCATGGGTGATGGCCTTGGGCGCCACGCACATGCCGCTGCCGAAGTAGCGGCCGTTGGAGGCGGCGACGACGGTGATGCCCAGCTCCTCGGGCTCTCCGCCGTCCACGCGCAGGCGCACCTTGCGGTCCTTGTACTTCGCCATGGTCTTCACCGTGCCCCACAGGAAGCTCAGGTTGCCGCCGAGCGCCTTGCTGCCGATGTTGACCTCGTGCGCCACCGCCGCGCTCACGCCGAAGGAGGCGATGTTGGCGAAGTAGCGCGACTCCTTCTGACCCTGGTGGTTGACGTACTCGACGAAGCCCACGTCGAAGGGCTCGGTCTTGTCGGTGCGCAGCCGCGCCAGGGCGGAGTCCAGATCCAGCTCCCAGCCGAAGGCGCGCCGGAAGTCACCACCGGTGCCCCGGGGGATGAGCCCCAGGGCCGCGTTGGGATTGATGGCCTTGCCCTCGGCGAAGAAGCCGTTGACCACCTCGTTGACGGTGCCATCCCCGCCCACGGCGGCGACGCACTCGTACCCATTCGCGAGCGCATCGCGCGTCATGCGCACCGCGTCCATGGCGCGCTCGGTGAAGCCGAACCCGAAATCGCCGATCGCCCGGGTCACCTGGCCCGAGATCTCCGCCCAGCGCTTGCCCGTCTCGCCACCGGCGCTGCGCGGATTCACCACGAGGAACGTCTTCATCGCGGGTTACCAGGTCCTACTTCTGGGGGGGCGGCACGGGACGCACGTGCACGTCGCGCAGCTGCTTGTCGTCCACGTCGCCGGGGGCGCCCGTCATCAGATCCGTGCCCATCTTCGTCTTGGGGAACGGGATGACGTCACGCAGCGACTCGGCGCCCGTCAGCAGCATGACCAGACGGTCCATGCCCAGCGCGATGCCACCGTGCGGCGGCGCGCCGAACTTCAGCGCGTCCAGCAGGAAGCCAAACTTGGCCCGTGCGTCCTCGTCCGAGATGCCCAGCGCCTTGAAGACCTCGGCCTGGACCTTCGGGTCGTGCAGACGGATGGAGCCGCCGCCGATCTCGAAGCCGTTGAGCACCACGTCGTAGCGGTGGCACTTCACCTTGCCCGGATCCGTCAGCAGGTACTGCACGTCCCCGTCGTGCGGCCGGGTGAAGGCGTGGTGCGCGGCGGCCCACGTCTTCGTCTCCTCGTCGTACTCGAAGAGGGGCGGGTTCACCACCCAGAGGAACTTCCACACGCCGCCGCTGCCGTACTCGGGGATGAGGCCCAGCTTCTTGGCCACGTGCACGCGCAGGTTGGCCATCACCGTGTGCACCAGCGACTCGCGGCCGAACTGGAACAGGAGCAGATCTCCCGTCTTCGCGTTGCACGCCTGGTTGATGGCCTGGCGCAGCGCGGGGGTGATCGTCTTGGACAGCGGGGACTGCGTCCACTCACCGCCCTCGCCCACCTTGGCGCGCGCCAGACCCTTGGCGCCGTTCTGCTTGGCGAACTCCTCCAGCTTGTCGCTCTCCGCGCGGCTCATCGGCTTGTCCGCGGGGACGACCATGGCCTTGACGATGCCGCCCTGCTCCACCGCCTCCGACATCATCGGCACGCCACCACCGGCGCCGTGCTCCTTGATGAGGTCCGTGAGCACGATGTGCTCCAGCCCGAAGCGCAGGTCCGGCTTGTCGTTGCCGTACTTGGCCATGGACTCGTAGAAGTCCATCCGCATGAAGGGCGTGGGCACGTCGATGCCGAGCACCTCGCCCCACAGCTTTTTGATGAGCCCCTCGATGATGGTGAAGATGTCGTCCTGGGTGACGAAGCTCATCTCCACGTCGATCTGCGTGAACTCGGGCTGCCGGTCCAGACGCAGGTCCTCGTCGCGGAAGCACTTGACGATCTGGAAGTAGCGGTCGAAGCCCGCCACCATGAAGAGCTGCTTGTAGAGCTGGGGGCTCTCGGCCAGCGCGTAGAACTTGCCCGGGTTGAGCCGGCTGGGGACGAGGAAGTTGCGCGCGCCGCCCGGGGTGTACTTGCCCATGAAGGGCGTTTCCAGCTCCAGGAAGCGGTTATCCACCATGTACGAGCGCGTGATGGCGTTCATCTTGGAACGCGTCATCAGCGACTGCTGCAGCGGCTTCCGGCGCAGATCCAGGAAGCGGTACGCCAGGCGCTTGTCCTCGGCCGTGTCGATGTTGTCCTCGACGAGGAACGGCGTGGGCTCGGAGCGGTTGAAGATGGTGAGATCCGTGGCCTTGATCTCGATCTCACCCGTCTTGAGCTTGGGATTGACCTGGGTGCCGCGCGAGGCGACCTTGCCCTTGATGCCGATGCAGTACTCGAGCCGCAGCTGCCCGGCCAGCTCGTGGGCCTCCTTGGCGATGTCCGGCTCGAAGACCACCTGGGTGAGGCCCTCGCGGTCACGCAGGTCGATGAAGACAGCGCCGCCGTGGTCTCGCCTGTTCTGCACCCAGCCGAAGAGGACGACCTCCTCACCGATGTTGGCCTTGGTGAGCTGGCCACAGGTATGCGTACGCTTGACCTCGGTAATGAACGGGACCGCCATGACACCGCCTGCACAGAGGGGGGTTGGAAGGGCGGCACCATAGAGAGCGTGGAAACGGTGCGTCAAGGAATCCGAGAAGGAACCCCCGGGCCGCGCGTGAAGTGAAAGCGAGCGTGGGTGCCTCCCCTCACACCGCCTCCCCGGCCGCTGCTCGGCCTGCCAACGATGGCTGGGCTCCGAGCCCACTTTCCGGCCCGGCTTCAGTGGCCACCGGACCCGTAGTAAGAAGGCCACCATGGTTCGAAAGCTGACAGCCGCCGCCGCCGCGCTCGCGACGCTGACCGCGTCGTGCGCGCCGCCCTCCCAGCCCCCCGTCAAGGTGCGTGCGCTCGTGCTCTCCAGCAATGGCGAGTACACGCCCACGGAAGTGGAGCTCAAGACGGTCACCAACATCGTCACCATGGAAGGCCAGGTGATGAAGACCGTGGGGGGCGCCCACATCCGGTTGGACTCGGCGGATCCCGAGCTCAACGCGGCGCAGGGCAAGGGCGATGAAGCGTACAAGCTCGCGGTGCTGAAGGACGCGGGCCGTTCCGTGACCGCCAGCTACATCACGGACGAGAAGGGCGTGCTGTGGCCGGCGGACTTCCACACGTGGAACCTCGTCACCACGTACTACAACCTCGAGCGCGCCTGGGACTACTTCATCAACACGGCCGAGGTGAAGGCGGCGGAGCTGCCGCAGACGACGACCTACTACTTCCCCGAGTTCGTCCTGGCGGACCTGAACGACGAGCCGCAGGTGGACAACGCCATCTACTTCTCGCCGGTGCAGGCCTTCCTGGTGCTGCCCTTCAAGACGATCGAGAAGGCGCCGATGGCGCTCAACGCCTCCATCCTCACGCACGAGTACGCGCACCTGGTCTTCAACCGCCGGGTGTACGAGGGCCAGGGCGTTCCGGTGACCATCCAGAGCTGGTCGCAGGTGGGAAGCACGCCGGGGCTCAACGCGATGAAGTCGCTGGACGAGGGCCTGGCGGACTTCCACGCCTACGTGGCCTCGTGCGCGACGTCCTACAACTGCAACCCGCGGGTGCTGTACACCACGCTGGAGGGCCAGCAGGCGGAGGCGCGGGATCTGTCGAGGAAGTGGTGCATGGGCACGGAGCTGAGCCAGAGCCTGTTCACGGCCAACTTCGGCCAGTTCGACCCGGGGCACTACCAGGTGGGCACGATCGTGGCGAGCGCGCTCTACGAGGCCGCGTCCACGTCGCCGGCCTGGCGCCAGGTGCTGGCGCGCGCGGTGGTGGCGTCCTACTCGGACGTGGATCCGGCGAAGCCCGGCCTGGCCCAGCTGGCGAGGACGTACACCAACGACCAGTACGGGTTCACGCTGGCGCGGGCCCTGCGGAGCATCATCCAGCACATCCCGAACGGTGAAGTCGATTTGAAGACCCGGGTGTGCTCCAACTTCGCCACGCGGCTGCGGATCCCCATCACCGATCTCTCGGGCGGCACGGATGCGGGTCCCAGCGATTGCCCGGAAGGCGCCACCATCAACGACTGCTCGATCGCCCCATGAAGACCTCCAACCTGCATTCCTGGTTCCTTCCCTGTCTGCTGGGGGGATTGACGCTCGCCACGCCCACGTTCGCCCAGGACGAGGACACGCCGTACGCCTATCCGGACGAAGAGGAGACGGAGAACAAGAACAACTCGCGCCGGCGCCGCACGCAGGACGAGGACTCGCCGTACGCCTATCCGGACGAGCAGAATCCCGAGCGGGCGCAGCAGCGCCGCAGCCGCCAGGAGCGGGACACGGCGGATGAATTCCGGCGGGCGGCCGAGGGGGACGAGGAGGAGAAGGGCTACGAGCGGATGTCTCGCCTGGATGACCCGAACACGGGCATCGCCTTCGAGGTGCTCGGCGGGGCGATGTTCCTGAGCAGTCCGCGGGGCCAGTTGGTGGGCGATCTGCTGCCAGCGGTGGGCGGGCGCTTCACGTGGGAGTACGGGCGGTTGCTGGGCTCGGAGGCACTGCGCGAGGCGCTCTGGTTCGACGTGCGCTACACGTACGCGGGGGTGCGCGAGGGCACGAAGCTGATCGTCGGGGACACGCAGATCCACTACGCGACGATCGCGCCGGCGTATGAGCTGACGTTCGGCGAGTCCTCGGACTACGGAGCCTACGCGCAGCTGGGCGGAGGCTTCGTGTACGAGCACACCACGCTGGAGGTGGGCGGCAAGCTGACGCCGATGGACGGCACGAAGCTGCTCATCCAGTACGGAGTGGGCCTGAGGGGCCGGACGAAGCTGTCGATGGAATCGAACGTGCGGTTGGCGTGGCGGGTGGAGCTGATGAGGTTCCGTCGCGGCTATCAGGACGACACGTTCGTGGGCGCGAGCCTCGGCACGGCGTTCTGAGGAACCCCCCGGGGTGAGGGTATCGAGACCCCGGGTTGAACCCGTGTGACCGCTTTGGAGCCTGTTCATCGTCATCAAGGGCATGAACAGAAAACTCCTTCGCAGTTCGCTGCTGTTGACCGCCCTCGTGCTGGGTGGATGTCCCGGCGCTCCCGAGGATGAGGAGAACCCGAACAACGGCGAGGCCACGCTGTCCGGGTCCCTGGCCTTCGAGGTGAAGGCCGCCCAGGTGGTGGCACGAACCCTGCCCGATGGAGGTCCAGACTACTCCCGGCTGGCGGTCGTGCTGACGAGCGTGGAAGTCCCTTGCGAAGAGCTCACGAGCCCGGGCAAGGGCCCTGGTTGGGGACTGGTCCTGGAGGCGAGGAATCCGACAGGCGCGCCCGCGAAGGGAACGATCGCGTCCACGGGCACCAACATCTACCGGGTCCAGTTCAACCCCGATGGAGGGGCGGCCCTGGGAATCGATTGGCTCGAGGGTTCCTTCACCGTGGGATTCGACGCGGACCCGACGGCGGGAGCCACCGGCACGGTCGATCTGAGCTCCACGGACGGAGGGACACTCCAGGGCAGCTACACCTCGACCTGGTGCGGGACCTATTAAAGAGCGCGCACGTTGGTTCGGAACTTGCTCTGGACGCCTGAACACCTCGACGTCCGGAGAAGAGCATGAACCCGTTCCACGGAATCCAGAACGAAGCGCGGCATCGGTGTCATGGTTTTGGGTGGGCGGTGCTCGCGCTGGCCGCCCTCCTCCTACCCCTGACGGGCTGCGAGGACGGACCCTGCGTGAGCTCGCTCCAATGCGCGAAGGGCTACACGTGCGTGACCTTCAAGACCTACCCCAACGAACACTCTCGGAGCTGCGCGATAACCTGCGGCGTGGAGCAGGACTTCTGCGCCGATGGCTCCTACTGCTACTGCCCGGACTCACCGGCGAAGGCGCGATGTTTCGACGATAAAGGCGACTACACGGGCGTCTGCGGGGGCTGAGCGCCCGCTCAATCGCGGAGTTCGATCTCCCCGGCGTAGACCTTGTCCAGCCAGTCCATGCCCTTGAAGCCGAGCTTCTGCGCGGCCAGGTGCAACTCGTCGCGCTTCGTGGTGTTGCCGGCGTAGTGGTAGGCGATGGCGAGGTTGGCGGCGATGGTGGGGTCGTTCTTGTCGAGCGCGTGGGCCTTCTCCCCGTGGGCGATGGCCTCGTCGTACAGGCCGCGCTTGAGTGACACCACCATCATGCTCGACCAGGCCTGGGCGAAGGACGGATCGATGGCCGTGGCCCGCTTGTAGGCGGCCATGGCCTGCTCGTACTGCTTGTGCATGCGGAAGATGCGCCCCTGGCCGGTGATGGCCTCGATGCGGCGGGGCTCGATCTCCAGGGCCTTCGCGTAGGCGGCCTCGGCCTCGGCCGTCCTGTTCAGGTCCACCAGGACATGACCGAGCAGGGTCCAGGCCAGGTCATCCCGCGGCTCGGCCTGCAGGTGCGCGCGCAGACGCTTCTCCGCCTCCTCCACGGCTCCGCTGCGGTACACGTCGGAGATCTGCTCGATCGGCTTCTTCTCCTGCTTGTTGGCGGACTTGGAGTCACACCCGGCGATCAGGAGGAAACAGACCAGGGCAAGCAAGCGCTCAGCGGACATGACGGACTCGGCGGAACGGGGGGAAGTGGGTGGAGTCTATCGCCCCCGAGTGCGATCCCCCACAATGTGAGGACTGGCCCCCGGGACAAGGAGCGTGTCGGCCATGTGCCAGCCGGGCCCGTGGGTTGGGAAAAGATTTCACCCTCTCGGGTGGGCCCGCCGCCTCTCGTCCCCCAGTCCAACCCGCAACCCCGCGAATCCACGAGGCCGGGCGCTGGCATGCGCGCTGCTTTGAGCCGGGGCACAGGCAGGTGAGTCTGGTTGGGGAGGCGGGGAATGAAGGACGTGGCGAAGCGACACCTGGATCCGGTCTGTGGCAAGCACCTGGAGGCGCCCGAGGGCCGTCCGTCCACGGAGTACAAGAAGCGGCGGTATTTCTTCTGCTCGGAGCGGTGCCGCACGGCGTTCCAGAAGCAGGCGGAGCGCTTCCGGATGAACGACCTGGCGCGAGCCGGCGCGTTGCTGACGCCGGGCCGGGTGCGCTGGGGCATCGCCTGAGCCGTCAGGCGGCGATGCGCAGATCCTTGAGCTTGAGGGACAGCCGCCGCTGACCGCGGAAGGTGTCGAAGCTCGCCTGGAAGGCGAGGTCCACCGGGCCCTCGGTGAGCGACACCCGGTCCGCCATGCCGAAGCCGATGGCGTCCACGGAGGGAGCGTCCACCAGGGCCAGCTTGAGGTGGCCGGCACCGCCGGACTTGTGCGGGAGCACACGCGGGCGGGCCACCTGGTGGCGCAGCACGAGCACGGGCTCGGGGTTGCCCTGACCGAAGGGCCCCAGCTTCTGGAGCGCCTCCACGGCGCGCTCGTCCAGCTCCTTCACGCCCACCACCGCGTCCACCTTGCAGCGGGGGATGAGGTCCTCGGGCGTCAGCCGCTGCCTGGCAATCCGCTCGAAGGACTCGCGCAGGGCGGGCAGGTGCTTCGCCTCGATGGTGAGGCCGGCGGCGTGCTTGTGCCCACCGAAGCGGGCGAGCAGGTCCGCGCAGCCGCTGAGCGCGTCGTAGAGGTGGAAACCCTCGATGCTGCGCGCCGAGCCCTTCCCCACCCCGTCCTTCACGCCCACCATCACCGTGGGACGGTGGAAGCGCTCCACCACGCGCGAGGCGACGATGCCGATGACGCCCGGGTGCCAGCCCTCGGAGTAGAGGACGAAACCGCGCGCGTGCTCGGCCCGCTCCTCCGCCTGGGCGAGCGCCTCGGTGAGGATGCTGCTTTCGATGCCCTGCCGCTCGGCGTTGGCGCGGTCCAACACCTGCGCCAGCGAGCGCGCCGCCTCGAGGGTCTCGGAGCACAGGAGCTGAAGCCCGAGCGAGGCGTCATGGAGCCGGCCGGCGGCGTTGATGCGGGGTCCGAGGCGGAAACCCACCTGCCCGGCGGTAACGGGGCTGTCCGCATCGAGGCCGGCGACCTCCTTGAGGGCGCGCACGCCATAGCGGCGGCCCGCGGACAGCTCCTGGAGGCCGTGGTGGACGAGGATGCGGTTGGCGCCGGTGAGGGGCACCACGTCCGCCACGGTGGCCATGGCCACCAGGTCCATCAGCGCCTTGAGGTTGGGCTCCTTGCGGGTGGCGAACCAGCCGTCCTCGCGCAGCTTCTTGCGCAGGCCCATGCAGAGGTTGAAGGCCACGCCCGCGGCGCACAGGTGCTTGGTGGGGTACTCGCAGCCGGGCTGGTGCGGGTTGAGCACCGCCACGGCCGGAGGCAGCGTGGGCGGCACCGTGTGGTGATCCACCACCACCACGTCCAGGCCGAGATCGCGCGCCCGGGAGATCTCCGCCACGGAGGTGACGCCGCAGTCGAGCGTCACCAGCACGCGCGTGCCGTCCGCGGCGATCTTCTCCACCGCCTGGAGGTTGAGGCCGTAGCCCTCGTCCATGCGGTGGGGGATGTAGGTGGCCGGCCGCACGCCCAGTTCCCGGAGGAACAGGGCCATCAGCGAGGTGGAGCACACGCCGTCCACGTCGTAGTCGCCGTAGAGGGTGATGTGCTCCTTCTCGCGGATGGCACGGAAGAGCCGCTCCACGGCGGCGGCCATGCCCTTCATCCGGAAGGGGTCCGGCAGATCGGCCAGCCTGTCGGACAGGAAGGCCGAGGCGGCCTCGGGGGTGCGCAGGCCGCGGTGCACGAGCACGCGGGCGGAGAGCGGATGCAACCCGAGCTCAGCGGCCAGCGCCGCGGCCTGCTCCTGGGGTACCTCCGGCATCAACCAACGCACGTTCACCTACCCTCCTCGGATGACCCGCGTGGGGCTCCGGGCCAATACACCGACAGTCTACTTTGGAAGTCTGTCAGAGGAAACCCGACCTGCCTCTCGTCCCCCCGTCCACACAGCGGACGAGCAGCCGAGCGCTCCTGGGATGCGCTGCCGGCGCACGCGTCGCGCGGGATGAACAGCTTGCGATGCACGGCTTTGAACAAGGAGGGCTGCATGACACGCAGGGGCATCCGGTGGGCGGTGCTAACGCTGGGCTTCGGGGTGGCGGGTACCGCGATGGCGCAGGACAAGCAAGGAGATGTGAACGTCTTCGTGGACGGAGGCATCGGCGGGTACACGGGCGACCTGGGCGAGCTGTCCGCGACGGGGCCCACCTGGGGTGCAACCCTCAACCTGCAGCCCTTCTCGATGCTGGGCTTCGAGGTGGGTTACGAGGGCTCGAAGAACGACGTGACGGACGACCGCTTCCGGGCCTCGGAGGCGCCCTCGTTCATCCGGCACGGCGCCAGCACCCTGGTCAAGGTGTCGCCGCCCTTCGAGAAGGTCCGTCCCTTCGTGGGCGCGGGGCTGGGCGTCTCGTACGTGTACGTGCGGGGGGGCACGGGGGATACGTACAGCTCGGACCTGATGCAGGAGGTGCCGCTGGCGGCGGGCCTCGAGTTCAACGCCGGGGCGCTGACGGCGGGCATCCGGGGCACGTGGCGGGTGCTGGTGGACGACAACTTCGCGGACGGAGCGGTCTCCGACGACGCGAGCGGCGCATTGGTGGACGGCACCCTCACGGTGGGTGGCCGCTTCTGAGCCGGTGCCCCTGAAAAACCGAAGGCCCTCGTCCCCGCGCGAGCGCGGAGCACGAGGGCCTCGGGTTGAACGGTCCGCCGTGGCTCAGGCCGTCTTGGGCTGGTCCAGACGGGCCTTCTCACGGGCCTGGCGGGCGGCCTCGCGCTCATCCAGCCAGATGGTGAGCGGGCTGGCGATGTAGATGGTCGAGTACGTGCCCACGATGATGCCCACGAGCATCGCCCAGGCGAAGTCGCGGATCTCTCCCACGCCGAAGATGAGGAGGCCGATGAGGGAGAGGGCCGTGGTGCCGGAGGTGAGGATGGTGCGGCCCAGGGTGTCGTTGATGGCGATGTTGATCACCTCGGCGAACGGCTTGCCCTTGAACTTGGCCATGTCCTCGCGGATGCGGTCGTAGATGACGATGGTGTCGTTGACCGAGTAGCCCACGATGGTGAGCAGCGCGGCGATGGCGGTGAGGCCGAACTCGGCGCGGCTGAACAGGTAGAAGCCGGCCACCATCACCACGTCGTGGAGCATGGCGAGCAGCGCGCCCGGGCCGAACTTGAAGTCGAACCGGAACGCCACGTAGATGAGGATGGCGATCATCGAGTACAGCAGCGCCGCGACGCCGCGGTTGCGCAGCTGCTTGCCGACCTGCGGACCCACGTACTCCACGCGGCGCATCTCGAAGTCCGGCGCCTGCACACCCGTCATCAGCGCGGCGCGGATGCGGTCCGCCATGCCGCTGGCGACGATCTGGTAGTCGAAGCCACCGGCCTGCGCCTGGCCCAGCTCACGCACCTCTTCCACGCCCGTGCCCGAGCCCTCCACCGCCTTGCTCAGCTGCTCGGCGGTGAGCGCCTGCTCGGAGCGCAGGTTGATGATGCCGTTGGCCAGGTCCGGGTAGATGCTCTTCACCGGACCCAGCGCCTTGATGGCGTCCTGGGCCTTGACCGCGCTCTCCTCGGTGAGCTGGGTGACGCCACCCAGCCGCAGGAGGAACGAGTTCTCCCCGGCCGCGCCGATGCTCTGCACCGACACGTCGGGCAGCCCGCCCGCCTCGGCGCGCTTGCGCACGTCCGCCGCGTTGATGTCGTGGTTGAACTTCACCTCGACCACCGTACCGCCGGCGAAGTCCACGCCGAGGTTGAAGCCCCACACGGCGATGCTCACCAGGATGATCAGGTTGAGCACCGTGGAGATGAAGATGGCCGGCTTGCGCTTGCCGATGAAGTCGATGTTCGTCTGGTTCTTGAGGATTTGCATCTGCTGTTCCCCGGGGCCTGCTAGACGGACAGCGTCTGGGCGTTACGGCCGTGGACCAAGTAGTTCATGAAGACGCGCGTCACGAGGATGGACGTGAAGAGCGAGGCCAGCAGGCCGATGATCATCGTGGTGGCGAAGCCGCGCACCGGGCCCGTTCCCGTGAAGAAGAGGATGAAGCCGGCGATGAGTGCGGTGACGTGGGCGTCGAAGATGGTCCAGAAGGCCCGGTCGTAGCCCTGCTCCACCGCCATGCGCACCGTCTTGCCATGGGCGAGCTCCTCGCGGATGCGCTCGTTGATGAGCACGTTGGCATCCACCGCGACGCCCAGGGTCAGCGCGAAGGCGGCGATGCCCGGCAGGGTGAGCGTGGCGTTGAAGAGCGCCAGGCCGGCCAGGATGAGCAGGCCGTTGAGCGCCAGCGCGATGTCGGCGATGAGGCCCGAGATCTTGTAGTAGATGACCATGAAGACGATGACGAGCAGCAGGCCCACCGTGGCGGCCAGGCTGCCCTTGCGGATGAGCTCGTCACCCAGCGAGGCACCCACCTGGCGGATCTCACCGGTGGTCACCGGCGCCGGCAGCGCGCCCGCCTTGAGGGCCAGCGCCAGCGTCTGGGCATCCGCCAGCCACACGTCCAGGGGACGGCCACCCGAGCGGCCCATGGTGATGCGGGCGCGGCCACCACCGATGCGCTCGTTGATGCGCGGGGCGGACTGCACGTAGTCGTCCAGGACGATCGCCATGCGCCGGCCGGTGCCCTTCTCGGTGAGCAGCTCGAACTCGCGAGCGCCGGCCGCGTCGAAGCTGACGTTCACCTCCGGCTCGTTGAGCTGGCTGAGCGAGGCATCCGCGCCCGTCAGGCTCTCGCCGGTGAGCGGCACTTCCTTCTCCACCAGGTAGGTGCGGTAGCTGTCGCACACGCCCTTCCGGGTCGCGCTGGGGATGCACTCGAGCAGCACCTGACGATCCGCGGGCGCCTTGGGCTGCACGTACTCCAGCAGCGCCTCACGGTTGGGGCCCACCAGCTGGGGGAAGCCTTCGGCGGTGTCCAGGGTGATGTTGCTGCCCTCGGGCGGCGGCGTCTGGGTGAAGGTCTGCCGGAAGAAGTCGGTGGTGTCATCCACCATGCGGAACTCGAGCTGCGCGGTGGTGCCCACCAGCTCCTTGGCCTGCTCCGGGTCGCTGCGGCCCGGCAGGGAGATCTGGATGGCGTCGGTGCCCAGCTTGCGCACGTCCACTTCGGCCACGCCCCACTTGTCGATGCGGCGGCGGATGACGAGCATCGCCTGGTCCACGGACTCCTCGCGGAAGCGGTTCACCTGGCCCTCGTCCGGGGCGAGCACCAGCGTGGCGCCATCGCGCGACACCTTGACGAAATCGGTGAAGGTGGCGAGCACCTCCTTCTCGATGGCGTCCATGGTGTTCGGCTCCGCGGCCGTCAGCGACAGGCGCAGGGCCTCGGGATCCGTGTTCACGGTCACCTGGCCCAGCTGCTTGTCGGTGTTGATGTAGCGGGCGATCTGATCACCCCGGCGCTCGGTGCGCTTCTGCAGCGCCGTCTTGGTATCCACCCGCATCACCATGTGGATACCGCCCTGGAGGTCCAGTCCCAGGTTGATGCGGTACTTGGCGGGGGGAGCCCACTTGGGCATCCGCTCCTCGAGCAGGGCGAGGTTGTTGCGGTCAGCCCTGTCGAGCACGAACAGCGAATAATAGGAGGGGACGAGGAGCCACACGGTCAGCAGCGTCACGCCGATGACCAGGCCCAGCCTCCAGTACCAGCCGCGATCCATTACTTCTCCTCCTTCTTATCTTCGGTCTTGGCGGCAGCGGCGGGCTCACCCGCCGTCGCATACCTGCCGGCCACGGAAGTCTTGAGCACGCGGATGCGCACCCCATTGGCGACCTCGAGCGTGACCTCACGCTCTGACACCAGGTAGATGCGCCCGATCATCCCGCCCTGGGTGATGACCTCATCGCCCTTCTTCAGCCCGGAGACGAGCTCGCGGTGCGCCTTGAGCTGCTTCTGCTGCGGCCGGATCATCACGAAGTACATGATCACGAACAGGCCGATGAAGAGCACGATGCTGGGCACCGGGCTCTGGCCGCCCGCCGCCTGGGCCAGGATCAGAAAGCTGTCTGCCACAAACCGCCTCGTCTCGAGAGAGGGTTCCGCCCACGCCGCCGTCCACCACTGGACAACGGACAAACCGGAAAGGGGGGCCTCTTAGCAGCAGGCACACACCCCGGGCAAGTGAACGGCGCGGAGGCCCCGGCCTTTCCGTCTTGCGTCAAGCCCGTTTGCCTCCCTCCTGTCCTTGCGCGGCACGGCGAGGAGGTGCCGTCCGGCACGCTGGAGAGACCCCGGCGGACCCCAGGCACCGGCCGTCTGGATGGCCGCCGGTATGTACCGAGGGCACCTACTTCGAGCGGGTGCGCTCGGACTCCTGGGCCCGGGCCTTGTCGCGGAAGTCCCGGGCGAAGGCGGTGTACCGGTCCTCGGCGATGGCCTGGCGCACGTCCTTCATGAGGTTGAGGAAGTAATGGAGGTTGTGGAGGGTGTTGAGCCGCATGGCCAGGATTTCCCCCGCCACGAAGAGGTGGCGCAGGTAGGCGCGGCTGAAGTTGCGGCAGGTGTAGCAGGAGCAGGCGGGGTCCGCGGGCCGGGGATCCTTGGCGTAGGTGGCGTTGCGGATGACGACCTTGCCCTCGGAGGTGAAGAGCAGACCGTTGCGGGCGCAACGGGTGGGCAGCACGCAGTCGAACATGTCCACCCCGTGCTCCACGCAGGTGACCAGGTCCACCGGCGTGCCCACCCCCATGAGGTAGCGCGGTTTGTCCCGAGGGAGCAGCGGAGCGGAGAAGGCCACGCCCTCGTGCATGGCCTCGGGGGTTTCCCCTACGGAGTAGCCGCCGAGCGCGTAACCGGGCAGGTCCACCGCGCACACGTCCTCGGCGTGGGACTTGCGCAGGTTCTTGTCGAGGCCGCCCTGGACGATGCCGAAGAGCGAGGAGCGCTCGCGGCTCCAGGCCTTCACGCACCGCTGGAGCCAGCGCGTGGTGCGCGCCAGGGACTTCTCCAGGTAGGCCCGGTCCTCGGTGGAGGGCGGGCACTCGTCGAAGGCCATGATGATGTCGGCGCCGAGCGTCTCTTGAATCTCGATGGAGCGCTCGGGCGTCAGGAGGATGTGGCGCCCGTCCAGGTGCGACTGGAAGGCGGCGCCCTCCTCGGTGATTTTGCGCTTCTCGGCGAGGCTGAAGACCTGGAAGCCGCCGCTGTCGGTGAGCATGGGGCGGTCCCAGGAGATGAAGCGGTGCAGGCCGCCCATCTCCCCCACCAGGTCGTCTCCGGGCCGGAGCATCAGGTGGTAGGTGTTGCCGAGGATGATTTGAGCATCGAGCGTGAGCAGATCATCCGGGCCCACGCCCTTGACGCTGCCCACGGTGCCCACGGGCATGAAGATGGGCGTCTCGATGAGACCGTGGGGGGTGTGCAGGCGCCCCCGGCGCGCGCGCGAGCCCGAGGCGTCCTCGTGCAGCAGCTCGTAGCGCACCAGACTCGGTGGGACCCGGGTGTCACCCTTCTCCTTGCGCGGCTCTCCCATTGCGTCGTGTCTCCTACTCCGTCACCAACATCGCGTCGCCGTACGAGAAGAACCGGTAGCCGGCGGCGACCGCCTCCCGGTAGGCATCCAGGGTCCGCTCGCGGCCGAGCAGCGCGCTCACCAGCACCACCAGCGTGGAGCGCGGGAGGTGGAAGTTGGTGAGCAGCACGTCCACCTGCCGGAAGCGGAAGCCGGGGCGGATGAAGAGGGTCGTCTCGCCCGTGCCGGCGCGCAGGGCGCCCGAGTCCGGGTCCGTGGCCGACTCGAGGGTGCGCACCACGGTGGTGCCCACCGCCACCACCCGGCGGCCCTCGGCCTTCGCGGCATTCACCGCCTGGGCGGTGGCCTCGGGGACGAAGTAGCGCTCCGGGTGCATGTGGTGCTTCTCGAGGTTCTCCTCGCGCACGGGGAGGAAGGTGCCGGGCCCCACGTCGAGCGTCACCTCGACGCGGTGGATGCCCCGGGCCGCCAGGGCCTCGAAGGTGGCCTGGGTGAAGTGCAGCCCCGCGGTGGGAGCGGCCACCGCGCCCGAGGCCCGTGCATACACGGTCTGGTAGCGCTCGGCGTCCGCGGCCTCGGGGGCCCGGGTGATGTAGGGCGGCAGGGGCAGGCGGCCGGCCTTGTCCAGCAGCTCGGCGAGCGAGGTGCCCGGCGCGGCGTGGAAGCGCACCCGGTACTCCCCTCCTCCGAGCGCCTCCAGCACCTCGGCCTCCAGACCCTCGGGGAAGGAGACGCGGGCGCCGGGCTTGAGGCCCTTGGAGGCCTGGCCGAGGCAGATCCACTCGAGCGCCTCGGTGGCGCCGCCGAGGGCCTGCGAGGTGAGCGTGGGGGCCGACGGACGGACGACGAGCAGCTCCACGCGGCCGCCGGTGCCGGCCTTGCTCCCGAGCAGGCGGGCGGGGATGACACGGGCGTCGTTGACGACGAGCAGGTCGCCCTCGCGCAGCAGGCCGGTCAGGCCGGAGAAGTGGCGGTGCTCCCGGGCGCCCGAGGAGCGGCTCACCACCAGGAGGCGGGAGGCATCTCGGGACGCGAGGGGGGCCTGGGCGATCTGCGCCTCGGGGAGTTCGAAGTCGTAGTCGGAGAGCAGGGAGGACACGGGAGGAGGCGCTTGTAACAGCCCGGGCGCCTCGACGAAACGGGATGTGTCAGTAGAGCTGCTGGAGCTCGGTCCCCGGGTAGTAGTGCAGGAGGATGTCGCGGTAGGTGAGGCCCTCGTCGGCGAGCGCCTTGGCCCCCCACTGGCAGAAGCCGGCGCCGTGGCCATAGCCGCGGCCGGTGAAGTGCCAGCTGCCGCCGGAGCGCTCCACGTCGAACTCGAGGCTCTTGAGCTTCGTATAGCCGAGCTTGCGCCGGAACGCCGCCCCATCGAGCGAGAGGCCTCCCGAGGTAGCCACCCGGTTCACCCGCTCGGTGGCGGTGCGGGAGGTGACATGGAAGCCCTCGGTGGACTGGCCGAGGGCGGCCTGCAGCTCCGAGTCGGAGACGGTGGCGCTCCAACGGCTGGCGGGGAGGCTGCCGCACGGACAGTCCACGGCCCGCAGGTAGGGGAGATTGCGCTGGAGGGCATCCTGGCCGGACTCGGTGCGGCCGCCGCAGGAGGCATGGAAGTAGGCCTCGATGGGGGCGAGCTCGTAGGTGATCACCTCGCCGCGGGTGGCCTGGACGGCGGCGAGGGAGCGCGGGTCCTCGCGATTGACGCCGCCGTAGACCTGGTGGAGCACGCTGCTGCCCATGTGGAAGGGGCTGCCGTAGGTCTCGAGCTTCTTCTGGAGGGCGTAGGTGCGAGCGGCCACGGCCTGCGCCTTGAGGGCCTCGGGGGGAAAGGAGACGGGCATCTCGCTGCCGAGCACGGCGGCGAGGTAGTCCTCGAGGGGGATGACGTTGATGAGCTGGAGGCCGTCCTTGTAGAGGCGCACCACGACATCCCCGCGGACCTGCATGTCACCGGCGCGGAGGGGCGAGGAGCCGGGGACACCGGCATCGCGGGCATCCAGTCCGGCGCGGAAGCGGACGGCGGTGCCCATGACGGGAGCGCCATTGAGCTCCAGCCGGGAGCCACGGCGGCGCACGACGGCGCTGTCCTGGTCGAGGGAAGTAAAGCGGGCGTCCTCGGAATCGGAGCCGAAGGAGAGGGCCTTGCCACTCACGCGCACCTGGCTCTGGGAGTCGCCCATGGCGATGCGCATGGTCTCCACGGCGAGGGCGTGGAGGGGCGAGAGCAGGAGCAGGAGGAGTGCAACAGGACGCAACATGGCCACAAGTGTAGGGGGTGGTGCACGTGGCTCAAGAAATCGGCCGGCGGATGACGGAGAATGAGGCCTGCGTGTCCCCTCCCCCTGACGTCTCCCACCTGTCGGCCGCCGAGCTCGTTGCGGCGTTGAGAGCGCTGCCGTATCGCCAGACGGCCTTCCTCATGACGCGGCTGGTCCAGGACCGCTCGATGCGGGAGAGCGCGCTCTTCTACGGCATCACGCCGGAGGCCTTCTGCGTGCACCTGCTACGAGCGGGGCTGGCGCTGACCCGGGCGGCGGCCCTGCCGTGCCGGGAGCCGGAGAATGACGTGGAGGAGGACGTCTGGGCGCGAGCGCTGGCCGAGGCGCTGGAGCGAGAGACGGCGGCGGTGCCTGGGGCGCTGACGGGGACGGTGGAGCTGTGCCGGAGACTGCGGGCGATGGGGAGGGAGGTCTCGGCGGCGCTCGAGGCGGCCGAACGCGAGCAGGAGGAGTCACAGAAGGGACAGAGGGAGGAGTGGCTGAGGAAGCTGGCGGTGGCGGCGCTGCTGGTGCTGACGGCGTTCCTGTATTGCAACCGCGCCGAGGAGACGCCGGAGCGGCGTGTCCAACCGCGGTCCATGGAGCGCTGAGGCCCTGGACGGAGGGGGTGGTGGGGCATAAGGGAGGGGGATGCGCATCGCGAACCTTGCCCTGCTCACGCTGGCGCTCATGGGTTGTCCCAAGCAGGTGGACACCCGGGTAGCCGGCTCGGACGATGATCAACTGACCACCTACGAAGCGCGGCTCGAGGAGCTGCGGGCCCGGGGAGCGGCGGGAGAGCTGTCCTGTGCGGACCAATGCACCCTGGCCACGCAGACGTGCGACGTAGCGGAGGCCCTGTGCGGGGTGGTGTCCCGCCATCCGGCTCGAACGGATCTGCCGCCCCGATGCGCGAGGGCAAGGGAGTCCTGCGCGGAGAAGACGGACGGTTGCACACGCTGCCGGAACCGCTAAAGCACAACCCCCACCCCACCACGCCAACACCAACCCACTGTGCCGACTCCTCCCTCGCCCTCCGGGAGAGGGTCGGGGTGAGGGTATCCGTCTCCCGGGTTCACCCCGTGGACTCGACTCCCGGTGCCCCACCGGATTACCCGCGGACCCCGGACCTCCCATACGATGGAAGGGCCCATCCAGGAGTGCCCATGTCCCGCCGTCTGTCCGTGCTGTTGCTGTCGACCTGGCTCATGACACCGAACCTCGCGTTGGCGGGAGATCTCACGCCCGAGCAGATGGCGCGCATCCGCCGAGCCGAGAAGGCGGCGGTGGACAAGGTGAACGCGGCGCACGGGAACAAGAAGTCCTCCGAGATGAGCAACTCCGAGCGCCGGGAGATGATCCGGGAGCAGCAGGAGGCGGTGCAGAAGGTGATGGACGAGCACGGCGTCTCGCCGAAGGACTACGCGCGCCAGTCGGCGCGGATGGGCCCGAAGCAGAACGAGCAGGTCGCGGCGGCGGAGAAGGCGCTGCAGGAGAAGGAGAAGGCGGCGGCGTCGGCCAGATCCCCGCAGGGCAAGGAGCCCGGGGAGATCCAGATCCAGGAAGGGTTCAACGAGGACAACCCGGTGATGCTGGACGAGCAGGAGGGAGCACCGCCGGTGGTGGAACACGGCCTGCCGGCGGGAGAGGAAACTCCGTCCGAGCCATCCGAGCCGACCGTGAAGGAGTGAGCGCCCTGCCCTACCCCCAGCGCCGGGCCTGCCAGACGGAGTCGTATGGGCAGGAGCAGTCGGTCTGCTCGGGCTCGGGGTAGAGGTAGCGCTCGCCCTTGTAGTTGCGGAAGACGGTCTCGTGCTCGCCGCGCTCCAGCACATAATCGGGCTGGAGGGTCACCTTGCCACCGCCGCCGGGGAGGTCCACGGCGAGGTGGGGAACGGCGAGCCCGGTGGTGTGGCCGCGCAGCTGCTGGATGATCTCCATGCCCTTGGAGATGGGGGTGCGCAGGTGCTCGCAGCCCTGAGCCACGTCCATCTGGTGGAGGTAGTAGGGGCGGACGCGGATGCGCAGCAGGGCGTGGGAGAGCTCGCGGATGATGCGGGCATCCGAGTTGAGCTGGCGCATGAGGACGGCCTGGTTCTCCACGGGGACGCCGTGGTCCACGAGCCGCTCGCAGGCCTCACGGGCCTCGGGGGTCACTTCCTTCGGGTGGTTGAAGTGGGTGACGACGTAGACGGGGGCGTAGCGGCGCAGGAGCCGGGCCAGCGAGTCGGTGACGCGCATGGGCAGGCACACGGGCACGCGGGTGCCAATGCGCACCATCTCCACGTGGGGAATCTCGTGGAGGGGGGCGAGCAGCGCCTCCAGCCGCTCCTCGGAGAGGAGGAACGGATCTCCGCCGGAGATGAGGACATCGCGCACCTCGGGGTGGTTGCGGATGTACTCGAGGCCGCGGCGCATCTGCTCCTTGGTGAGCTCGGCCTCGCCGCCCTTGGTGATGCGGCGGCGGGTGCAGTGGCGGCAGTAGACGGAGCAGGTATCGAGCGCGAGGAAGAGGACGCGGTCCGGGTACTTGTGGACGATGGCCTCTTCGGGCCGGGTCTTGTCCTCGCCGAGTGGGTCCTCGAGCTCACCGGGGCGGATGCGAGCCTCGGCGCGAACGGGGATGGACTGCATCCGGATGGGGCAGAACGGATGGTCGCGATCGATGAGGGACAGGTAGTACGGGCTGATGCCGATACGGAACAGCTCGGAGGTCTCCTGCACGCCGACGAGCTCGTCGGGGGTGAGGGAGACGTACTTCTCCAGCTGCGCGAGGCTGCGTACGGCGTGGCGCTGATGCCAGCGCCAATCGGACCACTCGGCGTCGGTGGCGTCGGGAAAGAGGGAGCGGCGCCCGGCCTCGGAGGCCGGACGCACGGGGGCGCCCTTGGAGGGCGGCGGTGGGGGGAGCATCACGCCGCCTTGGCCTGCTCACGCCACCACTGCTGACCGGACTCGGGCAGCGTGTAGATCGGATCGAAGTACTCGTACTTGCGCGAGAGGGCGTCGGGGTCGTTGCCCTCGATGCCGGTGCGGTAGTTCTTGGTCCAGTAGGAGATGCCGCGCTCCTTGTCGTACTCGGCGACCTGGTGGATCCACCGCTTCCCGACGAAGGGCACGTCGCAGACGATGCGCGGGGTGGCGAAGCCGGGCATGTACCCCATGATGTCGTGCTGGAGCTGCTGGGCCTCGGCCACGCTGAGCCGCCAGTGCTCCGAGTTGGGGATCATGTCGCACATGTAGAAGTAGTACGGGAGGATCTTCGCGTGATCGAGCAGGGTGAAGCACAGCTCGAGGAGATCCTTGGGGGTGCTGTTGACGCCGCGCAGGAGGACGCCCTGGTTGCGCACGTCGCGGAAGCCCATGTCGAGCAGCTTGCGAACGGCCTTGCCCACGAGGGGGGTGAGCTGGCGGGCGTTGTTGACGTGGGTGTGGAGCGCGAGGTCCACGCCGCGCTCGTTGGCCTTCTTGGCGAGCCGTTCCATCCCCTGGAGGACGGAGTCCTGGAGGAAGTGCTGGGGGATGGCCATGAGGCCCTTGGAGGCCAGGCGGATGTCGCGGATGTTGGGGATGTCGAGCAGGGCGCTGACGAAGGGCTCGAGGGACTGGATGGGGAGGTTGGCGATATCACCGCCGCTGACGACCACATCGCGGACGGTGGGCGTCCGGCGCAGGTAGTCGAGCATCTGCTCGTAGCGCTCTTTCTGGCCGAGATTGAAGCGGTGCTTCTGGACCTGGGGGACGTCATTGCCCACGAGGTCCATGCGGGTGCAGTGGCCGCAGTACTGGGGGCAGGTGGGGAGCATCTCCGCCAGCACCTTGGTGGGGTAGCGGTGGGTGAGACCTTCCACGGCCCACATATCGGCCTCGTGGAGGCTGTCGCGGCTGGCCTTGGGGTGATTGGGCCACTCGGGGTGGCGGTCGTCGAAGGCGGGCAGCATGTAACGGCGGACCGGGTCGTTCCACAGGTCCGTCTCGTCCATGGTGTTGAGCATCTGGGGCGGGACGAGGATGGACATCGTCGCCCGCTCCTGCTGGTCGCGCTCCATGCTGGCCAGGAGATCATCCGGCAGGAAGTGGCCGAGGGCGGCCTTGAGCTCCTTGAGGTTCTTGACGGTGTGCTTGCGCTGCCAGACGGAGCTCTCCCACTCGGCCTGGGAGACGTCCTTGTAGCCGGGGAGACGGCGCCAGTCGGGCTCCACGAACTCACGGCGGAGCGGATAGGAGAAGGGCTGCTGCGCGGGTCCGGCCGAGGCGGGCTTGCCGCGGATGGGCGTCGTCGTCATGGCGATCCACCTTGAAAGGGAACCAGGGCCCGGAAAGCGGGCACCCGGATGGAGGTCCCTCTTTACCCAACAATGGAAAGAGGGCAACCAGTGCGTGACTATTCGAGGGGGACGTTGATGAGCTTGGCCACATCCCCCTCGGAGATGGTGACCTTCTGGGGCTTGCTCTGTTTGCCGCCGAGCTTGAAGACGACGGTGCGGCTGCCCACTGGCAGGAGCAGCGGATTACCAAGTGCCACAGGGGTCTGACGGCCGGTGTTCTTGCCGTCCACCCAGATCTGCGCACCGGGAGGACGGGAGCTGCAAGCCAGCTTGCCCTTGGCCACGGAGCGGGGAGCCGTGCGGGTGGTCTTCTCGGGGGCGGGCTGCCTGACAACGGGGCGCTCGGTGCGCTCGGGGGCGGGCTCCTCCTTCTGGAGCTCGAAGGGGACCTCCACCTCCGTCTCGCCCTCGGAGCTGAACTTGCCGGTGTAGCGCTTGTAGCCGGCGCGCGTGACGGTGAAGGTGTAGGTCTTGCCAATGGTGAGGTCGGCGAGCTTCACGTCGGGCGTCTTACCCACGCGCTTGCCGGCCACCTCGATCTCCGCGCCAGAATCCCCCACGAACACGGCCGCGAACGTGGTGGGCTTGGGCGGCTCCACGGCCGCGGGCGGAGTGCCAGTCCCCTGCTCCGGAGTGGAACCCGTCGCGGACGCGGTCTGCGGGGCTGGCTCCTGCGTGGGAGCACTCGGCTCGGTCTGGGAGTCGGACGGAGTCTCCGCCCCGGTGCCAGTCCCTGTGCCGGTCCCGGTTCCAGTCCCCGTGGCGCTGGCGACCTCTGTGCCGGTCGCGGCGGGCTTCTCGGGCTGATCGGGGGGCGGCTCGGCCTCCAGCGTCACGCGCAGCACCTCGGCGCGCTGGCCCTTGGTGACGGTGACGGACTGCGCCGCGGGCAGATGACCCGGGGCGGTGGCGGTCAGCTTGTGAACGCCCTCGACGAGCTCGATGACCTGGTTCTGCGCGACCAGTTGCCCGTCGATCCGGACCTCCGCGCCCTGAGCGGGCTGGATGGAGATCATCACGCTGCCGGTATTCGGTCCGGAGAACAGCACGACGCCCAGGAGCACGAGGAGCAGCACGGCGCCCGCGGCGATGCCGATAACGGCCTTGGGAGGCAGCTTCTTGCCGGCCAGGACGGCACGAGGAGCCGTCTTCGGGGGCGTGGGCTTCGACTTCTGCGGAACGGGCGCTTCAGCCTCTTCGGCCTCCTCGGCCCCCTCCGGAATGGCGACAGGGCCGGTGGTCTCCTCCTCCTGGGGATCGTCCACCTCACCCGGCGAGTGCTGCTCGCCATACTCGTCCTGAGCGTCCTCGGACAGGTGCTGCTCGTCCTGCTCGGGCTCGTCGTGAGAGGAGTCCTGCCGCTCCTGCTCCCGGGTCAGCCGCCTGCGATGCCCGGTGGGCATCGGGCTGAGCATGGTGCTTCCCGATTCAACCTGGCCGACACGGGTGGCATTGGACTCCTCGGGCTCGGAAGCTGGACGTGCCGTCGGAGCAGGTCCGACGACGGTCGCACCCGCGTAGCCCTCTCCTTCCCCGTCGCCGATAACCACCTGCTGCCTGCCACCACGGCCGCGAGCGGAGGGCGGCGAGGCCTCTTCTTCTGGAGGGTAGCTCGTCTCACCCGTCAGGCTGTCGTCGACCAGCACGCTCGAAGAAGCCTCATCGGAGGCACCCGGTCGAGGGACCACGAGGGACGGATCGAAGATCTGCGTCTTGTCTCCCGCGCCATCGAGCTCGGCCAACTCTTCATCGGTCGGGGGAGGCACATAGCCGCTGCTCACCGCGGGCTGGGCGGGAGCAGTGGGAGAGCGGCCGGGCACCGGCATCGCGGGGAGGGACTGCTGCCGGCGTGACGAGCGGGGGGACAGTTCTCCCGTGACGCCCGTGACCTCGATCTGTTCCGGGCGCTCGATGGAGGCGTAGCGCTCCATCTTCTCGGCCTCGCGGACGATGTCCTCGGCGAAGGCCTCCTTCATGTAGGCCGAGAGGTGCTTGGACGAGTAGATCGCGTCGCCGGCCAGCAGGAAGCGCATCAGATCCTCCTGGAGATCCGACGCCCACTGGTAGCGATCCTCCACATCCCGGGCGAGGCCCTTCATCAGGACCTTCTCGAGCCCCGCCGGGATGTTGGGATTGAACTGCCGGGGCATGGGTACGTCGGCGTTGCGGACCTTCTCCAGGGTGGAGAAATCCGACTCGCCGACGAAGAGCCGCTCGCCCGTCAGCATCTCGTAGAGGATGACGCCCACGGCGAAGACATCGCTGCGGCGATCGATGGGCAGGCCGCGGACCTGCTCCGGGCTCATGTAGCCGAACTTGCCCTTGAGAATGCCGGCCTGCGTCTTCTGCGACCGGTTCGCCGCCTTGGCGATACCGAAGTCGATGATCTTCACCTCGCCTTCGTACGAGATGAGGATGTTTTGCGGAGAGACGTCGCGGTGGATGATGCCCAGGTCCTGCCCGCGCGCATCCTTCTTGCGGTGCGCGTAGTCGAGGCCCTCGCACATCTTCGAGGCGATGAAGACGGCCTGGGCGGTGGGCATGATCTCCTTGCGCCGCCTGTAGCGCTCCAGGAGCGTGCGCAGATCGCGCCCGGCCACGTACTCCATGGCGATGAAGAAGGTGTCCTCGTGCTTGCCGAGCTCGTCGATGCGCACGACGTTGGCGTGGTTCAGCTCGACGCTGATCCGCGCTTCATCGATGAACATCGTGATGAACTCTTCATCCTCCGCCATCGTCGGGAGGATCTTCTTGATAGCGAGGATCCGCTCGAACCCCTCGACGCCGAAGGCCTTGGCCGTGAAGACCTCCGCCATGCCGCCAACGTTGATGCGCTCGAGGAGGAGGTACTTCCCAAATGAGGTCGGCTTCTTCATTGCGTGGATCCGCCCGCACCCGGAAGGCCACAGCTCCACTCGGAGGAGAGCAGTGGGTGGAAAACCGGACGAACTCGGGACTTTAGACGGAGCACGGACGGGGAGTCAAACCACCCCGGATGGCGGATTCCTCAAGAGTTCCAGCCACTTGAGCCATCCAAGCCACCTCGAGAGGTCTGCCGGGAGAGCGGCGGACGATCGCTGAACCTGGCCCCTCTCGGCGAGCCTTACGGACCAGGCGCGATAATGCAGCACGACACCTCGAGCAGCAGCCCGCAAAGGCGAAGGCCCCGAGTCCTCACGTATTGTGAGGACTCGGGGCCTTCAAAAAAAATCCGGCAGCGACCTACTCTCCCGCGCGGTTTCCCGCGGAGTACCATCGGCTCTGGAGGGCTTAACTTCCGTGTTCGGGATGGGAACGGGTGGGACCCCTCCGACATTGCCACCGGAAACTGAGTGACTCGTGCATACAAAGGGTAGTTTTCAATTCTGCTTCAGAGAAGCTGGTGCCTTCTTCCGGGCCCGGCGCTGCTTTGGAGCGCGCTCAGGGCCTCGACCTTGGCCTCGAATCCCCTACTCCCTCCCCGGTGGGGTGGAGCTCGTGAGAGATTGAGGTCAGTAAGCCGCACGACCAATTAGTACCGGTTAGCTCAACGCGTTACCGCGCTTACACACCCGGCCTATCAACGTCGTAGTCTTCGACGGGTCTTCAGGGGCTTGCGCCCGGGATACCTGTTCTTGAGGTCGGTTTCCCGCTTAGATGCTTTCAGCGGTTATCCAATCGACACATGGCTACCCAGCGATGCCTCTGGCGAGACAACTGGTACACCAGCGGTGTCTCCAACCCGGTCCTCTCGTACTAAGGTCAGAGCCTCTCAAGTATCCTACGCCCACAGCAGATAGGGACCAAACTGTCTCACGACGTTTTGAACCCAGCTCGCGTACCGCTTTAATTGGCGAACAGCCAAACCCTTGGGACCTGCTCCAGCCCCAGGATGCGATGAGCCGACATCGAGGTGCCAAACCTCCCCGTCGATGTGAACTCTTGGGGGAGATAAGCCTGTTATCCCCGGAGTACCTTTTATCCGTTGAGCGATGGCCCTTCCATTCAGGACCACCGGATCACTATGACCTGCTTTCGCACCTGCTCGACCTGTCGGTCTCGCAGTCAAGCTCCCTTATGCCATTGCACTCGACGCCCGGTTTCCAATCGGGCTGAGGGAACCATCGCGCGCCTCCGTTACGTTTTGGGAGGCGACCGCCCCAGTCAAACTACCCACCAGACAGTGTCCCAACTCCCGCTTAAGGAGCATGGTTAGACACCAGAATCCGACAGGGTGGTATTTCACCGTTGCCTCCACCGAACCTAGCGGCCCGGCTTCAAAGGCTCCCACCTATCCTACACAGTCGAACCCTAGTGTCACTGTCAAGTTGTAGTAAAGGTTCACGGGGTCTTTCCGTCTTGCTGCGGGTAAACTGCATCGGCACAGCTATTTCAATTTCGCTGAGTCCCTCTCCGAGACAGTGCGGAAGTCGTTACTCCATTCGTGCAGGTCGGAACTTACCCGACAAGGAATTTCGCTACCTTAGGACCGTTATAGTTACGGCCGCCGTTTACTGGGGCTTCGGATCATCGCTTCGCCTTGCGGCTGACGAATCCCCTTAACCTTCCAGCACCGGGCAGGAGTCAGACCCTATACGTCGGCTTCTTGCCTTCGCAGAGTCCTGTGTTTTTGGTAAACAGTCGCTACCGCCATTTCTCTGCAACCTCTCTCGGCTTCAGCTGTACGCCTACACCTACCAGAGGCCCACCTTCTTCCGAAGTTACGGTGGAAATTTGCCTAGTTCCTTGGAGGAGAGTTCTCTCAAGCGCCTTAGGATTTTCTCCTCACCCACCTGTGTCGGTTTGCGGTACGGACACCCTGTAGACTCCCCGCGGAACTTTTCTTGGAAGCCGAGCATCAACGACTAATCCCTTGCGGGACGCCATGGGGTCTCGGGGATGACTGCCGCGCCTTTTCATCGTACGCGACACCCCTACGCCTTTGGACTGGCACAACCACCGGCCAGCTCGTCTAGCTTTCTCCGTCCTTCCTCGGTTCAACGTCTACAAGATGGCGCAGGAATATTAACCTGCTTTCCATCACCTACGCCTTTCGGCCTCGGCTTAGGTTCCGGCTAACCCTGGGAAGATTAACTTGACCCAGGAAACCTTGGGTTTACGGCGAGGGGGTTTCTCACCCCCTTTATCGCTACTCATTTCGGCATCAGCACTCGCAACCACTCCAGCGGCCCTTGCGGTCCACCTTCGCCGTAGTTGCAACGCTCCCCTACCACTGCATGCGCCAGGCGCATGCAATCCGAAGCTTCGGCGCTAGTCTTGAGCCCCGTTACATTTTCGGCGCGGCCTGTCTCGACCAGTGAGCTATTACGCTTTCTTTAAAGGATGGCTGCTTCTAAGCCAACCTCCTGGTTGTCAATGACCTGCCACATCCTTTCTAGTGTTCACTTAGACTAGACTTGGGGGCCTTAGCTGTCGGTCTGGGTTATTCCCCTCTTGCCAATGGACGTTATCACCCACTGACTGCTTCCCGGGCTAACAATTACTGGCATTCGGAGTTTGGTACGGTTTGGTAATCTGGTGAGACCCCTAGCCGTTCCAGTGCTCTACCTCCAGTATTGAATTACCCAAGACGATACCTAAATATCTTTCGGGGAGAACCAGCTATCACGGAGTTTGATTGGCCTTTCACCCCTACACACAGCTCATCCCAGAAATTTTCAACTTTCATGAGTTCGGTCCTCCATGA